>NZ_CP018906.1:0-1200000 GCF_000785105.2 Lentilactobacillus curieae | reverse complement strand
TAATAATGCAATGTAACAGTGGCTTTACGCGCCTGCCTAATTACACTACCATTACATGTTAAGTTATAGCAATGGTTCTACTTTGTTTTTAAAAATCGAGAAAAACGCTTCCATTTTTCTAAAAAAGTTTTATAATATAGATGTAATCACATAGTCAACTATTAACAGTGTTACCACATTAACTATTTATTGGAGGGAATCGTTATGACAAAGAGCAAAGCAATCATGATTGGTGCTGGATTAGCAAACTTAGCCGGGGCAGTTTATTTAATTCAAGAGGGACATTGGAATGGAAGTCAGATCACCTTTTATTCAATCGACGATCATGGCTCAAATGACGGTTCCTCAGTTAGCACTGCCGCGGATGAATATTGGAATCAAAATCATCCCTTGGGAAGTCAGCCAGGGTTTGTTGCCCGCGGCGGGAGAATGTTGAACTACAGAACCTATGTGGATTTGATGGACTTGTTATCACGCGTTCCATCAGCAACCGAAGAAGGCATGACTGCTGCAGAAGACACCCGTGATTTTGACGCTAAACACAGAACCTACGATAAAGCTCGTCTTCTTAAAGGTGGCCACGGAATTATTGATGGTGGCAAGCTTGGACTAAACAATAAGGACAGGATGTTACTATCTAAGCTTGTTTTAATGCCTGATTCAAAGGAAACCGATCTAGACAACGTTACCATTGCTGACTACTTCAAATCTAGTCCCCACATGTTTCAAACCAATTTTTGGTATATGTGGGAAACTACCTTTGCCTTTAGAACTCAAAGCTCCGCTCAGGAATTGCGTCGCTACATGCACCAAATGATCTATGAATTTACCCAAATCGAACACTTAGTTGGGGTCAACCGAACTCGTTACAATCAATACGAAAGCATCATGCTGCCACTGATCAATTATTTGAAGGACCAGGGAGTCAACCTTGTTCTCAACCGTAGAGTGACTGACTGGGAATTCAAGGATACTAAGATGCAAGATGAAATCACAGTCACGGGACTAAAGATGGTTAATACCGAAACTGATGAGGAAGAAAACGTTCCGGTCGATGATCAGACCGCCGTATTCTTTACCAACGGGTCAATTACAGACTCCGCCACTTTAGGTGATTTCAATACCCCAGCAGAAGAAAATCCAGATTACGGTGCTGCATCAAGTCTTTGGAAAAAGGCAACTGAACGTTTTTACAACCTAGGTAATCCAGACAAATTCTTCAATGATCGCAATGCTAGCGAATGGGTCAGTTTTACCCTCACCACCAAAAATCATTTACTACTGAACGAAATCACTAGAATCACTACCCAAGTTCCGGGAAATGCCCTGAACTCATTTCTATCAACTACCCCAATCACGCCTTTAGGACAAGAAGATGTCAACATGTCCATCGTGGTCCATCATCAACCACACTTTACTGATCAAAAACCTAACGAGTCAGTTATTTGGGGCTACTTCCTCTACCCACGTCGGACTGGTGAATTTGTCGAAAAGCAGTACATCAAAATGACAGGTAAGGAAATGCTTCAGGAACTGATCGGCCAACTATCTAAAGTCGACCCTGGTCCTGGTAACATTAAAGATAAAGAATCAGAAATCATGGACAGCGTGATTAACAACATCCCCGTTTACATGCCTTACGCATCCGCCCTCTTCAATAACAGAGCCAAATCTGATCGTCCAGAGGTGATCCCAGAACATTCAACCAACCTTGCCTTCACTGGTGAATTTGTCGAGCAACCATACCAAATGGTCTTCACTGAACAAAGTGCAGTTCGTTCCGGAGAGATTGCTGCATTCCATTTTGCGGGCGTCCCAATGGATAAGTTAGTCAAGAATCCTCGGTTCGACAAGGATCCAAAGGTTCTCGCACGAGCAACAAAAAAGATGTTTCAGTAAATCAAAATATTAAATTAAAGCAAAACATGGCTGAATTCCTGTCTGTTAGTGGCTACTTAAACTAACATTAAGGAAATACAACCATGTTTTTTTCTGGGGAGGAAACTAATTATGAGAATCACTACTGCAATCAAAAATATCACGTTACTGTTTTTAGGAGCATTCTTCGTGCTAGTTGCGGCGCTTGTAACCACGTAAGTCGCAACTGCTGGAAAGTTACAACATCCATACGTTGTTTGGTTGATGATGATTGCTGCATACATAGTGTTGATCAACGTAATCTACGTCCTAATTCAATTTAATAGATTTTATCAGGAATACACCGTCAACCATGACCAAATCACAGCGGCATCTCTAATTCATTTTCGTAAGTCAACCAAATCGCTGCTAATTCTCAGCCTCTCAAGCATTTTGGTACTTCCATTCTTCTACGTTGCTGCGCAAGCAGATGACGCACCAGGCTTAATGCTATTTGGAATTTTATTGGTGGCAATTCCGTTTGCTGTGACGGGAATCGTGAAGGTGTTGGGAGATATGATGAAAAATACGATTCAGTAGTTTTTTGTGCTATACTTACCTCCAATAATAGGTAATTGCAGGCGATACCTAAGTAAAACATTGCCGTTGATGTGAAAGGAACGATTATGCGCATTAATGTTTTACAGCACACCCCAAATGAAGGTCCGGGATCAATCCTTGACTGGGCTGAAGTTCACAACCATGAAGTATATACGTACCATCCCTACCAATTCGGTCACCTACCTACGGCGGATGAAACCGATATGTTGGTAATTCTTGGCGGACCAATGAGCCCTAACGATGATATTGATTGGATCAAAGCTGAACGTAAATTGATCAAAGAGCTTCTCGATAACAACACCCCCATCTTTGGTGCTTGTTATGGTGCTCAACAAATTAGCAAGACACTTGGCTATCCTGTCACTAAAGCTCCTGCTAAGGAAGTTGGTTGGGCTCCTGTGCATTTACAAAGCCACGTCATCCCAGGAATTCCAGAGACCTTACAAGCACTTCACTGGCACGAAGAAATGTTTGAAGTTCCAGACGGTGCTGAATTGCTGTTTTCTAGTGACGCTGTTAAAAACCAAGGATTCGTTTTGGGCCACCACGTTGTGGGGCTCCAATTCCATTTTGAGCCTAAGCCCAATAACGTGAGGGAAATGGTAGTTAACGACTTCAACTACATCCCAGGGTCAATTCTAAAACAAACTAAAGAGGATATTTTAGCTACCAAAGTTCCAGAAGAGAACCGTGCAGTTATGTTTAGAATTTTAGACTATCTTTCTCAGTAATAAATAAAATGACCACATCCGCTGGATGTGGTCATTTTATTTATTTAGCCTGATTACCGCCAAATCGGCCCTGTAATCTAATCGCCATCTCCCGATCATCGTACGCCTTGTGAGTATTGGATAATAACATGATTTTTGCGTCGCTCTTATCCATCAAGTATTCACGTTCCCATTGGTCCTCGTCTGGACCATCACCAATAATGCGGACATAATTGGTAAGCGTTCCTAAAACGTTAATGGTTAGTGAAATATTGGTGTAGCAATCGTTGTCGTAGAACCGAACCCACTTTTTAGATGGATTGTTTTGCCACGCTAGTAGCACCTTATTAAGGGTTTGTGCAGCTTCGCTAGCAAGCAAGAACGAATTTGCATAGAAATCTTCTGTGTCAGCGAAGAATGCATCGAATGAATCAATTGTCAGTTTCAACGCTTTGATTGGATATGCATGAACTGCCACACTCAACCACAAGTCATTGTATAACCGACTACTATCGTCATCTGGTAATTCCTCAATCAGCGCCTTAATCTTATGAACCAGTTTTTCAAATGGTTCAACATGATCGCTAATCAACTGATCAATCATGGATAGTTCACCGATAAATTTCTTATTACCAGTTAGCCACTCCATCTCAGGCAATTTATCCCGCTGAGCAATCCAGGTTGCGACAATTTTCCTTAAAGTATAGGTGTAAAACTCATCGCCAGCCTTTTGGTCAGCAAACTTACCATAGTTCAAGATGCAGTCAAAGTAATCTTGATACAATGCGGCAATCTTTTCTTGGTTAGTTTGATAGTATGTTTCTACATATTCAGACAAAATTTCAGCGTTACTCTTAACCTTGAAATCACTTCTCCAGGTCTGCTCAACTAAGCGTAAGAATAGCACATTCGGCTTAATATTACCGGTGTTGCACAAAACGAAATCATCCATGCCAGCTTCATGAACCTTTTCCAATTCATCAGCTACTTCATGGGGAGCAATCTGTAGCATTGAAAGGAAGTTCGATGCTTGTAAGTCATGGAACGCAACGTGGTAATAAATTCCTTGTGATAGTTTAGGATCACTACCGCTTAGAACATCAGAACGTGGATCATCGTTACCCTGACGACGAGAAACCATTCGTCCATAACCATTATCTGCCCAAATTTGAATCACATCATTTGGAATATCGAGTAACCCTGCATTGTAGAGCGCAGTTAACTCACCATAGATGTTAATTGTGCAGACAGCGTCTGGAACTGCCTTTTTGACCATGTCATATTGAATCTTGATAACATCATTAATCACCTTAGCCCGGTCAGCAAGCGTGTACTCATGATCATCATCTAGCCAGAAAGGACGGTCACCCTGCCCTCTAAATCCAAGGGCCCAGATAACATCAGAATCCTTTTGCTCATCAATTGAATCTTGCCAAAGTTTTTTGAACAGGTCTGGATGTTTAAAATATGAAGCATCAAGATCTGGGTAAACTCTAGAAAACATTTCTGCGCCAAGTGGTTCAGCATGGTGATGGGTCAAAATCAATCCCATCTTAGCAGCGGTACCTTGATGATTTTGACTTGTTTGCCCCGTCCCAGGGATAATAACGTTTCCCCCACAACGAAGTAGCGTTTCGTAGATCATTTGCCAAACATTGTCGGTGGATTCACGGTAGTCCCATTCATTTAATAAAAGTTCGTCGTTTACAAACCAGCCACGGTACTTAACCCGAAAGTCAGGTAATTTGATGTCATCAAGATTGCTAATTGTGACGTAGGGAACTCGTTCTGGTTCTTTATCCAGCCAGAACCAGAAATCATCAACCTTGAGCGCATCTCGTGAAATTGCTAGGGCTCCATACATAACCCCACGAGCAGTTCCAGAACTGACGATTAAGTGGCTTGCATCATTTAGACTAACCTTAAACTGTTCATCAGCCGGTGCCTGATCATCAATAACCAACTGAATTTCGTTTTGGTCACCATCGGCAGAAACAACCGCATCGATATCGCGAATCAGTATTTTGGCAGCATTTCTAAGGACATCATTTGTGTAATCAGTTGTAACAACAGTGCTTTTAGATACTAAAAATTTATCTTCCATTCTTAACTCCTCTAACCCCTACTCTTCAGTTTGTTTCATCATTCGTTTGAAAAACCAGCAAATTCAGCTTACCCAAAATTAGGGGATCATAAAATAGTCGATACCCGTCAGCGTTCGGATGAGTTCCCGTACCGCCAAATGAGTGATTGCCACCTTGTTCATCAGTTTCATCATAAGAGTAGTCGTGCTGATACTGTTTTAGAAAGCCATTGAAATTACCCTCCGTGTACAAATCAGCAACCATAATCGACCATTTACTCATAATTTTCAGTGAAATGTCGTGCATGACGTTTTGAACCATTAAATCTCTTGCCGGCGTCTTATGCGTAGCAACGTACAAAATTTTGGCACCTTGGTACTTAGTCTCCAACATCTTGCAGATAGTTTCAACGGCACCACAGTATGTCGTAGGATCTAGTTGCTCATCATACCCGTTACTTATCTTGCCTAATTTCTTAGGATCGTTAACAACTTCGGGATATGCGTCATTAGCAATCGAGTCAAATACAATCAAATCAGGAACATCATCGGGCGTACTCGTAATTTGCTTGATAATGTTGTTTGGATCGGTTGTCCTCGAAGTTGCTCCGTTGACGCAAAATTTTTTAAAAGAAATTTTGTTTGCCCGGCAAATATCATCAACAAAACTTACATTTGCCAGATGGCCATTAACGATACTAGTGCCAAAGGCATACATTGTCTTCCCAACCAATGGATTTTCGATCACGTCATTCACATTCTTTCACACTATTTATCACTGTCGTTATCCGAATCAGGAACCCCAGCAACTGCCTGGAACACATCAGCAAGTGACATGTTTTGATCCGCAAATTTCTTGTGGAGAATCAAGTTTCTGAAGTCTTCAATCGACATGCTTTCTTTTTGCTTAAAGGGTAGTGGTGAAGCAACCACCCCATTTTGATTTAAACCAGTAACTAGAGTAATTACAATTCCATCGCGGCTATCCAAAGTTACGGTGTAATGTTCATAATATGAAGGGATTTCATATGATCCAGTTAACTCTTTATGAGTCTTGAAGTAATCAGTAATGAATGCGTGAAAACTTTCCGCAGACTTCAAGGCTTCTTTCCAGTCTAAATTTTCCTCAGCCATAAAATCGTCTCCTATCTAAACCTATAAATCGCTTATTTTACAGTAGAACCTTCTTGATCATTCTTCTTCCAGAAATCAATTGAGTCGTAGTCAACACCAGTCAAGTCTTCACAGACCTTCTTAGTCTTAGGGTCAACGTCCTTCATGCTACCACCCTTTTGAAGTCTAACTAATTCGCTAGCAAGGACACCGAATGTCTTCTTACTTAGCTTAAAGCGACTTGCAAATAGAAGCGCAATCAAAATCATAATTCCAACACCGCCAGAAACGATGAATGTAATCATGTGAATAGCACTACCTGGTTGAGCAACAGCACCAGTAGTTGATTGTTTGAAATGAGCAAAATCAAGTAAGTAACCAGCAACAACTGAAGCTAAACCTTGACTGATTTGGTTGATAAATACCATAACTGAGGCAAATAGTCCGGCACGGTTTTTACCAGTAACCAAGGTATCAACATCAGGGATGAATGGGAATACGTTCCAAGGAACAAAGTACAAGATGTACAAACCAACTTCGTAGAACAAAGTACCAATAACAAGCCATACCATAACGTGAGCAGGTTTAGTTAAAGCAACAAAGGCCCAGTCAAGACATGAAATTAAAATTAGTGAGTAACCAATTGTATACAGCGATCTTGGTGAAATCTTAGTAACAATGTATCCAGCTGCCAAAGTAACTGGTACAGAAACAATACTTAATGATTGCAGGAATCCTGAAACTGAAGTTGTCTTACCAACAACGAAAACAATAAAGTAAACAAATACTGTTGACCAAAGAATAGTTGCAAAGTATGAGCTTAAATAAATACCCATGTGAATTCTGAAACTCTTAATCTTGAATGTCGAGAAGTAGTTCTTAACTTCTGACTTCAAGTTAGGTTTTTTACCGTTATTTGCACGTAAGGCTTCTGCTTCAAGCTTCTTAGCTTCATCCTTAGTGATAAAGTGTTCCCACGTGGTCTTGTATGTAATGAAGATCAAGAAGAACGTAACGATTGAGAAACCAGCTTGCATAATTAAATATGGAGTTGGTGAAGTCTTTGGGAAGTAGTTGAACAATTGAGCAGGAACGAATTGTGCCAACATGTTACCTAACCCAGCAATAACCATCCGGGCAGTAGACATTGTTGTCCGTTGGTTGTAATCCTTGGTCATTTCGTTTGGTAAAGTTTCCCAAGGAATTTGCAGAACTGACATCAAGACAGTAGTGATAACGTATGTTACCAAGTAGTACCAGAAGCTCATTCCGGCAATCCACATTGTAATGGCAAACAACACTGAAGGTGCGGCAGCCAAAATAAACAAGTGACGACGACCAAATTTACGGCCTAGCTTGTACTTGTAAACATTATCTGAAATGTTTCCCATTACTAGAGAGGCAATTCCATCAGCCACACGACCAACTAAGAAAATCGTAGCCCCTTGACCAGCTGACAATCCACAGAATGTTGTGTAGAAGAACAGCAACCAAGCACCAACTAATCCTTGCATCGAAATACTGAAGAATGAGAAAACGCCAAATCCAACTGATCTGCCTAAGCCAACTTTTCCTTTAGCTTGGTAGATTCCCTTGTTGGCATATTCATCCCAGCCATCATGAACCTTCTTGTTTTGCATATCCATAATATCCTCCTAATTACCGGCGAATTTTGAATTCGCTTTCATTAATGTGTAAAAAATTTTGTGCAAAAAACTTTAAGACGAGCCGTTGAAACGGGGGAGAAACTTTAAGCCGATAGTAAACAATTCCCGCGAAAACGGGTATTCCGAAATAATTGCACTAGCTAGTTGCTGTTTACTTTCAACTTAATTTTTTGTACAATCTCATTGTAAGCGCTTTACAACGCACATTCTTTGCATTTTTATAGCCAAACATTGCAAAAAGATAGGTGATATTATTGATTGACAACCTTCCAATTGACGGAACAATTCCAATCGATGTCTTCTGTAACCACGTTACCAGTAGGCATCACGACAGTCCACTACATGTTCATACCCATCATATTGAACTTTTCTTATTAATTTCTGGAAACGCAAGTTTTTATACTGAAAAGCAAGCATTCAAAATCCCACCTAAATCGCTGATTATCATTCCAGATGGCATTTGGCATTGTGCTGTTACCCATGATGATAGTCCTTATGAACGGGCATACGTTAACATCGATCTAGATTTAATCGATATTTTATCAACGGACAAAACTAACCTGTACAAGTGTTTTGAAGCTGCTCGTAACCAAGAAGTCAGTACGATGATTCTTGACGAACAACAATGTGCTTCATTTACCACCATGTGTGAAAATTTATCATCGATTATTGAACAAAATGAATATGCCTCTGATATTTATGAAAGGATTATCTTAGCAAGAATGCTGCTACTAGCTAATGAAGTTACTCCTGTTCAGGAGCACCGGGAAAACAATATTCCCAAACTGTTGGAGGAACTCACCAGATTTATTTCTGAGAACATTGACCAAAAGTTAAGTCTATCCATTTTTAGCCAACAATTTTTCTTGAACCCTAACTATATTGATCAGTACTTCAAAAAATACATGCACGTATCGATTCATACCTATGTGATTGAAAAACGAATTGAGTTAGCCAAACAGCTGCTTAGAGAAGGTGCCAGCGTCACTGACACATGCGAAAGGTGCGGTTTTGGTAATTATAGCAACTTTATTAGAACGTTTGGTCAGCGAGTTGGAATGTCGCCTGGCAAATATAAGAAGTTACACCACCATGAAGTATCAGCGGTGAGAAAATAAAAAAAGAAGAAGTTTGCGTGCTAAATTGCAAACTCCTTCTTTTTTATTCGCAAAGCTATTTAATCAACTTTGCTACATACTCCCCAAACTCACTCGTACTGAGAATTTCAGCAGATTCCATAGTGGCAAAATCTTCGGTTACATGCTGAGTTTTTATTGCTTCACTAATTGCGGCTTTAATTACACTCGCAACTTCACCCCAACCAATGTAGTCAAACATCATCGCTCCTGACAGAATGATCGACGTTGGGTTCATTTTATTTTGGCCAGCGAACTGAGGTGCGGTTCCGTGGGTCGCTTCAAAGATGGCGTGACCAGTCTGGTAGTTAATGTTAGCACCAGGAGCAATCCCAATTCCACCAACCTGAGCAGCCAAAGCGTCTGAAATATAGTCACCATTAAGATTCATCGTGGCAACAACCTCAAAGTTTTCCGGATGAAGGAGAGCTTGCTGAAAAAAGTTGTCGGTGATTACATCATTAACAATCAGTTTACCAGTTGCCCTAGCATCAGCTAATGCCGTCTCTGCAGCGTTCTTACCATGATTTTGCTCAATGTCAGCATATTGGTTCATAGTAAATACTCTATCACCATACTTTTTCTCAGCCAGTTCATAGCCCCACTTTTTAAAGCTTCCCTCTGTCTTCTTCATGATGTTTCCTTTATGAACCAGAGTTAGAGTGTGCCGATCATGGGACAATGCGTGCTCAATCGCTGCTGCCACGATTCGGTTAGAGCCATCAATCGAAATTGGTTTGATGGCGAAGGCGGCCGTGTCAGGAAATCTGACTTTGGTTAGTTGCCCGTTATTTTCAAGCAGTTTTTTAATTTGCTCGGCCTCATCAGTTCCAACATCAGCATCGATTCCGGCATAGATATCCTCAGTGTTTTCTCGAAAAACGTCAATGTTAACTCGCTCGGGATGAACCACCGGAGAAGGCGCACCGTCAAAGTAAGTTACTGGCCGAAAACACGCATACAAATCTAGTTTTTGTCTCAGAGTTACATTGATTGACCTGTGTCCCTCACCAATTGGGGTAGTTAATGGTCCCTTTATTCCCACTAAATACTGATCAAGTTTAGTTAGGGTCTCCTTTGGCAACCACTCACCCGTTTGCTTATAAGCTACCTCACCGGCTAACAATGGCAGCCATTCAACTTTTCTTGTCCCATGGTATGCAGACTTAACCGCTGCATCAAATACAGTCTGAGCTGCCTGCCAAATTTCTGGACCAATTCCATCCCCCTGAATAAAGGGAATTATTGGATGATCAGGGGTAACTATCTGATCACCGTTAATTTCAATTTTTTCGGTTTGCATTTTTATATCCTTTCTAACTCAACACGATTAAAAATCCAGATAATGTCACAAACGAACACACCGTGCTCCAGAATTGAGTTGATGCCAACTCTGATTCATTAACTTTAAACTGAATTGCTAAACTGGTTGGCATCGTTGCGGTTGGAATTGCTAAAGTTAACACCACGATTCTTTGCAACTCTGAAGGTGCATTTAAAGCCAACATTACGCCCCAAATTACTAATGGGAAAAGAACATTCTTGGTAAGTACAGTCATTGCAATTGCACTGTTTACCAAAATCTTTCTGGTATACAGAATAATTCCAGTTGCAAAAATTGCTAAACCACCCGCACCTTTACCAAGTAATTCAAATGATCCTGCTAATTGTTCGGGCATCTGTGATCCGCAAAGTGCGAGCACAAACCCTAAAAGTGCTGCTAAAACCAGCGGCTTTTTTAACGTGCTAACGATTCTGGAGCCCAGTGAACGGACTTCCGTTAATGAGCTAAACACCACTGGTAACATTATGATATTAATGATCAACGTACAGATTCCAATCGTAATTGCACTTAACGACTGGCCAAAAATCAATGGTAGAATCGCTGAACCGATAAACAGCACAGACGGGTCCGCAACCGACATGGATCTCAATGACGAAATCTGCAGTTCTGTATGTAGTATGTATCTATGAATAACTAGCAGTAGAAAATAGGCACCCACCATGCTAACTAATAACCAGGTCGCTAATGGAATATCCTGAATAATTATCTTCCTTGGAGTACTCCAAATTCCAGAAAACACGCTTAATGGCAGCATGTAATTCAAGACCAAGTGAACAAATTGACGACTATCATGATCATCGAACATTCCCTTGGCAGCAGACATATATCCTAACGCGATGGTAACAATAATTGGTAGTAGTGCAAACAACAATGTTTGTAACATATCTTCATCTCCAGTTTGCTAAGGCATCCTTAGCTATATTTAGGTTACTTATGCAGTTTATCCTCCTTTGTAAAGTAGATTTAACTAAGAGCCATCAAGAAAATTGCTAACGAAACTGCGGAAACAACTGTACTCCAGAACTGTGTTGATGCTAATTCTGCGGGATTGACGTTAAATTGAATCCCTAAACTAGTTGGCATTACTGCGGTTGGAATTGCTAAGGTGACTACGACCACCCGGCGAATTTCTGATGGCAGATTGAACAGTAACATTAATCCCCAAACAACTAGTGGAAATATGATGTTTTTAGAAGTAACTGTCGCAAAAATGGTCTTGCTAACAGAAATCTTCTTGGTAAACAAAACGACTCCAGTCGCAAAAATTGCTAGTCCACCAGCACCCTTTCCAAGTAATTCAAAGGTGCCTGCAAAGTTAGCTGGCATTTGCCATCCCAATAACGCGAGGGCAAATCCACCAAGAGCCGAGGCAACCAAAGGTTTGCGCAACGTTGTTAGCACTCGATTCCCATTCGCCGACTTTTCACCATCAAGTAAGGCGTAAGCTACTGGCAACATAATCACATTAATTACTAGGGAACAAACCCCAATTGTGATGGCACTTAACGATGCCCCAAATACTGGGGGTAAGATTGCCGAGCCAATAAAGGGAACTGACGGCATCGCAACTGACATCGCTCGTAATAAGGACACACTAATTGGCGTCTTCATAATGAAGCGATGAATCAATAGTAACGAGAAATAGCTGCCGACCATCCCAATTATTAACCAGCCTGCTAACGGAATATCTTGGATAATAATCTTTCTAGGTGTACCCCAAATTCCCGCAAAGACACTCATTGGCAACATAACATTCATAACTAACGAGACCAGTTTCCTACTATCACGGTCATCGAACGAACCTTTTGCCGCCGCAAAATATCCCAACGCAAACGTGAAAATCACGGGGAGTAGTGCAAACATTAAGTGGTTAAGCACGTAATCATCTCCTTTAACTTATTAATGTTAGATTATATTACATTAGAAATAAATTACAAGACCATGAGAGAAAAATACATAATTAAAGACAATAAAAAAAGCATTCTAGCCCCCGCTAGAATGCTAAAAACACGGATATAGTACCTCAAAATTAAGGGGAAATTGGGATACAGAAATTTGTGTGAACTTTTTAAACAACACGTGTTGTTTAATGCTATTATATTGTTAGTTTAATTGCGTAACAACAACACATATTCAACATGTGTTGCATTAGGGGGGAGAACATGAAGCTCAATTTAAAGGCTAAAGAAACCGAAGCCCGCATCGAGGACGCATTTTGGCAGGTACTTGATGAAAAAGGCTTGGAACGGCTAACCGTCACCGACATTATCAAGGTAGCAAATATTAACCGATCCACCTTTTACAACTACTTTCCAGACAAATATGAACTATTGGGGCATTTACAAGATCAACTTATTGATGGTATCAAACAGATCACTAACGAAAAAGCGATAGTAACAAGCCAATCGCCTGAAGAAATATGCACAATGTTAAATAGTTACTTTATCAATCTACTAACTTACGTAAAGAACAATGCAAAACATATTCTGATAATGTATGACCATGATCAAGAAACCCTATTTGTGAGTCGAATTCATTATTTTTCCAAAGAGTTTTTTCCGTACTGGGCAAAATTGTTACATGAAAATAGTGAAATCAAAGCCCAATACGCTTATGCCGGAATCATGGGAATGATTGCTAGCATTGTGTTAGAGTGGTTTGACTCTGATTTTAGTCTCAGTGTTGAAGAAGTGGCTGCGATAGCTAATGATGTGGTTCAAAAGTTTATTTTTCAAAGATAAAAGAAAGCTCAGACAGTTTTAAAATTCAAAACTGCCTGAGCTTTTTTATCTTATTCGACTACTACATATGCCTTCACTGTCTTACGTGAATCCATATCCTTATATGCCTGATCAATTTCAGACAATGAATAAGTATTTGTAAACACCTTACCTGGATTGATTTCACCGTCAAGAACAGCTTTTAGTAATGCTTGCTTATCATAGGTCGTTACAGAAGCTGGACCACCTGCAACTTGAAGGTTTTGGTAGAACAAGCCAGTCATATCTTGACTTGCAGTATGTGGCAACCCAACACGGCCGACAATTGCTCCTGGACGGCCGACTTGAAGGGCGGTCTCGGTTGATTGCTCAGTTCCCACACACTCAAGGACTGCGTCAGCACCTTGGTTGTTTGTGAGTGCCATAATGTCACGGACGGCTTCGTCACCACGGGTAGCAACGTTGTCGGTTGCCCCAAATTCTTTGGCAAGCGCTAACCGATCCTCATGCCGACTAGTAGAAATAATCTTTTTAGCGCCCTTCATCTTAGCAGCGATAATTCCACAAAGGCCAACCGCTCCGTCACCCATTACGACCACAGTATCGCCTGCAGAAACGTTTGCGACTTGGGCAGCATGATAACCAGTGGCCATCACATCAGCCAAAGTTAACAAGGATTTTAACATCCCTTCACTGTAATCGTCTGGCTTACCAGGGACTTTTACCAATGCCCATTGCCCATATTGGAACCGCACATATTCAGCTTGAACACCCTCACTAAAGTTATCGGTATGGTTTTGACACGAGCCATCAAATCCGGCTAAACAAGCAGCACAATGGCCACATCCATGGGTAAATGGTGCAATCACAAAGTCACCTGGCTTAACGGTGGTTACATCGTCACCAACGCTTTCAACGATTGCCAAAGCTTCATGCCCAGAATTAATCTGGTCAGGCTTAACATCGTTAATTCCTCGATAGTTCCATAAATCTGAACCACAAACACAGGTACGCACAACCTTCAAAATCACGTCACTAGGTTGTTCAATCATGGGGATATCCTTGTCGGTAATCTCCATTTCACCTGGTTTAACTAAAATTGCTTCTTTCATTTCAAAATCCTCCCTAAAATTTAAAACTATTCGAATATTTCCTTAGCGATGCCAAATGCTGACCACGCCTTGGGCCAACCAGTATAAAACGCCAGTTGGGTAATTAGTTCGACCATTTCGTCTTTAGTAACGCCATTTTGCTTAGCAATCTTCATATGGCTCTCCAATTGGGGAAATAGTCCTTGTGCCATGAGGGCTGAACAAGTAATCAAACTTCGATCACGTGGTGACATCTCCTGCTCACGCGACCAAACTTCACCAAACAAAACATCATCATTTAGTTCGGCAAACTTGGGGGCAAAGTCACCCAGTTTTTCACGACCAGCTGTTTGTTTTTTCATGTTTTATCCCTCCAATTTATTATAAACTTTATCGCTAACGGGTTCGAGCCATTCAGGGGTTCCCGCTGTAATTGCGATATGGGAGAACCAACTATTACTTGTAGCTCCATGCCAATGTTTGACACCATCATGAGTGACGATTACGTCACCAGCAGTTAATTTCTGAGCTGGTTTGCCATCTTCTTGATACCAGCCTTCACCACCGGTTACCAACAGAATTTGGTAGCCATCATGATGAATATGCCAGTTGTTTCTGGTTCCCGGTTCAAATGTCACCACCCCAACACCTACGTTTACTTCTGGATCAGTCACCAGATGATTCAAATAACTATTACCAACAAAATATTTTGCAAATGCTTCGTTCAAATCACCACGGTCAAAAATCACGCCGTTTTTAACCTCTTCATTTTTAGTCACTTTGCTCACCCATTCTTTCAAGATATTCCTTGAAGGACTCACTATCAGAAATCGTGGAGTCTAACTTTCCTGAATACCAGTCAATCTTATGGTTGATTACTCGTAAATTTGCTTGGAGTTCCTTGATTTCATTTTTTGCGCGCTGACTAACCTTTTTTAATAGTTCCTTGCGCTCTAAAATCGTGGAATCGCCAATTGCCCGGAGCTTAATGTATTGCTGGATTTCTTCCATCGTCATTCCGGTACCTTTTAAATGCAGGACAAACATAAGCCAGCGGGCATCTTGATCTGTGTAATAGCGCCGATTATTTTCATCACGCTGCGGCCGAATCAGCCCTTCATCTTCGTAATAACGGAGTGTAAAGACTGATAGTCCAACCTTCTCGCTAAATTCACCAATTTTCATAGTGTGCCTCCTTGGTATGTGTATAGAGTACGACTTAGAGTGGGCTGGAGGTCAAGGAAAAAAAGCAGTACGTAAATATTATTTTTGGTTTTTAACCAAAGACCTAAACTTAAAAAATTATAGTATGCGAATTCATTAACATTTTTATTAATTATACAATGAACTGTTATGTACAAAGTAGTAGAAACGAAACTAAAACATTTACTGCTTTTTAAAAAAGCCATCAAAAACTGGCATTAGCATTGAAAGCGTTTTATAAGCTCGTATGATAAAGATATGAATAAAAAATTGTTTAGAGATTATAAAAGTAAATAAGGATGTGAGTACTCAAATACTGATAATTTAACGAAATTACGCAAAGCAATGCTTAATGAAAACCATAGGCTGTCCATTGGTACTTGAATAGCAAGCGCCAATATTAGGAAAACCAGTTCCATATAATTATAACGACCTTGAAGGAGTTAACTATGAAAGAAGAATTTCGTGAATTTGCAGCAGTTCCACCAAAAGGCTGGAACAGTTGGGATAGTTACGGAGCCTCAGTAAAAGAAGATGAAGTTCGCCGTAACGCAGAATATATGGCTAAAAACTTAAAGAATTTTGGGTATGAATATGTTGTTGTAGATATACAATGGTACGAGCCAACTGCTAACTCTTCGGCTTACCATAACTTCTACCCATTAGTGATGGATGAATTTTCTCGTTTGATTCCAGATGAAAAAAGATTTCCTTCCGCTAAAAATGGAAGCGGATTCACTGAGCTTGCTGATTATATCCATTCGCTGGGCTTAAAATTTGGAATCCACATTATGCGGGGAATTCCTCGCCAAGCAGTTCATAACGCAACCGCAATCAAGGGAACTAACAAAACTGCTCGTGATATTGCACTCAATTCAATTTGTCCTTGGAATTCAGACATGTAAGGTGTGAACGTTGATATACCTGAAGGACAATTATATTACGATTCATTGATGGAACTTTACGCTTCTTGGGGTGTTGACTTCATCAAATGCGATGATATTGCTAATTCATCAATCTATAACGGTACATTGAAAAAAGAAGTCGTTGCCTTACGAAAAGCCATCGATAAGACTGGTAAAGACATGGTTCTTTCATTGTCCCCAGGTCCTGCACCAGTTGAAAATGGCGCCTTCCTTCAAAGAAATGCCAACATGTGGAGAATCACTAATGACTTTTGGGATCAATGGAACTTACTTTTGAACATGTTTGACCGAGCAGAAAAATGGTCAGCAATGTCACGCCCAGGAAACTGGCCAGATTGTGACATGCTTCCGCTAGGACATATTGGAATTCGCTCAGTTGATGGCCCCGGTGGTAACCGCCAAACTCGTTTTACTAAACCTGAGCAAAAAACAATGATGACTCTTTGGGGAATGATGCAGTCGCCATTAATCATGGGTGGTGAACTTCCGGATCTTGATGATTGGACCACTAGCCTCCTCACAAACAAAACCATACTAACAATGGATGATCATATTTTAGAAAAATATCAACTGTTCAGAAATGAGGATTATATTGTCTGGGAAGCAGATTCGGCAGAACACAAATACTTTGCAATTTTTAACATTTCATCTTCTGCTATTAACAATTTAGATTCAATTCTCACTTCGCTAGACATTTCCAAAAAAGGAAAACTCTGTTGGGAAGAAACTGATTTAACTGCATCTTCGTCCGTATCAATTGCTTCACATGATGTCTGCTTAATTGAGCAGTAAACTTTAAAAAATATTTATAACTTAAAGGAGGTGACTTTTAGTTATTTCACCTAGACAAAAACTAAAGCACTGGGATTTCCATAGGTCCCAATGCTTTTTATTAACTAATAAAATCTCCTTTAATGACTGCCTTCATCTTTTGAAGTTAAAATAATGAAGATGAACGCAAAATTCTTTGTCAAAAGCATCAAATTTAGCAATTTTAAGGCTTGTTTTTCAGCATTAATAAAAAAATTTTGAATTTAATTTTAAAATTGCGCAGCGTCTACTCCGACACCCGTTTTCATGTTCTTTCATTGCCGTAATAAAGGGCTTTCAAGCCGTTTTTTAGTAAATTTTTAGTGTTTAAAACTTGCATTTTCAGAAAACCTCTTTAGAATAGGTGTTGTTGAAAGGTAATATATCAGTTTTAATTTTTAAGGAGATAATATAATGACTGAAAAAATTTCTAACACAACCCTAAACTCAAAAGAACAATTCGAAAAATTTATCTTAGACTACTTCTCAAAGAATCAAGTACTCGAAGGATCATACGAAACTAACGCATACTTCGAATACTATACGGTTCACTACAACAGTTCTAAAGGAATCATCATCACAATGACTACTGGATTAACTGTTGCAGCCGGTACACCATCACTACCATTGAAGCAAACTGAAAACATTTCAATTGAAGACTTCCGTCAACTACTTCTTAACAAGAAGTTCGCTGAAAAGGGCAAGACTTTAGCAGATGTATTTAATAACTTTACAGGAATCACCACTGAATAATTTTCAAAGCAAAAGCTCGACACCGTTAAGGTGCCGAGCTTTTTTTAATCATAATTATTCGAGACTGGCTTACCAAACACCGGAAATCCATTCTGATCCCATGTAAATGGTTGAACCATCGTATGCCTATTGGGGTCGTATAGTGGGTCACCATCAATATCTTTGTAATCACGGCAATGATACACAATCAGGTCTTGCCGCCCATCTTCTGACTTGGTAAAGGAATTATGGCCAGGACCATACTGGTGATTTTCTGGATTACTCTCAAATACAGGATGGTCTAATTTCGTCCACGAATCTGCATTAAGTAAATCTGAGCTATCCTTCGCATACAGCATTCCTACACAGTAATTTTCATCGGTAGCACTGGCAGAATAGGTAATAAACACCATACCATTTTTTACTATCACTGCCGGGCCCTCATTAACCGCAAATCTCCGTTTTTCCCAATCAAAAGTTGGCGTGCTTATCATCACCGGCTCGCTACCAATAGTCCATGGATTCTTCATCTGCGCAATATATAAGTTGGAACTGCCTTCGATTGCTGGATCTTTTTGTGCCCAGACCATCATTAAGTTACCATTTAGCTCAAAAACAGTTTCATCTAAACTAAAACTATCAATTGGGGTTTCAATCTGCCCTTTTTCCACCCATCCCGAGAAGTCCATTGGATTTTCTAGATCTGAACTTATGCAAAACATTCTATGTGGGTGATCAGCACCACCATTGGAATTAAACACAGTACTTTCAGCTTCAAAATAGATATACCAAACTCCATCAATCCAATGTATTTCAGGCGCCCAAATCAAGTTATCCATTACTCCAGGCGTTTCGTGTTTTTTCCAAATTGTCCTTGGAGTCGCGTGAGCTAAACCATTAATTGTCTTTGCTCTGCGTAATTCAATTCTGTCATACTCAGGAACACTGGCAGAAAAATAGTAATACCCGTCAGAATGTTTATATATGAAAGGGTCTGCCCGCTGAACTACAACGGGATTGATGTAATTAGTCATTGTTATGCTTCCTCTTTTCGAATGGTAATTCCAAAAATTCTTGCGGCTTTATCACTACCATAAAATTTCAACGGAATAATTGGTTCATTATTCAAATGAGTTATCTTCAACTTTTTAATGAAAAATTCCGACTTATCTAGCATCCACGGGTCGGGAGCAGCCACTGTGAATTGCTCCTTTTGATCACCAATCTGTAAGGCCACCACTTTGCCTACATCTGCTAAATTTAATGTCAGCTCAATTATCACCTTTTGTTTAATTTCGTTACGAAATACATAAGAGAACCAGCCATTTTCACGAGCAACCCGGTAGCGTTTGCCTCGAAAGGCGCCAATTTCAGAATAAATTGACTCAATTTGCTTATTATATTCAAAGTTGTTTTCATCAAAGTTAGTAAGCTCATCTACCACACTCTTTTGTCGGCTCCTAATTTTCTCAAGTTCACTTTCCCTTTGTTTGGCAGCTTCACTGCCTTCCTGTTGCCACTGAAAATACACGCTGTACCTTTTATCATATACTTGGTAATAAGGGACAAAATTAACGTCTTCTTCAATTCCAGGAATCGAAAACTTAAAGAGATAGCGTTCATCCGTCTTAGGTTGAGCTTTTGTCGTAACTTGGCTCTGCCAGAGACTAAATTTATCATTAGTAGTTAACGTTCCAACCGCTGATTCATCAGGTGTCGAGCTACGAACCAGAATACCAGTTGGTCGATCATCATCTAACTTATAGTCAGGCAATAGTCCGGCTAAAACGTACGGACCATATTTAAAAGATACATACTCACGATTATCAGGAGTTGATTCTATTGTGATATCCTGCTTAAGGTTAAGTGAAATCTCGCTTAATTGATTGCTTATTTCAACATCTCTAAATCCACTTTCTGATGATATATTTTCTGTCTGGTCGTTGATTGTTATTGAACTGCCAGACTTAGCCCACTCTGGAACCCTCAATTTAATTGACTTTATTTGAACTGGTTTTGATCTATCCAATGGACTAACCTTGATATCTACATGGCCAGTCTGTCTATTCGCTTTTATACTTAGATCAAGATTAATCTTTGGGTCATTCAATGTATTTGAAATATACATACCAATTATCAACGAACCGTTATCCAGGTAATAATACGAATCGGTAAGTTTGGTAAAGCTTTCAATTCCAGTTCCAGTACAGCACCAAAATTCATCAAATGGTCGGTTAAATACTTTCAAAAATCCTGAAGCCATTGGTTGAAAATAGGTCATCATCCCAGACTGTGGATTTTGAGATCCCATAATTGCGTTCAAATATGTCTTTTCGTAATAGTCCAAATACTTTTCATCTTTAGTAATTCGGTAAAGCTCACGTGTTAATTTAAGCATGTTATGCGAATTGCAAGTTTCACATGTTAAGCCACCATCTTCAATAACCGCATCATGATAAAGCTTATCAGCATCATGGAAGTGTTCTGCCTGACTGTTACCTCCGGTTACATAAGTATGGTGTTCTGTAACGATGTCCCAAAAATTCTTAGCAGCAGTAAAATACATATTTAAATTATTTAATTCTGTAGCTGAGAGATTTTCATTAGCAAGCTCACTCGAGTTATTAAACAGTTCATACCTTCGGATTGCTCCTAAGAGTTTAGGAATCGTGGTATTCGCATGCAATCCCGATAACACATCGTGGTTGTTGCTAAGCTCTTCAAATAATTTAACTTCATCAAAATATTGAGCAGCAATGAGATGGCGCTTGTCATTTGTGATGGCAAACAAATGATACAAAGCATCATTCATCCCACCATACTCAGTTTTAAGCATTTGATCTTTATCAGTTAACTTTGTTACTCGATTGTATACATAATCGCCGAAATTTTTGGCGGCATCCAAAGCTTTACTTGCCAGATTTCCATCGATTTCTTGCAAATTATCGTAGGTCATTATTAAACCAGCTAATATCTTATGAAGGTCATACCAAGGCACCAAAACATTTTCTTTCTCTGAATCTGAAACAAATTTCCCTTCAACTTCATCTAAAGCAGATTCTCTAAAAGCAGAAACATATCCATAACTATCTGGATGATTGTTTCCATATACTTCTTGGGCTGTAAATATTCCGTTGACTGACTGAGTCAACTTATCAATTAATTGATCCTTAAGCTTAGAATCTTTAGTTTCAACAATTGATTGAGATAGTGCCGATATATAATGACCAAAAAAGTGACCCCTAAAGTTTGTACCATCATTGCGCTCCCAACCACCATACGAATCAAGGTTGCCTGGTACATCAATACCAGCGACATTAAAAAAATTAACCAAAAATTTATCTGGGTTCAAACTCAATAAGTAATTTTGAGTATTTTTTTGGTATGTCAACAACTCATTATCTTGCAACAAAATATTTGCAGTTTCGACAATATTAATCATTTTTATAACTCCCATCAATCTGTGGTTGGCTTTCTACAATTATCACCGAATATTTTGGAACCTCAACTTTTAAGCTATCAACTTCATACTCTTTTTGGCTTAGAACATTTTCCTGCCCAGTCAAATTTTCAGATTTTGGATCACCTGATAGTTCATGAATCTTTGCACCAACAAAGATTGGATCATCTAAAGAAACATCAAATGAATCATTCGTTACATTTACCAATTTTAAATAATATTCTTTGTTATTCTTATCAAAAACTAAATTATGGTAAAGCGAGTGAATAACGGATGGTGATATGTCGATATCATTCATTATTTCCCCGTCAATATAAGTCTTGACGTTTCGTTTTCTCACCTGAATTTCAAACTGATATTCCTTGTTTGTTTCCATTGACCAAGCGCATTGATCCCATTCACTTTGATCATTTCCTGAACCTAACTGTCTGATGATTGAATCCTGATTTTCCCAACCACCCAGAATCCATTGAAATTGATTATTCACGCCTTGCTTGCTAAATGCCAAGTGGAATCCCTTATCAGATCTACCACCAATTCGTTTTGCTTTGAATTTGATGCCATAGGATTGGCTATCAATACTGAATAAATCAATGTGGTTCTTATCACTTATCGTCGCAGAATCTAAATGATAAGTTAAGTTATCTTCGTAGTTAGTTAGAGTTGCACCATAAAATTCAACATCCGCATTGTCTCCTTCTAGTCCGATGGTGCCACCAAATTTATTTTCCTTAAGTACTTTATTCCTTTGCTCGCCAGAAACCTCATAAGCAACATCGTTTGTCCCTTGAAAATTCATAAATGCCTTTTGGACATAGTAATTGACACTCGGACAAACTTCCTTTTGGTTGAAGAAAATCAAGTCTGGAGACCAATTAACGTAAGCAATGTTTGCCAATAAAGGAGCGTAGCAAGCTAGTCCAACCTTATTTGCATTTTTCTCTAATGAAGTCATAAATGCTGCCTCGGCCAGGGCATTTTCCCAACGGTTAGCCTTTGACGCATATTCCCCAATAAACGCCTTGGGTCCGTTAGAGTCGTAATTATCATAGCGTGAGTAATTCGCATAAAACCAGTCTGGTGCCATGTAGAAATGTTCATCTACAAAATCCGAGCCGTTCGCTACCGCACTTTGCCAGCCTCTGTTAAATTCCTTACCAGAAGCAAATGGGCCGCTCGAATTGATTAGTTTTATGTCAGGATACTTTTCCTTGATTGCTTTGTGGAAGATTGGATAACGATCAAAGAATTCTTGACCTACCTCCTCATTTCCAATTGCCAAATACTCTAGGTTAAATGGTTCAGGATGTCCCATTTCAGACCTTAAACATCCCCATGTCGTATTAGTGCCACCATTTGCAAATTCAATTAAATCTAATGCATCTTGAACCCACTCGTTGAGCTTGTTAATTGGGGCTGCTCGATGATGATGAGGATCGTAACCACCAGGCAAAACCGGAAGTGGCTTAGCGCCAATATCTTCTGCAAATTGAAAATACTCAAAGAATCCCAATCCGAGAGTTTGGTTATATCCCCACTTGTTTCTCCTCGTTGGGCGATGCTCAACTGGGCCAATCGAATTCTTCCATCTATACATTGAGTCACGGTCATCCTTATCCAAGGTACCGTCGTGCACTAAACAACCACCAGGAAATCTAAGGAATTTCGGTTTCATTTCCAATAATACTTTGGCAATATCTTTTCGGACGCCATTTTTACGATGCTTAAAAGTATCAACAGGAAAAAGCGAAATCATATCAAGGTTTACATCCTGTCCTTTGGGGATTATTAAGACTAATCGCCCTCTGGAAGTTGTCGTATTCGCAGTTAACCGACATTGATATTTTTGCCAACGTAATTTCGAAATCTGAATCGTCTCTCGCTGGCTTATTTCATTGTTTTCATCATCAATTAGCATAACCTCGATTGCAAATGGTTGCTTTGGATTAGCAAACAACGAAAAATCATATTGGCTTTGGATTGTGAGGGCCATCCCATCATTAAACCCAAAATTAGTCACCGTTACTGGTCCACTACCTGAATCTACGTGCAGATAATGGAGATTTTGACTACCTAGCGAATCATTGCTCTCAACAGAATAATGAAATGTCCCACTGACTTTCCAGGAGTACAGAGGCTTATAAGCTTGATTATCCACATGTTCAAACTCAAATGACCTATTTTGCACCATTTCCGCATATAGACCCCCGTCTGCCGCATGATTAATGTCCTCAAAAAAAATGCCATAAAGATCATTAAGTTGAACGTCAGTTACGTTTTTAATTTTGAACTTGAACATCCCAAAACACTCCTTAAATGCAAAAAAGGAATAATTTTAACAGTCTAAAATTATTCCTTTTTAACCAAATACTATCTAACTTTCTTAATGAACATAATTAAAATTGCACCTAACAAACTGATAGCAAAGGCGCATGGGAAGATTGCTCGATATCCGCCAAGATAAGTAACAATCAATCCGGCAACCACAGTACCAGCAATTTGTGACAAGGTGTTGGCCAAGTTAATGAATCCCATATCTTTACCAGCAGTTTCCTTGTTAGGCAAAACAGCTAAGTTCAAAGCACCATCAACGGCATTGTAAACACCATTGGCAATGGCAGTCATAATTGTCATTGCATACAAGGTCCATACATGAGGAGCAATGAATGGGAAGAATTGACCAATTCCCAATACAGCAGTTGATAAGGCAACAGGTAACTTCAATCTACCCATCTTATCAGCAATAGGTCCTGAAATCGCGGTAAATACAAGTCCAAGTACTAATTGAATTGACGCAAATGTTGCTAATGTCTTACTAGTTGTTCCTTGACTTAACTTCATGTAATCAGTCAAAACGAACAGCATGTATGCGTTGGTAATTGTTCCACCCATAACCATTGCTAACTTACCAAGAACGGCCAACCAGTAGTCTCTTGATCCTGAAGTTGGTAATGAGAAGTGAGTCCAGATTGTTGACCAACTAAACTTATCACGGGGCTCATCGAGATTTGATGGCTCTTTAGCTAACAGAACATGGATGATACCCATTCCAAAACCAATTCCAGCCATTACGTACATACCAAGTTTAGGATTTGAAAGGAACCCAGCAGCAATCATTGCAACAACTTGGATTGCCGTGTAACCCAATCCATATAATGTTGAAATGGTTCCCCGCCATTTAGGAGCAATTCGATCGGCTTCCTGGGCAACCATGGCTGCGGCAACGGCATTTTCGGCTGCAGCTACGATACCCCAACAGATAACAATTGCTAACATGTTAGTTAAGTTGGCAACCAAGCAAATCATTCCTGATTCAATTAACGTACCAAATAAAATCCAAGGTTTTCTTTTACCAAACTTACTTCTAGTTAAATCAGAAAGAGCACCGAATAAAATATTAGAAACGGCAGCTACGATTGATGTTACTGATGCTAAAATTGCAATTGCGGCAACCTTTCCACTAGGATCGATTTGGCTAAAATATTGTGGCAATAAAGTATTTCTAACGTTACCAGCTGGTGCCAACCAAACGAATGGTCCAATAAACATTGCTAAACCAAATAGTTTAGGGAACTTTGGCTGCTGTTCGTTAGTGACGTTTGCATTTGTTACTTCTCCAACAGATACTCCTCGGTTTTCAGAAGCAGTATCCTTATCGGTAGAATTCTTGTTCATGATTAACCCTCCCCAGGTTAGTAACCGTTTTCATTTTCTTGAAAAATAAGGAAAAAATCCTTACTTTAGAGTGATTGTTACTACACTCTTTGGTGCCATCTTTACTGAAACCTTATTATTTGATAACTCGGCTCCATCAAAGTCTTGTTCTGTAACTACATCTGGATTATCAAATGTGTTATGAGAATCAATTTTATCGGCAGTAACTACCTTTGAGTACACGATATCACTGTACTTGTTATCGAGATCAAACTCGATATCTTGGGACTTATCCTTATCGTAGTTAACTATTGAAACTGTTAATTCACCATTTTTAATTGATGCGGTGTAAGAAACATTTTCGATTTCTTCGCCAAACCCTTCAACCAAATCAGCATCCATATGCTTTTGATACATATCGAATACATAATAAGTTGGAGTTTTGATCATTTTTTCGCCATCAGTTAAAATCATGGCTTGCAATACATTGACTGTCTGGGCAATATTAGCCATTCTTACACGATCTGAATGCTTGTGGAAGATATTTAAAGTGATTGCCGCAACCATTGCATCTCGAATCGTGTTTTGTTGATATAGGAATCCTGGGTTAGTTCCAGGTTCTGAGTTAGTCCACATACCCCATTCATCAACGAACAAACTAACACGTTTATCAGGATCATATTTATCCATGATTGTTGAATGCTTAGTTACCAATTCATCCATCTTTTTAGCATTTACCATTGTTGAATCCCATTGTGATTCTGGGAATCCTGTGGCATCACCTTTATTACCATCACCCCAAGTGTTAGTTGGTAGGTCATAGTAATGAAGGCTAATTGCATCAAGAAATTCACCGGCAATCGACATGATCTTATCAGTCCACTCGTAGTCATCTTCATTAGGTCCACAAGCTACCTTTACAATAGGTTCATCTTTGTTGTATTGAGGAACAAACGCTTGGTATTGACGGTAAAGGTCACTGTAATATTCTGGGCGCATATTTCCACCGCCACCCCAAGATTCGTTTCCAATTCCGAAGAACTTAAGTTTCCAAGGATCGTTTTGACCATTTTCGCGACGCCAATTTGCCATTGGTGACTCGCCTTCCATAGTCATGTATTCAACCCATTCAGCCATTTCCTGAATTGTTCCGCTTCCCATGTTAGCAGCCACATAAGAATCAGCCCCAAGCTGTCTTAACAATTCGAAGTATTCGTGAGTACCAAATGAGTTATCTTCAGTTACATCACCCCAATTGGTGTTAACGATCTTTTTTCGTCCTTCTTTAGGGCCCACACCATCTTTCCAATGATAAGTGTCTGCGAACAATCCGCCTGGCCACCTCAGTACTGGCACGTGGATCTGCTTCAAAGCTTCCACAACATCAGTTCTCATCCCATTAACATTAGGAATCTTCGAATCCTCACCTACGTATAGGCCTTCATATATTCCGCGACCAAGATGTTCTGAAAATTGACCGTAAATATACTTGCTGATTTTATTGCCTTTTTTATTAGTTAGCAATTCAATGGTCATTAATAATTCCTGCCCTTCATGACAAAATCTCTTGTAAATAAATATGTTAATTAATATCGATATTATTTTTAACAACGTTAATATAGCGCTTTCATCCAGCCGTGTAAACGTTATTTCAACAAATAAGGGCTTTTTTTGGACGAATATAAGTCTATTTGTTAATGAAAATTAGACATTCTTAAAGTAAGCGATTACAATGTTAATAAAATCATTACGAACGGAGTGTTGGAATATGGACATAGATATCTCAGATCACTCGCTGAATGTTTTCTCCGCATTAGATAGTCCGGTGCGAATCAAAATTATCCAGTTACTATCTGAACGAAAAATGAACGTCAGGGAGATTTCTAAGGAGCTCAACCTTTCTAGTGCAATCACAATCATGCATCTAAATAAGTTAGAAGCTGCTCACATTATTGATCGTGAAAAGAAAGGAACTCAGCGAATTTCCAAACTCCAGGTTGATAAAATCAATATTTCATTCCCCAATCAACTTTATATTCCATATAAAGATTGGCGAATTGACCTTCCGATTGGCCAATATACAGCTTACGATGTTACCCCATCCTGCGGGCTAGCTGGTCAAGATGGCTTTATTGGCAAGGTAGATAACCCAAGTTACTTCATGGATCCAGATAGATATGCAGCTGGAATGATTTGGTTTTCTAAGGGTTTCGTTGAATACCAAGTCCCTAATTATCTTACTGATGAACAGTCGCTGGAAATGATTGAGTTTAGTGCTGAGCTCAGTTCAGAATTTCCGTTTTCAAATAATGTCTGGCCATCTGACATTACCGTTTCACTGGACGGTCAGGAGATTGGGACTTGGACTAGTCCTGGTGATTTCTCAGATATTCGTGGGAGATACACTCCGGACTGGGTTTATAACGATATGAACCAATATGGGCTGTTAAAGTCTTTTAGAATTTCAAAACACGGATCATTTATTGATGGTCAACGTTCAAGCGACACATTAATAAGTGACCTAGATTTAACAAAAAACGCATGGCCCCTTAGATTTGAAGTAAAAGATAGTTCTGAAAACGTTGGTGGGTGTACAATTTTCGGAAAGAATTTTGGTAACCATAACCAAGGAATTAAAGCCAGATTCTATTACAAAGATATTGTGCCACAATAAAAAAGGTGATAATTAGAACGTGTTAAACATTCTAGTTATCGCCTTTTTATTACCAATCAATTTTTTGTTGCTTGCCTAAAATTAAGTCAATTTCAGTCAATTCATCATCAGAAAATTCAAGATTCTCCAACGCCTTAACATTGTCATCAATCTGCTCTGGTCGGCTAGCGCCAATTAGCACGGATGCTACCTCTGGTCTTCGTAAATTCCATGCTAAAGCCATTTCTGCCAAAGTCTGGCCTCTACGATTGGCCACTTCATTAAGCTGTTTAACGGCAGCGAGGGTCTCATCAACTTGTGTTTCCCCTAAAAATGGACTCGTGGATTTATGGGCACGAGAGTCTTCCGGAATACCATTAAGATATTTATCTGTTAATAATCCTTGCGCAAGTGAACTAAATCCAACGGCAGCCTTATTTAGCTTGGATAGGACTGGAAATAAATCATTCTCAGAACCGCGTTGAAACATATTATATTGAGGTTGCGAGATAATAAATGGTGTTCCTAAATCTGAGAATACCTTTGCAATTCTCTCTGTTTGCTCACCATTATAATTAGAAATTCCAATATAAAGAGCCTTGCCGGAGTTTACTAACTGATTCAGCGCCCTAGCAGTCTCCTCAACCGGTGTTTCTGGATCATACCTGTGTGAATAGAAAATATCAACGTAGTCTAAGCCCAGTCGTTTCAAACTCTGATCTGCACTCGCAATAATGTTCTTTCTTGAACCCCATTCACCATAAGGACCAGGCCACATGTCATAGCCAGCTTTAGATGAAATTATCATTTCATCTCGATACGCCTTCATATCATGTGCCATTATGCGACCGAAATTTTCCTCTGCACTTCCTGGAATTGGCCCATAATTATTTGCAAGGTCGAAGTAGGTAATTCCCTTATCAAACGCCTCATGGATAATTGCCTTTTGGTTTTCAAAAGAATCAACGCTACCAAAATTATGCCACAGTCCTAGCCCCAAAGCAGAAAGCTTAAGACCACTCCTACCAACCCGGTTATAAATCATATTACTATAACGTTCACTATTTGCAGAATACATATTACTCTCCCTTATGCCTTTTTATTTAGCTTTAGCAATAAACAACTGTGAGGTAAAGTCCACACTGCCGGTTCGCTTATCCCGATTAAAGTGTGAGACAAAATATCCCGCATTCATCAATTCGTCACCGTAATACACGTGCGGATCATTATTAACTTGATATTGGGCGTCTTCTTTAAGGCCTTTAAAGTATAAGCGAATATAGCTGTCATTCGGTCTTTGCAAAGTTTGGTATAACCCAGCAATTGCAACTTCTTGATTTCCATCGACAACTTCCCATGATGAATAGCTTCCGCGAGTGTCAAATGGACTTTCAATTCTATAAAACTTACCAAATTGAAATACCTGACGATATTGCTTATAAAACTCGACTTGCTCTTTCATCTCAGCCAAAGTATCGTCATCCAGACTGGTAATATCCAACTCATATCCAAAGTCACCGAAGAAGGCCACGTTTCCACGAGTAGCAAGTGGTGTTTGTCTACCGTTCAGGCCATTAGGAACTGCCGAAATATGAGCTCCCATCATGGACAATGGATATCCGTATGAAGTTCCATATTGGATCTTAATTCTTTCAACTGCATCAGTATCATCACTCGTCCATGCTTGCGGAGCGTAGTACATCATTCCCAAATCAAACCGACCACCACCGGAAGCACAAGACTCAAATAAGACATTAGGAAACTTATCAACTAGCTTCTGGTAAAGCGAATATACACCAAGAATATATCGATGGCCAAACTCTAATTGCTGGTCAGAAGTAAGCTTTAACCCAAAGGCCTCCGTAATGTTTCGATTCATGTCCCATTTAATGTAATCAATTTGATTATCTTTAATAATCTTAGCCATTGACTCAAAAAGGTAGTCAACAACTTCAGTTCTAGACATATCTAATACAGACTGGTGGCGTTGTGGTGTTGGCTTTCTTCCAGGAGCAACCACCAACCACTCAGGGTGTTCCCGATACAAATCACTATTTTGAGAAATCATTTCAGGTTCAAACCACAGTCCAAATTTCATCCCTAGATTATGGATTGACTGTGATAAATGACCCAACCCACTTGGAAATTTGTCATGGTTAACTTTCCAGTCACCTAATGAACTGGTATCATCATTTCGTTTTCCGAACCAGCCGTCATCAAGCACCATCATTTCTATTCCGAGTTTCTTAGCTGTTTCCGCAAAACTAGTTAACTTCTGTTCATTGATATTAAACTCAGTTGCTTCCCAGTTATTAATCAAAATTGGTCTAAGTTCGTTAGCAAAGTTAGGGTTAACTAAATGCCGTTCATAAAATTCGCCTAACTGTTGGCTAAGTTGGTTAAATCCATCTGCACTAAAGCTTAACACCGCCTCTGGAGTTTGAAATTCTTGGTTAGGTTCCAGTTGCCACCCAAACTCTTCAGGATTAATTCCCACAAGGACCCTGGTCGTTCTATATTGGTCTACTTCAACACTATCAATGAAGTTTCCCGAATAAACCAAGTTAAACCCGAAGGCAGCTCCTTGATCTTCATTAGTATCATGACGAGCTAAGATAAAGAATGGGTTTTCTTGATGACTGGACGCTGTCCTCAAACTACCTATCTCTTGAATCCCATCATGAATTGAATCTCGACTCAACTCGCGCTCACGTGCCCAAGAACCGTGAAAATGAATCATATCGTACTCTTTGTCAGGCAAGTCGAGTTGTAAACTCAATGCTCGGTTAAGAGAAAGAGTGCTTGAACCTTGATTGACAAACTTTGTTGAACGCACAATGACATCTTGATTTGGAAATACAGAATAATTAAGGTAAACATTTAATCCCGTTAATTTATCAGTTAACTTAATTATTAATGATTTAGCGCCATCCCCATCGTCATCAAATGTTGATGGTAGACCAGCATCTATCCGAGACTTTCCATCTAGTAACTGATAACTATCATAATTCAAGACGGTAATTCGACTTCCATTTGGTTCTGTCACTTTAAATGCCGGCTTGCGAAAATCACCAGTACCAAAGTTTGAGTATTCTTGCTTTATCATTTCTAATTGGAAGTCATTATGCTCATCATCCAATGCAGGTATGGCGTTTCGCCACTCACGAGATTGTAGATTATCATAATTATCACTTGAATGAACTTTCTTGCCATAGTAGATTTGGCCAAGTTGGCCGTTCTCCATCACACCAAAAATGTAGCTGGTATTTTTAGTTTGTAAATGAAAGATTAGCTTTTCATCATTAATTGTTATACTCATTTATCGAGATCTCCCTTACCGTTTTCATTATTGAGTGGATTTGAAACTTCAAATACATCATCGCCACTATTAACACTTCCTGAAGTAACAGTTAATTCATTGCTGGTATAGTGAGCAGAATTTGAAATTGCCACCATGACAGTGTCATCAATATTGGCCTGTTTAATCAATTGATCTGAAAATTCAATTAACTTCTGGCCCCTAACGATCCGGTCACCTTGCTCAACAAATTGAGTAAAACCATTACCTTTCAGTGTTACTGTTTCGTTACCAATATGGATCAAAGTTAAAACTCCACTATCCGACTTCAAGCCAATGGCATGTCTGGTTGGAAACGTTGCTTCTACCGTACCATCAAAAGGAGCAATTACCGTTTCGTCACTTGGTTTAATTGCAAATCCCTTACCCATTGTTCCATCAGCAAATTTCGTTGATTCGACTTGATCTAAGGGCATGATTTGACCGGAAACTGGTGCCTTGATAACAGTTAATGAAGAAACCTTTTCACCCTCTTCAGAACCGTCTAAATGTTTATGCCAAGTTTTCTCAAGCTCATCAACAATTTTTTCATGTTGCTTTTCATCAAGCGTTACCTTTTTGAAAAATACAAATGTTCCTATCAGAATCAATAAAGCTGGAATTCCAAACATCATTAGCTTAAAAATCAGTGCCCCGTGAGGTGTAACATCGTTAGCTGTAACTCCGGCTGTCATCCCAGCTAATACTGCAGTTAACCCGGCAACCCCGTTTGAAACAGCCCCACCTAATTTATCTAATAATGGGCGAACAGATAGAGTTAATGATTCATCTCTGTGACCAAATTTTAATTGACCGTACTCAACTGAATCACTAATAATCATTAAGACAACTAAGAAAATTAATGGTTGTGGAATATAGAACAATACAGCTGAAATCAATACAAGTGTTAATGATTGGCCTGAAAATGCGAAAAGAATTATCGAGGCAATCATAATGGCAATTGAGATAAAGAAAACGTTTCTTCTACTAAATTTTTGTGCCATTGGTGGAAATGCCAATACAGCAAAGATTCCAATAATTGAATTAAGTGTAGCTAAAGAACTAAATTGCAGTGGCTTTCCTAAAATATAGGTAAAATAGTAAAGCTCAAGCGAGTTTGTAATTTGGATTCCCGCCGTATAAAGGCCATACGTCAACGATAACCACATTAACTGATCATTTCTTCCAAGAACTTTAAAGACATCCTTGAAACTAGTCTTTTCTGCATTCTTTCTTAAATCAGTATCAGTTTCTTTAGTTCCAACACCAACAGCAACTGCAGAAATCCAAGAAATGACGGCAATAGTCAACCCGAATACAAACCAACCTCTAAGATCTCCTTGACCATGGTTACTATTTACTGAAAACGCCAAAACAAGTGGCATAACAAAAATTCCCACAATGTTGGCACCAATCGTTGAACCGACTCTGGCAAATGTCGCGGTCTTTTCACGCTCCTTGGTATCAAACGAAATCGCTGGAATCATTGACCAAAAACCAACATCTTTAAATGAATAAAAAATATCCATAGTGATATATAAAATTGCAAAGATAATCAAATACATAATTGGACTAGAATTATTTAGGCCACCCATATTTGAAAATAAAATTGTTAATACAATTGATCCAACCGTTCCACCAGCAAGAATCCATGGCTTAAAGTGGCCCCAACGACTGTTTGTATTGTCGATCGTATTTCCAATAAATGGATCGATTGCTAGTTCAACAAATCGAAGAACAAAGATAATTGCCGTGATATAGGCGATCATTTTCGCATTCTCGCCACCAGCAGACTTATCAAACAAATGTGCCGTAACAAACATAATAAAGTACACAGAAAGAGTGTTGTAAAACATATCATGTCCAAACGCTCCAAATGCATATGATAAACGCGATGTTAGCTTTTTCGCTGTGCTCGGTCGTGCATCCATAAATAGCAACCCCTTTTTTGTTAAGTTTCGCCTATTAATGTAAACGGTTTCTTAAACAAAGTCAAGATGTTTTAATTAAACTATTGAAATTTATCATCACTGTTTACCTTTTGTTTAGTAAACAATAGATAAATGTTTAATTTTGAACGTAACTATGCTAGACTGAAGGGAATGAGAACGCTTGCGAAAGAAGTGATTACTATTGACAACCATTAGGGACATATCAAAGGCCGCTAAAGTTTCTCCAGGTACTGTATCTAGAGCTTTAAACCCACAAAAAAGCAGTTCCGTCTCCGAAGCTACCAGAGTAAAGGTAAAGACAATTGCCAAACAGATGGGCTATTCGCTTCCAGAAAAGCGAACTAATCCCAGTGATACCGGAAGAAATATTGATGGGCTTAGCTTTGCATTAATAAACACCCACACTATTGAAGAAGAAACCAAGGATGAATATTGGCGATTAGTGAGACTAGGAATTTATAAAGAGTTGGAAAATCAAAAAATCAGTCTCGACAAGGTAATTGACTTAAGAGACGGTCTCAATCCTTGGGATATTGCTGATTTTGATGCTGTTTTAATTGTTGGTACAATTTCAAAAGCAACAGCTCAAAAATTGTCCGAGGTAAACCCAAATTTATTAGTAGTTGATGGTGGAATCAATTTAGACCATTGTGCCCACACAATTGATACAAACTTTGCAGAGCTAACTCAATCAACTTTAGACTTATTAGCAAAAAAAACTAATAAAGATATTGCAATGATTAGCGGTCACCGCCGCGAAGTTGATTTGGATGGAACCGTGAATGATAGTGTTGAGGATCCCCGAGTTGCTGCGTATAAGCAGTGGTGTGTAAACAATAACCGTAAAGAACTTTTTGTAAACACCAACTGGTCTAACAACGAGGCTTTGAAGCAAACTGATAACCTACTAGAATCCGAGGGAGATAATTTAGGTGCGATATTCGTCAACTCAGACTCGCTTCTAGCAATTGGGACACTAAAAAGTCTACGGAATCACAATATAGACGTCGGCAAACAAATTCACCTTGTAAGCTTTGACGACATGGATTTTGCCGCACTTCTCTCACCTGCACTAACAACAATTTCAATTCCCAAAGTTGACTTGGGAAAAGCAGCCGTAATTAAAGCGAAATCAATTGCCAAATCTCTTGAAATGAACTGGACTGAGCGCACTATCATCCCAGGAAAGATTATTTTCAGAGATACATTTACTCAGGAATAGAGGAAAAGGACTAATCATGAAATACAGAAGACTTGGTAATCAAGGAATCAGAGTTAGTGAACTAGCTCTCGGTAGTTGGATGACTGATGTTAGTGACGAGGCAAAACAACAACTTGCTGCCGAAAGTATCAAAAAAGCCTACAATAACGGGGTTAACTTTTTTGACTGTGCCGATACTTACAGTGGCGGTGCAGCTGAACGGTTCCTAGGAAAAACACTGAAGCAATTCCCCCGCAAAGAAATTGTGCTTTCTAGTAAGGTGTATTTTCCAACCGGCAGTGGAATCAATGATAGAGGTCTATCACGCAAACACATTATGGAGTCGATTGATCAATCGCTGAAGAACTTACAAACCGATTATTTAGATTTATACTTTTGCCACCGATTTGATTCCAATACTCCATTGGAAGAAACCCTTACGGCGCTAAGTGACCTGGTTGATCAAGGCAAAATTTTATACTATGGCGTTAGCGAATGGCGACCAGTTCAAATTTTGGAGGCTCAGTTAGTAATCGAACGCCTCGGACTTCACCCAATGAGTGTAGTCCAACCCCAATATAATATGTTTGATCGCTATATTGAGCACGAATTAATGGATGTGTGCGATAAGCTTGGACTGGGAATTGTCCCATTCTCTCCATTGTCGCAAGGCTTGTTAACTGGAAAATACCGTAAGGGTCAACAAATCCCCGCTGGTTCCAGAGCAACTTACCAAGACCAAATTCAAGCGCTTTTGACAGAGGAAAACTTAGATAAGGTTGAGGAACTTGTCCTAATGGCCAAAGAGCTCAATACTGACCTAGCAACATTCTCACTAGCATGGGCATTACGTGATCGACGAATATCAAGTTTGATTACGGGTGCTTCAAAACCAGAGCAACTCGCAAATAACCTGAAAGCAATTGACTTGGAAATCCCTGAAGAATACTTTAGTCGGATCGACAAGTTATTTGGATTTAAAAAGTTTGATAGAAAAATCGGGTAACAAAATACAAAAGCCCCTCAAAGTTGAAGTAAAAACTTTGAGGGGCTTTTGTATTTAAAGTTTTAAATTAATTGTCGGTCGAACGTCTAAAGAATCAGATCTTTGTTCGCTATCCATCTGGCTTTACCTCTTCGGAAACACCCGATTCAGCCACTCCATCGGCAGCATCATGACAATAACGTAGTTTACAATCACACAACCCATCCACAGCCATGAACTCCAAGCGTTACCTTGAAAACAAACAGACAATAAAGGCAGCCCGATTGCTTGGGTAATAACAAATGCAAGAAAGGACTGGTCCTGTGTGTAGTATTTTCGTGAATTTCCATTATGAATCACCTGGCGAATTCTTTCGAGTGAGTAAAAAGTAAGCAACGTTACAATAACATCAACTATCAGCAATCCACCAACCGACAATTTGAGTGCTGACATAAAAACGGAAATACTAGATAGTAATACTGAAACAGCCAGTAACAGAATCTGCTGGATCAATATTTTAGAATCGAATTGCAAAGTCAATTGTGAAAGTCCCCATTTCAATAATCAAGATTATATTTTAAGGATATCATCAATTACAGCACCAATTCTTCATACCTATTAGTCTTAACCGTTTGTTAAAACTAGCCTTTTGCCACTTGTCCCCTAACAAACACTTGTTTAATGTCATGTTTCGTTGCCTGATAGATAATCTTTTCAAATGTCTGGTCCAACGACTCATCTTCAAATTTAGTCAATGGGGCCTTCACAACTTGTAAATCCGCTAAGTAGCCCGCCTTGATTTGACCAGTTTTTAAATGTAATCCCTCGGCACCGCCAACAGTTGCTAAATAAAAACCATTCTTTGCGGTGATTTGTTGATTATCGGTCCCCCGCTCCTCAGGTGACAATTCTGGATCGACACCTTGGTGCAGCATACGTGAAGAAATGACTGACTGGCGAATATTTTGGTAAAGACTTGGAGAATAGCCACCAGAGATGTCCGTCCCCATGCCGACCTTGTTGTGTTGCTGTAATAACTTGCTAACTGGTAAAACCGCATCACCAAAGAAAACGTTAGAAATTGGACAGTGAGCCACCGCAACTCCCCGCTGCTTAAATCTCGTCAAATCTGATTGGTTCAGCATGGTTCCATGGGCCATCACAGACTTATCAGTCAACAGACCATACTGGTCAAGAACCTCTGAGTCACGCTTGTGGTAATGTTCCAAGGCAAATCCATTTTCCCAATCATTTTCACTACAATGTGACTGAATTGGAAGATCATATTTTGCAGCTAACTCCCCTAACCCCTTAAGAAGTTCTGGGGTACAACTAGGTACAAATCTTGGTGTAATAACTGGTGTCTGCTTTACCATTGCGGTTTGGTTGAGTTCTTCCAACTGGTGAATAAATTCCTCGGTCTGCTCAACCGCTACCTTAGCCGATGCATCCCGATAATTTTCCGGCGTTTCTTCAGGATTATCCATCGCCACTTTACCAATAAATCCACGTTGATTGTGACGGACACAAGCCTTTGCCAATTCTAAATTAGCTTCGTTATGAATTGTCCCAAAGTACAACGCAGTAGTTGTTCCGTTAGCAATCAGTTCGTTAACCAAATCATCATAAACTCGTTTGGCAAACTCAACATCCCGATACTTAGCCTCCATCGGGAATGTGTACACATCCAACCACTCATTTAGCGGTCTGTCTAACGCAACCCCGGCGTTTGGCCATTGTGGTGCGTGAATGTGAAGATCGATAAACCCTGGCAAAATATATTCATCGGGGTTCAGTGAAATCAACTTATCGCCGGCTACCGCTTCTTGTCTGACCGTCTCGAATTCGGCATCCGTTTCGTCAACAACTCTATCGATATATCCCTGGCCATCAATGCAAATCAACTGATGCTGCCGACACTCAATGTTGTCAGCATCGATTGACGTCATGGTAGGCCCCTCAATTACTTTTGCAATTGCGATAATAATCACTCCTTAGGTGTTGAATTAGTCATTGTCTGAATAAAATCTACACCTGAAGTATAGCATTGGAAAATGGAGAAAAATAAGTATTTGATTGTGAAAGAAACTGGGGGGGGATAAGCAAAATGTCCACATTATTTAGTAACTTAGACTTAATATCCCATCCATAAAATTTATGATAGGTTAGTAAGGTAATCAAATCAGTAACGGGGGATAATTATGAAAATAAAAAGATTAGCATTAATTTTATTAGCTATGCCACTTCTCATATCAATTCCAGAGAATGTCCATGCCAAAACCAAACGACCAACGATTAAAAAAATATCACACCGCCTTGTGGCGTCTTCAACCTATGTCACCTTTACCGGAAAAAATGCATTGTACAGTAAGGCTGCTCCACTGAAGGGAGCAAAAGTAGTAAGAAACAAACTGCAATTGATTCAATATGCAAATTCAAAGCGCGGATTAGATTCATTTATGCTACTTAGAACAGCGATCCTTTCAAACGGTAATATCTATAATAAAGTTCGGTCATTCGACAACAACATAACCGGCTGGATTTATTCTGGGAAAACTAAAAGCTATCAGTTTGGGCCATTCTACTATAAGGACAAAAAGCATACACGTCCTGCAGGTGGCCTGGCTGAATTCCGTACTTTGCTCAAATCTCCACTTACGGCTGCAGAAAAATCCAATTTTTACGAACTGGCTAAGCCTGGGACTGCAAACGATGGTTATTCAAAGGTTTACTCCATCCCATTCAACGTGTCTCCACTTGGATTGGGTGGCCCCTTAATTAACATGCCAGATAAAAATAGTTCAGAAAAATATAAAAATTATATATTTGTAATTACTGATGCGGTCACTAACGCTCGCGAAGGCGATCGCTGGTTGTCTGTAGCAAGCTTAGGAGCTAAAGACAATGCAAGGATTTCCGGATACATTCGTGACGGTGGCCTTAAAAAGATTGACTCGGTGTCACCTCAAGATGGAATCACTGTTAATTATGTAGACTATAATTCTGGGAAAACATTAAAAACGGTGATTGTTCCATACAGGCAAACGCCTGGCCAAACCGGAATGAATCTCTCGACTATTTACAACTACCAACAAATCCCTGATGGTTATGAAGCCGGAGACATGGATCATGACTTCACATCTAAAATCGCAACGAATGCTGCAAAGGGTTCAACCCAAACGGTTTATGTAGTAAAGAAATAATCTCGAAACTAAAAACAACGATAAAAGCACCCCACCAAAGTCGAAAAGCAACAACTTTGATGAGGTGCTATTTTTATGCGTCTCCCGAGAATCGAACTCGGATCATGAGGACCGAAATATCATAATTTATCCTGTCTAAGAGTGACTTATACACTTAGCACAAAGTTACTCACATCCGTCAGTTTATTAAAATCAAACATAATCAATAGCATAGGAAATAGTTTGGTAATTTATAATTGCCTAATTTAAAATATTCGATATCATTTTTTTAAATAATCGTACAAATTGGTTAGTTGCTTTTTTGCATCTTGATACCCAAACCAGTAAAGTTCCTCAAGTTTGGAAATATTTGATTCTAATCGGCCAACAGTCACTGGTTCTGATGGACTAATTCGAAAGACACTTTCTCCCTTAACTAGACGATCAAGGGTATCACACTGCCGGTTATACATAGTAGGTCGGTCGTTTAATGCCTTACCTAACGCTGGATATTCTTTAAAAAGTTCTGAATGATTTAATACGTTACTCATTTTTTTAGTGTTCTTTCGATAGGTATCTTCCCTAGTTCTGACTACGATAACTTTCTCATAACCGTGATTTATTGCCCACTGGTAGGGAATAGAATCGGTGATTCCTCCATCAAGATAAAAAGAGTCTTCTATGGCAACCGGTTTGGACACAAATGGCATGCTTGCAGAAGCTTGGATTGTAGATTGATAATCAGCGGCCATTGCCTTGTCAAAATAACGTGGTTTACCAGTCTTAATATCAGTAGCCACAGCGACAAAGCGTCGATTGTTGGACAAAAATCTTCTCGTATCAAATCGATTATATTGGTTTACTCCATTGAGGACAAAATCAAAACCAATTAGGCCATTATTTTTCATGATTGCTTTTAAACCAACATAACGACTATCGTGTCGATAGGCTAAATTAATCCTGATTGCTCGACCAATCTGGCCGGATACATAATTCATGCCAGTCAAAGCCCCTGCTGAACAGCCAACTGTACATTCAAAATTAAAATTATGCTCCATCAAACAATCTGTTACCCCTTGTGCATAAACTCCACGAAAAGCACCGCCTTCAATAATCAAGCAACCTTTTGTAATCACATTTGACGCAATACCAGAAGGCAGCTTGTCATAATTAATTTTTCCATTCATTTCTAAAACCCCTGTAATTCCAGTTACTAATTTTCAAAGCCGATTATACTAATCAAAGCATTGCATATTATTCCCCATCCATCATTTTTCACCGATTGATCAATCTATAGTCTAAATATTATTTACCCAGTTGCTTTGGCATGCGAAAAGCAATTATTAAATAGCGAACTGCAAATAACGTGCAAATAATTCCTAAAGCTGTAAACCAGCTACCATCCAATGGAGGAATTAGAGTTGCAAAGAATCCTAGTCCCTTTGGCATGAAAGTAAATATTGTTCCAAACAATGTGAACCATCCAAGCATAATTGTTCCATAGCGTCGACTTCCCATTTCCTGGAGCTTAAATGAAACAGCCAAGGCAAGAATTGCATTCGTAGACATCATGAGAATTAGACACATTTGGTCACCAAGTCCCAATCGAATGAGGAAAAACAGTGAGAACCCTAATGCATATCCAACTATACCATAACGCCATCCCTCACCTGTAGACACATCGTGTTTAAGATACTTTTTCCAAATAGTATTTCTTTCATATTTAACTGAGTAATACAATGAAAATATCTCAATTCCTACAAATACCACGCATCCTGCCCACAAAACCTCGAATAACCAAAAATGAACGGTATTAAACCACTGATGAAATAATAATGAAAATGTCAAATCATGACCAAAATACCAAGCATGCATCCAAAAATAAAAAGGTGCTTCCTTACCCTTAACCTGCATCACCATGCTAGTAATATACTGTGCGAATCCGAATGCATATGTCATAAATGCCATCAAAATTGCGGCTGACTCATTATGATATACAATGGACATCACTTGATTAATCGTATACATATTGTCATCTCCTTTTCTTATGTGTATTATTAAATCACATGTTTTCAACAAGTTTGCCACAAATTAGGAAGAAGTGTGTATTAGTAATGAGACGTCAAACTATCTTAGATCCACGTGTAATCCGAACTAAAAATGCATTGCGTAAAGCATTATTCCAACTTTTAAAAAATCACTTGGTTGAAGACATAACTGTTTCCGGTCTCTGTCGTCAAGCCAATATCAATCGCAGAACTTTCTATCTGCACTATGATAATGTTTTAGAGGTCTTCAGTGAGTATGAAGACGACCTGAAATTCCAAATTCGACAGACACTTTTGGCACCAATCCATGATGCACCAGCCTTAGTTGCAACATTCAATCAAATATTTGAAGACAATTTAATTGGTTTTACTTATATCTGTTCAAACCATCGACAGTATATTCTCCTGCAAGAGTTAGAGAATTTGCTTTATGACACATTAATGAGTGGTATTAGCAATCAAACTGACCAATCACGAGTTATCATGCGATACTCTTGCAATGGCATTATCAATATTTATATTTACTGGGTAAACCATCAAGATGCCTACACCTTTGAATCTATGACTAAGTCTTTAACTAAGCTTGTAAATAATAGTTTTACACTGTTGAATATGCAGTAGTTATGATAATTATGCTTTGTTTGGCATCAAATAATTATTTCAAATTTTTGTACTACTAATGATTTCCCCTTGGCAAAGAACAAACTTTAAAATCACCTCCGAAGAAGGATTACTTTTTGTATTTAGAAGCCCCGGAAATTGTCATGTTAACAACTTTCAACAAATTTACAGTTCTCCCACTCCTGGAGGCAAAAGAAAAGCCAGTAAGCTTAAAAAGCTTTACTGACTAATGAATGGTACTCTAATCAACTTGTATTGATTTTAGATAAGGATTTTTTTGATGCTCCAAATAGTCTGGAATTACCAGGTATGACAACATTTTACACTTATGCGTCCCCCGAGAATCGAACTCGGATCATGAGGACCGAAATCTCATGTGCTATCCATTACACTAAGGACGCCTTACATCTTTAAGTATAGTAAACGTCACGTTAAAATCAACCTAACCTTCTTTGGCAATGGCCTCCGCCTGGTCAGCTAAATACATAAACGTCATGTCTGCATTCTTCTTAAAGTCCTCGATTAGTGAGTCGGCAGCCATTGGCTTAATGGTATGGGTAACCCGGCCAGTAACAGTTAACACTTCAAGTTCATCCTCGTAACGGGCTGAGTCGTAGTGACCCTCTTCGGCTTCGTCTAAGTAACCTTGGAATGATTGCAGAATCGTGTCACGAATAACGTCATCTTCAGTAACGTTTTGGCCCTTTGAGTTAAGTTCTTTCACCTTTTCGGCAACTTCTGGCATTGATAAAGGTACATCTACTTCCATAATGATTCCTCCGTCGTTTATTTCTACCAATATTTTAACACGCAACCTAAAGGAATTAACCATTCCGCTTGCATTTAAACCGCGAATGAATGAACATATACATAAGATATTTTTTAAGGAGGACATAAAGTATGCGACCAGCAATTACCGTTGCAGAATCACGCGATTTAGATAAAAAAACCATTGAGGAAATTGGGATTCCTTCATTAGTTCTGATGGAACGTGCCGCCTTAGGAATTTATCACGATATGATTAATAACCCTGACTTGGACCTAACTAAGACATTAGTCCTCGTTGGTAGTGGTAATAATGGTGGGGACGCTTTGGTCGTTGCCCGCCTACTGTATACCCATGACTACGATGTCAGCATTGCTTTAGTTGGCGATCCTGACCACGCAAGTGAAGACCACGTCGCCCAACTGAAGGTCTGCCGTTACTATGACATTCCAGAGGTTGACGCCAACAGTGACTTCAGTGGTTACACCACAATCGTTGACGGTCTCTTTGGTAGTGGCCTTGCCCGCGAAGTTGAGGGTGAATACAAAGATATTATCGACAAGGCAAATGCTGCAAAAGCAAGCATTCATGCTATCGACATCCCTTCTGGTCTAAATGGAGACACAGGTAAACCACTAGGAACCGCCATCAAGGCAGCTTCAACTTCAACCATTGCTTACGAAAAGGTTGGAATGACCGAACCAGAATCATGGGACTACACTGGGAAAATTTTCGTCGATGATATCGGCATTTATCGTGGTAACAAAAGCGAAAACTAAATTATTCGTCATTTAGGAGGAACGGCCATGGATAAGAAGAACCAAGGCTATATGAACGTTAAGGACGCTGACCCAGACATTTTCGTTGACTTAAAGTACGCAACGACCGATAATTTCACGGGTCAAGTGGTGTATGACTTTGATCAAGCAATCGCCAGAATTGATACGGTGAAGAAATTAGCCAAAGCAAGCGAACTGATCAAACAGCAAGGTTACCGACTTAAAATCTGGGACGCTTATCGCCCAACCTACGCTCAAAAAAAGTTGTTCGAAGTTTACCCTGACCCAATGTGGGTAGCAGAACCCGATCCCAATTTCAGTCACCAAAAAGGCGTAACATTCGATATCACACTTGTTAAGCCCGATGGCAGTGAAATCGAGATGCCAACTCCATTTGACGACTTCAAGGGCGGCGCAAAACGCAACGCCACTTGGACACAAACTGCAACTAAAAATTACAACATACTAAATGATGCAATGGTCGCCGCGGGTTTTGACGGCTACGAAAACGAATGGTGGGACTTCAGAGATTCAGACATGGACGAATTTGGTCCCTTAGAAGTTGATCCAAAAGACTATTAATTCTGAGGAGAGATACCAATGAAAATTGCAATCATCGGGGCAGGTCCTCGGGGGATTCTTGTGACCTCCGCCCTATTAAATCAATATAAGCAAAAAACTGATCAAAAAGACCCATTAACCATTAAAATTTATGACCCATACGGGGCTGGTGGTCGGGTTTGGAGAACTGACCAATGGAACGGCCTAGTAATGAACTCCCCAGCTGACCAAGTTACTTTGTTTACTGATAAAACAGTTACCTTATCAAGTAAGGTTTATGATGGTCCATCCCTATTTGAATGGCTAAGAAGTGACGCCGCCAACAAATTTTTAACCAATAACGGTTTCGACTCTGAAATGATTGAAAAGGCGAAGACCATTGCTCCTAACGATTATGCTCCCCGAGTACTTTACGGTGGCTATATCAAGTGGTTCTACCAGGAATTAACTCGCCAAATTCCGCATAACGCTGAAGTGGAAATCATCAAGTCGCAAATCATCAGTTTAGGAACCGAACAAGGTGATCAAGTAAACGTGGTCACTTCTGATAACGAAGAGATTTTTGACAGAGTCGTTATGGCACTTGGTCAGCAAGACAACTACCTCAACGATGAGGAGCAAAAGCTCGCTTCATACGCTGAAGAACATGACTTAAAGTACTTACAACCAACTCATCCCGGCGATGTTAATTTAGATGACCTGCCTGCTGGCGAGCCAATCTTGATTCGTGGATTGAGTCTATCATTCTTGGACTATGCTTCTGAATTAACTTTAGGCCGCGGTGGCCAATACTTTAAAAATGATGACGGGACGTTATTTTACCAACCATCTGGTCGCGAGCCCAAGATTATTGCGGGATCAGGTCACGGCGTTCCTTACTATCCAAAACCAGTTAGTGAAAAGCGTTACGGTGAGATGATCAAGCCTGTCTTCTTGACTGAAGAAAACATCCAAAAGAATCTTGAAGGTGGCAAACTACCATTTGAAAAGTTCATCGACTTAGTAAGATTAGACTTCCAATTCTATTACTATACCTTACTTTTGAATGATAAATATCCATTTGAAATTATCACTGAGTTCAAGCAGAAATTTATTGAGGCTGATGACAAGCAAGCAGTTATCGATAGCTACCACTTCAAAGAAGAAGAATTATTTGATTGGGACTACATTCTTGATCCATTCAAAGATGTAAAAGTAGTTTCAACCACTGATTATCAAAACATCGTGGTTAATTGGCTCAACAACATTGTTGAAGACGCCATGAAGGGGTCAAAAACTGGTCCGCTAACTTCAACTCTCGAACTATTTAGAGACTTTGCCCCAACATTAAGAAAACTGGTTGCTCAAAACGTCTTTTCTAGCGACGAGTACGCGAAGGACTTCCGTGGCCAATTTATTCGTGACCGGAACTTCCTAGCCGTTGGTGGTCCAGCGTTCCGTTCAGCCCAACTATCAGCTCTGATTAGAGCTGGCATCGTGACCGTTATGGCACCAGGGATGCAAGTAAAGGCTGAGGACGGTTGGTTTGTTGCCGGCTCACCAAAACGTAACACCGATACATTCAAGTCTTCCGTATTAATTGAAGCTCGGGTACCAAAGGCCGACATTGAAATTACGGCCAACCCACTACTCGAAGATTTGAAACAAAACGGAATGATTCGTGAATACAAGGTTAAAGTCCGTGATGAAGACGAAGGTCTGGCAGCAGTTGACGTTAACCCAGAATCAGATCAATTACTAACCTCCAACGGGGTTCAGGAATCATCAATCTACATTTGGGGTGTTCCATTGGACGGAATGAGACTGGCAACCACTGCTAGTCCACGCCCAGGAACTAACGATCCTAACTTGCAAACTGCGGATAAACTCGCAGCGGATGTTTTAGGACTAAAGTCTGCAGACGGTGTATTGATGATGTAGTTAAACAATTCTCAATTGAGACTTTAGAGATTACACGCGCAAACAAAAAAGGCAGTGAGACGATAAAAGCATCTATGTGTGCTTTAGTTGTCTCGCTGTCTTTTTATTATGATCTAGTCAATCATTCATCTGTTTTCATGAACGACTTATCCGGTACCCGAATCAAGCTAAAGCGGTTTGCTTGCCGGCCAGCATGTAAACCAATTCCGTTCATAAAGTTCTTCTTGTAGGTGGTGGTAACTGTTCCCACCCAAGCTCGTTGATAACGAACATCAAGATGTTTTAGCCATTCCTTATTCCACTTATAGGCTTCCGCAGAAACATTCAGCGGATTTTTCCCGTAAGAAATCGTGGCATCACTACTATTTACTTCGTACTTTCCACCATCAATGTAGTATGAGTACGTTTGCATTGGTTTTCTCCCACTTGTCTGTGAAACAGTGACATAGTGCGAACGCTCTGCGTATTGTAAAACCAATGGTTTGTATGTATAAGTAGTCTTTACAGCATCTTTATTTAGTTTAGCAACATCTTGGAAAATGGTTGCGTAAGTCATCCCCCACAGTGCCAGCAAAAATACCACTAGCTCGATTGCTGACCTCGTAAAGTTTGGCCAGCTGAATGACTTTTTTTCAGTCACGATCAACTTTAATCGTCGTGACCGCATGTCATGGATCATCCATACTAGATAAATAACCAGAAGGAGCCAAAGGCCCATTCCAACTAAGTTCCAAGCTGATTTCATGGTGTATCTCCTTTTATTGTTAATACGTTTAGTTTACACTATTTATAAATAAATTGGAAAATGATTCTATGGCGATGAAGGTGAAAAAATGTGCACTAGTTTAGCAATCGACACCCTTAATGATCACGTACTAGCAGGCAGGACAATGGACTTTCCGGTCAAAGCTGACTGGAAACCGGTAATAATCTCATCCGCAACCTACCGCACCCCACTGGCAGGTACTCGGAAAATCAAGTACCCATACCTTGGTGGGGGTCGTCTCATTGATAATCAAGATATCCTGGTTGCCGACGGCATCAACACAGAGGGGTTGAGCTGTTCCGAATTAATGTTTCCACTCAAAGCTGACTACCTCAACGAACCGACAGCAGACAAACTAAACCTCACTCCCCAGGACTTCTTGTTCTGGGTACTTGGCGAGCACAAAAGTATCGCTGATGTGTTGGGAAATCTCGATAACATTGCCGTTATTGGTAGAGAATGGCTATCCGGCCACGAAATCTATTCGTTTCACTGGATTCTCGAAGATCCTAGCGGGCAAGTTGCCATCATCGAACCATTGAACAAACGACTCAAAGTGATCACTGACAACATTGGCGTCCTCACGAATTCACCAACTTATGAAAGCCACGTAGAAAATTTAGCAAGTAAACTTAATCTAGCTGAAATCAATAACCACAACTTAACCTCTGCAGCTACCAAACTAGTTGCGGAGCACCGGGTTCCTGAACCAACAAACACGCCTACCACCCGCTTTGTCTATGCAGCTATCACTAAATATGGCAATCCCAAACCCGTTAATGCTCCGGAAGCCTTCGCGCAACTGAGCCAAACTCTCGCAGAGGTAGCCATTCCTTTCAAACCAACAATGAATGACCACCCCAACTTTAACTTTACCCACTACATCTCAGCGTGGGACTGCACTAGTTTAACTTATCAATTCACCGACTGCTTCACTGGCAAGCTGACAGAATACTCATTGCCGGAGGTTCTAGATCAATTTGCAAATCAAGATCGCTTCTTAGTTTAAATACTCGGCGATCTTTTTTTGTACCCCTGATTCAGCATTAGTATACTCGGTAACGTTTGAAACCATCGCCAACAAATCTGGAGCAGCATTCTTCATCGCAAACCCTTCAGCTGCATCATTAACCATCTCAAAATCGTTACCATTGTCACCAAACGCTGCTACATCAGCAAACGTTAATTGCCACTTGCGTAACAATTCTTGCACACCGTTGGCCTTGTTGATATCAAAGTTCATAATGTCGACCCCATTCATTCCACTAGAAACGGCGTTGACTTTATTAGCAAACTGCTGCCTAACTGTACGGGCCATTTGGACAGCATTAGCACCATCGACCATCAAATCAACCTTATAAATCGCATCAAAAATCATGGTTAAATCCCCAACTGACTGGAGATCCTCGTAAAAGTTCTGTGAATCCTTAAACCGGTCAGATTCAGCAGGAAGATTACAGTACGAACCGTTACGACCAGCGAGAATAATCTCTGCTCCTACAAAGTCACGATCAGTCTGTAGGAACTCAATAATTTGGCGGAGCAACAGAGGATCAATGGCATCTTCAAATACAGTAACGCCACGATCATCAATTACGTGCGCCCCGTTATCGCAAACGTAGGCGATTGGCCCAGAATTTTGACTAAACTGTCGTAATGAGTGGGCATACGTATTACTAGTCGCACAAATAAAGTGCATCCCCTTGTCCTTCATTTGATCCAGTTGAGCTTGAAATGCCTCAGTATCGAACTCACTTTGATCATTTAAAAATGTTCCATCCATATCAGAAGCAATGACTTTAACCATGTCGCTTCCTCCTTATTTTTAAAAGTGTAATCAATCTACCTTCAATTCTAACGCATCACAATTAATTAATCGATTGCTAAAAACTAACTATACCTGTATACTGAATGTCGATCATACAACTATCTGGGGTGCCGCAAGGCTGAGATAAAACCCATCGAACCTGATCTGGCTAATACCAGCGAAGGGAGCATAATTCCGTTGTATTTTTTTAATGGATAAACTGCATTTACGATGAATTTTATCAAGGTCCACCCTAGTCAGGGTGGGCCTTTTTGTTTGGCTAGAGTTATCAATTATTCATTTGATTTATACTTGCCAACAAAAGAATTCACTGTAGACCAATCTCCATAGTTTGTATGAAATAAATTTTGGAGGTCTTGTTTCATGGAAAACAAGAAAAAAAGTCCTTGGACTTTGCACAACATTATCCTGGTTGCGCTAATTGCCATCTTTAGCGGAATCATCTTCTGGGGGGCCGGTTTTCTCTATACTGCGCTGACCGTTGCCCTTACCCCACTCGGAATGGCACCATTTGCCAATGATATCCTCATGGGACTCTGGACAATGGCTGGGCCATTAACTGGTTACCTGATCAAAACTCTCGGTTCTGCCTTCTTAGGTGAATTCCTAGGTTCAGCAGTCGAAGTATTTCTTGGTGGCCAATGGGGCGCTGGGGCATTCATCTCTGGTTTAGTTCAAGGAATTGGTTCTGAACTTGGATTTGCCCTAACTGGTTACAAAAAATACGGTTGGTTTGGTTTAAACCTATCCATTTTGACCACAGTTGTGGTTACCTTTGGTTGGGACATCATCAAAAACGGGTACGGTCACTACGCACCACTGATGATTGTGGCACTATTTATTACCCGCTACATCTCAACATTCATCTTTGGTGGCCTACTTACCAAAGCAATCACCAACATGCTTGATAAGAGCCACCTATCAGTATCAACTAATTAGAGGGATTATTAATGGCTGACGTTGCAGTAACTCATTTTAATTTTAAATATCAAGGCGTGGACGACTGGGTTCTTAAAGACCTAAACCTCACCTTCCCTGACGGTGAATTTTCACTATTATCGGGACCATCTGGGAGTGGTAAGACTACGCTGTTGAAGTTCATTGCGAGCCTGTACCCGAACTTTGTGGAAGGTGAATCAACGGGGACCATTGAGTTTTCTGGTCAAGACATCACTAAGGTTTCCCAAAACACCAAGAACCAGCTTGTCGCCATGATGTTTCAAAACCCAAATCAACAGTTTGCTATGGACGTGGTCAAGGATGAACTGGTCTTCGTCCTTGAAAACATCCAAGCTGACCCTGCTAAGATGGACCGCATCATTGATCATGCCCTTGACTTCGTGGGAATCACATCATTGAAGAACCGAAAGATCAGCACCCTTTCCGGTGGGCAAAAGCAACGAGTGGCACTCGCCAGCATTATTGCCATGGACGCTGACGTGATTGTTCTCGATGAGCCATTTGCCAGCATTGATTTTGATACTCGGACGGACCTGATCAATAAGTTAAAACAGCTTCAAACAACATTCGGGAAGACAATTATTTTAGCCGACCACGATTTGAGCAACTATCAAGGGTTAATCGACAACTTCTTTTATCTGGATCCAGCTACCCGTCAGATTTCTAAGCTAGACACCGATTCTGCCAACGCGTTTTTCCAAAGATTCGCTGAAAACCAAATCGAAGAAATCCCGGTAAGCATGCCAACTGGACAGGATAACAACATCCTTTACCTGAATGACTTCAAACTGGATCCCCATAAAGAAACATTGTTGCAACTGGGAGAATTTAATTTTTATCAACAAAAAACGACCCTGATCACCGGCGAAAACGGAATTGGAAAGTCGACTTTATTCTCAGCCCTGACAAAGCTACTGCCTTATGAAGGCGCAGTTTTCTTTCAGGGAAAGAACATCAAAAAAATTAGGGCACTAACTTACGCAAAAAGCGTCAGCCTATTATTTCAAGACGCAGAAAATCAATTCTTGGCAATTACTATCCAAGAAGAACTTGAACTATCAAAACAGCACCGAATTACCGCTGACTATTCTGACGAACAAATTGATCAGATGGTTAGTGAACTGGGGCTCGCAGACAGAATGGACCAAGTTGTCTATTCCCTGAGCGAGGGTCAGAAAAAGAAACTCCAGATTTTGGAAATGCTAATTATGAATCCACCAGTTTTATTGCTTGATGAACCGTTTAAGGGATTAGACTACGAGTCACTGAGAACCATCGTTAAGTTTTTGATAGCAGCCAAAAATGAGCATGGGCAAACTCAGATTCTAATTTCGCACCAATTTGCGGGCATCACAGACTTGGTGGACTATCACGCCAATTTTAGCAACCAAACTTTGGAGTACCAGGAGGTATTGAAATGAATCCTGGTTTAAAACTCCTTTTAGTAGTAATTATTGCGCTAGAAATATCGTTCACCACCAGCTTGATCGTCAACCTGGTTCTAATCGGGTTTAGTATCATCTACCTGTTGATCCATCACATTAGTTTCAAGCAGTTCATGGGACTAATCTTGTGGCCATTTTTCCCCGCCTTCGGGCTATTTATCTCACAATGGTTCTATGGTGATGCAGGAATTTACTTTGCGACGATCCTGTTAACGCGGATTTACGCATATGTATTTATCGGGGCAACATTCACAATTACCACCGAATTCGTTGATCTGGCCCTCACTCTGGAGCAAGACTTTGCTTTACCTTCAAAATTTGCTTACGGAGTGTTGGCAGCATTCAACCTGATTCCAAAGATTCGGCAAGAAGTTCAAACGATTAAAACAGCGGCGCTAATGCGAGGAACAGTACTTCACTTTTGGTCGCCACAACTTTACTTCAAGGCAATCTTGGCATCAATTCAGTGGTCGCAAAATCTAGCGGAGGCAATGACCTCCCATGGATTCGTAGAAGATCAACCACGGACTCACTACCGCGTAATCAAAATCACAGCCTGGGACTGGATTTTCTTTATTGGCGGTCTAGTGATTGTAAACGTGATGTTGTTTGTGATCAAGCTGTAAATAATCGGGGCAATCAGAACGGTTTCAACAACTGAAACTAGTCTGGTTGCCTTTTTTATATAAACCAATAGCGCTATCTTTGTTCATTCCAATCTTTTGTTCTATACTTTTAATAACAATTATTTTAAAGAGGGTGGAGTTTATGCGTGCCAACAAATTTGCATTTGCGTTTGGAATTTTTGCCGTAGTGGTTGGAATTATTTTTGATGTGTTTTCATTATTCTTAAAGTTAGGCACCAACGATAGTGCCACCGGAATTCTTTGGGGAAGCATTATCATCGTGGTGGGATTGGTATTTCTATCAATCGATCACAGCCACATTCGTTACGCTTCCCTGGCGGTCGTGGGAATCGGAATTTTCTACTACTTTTTAGTACAGACTCACTATAATTACATAACTAGTATTTTCGTCGCAGTATTGATTATTGCCATCATTGAATTCGGTCTGCGCTATCGTTAAGAGTCATTCTCAGCAAGATTATTATTTATTGTTATAATTAAGATATAAACAAAAGCAACGGAGGAATTCCAATGGCAAATGAATTTAGCAGTTTAGCTGAAGAAATCATCAATTATCAGAAGAAGCACGAAATGCCGGACACTCAGTTGGCTTTCAGCTTGCACATTACAGTTGAACGACTCCACAACATCAAGTCGATGGAATCTGAACCAACCCCTGAAGAAAGCACAATTATTCAAAAGTTTATTAGATAGTAAAAAGGACGCCTCATTAAAAATTTGAGGACGTCCGATTTTTTTGCCGTTTTTTAAGAAGAACACAAAACGCAATTACGTATACTAATGCTAGCACTACGCCAAAAACAACGCTTGATTGAAATGCTAGGTAAAGCCCAACTAATGGGAATACCGAAATTGCTAACCCAATTGCGACGGCAATTAAGCCGATTGCCAAGTTTTGAACTGTCATAAGCACCAACCTTAAGCTGAAATTATCGCCAAAGCGATTACATAAAATAAGTCTGGACTAAAAGTGTGAAATTTCTGTGATAAACTTCTGAATTGTTAGTGATGATTCAGTGATAGAGGATTGCAGAGTCTTAGATATCCAACTTATGATCTTTAAAATAGTACTCTCGGTCACGTTCACCAATTTCGCGAATTACTTTACATGGGGAACCAAATGCGACCACATCAGCTGGGATATCCTTAGTAACTACGCTGCCTGCCCCAATTACTGTATTGTCTCCAATCGTTACCCCTGGGCAAACCACTACATTAGCTCCCAGCCAAACATTTTTTCCAATGTGAATCGGAAAATCGTACTGATACCCTTCCATCCGCAAATCTGGTCTGATTGGGTGGCCAGCAGTTGCCAGCGTTACATTCGGACCAATCATCGTTCGGTCACCAATATAAATATCCGTATCGTCAGTTAACGTCAGGTTGAAGTTAGCATAAACTCCCATCCCAAGGTGAACGTTATGACCACCAAAGTTAGCGAAGAACGGCGTTTCAATATAACAATGTTCACCGACCTCCGCAAACATTTCCTTTAGCATGGCACTCTTCTTTTCTTGGTCGGAAGGTTTAATTTGATTGTATTCAAATACTTGGTCTAAATATTCTGGTTGTTTTTCAGTTACCTCCGGATCAGTTGCTAAGTATACTAGGTGTTTTGCTTTCCGTTCAGCGTTATTCATATAATTGCCTCCCTATTTTTCTTATGGTTTAAGGATAACAGATTAGAATGTGAATTTATTATGAAGAATATTTGTCCATTTTCTACAAAGTGTGATTTTATTCTGAAACAATTGTGAACTTCCCCAATTGCCCCTAATCTATGTGGTATTCTATTTAATACGCAAAAAGACAGATAGGAGGACCTGATGAGGATTTTAAAACAAGCTACCACGGATATTGCGGATGTTTTATCCAGTCACGAACTGAAGTGGCTTTACCGAATATCATTACCTTTGCTTGCCATATCGGTTCTCGCAATGCTTTACCCACCACTCGGCAACTTTACCGATGAAATTTTCTTTGGCTTAACTCTATGGGTTTCAGGGTTGATATTGGTATCGCTGTGTAAACACAATATCAATATAATCGTTTCAATAATTGTTGCCTTAGTTGGCTTCTCAGCAGGATTTTCATTAATTGTACTGACGGTAGTGGGAACGATTGTGAATAGTTAGTTATAAATAGAAAGGGCATGAGCCATAAAGCATCCTCATATGCTTTATGGCTCATGCCCTTTTCTTACTTAGTAATATACACATACAACGTCGTTGTTGAATAACCAATACTGAAGTTAACCCCATGCGACTTAAGTACGTTAGTTGTAGTTTGATTTTTGTTTTTACCGTTAGCCTGCTTTTGGAAATCACTAAGAATCTTCTTAGCGTCAGCACCCACGGAATCAGCTAAGATTGAAAAACTAGTTACAAAGCTTTTGGCTTTTTTTACAGTCTTTAAATCTTTAACTGGAACCATTAAAGCTAACCCAATTGTCTTGCCATCACTCACATTGCCACGAATGGTCATGTGCTTAGTCTTAATTAGGTCGCTAACCCCATTTTTTGCCTTAGTAGGCAACTTGGTGTCTTTAACCTTTGAGTTAGCCACTGCAAGCGCCTTTTTAACCTTTGCAGAGTCGGCCTTAAGTGATGCCGCCTGTTTCATAAGTGCTTGTCCCTTAGTAGCTTGGACTTGTGGCGAAGCTTGTTTTAACTTAGCCTGCTCTTTTTTAAGGGCAGCACCTTTAGCTGAAAGTTCACCAGCTAATTTTTGATCTTGTTTTGATAACGCACTTCCAGCCAAAGACTGGTTGTACTTTGAACTAATTGTTGAGTAGTTACCCAATGCCGGAATTTTTGAAACCCGAACATCTTTGCTGAGTTTACCCGTCTTAATAGTAACGGTTTGCACCTTATCCTTTGCTGGGACAGTGAATGCAAATGCACCACTCTTGGTCTTAACTGACTTAGTAGCTGCCCCATCAATTTGGTAATTAACCGTCTTTTGGTTACTCTGTCCCTTGATGACTGCCGCTAGTCCATCTGGATCAACGTGTTTATCGTTAACACTTAGATTTGCCTTTCCGCATCCCGCCAGAATAATTCCAAGGAACACTACGGCAATCATTAGTACCTTTCGCTTCATCGTGATCCTCCTATCCTAACTGAACGTTTCCAGAAAATTGTGAGTTGTAAAGATCGGCATAGAACCCATCTTGAGCCATCAACTCATCGTGAGTTCCTGTTTCAATAACTGAACCATGGTTCATCACGATAATGTTATCAGCGTTTTGAATCGTAGAAAGTCTGTGAGCAACCACAAAACTCGTCCGGTTCTTGAGCAATTGACTCATCGCGTGTTGAATCTGAACTTCTGTCCGTGTATCAACCGAACTAGTTGCCTCATCCAAAATCAAAATCTCTGGATCGGCCACAAACGCTCTGGCAATCGTCAATAGTTGGCGTTGCCCTTGGGAAATGTTTGATGCTTCTTCATTCAAAATTGTGTCGTAACCATCCGGTAGCTTACGAACAAATTCGTCCACGTGAGCTGCCTTAGCTGCTGCAATAATTTCATCATGAGTAGCATCTTCACGACCATACTTGATGTTGTCGTAAATCGTTCCCGTAAATAGCCAAGTATCCTGAAGCACCATAGCAAAGTGAGAACGCAAATCCTCACGGTCAAGATCACGAGTATCCTTACCGTTTAGGAGAATTGCCCCGCCCTTTACATCATAGAAACGCTCGAGCAAGTTGATAATCGTTGTCTTACCAGCACCGGTAGGTCCAACAATGGCAACTTGCTGCCCTGGTTTAACTTCGAGGTTGTAATCAGTCATTAGAAGGTCATTGTCACTATAACCGAATTGGACGTGATCCAACTCAATTAAGTTGTCAGTGCTTTCTTTAACTGGTCGATTCTCGTTAGTTTCCTTCATCTCTTCTTCGTCAATCACTTCAAATACTCGCTCAGCAGATGCCACGGTTGATTGAATCGTGTTCATCAAGTTAGCAAGTTGTTGAATTGGTTGAGAGAATTGGTTGGTGTATTGCAAGAAAGCCTGAACGTTACCAAGAGTGATGTTACCGTTAGAAACTCCGATTCCACCAACGATAGCAACGAATACGTAGCCAATGTTGTTTAAGAACATCATTAACGGCATGATAATTCCTGAAATAAACTGAGCTTTCCAAGCTGCCTTATAGTAATTTTCGTTTTGAACTTCAAACTGGTCGATCATGTCTTGTTCTTTATTAAAACTCTTCAAAACAATGTGACCGGCATAGTTTTCTTCAACTTGGTCGTTGATCAGTCCTAAACTCTTCTGTTGAGCAGCAAAGTATTTTTGTGACCGTGGGGCAACGATTCCCACGATTATCAAACTCAGCGGAATAGTGATCAGAGCAATCAGGGTTAATTTCCAACTGATTGTGAACATCATCCATAGAGTCCCGATAAACGTAACAAAACTAGTAACTGCTTGGGTTAAACTTTGCTGTAAAGTCCCAGCAATGTTATCCATATCATTAACAGCCCGGCTCATAATGTCACCATTATTGTGGGTATCATAGTAGCTGATTGGTACTAGTCTCAGCTTACCCTTCATGTTTCGTCTCAACCGGTATACGGTCTTTTGAGAAATCCGGGTCATGATGTACTGTTGCAAGAAACTGAATAGAGCTGATGCAAGGTACATCACTAAAACAATGATGATAATTTGCATAATCTTTGAATAGTTGATTGGCAGCCCACCAACGTTAAATCCAGCCTTTTGTTGAGCAGTCCCCTTCATCACGCCTTTAAAAATTTCAGTAGTTGCTTCACCCAAAATCTTTGGTGTCCGAATTTGGAAAATTACACTGATAATTGCAAAGGCGAATACCATGACGAGACCAACCCAACGATCAGACATGTAACCTAAAAGTCGTTTGGTTGTTCCCCAGAAATTCTTTGGCTTTTCGACTAGGCCACCATGGCCGTGTCCACCACGAGGACCGCCTCCTGGTCTAGCAGTTTGCGTTGGCCGAGTATTTGACTTGTTATCACTCATTTGGAAGGGCCCCCTCTCTGAGTTGTGACTTGATGATTTCTTTATAAACTTCGCAGCTATCCTTGAGTTCTTCATGGGTTCCCTTACCAACTAGTTTACCGTTGTCGAGAACCAGGATAACGTCTGCATCAGCAACTGTTGCAATTCGTTGTGCAACGATCACTGTAATGCTTTGTTGGATGTGACTATCTTGTTTCAATGCAGCCCGCAATTCAGCATCCGTCTTAAAATCAAGCGCTGAGAACGAGTCATCAAAAACATATACAGAGGCACGTTTAACCAACGCTCTAGCAATGGCTAACCGTTGACGTTGACCACCAGAGAAGTTACCACCGCCCTGTTCAACGTGAAGGTCTAATCCAGCGGGATCTTCCTTAACGAAGTCAGTGGCTTTGGCAATGTCTAAAGCGTGCCAAAGGTCTTCGTCAGTAGCCTTGTCATTACCATATAGCAAATTTTCTCTCAATGTTCCAGTAAACAAAGTTGCAGTTTGTGGAACCAATGCAACAGCATCTCTTAGTGCCTTAAGATCCAACTTATCGATGTTGGTTCCATCAAGGCTGATTTCACCAGATTCAATATCATAGAATCGAGGAATCAAGTTGACTAAGGTACTCTTACCAGAACCAGTACCACCAATAATGGCAACAGTTTGGCCACTAGTTGCTTGAAAGTCGATGTCATCCAAAGCCAACATCTCAGCACCACGATAACGGTAGTCAACGTGGTCAAATTTCAGTTCATGCTTAGTAGCTTCTGGTAAAGTAGTTGGGTTGTTTTCTTCTTTAATAGTTGATTCTTGGTTAAATACTTCTTGGATTCGCTTGGCTGAAGCTTGTGCTCTTGGGATAAAGATGAACACCATTGAAAGCATCATAAAACTCATCAGGATTTGCATTGCGTATGTCATGAAGGCAATCAGATTACCAACTTCCATCGCTTGGTTACCAATTAATCCAGAACCAAACCAAATAATAGCAACGTTAGTTCCACTCATAATCAAGGTCATCACTGGGAAGGCTAAGGCCATAATCGTGTTTACCTTGATTGCGTTATTCGTATAGTCAACGTTAGCATCTTCGAAGCGATCCTGTTCGCGTTGGTCTTGTCTAAATGCCCGGATAACCCGAACCCCGGTCAACCCCTCACGGAATACCCGGTTGATCTTATCGGTCTTCGTCTGCATTGCTTGAAACAGTGGAACAGCAAAGTACAGTAACAATCCAATAAAAATCAACATAACCGGCACAACGACCAAGAAAACCATCGTTAATTGGTGGTCCTTTGAGTATGCTAGGAAGCTAGCCCCTACCAACATAATCGGTGCCATCAACATCATCCGTAGCATAATAATCGCCACGTTTTGAATCTGCACCACATCGTTGGTGGTTCTGGTAATCAATGAAGAAGTTTCAATTTGATCAAACTCATCGTTTGAAAAGTTGATAACCTTCTTATAAATATCACTACGTAAATTCTGGCCAAGTTTTTGTGACGTTCTTGATGCCAAGAATACGTTACAAATAGCTGCCACAATACTGAGCAATGAAAAGCCGACCATTTCAAACCCGACTTTCCAAATATATCCAAGATTTCCCTTTGCAACACCATTATTAACGATGTCGGAAGTTAAACTCGGCAGGTTAAGGTTAGAAATAACCTGAACGACCATAAATAAGATCGCACCGAGAACTGCCCAATAGGAAATCCGCCCCTTGGCAATTTTTAGCATGTTAAAACTCCTTTCGCACGCACAATCGTAAATTGATTAAACCACTGTATTATTTGTGAACACAGTCGGTTATTGTACACTTATTTGACAAGAAAAAAAACCGTTTTTTGGACAAAATGCAAAAAAAGTTTGGTACCTAACGATTATGTAAAAAAAAGAGGTAACAAAATGCCTATTCAACGGCATTTTGTTACCTCATCTAAGATTATTGTTTATAAACATCGTTGCGACCCATAAATAGCATTAGCCATCTAACTGCCAAACTAAGTAAAAAATCAGTAACCAGCTTAACGCCACAACTACAACCACGACTAGAACTACGCGGATCCGATTGGTATCATTGATAAACATATCAACCAGACCACCTAAAATTGGCTGGTGAAATAATAAATCGACTGGCACCAAAATTACGTTTAGCCCCAAAACAAGAATTAACCAGTTGAGGACATCCTTGGCTGCTCGTTTTACAATAGTCGAATTGTTTTTCACCGATTTCACCTACTTTTTTGACTTAAAGAGTCGCTCCCACCAAGAAGGCTTTGAAGACTCTTTTTTGTACCGCTTCATACCTTCAGCATAGGGATTCATCATCAACCGGTTCATCCCTGAAGTTTCACTTTTTAATCGCTTACCACAATTTGGACAAATTTCGTAATCTTTATCTAACTTAAACCCACAATATGGGCAAAATGCTTTTGGTTCATTTTCCATTATCTTTACCTACTTTGTTGCTTGGACTGGTTTCGTTGTCGCCGTTTTTCCGCTTCAACAGCGTCTTCTGCTGCAGCCTTCTGTTGGCGAGCCTGTTCACGTTGAGCTTTCTGTTCGTCTTCTTTATCCATTTCGATTTTCAGGAGACTCATCCGGTACTTCAAAAAGTTCCAAGCACCAACTACCAATAATGCTGCCAAGATTGAGTATGGAAATGTCCACCAGGCAAAGTACGTACCGTTTGGGTTAATTGCAGGGCCGAAAAAATTGTAAGCTGCCATTAATACACCGATCATAATCACAACCTGTAAGGTGTCCTTGATCCATTTTGGTAACTTAAACTGCTTTTTTTGAGCCATGTGCAAATCCCCCTAATCAATATGATTTTCTAATAAGAATGCCTTGTAATAATCGAAGGCCATTTCCTTAATCTCCTCGAGTCCAACGGTTCGTTTAACGCTATTGGTAACTTCGTCGAAGTCTAGTAACCAGATTACTAGGCTCCCAGTTCTCTGGTCAATGGCATTTGGAAATCCAATGACGTCAGTGCCGTCAACCAGTTCGAACCTAATCAACTTATGATGCTTAATCGATTGGTCGATTAAATAAGTCAACAAATTATCATTATCATCAAACGCGCGCTGGTCATTTAAGCCAGGAAGAACGAATTTACCACCGACCCGGTTGTTAGTCACGAAATTTTTCATGACTTTAAGGTAGTCAGAATCAAGCACCACTTTGGCAACGTCGTCATAACGCATCCAAACGTAACCACCGAAACGGCCACTCATATCAACGACCTGCATGACAAACTCGACAGGATTAGCAGAAATAATCGTTCCTACATAGAAGTACTTCCGGTCATCCGTTGTAGTGATGATGGAGAAGCCACCGTTATCCCTTAGTTTCATTATTTCATCCGGGATTTGTTCTGACGAAGTTACTTCAACTGGAGAAATATGGTCTTCTTCGCGGATGATTGGTAGGGAGTCTCCAAGCAGTACAAGTTCGCTACCTGAAAACTCAATTCCCACAATGTCACTCAAGTCAATTAACTTCAGCTCTGATTTTTCAAAGTTGAATTTATCGATCGTCCGGAAACTGATTGTACCACCCGAATACTTCTCAATCAGCCCTTCTGAGTATTTGAGCTGATTATCCTCTAAAGTAACAATCAACCCCATCGAATTGGTATTTTGCAGGTTAGTGATCACCCGTTCGAATAAGTTGTCAGACATATTGATTGGCATATCAACATCTTCATCAAGCAACACTCGGTTAGCTTCATCAAAAGCGATTCTGTCCTTCATGTTAGCCAAATCATAACTATCAGTTTCTACCTGAGCAATAATCGCTAGCTTTAAGTAAACCGAGCCATCCTGAATTCCAAAGTCATTATAAGTGTTCATAATCAGATCATTCGAACTAAGGTACTGGATTGTTCCGGTGTACACAATATCCGTATGCTTTTGGTAAACGTTGATCAGCATTTCATCGATTTGGGCTGACCTTAGTGTTTCATACATTTCTATCAAAATATCCCTCTAACTTAATTATTAAGAAACTGCGTTATTTACAAAGTCAACTAGCTCTTGACCACGCTTGCCGGCACTCAAGCCAACTAGCAATTTAATTCTTGCCTTTTGACCGTTAAGTCCCTTGCACAGGATTATGCCCATCCGTTTTAGTTGGATGCCACCACCCTCGTAGTCATAAATATCCTGAGCAACGCCATTATAACATCTTGAAACTAAAACAATGGGAATGTCGTTGTCGAGCAGTTGTTGCACGGCTGGCAAGGTTTCTGGAGGTAGATTACCTGCACCCAAGCCTTCAATTACTAAGCCACGAGTCGTTGGCTGATTGATGGCTTCAAACAAAGTTCCATCCATTCCAGCGTAAGCCTTCAAAAGAAACACGTGGTCCAATACTTTATCAATTTCAACCGCTTCGGTTTCAATCAATTCTTGGAAATAGTTTGCCCCTCGCTGAGTGACGATTCCAATTGGTCCAAATGTTGGCGTTCTGAATGTGGCCACATTAGTAGTGTGAGTTTTGGTTACATATCTTGCGGTATGAATCTCATCGTTCATCACAACTAAGACACCCTTGCCATATGACTCATCAGCTGCAGCCACCTTAATTGCACTTTGGAAGTTGTAAAGACCATCTGAACCAATTTCGTTTGATGACCGCATTGCCCCAGTTAACACAACGGGGATAGTATTAGGCAACGTCAAATCAAGAAAGTATGCCGTTTCTTCTAGCGTATCAGTTCCATGAGTAATGACAACTCCGTCAATTCCATCGGCCATCGCCTTCTTAATGCGGGCGTTTATTTTCATCATCACACCAGGGTTTACGTGGGGTGAAGGTAAGTTAAACATTTCGTCAGTGATCAGGTTGATTTTCCCGTTTAAAATCACTTCTTGTTCTGCGATTGGGTTTTCGTCGTTTTGGACAACCTCACCGTCTTCATTTTGTGACATTGAAATTGTGCCACCTGTGTGAATTGCTAAAATAGTTTTCATTGTTCTAAACCTCTCAGACTGTTAATCTATCTCATTGTACCGTAAAATATAATAAGATACTTTATTTTTTAAAGAGGAATTCAAATGACCGATTCAGAACGTTATTATCAACCTAATAATTCAAAAGATGCCATGCGGCAAATTGAAAAACTATTTAATCAGTACAAGGACGCACCACTAACTCAAGAATTGGTGGACTACCACCAAAATCTGATTACCCAGCTTGATACCGATATCCGCAAAGCTGCCAAGGATGAAGGAATCCCTGAAAGAATTGCCGCCGTTGATTCGATGATCACCGCGATGCAGAAATGGGTGTCAATTCGCCTATCCGGTCAATCCTATAACGGTAAGATGGAGCATTTTAAGTATGTTGCTAATGGCTCCAAACCAAAATTTAAGCGAAGAATTCATAAGATGAAGGGATCCACTGGTCACAGATCATCCCGCCACTAAACATTTAACTCAAGTAATTCACACATAGTATGGAGGAATTCCGATTGGAAAAAGCAATCGTTGAACTAAAAGGAGTCCGCAAGCAGTACGATGACGGCTTTGTGGCTCTAAAAAACATTAATTTTAAACTAAAACAAGGTGAGTTCTACACCCTGCTTGGCCCATCCGGTTGCGGAAAAACCACAATTTTACGGTCAATTGCAGGGTTCACCGAAGTATCATCCGGGGAAGTTTTGTTTGATGGTAAACGAATCAACGACATTCCCGCAAACAAACGCCAACTTAACACCGTATTTCAGGATTATGCTCTTTTTCCAAACATGAACGTGTACGAAAACGTTGCGTTTGGCCTAGTCGTCTCAAACGTTCCTAAGGATGAAATTCAAGATCGGGTGGTTTCTGCCCTTAAGTTAGTCCAGCTGGAACAGTATGCCGACCGTGAAATCTCTGAGCTTTCTGGTGGTCAACAACAACGAATTGCGATTGCCAGAGCCATTGTCAAGCAACCTAAGGTGTTGCTCTTAGATGAGCCGTTATCTGCTTTAGATGCCAAGCTGAGAAAGGACATGCAGTATGAACTACGTGACCTTCAACAACGGCTAGGAATCACATTCTTATTCGTTACCCACGATCAAGAAGAAGCACTCGCCATGTCTGACGAAATTTTTGTCATGAACAAGGGTGAAATCCTCCAGCAAGGATCTCCTGTCGACATTTACGACGAGCCAATTAACCACTTTGTAGCTGACTTTATTGGCGAAAGTAACATCATTCCTGGGACGATGATCGAAGATTACAGAGTCGAATTCTTAGGTCACACGTTTGAATGCTCAGATGCAGGAATGCGGCCAAACGAACCAGTTGAAGTAGTGATTCGTCCTGAAGACTTGGTCATTACATCTCCTGAAAATGGAAAGCTCCAAGTTAAGGTTAGCACCCAACTATTCAGAGGCGACTACTATGAAATCCTTGCTTACGATAAGGATGATAACGAATGGTTAATTCATTCAACTAACGCCACTGAAGATGACAAGATTGTCGGTCTTAGCTTTGGCCCTCACGATATGCACGTTATGCGATTTAACGAAACTGAAGCTAACTTTGATAAACGGCTAGACACTTATGAGGATGAGAGGTGAGCTCATGAACAAGAAAATTAGCGGGGCATTTTACGCCCCTTACGTTTTATGGCTGATTTTGTTTGTGATTTCGCCTGTTGCCTTGATATTTTATTACTCGTTTTTCAACGTTGCTCACCAATTTACCCTGGACAACTACAAAACGTTCTTTGAATCAGGGACGTACTTGACGATGACAGCCAATTCAGTGCTGTACGCATTTTTAATCACCCTGATTGCACTGCTGATCAGCTACCCAATGGCCTACTACATTAGTAAACTAAAGCACAGAAATCTCTGGATATTGTTGGTAATTCTGCCAACCTGGATCAACCTGCTACTCAAGGCATACGCCTTCATTGGCCTGCTAAGTCACGATGGGATGGTCAACAACATTTCACAGTGGCTAGGACTTGGCATTCACAACATGCTGTTTACCAACACCAGTTTTATCTTAGTTGCAGCTTACATCCAGATTCCGTTCATGATTTTGCCAATTTATAATTCACTGCTAGACATCAATGATTCTTACATTCGGGCAAGTCATGACCTGGGAGCTACAGCCTACCAAACTTTTACTAAGGTAATTCTGCCACTTACTAAACCCGGGATTCAGTCGGGTGTTCAAATCGTTTTTATTCCATCGTTATCACTTTTCATGCTTTCAAGGTTGATTGGTGGAAATAAAATCATCACTCTAGGTACAGCAGTTGAGGAACATTTTTTGACCACAATGAACTGGGGAATGGGTTCCACAATCGGTGTTGTACTGATCATTTCGATGGCGATCGTAATGTTCTTCACTGGTAACCGTAGGAAACGAAGGGGGCCGATGAAATGACATCTAAAACATCAAAATTTGGTAAGTTTTACTTAGTGTTTATCTTTTTGTTGCTGTATATCCCAATTATTTACTTAATTATGTACTCGTTTTCCAAGGGAACGACGATGAACAACTTCCAAGGGTTTACCCTTAAACACTACGGAACCCTGTTCAATGACAAACGCATGCTAGCAATATTTTTAAACACGATTTTAATCGCCTTGCTTTCATCTTTGATTTCAACAATCATCGGAACCATTGGTGCATTCAATATCAGCAATGCTAAACGGAAGCGGACAAAGCAAATGTTACTGTCACTCAACAGTATTCTGCTTGTATCTCCGGACGTCATTATCGGTGCTAGCTTCTTGATTTTCTTTACTGCCTTGAGCGTGCCGCTGGGATTCTGGTCAGTGTTGCTTAGCCACATTGCCTTTGAAATTCCAATCGTCTTGCTCATGGTGTTGCCAAGGCTTAACGAAATGAGTCCATCACTAATCAACGCTGCTAAAGATTTAGGAGCATCATCAACCCAAATCTTGTCAGACATCGTAATTCCGTTCATCCAACCCGGAATTATTTCTGGGTTCTTCATGGCCATCACGTACTCATTAGACGACTTTGCGGTTACCTTTTTCGTGACTGGTAACGGGTTTACAACGCTCTCTGTAGAAATTTACTCACGAGCTCGGCAAGGAATTGACCTAGAAATTAATGCGCTATCCGGAATTATGTTTGTCTTCTCATTAGTACTGGTAGTGGTTTATTACTTCATTGAAAGTCATAATCGCAGCCGGTCAACTAAGAAGAAGCGAAGAACGGGGGCGACTGAACGATGAAACGATTATTGATGGTCGCCGGAGCCATTATCCTCATTTGCTTGGGGTTAGCTTACGGTAGTAACGAATTACAAAAATCTGCTGGGGACACCGGTAGCAAAGTCCTTAACCTCTACAACTGGGGTGACTATATTGACCCTGCATTGATTTCCAAGTTTCAAAAAGAAACCGGTTATCACGTTAACGTTGAAACGTTTGATAGTAACGAAGCCATGTACACCAAGGTGCAGCAAGGCGGTACCAACTACGACATCACGGTACCTAGTGACTATATGGTCGGCAAAATGAAGGAAAGCCATCTACTGTTGCCTCTAAATAAGACTAGATTAACTGGTATGGACAACTATGGTCAGGCCTACCTTAACAAGAGTTTCGATCGCGGTAACAAGTATTCCCTTCCCTACTTCTGGGGAACGTTAGGAATTATTTATAACGATAAATATGTTAAACCTTGCGAGGTCCAACATTGGAACCAGTTATGGAACAAAAAATTTAAAAACCAATTGATGCTGATTGATTCTGCACGAGATATTATGGGAATGACTTTGATTTCACAGGGACACTCTGTAAATACGACAAATAACCAAGAATTACTTGCAGCGAAGAAAAAATTAATTCGGTTAGCACCAAACGTAAAGGCAGTCGTCGCTGATGAAATTAAAATGTACATGGCTGACGGAGAAGCACCATTGGCCGTGGACTGGTCTGGTGAAGCTGCTGAAATGATGAGTCAGAATTCTCACCTGCACTACATCGTTCCAACTGAGGGAAGTAACATGTGGTTTGATAACTTAGTAATTCCCAAGACGGCTAAACACTTCACCGCAATCTACAAGTTTCTTAACTTCATGTCACGTCCGGAAAATGCGGCGCAGAATGCTGAGTATATTGGTTACTCAACACCAAACACAGCCGCTTATAAATTGTTACCCAAGTCCATTAGAGACGATAAACAATTTTATCCAGACCAGCAAGTAATCAAACGTCTCCAAGTCTATAAGAATCTTAGTCAGCAAAAAGTTGAACAGTACAATGATTTGTACTTAGAGTTCAAAATGCATCACTAGTTGGCAAAACTAGTCTAAAAAGTTTACACTAATATTGAGGTGAACGTAATGGCAAAGAAAAACGTACGTCAAGAAATTATTCTTGATATGGATCAATTTTTGATCACTTACGCAGCAACGATTCTCAACCCAAATGACAACCTTTCACAAATCGTTTCTGATGCCGCAAAAGGCGATATCAACAAGCTCGACGATTTATTCAAAGACAATGGCTTTGGGCGAATAAATAAATTTTATAACGTTGGGGTCGGTTCACTCAGAAATAACAACCTTGGAATCTCTGAAGAAGACCTCAAACAAAAGGCAGACCAGCTTGCAAAAGATGCAATCAACTACTTAGGTAGTAACTCAGCCTTCTTCGAAAAGTGGAGAACTGACTAGGTTCTAGTCAACAATAGCGCCAAAGTAAAATCCAAGTCTTAGTCATGATTGACTGAAACTTGGATTTTTTGTTCTATAATCTTAGTTACAGATACAAAATAAGAACTTCATGTTATAAACATTAACATATGATTAAATTTTTCTTCATTTTGCACTCATTAAGGAGTAATCTTAATGGTAACAAATCAGATTGGTGGGTGATTTTATGAAGAAGTGGAAAGTTTTTCTATCCACGATAATTTTCTCATTTTTAGTCTTATTTTGTCTGAACATTAGTGCAAGGAGTGATACCGTCAACGATATGCAATCCGACTTTTCTCAGGCCGCAGCAAAATACCAAGTTCCAGAACCAATTCTCATGTCAGTAGCTTACAGCGAAACTGTTTGGAATAACCATAACTTTCAACCAAGCATGAACGGTGGCTACGGAGTTATGCATCTTACAGATGCAAAGGGATTAGGTGACAGCACCAATTCAAGTGCGCTGGAAACAGCAGTCACAGCCGCCAATCTAAGTGGTGAAAGTTTAGCAGACGTTAAGTCAGATGACGCTGCGAACATCAACGCTGGTGCCGCATTGTTGGCTAAATACCAGAAAGATCTTGGCCTTCCACTTAGTTCCGATATTAATCAGTGGTATGGCGCAGTCGCTAAATACAGTCAAAACACTGAGCAAAGTGCCGCTGAACAATTTGCAAACCATGTGTATTCAACAATTAAATCAGGAACTAGCGAAAAGTTCGCTGATGGTTCTACCCTCACTTTGTCAAAACAAGCAATTGATCCCGACGTTACTCAAATTACCAAACTTAATTTACAAAACAACACTACTAAGGATCCTAATTACCCAAGTAGTTTGAACGTTCAATATATTCCAGCTGCCCATTCTGCCTTCGATGATAAGGGCGACTACGGAAATTACGACCGTTCTAACCGAACACAAAATGGTCTTGATGTTCGCTACATCGTTATTCACAATACCGAAACCACTTATGAGGACGCCTTAAAGTTGTTCCAAGGCCAAAGTTACGCTGCCGCTAACTTCCTCGTCCGTTCAAATGACGGTCAAATCGCTGAAATTATCCGCCCAGAGAACGTGGCTTGGCATGCTGGTAACTGGTACGTGAACTCCCATTCGGTCGGCATCGAGCATGAAGGCTTTGCAGTCCATGGTGGTAAGTGGTTCACTGAACCTATGTATGAACAATCAGCAAAATTAGTTAAGTTATTAGCCAAACGTTACAACGTTCCTTTAGATAGAGAACACATTATTGGCCACGATAACGTGCCTGGTTTGGAAGCTAAGGACCAAGCAGGAATGCACTGGGATCCAGGTGCATACTGGAATTGGAACCATTACTTCAAACTTCTTGGAGTTGATTTAAATAAACCAGCCAAAAAGAAGAGTGATGTGGTAACGATTACGCCAAACCCTAAGTACAGTTTGAAAGGTAAAACTGAAAAGCTAACATACAACGGCGATGAGCTAACCAAGACCGGGACAAACTTTGTTTACCTTCACCAATCACCTTCATTTAGCTCTAAATTTATCACTAACGCCAACTTCAAGGCGGGTAAGTCAGGAACAACCGAGGAGCCTGATTGGTCAGACAAAGCTGTATATGGCCAACAATTTGTCAAAGCCGGACAAAAGGGCGACTGGACCGCAATTTACTATGACGGTAAAAAGGCCTGGTTCTACAATCCCCGTGATAAGAATGTCACCAACGCATCCGGAACTGTGATCACTGCAAAAAACAGTACTGCTGACGTCTTTGGCGGTGCCTACCCTTCTGCAGCCGAGTTAAATAATCACGGATTTAAGAGTGCCGCACTTAAACCATTCGCAAAGCTCAAGCAGGGTCAAAAGTACGTTGTTGGCGGTATTTATACGGCCGATTACTATAACTCGACCTTAAATGATGAAACTGAAGAACAATACTTTACTGGTAAAGAACATTATGTTCAAATTCAGTTCAATCACCGAATTGCCTTCGTAAAACAAAGTGAAGTTGAATTCACTAAATAAGTAAAAACCGCAAAATGTTGATAATACAACATTTTGTGGTTTTTTTGCATATTTCAACCTCCCACTGTGTTTGCGAGTCATTATTCACTAATTTTATACACTGATTTGATATAATATAGGTGGAGGATGAAACCCCTATTGTCCTCCAATATCGACTTAATGCATTGCATCTACACGATTAATCTTATGCATCTAGGGAGGGCCATCTGCTAGGCCCTCTCGTTTTAAACTAATCAGTGGAAACGACTTTTCATAGTTTCCACTGATTTTCATTTAGGCTTATTTTTTGACCATCTTCTTGTAATCCAGTTAACATGTTACCGAAATATCTATTTAAGCTTGACTTAAGTTGCAGTTGATAATCTGTACTCAAGTTAAAGGCACATCACTTAACAAAATTTCGATGTTGACTAGAATGGAATTTGGGTGATTTTTCACCCTTTCTGAAAATGAAGGTGATCGGAAACAGTATGCTTAAAAAGAGAATTGAATGGATTGATATCGCAAAGGCAATCGGAATTATTGCTGTTGTCTTTGGCCACGCTTTAGTCAGTGGCACTACCAGCCAAATAATTTACTGGTGGCACATGCCCTTTTTCTTCATCCTAGCGGGCTTTTTCTTAAAGCCAATTAGTCTGAAAAAAATCACGGCATTTTTTAACAAAAAAATCAAAACCGACTTGATAATTTACTTCATGACCGGAATTATCATGATCTTGTTGTTTGGATTACTCCACAACAAGGACTTCCACTACCTAATCGACACGCTACCTAAGCTCTTGATTGGTGGGCGGACACTAAACAATTACACTAGCACATTCTGGTTTATCAACGTTTACCTACTTTCAATCACTGCTGTCACATTGTTGATAACACTGGTTAAGAATCGGTGGTGGCAACTTGGAATCGTAACCGCTGGGATTCTGGTCGGTGCTTCTTATGGCCAGGTTCCATTCCAAATTTCTGGGTACACAATGTTACCTTGGAATCTCGATGGAGTTCTAATCGCTGCATTTTACACCTACATTGGTTACTTATTCTTCCACACCAATTGGAAGTGGATTCAAAAACCCGCTGCAATTGCCGGATTAACTAGTTTAGCGACGTTGTTCATCGCGCTTAGATTAGCTACGGATTTCCGGTTTAAGTTCTCGATGAAGTCTCACATGATTGAATCATCAATTCCGCAGCTTAACGGGCTGCTAATCATTGTGGTTCCATTGGTTCTTTCGTTTGCAATAATGGGAATCTCAGTATTAATTGCTAAAATACCCCGATTAACTTTATTGCCACTAATCGGTCGCCACACGATGATCATTATGTACCTCCACAAAGCTATTTTAGATATTTGTGGAATGGCTAACATCAATAACATTGTTGTTTCATCACTAATTGCAATCGCAGTGCCATTGATGATAACTACGCTTGTCAATCAAAGACAAACAACTGTATATCTGCAAACAGCTTAAAAATTGAAGAAGCCAGGCAGGACGAAATTGAATTCGTTCTGTCTGGCTTCTTTTATTAGTCTATTTAGCCATCTTCGTTCTGCTCAGCATACGACTCCAAGAAGCAAGCCAATAAATAATGAAGAAAAGCCCCAACCACAGTAACCCATTCTCTGAAAACAATGAATGAATAAAACTTGTTACATCCACTGCAGACGCAGAAAGTCCGTAAACAATCCACATAGTGACCGATAAGATCATCGATTGAAACAGCGTGATTTTTCCAGCCCGCCACTTGAATCCTTTCAACTCATCTTCCGATAGTTCCTGCGTTGTGATTCCTAACTTTTTGAACGTTGGGGTAACGTACCATCCCAGCAAGAGTAAAATAAACATAAAATTTAAGAAAAGGTACAACATTCCCCAGTTATGATCTAATAATGTCCCAGTAAATCCGATAAAAAAGATTCCTGATACGATTAAGAATCCCAACAGTGCCAAGAAACAATTGTTTCCGACCCGATCAATTTGACTTCTTTTGTACTCGTCCAATGAACCGGGAATCCCAAATATAAAACAGATCAACCGGTCACGAAAGCTTTGCTTACTCTTCAAAACTGTCACTCCTCCCAAAATAGGGTATTTAAGTCCGTCCCCAACTCCTTAGCAATCTCAATACATAATCTCAATGACGGGTTGTACTTATCATTTTCAATCAGATTGATTGTTTGCCTGGCTATTCCAACTCGTTTAGCCAATTCCAGCTGAGAAATCCCCCTTTGTTTTCGGTATTCGTTCACACGATTCATTGCATTCAGCCCCTGTCATTTATATATGACAGTCTAAACACAATCTCTAAACGTGTCAATTATAAATGACACATCATTCAATAAAAAGAGCCGCTCTGCCTTGGCAGAACAGCTCTTTAGTACATTGAATTAATTTTTCATTCCCGTCGCTTTGCTACTCTTTCGTGAGTACGCGATTCGAGCAAGTTTGACGATTTCTGTAACCACCATCACGATAAATCCGGCGATGATTGGCACTAACCAACCATAGTAGAAATTAATATTTGCTGTGTGGAAAATATCCTGCATGAATGGTACGTATATTAAGAATAGCTGCATAACTACCAAAATACCGATAATTACGAAGGCAGCCTTATTCTCAAAGAAATGTTTAGAAACAATTGGGTATGAGTTTCTGATGTTGAACAGGTAGAAAATCTTACCAAAGATAATGATGTTAACGGCCATGGTTGAACCAAGAACTGGGGTTAACACGTTGGCATCAACAAATTTGTCGAACAAGAAGATGCCAAGTGCAGCAATCAAGACTGACACATACGTGATTTCTATATTATCCATCCAGCTCAATATACCCTTCTTAACATCACGCGGCCCCCGTTTCATCACCGAAGCCTCAGCTGGTTCAAAGATAAAGGCAAATTGAATCGTCAACGCCGAAACTGTGTTGATCCAAAGCAATTGGGTTGGGAACAGTGGGAGTTCTTGTCCCATCACCATACTAATCAACACAACTAAACCTTCAGCAAAACTAGTTGGTAGTAAGAATCGAATGGTCTTGCGGATGTTATCAAACACGTGACGCCCTTCGAAAACAGCGTCAACAATCGTGGTAAAGTCATCCCGAACCAGAACCATATCAGACGCTTCCTTAGCCACCTCGGTACCTTTAACCCCCATCGCAATCCCAATATTGGCCTGTTTCAAGGCAGCGGCATCGTTAACACCGTCCCCAGTCATGGCAACGACTTTCTCGTTAGCCTGCTGAGCCTTAACGATTCTAAGTTTATTTTGCGGTGTTGTTCTGGCAAACACGTTATAGCGACCGATGTTTTTCTGAAGTTCTTCATCAGACATTTCATCCAACTCAGGACCAGTAATTGCATGAACACTTTCATCTAGATTAAGCTTCTTAGCAATTGCTGTTGCGGTATCAGGGTGGTCACCAGTAATCATGTTGACCTTAACCCCCGCTTGACGAAGGCTATGAATGGCGGGAATCACTTCTTCTCGTGGAGGATCAATAATTCCCACGACTCCAGTTAACTTAACGTCGCCATCAAGCATTTCATCATTGATTTCATCGCCAGTAACGTTATCAATCTGGGCCAAAGCAACAACTCGCAAACCATCTTGAGTTAGCTCATTAACCTTGGCATTCCAAGCTGGCTCATTAAAGCTTGTGTCATGCTTCATCACCATATCAAATACAGTTCCGGGAGCTCCCTTGATCATCAAGACGCGTTTACCTTCATAATTAACTAATCTTGCACTGTATCGATAAGCTGAATCAAACGGTAGCGTATCAACTTCATCAACGTTGGGCTCACGACCCTTTAACTTGTGGAATAAAGTCGTCAAGGCACCATCAGTTGGTTCACCGGTCAATGACCACTCGCCTTCATCTTTAACCAACTCGGCATCGGTTGTGGTTCCAGCAATCGTAACCAACTTATCAAAATCAGGGTCTTGGCGGTAGTCAACCTTGTTGCCGTTCAATAAAACATCCCCAGCAACTCCCTGATCACCATCAACGAAACCAATCCCGGTAACTTGGTAATGCTCTTTATCAGTGATTACGTCAGTAACCGTCATTTCATTTTTCGTTAGGGTACCAGTTTTATCAGTGTTAACGATATCCACGGCACCCAGGGTTTCAACAGCAGGTAATGTTTTAACAATAGCGCCATTCTTAGTCATGGTTTGAACTCCACGAGCTAAAACAACGGACGTTGATGCAGGTAATCCTTCAGGTATTGACCCAACAACCATAGTGATAATGGCAATGGTCAACGTTGGTAAGCTGTAAATCTTGGTAAATAAACCAACAATGAACAAGATGATTGCGACAACCACGATGAAAATTGATAGGTTAACCCCTAATTTATTCAGGTTCTTCATCAACGGCGTAACTTGAGTTTTTACCTCTTGAACACTCTCTTGAATGCCACCAATTTCAGTATCGTTGGCAGTGGCAACCACAATTCCACGACCAGAACCTTGGGTCACAGCAGTTGACGCATACGCCATGTTAGAACGCTCTGCTAAAGGAATTTCATTGTTAGCAAGTGGATCCTCAGTTTTGTCAACGGAGTTACTTTCACCTGTAAGTGTTGATTCTTGAATGTTAAGGTTGTCGGCTTCCACTAATCGCATATCTGCTGGGATAGCATCCCCAGCCTCCACAATCACAACATCACCAACTACCAATTCGCGAGCTGGTACTTCAATCTTGTGACCGTCACGAATTACAATATTTTGACTAACTAGCAATTCACGAATTTTGGTTAATGCATTATCAGCCTGTACTTCTTGGAAAAAGCCAATAAATGCGTTGGCAATAATAACCACGGCGATAACGGCAGAATCTGAGTAATGATGAAGCAAGAGTGTAATTATTGCAGCAGCAATCAAAATGTAAATGATACTGTTGTTAAACTGTGCTAAAAATTGCACTAGCTTACTTTTCTTTTTTGCCTCCAATTCGTTATAGCCATCTTTAGCCAACCGTTGTTGAGCTTCGCTTGAAGTCAACCCATTCTCAAGGTCAGATTGGTACTTGTCAGCTAATTGTTTATCTTCCAATTGCCATAAATTTTCCCCAGGAGGGTTTTGCTTGTCTTCCATTAAATAAATCACCTATCCATTTAAAATATTTGTTAACTAAATTATATATAAAAGCACACCGTTCGGTAAACAAATTCACTCTAAATATAAAAATAACGGTCATTTTGAGCATTTCAACCCAAGCTAACCGTTATTATTTATAAATAATTTGTTTTATTAAGCTTCGTATGCATTTTCAGGAACGCGAACCAAGTTATTCTTAACCAACTCTTCTGCGATTTGAACGGTGTTCCATGCGGCACCCTTTAACAAGTTATCAGATACGACCCACATATTGAAGTTTCCTTCATTTTCCAAATCAGGACGAACGCGACCTACAAAAGTATCACGGCTTCCTTCAGAATTAATTGATTGTGGGTAAAGTTGTTGGCTCGGATCATCTTGTAATACAACTCCTGCAGCGTTTGAAAGGGCGTCTTGAATTTGCTTAGCAGTAGCACTCTTGTCTTCAACTTCAAAGTAGACAGTCTCACCATGTCCAATTCTAACTGGAACGCGGACACAAGTTGCAGTAACCTTAATATCTTTGGCATCCATGTCGTTAAGCATAATCTTCTTAGTTTCATGGATCATCTTCCACTCTTCGTGAGTATATCCATCATCTTCGAAGACGTCGATTTGTGGCAATAGGTTAAATGCCATTTGATAATGCTTATTGTCACCCTTAGTTGGCAAAATTTGTGGGTTGATTTCCTCACCCTTAATGTATTGTTCTGATTCTTCCATCAACTCATTGAGGGCAGATTGGCCAGCACCAGAAACAGCTTGGTAAGTAGAAACAATTACTTGTTTCAAACCAAATTGTTGTCTGATTGGTTCAAGTGCAACCACCATTTGGATAGTTGAACAGTTAGGATTAGCAATAATTCCCTTGTGGTTAACCAATTCCTTAGCATTAACTTCAGGAACAATAAGTGGAACTTGTGGATCCATCCGAAAAGCACTGGTATTGTCCACACAGACAGCTCCACGTTTTACAGCTTCTGGAAGAAATTTCTTAGAAACAGAACCACCGGCAGAAGCCAACACAAGATCAACTCCGTCAAAGCTTTCTGGCTTGGCTTCCTCAATTGTTACATCCTCGCCTTTAAATTTAAGAACCTTTCCTGCTGAACGAGCTGAAGCCAAAAACTTCACACTCTTTACCGGAATTGTTGATTGTTCTAGTTGAGAAATTAATCGAGTACCAACTGCACCAGTTGCTCCTAAAATTGCTACGTTAAATTCTTCTGCCATTTGTAATGTCCCCTTATCTATTTTTTATTGCTGTTGTAAATATTGTTCCATTCGATCCATTGCTAACTTGATATCTTCATCCGAAGCTGCATAAGAAAGTCTGATGTAGCCCTCGCCACCTGGTCCAAAAGCTGAACCTGGGGTGACACCAACTTTAGCGTTGTATGCTAAGTCAGTGGCAAACTCAACCGAGTTTTTGTGTATTGTACCAGGAATCTTCACGAAAATATAGAAAGCACCCTCGGGATTAACAACTTCAAAGCCCATATCACTCAAACGCTGTGAAATGTAGTGAAGCCGCTTTTCGTAAGTTGCCTTCATTGCCTTTGGATCGTCCAAACCATTTTGTAGTGCTTCTGCTGCGGCATATTGTGCTGGGTTAGATGGTGAGGTAATCACGAATGCGTGGGTCTTAGCTGCCTGAGTAACCATATCCTTTGGAGCAGCAATGTAGCCAATTCTGTAACCGGTCATCGCGTGTGACTTTGATAACCCATTAACCACAATGGTTTGTCCTGGAATCATCGAAGCGATTGAGTTATGTTCGACTCCATATGTCAATTCACAGTAGATTTCGTCAGCAATCACATACATTGAGTGCTTAGAAATAATATCTGCTAAGGCTTGTAGTTGAGCCTTTGAATACTCAACCCCGGTTGGGTTAGATGGGTAGTTCAAAATAATTGCCTTTACGCTATCACCATTTTCATCCAGTGCTTTTTGTAGTTTCTCTGGCGAAAGTACAAAGCCATCGTCAGAAGTATCAATGGTGATCAATTCTGCGCCTGCAAGATTAATGATTGGGAAGTACAGGGCAAATGCTGGGGTTGGCACAATCACCTTATCCCCAGGGTTCAAAATCGTAGTCAATGCAGTATAAATTGCTTCAGTTGCCCCAATTGTCACAATAACTTCAGATTCTGGATCGTATGTAACGCCAGTCGCAGTCTTCAAATAACTGCTAATGGCATTTCTCAACTCAACAATTCCCTTTTGGGCTGAGTAATGAGATTCATTATCTTTGATGCTTTGGATTGCAGCCTCTTTGACATGTTCTGGAACATCAAAGTCTGGCTCACCGATTGTTAACTTTACAATTCCATCCACTGATGAAATCTCTTGGTCAAATTCACGAATTCCAGAAGGTCCAACAGCTTGAACCTTAGTGTTTACGACGTTATTTAACTTACTGTCTAATTCTGGCATGATTTCCTCCTATTTGTTAAAGGATATTCTCTAATCCAATAATTAACGTTTTGGCTTTAGCCGCTGCCGGTACAGCCAACTTAACTCCACTCATAAATGACTCTCGGTCAAAGGAATCTTGCCTAATTGTCAATGCTTCTCCGGGACCACCAAACAATACTTGTTCATGGGCAACGTATCCCGGTAATCTAACTGAATGAACGGGAACACCGTCAACTTCGCCTCCCCGGGCACCAGTCACACTCTCTTGAGATGCAGGTGCGGTTGGTTCATCCCTGGCAGCCGCAATCATTTTTGCTGTACTGATTGCAGTTCCTGAAGGGGCATCAAGTTTGTCCTCGTGGTGCATTTCAATGACTTCAGCATCTGGGAAGTATTTAGCAGCCTCAGTTGCGAACTTCATGAGTAACACTGCTGATAATCCAAAGTTGGGGGCAATCAACCCACCTACCCGCTTATCAGCTGCTAGCTTCGTTAATTCATCAACTTGATCATCCGCCATTCCAGATGTTCCGACAACCGGATGAATTCCATTTTCAATTGCGAACTTTACGTTTTCGAAGGCGACGCTAGGAATTGTAAAATCTATCCAAACTTCGGCATCAGTTTTAACATCTGATAATTGATCAAAAACGGCTACGTCATCTGCTAAATTGTACTCTGCTTTGTTAATCTCACTGGCTCCTGGGTTTAGCCCAGCAACCAATTGAAAATCAGGGTTTTGGTTGACCATATTGACCGTTTTTTGTCCCATGGATCCCATAAATCCAGCAACTAATACTTTAATCATCAAACTACTCCCTTACTGACTTATTAAAGCATTGTCAGCCATTGAAAGACAACGAGCTAACTCAACTTTTTCATCATCGTTTAAAGGTAGGATTGGTAAGCGGCAACTACCAACTTCGTAGCCAGTCGCATTCAGTACTGCCTTAACAGGTGATGGTGATGGGTACATAAATAATGCCTGCATCTTTGGTGATAATTGTCTCATAATTGCTCCGGCAGTGGCAAAGTCACCTGCATCAACAGCATCGTACATTTTACGCATGTCATTACCATAGATATGGCTAGCAACAGAAATTACTCCGTTAGCTCCTACAACCTTAGCAGAAAGTGCTTGGGCATCTTCGCCTGTGTAAACGTTGAAGTTATCAGTGTTTTCTACCAAGTATTCCAAATCCTCAAGTGAAGTACATTGCTTAACCCCAGCAATGTTTGGGTTCTTTGATAGAGTAACCACTGTTTCTTTGTCCATTGTGACACCGGTTCTACCTGGGATGTTGTACATGATAATTGGAACATTTGAGTTTTCGGCAACCGTTTCAAAGTGAGCCATCATTCCGCGTTGATTAGGTTTGTTGTAATAAGGTACCACGACCAAAGCGTAATCAATGCCATCAATATCGCTAACTTCTTTGGTAAAGTTAGCTGTTTGGTACGTACTGTTACTACCAGTTCCGGCGATAACGGTTCCCCTGCCGTCAACGATTTGAGCAAAACGAGTGTAAAGTTCGATTTTTTCATCATGGCTTAACGTAGGAGTTTCACCTGTAGTTCCACCAATTACAAACCCTTGGCTACCTGTATCAATCAGATGATTAGTTAATTTTTCAAGTGCTGCAAAATCAATTGATCCGTCTTCTCCAAACGGTGTAACGATTGCTGTCATAATATCTGCATTAATCATAATTATATCCCCACTTTCTAGTGATTCATCCTAAATTCTAAAAATCTGTTTATCGAATTGATTCCCTTACTAATTGATTCTTCTTTGGGATTCAATGTGGCCGAATGTAACTGGGAGTCATCTTCTACTCCTAGCCAAAACATCGTCCCTGGAAACTTGGAAAGCAAGTAGCCAAAATCTTCACCAGTCATTGCAGGTGCGGTTTCCACAAAGTTCGTTTGATCATCCTGTTCACAAAAACTAATAAAACGTTTGGTAAGCTCTGGATTATTTTCAACCGGCAAGTAACCGCCCTGATTAAACGCAATTTTTACGGTGCAGTCATAGCTTTTGGCAATTCCTTCGGCAACTTCTTTGAGGCGCTCCACGATTCGTTCGATCATAACCTGGGTCAATCCCCTGATTGTCCCCTCTAATCGGGCACTTCCAGCAATCACATTCCGAATGGTTCCGGCTTTCATTAACCCAAAAGTCACAACCCCACTTTCAATCGGGTTAATGCTTCTGGAAATAATTGTCTGAACTTGGTTGATAAACTGCGAGGCAGCAACCACCATATCATTAGCATTTTGCGGAAAGGCAGCGTGACCACTCTTTCCGTGAAAATCAACGTTGACCTCAGTTGTTCCTGCAAACAAAGTTCCCATCCGGCAACCAATCGCCCCTGCAGGTAAGTCTGGATTATCATGCAAACCGTAAAATTCATCCGGTTGCCACTTTCCCTGAAAGACTCCCTGCTCATAGGCAACCTTACCGCCGTTTTCGCTTTCTTCAGCGGGTTGAAAGAAGAACACCACGTTATCCTTTGGTTGATGCTCTAAGAAGTGATTTAGCACCCCAAGTGCAACCGTCATGTGAATGTCATGCCCACAAGCATGCATTACATCTGGGTGCGTTGAAGAAAATGGTAACCCAGTCTGTTCAGAAACCGGTAATGCATCAATATCTGTTCTGTAACCAATGGTTCTTTGTGGGTTGGTACCTTCGATTCGTACTAACACTGCCGTTGGTAAATCCGGAAGTTGTTCCCGAATTTCAGCATGTTCAAGATTCATTTTGCTAATTACTTCTATTAAGTAGTCATGAGTTTGTGTTTCGTGCATCGCAAGCTCAGGAATTTGGTGTAAATGCCTTCTGATTTGAATTAATTCTTCGTCAGTTAGTTGGGCCATTAGATCACAACTTTCTTAAATCGTCTTCAAGGCTAGTTTTTGATTTTGTCTTTTCGTCAATATCCTTAATCTTGCGAGCGGGAACTCCAGCCACCATAGTGTGGGGAGCAACATCTGAAGTTACGATTGATCCGGCAGCAACCACTGCGCCTTCACCAACATGAACCCCTTCGATTACTACTGCATTGGCACCAACTAATACATTGTCATCAATTTGAACTGGTTTTGCTGAGGCAGGTTCAATTACTCCTGCAAGAACTGCACCGGCGCCGATGTGTGAATGCTTACCAACAATTGCTCGTCCACCAAGAACAACTCCCATATCAATCATTGAATCGGCACCAATCTCAGCACCAATGTTGATGATTGCCCCCATCATGATAACTGCGTTGTCACCAATGCTTACTTTGTCCCTAATAATTGCTCCAGGTTCAATTCTGGCATTGAATTTCTTAAGGTCTAACAATGGGACCGCTGAGTTTCTTGCGTTATTTTCAACCTCGTAGTCGCTAATTGCACTGGAATTTTGCTTTAAAAATGGTTCAACGTCACTCCAGTCACCAAACAATACGCCAGTTTTGGTTTCTACGAATGCTTTAATTGTTTCGGGTACCTCTAAGTTACTCAATTGACCCTTAACAAAAACCTTTACAGGGGTCTTCTTATCAGCGTTTCCGATGTATTCAATAATCTCTTGTGCGTTCATTTCTTCCATAATATATAAAAACTCCTCATTAAATTGTTAGGTCTCGAGCAACTAGGTCAGCAAACGTCTCACGTTTAATTACTAGTTTGGCTTCACCGTTCTCACAGAAAACAACTGCGGGGCGGGGGTTCCGATTATAGTTCGATGCCATTGCATATCCATACGCTCCGGTGGCAAGCATTACTAGCACATCACCAGGATGGGTTGCTGGTAACGGCTGATTCTTAATTAAAATATCGCCCGATTCACAATACTTACCAGCGACACGAACAGTTTCGTCTGGCTTTTTAGTTGGGTCACTTGCCAAGACTGCTTCGTAATCTGCTTGGTAAAGTGCCGGCCGGATATTGTCACCCATTCCCCCATCAACCGTTACATATGGCTCAATGCCCGGAACGTCCTTTCTTGATCCAACAGTGTACAAATTATATCCAGCAGGGCCAACGATTGAGCGTCCAGGTTCAATCCAAATGGCTGGGGTGGTAAGCATCCGTTCTGCTGACTCAGCCTTCACCGTCTTAACAATTGCATCAACAAATTGTTCTGGGGCAATTGGATCATCTGACTCGGTGTAGCGAATTCCAAAACCACCACCGACATTAAGCACTTTAGCTTCATAGCCATTTTTCGACTTCCATTCAGCTAAGGTATCAATCAACTTCTTAGCCGCCATTTCAAATCCATTAACCTCAAAGATTTGTGAGCCGATGTGAGCGTGAATTCCAAGCATGTTCATCGAATCGATGGTTAATACCTTTTCCAAAGCTTCAAAAGCCTGACCACTTTGAATATCAAAACCAAACTTGCTATCAACTTGACCAGTTTGGTCGTACTCATGGGTGTGAGCCGAAATTCCGGGGGTTACTCGCAACATTACGTTGATGGTTGCTTGTTTCTCATGAAGAATCGATTGTAATACCTCAATTTCGTGGAAGTTATCTAACATGATCACTCCAACGTGGTTATCGACTGCCATCTCTAATTCAGCTGCTGATTTATTATTACCGTGGAAGCTGACGCGTTCCATCGGGAAACCAGCTTTGATTGCCGTATATAGTTCGCCGCCAGACACAACATCAATGTGGCCGCCCTCTTCGTTAATCACTTGAAACATTGCAATTGACGCAAAAGCCTTGCTAGCATAGCTGACTTCATAGCTAACATGATTATCTTCAAAAACACTTTGGAAGTGATGAATTTGGTTACGAATGGCACTAACATCATAGGCAACTAATGGTGTGCCAAATTGCTTAGCTAAGTCTAAAGTATCGACCCCTCCAATTGCTACGTGTCCTTGTTCATTAATCTGATATGGTTGATTTTCTTCTGACATAATGGCCTCCAAGTGTATACAGCTTGTCGTTCGGGGCATAAAAAAAGATCCTTTTGTTTTACGCTAAAAACAAAAGGATCTAAGAAATTTATGCATTCTTTTATCGTTTGTCGATAGCGCCCCGCAGCCGACGTATCCGCTGCGACAGTCCGCAGTCTATTAAACTACGTCCCAGCTTACTGAGCCCTGCAAGGCTTAGTGCTTCGGCGACCGCCCCTTTCGTTAGTTTCTCAGCTAAAGCAGTAGCTCTACTAATTACTGTTGTTGGTCGCAACCTCTATACTTTTTAAATTATTAAAAGTTTATAATAAATCTCATGTTTAGTCAACTTCTAATTTTTATACAGACGCAATATTTTCTTTTTTTCTACTTAATGCGGCGAATAAGACCGTGTTTTAGACAAGTTGTGAGTTGATAATTAAATTAGAAATGCTAGAATTCTCCTTAACAATTTCAAATATTTGCAACGAATATGCACTAAAGGAGAATCTCACGTTATGAAAGTCGTCAAATTTGGGGGCAGCTCATTAGCTGATGCCGACCATTTCCGCAAAGTAATTGATATTATTTCCAGTGATTCAAGCCGTCAGGTGGTAGTTACGTCTGCTCCTGGAAAACGGTTTGATGGTGACATCAAAGTCACTGACTTATTGATCAAATTCGCTGAAACTGTCATTGCAAACCAACCATATGCTGAAATCCAGCAGCAAATCTTTGCTAGATATAGCGATATCGGTAAAGAATTCTCAGTTTCTAGTGAAGTTCTTGATAACATCAATCAAAAACTAGCCGCACTGCCAACTAAGCAATACCCAAACGATGAATACCTGATGGCTGCATTTAAAGCCCATGGCGAAAGATTAAACGCTGAGCTATTCGCTGCTTGCTTAACTGCACTTGGTCAGCCAGCCAAGTTTGTTGATCCAAGTGAAGCCGGAATCATCCTAACTGATAATCCCAACAACGCATCCGTCGATGAAGAAACATATACTAATTTAGCCAAAATTAAAATTGGCAATGAGAGATTAATTTTCCCAGGTTTCTTCGGTTTTACCAAAAATGGTGAAATCGCAACATTTGCACGCGGCGGCTCAGATATTACTGGCTCTATTTTAGCTAGAGGATTAAAAGCCGATCTCTACGAAAACTTTACTGATGTAGATGCAATCTACGCTGCTAATCCAAAAATCGTAAAGGATCCGTTACCAATCAACAAAATGACTTTCAGGGAAATGCGAGAGCTTTCCTATGCTGGATTTTCTGTATTCAATGACGAGGCCATCATCCCCGCTATTCAAGGGCAAGTTCCCATCAACGTTAAAAATACCAATAACCCTGAAGCAGACGGAACCTTAATCGTTCCCGAAGATGAACTAGAAATCAAGTCACCAGTTACTGGAATCACAGCTTCAAACAGATTCGCTGCATTGTATCTGCACAGGTATTTGCTTAACAAAGAAGTTGGATTTACTAGAAAAATTTTAGACATTCTCTACAAGTACGGTGTATCATACGAACACATGCCTTCAGGAATCGATGACCTGACAATAATCTTTGACAAAAGCCAACTCGATGGCCAAACTATAAAGAAAATGTGTGCTGACATTCAGGAAGCTGTTTCACCAGATGACATGGAATGGATCGACGATTACGCAATCATTATGGTGGTCGGTGAAGGAATGCGTGCCAGAATTGGGACGATCGAAAACATCATCAAACCACTGGCCGATAACCAAATCGCTGTTCACATGATCAACCAAGGTGCTTCAAGAATCTCAATCATGATTGGGGTTCAAGAGGCTGACGCCGACACATCAATCAAAGAAATATACAATCACTTTTTTAATTAATTCGGAGGATTTGCTATGACACAACTACAAAAAGTTCACGGCTCAATGAACACATTCTTTCTGTTAGACCAAACAGAGCTTGAGCAACCCTTAAGCCAAACTGAGTTAGTTACGTTTGCCAAACACATTACAGATGCCAGTGAAGGTTTACTTGATGGTGCTGACGGTTTACTTGTCGTAGACAAATCAAATCACGCTGACTGTATTGGTAGCATGCAAGTTATTAACACTGACGGAAGTATCGCTTCGATGTGCGGAAATGGTTTAAGAACGGTAAGCCGTCACCTAGCTGAAAAATTTGGCCAAGACGAATTCAAAGTTGAAACCCAAGATGCCGACCTTCATGTCAGCAGAGAAGCTAATTTTGCTGACGGTGTTCCAACCTTTAGCGTAGAAATTTCTCCAGTAACATTTAACAAAGAATCATTACCATTCAGTAATTTAAACACCGATACTTTGATTGACCAACCAGTACCTGAATTTGATGAGAATTTAACCTTCACAGCAATTGCCGTTCCTAACCCCCACCTGATCAGTTTTGTCTCAGAAGACGTTATGGAATCTGACTCGTTAGAACACGTTGGCAAGATGCTCAATTCAGAAAATCCATACTTCTATGATGGCGTGAACGTAAGTTACGCTAAAATCATCGGCCGTAACTCACTGTTTGTGAGAACCTTTGAACGCGGCGTTGGCTTTACAAATGCCTGTGGTACTGGAATGTCTGCAACTAGTCTTGCGTTCTGCCTCAATCATCCAGACGCCGCTTCATTTGAAGATGAAATTACAGTTTTCAATCCAGGTGGAATGGTAAAAACTCGGGTTCATGATCGAGATTCAGAGGGTTACTACATCGATTTGATTGGTAACGCAACAATTACCCATGACGTGGAAATTGATGAATCTGATCTTCACACAAATAACATTGAAAATGCTCAAATTTCAGAAACTGGCGAACAAGCAGCGTACGAAGCGTTCGTTGCTGGAATTAAGGATCCAGTTGATTAATAAATATAGTTAGTAATACCTTACAAGCAAAAAGAGTTACGACGTTAATCCGTCGCAACTCTTTTTTGATTTCCCCGTTAAATTCAGTTACTCATCCGAACTCCTCTTCAAAAACTTCTTTAATCAGTTGATTAGCCAACACCTTTGCAATCAGCTCAATTAGTTGATCTTGCATATAGGTGTTCGCATCAAAATCCACCTCATGCTGGTTAATACTGGTAATTTTCATCTGATCAGTCTTAATTTCAACATTGTACCTTGCGTAAACATCCACAATTGCCCGTAACTTCTGCTCAGTCATCATTTCATTGCCCCCCTAACTGCAATTTTAGTCGCCATTCATCTTGCCGAATCTGACTAGACTTTAACCGTAAATCTGAGAACGGTGTGATAACCAATAAGTAATCTTTAACGTCTTCATAATGTTGCTTATCTGAAAAATAATGATTCATTTTCCTTTGTGATAACTTGTTGATTTGTTTTTGCAAATCATCAACATAATTCTCAATGGTTAAGATTGCATTTTGTCTCACACTAGCAACAAAACCAACGTCTTCATCAGCATCAATCTCCAACGGTTCTTCAGTTTTAAACTGGTTAATTTCATCCGGTTCAGCCAGGATTATTTCATCAGCTCTAACTGCAGCTTCAAAATCTTTGGGAACATCATTTTTTAAGTATTCCGGAATTCTTCCAGAGTATTTGCAAATCAAGACGGCATTATGACTAATTCCTTGTCCATACCTAATATGAATCACAAAATTCTTTTTTCCTATGTAATTTACATTGTCCAGAATAAGCTGCGGGTTGTTACTAACTACGTTCCCAATTACCAGGTACCGCTGCTGCTTATCTTTTATGATTGAACCAAATGGCAAGTCCATTTATTTCCACCCAATTTCTTATCACATTTTCACTACCTACCAGTATAATGGATGTTGATTAATTATGGGGAGGACAAAATGGCTAACATTCAAATCGGTATTCGAACCCTGGTTGAGTTTATCCTGCGACGTGGTGACTTAGTGCCAACTAGCGTTAGCGATAACTCGATGGCAGCCGGTAGCCGAATTCATCGAAAAATTCAAAAATCACGACCCAGTACGTACTCCTCAGAAGTTGCGTTAAAAACTGACTTTGATTATCTTGATACGACGTACGAAATTTCGGGAAGAGCTGACGGAATCAATCGCACTGATTCCGAAACATTAATCGAAGAAATCAAAACTTCAGACGTTAAATTTAGTGAACTACCAGACAATACGCTGGATCTCTACTGGGCACAAGCCAAGGTATATGGTTATATTTTGATGACCACAGAAGGCCTTGATCAAGTGACCATCCAGCTGACCTACGTTCAAACTCCAGATGAGCAAATAACCCCCACCAAAATCGTTTACAAAAAGACGGAAGCAACCGAATTTTTTAATTCGCTGATTTCTGAATACAAAAAATGGCTTAAATTAAGTCGTGACTTAGCAGAAAGTCGTGTAACAACTGCCAAAGCAGTTACTTTTCCATTTCCAAAATACCGTGCTGGCCAGTATGACATCTCAAAAGTTGTTTACAAAACCATTGTTAATGACAAGCATCTCTTTTTAGAGGCACCTACTGGCACCGGCAAGACAATTTCCACTTTGTTTCCTGCTGTTAAATCAATGGGCGAAGAACTAATTAACCGGATTTTTTATTTTACAGCTAAACAAAGCACTCGACGGGTCTGTGAGGAAGCAGTGAAACTACTATCAGGAAAAGGACTAGCTATCAAAAGCATCACTTTAACGGCTAGAGAGCAGATTTCCTTCCCTGAAGAAAAAGATGTCCCCGCTGACCAAAATCCATACATGGTTGGCTACTATAATCGGATCAAACCAGCTATTCTAGATATAATCAACAATGAATCGCAAATTACAAAGGCAGAAGTTCAAAGTTACGCCCAAAAGCATCAAGTAGATCCCTTTGAATTTTCACTTGATGTCAGTCTTTTTTGTGACATCATCATCTGTGATTACAACTACCTATTTGACCCCCAAGTGCATCTCCAACGATTTTTCTCAGTTCCAGACAACACTAACTGTTTTTTAATTGACGAAGCCCACAACTTAGTTTCGCGAGCACGAGAGATGTACTCTGCCACACTAAGTATGAAGCCAATTCCTAATTTAATTGAACGGCTTAAGGCTAACGAAGAAGAAAATCAGCCCGTAATCAAGCGTCTTCGGGGTTTAAAACGAGCATTCATGAGATACAGCAAGGAATCTCGTGATAATGATGAATCAACATATTCCCAGGTAGAACCCATCCCCAACTTCACTAGCAAAGTAAGCAAACTAATTGATGCAATTCATGATTGGCTGTCAGGCAGGAAACCTAGTGATACTGTGGATGCCGTGGTTGATTACTACCTAAGCTGCCGGACTTACAACCTGATTAGTCAGTATTATGATGAGACTTATCGAACTAGAATCGTCTTGACTGACGATGACATCTTATTTCGTCAATTCTGTATCGACCCTGCCCAACAAATCTCCGAAAGCCTCGACTTAGGACGGGCTGCCATCCTATTTTCAGCAACTCTAAGTCCACTCGATTACTATCGTAGGGTGCTTGGCAACGAACCTAACAGTATTAAATACGCAGCCGGATCCTCATTCCCACGAAACAACTTTGAATTAATTATTCAACAAGGTATCGACACGACTTATAGGCACCGGCAAAATAGTATTCCTGACATCTGTGCCAGTCTTTTTGCCATGATTAATGGTCGAGAAGGTCATTACCTGGCTTTCTTTCCTTCAATGACTTATATGAACAAGGTAGTTGAAGCATTTAACCTAGCCTATCCAGACATCGAAACTCACATGCAGCAAGCAGATATGTCTCACGAAGAACGCACCGAATTCTTAAATCGTTTTCGAGCTACTGACGGTAAAACCATGATGGGTTTTGCTGTTCTAGGTGGAATTTTTTCTGAGGGAGTAGATTTGAAAAGTGAGCAGTTAATCGGGGTTGCCATCGTTGGGGTTGGCCTGCCAATGATCAATGAGGAGTCCAACCTTGTAAAGGACTACTACGACAACGACAACCATCAGGGATTCATGTTTGCCTATCAGCTTCCTGGATTTAACAACGTTACCCAAGCCGCCGGTCGGCTAATCCGAACGCAAACTGACAAAGGAATCATTGTCTTAATGGATGCTAGATTTGCCCAAAATCGTTACAGATCAATTTTCCCTACTCAGTGGTCAAAACCACGGATAATCAACAGTCCAACTGCTCTTTCAGACATTGTCAGCAAATTTTGGCGGGACAATTTATAATCATCTTTTACTTTTGATTGTATAATGTAATTATCATTCACTTGTTTTGCACTAAAAAGGCGAGGAGGATTTTTATGAAAATTGGAATGTATGAAGGCAAGCCTACCTTTATCACAGTGCATAATGATCAGCTTTGGGGGACGGCAATCGCCACATATAGGAATATCGATGAGATTCTCGCTGACTGGATAAGTTTTCAAGAATCGTTTTTGCTAAACCTCACTGATGAAGACGTGCTAAATGACGACAACGCAAAGTTATTGGATCCTGAAAAACTCGAGTTACCCATTCAGCACCCACGCCAACTTCCTGCGATTGGATTTAATTACAAGGATCACATGAAGGAAATGGACATCACGCTACCCAAGAAGCCTAACGTATTTAATAAATTTATCAGCTCGCTAGCTGGCCCAAATAATCAAATCAACTTGAGTAGTGACACGGTTGACTGGGAATCTGAATTGGTCATTGTTATTGGGCGTGGTGGTAGAAATATCAGCCGCGAAGATGCCGAGGATGCCATTGCTGGTTTTATGGTCGGCCAAGACCTATCTGATAGAAATTTACAGTCCATAGACGGGCCAAGCACTCAGTTTACGCTTGCAAAGTCATTTAAAAACTATTCACCAGTTGGACCATATTTAACAACGATGGGATCAATCACTGATCTAGACTCACAGAGTGTTGTCACCAAAGTTAATGACGAAACTGTTCAGGATGCTAAAATCGAACAAATGATTTTTGACGTTCAAACCTTGATTGCTCACATTTCATCAGTAATTGAACTCTACCCAGGTGACTTGATCTTCACCGGAACCCCAAGTGGAACCGGTGTTGGTCGTGATCCCCAGGTCTTCTTAAAACACGGAGATGTGGTTGAGAGTACGATTGATGGATTAGGAACCATCACCACTAAAGTAAATTAGTCAATAATAAAAAGCCTGCGAACAGAACGACAGTGCATCAGCACAGCCGCCATTCACAGGCTTTTGTTAATTTTATTTAGGATAAACACAAACGCCTTCTGGAACAGCGTAGTCTTTTTGAACCAACTCAAGCTTACCAGTCTTAGCATCGCGAGAATACAACGTTGCATTATCAGTATTTTGATTTACCAATACAACCATTGATTGGTCTTTACTTAAGTTGAAGTCACGAGGAAAATCACCCTCAGAACTAATCAGTTGAATCAATTCTGCATCAGTATCAGCACCAACTTTGAATACTGCCAATGAATTGTGACCACGATTTGAAACGTAAACATAATTATCATCGTTAGAAATCCTGATTGCAGCAGCTCCGTTATGGGTTGTCCAATCAGCAGGAATTGTACTGATTACCTGTTTGATAGCAAAGCTACCAGTCGATTTGTCATAGCTAAGTACAGCAAGGTTACTGCTAAGTTCTCCAACTAGATAAGCATTATCTGAATTTTTAGCAAACACAATATGCCGTGGACCAAAACCAGGTTCAAGTGCTAACTCACTAACCTTAGCGAGCTTACCCTGATCATCAACGTCATACACGTAAACACGGTCTAAGCCAAGGTCACAAACGACGACACGGTTATCTGGAGTTAGATCCATAAAGTGTGGATGAGGTCCATCAGCCTGTTCTTCCTTTGGACCAACTTGGCCACTGTGAGTTACTCGGTCAGCCAACTTCAAAGAACCGTCATTTTCAATTGTGTAAGTCGTAATTTCTGCTGTATGATAGTTAGCGGTATATACTAAGTTCCGACCAGCATCGACAGTAATATAAGCTGGGTTGGTATCTTGGTCGATCACTTTATCTTGGGGTTCAAATGGCATAGAGCCTTGAGTGGTGTCGAAAGATTGAACTCCACCACCATTGCTTTCTTTATCAACCATATACAACCGACCATTGCTTGCGGATGCAACGTACGTTGGGTTTCCAGCAGGACCAACTAATTGTAAGTTTTCTAATTTTTGTGATTCTAAATTCAAGTCAAGTTGGTAAACACCCTTGCTTGTTTTGTGAGTATATGTTCCAATGTAAAATTGTTCAATCATTAATCATGGCCTCCTAATTTGTCTACGCTTTCATTATGCCATAGCCAATGCCATGAACAAAACTAATAATCGTGAATGAAGGTAATTTTATGTCACAATTTGAAAAGTATCACCCAATCTTAACGCCTAACTACACCCTTGACTGGTTAACTCAAACACCAGTTAAGAATATTTTTGAGCTATACCAAGGCAATAACTATGAAACCAGCTTAACAATCAAGCGCCCCAGCAGCATTCTGGATACCGTTCGGAATGTTAACCACACAATGCAAAAAGTTATGGCAGAGAAGGAATTGACTTGGGGAATCACAGATTCAGACTCAGGGGAATTTCTTGGGGTGATTAAGGCCTTTGACCTTTCAGAAGACACTCCAGAAGCTAAGATCTCCTTTGTTACTAAGGCCCAACAACCCGAGGAGCTCCTTTTCCAAGTTGTAAAACGAACTGTAAAATTTATTATTGATCACTTTGCTTCCACAAAAGTTGCCATTCATTTGGAAAAAGATAATCAATCAGTAACCCAAATTCTAAAACTATTAGGATTTATCCAGGCAAATCAAGGTCGCTGGGTTCTTTCCTTAACTGAAGATTTGAAAGAAAATTTCTAAAAAATTGAATTATCCCTAAAAATAGATTAGAATGATTCTAAGGTAATAGGTAGAATCATTTAAGGAGGAGTCAAAATGACAAGTAGTGCCTTGAGTGAATCTTTGGCAAGCTTAAAGGAACAGGGAGTCCGGATCACCCCACAACGAGAAATCATTCTTGATTACTTGATCCAAGTTGATACCCACCCCACAGTTGAAATGATTCGGGATGGGATTGACGAAAAACTACCAAACTTAAGTGTGGCAACGATTTACAATACGTTAAAATTGTTGGTAGACAAAGGTTTGGTTATCGAATTGCCAAACGATGACGGTGGAATCAGGTACGACTTCTTCGGCAGACCCCACTATCACGCAATTTGTGAAAACTGTGGAAAAATTATTGATGTCTTTTCTGATCAGTACGCAGATATCGTACAGGCAATTAAAAAAGAAACTACGGAAAAAACTGGCTACTTAGTAACTGGAACTCAATTAGAAGTTACTGGACTGTGCAAGGAATGCCAAAAAAAGCTGCAAGTAAAGGAATCATTCAAAAAGTAATGTAACACTTGTTTGTCATTGTTAGATAATGTTTGTCAACAACTCTTAACATGATTGACAATTATGCTTACAAAGCCCGTAATAACGCTGATTGTGGCGTTTTACGGGCTTTCGTTATTGTTGCTACCAAGACTAGAATCATATATAGTGTTGGCAGTTAAAACGAAATAAAGTCCGTTCGGGATATGAAACCATTGGGTAAGGAGAGTTCAATTTGAAGAAAGGTATCATCAAAGCTATCTGCACATTGTCATTTGCTGCATTCGGTTTGCTCGCCGCTTCAGGTAGTCAAACTGCTAATGCACAAAGCGTTAATAGCTACATTGCCAATAATGGGATTGGCCATGCTTCAGTAACATCATCTGTTTGGGGAGGATTCCCACATAATAATTACCGCCATAAAGGTAAACCTGAGGGTGTGGTAGTCCACGAAACTGCAAACCCAAACTCAACAATTTACAATGAAATTGCGTACATGAAGAAAAATTATAACGCTGCATTCGTACATTCATTTATCGATGCCAGCAGAATTATCAACATCGCAAACACTAAGTACCTTGCTTGGGGAGCTGGCCCAGTTGCCAACGCTCGCTTTGTTCAATTCGAGCAAGTTCGGGTTCACAGCAAGTCAGCATTTGCTAAAGAAGTGTCTAATGCGGCTTACTATACTGCCTACATTTTGCATAAGTATGGATTGAAACCAAACGACGCTGTTTATGATGGTAAAGGAACTGTCTGGTCTCATGGGGCTGTTTCTAAGTATCTAGGTGGTACCAACCATTCTGATCCAAAGGATTATTATGCTTCAATGGGTAAGAAGTACTTTGGGGCTTCATACTCATTTGCACAATTCTATAAGCTAGTAAAAACCAACTACAATAACTTGTACGTTGAAGCACACACACCAGCTGCTAGTTACGATAAGGTTAGCTACAAGTCATCTAACGATACTGCTTCACTTGGTAACAAGTACAAGTCATACCGCCTTTACAACCATGTAAAGGGATCTAGAGCAGGTGTTAAAAGTTATAGCTGGAGTTCAGTGAAAGCTAAGACTGGTAAGAAAGTCTACATTGACAACATTGGCCAGAAGGAAAATGGTAAGTACGCTTGGTATCGAATCCGTTTCTCAAAGAGTGATTCTGCTAAGAAGTACTGGGTATACGAAAAGGCATTGAACATTAGTGCTGACGAGGCCTCAGAAGCAAGTGCCAAGGTTGCCGTTGATGACACTGCTACTGATTCAAGTAGCGAAGTGGTTACTAGCTCAAGCAATGAAACTAACTCAAGTTCAACCACAGTTACTTCAGATGATTTCAGCTAAACAGTTGACATAAGAATAAAAATTGCATATTATTACTTTACTGAAAGACCAAGTAGCGCACTAAAGAGAGAAGTTCGATTGCTGAAAGAACTTTGAAGTCGCGAATCCTACCTTTCTATAATAAAAATTAATATTATAACTGTAAAAGTGCGAAGCTCTGCTTTGAATGAGAATGGTACCGCCCAATGGGTGTCTCAATTTCAAAGCAGAGCTTTTTTTAGAAAAAAGGGTGATTATTTGGCAGTCAATCGGAAAATTAAATCACAAAGAATCGTAGTTAAAGTGGGAACAAGTAGCTTAATTCACCCTAACGGGACGGTAAATCTCCGGACTTTCGATCAGCTTGCTTATGTATTGAGTGAGCTCAATAACCAGGGCAAGGAACTGATTTTGGTATCTTCTGGAGCAATTGGGGTTGGTTTAAATAAGTTAAATCTTAAAGAGCGGCCAACCGAAATCGGAGCTCAACAAGCTCTGGCAGCAATTGGCCAATCAGAACTCATGACTCTGTTTACCCAACGGTTTAACCACTATCTAAACAATATCGCCCAGGTGCTTTTGACCCATGACGTTTTTGATTACCCCAAAAGCAACAACTACGTAATGAACACCTTCAACTGTCTACTTAAGGACAACATTATTCCCATCGTCAACGAAAATGATACCGTCGCCGCAGATGAATTGGATCACCGCACTACTTTTGGCGACAACGACCAACTTTCGGCAATTGTAGCCAGCCACGTTGATGCAGATCTATTAATTGTTCTCTCGGATGTTAACGGCTTTTATGATGCTAATCCAAAGAAGAACCCTGATGCCAATCTAATCAGTCAAATTAATTCAATCGATGATGAAACATTCACCGTGGCTGGTGGAACCGGGAGTCGTTTTGGAACTGGTGGTATGAAAACTAAACTGGCCGCTGCTAAACGGATGATTGACGAAAACCGCCAAATGGTACTTGCTAATGGTGAGGACCCCCGGATTATTTTCGATATTTTAGCTGGTGAGCCAATTGGAACTTTGTTTAGCAACTCCACAACCGCTCTTCAAGAGGAGGCCAAATGATGACAGATAATTTAAACGAAATTGGTGCGAACGCCAAGAAAGCCGCATTTCAAATTGCTAATTTAGATACTGAAACCAAAAACCAAGTTTTGAATGAATTTGCTACTGCATTAACTGAGCACACAAATGAAATCGTTACTGCAAATAACAAGGATTTAGATAACGCCAATGATTTACCTGCAAAATTTGTGGACCGTTTAAAACTAACTCCTGAAAGAATTGACGGGATGGCTGAAGGCCTTCGTCAAGTTGCTAATTTAGCGGATCCAATCGGAAACGTTGATACTGGATTTACCAACAAAGATGGGTTAATCATCGAACAACGACGCGTGCCACTTGGGGTTATTGCCATGATTTTTGAAGCCAGGCCAAACGTTAGCGTTGATGCTTCTGCCCTCACCTTTAAGAGCGGTAACGCAGTAATTTTAAGGGGTGGTAAGGAAGCAATCAATTCTAACACCACCCTCGTGGACATCCTCAGAACGGTGCTCAATAAAAACGGAATCGACGAAAACGCCATCCAAATTTTGCATGACACTAGTCACGAAACTGCCAATGAATTAATGCATCTCAACCGTTATGTTGACGTACTAATCCCTCGAGGTGGCTCTGGTCTGATCAACGCTGTTGTTCAAAACTCTACTGTTCCCGTAATCGAAACTGGTGCCGGCAATTGCCACATTTACGTCGATGACAGTGCCGATTTAAAAATGGCCACCGACATTACAGTCAATGCCAAAGTCCAGCGCCCAAGCGTTTGTAACGCCGCTGAAAAACTATTAATTAACGCTGACGTTGCTGACGAAATGTTGCCAACGATTGCTCAGGCACTGGAGGATAATGGTGTGGAACTTCGTGGTGATGATAAGAGTCGTCAAATCGTAAGTTCTATCAAACCAGCAACAGCGGATGATTGGTCAACTGAATACAATGATTTGATTATGGCAGTTAAGGTAGTCGACTCAGTCGATGACGCTATTAGCCACATCAATGAATATTCAACTGGTCATTCAGAATCAATCATCACTAATAACTACGCTCATGCAAAAAAATTCCAGCAGCTGATTGACTCAGCCTGCGTTTACGTCAATGCTTCAACTAGGTTCACTGACGGATTTGAATTTGGGTTTGGTGCCGAAATTGGTATTAGCACCCAAAAGCTACACGCTCGCGGGCCAATGGGACTCAACGAAATTACTACAACGAAGTATGTAATCTCGGGAGATGGCCAGATTAGAAAATAGCAAAAGCGAATATAAAATGAGTCTACTAAAGTAAAAAAAGGGAGTAGGACAGAAAGCATACGAAGATGCTTTCGTCGTCCCACCCCCGCAAGACCAACAGTAACTGAGAGTCATGGGTAATGGCTCTCAGTCCTGATGGTTACTGCGTGTAGCAACTATCTGTATATAAGAAAAAATACCGTTATAATTTCAAAAAATGAAATTATAACGGTATTTTTTTGATGAGCCTAGTTTTTGTCCCAGGTTCATTTTTTTACAATACCCGTTCGCTTCTTCGCCTTCTCATCGCCATTATCCACGTTGTAATTGGAATCGTCAGTACAACCCCAATTAGTGACAGAACAATTGCAATCAAGTCATTAGCAAAAACCTTATCGTTGATAATTGATCCAAACGAATAACCTAATCCATTTAGCCAAATGAATAGTGCCAATGAATTTCCAAAGAAACCAAAAAACAATGTGTTCACGGCCGTTCCGATAATTTCCTTACCAATTTCGATTCCATCTGAAAACAGCTGATCACTCGTAATTTCTTTATGAACGGTCAAGATTTCATCTAGTCCCGAAGCAATTGCAATCGCCGCCTCAGCGATTGCTCCAAGTGAAGTTAAAATTGCCGTACAAATGGCAACCTTGGTAAAGTTGATACCAACTAAAACAGATAGTCCTTCAAGTTCCTCACTATCTTCCAAACCAAAACCGCCAACTTTTGCCCAATACTCAACAGGAATAATGGTCAACACTAAAAGCGTTAAAATAATTAGGGCTCCAAAGAATGCTGTGGTTGAGGCATTATCACTTGCGTTGCTCCAAAAAATAGTAATTGCTAAAACAACAACGCTAGCAGTTACCGTAACTATTATTGGGGGGAAGTGAAAAGCAATGAGCACAATCGTAAAGAACACAATTCCAAAGTTAACAATCATACTTAGAAATGCGCTAACTCCCTGGCTACCACCAACAAACAGCATTAGTCCAAGCAGAATAATAAATAATAATGTAATTGTTCCCATTATTTCTCACCTGCTTTCAGCCAAATGCTTGATAGAAAACTTGAGAAAATCACCGTCATAACAATCCCAATGGCGCTGACCAGACTAGACAGCATCCCCAACGACATATTCATTGAAAACGAATAACCCCAAGAATTACCGTTTTTCAAAAATAATAACGTCATCGGTAGTGTCTCTGCCATAAACACAAAGAACAGCACATTTACTAACGGCCCCATAATCGACTTTCCAATTTGACGACCAGAATCAAAAATTTCTCGTCTGGTTAGTTCAGGACGCTCAGTTTTCAATGTTGCAAGCGATGCAACAATATCAACAGATTCATCCATAACTGCTCCCAACACACCAATCAGGACTTCAGCCACAAATAGTGGTCGCGGAAGCTGGGTCACGTACTGCATTGATTCGTAGTAAACGCCTCGTTCATGCGTGACTCTGAAAACAATCATCAAAATTATAATTGTTAATGCTGTTGCCCCCACAACTGATGCTAAGGAGATAACCATCCGTTGGTTCCAACCAACAACTAACAGCAGTGTAATCACACAGAATATCAGTGCCAAAATACTAAAGTTTAAGATTACCCGTGCACCTTGAATGTGCTCGTTAATCCGAATCGCGATGATAAACAGGATTGAGTTAATCACAATGCTGGAAATCACCGTAATCCCTTGCCATTTAAGGAACACCAGTAATAGACAAATTGCTAACGCAAATAAAAATGCAACTGATGTGTCACGTTTAACATCTTTGACCGTTGCCCTTAGATTGGGCTGTTTATGTACAGTTAGAAAAACTTTTTGTCCTTTATGAAGATTATGATCCATCGCTCCCGAATCGGAATACAGATTACTAATGGTCAACTTCTTACCGGCATACTTTCCATTGGTAATCGTCCCCGAAACTAGTTGCTTATGCTGGTGGTCAACATTTTGGAATTCATCTGTTACCTTATATTTACCCTGATTTTTGACTGACGTTACCTTCATGATTGGATCAGAATAAAACCGGTCATTATGGGCAACTAGGAACACTGTCCCGATACATACTAAAATAATCGCTAGAATCTGAAACCACGTTACTTTTTTTATTAGCTGCATATCACGTCTTCTTTTCGAATTCATTTTATTCGTAATTGTATCATCAACATGCAACTTTGCAGCACCGCTTTAAAAAGTATTAAACAAATTCCTAAAATAGGTATGATTATTTGTTTATTGATTATATAATTACCAAGGCTTATTAATCTATCAAAAAGGAGTCCCCATGTACCTGAAACCAATCAAACTCGTCACGATTATTGCAACATTAGGAATTATCCCCATTGAAGCCAACGCTTCTCGAGCTAATTATAAAGTGAACCGGTTAGGAAGAATAACTAACCGAAATTACCGATATTACAAGCGTATCCCCCACCCTAAATCAAAATCGCTTGGGCGGCTAAAAAAGAATGAGACTTTTCTCTTTGACCAGAAAAAAATTATCAATTCCAGGACATCGTACCTCCACTTCTACTACGTTGGTAACCGTGGAGCCTGGATCAACTCTAAGGCAGTCTCATTCAGTCACGTTAAGTATCAACCAACTCATACTGGCCGAACTGTCAGTAAACCTAAGCCAGTGCCGGTGACACCCATCAGTGATAATAAATGGTCAACTAAAAACATTAACGTTTTTATCGAGAATATGGATTCCGATTATCAATCAATTTGGCAAAACGCAGTTAATAAGTGGAATCAAACCAACGTGGTCAGCTTAAATCTGGTTAGTTCAAAGCAAAGTGCTGATGTCACTCTACAAACACAATCAGAGCGGCCAAAGGATTTTCAGTCCCCAACCACTACTGGATGTAGTTATTTTTCAAGTAATCATCACCGCTTCATTAAAGCCCGGGGAATCTTACTTAGTCATCCCCTAGCCGAAGCTAATTATTCTACTCACCAGAAGGAAAATGTGGCTACCCATGAATTGGGGCATATTTTAGGTTTAAAACATAACGATGTTTCTCCATCCGTCATGAATCCCAATGTTTGCGATGAACAAATCTCAGCTAGCGACATTGCGGCCTTGAAGACAATCTATAGCTAAACTTCAAACTTTATTGATAAAACTAAAGGAGATAGCCAAGATGCAAATTGCATCCTAGCTACCTCCTTTTTTAATTACTCAATAACTAACACGTTTGTGACTGAGTGACGAACGACATACTCAGTAGTTGAACCTAATAAAGCTCTAGAAATTCCGTTGACCCCCGATTTACCAACAACTGTTAAATCAGTGCCATACTTTTGTGGTAGCTCTTTAGAGATTGCTTGCTTAGGAACCCCAATAACAAAGTTAGTGTTGGCATCAACCCCAGCTTCATCAGCCCTTTGCTTAGCTTTTGATAAAATTTCTTCAGCGCGCTTCTGGAAGGATTCCATGACATCTTGTCCCAAGGTCACCCCATACTGGACGTAACGTTGATCAGTTGCGACGGAAACAATTTCCAAAGATGAACCCAACTTTTTTGCTAATTTTAATGCCTCAGTCAAAGCAGCATCGGCATTCTCACTACCATCGATTGGAACTAATATTTTGTCATACATAATAAATCCCTCCAGACATATATTTACATTCTTATTTTATCATTAAGGTCATTGACCAGATACAGAAAAGTTTCAGTTTCATTATTCATAACTCAAATGCTGTAAATCCGCCTTGCTTTGTTTCAATTCGCTGATTCGTTCTTCTAGCCTGACACCAAATCCCTTACAAATATACGTTTCTTCTGAACTTTCTGGGACAATGTCCGGGACCTCAGCTAGTTGATCAGTGATTACTAGGCTACAAAACGCAGTAAAAGCAACTTGCTTGTCTCCACTATCTTTATCTTGAGTTACAAACTTAGTGAACACCTCGACAGACTTAGTAGTTGCTCCAGTGACGTACGATACGCACTTGTAAATCGTCTGCTGACTAATTGGGCTATAGAAATGAACACGGTCATAAGAAGCAGTTACAAAATTAACACCGGGGAGATACTTAACTACTGCCATTCCTGCATTTGCATCCAAAACTTCAAGGGTTCGGCCACCAAACTGCATTTGACTATTATTTAGGTCACGCGGAAAAACGTACCCTTCGTGGACAGCTCTGGTATCTTTACAATAGACTTGACTCATAGTTTCACCTCAACTGGATTCATTACTCTAATAATACCGATAAATTCACTGAAAGAACATGAAAAGCTTTTATAACCGTTTTTTATGAACTATACTGGTTTTTAACATCATACTAGGAGGAATCGAAATGGCTAACACACCTAAAGAAGTAATTGACGAGTCCCAATTTAAGGACGACCTCTACCAAGCAGTAAATGGAAATTGGTTAAAGGACGCAACGATTCCCGATGACCACGCATCAACTGGTGGATTCATGGATCTGAACGACAACATCGATAAAACATTGATGAGTGACTTTGACAAATTACCAGATGCTGACTTGAAGGATACCAACGAACCATTTCAAGAGTTCGCTAAACTTTACGCACTTGCCCAAAATTTTGACAAGCGGGACAAGGATGGTGCTGAACCAATCAAGCCATTCCTAGATAAAATCGAAAGCATCAGTAACTTCGATGACCTGAACAGCCAATTGAAGGACTGGACCCTTAGTGGCCTACCACTTCCATTTGGATACTGGGTCGACGCTGACATGAAGAACACCAAAATTAACGCACTTTACGCCGGAACCCCTGGCCTATTCTTACCAGACCGCACGTATTATGAAAATAACAATCCTGCATACGACCAATTAATGCCCGTTTTCTCGAAGATGGTCACATCACTGTTGGTTCTTGCAGATTACAGTAGCAGTGAAGCTGACGAAATCATGGAGTCTGCTAAAAAGTTTGATTCAAGCATTGCCCCTCACGTAAAATCAGCCGAAGAGTCTGCCGATTACACTAAATCTTACAACCCAAGAAAATTTGCCGAATTTGCTAAAACAAGTAGCAACATTGACTTCAAAGGTTATGCTGACTCACTATTTGGTAACGCTCCAGAACAAATCATCGTCACAGAACCTAAGTACTATGAAGCTCTTGATTCATTCGTAAACGAAGACAGTTTCAGCGACATGAAAAACTGGATGTTAGTTAAATTTGTTACTTCTGCATCAAGTTACCTATCTGAAGAATTTAGACAAACTGGTTCGACGTATAGCCGCGCCCTGTCAGGTAAAAAGGTTGCCACCCCACAAAAGAAGTCTGCTTTCTACTTGGCTTCAGGAGTCTTTGGTCAAACCGTTGGTGACTACTACGCTAAAAAGTACTTTGGGCCAAAGGCCAAAGCTGACGTTGAACAAATGGTTCGCAACATGATCAAGGTTTACCAACAACGCCTTGAAAATAACACTTGGCTTGGTAAGGACACGCGTGATAAAGCAATTCTCAAACTTAGCAAGTTGGAACTTCACGTTGGCTATCCTGACAAAATCGACCCAATTGAATACAAATATAAAGTTACTCCTCAAGGTGATGGTGGAACACTATTTGCAAATGTAAGTGAATTTAGACGCATCACTAAGGAAGCCAGGTTCGCTGAACTTGGTAAGCCCGTTGACCGCAGCCGATGGGAAATGAGTGCCAACACCGTTAATGCTTACTACGATCCATCAAAGAACATCATCGTGTTCCCCGCAGCAATTTTGCAGGCGCCTTTCTACAGCCTCGACCAGTCTTCAAGTGAAAATTATGGTGGAATTGGTGCCGTAATTGCCCATGAAATTTCTCATGCATTTGATAACAATGGTTCGCAATTCGATGAATTGGGTAACCTAAACGACTGGTGGACTGATGAAGACCGGAAACACTTTAACCAGTTGGCAGACAATATGATTGCTGAATTTGATGGCCTGGCTTTTGCAGGTGCGAAGGTTAACGGTAAACTAACTGTTTCTGAAAACATCGCTGATGCGGGTGGCTTGAGCTGCGCTAACGAAGCTGCTAAAAATGAATCAGAATATGATTTAAAGGCATTCTTCATAAACTGGGCGCGAATTTGGAGAATGAAAGCTACAACTGAGTACATGCAATTGCTCCTTAACATTGATGTGCACGCTCCTAACGAACTGCGGGCTAACGTCCAAGTTAAGAATCTCGATGACTTCTACAGCACATTTAACGTCACTGAGGGTGACGGAATGTTCCTACCCGAAGATAAGCGAGTTAAAATCTGGTAGTTTAAATCAAAAAACGATAATCAACTCCTGTGATAGGAATTGGTTATCGTTTTTGATTACCGTTTTCTTACAACTCTTTATCTTAGTTTAAGTCTTTCTTAATTGGCTTGTTTTCTGGTTATCCTCGCATAACAATTAGATTGTACATACGGGGAGGTACGATTATGCAAAGGACAATTAAACAACCAAAGGAACATAAATCGCTCAATTATCTTTACTACACGATTGCCTTCGTGGTCATCTGTGGTCTAACTTACTCGATGCCTTGGCTTTCAGAAAAGGCACTGATTTGGAACATTGATGGGATTGCCCAACATTTTCCAATTTTGGCACAATTTCAAGGAATTTTACAGGGGCACGTCCACCAGTCACTCGCTGGGTGGTCGTGGAATCTTGGTGCTGGTGGGGACCAGTTAACCACATTTGCTTACTACGTGATGGGGGATCCTTTTAGTTATTTAATCGCCCTTTTCCCCGCATCAAAACTCGAATTTGGATTCCAATTTCTAATCATTTTACGTCTGTACTGTGTCGGTCTGGCATTCATGGCTTGGGCTAACCGCCTACCATATAGCAAGCACAGCAAACTCATTGGAACCTTAATCTACACGTTCTCTGGATACAACTTCTACGTTTCAATGCATCACCCATTTTTCCTACTACCAATGATTATTTTTCCGCTGTTAGCTATGGGTGTTGAAGATGTTCTTCAAAAACGCAAGTGGATTCCATTAGCAATCGCTACTGCACTAGCCTTAATCAGTAATTTCTATTTTGCTTACGTGTTAGCATTCGGAACCTTCGTCTATTTGCTTGCTCGGCTACTTCACATTCGTAGCCAATCAGAAAACAAAAAATTCGATTGGTTTTTGATTTATCGAGTCCTTCAAGGTGTTTTCACCGGGCTACTAATGTCTGGAATCATCTTGATTCCAACTCTGATGGCAGTTTTTCAGTCATCTAGATCAATGAATCACGCGGAATTTGCTAATGGACTGTTCTTATACCCATTTAGCTACTACCTAAGCATCCCCAACCAACTAATCACCAGCACCACAATCAAAAACTTCTGGTTTGTCGTTAATATTGGTGGGATTGCCTTTTTAGCAACAATCTACGTATTAATTCATTTTAAAGCTCATAAATATTTGGCATCCGTTCTTTCAATCATCTTCGTTGCAGTTCTGCTTCCACAAGTTAGTGCAACCATCAACGCATTCTCAACCCCATCAAACAGGTGGCTATTACTAGCAGTATTGCCACTAGCCCTTGCCACGATGATTTTTGTGGATAAAGCAAACGAGCTGACTGGCCGTGACCTAATCTGGCTAGTTAGCGCTTCGGTCGTCTTAGTGGTACTTGTTTGGGCAACCCAAGGGTTCACTCTTAACATTCCCACAAACGACCTTGTAACTTATGGATTCTTGTTTGTCTTATTGATTGTTATAGTTGGTAGACATTCAATGCATCTCAAATCTAGCTGGTTTATGCTGGCTCTAACAAGCGTTGTTTTTGTTAGCCTAATCAGTAACGGTCAAGGGTGGCTAAGCCCAAATAATAGTAGAAACACGTCCCAAGAACTAACCTCAGGATCTGCCACCATGTGGCTTCACGATTACTATGATGGGGCTGAAAAAAATGTTAAACAGGACAAGAGTTTCTACCGAACGACTACGACCCATAATTATTACTCACACCCAACTGCGGGAAATAACATTCCTACCTTCTTGGGGGCAAAAGATTTAAATTCTTATTACTCGATTCAAAATGGGTACCTGTACAAATTCAACGAGTCATTAAATAACCCACAATCAGTGGTGAATGGCTCAGTTGGTCAAGGGGATAACCGGACGACCTTGCTGAATTTATTGGGAGTTAAATACCTGTTTGCCAAAACCGATATTCTCAAAAAACCACAGTCGATTCCGTACGGTTTTAGCTTTGTAAGAAACAAAGCTGGAAAGATTATTGACTATCCTGAAAAACCAGTTCCGGGGCTTTCTAATCATTCTGGAACGGTCATCCTAAAATCAAATTTGTCACTGCCACTTGCTTACCTACAAGAAAAATCAATTTCAACGGCAACCTATGACAGTTTAGGCCCATTGCAGCGTGAGCAGGCACTTCTCCAGGGGGCTGAAGTTGGTAAGTCAGTTTCTGGCGTCAGCTCAATTCAGCCAAGTTCCAACATTCAAACTGTTAGTTACACCCCACATCTTTACACTCAGCACATCGTTAATAACGCTGTCAAAGCAGTTCTTTACAGAATGCGGCATTCACCTAACACTCGTTACCAACAAACAGCTGCCGATAATCCGGTAACATTGCCCGAAAACAAACGAATGATTTGGGCAAAAGCAACCGGAGTTCATCCTCACAGTCCTTATCTACAAAATGTGATCAAGAAAAATCAAGCGGTAATTGATCGCAATAATATAGAAAACAGCAGCAGTTTACATCTAATGGATAACGACGCTCAGGGACGCCACTTGTCGTATCAATTAAAAATTGATAATCCAAAAAAGTACAAGAACTGTGAACTTTACCTTGTGATTGACGGGGTAAAAAGCTCTCGCCACAGCTTAAGAGACCGAATCAATACCTTAGATGCTAATGCAGTTGTTAGCGGTGACCCACTTTCAAAGCTGCAAAAAATCGATCGGGCTAGAACTGCAATCCAGTTCCCTGATTTAGGTGCCTACACCTTATCAGTTCAAACCAAAACTAATTCAAATTACTACCGTCAGTTGCCTGTAAGCAACTTGTCGGATTATAAAGACCGGCAACATGTGGTGCTTAATTTAGGTTACTCGTCTGCTCCACGTGGTGGCGTAATTGTCAGATTTAATGGAGTCAAACGCCTAAAATTCAACAGCGTTAAATTAATGGCAATTCCATTTAACAAGAATTACAACCGTGAAGTTACCCAACTTCAACGTCATGGACTGCAAAATCTGCAGGTTAAAAATGACCGAATCACCGGTACGACAAACGATACCAATCACCAAACTATCTTAACCACGTCCATCCCTTATACCAAGGGGTGGCACCTCAAGGTTGATGGCAAACGCACCCCAACCTATCTGGTTAACAAAGGGTTTATTGGGGCAACAATTCCTAAGGGAGAACATAACATTGTAATGACGTATGCTACTCCTGGGTTCAAATTAGGAATTTTGGTATCAATCATCGGCGTTCTTTGGTTAGTCGGATTTGCAATTCTAGGACTAATTAGGGACCTGTGGCAGAAGAAAAAGAATGGTTAAACAAAGACCAGCGACTCGCGAAGGAGTTGCTGGTCTTTTTAGGTTTAGTAAACTAGATATTGTAAACAATCTTGCTACTTCAATTCTTTAACCATATTAAACCAAGTTTCCCCTGCATGCTCAAAAGCTGAAACTCCTTCATTCACATATCCATTAGCTTCATAAAACGGAATCAGCTCTTCCAAACAAGTTAAAGTAATTGCTTCTCGTCCTTGCTGTTGTCCAACACTTGCCAACTGGCTAAGTAGTTGGCTACCAACTCCATTACTGCGGAATTGTGGATGCACAGCAAGGCTTAATACTGCGATGTACCGGTCAGCTGGTTGATTAGTCGTAACTTGATCAAATAATCCATCGTCAATGTATCGTTCATCGCTAGCTGGGCCAACGATGTAGCCGACAATCATTCCGGCAGCCTCGGCAACAACAAATGTATCGCTAATCTTACCAATTCTTTCAGCCATGCTGTCACTAGTTGCCGCCTCTTCAGGGGTAAATCCAGCATTCTCAATCTCCATGAGTTTATCAAGATCATTTATTGGTGGTGCCCGAAATTCTAAATTCATTTTAACTTCCTCAATTCATAAAAAAAGCGGCTCATCGCCGCTTTACGTAGTTTATTTAACTGCTGAGTACATCTTTAAAGCTAACTTTGCTCTGGCTACGTCCGTGTAGGTTAACGGGTTGAATCCCTTTGTATTAGCCTTGAGCTTAGCGTAATCGTAAATCTGTGGGGTATCACTTGCGTAGTACATTGCATCATTTTTGTTAGGTGAGTGATCTAACCCGAGGGCATGACCAAATTCATGAGCCAGTGTTCCTGCATATTCCAAAGTTCTAGCTTTGTATCCAATGTTACTCTTCGAGATATCACTCTTTTCAGCTGTTAATTGTGCCTTAGCCGCAGCAATCTGTGCGTTACGATACGTTGCAAGTTTCTGAGCATAATCCGCTGAACTAGGATCCAATGTCTTAGCATACTCATCAATATTGGCGTTAGCCTTCTTGATCAACGATGCCATACTTGTGGATAAAATTTCATTAGCCAAACTTTGTGGTGCCTTTACAAAAAATGAATAGCGAACCTGCATCTTCTTGTCAGTTGGTGACCACCAAGCATCACTTTCATCAGCTAGTGTTGCTTGGGCGCGTGAAACTGAGAATGTTAATGTATGGCTTCTCTGGGTTCCAAATTTTAGAACCTTTCTACCTAATTTTTGATTCCAGTAGTTCATTGCTAACGTTAGGCTTTGTTTCAAATATTTATTGCTAGTTTTTACATACACACTCGCAGTTTTCTTTGAAGTGAGCGCTGTTTGCGAGCTGAGATCTAATTTATATTTTTTTACAATTGCTGACTTGTGAGCCCGATAGTATTTATTACTCTTGCTGAGCAACGAAGTTGTTGGCGTCACACTAGTAAGTGTAGCTGCGGAAGCTGGCACTATGTTAGCTAACGGTGCAAACACAAATGAACAAGCGATTCCAGCAATCATTACTGTTTTAATCTTCATATTTTTAATCATAAACTTCCCCTGAATATTCATAAATTTAGTTTCATAGTACAAGTCATTCTGGAATATATCAAGCAGTTTGAAAACAAGTAATGGAATTGTCATTAATGAGTAATAAGTTTCTTATGGGGATTCGTAGAGTGGAAGTTGGTCGTCATAGCTAAAACGTGCTTCTCACCACTGTTTTCTCCGCCTAAAATAAATACCGAGCCCGGAGCATAGCTCCAAACTCGGTATTTACCTTAGTGCTCAAAAACACCCGTGGTGTTCAGCACTCTATAATTAATCCCTATTCATCAACACATCAAGCAATTCTTGCGCTGATTCATTCAAACTTGACTTCTTCTTATCGTAGCCAAGGTGGGTATAAATTTCACCAACAAACGTACCCTTCTTAAACAATGAAGAGAACACTTCATCAATAATTGGTTGGGTTTCTGCTTGCTTTTGCACAGGTCCAAATGGGTTGGCAAAGAATGTAGTACTCATTCCAACTTCATCAGTAGTTCCCAATGCCTTCCGCTTACCAGCAACGAACACTGCCTTAGCAGATTCTTCATCCTCAAATTGGTGAACCCCAATTTCCTTTGAGTAGTTGTTTGCGTACAACCACATATCAACGTGATGGTGTTGAACAATATTTGGATAAGTGTTGGCAGGAATGATACAACGAGCATTTGAAAGTTCTGGGTTCATGTAGATACCACGATCCATGTTGCTGAAAGCAACTTCTGAACTAAGGTCATCCAAACGAACGAACGCACCAGTTTCAGTACCTTGAGCGTAGATAGCTTGGTCATCACCAGTCAAGGTAAAGCTTCCCATGTCATCGAAAATAGTTTCAATGTTTACAATCTTGTCATCGGCAATCTCTTGCAACGCTTCGATTGATTCTGACTTACCGGCACCACTATCACCAAAGAAGACAACTGATTTAGTCTTACCGTTTGAGAATGTGATTTTAACCATTGAACCATGGATTGGCAACTTGTGCTTGCTAATCATGCTTAAGTTATGAAGAGTCAATACCATCTTCTTCATGTAACCGAAGTATGTGGTTTTGTCATTGTAAGGTACTTGACCAACATAAATATCGTTTTCTTCATCAAGGAAGTAATGACAGTTATCATCAGTATCAGAAGCAGCTCCTTCTGTACCAAAGAGCAAGATAATATCAGGTTTGTGGCCCTTAACATCTTCTTCATTAGCTAATTCAAACAAATTACCTAATGCTAATCCGTTTGAGAAGTAATCGCGGTCAAAGTAGATGTATGCAAGACTTTGACCGACCCAAGCTGGGTAACAATACCAACTGTCACGATCACCTTTAAAGTTTTCAATTGGGTTCTGCTTAGTTTCTGAGAACACACCTTCACGCTTGTTGCTCTTAGTGTGAACCATCATTGGTGGGCGAACCATCAATGTGTCAATGAAGCGAATGCTAGTTAAAGCAGCGTATTTGTCAGGAACTGGCCACTTAATTGATTGAGTTAAAATACAAGCATTTGAACCAGCATTAACCTGACGGTAAATGTGGTTTCCGTGTCCTTGTAGCTTTTCTTCAACAGTTCTGTAAAGTTTTAGAACTAGTTCGTTAAATTGGTTGTCAATATCCATGAAGGCTGTGGCAACAATATCATTTTGATGTTTATTAATTGTGGCAACTCGAAGGAGTGAACGGTAATATGAGTACAAATCTTCGATACTATTTAAGATATCTTCTGAATCAAATTTGAGTTCGTCCATGCGATTCATCAAAATATCCTTGATCACATCAACATAATCTTGTACTGAAGCATCGTTCAGCGCAGAAGGTGTTTTTTGGTAATTTTCATCTTCCAAATAAACCTTGATTACATCAGCTAGTTCATCACTATTTGCTAGTTGAAAAACATCCTTGATAAACTTGTTGCTGTAATTCAATACTGCAACCCCTCTATCTGGGTTCACGTATAACGGCGCTGTATCAATTTTTTCTTGTGCCATAAAAATTAAATTCTCCTTCTTCTATTGATTGTTGTAAATTCGGATTATTAACATTGTAGTCTATTTTCAGTAATTTTTTAAGCAAATTTTCATTTTTCTGTTATCTTTTACGAATAATTCGCATTTCTATCTGTTAATTTGTATGGATGCATACAATTTTTATTTTTTATCTTCAACTAAGTTTTCTTTCTTAACTAATAACAATTCTAATCTAATGTAAAATAATTGGATTTAGGCTATAATGATACAAGTAAGATGTGAGGTGATCGACGTGAAACTAAGTGAATATCTCCACGGTCAACTAACATTCCTTAATGAACAGTTAGATGACGCAAAAGAAAACAACAACGAACCAATGCAATACCTGGTTGACTCAAAGATGACAGAGGTCAAGTTGATCTTAGAAGCCTTGCAAAAGGGAATTATCGATGAGGTAAATTAAGTAATGACTAATCTAATCCATTGTCAAAAATGGTCAGGCGACTTTTCTTGACATATTTAAATAAGGCAATAGTATTAGTTGCTGTTATTTAACTTTGCCCACGAATTTTATACAAAGGAAGTTTATTAATTGATTACATTAAAATCCCCACGAGAAATTGAAAAAATGGCTGAATCTGGTGCAGTTCTCGCTGGTGTTCATAAAGGACTCCGCGATATGATCAAGCCAGGTCTTGATACATGGGAAATTGAAGAATTTGCCCGTAACTACATCGAAAAACGCAACGCAACTCCTTCAGAATTAGGATTCGAAGGCTATAAGTACGCAACCTGCGTTTCTATCAATGATGAAGTTGCTCATGGAATTCCCCGTAAGGGTCTCAAGCTTAAAGAAGGAGACATTGTTAAGGTTGATTTAACTGTCAATCTTGATGGTTTCGAAAGTGATTCTTGCTGGTCATACGCCGTTGGCGAAGTTAGTGACGAAGTTAAGAAGTTAATGGAAGTTACCCAAAAATCACTTTATATGGGAATTGACAAAGCCGTCATTGGTAACCGAATTGGTGATATTGGTGCTGCCATTCAAAACTACGTTGAAGGTGAAAATGGCTTCGGTGATGTTCGTGAACTAATTGGTCACGGTATTCAACCAAGCATGCATGAAGAACCAAGTGTCCCTGCTTATGGTAAGGAAGGTCATGGTCTTCGCCTTAAAGAAGGTATGACAATTACCATTGAACCAATGGTCAACACCGGAACTTGGGAGATCAAGGACCGACTAGACGAAAAGGACGATTGGACTTATTACGTATCTGCTGATGGAACACCTTCATCACAATATGAACACACAATTGCAATCACCAAAGATGGTCCTAAGATTTTGACATCCCAAGGACTGGATATTGATAAAAAGTACCAGCTTTAATAAAAAAACCGCAAGTAAGTTTCAGATATTGTTGAAACTTACTTGCGGTTTTCTTTTGATCAAATTTTTAATAGTCAAGTCTTTAATCTATTCCACAACACTGGTAACCTTTCATATAACGGGTAGGCTTGAAGATTGCGAATCATCGGCCACAACCTATAATAGAATTCAGGGGTGAAAATAATGAATAATAAAAATTTTAAATTTCCAGATACTGCAGCGTACAATTTTGTAATTAGTGCGCTTAATGAAAAAGGAATCACCGTGGAAGACATTGCTAACATGGCAATGAGCCTCCAAAAAGTATTTTTCGATAATTTGACGATGGATGAAATGTTGAAGAATACCAATGATGTATTACATAAACGAGAAGTGCTGAATAACGCCATGGTGGGCCTTGAGCTTGACCGTCTTGCATCACAAGGACTGTTGAAAGAACCACTTGAAAGCATTGTCATGAATGACTCCGGCGTCTTCGGAGTTGATGAAGGAATCGCCTTAAACATCGCCAACATTTACGGTACTATCGGGGTCACTAACTACGGGTTCATCGACCGCGATAAAACCGGAAAGATCAAGGATTTAGACGAAGAAAAAGACGGTGTTTCAAACACGTTTGTTGACGATATCGTCGGTGCCATTGTTAGTGCGGTATCAGCAAAAACAGCTCATGAACACAACTAATTTATTTCCAACCAAAGTGAGCAATGTTTACTTCAGCCTTTGTTAGGCCTGAAACATATGGATTATGGCTAACGTAATATCGTAGTGGCTTATCGGTCCAATCACCTTTTGAGACGCCAATTCGGCCAGAAGTCTTAATTTGTCGTGGCTCTAAACGATTATCGATATCAATTTTCAACTTATCGTCACCAATTATTTGAAAATTCATCAACTTATCCTCAATTCCAAGTGCGCCCATAAGTTTTCCGGGACCATTTGTTAGCTCCACACCATGCTTGGGACGATTATGGTACATAATTTCCTGGCCAATCGTCGGTTGAATTGCACGAATCAGAACCCCCTGGGGGACATCTTTTGCCTGGGTAGCAACATCAAGTAGGTAACGTCCATGAATTGAATATATGTAAATAGTTCCAGGTGGCCCATACAGCGGTTCATTTGAAGCCGTTCGTTTACCATTAAATGCATGAGCTGCAGAGTCTCGCTCGCCCATGTACGCCTCAGTTTCAACAATTCGGCCACCAACAAGGCCATTTGGAGAATCATAAGTTAGCAACGTTCCTAACATCTTTTTTGCAATTTGATCAGTAGTATCACTATCATAGAAGTTGTGAATGGTCATATTATTGTCCTTTCAATAAGAATTTGGAGGTCACGTCATGGAAATCAAGCTTGAAAGAATTTATGAAAAACCACAAGACTTATCCGGTTACCGGATTTTGGTAGACCGCTTATGGCCTCGCGGAATCTCTAAAGTTAACGCCAAACTAGACGTTTGGGAAAAGGAAATTGCCCCTTCAAAGGAGCTTCGATCATGGTTTTCGCATGATCCTGAAAAATTTGCAGAATTTACAACCAAATATATCGCTGAATTGGATGCAAATGAAAAAACCAGTGACTTTATCTCACTAGTTTCTGAACAGTTAAAAACACAAGACGTTTTATTTTTATACGGTGCCAAAGACCAAAAGGATAATCAAGCGGTTGTGTTGAAGACATACGTTGAAAATCACTTGAATGCCTGACGGACATTAGCAATTGTTAAATCAGTAGTGCTTGGAAAAACAATGTCAGCTTCGTGTAGAATCTGCTGGTCACCCACTCCAATTGAAACCATGTTGGCAGCGTTGATTGACTGGACACCAACCAAACCGTCATCAATCCCAACACATTCACTAACATCAAGCTCAAGCATTTCAGCAGCCTTTAAGAATACATCTGGTGCAGGCTTATTGTGAGCTAGTTGGGTAACATCTACAACCTTGGTAAAGTATTTAGTCAACCCCAGCTTTTCGATTTCTAGTGGAGCATTTTGGGACGCTGAGGCAATAATCATCTGGTAGCCGTCTGCTTGTAAATCTGCAAGCAACTCATTAATTCCAGGCAATACATCACTAGGATTCATTTTTTGGAGGTACTTTAAATACCTTTTATTTTTACGGGCGGCAATCGCTTGTTTTTCAGATAGGGTATATTGATCCTGGATGCCACCTACTTGAAGAATATATTCTAGTGAATCCATTCTGTCACGGCCTTTAAGCTGTTCTTGAATGTCATCGGTCCACGTTACCCCCAATATTTCAGCAGTTTCTTGCCATGCCATTGCGTGATAGATCCAAGAATCTGTAATCACACCGTGCAAATCAAAACACCAACCTTTAATATCACCAAAATCTTGCATGCCAGCATCCCCCTCACTTACTTTTAACACTATCATAGCATGATTCAAAAATAGTCTCCTAATTGTAGTTTGGAGTAAACAAAAGGCCGTGCAAAACAATTGTTTTGCATGGCCTTTTAAACTAAAATTTAGTCATTACGTACTGCATTAAAGATCCACGTAACACCGTATTTATCGACAATTTGCCCATAACGATTTCCACTGGACTTCTTCTCAAACGTTACAATGACTTTTACTTCTTCAGAATTGACAGCTTGTTTATACAAAGCTTCCATCTCAGAAACTGCGTCAGAATCGTTTAAGTCAACTTTGAACATCAAAGAAATCAATGAGGATACTACCGGCTTGCCAAGAAAACTGTCGGCACACCAGATTTCCTTGCCCCAGATTTTAAAGTGACCATTCATGGTCATGCTTTCTAGGTCAACGTCATCATTAAATGCCATCTCAGCAGCCTGCTTTACGGTTGGAGCTTCCCGAAAAATATCGGTAGCACCAAATACCCGTTTATAGTATTCAAGAGCATCTTTTGTGTTCTCAAATGTGAGATATGGAATTAATTCTTGATTCATGAGGTCAACAACCCTTACGTTTGTTTTTGTACAGCCATAAGAATACCTTAAAACCGCTATCACGTCAATTTTAGGGCGAACAAATGGCTCTATATCAGCATTTATAAAATTTTAAGGAGGAAACAAATTTGCAATTAGCTGCCACAATTTTTGTATTAAATGCACTCTATATTTCCATTAATACATTCCGAACTATGTTGGTCGTCAAGGGGCACCGCTTTTTGGCGCCCGTGGTCGCGGTCGTCGAGGAATCAATTTACGTTATGGCCTTGGCAATCGCCTTGCAGCACATTGATAGTCCACTAAACATTGCTGCATACGCCATTGGATTTGGAGTTGGTATTTACATCGGAATCGTAATTGAAGATAAAATCGCTTTAGGTTACGTTAATTTTGAGGTCACCGTCCAAATCGATCCTGATAACCCAGTTCATAAGAAAAATGAAGATCTTCCAGAAATGCTGAGGGAGTTAGGTTATGGAGTTACGGTTTCCCATGCCGAAGGCCGATATGGCGCCCGTTTAGTACTCAACATTTTGGCACCAAGAAAGGCTGACCGTAGACTAATGGAGCAGATTAAAGAAATCTCTCCTGACGCCTTCATAATGGTTCAAGAACCCGTTCAACTTTCTGGTGGGTTCTGGAGTAAAGAAGTTGATCGTCGCTATCACAGCGTTAATAAACGTTAATTTTTGTCATCAAAGAGTCCTAGTTGCCATAAATTTTCCTTAATGGCTTCGACGGACTCTTTTATTTTGGGATTATCGTCACGATTTTTCTTTGGTTCTGCATTTTCAGGCTTTTTAGCCGAATTTACTTTGATGCTCTTTGTTGCCTGCTTTGAAACCTGATGAGGCTTGGGAACAGTTACTTCTTTGCCAGCCGTCATCTGGTCCATCGTCTTGTTTAATAATTCATCAACATAAACATTGCCATCGTTATCTGCGTGGCCCTTGGTCCATGAGTAAACAATGTTTGTGAACTTGGGTAACAGTTTATCAATATCTTGCCAAAGCTCACGGTTTTTCAACTCACCTTGGCTTCGTTTGTACCCACGTTTCCGCCAGCCAGCTAACCAACCAAGCGTGATTGCATCAAGAACGTACTTGGAATCGGCAATTACGTGCACCTTTTTTTCGTTGAGTTCTTCATCGACCAGGTACTGAAGAGCATTGCGCAACCCCATAATTTCCATGCGGTTATTTGTAGCTCCAAACTCTCCACCAGTACCAGGAATCCTAACGCCATCTTTAATAATCAAATAAGCCCATGCGGCAGGATCTGTATCCTTTACATGGCCCCCAGCGACATTCCCGTGATTGCGAGATCCGCCGTCAGTGTAAACCACAATTTCTGAATCATTAGGTTCCGAAGTAACTAAATTGCCGTTTCCACCCTTACCGGCAATAAAATCTTCCGCTTCCTTTTTTGTCTGAAAGCTTTTGAAAACAGCTCCTGGAAACTTAGAAATTTGCTTTTGTGCGGCAGGCCAAGTTGTGTAAACTCCTGGTTGCCTACCCTTTTTTACTGCGTAAAATTTAATAAAATTCAACCTCCAAATTAAAACAAAGTAACATAAAATTCTTAATAATCAATTATATTTTTTCCATTGTTCTTTTCAATTAGATAAATCTATGCGAAAATATTAGCAAAGGGGGCAATCGCAATGACCCAATTAAACGCAACACTAATTAGTGTTGAAGAAGCTAAGGCGCTGCTCAAAGATCGTTCAGATCAAATTAACGAGCGGTTCCCACAATTAAAACGTCAAGGTAAGTATATACTACCTGATTATCGCTTGACCAGAAAACGTGAGGCATTTAAGATTCGTAAGCACACTTTTTTGGCGAGACATGCTCGTTCATATGTAGCTTTTGACTCTGAAAATGGTCAAACACTTTGGATGCACAACTTTTCCAGTTTAACTGAAGCACTGTTCTGGCTCGATACAGGTCTTAAGCCTGGTGATACAGATTCAAGTTCTTCATATAAGCAATGGAAAGTTAAGCATGAAGACGACATCGTTGAGTTAAAGGACGTTTTAAAGAGCAGATCCAAGAAAAAAAAGGCAGCGGCGGCTGCCAAGAAGAAAAGTTAACACAAAAACGGCTTAGGTTTAATACCTAAGCCGTTTTTTCATCTAGAATGACTGGCTGCAAAGCTTCGGCCATTCAATATTTGCGCTAATTCCCCCGCACTTAGTAACCTTCCGCGGCAAACCACGAAATCATCGATCTCAACGATTGGTAACGGACATGATTTAGCATTCTTCAAAATCCGTCTAACTTCCCAATTCTGAACGTTCTCTAGTTTATGGTTGTTACAGTAAACAACCTCAAATGTAAATCCCCGGGTGTATTCACGAAGCGCATCACTGTCAATTGGCTTGACCTGACCGTTGCCAATGGTGTTTGGAACTCCCATAAGTTCCTGAATCATTTGTAGTTGGGGACTATCGTATCCTTCATCTATGTAGTAAACAATTTGGTGTTTTTGCATGATCTTCTCCTTCTGTATGAATACTCCCCTCGTGGTTTTCTATGATACACCGCCAATAGCGCGATTTCTGTGACAATTTGAAAAAAATTATATTTCAAAATGAATACGATTAAATTACCTTTATTACTAACAACTATTGAACGATTTAAAATCTGACCTACAATTGTGGTGAGGTGATTTTTATGAATGAGCAATGGTTGCACCAACTACCTCTAACTGGGATCAAAACCGCAACCCCAGTTGGTGGTGGAGACGTTAACGAAGCTTACAAACTTGACACAGATGACGGGACATTATTCCTCCTTACTCAGCCAGGCCGAGATGCTGACTTTTACGCAGGCGAAATTGCCGGGCTTAAGGAATTCGCAAATGCAGATATCTTGGCTCCCCGCGTAATTGCCAACGGTGAAATCCAGGGAGATGCTTACCTACTAATTACATATTTTGAATCGGGTATGGGGAGTCAATCCGATTTAGGAAAACTGGTAGCCAAATTACATCACCACATCAGCCCTAACGGACAGTTTGGTTTTGACACCAAATATCAGGGAAATGAACTTGAGTTTGATAATGCATGGACAGATTCCTGGACGGAAATTTTTGTTGAACGTCGTCTAGACAAACTTCGCGACGCAATTTTAGAGCACAACTTGTGGTCACCTGCTGAACTTGAACAATACCGAAAGGTCCGCCAAATTATCATAGATAAGCTGGCAGCCCACCACAGCGAGCCTTCACTTTTACACGGCGATCTTTGGGGAGGCAATTATATGTTTACCGATATCGGTCAGCCTGCCCTAATCGACCCATCATCATTTTATGGTGACCGCGAGTTTGATTTAGGTGTCACAACGGTATTTGGTGGGTTTGATGCTAACTTTTATCAGGCCTATAACGAGGCTTACCCGCTGGATGAGGGTTCAGACCAACGAATTGAATTTTACCGAATGTACTACTTAATGGTTCACCTGGTTAAGTTTGGTTCAATGTACGCAAGTGGAGTCCAATCAGAAATGAATAAGATTCAAGGATTCTAATAAAACATGAAGGTCAACCGAAAATTGGTTGACCTTTTTTTATCCAGATATTTGTAATTGGGGTATTCTCAAACTAATGGTGCGGGGAGGGGATCGGAAGCAATGAGACAACTAATTACCAAAAATAAAATGAAAGAATACCTACACGAATTAACTAAGAATAAGTATTGGTACTTAATGCTTAGCTTATCAATTATTCTCATATTCGCGGAGTCACTCGGATTTGCTTCCAGTTTACTTTCACATGAATCACTGGACTCATCAACTGGAGTTGATACTTATGGATTAAAAGATTTATTAGTTTTATTCAAGGGATATTTGCACATCGTTTTAAATGCATTAATACTAACAATTATTCCTACCAAATTTTTCTCGTCAGTTTGGTTATCAATTAGCACCACCGTTCCTTTTTCAATAGCTATCTTTACACTAGCAATCGATTTTTTGGGGATTCTCTCCCAGCCACTATTAGCGGTGTTAAGCATCGTCACATCTTTTGGGGCCATTATCTGGTGCTTACTAAATTTAAAAATTGTTTTTGACATAAATGAAAATTATCATGAAAACCTTCAATATAGATACCAGAGTTTATTTATAATTAATTGGATTCGGGCAGTTGGTACTGCACTAAAGCCTGTCTGGATAATATACATCGTGGCGTTCATTTTGACTCTGGTTCCACTATCTTTAAAATAATGGTATAAAAAAACTCGAAGCCCCTTCAGGCTTCGAGTTTTCTATTAGAAGAACAACTTAACTACTAAAATTGAGAACAATAACAAAATGATTGATGAAATAATTGCAGCTAAGAATACATTCTTTCCACGCTGGAAAATGACTTTAAAGTTAACACTCATTCCAAGAGCGGCCATTGCCATCCCTAAGAATAGGTATGCAGCCTTAACCAATAGGGCCAACAAGCTGGCACCCAATGGTAAGAAAGTTCCAATCACACTGGCGATGATAAAGCCAGCCATAAACCATGGAATTGGTAGCTTTGCCTTTTCAGTATTACCAGTTTCTTTGGCATTACTACGTTGGTACCAAGCACCAATAATCAAACTTGCTGGAGCTAACATCAAAACCCGTGAAAGCTTTGTGATGATTGAAGCATCCAAACTGACAGGACCACCGGCACTACCAGCAGCAACCGCATGAGCAATTTCGTGCAGTGAAGCACCGGTCATAACACCAAATTGAGTTGGAGTTAAGTGCAACAATGGCTTGATTCCAATATCTACTAAAGTAAAGACAGTTCCTAAGATAGCAACAATCGCAACAGCCAACACTTCGTTTTCGTGTTGATGTTCAGCTTGTTCTTCCGGAACCTTGATTTGGGGTGAAATCCCCATTACTGCAGCAGCACCACAAATTCCAGTACCACCAGCAGCTAAAATAGCTAATTCTTTTTCAACGTGTAACTTGCGAGAAATTGTATAAGTCAGGATGATAGTTCCCGTTACAACAACAACCGCCAATAAAATTGTCTTGACTCCAGCACGAGCTAGGTCAATCAAGTTAAGCTTAAATCCTAATAAAATAATTCCTAAACGCAAAAATTTATTTGAAATAAAGCCAATTCCAATTTTGGCATTTTCAACTGGTGTTTTAAACACCTGAAATACCATTCCCATAATTAGGGAAATAACCAGCGCACCAATCAAGCTAAGATATGGCAAACCAGCCATGAAAGTTCCAATCAGCGCACAAATCAAAGTTAGAATTGCCGCAAGACCGAAACTCTTCATTTCCAAAATACTATAATTCTTCATTCTCATCCCTCCGTAGATAATAATAGCTTACCAAAGTCGTTGTATAATTCAAAATTATTAAGTATGATACCCATATAAGTACAACTTATGAGGTGATTTTATGCTGGATTCAAAATACACAACGTTTCTAACTCTATACAAAACCAAGTCCTACACAGAAACCGCCAAGCAACTATTCGTTACCCAACCTGCCGTTTCTCAGAAGGTTCGGGCACTGCAACAAGAACTCAATTTAAAACTAGTAGATTACAACAAATCAAAACTGACATTCACTCAAGAAGGAACCGAATTAGCTAGGCTAATTGAGCGTACCGAAACTCAAACTCAGCAAGTGCTAGCACAAATCTCTGATTCCCAACAAGTCAAAAGCATTTCGTTTGGTACCACCCTATCCTTCAATGAAATGATTGAGCCTGAATTCATTAAATCTTTGACGCGAACTTATCCAAGAATCAACTGTACGGTAAAAAACACCACTACGATTATCGAGCAACTAGCCAGTGGGGAAATTGAATTTGGGTTGATTGAAGGAAACTTTGAGCGTCAAAATTTTGCTAGTATTCCAATTAGTACTGATAAGTTCATTGGTGTATGCAGCGCCGATAGCCCTTTAAGCCAAGCAAAGGTAAGTATCAAGGATATTTTAAACAGGCAGTTGCTGATTCGTGAACCTGGCTCAGGAAGCCGGTTTATCTTTGAAAATTGGTTAGCTAGTATGAATTATGATCTAGATGATTTCGCAAAAGTTATTTCGATTGGCGATATTGTCACTATTCAGCAATTACTGAGCGAAAATGTCGGAATTAGTTTTATGTATGAATCAGCAGTTAATTCACTGCCTCAGTATTTTCACTTAAGTACTTTTGAATTAGCTGACTTTGATATTAATCATGAGCTAAGCCTAGTTTACATCCCCGGAACCCCAAAAGAAAAGACGTTTGCGAAGATAGCGGAACAAATTTCAGACATTTTGAAGTGAAGGACTTAATTAAAAGAAGAGACGATGTTTTTAACATCGTCTCTTCTCTTTAACGTTCCCTAAATCGATTATCAACCTGCTTAGGCTCCGTTTTTACCAAAACTTCTCCATTATGAATTGAGTACAAAACTTCAGAACGTTCATTAAGCGCATTATAGAAGTTATCATTATTCATGATAATGCAGTTTGCCGGCTTACCCACTTCAATTCCGTAGTGGTCAGTCACATGCATTGCTTTAGCACCATTAAACGTAATGAATTGATATGAGTTCAAAATATCGTTGTATCCCATCAAGTGACCAACGTGAAGCCCCATGTGCAAGGCATCAAGCATATTACCATTTCCCATTGGGTACCAAGGATCCTTAATATCATCTTCACCAAATGCAACATTAATGCCATCCTCGTGGAGTTCCTTGACCCTTGTCATCCCTCTACGCTTTGGATAGGTATCAAACCTACCACCAAGATTAGTATTTACTAGCGGATTAGCAATGAAGTTAATGTTGGACATCTTTAATAATCTAAATAGTTTATATGCGTAAGCATCATTATATGATCCCATTGCTGTAGTATGACTAGCTGTCACCTTATCGCCCATCTTGCTTTCAAGAGCTAGGGTTGCTAAGGTTTCCAAACTACGTGATTGAGGATCATCAATTTCGTCACAGTGAACATCAACCAATTTATCCTTTTGTTCAGCTAGCTTCATCAAAAATTTGAGTGATTCAACTGCGTATTCACGGGTAAACTCGAAGTGAGGAATTCCACCAATGGCATCAGCACCTAAATCAGCTGCCTCTGTCATCAATTCCTTTCCGTTTGGAAATGATAGGATTCCTTCTTGTGGGAAGGCAACCAACTGAAGTTCTACCTGGTCCTTAACCTCTTCGCGAACTTCAATCAACGCCTTCAATGCAGTCAAGTTAGGATCAGTCACGTCCACGTGGCTGCGAACAAACTGGATTCCATTTGCGACTTGGGTTTTGATTGCTTGTTTGGCCCTAGTTTTAACATCTTCTTTAGTGAGTGTCTTTTTCCGTTCACTCCAAATCCGAATTCCGTCAAACAGAGTTCCGGTTTGGTTCCACTCAGGATCACCAGCAGTCATTGTGGCATCCAAATGAACGTGCGGATCAACAAATGGTGGCAGTAGTAGTTTATCCGTGGCATCAATAACCTGCTCGCCATCATGAGCAGAAATTGTCTTGGCAATTTCGACAAACTTACCACCTTCAATACGGACGTCTTGTGCAGCCTCCGCATTTTGAATGTGAACATTTTTAATTAACATCGTTATACCCCCGAGCTATAGTCTCAGTAAATTATAGCTCAAAAAGCGCTTGCTGTTGGAGATATTTATAATTCAGTGTGATAATGTTCTTAGAAGTTTTTGAAAGGGGTAAAGATGCCAATTGATAAATGTTGATAAAAAGCTACCATTGCCAAGAATGCTTACCCTTGGTTTCATCATTATAATTATCGTTGGAACGCTATTACTAAGCCTACCGATTGCAACTCGCTCCGGGCAAAGTACCAATTACATAGATGCATTTTTCACGGCCACATCAGCTACTTGCATTACCGGAATGACTGTTGTTAACACCGCGATTCACTGGAGCATTTTTGGTAAAGTCGTGATTTTGGCACTTGTAGAAATTGGTGGATTAGGATTTATGACTTTCGCCGTTCTATTATTCATATTCTTACGCCGGAAAGTTGACCTAACAACGTCACTTCTGACCCAACAATCATTAAATTTACAATCGGCTGCCAACATTTATAGTGTTGTGCGCCTAGTTGTGAATTTTTCATTATTGATTCAAGCACTGGGAACCATCCTCTTGTTTGCGGATTTTGGTTCCCGATACGGTTTTTGGAAGGGACTGGGGTACAGCATTTTTCACTCGATTAGCGCCTTTTGTAACGCTGGGTTTGATCTATATCCAAATTCATTAACCCGATTTGCAGGCGATCCTTACCTGCTGTTAGTTCTGTCTGGATTGATTATCTCTGGGTCACTCGGTTTCCTTGTCTGGAAAGATATTCTCTTCTTCCACGAGGATCGACGATTGTCACTCCACACAAAGTTAGCCCTGACTACTTATCTTGGTCTAATCGTCATTAGTTTCGTAGTTTTCTTAGCCACTGAACGCAACTTTGGTGATCACTCACAGCTTAACTTTTTCCAACGGCTGGTTGACACCTTCTTCGTTTCAGTTACTCCACGAACAGCTGGGTTTTACATTTTTAACTACAACAGTTTTTCTGATGCTGGGGTTTTGTTTACCATCGTCCTTATGTTTATCGGTGGTACACCAGGTTCAACTGCCGGTGGTATCAAAACCACTACGGTTGGGATTCTGCTAATCAAAGTGTGGTCGATTTTACGAGGAAAACGCGATGCGACGTTCATGGGCAGACGGTTTTCTGACGATAACGTCAACCGTTCCTTAACCCTTGGATTTTTGGTTACTGTCACCCTCGCAATCGCAGCACTGTTCTTACTGATGACTGAATCGATTCCCCGGCACATGGGATTTGAATACATTGTGTTCGATGTGGTCTCTGCATTTGGAACGACCGGCCTGACACTAGGATTAACCCCTAACCTAACATGGATTGGAAAACTGATTTTCTGCGCATTAATGTTCATGGGAAGAGTCGGAATCTTCACCGTTATGTATTCTGTATTGACATCTAAGCACCCTGACGATGAATTCAGGTACCCAGAAGAAAACGTTATGATTGGATAAAGGAGCGTCATTAATATGAAGAAGAACTACGCCGTAATTGGCTTAGGACTTTTTGGTGGTAGCATTGTCGACACACTAGTCGAACATGGCCAAGAGGTTCTGGTCATTGACGAAAAAGAAGAGTTAGTTGAGCAATACCGGGACATTGCCACTTCGGCAGTCGTTGCTGATGCTCAAAATGAGTTGGCATTAAAACAACTGGATATTGGTAACTTTGATAACGTCTTTATTTCAATTGCAACCGATATTGAGGCCAGCATTATGGCAACGATGATTTGTAAAGAGTTAGGCGTTAAGCATTTAATCTGCAAGGCGGAAAATAAGCGCCACGCCCGGGTTTTAAAACGTTTAGGTGCGGATGAAATTATCCAACCGGAACGAGATATGGGACGGCGAATCGCTTTGCACACCATGGATCCAAAAATTATTGGTGATTTAAAGTTATCAGGAACCTTGTCAGTAGCTGAATTAGAAATGTCTAACGATGATTTAACTGAAAAGTCACTAAATGATTTGGATCTTACCAATCGTTATGGGATTACATTAATTGCGGTTTCTCGTGCTGACAAGAGCGATACCTTTATTGCCAAACAAGATACAGTCTTGCACGACAACGACATCATTACCGTAATTGGCGACCAAGCGGCAGTAGAGAAGTTTGAAAAGTTGGCTACGGAAGAATAAATTTTATTAAAAAGTAACTATCAGACAGTGAATATAAATTTTTAAATTAAAATGAGCTACGATGTTGATACATCATAGCTCATTTTTTCACGCTTAAATCCCTGTCTGTCACGAATTAACAGCTAACCAGAGATAAGTTCCACCTCTTCAGCCTTATCTTTCCATCCACTTTTCAAAAATAAAGTTAATCGTCTGCTTATCCTTACCTTTATCATTTTTCTCAGCGTCCTGTAATAACTTTCGGACGTCATTAAACAGCTTATCTTCCGCTTCCTTACTGAGTTGAGCAGTATCGGTTAGATAAGAACTATGAATCTGCTGTTTATAATCCGTTGCCTTACCATACATCTTAGTATCGTATTGCAAAGAATCTAAAAACCGTTGATTTGTATACAACAGCCACTGAGCAACTTCATCGCTATGGTCTGCAACCCAAGCTGCTGAAACGTCCATTTCATTTCCATCAAATTCTTGGTTTGCATCTCTAAATCCTGCACTTGAATAATAGTATTCTTGTAAATTTTTAACGCTCTTAACGTTTACAATTTCTAAAAGCCCCGCGTCAACCAATTTCTTAATTTTATAATACAACTGGCTAACTGGCACTCCTGCCTTCTCAGATATCTTTTTTGCGGTTACTCCTTCAGAAACATTTGTCACTTTTAGAATTAGTACTATTTTTTCATCACTCATCAATTTAGCAAACTCAGACACTCTTTTTACGCTCATTTGTTTCACCTCGAAATTATAATAGACTCTTGACAAAATAATATCAAACGGATAAGTTTATGATAACGTTAAAATATTTTTAAACGATAAAATTGTTTTATAGGTGATTGTGATGACAAAAAAATTAGAAGCAATCAATGATTATCCTCAGACGATTACAGAGGCGGAATCCAAAGTCCAGATGTTAAAAGAAATTATCGGTAATCTTTTCAACTCATTTAGTAGTAACATGTTCTCTCTTGCTCTTGGTTTAATGCTACTACGAACCACAAACTCTCCTATTGCGTTTGGAATTGAATCAGCTATCACTCCCATTGTCAGTCTCCTTGCGATGATTCCAGTCGGCACTATCACAGATAGATATCCTCATAAGCAAATTTTAATTATTTGCTCACTAATAAAAATTGCTACCCTAATTTTATTTGGATTAATAATTAATTACTTTTCAGGTTTTTCTAAACTGATTCCAGTAATATTATTACTAACTATCATTTCAACTACTAACAGCTTTTCAACCACTACATACACTGCATCTGTCAAAGAACTAGTTAATCAAAACTTCATCCCCCGTCTGGGATCTTTAAATCAATCTGCGTCAGCCATGTCTTCTGTGTTAGCTCCAATTGTTGGTGTTGCACTTTACTCCGTAGTACGGTTCGATGTGTTCATATTGATTTCAGTTATCGTATCACTCATTTGGCTTGGACTGACTATCTCAATGAAGTTTCATTACCAACCGTCTAATTTAAACATAAATCCAAATATTAATAATTCCATAGTTGGTCAAATTAAAGAATTCAAGGAAGGCTTAAATTACATTACCACTCGTAAAATCATGAGGGATTTTATTTTAGTAGGCTGTATGATTAACTTTTTATTTGTTGCAGTCACAGTTGGACTTCCCTACACAATCATCCACCATCTCCATGCAGGTAATTCAGTGGTAGGAGTAATAGATGGACTCTTTTCGGCAGGAATATTAACCGGAAGCATTCTATTGAGCATCTTCCCGAGTCAGAAACATTTATTAGGAAAAATCATTACTCCTCTCATAATTACTAGCTTGGTAATGTTTCTAATCGGAATTTACACTTTAACTTACACCGCAGCGTTCTCATTCACAGTACTTTGTTCCTGTTCATTGGCAATTATGGGAGCCTTTAATTCTGTTCTAAACATTTCCACCTCAGTTTATATGCAATTAACAATTCCGACGTATTTACTTGGACGGGTAATGTCGACATTCACGTCGCTGATAACTTGTATTTCCCCACTAGGATCAATAATATTTATGTTTGCTTTTAAAGTTTTCAGTAATGGAGCATATATTTTCATTGGAACTGGGGCACTACTATTTATCTATGTTGTGCTGCTAACTCCTTTGTTGATAAGAGATATAAAGAATGATTTGAAACATACTAGAATATAAAAAAATAAGCCAAGCTCTCCACGAATTTGTGGAAAACCTGGCTTATCTTATTAAAGGCAAAACTCATGTTTCACCCCTTTTTGAACTAGCAAGTAAAAACTACTTAGCTGGCTTTGACTTCAAGAATCTTTGAAGGTCAGCAATTTGTTTGTTACGTTTTGCATCGTTCTTTTGGTTAATTGGACGACGTCCTTGAACGCCATTTGGATGACATTTACGCATTGTGAACTCTCCTTATAAACTTTAATAATTCTCATAACTTCAATAGACTTTAATATTGTACTACAACTGACCCAGAAAAATCAAACTAACATTTAAAACCCAATTGTGGTACGATTTATAGTCAAATAAACCAGTTGAGGTGATTAACAATGGCAGAACAATATCCACAAGCATTAACGATTGCAGGCTCAGACAGTGACGGAAGCGCAGGTATGCAAGCTGACTTACATACCTTCTTTAGAAGAGGTGTGTACGGAGCTTCTGTAATGACCGCTGCAGTAGCTGGTAACAGTTACGGAATTCATGACTCCGTCAATTTACCAACTAGCTTTATTGATAACGAGTTTAAGGCACTTGCAGATGATTATCACATCAAGGCTAGCAAAACTGGAATGTTATCTGACTCTGAACTTATTTTGGATGTGGTCAAAAACTATACCAAGTATGACTTTGGACCACTAGTTGTTGATCCGGTTATCACCACTAAACATGGTAACGTACTACTAGAAGAAAGTGCGTACAAAACGCTTAGGGATAAATTAATTCCACTTGCCACCGTAATTACACCTAACTTTTTTGAAACCCAAAAACTAGCTGAGATGGAAATCAACAATGAGCAGGACACGGAAGAAGCTGCTCACAAATTGCAACAATTGGGTGCCAAAAACGTAGTGTTAAAAGGCCGGCATGATAATTCAGATCAAAAACAGGTATCTGATTACGTACTGCTTGAATCTGGCGAAGGCTTTTTCCTACACGACACCTTCCATGATACTACCCGAGTAAACGGAACTGGTGACAGTCTCTCAGCATGCATTGCTGCCGAAATCGCCAAAGGCACAGATATTAAGACAGCAATTACCATTGCCAAAAAGTTTGTTAACGAAGCAATTGAAAACGAAATCTTTGTTGGTCACAAATTTGGGCCAATCAATCACTGGGCACCAAAAGAATAATTACCACTTGCCCGGATTCCAAATACGACCATCTAATTCACCTTCATGTTGTTCAATCCGCTTTCCCTGCTGGACAATAATTCGTTTTGTAGTATCAAATAATGACTTTTCAATAAACGAGGTCGTCTCTGACTGTAATTGATCAAGCTGGTCTAATAACCACTTTTGTTCATCATCCATTACTATTCCTCCTCGTCACGAATCATCTTAATGTTCATCTTGAGGTCGTCAATCTTATCTTTTCTACTATTAATAGAATCGATAATCAGATTGATGGCCTCTTTATTATTGTTGCCTTCAGCAATTGCATTTAATTGTTCGACGATCCAACTAGTTTGGTTATCCAACGTTAGTGGCTGCTTAGCCCCAACATACATAGCATAATCCCCAACTAGTTTAGCTTTTTGTGGCTCATCTAAATATGCAAACTGTTCAATTGGAAATACGGGTAAGAACTTCATTCCCGCTTTATGTGCAAACGCAGCGTATGGAGCCATCAGTTCGGAAATGGTAAAGTTTTCACTACCTCCTAACCGAAACTGAGACAGTGAATCGCCCGTAGTAACAACCACACCAAGTTCTTTTCCTGCTAGTGCTTTCTGTGCTTCAACAAATTTCCTAGTAAATACGGTTTGCATGTACTTACTTAAACTATCAGGAGATTGATACCAGTACATTGGAAACTGAAAAATGATGCGATCAGCTCGTTTTAAACGCTCCTGCTCTTTTTCAACATCGATATTTCCATCTGGATATTCAATATCAATTGGTTCGAAAAAAATATTTTGAAAAAATTTTACGGTGGTTTCTAAGAACTTTTGGGTGCCCGAATCCCTGATTTGCGGGTGTGAAACCAATATTTGGGTCTTCATTTTTATTACCTCCACCAAAATGAATGGGTTTTCATTGGTCTAGATTTGTTGTAAAATCCTCATATAAACTATAAACGGAGGTTAATCCTAATGGCAAGTTATTCAGTGCATACAGCATATCAAAACGTTGGTGCAAAAACCATTACCACTGCTGGTAACCACGAGTTCACCGCAGACCGCCCCACCAAAGTTCATGGGACAGATGCTGGTCCTACTCCAATCGAATACCTATTAGGCTCGATTGGCGCTTGCTTTGGAGCAACTGCAAGTATTCTTGCACGCCGAATGGACAACCTCGAGATTGAGAAATTTGATGTTGACGTTTCTGGTGAGACAACCGTTTTTCCAGATAAGTCTTCAAAAATTTCAAAAATCAATATTATAGTTGATTGTAAAACCAATTTAAGTAGCGATGAACAACAAAATTTTGTCGAAGAGGTCATTCACAGATGCACCGTCCACAAAACTTTGGAAGATGCAGTCGAGATGGCAATTGAGATAAAACGATAAGGATGGTACAAAAAATGGACAAGGATATGGACGTAAAAATGCAACCGGTTGCAAAGAGGGATAAAGCAGTTATTTTAACAAACAAAACAATCATGTCATTCGTAGGGATTTTAATCCTTTCAATGGGTGAAAGTTTTTTGCAGGCAGCTAACTTAGGAATGGATCCATTTACTGGTGTTAACATCGGTTTTAGTAACTTACTCCACATGGGTCTGGGTAACTTCCAACTAATAATGAACCTAATCATCTTCCTGTTTGTGGTATTCGCCAACCGTAAGATGATCGGAATTGGTACCGTATTAAACATGGTGTTAGTAGGTTACGAAATTCAATTTTTCTCTGGGATTTACTCATCAGTCTTCGGTACCGTTCATTCGCTACCACTACAAATCGTTAATGCCTTGATTGGCTTAATCATCTTCACATTTGGTGCTTCAATGTACATGATGGCTCAAATCGGGGTTGCTCCATACGATGGTGTTGCTCCAATCTTGTCAGAATGGTTCCACGTTCGTTACCGTGTCGTTAGAATTATTCAAGACATCATCTTCATGGCAATCGCCTTCTTCGTTGGTGGTCCATTTGGGTTTGTTACCATTATCATTGCCTTCTTCACTGGTCCACTGATTGAATTCTGGAACGACAACGTTAACAAAAAGATTTTTAATAAGATTCAAAGTTACAAATCAAGATAATCAATTAAGGGGCCATGATGTTTTAACACCGTGGCTCTTTTTTAGTGTTTTGTGAAATTCAACTAATTATTAAAGGGATATTCACTCATAATTAGTTGAAATCGGTTATAATTAGCACTCTATTTGGCTAACGATTGTGCAGATTCATCTCATAGTAATAACACATCTGTTAACTATTTGATATTAGAGATGTCATCGTGTGAAAAGCCTTTACAGTTTCTATGGCAAACAATCAGCTAAAAGTTATGCCTGTGGAACACTAAGAAACTATTTCAAGAGAATTATCATATTCAGGGGATTTTAATTGACATATTTCGAGCCGGTTGGTATATTATAGTCAATGTGTTTTAGGTTTCGATTTTTAAGGTCTTGTTTTATAGTATTATGAAATAACTTCCTTGGAATTACGTTCAACTAGATACATTAACAATTTTTTATCGCGCAAGAGCGCAAGGAGGTTTCATAATTATGAAACAAGGTACTGTTAAATGGTTCAACGCTGACAAAGGTTACGGATTTATTACTACTGACGACGGTGACGTTTTCGTTCACTTCTCAGCTATCCAAAAAGACGGCTTCAAGTCATTAGACGAAGGCCAAAAAGTTACTCTTGACGTTGAAGACAGCGACCGTGGACCACAAGCTGCTAACGTTAACGTTGTTGAATAATTCAACAGCTTTTAACCAGTGAGCAATCACTGGTTTTTTTGTACCCTTTTTTATCAATTATCAAAAAACAAGGTAGCCATGATGATGAAAACATCGTAGCTACCTTGTTTTTTTGTACCGTTATTCCTATGTGTAGTCCCTAAGGACTCATGAGACAAATGTTCTATGTTAACGATTAAATGCAGTAATCAACATACAGACTACCGCAAGTTTTATACCGTTGTCTTATCGGCAGATCTCACAGATTTTACGTACGCATCCACATCGAACTTGTCTGAAAATTCTGCCAAATGAACTAAGTTTCTCAGGAAGTCATGAGTTTTCGCCTCGTAATGGTACTTAGTTCCTAGTTCATAAATGTATCCGTTGATGTAATCGACTTCTGTTGGGCGTTGTTTTGAAATATCTTGATACATTGATGGGAAGTGAAGTGGGTTTGATACTTCACTTACAGTTTGAACTGTCTGCCATTCTTCTTCCCTTGTGTTTAGGAGCGTAATTCCAGCTCTCTCGCACACATCAAACGCCTCATCGATTAATTGTACCCCAAGCTTCTTAGCAACGTCAGATTGGATAAATTCGCCCATTCTGATTTTGAACATAGTACATAGAGTATTGATTACTGAGTTAAAGACTACTTTAGCCATCAAAGTTCCCATAAAGTTAGTTGTTAAATTGGGATTGAGATTGGCATTTTGGAATTCCTCAACGATTTTATGGGTCATTTCGTCAGGAACTTCAGTTTCGTTCGCGATGTTCATTGAACCAGCGCCTTTTTTACCAATAAAGTCAACGTCCCCAGCCTTATTCAACACCGTTCCAATCAAAGCAGTTCCGCCAAGAACTTTTTCCTTAGCGAAGTATTGATTTAACTTCTCAATATGGCCCATTCCGTTCATGCAAGTAACTACATACTGACGATCATTGAAGAAACGTGAGCAACGCTCCAACATATCCGCTAATCCGTATTGCTTAGTAAATACAATTAACACATCTGGATCACCTTCGTAATCCTCTGGAAAATAAATATTAACCGGAACTAAATGTTTATCCTGACCGTCACGGGAAACATATACCCCGTTTTGTTCGTGAATTGTATTTACTTGAGGTTCCCAAGTATCAACAAAATCCACATCGTAACCCGCTTCTTGGAGAAGAACTCCGTAACGAAGTCCCATTGCTCCTGCACCCAATACTGTATATTTCATTAAAATCATCCTTTCAATTTTTCATCACCAGAAACCCGATAAAAAAAGTCGCCCTCTACATTCGTAAAGGACGACTTTTTGCCGCGGTACCACCTTTTTAAGCACACTATCTGCTCACTCTGGGTACGCTTTAACGGGCATTTCCGAGATCAGCTAACTAAATCTAGCTCACCGATCTAATGGGTTAATGTAATGATTCCAAGCAATTACCCACATCACTTTCCACCAATCGTGATTCTCTTAGCTGAGTTTTTGCAATTTCTCATTACGTCGATGATTGTATTATGTGATTTAGATTAGAAAATGTCAACATTAATTTAGAATTTAATGTGATAAATAAAATATATTCACACAAAAAAGGGCGCGGTTATCGCACCCACGCCCTTTTTATTAATTATCCTTTCTTCTTAGTTTCAAATACAATCCAGTTGCTGAGGCAATCATCACTAATGTGATCATCCCAATAATCGTGTATAACTTATCGTTACCGTCACCAGTCTGCGGCAATTTGCCACCGTAACCTGATGATGGAAGTCCCATCGGTTTTTCAGCTGAGCCAACACTTGAAGCTGAGCCTAAACCTGATGTTCCACCTGTGATTGGATCATCCAGTTCAGATGAACCACCTAACTCTGGAAGTCCCATTGGTGGTTGGACGTTTCCGTTACCACTTCCATTATTTGAATTGTTGCCGTTGCTTCCGTTATTACCGTTATTGCCGGTGTTATTTCCATTGTTACCATTGTTTCCGTTATTGTTACCGTTGTTGCCGTCGTTCCCATTATTACCACCATTGTTGTTTCCACCTGGAGGATTAGTACCTGGTCCTGGTGGTGGAGTTCCCGGTCCCGGAGGAGTTCCTGGGCCTGGCGGTGTACCTGGGTTCCAAATGTTTCTTTCACCATAATCGTTATGGTAATCGATTCTGTCATGATGATTACTTACTGTTCCTGAAACTGTGATCCCCTCTTGGCTAACTCTATCCTTAAGAGCCGTCGTTCCATAGTTCAGGTATGAGTAATCATGTTCAGCAACCTGATATTTGTACCCAATTGGTAGGTTAAATTCGATTGACTGGCCATGGAGGAGTCTAAATTGACCCTTACCATCTGTAAACTCAATCGTGCTAGCGTATGAGTAACCTGGGTATTTCTTGGTTACAGTGATTGTCTCGTTGACCGGTTGTCCCTTGTCATCAGTTAACTCAACGTTGAATGTAAACGGCATTAGTCGGTTTCCATCCATATTGACAAACTTATTAACAGTGAACTTACCGTAGCCAGCATCCTTGGAGTTTTCAAACTCAACTTTATGAGCATTACCATCAACCAGCTTGATTGAATCAGTAGTTGTGCCGTTAACCTTATCATTTCGATCAACCACGTTCGTTGTCTCAAACCCATCCGCCGCTGTTTCAGTCACAGTTACGTGAATTCCTGCTGGTAAATTACTTACGTGCAGTTTTTCATTACTTGCCAAACGGATAATATTTGAGAGCCCACGATCGGTCTTAGCAAATTTAACCTCTTGAGTATGAGTCTTACCACTTTGATCAGTAATGGTTGCCTCAAATCCTGACCGTTTCTCGGTTTCCACTACTTTAGCAAAGTCATCCCCATTAGCTACGTTAAGACGGAAATCAAATCGTTTTGATTGATCATCCGGAATGTGGCTAACTACTTTCTTATTCACAATCAAATCAGTAAGTTTTTCATCTGGTCTGACGTTTCTGAAAGTTACGTTTTGTGGATGTTCGCTATCGACTAATTTAATCGCTTCAGTAGTTTCACCCTTTTCAAAACCACCATTACCAATCTCATGTTCTACATCAAAGTCTTCATCCTTAATTTCAGATACTTTGACTTCAACTCCATCAGGAAGCCCATAAATCAGAATTCGGTCGTTGTGACGAAGGCCAAATTCATTAGATTCGCCATTTGTGAATTTAATGGTTGAATCATGTTTATCACCATTAACATCTGTAGTAACAGCTTTGTATTCACCATCATTAACATCGGTGGTGGCTTTCAACTTAAACTTGAACAACTTGTCGTTATCAGAATCCTTACTACTTGTAACCTTTTTATCAATTTCCAAGTCAGCGAGGACTTTACTGTTAACGAACTTCACGCGGTGGTGATTGTTATTTTCAAGTTCAATGTTTTCAGTCGCAATGTTTTTAGTATCATTGCTTAGCACAACCCCATCACGGTCAACTTCATAGCTGGCAGTTAAGCCTTGTGAATCTTCTTCAATAACCTTGACCTTAACACCTGCTGGCAGACCATTTACTCGAAGGGATTCACTATGAGCTAAACCAATTGAGTTTGTTTTACCGTCAGCATTAAATTTAACTTTTTTGTTGTGATCAACATTTTCTGCGTCGGTAACTACCCCAGCAAAGGTCTCGCCTTTAACCGCGTCATCTTCTGATACAAGCTGGAATTCGAACCGTCGCTTAAGATCATTATCGTCCTTACTTTCAACGTTCTTAGAAACAGTTAAGTCTGTAAGTTCTGGATCCAACTTATCATTGTGGAAAGTAACCTTTCGATCAGTTTCCCGTTTAAGCTGAATATCTTCAGACTCAGTTCCATCCTTGATCTCATAATCATCAACTTGGTTACTGGTTTTAAACTCATCTTCTGAATCTTCAGTCACGTTAGCAACAGTCCCAGCTGGTAAGCCAGCAATTCTTGCTGATTCGCCACCTTTAAGGTGAATGGTTGCCTCACCGTTAGAAAAATCAAGTTGAGTTGGGGTTTCCGGCTCATCACCGTTGATACTCCGCTGATAAAGATCAGCAACAATATCTTCTTCTGAGTCTAACGTAATCTTAAACTCAAACTTACGTTCCTTGTCATCCGCCTCGAGCGCACTACCACCTAATTTCTTTTCAACAATCAAATCAGTTTGATTATTCGTATTTTTAAAGGTTACGTGGTGCGTGGTGCCATCTTTAACTTCAAAGTAATCAGTTTCTTCACCTGACTTAAATTCACCACGGTCAATCTTGTACTCGACGTCAAACTTACTATCAGCATCAACTTCAGTCACCTTAAATTTGGTATCAATTGGTAGCTTGTTGATGTCTAATCTTTCGTCATGTTTCAGTTCGATCTGTTGAGAATCACCATTTCGATCGAAGACAATTTCTTCTGAGTGCCGATTGTTATCTGCATCAGTAATGTATCCACCAAATGTCTTTCCCGCTACCTTTTCGGCATTCTCAGCAGTCAACCTAAATTTAAATTTTTGGTCCATATCTGCCTTGTCGTAACTATCAACCTTCTTAGTTACAGTCAAGTTAGCAAGTTTTGGATCCAACTTATCATTGTGGAAAGTAACCTTTCGATCAGTTTCCCGTTTAAGTTGAATATCTCCAGACTTAGTTCCATCCTTGATCTCATAATTATCAACTTGGTTACTGGTTTTAAACTCAGCTTCCTGCTTTTCAGTCACGTGAGCAACTGTCCCAGCTGGTAAGCCAGCAATTCTTGCTGATTCACCACCTTTAAGGTGAATGGTTGCCTTGCCATCAATAAATGGAAGCTTGTCCGTCAATAGCATTTCATTACCATTAATGTCCAGTTTAGACAGGTTGGCAACAAGATTTTCGCCCGAGTCTAACTCAATTTCAAACTCAAACATACGATCCTTGTCAGCCGCTTCAAGGGCACTACCACCTAATTTCTTTTCAACAATCAAATTGGTTTGATTATTGGTGTTTTTAAAGGTTACGTGGTGAGTAGCACCATCTTTAACTTCAAAGTAGTTAGTTCTGTTAGCTGACTTAAATTCACCACGGTCAATCTGATACTCAACGTCAAACTTACTACTGTCACCCACAACTTCAACCACCTTAAATCTGGTATCAATTGGTAACTTGTTGACGTCTAGTCGTTCGTTATGACCTAGTTTGATCATTTGAGATAAACCATTCTGATTGAACTGAATTGTTTCGCCGGTTTGGTGACCTTTCGTATTAGTAACAAATCCTTCAAATTCCTTGCCAGCTACTTTTTCAGGATTCTCTGCTTTCAACCTAAAGTCAAATTGCTGTTCCATATCTGCCTCGTCGTAACTATCAATCTCCTTAGTTACAGACAGGTTAGCAGTTTTAGGATCCATCTTAGTGTTGATAAATTCAACTTCGGCAGTTTTGCCATTCTCAGTTGTTACCGGTCCAGTCTGAGAACCATTCTTTTCATTTCCGTTATTGAGAGAATATGAAACTTCATAGCCTTCAGTACTTTCTTCAGTAATGTTCATCTGAGTACGGACAGGTAGTCCAGTAATGTGCAAGACTTCGCCAGCTTTGAGTTCAAAGTGGTCCCGTTCCTTGTCATCAACCTTTACCAACTTTCCATCATCAAATTCAACTTTATGGCTGTTGCCATTGTCAATCTGAGCTTCATAGGTTCCACTTAGATTTCTTTCGCCAACCTTAACATCGCTAGGAGTAAACTTGAATGTTTGGTCTTCATCCCCGTTACCCTTAACTGTTTTGGTTAGCTTAAGATCCGTTTCCGGATACTCATTGGTAAACGTTACAGTTGGAGATTTGATGTCTTCATAGTTACTAAGGGTTTCAGACTTAAATTCGGTTCCAAGTTCTGTTGTGCCGTCAAACTCATGGCTTACATCAACATCCTTGTCAGTGCCTGATTCCTTAACACTAATCTTGGCATATTCAGGAATATCCTTTAGAACGAACTTCTCACCAGCTTTGAGGTCAATTGTAGCTTGGTATGAACTTGAACTGTCTAACTTAGTAAACCTAACATTTTCTTTTCTGTCGCCAATTTCAGCCTCTACTAAGCGGTCATTTCCAGTCCATTTAGTATCAAACAGCGATACCTTAAACTCAAATTCATGGTCATCCGCTACCGAGCCTTCTGGGCCAACTAGCTCTTTTCCAACAGTGAAGTTGACGGATTTGGGTTCAGGAATGGTGATAGTATTCTTAAAGTTAACTGTTACATCATCTGCGCCCATATTGGCAACAGCTGGGCCAGTTTGAAAGTCATCATTTGAACCCTTAACCTGCCAAGCGCCAATATAATCTGCAGATTCAGTTTCCTCTACATAGAAAGTTACTTCTTTTGGTAAATCGTAAATAACCAAACGTTCATGATCCTTCAAGATAATATCCCGCTCACTTGTCCCGCTAGGTGTGAACTTATTAGCTTTACCATTTCCATCAAACTTCACAGATCCTTCATGAAGAACTTCTTCCGTGTTCGCCTTCATGATTGCTGCCCGGAATTCCTTGTTCGCAACCTCTGGATGGAATACCGCGCCTTCTTCTCCGGCTTCTAGTGCACGGATTTCAAACTTAAACGGATCCATTCCTTCAAGAAATTCGCCTTCAACCTCTTTAACGATTTGCAGCTTGTTAGCATCATGAATGTTGAAGAAGTCAATATATTTGTAACTATCAGTTGATAGCGACCTGGTTGAGGCCTGCCCAGAGTCATCTATCTTAGCATCACTTCGTTTAGAACTTCCGCTAGTCAAGTACTGAACTCGGCTATACTTGTCATCAACACTTTCAGTAATTTTGACTTCCGGATTGTTGGTTAACTGAATATCCCGGTAAGCTTCCCCGTGTCTTAGTGTGATGTCTTTAGGATTATCACCGCTACTTGTTTCGCTATATTGAGTGGCAACTCCCTTTTCAAATATAAACCAAACCTCGGTTCCTTTGTCTTCATCATCTTTGTGGAATAACCCTTTTACAACACCAGAATAGTTATCATCGGACAGCTCAACCTTATAGCTGAACTCTTTATTTGCAGCGTCTGCATCAGCATCTGGTCCTTCAATTGTCTTACCGAACCCAAAAGCATCTGTTTTGTGGATGTTAGTCCAAACCATTTCTTTGTTTCCGGCTAATGTAATCATTCGGCTCGAGAAATATCCATCCCCATCCGAAGTTGCTTCAGATGTTTCAGATTTATCAATATTTACCTCAGCCTTTGAGTACTGGCCATCAACTTTTTCTCTAACTTTAAGTCTGGTGCTTTCAGGTAACACAATGTGATTGTATCTAGAATTGTGCTTAAGAATTAATTTACTACGAGAAGTTTCTTCCTTATCTTTATTGTATGTGACAAATTCTACGGCCTTTCCTTCTTCAAATTCGATAACTCCGTTTTCTGAGTCTTCGCCAACAACGCGCACAGCTGGGAAAACTCCAGCAAAGTTTTTATCAATATTGCCATCTTTATCGTAAGCGAAAATCTCAAATTCGAATTCACGATCTTTGTCGTTACTTGCATTTGGGCCATCAATTTGTTTTGCAATTGATAGTTCTTTAGTTCTCAGCGTGTTTGTATAGTTGATGATTCCATCAGTCTCATGAGACTCTTTTTCGTCAAATGTAAACGAATCAGTTTTTCCCTCACTGTCCCCGACGGTCTCTTTTGAAACCACATTCTTGGCTTCGTGACTAATGTCATACCCTGGGGTTCTTAATTCGACCACTTGGTATGCATTCTTAACCGGTAGATCGAGAATCTCGATGGTTTCATCATCAGCAATCTCTGGAAGAGCCATTACCCCATTAACGACCGGATAAGCTTTAGTTGTTTCACCACCATCGGTTGTTACGAGATAAGAACCACTAAAACTAGTATCAACTTGTCGATTTTTCATCACATGCAACTGATAATTGAACTTAGACTTTATATCTATCTCTTCAGAACCAGTTGAAACATGCTTATTAATTTGAAGATCTTTAACCTTGTCGTTTTTAGCGTTAAGGACAAAGATACTCTCATTTTCATCCCCCTCTTCAGAGGATTCTTTTTCAGCATCTTTGATTGTAAATTCCTTAGAAATATAGTGACCGTCATAGCCTGGAAGTCCCTGAACTTCAACAATTCTATAAGTTGGCCGTTCATACAGCCCTCTAAATTGGATTTGTCCATTTTCATCAGTTTCTTTTACCTTATGATTTATAGAATCTTCCCAATCTGAACTTCCTAGTCGTTTTATCTGTAATTTGAATTTAACCCCTGCCAGGGGTTTTTTACCATCCTCTGAATCCGTCTTAGTAAAGTTAACCCCATAAGTGTTAACACTACCACCCACAGAGATATCAGAATCAAACTCTTCGCTTTCGCTGAATTCTTTACCATTAATATTTAACTCAATATTATTTGAGTAATTGTTTCCGTCTACTTTTGAAGCCACAGTGTAGTATTCAAAAACAAGTGGATGATCAACCCTATACCCATTGATAAAATTAACAGTCATGGTGTTAGCACTATCTGAGTAGCCCACTTCATATTCCTGCTTTTCTTCTAGTTGAACGTCAGGATTTTTTTTGTACTCAACCTTACCTGTACTTTCATTAAAAGACCTTTCAGCCTCAAATATTTTAAGTTGGTAGTTTGAATCTTTGGTCTTTAAATGATAATGACTATCGCCAACTATTTCATCTTTAATGGTAACTTTTCGACCTAGTTTCTGACCCTCACCATTCACAACAACTCCCCATTTAAGAACACGCAGTTGTTCTTCTTCATCTGTTCCCTTATTTAGGGTGATTGTTTCTGGGTCTTCAGGAGCCTGTTTATCTAACAAGTACCCCTCATCCATGTAGTCCAAATTAGCATGGGTTTTCATCTCTTCTGCAGCATTATTACTATCCTTAGGTTTTATTGAAACTTCATTTCGGAAGTTCCATCTCTTGATATGCTCATAAACGCCTTTTTGTCCGTTCCACAGACTTGGCACGTCAGAATCATACTCTAGTTTGAAGATTTTTTTACCCTTGGCATAAAACTCGTTATATCCGTCTTCAGTTAACCTCAGGTTGAATTTCACACTATGATCTTGATTATCGTCATTATCAAATTCAATTTCATAATGGGTTCCTTTTTTTAGTTCAGTAAAGTTTTCTGCTCCGGTTCCCTTCTCATTGATGTTTCCTAATGAAACCTTAAGGCTATCAAGAAGGGTATCTTTTATAAACTGTAGTTTTTCCTTGTGAGAATCATCCTTGCCCTCAAAGTAGACATTATCATCACCAACCAAATCGGTGATTGTAAGTCCTGACAGCAATAGATTTTTTTCATCTGGGCCAAACGAATTCATATGGTTAAAAGTCGTACTCCAATGAATCTTTCTACCTTCAGCCTCATGAAAGTTTGAACTTAACTTTCCAGATTTACCTGCCTTTGCCCTCATAAATTTATCAAGGTAAACCGTTGTCCTAGGGTCACCCGTCCAGCCATTGTAATTAATTAATGCTTGGTTTCTAAAAGATGTAATCGTGCTTCCACTTGCATACATCTTGTCCATTGCTAATGGAATCTCAAGAAATTCCACCACAAATCCGCCATACTTAATAGGTAACCCCGTAAATACTAACGTCACCACTCCCTCTTTTTCTGAGATGGCTAATTTCACAGGATTCCCATTATTTTGTATGTCCGTTACTTTTATGTTCAGTGTATCTTTATTTTCTTCTTCATCTTCAGAACTAACCACAGAATCAAGCTCATACCTCAAGGAAGGTTTGTCATTCTTATCCTTCTTAATACTTAAATGAGTATTAAGTTTATCGGCCACGGCCTTTTTTTCTGCGTCTGTTTCAGCATTTTTAAACTCTTCAATCAACTTACCAAAGATACTAAAATCACTATAGTTCGCTTTAACGTTTGTTGGTTCAGTGATTGTGACAGTGCCACCCTCACCTTCAGTCGCCTCTTTGTAAGGTAACCCAAGATTGTTCACATTTAGGCGCCAAGCAATTGTTTCTTTCTGCCAGTCAGCATTAAATGCTTCTTTAGTATCAGCTGTTCCCTTAAAACTTGCATCACGCTTATATCCATTCCAAATGACGCTGTTATTAATACCCTCGTAATCTTTAGGTGTTAACTCAGCACCTTCTTTGGGCTTAAGCTCATATATCAATGTGAATTTAGTTTTAACATCAACATCCGAAGCACCCTTTGGTAATTTAACCGTCATTTTATTGCCTTCGATGGTCGGAACTGAAACTCCTGAAACTTCGTTATTAACATGCTCGTTTCCCTTGTAAACCTTAACTGTACTTACATCAACTTCAAATTTATCTGAACCGTCAGTAAGGATATCCTCAATAACCAATTGATTGTTTTCTGACTCTCCGGGATCCATCCAGAAATTAACCGTATACTTAATATTTCCGTGCTTTGTCTGGGCACCCGATTTGGAGAGAATACTGCCTCGATTAATTTCTGCAGTAATAAACTCAGAAGGGTTCTTTAACTTTTGGTCATTAATAACGGAATCGTCGCTTAACTGAACTTTGTTATCAAAAGCTGATTGAGTTGCGTCGGTGATGGGAGTAATAATATCAATGTTAACCGTCTCAATGGCATTAAATCCTTTAAGATAATCATCATTTACGTCAAAAACAAATCTCTGAGTATCGTTGTTGTAAACTTGCTTAAATAACTGACTATTTTTTGTAGAGTCAATGATATATTCTTTAGGTTTCCCAGTTTCACCATCAGCCAACTTTTCAGTAACTTTAATACTGTAACTAACGCCATCATTTTCGGGATTGTAATCGTAATTGCTTCCAAAGATTTCATCCAGAACAACTTTCTGTGATGCAGAGCCTTCCAAAGTACTATACTTAACATTCCACTTAATTGAACTTAGATCTTTTACAGTATTCCCGTCGGCTTCAGTCCGTTCAAATTTAGCACTTTTTTCAAGCTCATATCTATGTTTTTCAAGACTAATATTGCTTCCTTCTTTAACGGATTGGCCAAAATCAAACCCATCGCTTTCAGTGTTCAATTGTGTTTCTAGCGATGCAAAATATTTAATGTTTGATTGGTTATTTACAGCATCTGGGTAGAACGTCACCCTTACAGTGTGCTTATCCTGAATTTGTCGCCCATCTTCATCAAAAACTGGTGAAATTCCGAACTTACCAATCGTAACTGTCTCCCCGTTAATAATCGCGGTGATGTCGCGTTGGCTATTTTGTTTATCGTAATTATACAGTAACCCATTGATTTGGAACTCATAATATGCGCCATTGACCATTTTATCCATCGGAATTTCGTTTTCTTCCCAAACCGAATCTATATCCCACTCGTAGTCAACCTTTACATTATTATTTTCGCGTAAAATAGCAGGCAACTCGTCTGGACTATCTTTTACAGGGTGAATAACGATCGATTGTTCTGTGCCATCACTATCCTTATATCTAAGCGTTACCTTACTAAAGAAAGATTCAGTAATATTCTTCGTGATATTTAACGGATCCTCCAACTCACCTTCACCCGTATTTCTTGGCACAGCACTTCTTAATGCTGAGCCTGCCATCGGGTCAACTGGGGCTTCTGTCGGCTCCTCACCATCCGCTTCATCCAACGCTTCCTCAGTCGTTGTTACCTCAGACTCAATCTGCTCAACAGTCTTGCTTGCACGTTCTTTTGCCGCAACTTGGCTTTGTTTCTTTTGAGCAGCTTGGCTTTCGGCAGACTCATTTTCTGGTTTGGCCTGTTTAGCTTCTTCATTCTTAGCTTCCGCTTTTTCAGCATCCGCTTTTTGTTTTTCCTTTAGATATTCTTGTGCCTTTTCTTGGTTCTTTTGTGCTTGTTCTTTCTCTAGCATTTCGTTGATACTGCTATCATTTGCTAGATCACCATCAGTTTCTCCCTTAGGCGCCTGTTCTGCTTTTGGCACCACTTGAATAAACGGTAACTTAGTGTTTTTACCGTCTACTTGAATTGCTAAATTTCCACTTTCAATTGTCTTTTTAAATTCAACTGGTAACTCAACGTTAAAAATGTGTTGGCGATTATCCACGTTTTGCCATGAAATCGTCGATTCATCCCCGTCGATTTTCACAGTTAATTCTGCATCGCCAGCAGCATAATGATACTTTTTCTTCTTAATTTCCAGGAAATCATGGTTATAAGCAAAATTAACCGTTCCTGATTTTTCATTTCCATTTGCTAGAACGTTGAAGAATAGTTTTTTCTTGTCACCCACGCGGGCACCGCCAACCATTCGTCGTTCATCGTCTACAATTGCAGCATTTCCCGCACTAACTTCCCGAGTTTGACTCGTATCTGCTAATGCTGTTCCGGCTGTGAAGAATTGCCCTACCACCAGTGTTAATACACCAAATATTTGGACAATCGTTCCTTTCTTGAGTCTTTTCATCTTTGTTTCCTCCATTATCGATATGATTAGTGCTTTCTTATTTACGGTAATAGAGTACCAATTCGATTCAATTTTTCTTCCAAGATTCTGTGAACAAATTGTAAATGTTTGGACTAAAAAAAGTCACAATATTATCAATTAGTTATCTTAATGATTAGTTTACAAAATAAAAAAGCACCGTTATAACGGCGCTTAGTTGTTTAAAAACTCATTTAAGAAGTTAACTAATTGGTTAAAATCCACGTTTCGGAGCTTAGATTTCTTCACAGCCTTCTCAATCATATTTATTGACGGGTTCTTACCAACCAACCTTTTCTCAATTTCACCAAGATCACCATCGGGAATAAAGTCCGGGTTAAGCTTTAAATGTTCGACCTTCCCATCGACAACAGTGTAGTTGATCCCTAACTTTCCGGATTCAAAATTTCGGGCTGCATAATGGTAATAACCAGGATTCCTACCAAAGTTCCACTCATCGGTTCCATAAGTTTCCTTCATTCTCTGATCAATAATTTTCCAGTCGTCATCAGTCATATGGTAGACTTCAATTTCGCTCAGATCTTCAACGGCGAATATTTCCTTCAAAAGATAGTCTCTTAGGCTGTTAATATCCATATCTTCTGGTAGATAATCTTTTAAATTGATCATCGGGCTACGTTTTGAAGCAACTCCCAATCGTTTAGCTTTTTCACATTCATTTTCCGTTAGGCTGTAATGGGCATTTTCCAGATTCAAATCATACATAATTGTTCCGCCCGCAGCCAGACTATTGCCACTCTTAAACATAGTCATTCCAGAAAATTTTTTATCCTGAAAAATCAGGTCACTGCTATTTTCCTTCATCTTCACATCGACGCCTAGTTTTTGCAGGGCCTTTAACACCGGCTCAGCAAAGTGGGCATAGTTACCAAACTCAGAGTCATCATCAATCACGATGTTTTCAAAAATCAGGTTTCCCATATCGTGATAGACTGCTCCGCCTCCGGAAGTCCTTCTAACTAGTTGAATATCGTGTTCACGGAGGTAATCAGTGTTGACTTCGGCCCACACATTTTGGTTCTTACCGATAATTACTGACGGCTGATTGATATACATCATAAAACCGTGTCCTGGTAACTTTTTTTCATTTACAAAATAATTATCTAAGGACTGGTTTACTCTTGCATCAAAGATTTCTTTGCCATCTCTTTGGGTATCTATCAAATACATGGTTTGGCCCCCTATCATATTGTTAGTTATGGCTTAATTATACGTTATAATCAAAGTAAATAATAACGAGGTGAATGCAAATGGCACAAACATCATTTTGGGATAAACTCAAAGCCCTTTTCTCAGCTAATAAAGCTAGTACCGAATCATTCGGGACACCCGAAGTTAAAGACGGCATTTGGTACGCCACCAAGACTGATGGAAATTACCTGCTAGGAATTGACACATCAGTTTATGACCAAATCGGCCAAATTACCTTCGCTGATTTTCCTACCGATCAATCAACCATTGAAATCGATGACGACATTTTGGATATCGAAGGAGATAAGTCAGTTGAAACTTTGAAAAGCCCAATTGCTGGCGAGGTAATTGAACGAAACTCAGATATTGGGAAGGATATCGATAGACTAAACCAACCTGATCCTAAGATTAACTGGATTATGGTCATTAAAAAGACAAAAAGTTAGCATAAGTTACTTAACACTTTTTGCTAATAGAACTATACTGAAGTTGTTAGGAGGTAAGTATTTATGGCAGAGACTAAAACTGAATCTACTTTTTTGAACGTAAAAATGAATGAAGCATTTGATTGGAGTGATAGTTCGGAGCCAGTTCGTGACGCTCTATGGGATTACTACATGGAAAAGAACGAACGTGATACTAACGCCACCGAAAAGGACATGCATCCATATATGTCAATGTCCGAGGATGACATTAAGTCAGACGTCGAAAAACTACTACACAACTAACAGGTAATAATGTTAAACGGGTGGTCTCCTAGATTTGCTTTTAGGAGACCACCCGTTTTTTATATTTCTGTCTGTGCTTCCCTAACAATTCCATCACTAACAAACTCACTAGTAAATCTTTGCAGTGGTGTATATTCGTGGCGATCTTTGAACTTAACTGGAATTTCCTTAATTACCGCCACCAGCATATTATTTTCAGTAATAAAGATTTGGCCTACCCCCTGAGGTTTACCCTTGGTGTGTTTACCAGTTCTCCAACTATGAAGTTTAAACTCGCCATTCTCGTCTTTTTTTATCATATAGTTTCCCGAATCATCAGTGGTGATTGGAACTCCGATATATTGAAAAACTTCGTACTTTCCCTTCATTTGGATACCTCATTTCTAATTGTGAACAATTTGTGAAGAATAAAGAATTATTTATGAATTTTATAATTTTTCCTAAAGTTAATATTATAATTCTCTCTGTAATAATCAAAGGGGTGATATTTTGGCCAACATCAGAATCGTGACTGATTCGGCAGCATCATTATCTCAATCAAGCATTCGAAACCATGATATCAAAATTATCGATCTTCCAATTATTATTAACGGAAAGCTTTACGGCTCAGTTAAAAACATTTCAAGCGATAAATTTTTACATTTACTATCTAATTGTAGCTCATCACCAGCACTAGGTGGAGCAGATGTTTCAGAGTTAGCCAACCTTTACGATGAACTCGGAAGTGACGGCAGCCAAATCATCTCAATTCACCTTAGCAGCACCCTTTCGCCAACTTACTACACCGCGCAAGATGCCGCTAAGATATCTAGTAGTGATGTTACTGTTGTTGATAGCATGGCTACGTCTGGAGGCTTGGCATACCAGGTAACTAAGGCGGCTGAATGCATTAAACGCGGCCGAACAGTCAAAGAAATTTTAACCAAGCTCTCTCATACGCGGACAAAAACTAGAACGTTCTTCTCAGTTTCAGATAATAATCAATTAATCAGTAAAAACATTATCAGCAAGCTTCGTGGTGCCATTGAAAGCAAATTAAAAACTTCATACATTTTTCAATTTGTAGACAATAATTTTGACTTGATAACTCGTAGTCAAGCAGGATGTTGTATCGAAGATTTTTGGAATGAACAATTGCTAAAAATGCATGATGAAAACATTGTTAAACTAACGGTTCTTCATGCTGGGGAAGAAAAATGGGCCAGTCTGATTAAGAAAATGTTAGAAAAAGAGTTTCCGTTTGTCCCGATTGAAGTTCGCATAACTAAGCCAGAAATGGCCAGTTATATGGGATTACGCTCAACAGGATTAACTTATCTATTAGGATAAAACAATCGAATATTCAATACCAAAACCGCCATCGCATCTTCAGCTAATTGAAAATGTGATGGCGGTTTTTATTGTACGAACATCTTGGTCATTAGGAAAAAGTAGCCCTTATTCCTTTTCTACCTTTTTCTTCGAACTGAACAATCCTTGGAAATAATTGTCGTATGTCAATCTATCTAATCCGGGCAAGGTAATTGGAATTACTAGACCGATTACGATTAGGCCAAAGATCAGCCCCATTGCAAGTTGAATTAACGTTAGTTGACTAGATGTCATTAATGACGCAGCGTTGGCAATAACAACTGAAATAGCAAAAATAATTACAGTTCCAAGTAACCCAGCAGATACCTGCATTTTTGCAGTGAAGGACTGCTCACTATTCTGGCGATTCCTAATAAACAGGTAAAGCGAGTAATTAATTGCAAATGCAAACAGCAGAATAAAGAGCAAGTAAGGAACGCTTGCAGTCAATTGATGCTGATCCAATAGATTACTGCTCATCCACTTTGAGAAACCAAGTGACATCAAGTAGGTAACAAAAGCCACAATCCCAACGTAAGCTGCCTGAAGAATCGATGCCGCAACGAACATTGACAAGACAATCAATACCCCAGCAAAAATCAGCGCTGTTTTATTAAAGTTTGCTTTTGAAATACTCCGTGCATCTTGAATCGTTGATGGCACACCGCCAACAACTACGGTAGCGTTCTGTAAAGTAGTTGCTGCAAGGCTTGCCTTCAATTGTGAGCTAACATCATTGATGTATTGAAGTGACTCACTTGAATGTGGATCCTTGTTCAAAATCACATTAATTTTTGCAGTCTTTTTATCATCAGACAAGTACTTCATGACCGCTTGTTGGAAGGTTGCGCTATTCAAAACATCTTTAGGAATGTAGAAAGTTTGGCCTGCTGGCGACTTTGCCATTTCATCCAAAAAGTCTTTTGATTGGCCGATTTCTTTAGTTGAATCAGCAATCTGAGTACCGAAGTTTTGAACCCGTGATTGAATTGAATTAAGTTCCATTTCAAAGTTTGAAATTCGGCTGTTAGTACTATCAGTCCGCATTCCAATTCGGTTCAATGCATCATTCATCTTATTTTGTTGAGCTTGATCAACCATTGAGCGTTGCAAAGCATCCTTAACGACTTCCCGTTGGAACCTTGTCATTCGTTTGTGTCTAAACAACTGCAGCTCTGCCTGTACCTGCTGAACTATCTGAGATGGTGTTTCCGTAACATTATTAGCTGCATTAAGCGTTTGGATTCGGTTAACTTCGTTAGTAATGGAACTAACAGTCTTGCTTGCTTTTGAAAGTGGCTTACTATCAATCTTAGTTTTCTTTAGTCCCTTAGCCACACGGTTTAAGGCGTTCGAGCTAGCACCGATACTTCCAGTAACGATTTGGATTTGTTCCTTCATGTAAAGCTGCTGAAGTGGCTCGCCCTCAGGTTGAGTGACCGAATTGATTGAGCTGACCATTTTATCGTTTTCCAATTGGGTTGTTACCCTATCGATTTCGCGTAGGTCGGCATCATTATCTAATTTATGATCTGATTTAATGTAAACGGTAAGTGGTTCAGCCGTTCCCTTTGGATAATGCTCCTTGATGCTCTTGTATCCTTGAGTAGCTGATGAAGTTTTCGTTGCCACTTCTCTCGTGGGGTCAAACGAAACCTTTCCCCTACTGTTGAGGACAAACGGAATCGCGATCAAGATTACCAACGCTAATGAAATTAGTGGGTACTTGCTTGATTTTGATGATAAGAAGCCCCAACTCTTACTGTAATTATGAGCTGACAGGTTGGTGGATGGTAGGAAAATCTTTTTGCCTAACGCGAAGGTGAAGAATGGCAAGAAAGTAAATACTGCAAGTAGTAAAATAACGATTCCAATTCCCACACTAGCTAATGATTGAATCATTGAGTAATCAATGAAGCCAAGCGAGCCAAACGCAATTGCTAGTACAATTCCTGAAACTAAAATTGATTTGCCGGATTGCTTTCTTGCTGCAATAGTTGCTTCAGTTTCATCTTTTCCGTTAACAAATTGTCGCTTTAATTCATTAAAGAACAGGATTTGATATTCCGTTCCTAGTGCCATCATGACCAACATCAGCACAGCTTGCGTATAGATTGAAACTGGTAATCCATAGCTAATAGAAAGGTTTCCAACTACACATAATGATACGTAATACGCCATAAGTGTAGTGATGAGAGAAATTACGGGTAGGATTAATGATCTGAACACCAAAACCAAGATCAATAGAATGAAGATTGAAATAATAATTTCTGCCTTCGTAATTCCATGTTTTACCTTATCATTAGTTTGTCTTTGAATCGTATCATAGCTGGTAACGTAAGTTCTTAAAGTTGGCGTTTTGGCCGCCGCAATCAAACGGGCGTTCATCGTCTTGATTGGGACCTTCTTGTCCACATTTAAGGTGATAATTTGTGTCGTACTGTCTTTAGCAATCAGCTGCTTTTGTGAAGACGTAGTATCCGGTGGTGTAACCATCGACTTAATTCCCAATTTCTTCTGGTGATTCTGAATCTTGCCAATCGTTGAATACATTTTGTCGACTTGCTCAGAATTCAGCTTCTTTTTAGAATTAAACACCACAATAACTGGCCGCGTGCCACGCTCAGTTTTATGAAATTTGTCCCCAATTTTCGCTGCCACTTGGCTTTGCATGGAGCTCGGAATGTGGGTTTCTCCCTTTTGATTAACCAAATGGCTAATGCTTGGCATGTAAGCAATGCTTAAAATAATCACAATTAGCCAAGCAATGATTATTCCTATGTACCTTTTGAAGAATTTACTCATATTCTTTCTCCTTATTCCACACGAAAGATTGTCACCAAAATAAAAGCCAATCATCTAAAAAATTAGCGATTGGCATTGTATAGTAAAACGTATTTGGGTTAATGTTATTAAAAATTTGCTTAAACATTAATTTGGCAAACAACCGAACTTCCCTCTACGAACAGTGAACACACGTGTACTAAACCGCAATTATTGATTTATTTTTCGGATTTTTGTGATTAAGATACACAAATCCCCTACTATAAAATTTAAGTTATTATAAATAAAATTATAATTGAGATTAGCAATAAGTCAATGTATTCCGGGGAATCTGGACAATTAAAAAAAGTTTTAGTTTGGCACTTTTAGTAATTAGTATTTGGTAATGCTAGATGCTACTTTCTCGCTTGATAAGCTCGTTTGATACAACAACCTTTTCAGTAGTCTGCTTACCGGTTTCAATGGCGTTCTTAACCATATTAAGTGCCACTTCACCCATTCTGGTAGTCTCAACCTTAACCGAGCTAAGGGCAGGAATAACGTACTTGGCGATGGAAGTATCGTTAAAACTGACGATACTAACATCTTCTGGAATCCGCTTTTTCTTCTCAGTCAACGCCTTCACGGCACCAACTGCCATTGCGTCGTTTGAAATAAACAGCGCCTTCGGAAAAGCATCCCCCATCGTCTCCAACCTATCCAGTAATAATTCATATGCACCATCTAAAGTATAGTCAGCTGTAAAGACGTCTTCTGGTTCGAACAATCCTTTTTGCGACAAATAATTCTTAAATGTGGCAACCCGCGGATCGCTAATTGTAAGTTTGCCATCGCTAGTGGATTCCGTTCCCGAAACCATCCCAATATTGGTAATTCCTGCATCAATAAAACTATCAATTACATTTCTAGTTGAGTTGTCAAAGTCAGTCACTACGCAGTCGTATCCCTTAGAAAGCGTGTCAAAGTCAACGAAAATTAGTGTTTCAGACTTTTTGGCCAGTTTCTTGATTTGGGCATCACTGTATTTACCAATCGCAATAATTGCCTTAACGTCACCAATATCGTTTAGAGAATCGTTGGCAAAATACTGTTTCACCTTAAAGTTTTCCTTAGCCGCAGCCTTTTCTGCACCCATTCTGATAGATAAGTAGTATAAATCATCTAACTCCTTAGTTTCTGTATACCACTGGACAATCGCGATTGTATCCTGGGCAGAGACTTTCCTGCGATTTTTTGTGTATGACATTGATTCAGCAACCTGAAAAATCTTTTTTCTGGTAGTTTCACTGACTGATAATGATTTATCATAATTTAGTACTCGAGACACCGTCGTAATTGATACTCCGGCTTTCTCGGCAATATCTTTTATAGTAGCCATGATGTTTTCAACCTTTTCGTTCAATTTATTTTACTAAAATAAATATATTTTGTTTACCTTATCAAGTCAAGCCTTTGCGACTATTATTAGGATTTATCCTAGTAAAATCATTGACGTACCGTAGGTAAATTTTTATAATTAAGCTAAAAATAACGGGAGGCCATTACATTGGATACTGCTCAGACTTTATATGAAAAATGGACCAAGCAACCTAACTTACCAGAAAACTTACTAGAAGACTTAAATAGCTTAAAAGGAAACAACGACAAAATCGAGGATGCCTTCGCAGCCCCATTATCATTCGGAACCGCTGGAATGAGAGGATTGCTAGGTGCCGGCATCAACCGGATGAACATCTACACAGTTCGCCAAGCAACTGAAGGGTTAGCTGCCTTCATGGATACTTTGGATGAAGCAACTCGTGACCGTGGCGTTGCAATTAGTTTTGACTCACGTTACCAATCATCAGAATTTGCTCACGAAGCTGCCAGAGTACTCGGAGCTCATAACATTAAGTCATTTGTATTCGATGACATTCGCCCTACTCCAGAACTATCATTTGCAGTTCGCCATCTACATACTTATGCAGGAATCATGATCACCGCAAGTCATAATCCTAAGCAATACAATGGTTTTAAAATTTATGGTGAAGATGGTGGTCAAATGCCACCAAAGGAATCAGACTTGATTACTTCATACATTCGTAAAACCGAGGATCTCTTTTCCATTAAAGCTGCCCCAGAAGGTAAGCTTAGAGAAGCTAAATTAATGAGTATCATTGGTGAAAACGTTGATTCTGCATACCTTGACGAAGTAAAAACCGTAAACATTGATACTGAGTTAGTAAAAAGCACCGGTAAATCTATGAAGTTTGTCTACACGCCACTTCACGGAACTGGCCGCGTAATCGCCCGTCGTGCATTGGAAGAAGCAGGATTTAGTAATTATTCTGTTGTTAAAGAACAAACAATTGCCGATCCCGAATTTCCAACTGTCCCATTCCCAAATCCTGAATTTCCACAAGCTTTTGACTTAGCAAAGGAACTTGGGAAGAAAGTCGACGCAGACGTTTTGATTGCTACCGATCCCGATGCTGACCGCCTTGGTGCTGCAGTCCGTTTGCCAAACGGCGATTACCAACTATTGAGTGGTAACCAAATTGCCAGTGTTCTTTTAAACTACATTTTGACTGCCAAGAAAAATTCGAACACCTTGCCTAAAGACGGCCGGGTTGTAAAATCAATCGTTTCAACTGAGTTAGCCGCAAAAATTGCCGATTCATTTGGAATTGAAACTAAGAACGTGTTGACTGGATTTAAGTTTATTGCTGAAGAAATCCACAAATACGAAACCAATCATGACCATACCTTCCTGTTTGGTTTTGAAGAAAGTTTCGGTTACCTCGTTAAGCCATTTGTTCGTGACAAGGATGCAATTCAAACCGTTCTACTATTAGCCGAAGTTGCTGCTTACTACAAGAGCCAAGGCAAGACCCTTTACGATGGTGTCCAAGAAATGTACAACAAGTACGGATTCTTCGCTGAAAAGACTGTTGCTAAAGAATTTGACGGGCTTGACGGTAAGGAAAAGATGGCTCACATGATGGATGAATTGAGAAACAACCCAATTACTGAACTCGCCGGCCACAAAGTGGTTAAGCACGCTGACTACTCAACATCAACTGAAACAGCAGCTGATGGTTCAACTACCAAGATTGATCTACCACAATCAAACGTACTCAAGTACTGGTTTGATGATGAAACTTGGTTAGCAGTTCGTCCTTCAGGAACAGAACCAAAGATCAAGTTCTACCTTGGCCTGGTTGACAAAACTGAAGATGCCGTTCAAGCTAAGTTATCTGAATTTGAAAAAGAACTGGATAAACAAATTAACGCATTGATTAATAACTAGTTGTGTCGTAAATAATTTAGGCATAAGTAGACGATAAGGAGCACTACGACTGAATCGAAGATTCATGTAGTGCTCCTTTTTTGTTTGAACAATCACTTGGCATTTTTTTCTGAATCAGAGTAAACTTGCTTTGTTAGAGAAAAACATTCGAAAAACTTGCTATGCAATACCTTAATGGGTGCCAGCAGTGGCACTCATTTTATATGCAATTATTTTTAGGCTGGCAAGCGGTAAGAATTATTATGAGGAGATGCTTATTTGGAACAAAAAATCGAACGGAAAACGTACCTAGCCATTTTTGCGACTGCACTGCTATCTTTCACTGGGATCCTGACTGAAACATCAATGAATGTTACCTTCCCAGAGTTAGCAAAACAATTCTCAGTTTCATTGGATATTCTACAATGGATTACAACTGGTTACTTATTGATGGTAACTCTGGTTATGGCAACCACCTCATTTTTATTGAAGAAATTTCCTGCCAAAAATCTCTTAATCTTTGCGGCTACTTCATTCATCATTGGGGATATACTGTGTGCCATTGCAATGAACTTCCCAGTCCTGTTGGTTGGAAGATTGATTCAAGCAATTGCGACTGGATTATCAACTCCAATTATGTATCAAATTATTTTCGCTAAAATTCCTCAAAATAAGATTGGAACTATGACTGGAGTCGCTGGAATGGTAATTTCATTCGCTCCAGCTCTGGGGCCTACCTATGGGGGAATCGTTGCTACCATGCTAGACTGGCGAATGATTTTCTGGTTAGTATTACCAATTGTGGTTGCTAGTTTGATATTGGGTTATCTATACGTTGATTTGGAAAATTCTGGAACCGACAAATCATTTGATACGGTCAGTCTAATTTTGATTGCCATTTCATTTACAAGTATCGTGATTGGAGTTAGCCAAAGTGGTTCAGTCGGAATTGGTAACATTAAGGCCATTGCACCAATTGTGTTAGGAATCATTGCAATTGCAGCCTTCTTATTTTCAAATGGCCGGGGGAAATCACAACTCTTTGATTTGTCCATTTATAGTTCCGTTAATATCACACTATCAACCATTACCTACTTCATTCTTCAATTTATCAACATCGGGATTTCTTTCTTAATTCCCGTGTATTGTCAGTACGTAATGCACACCAGCTCAATGGTTTCGGGCTTGATTTTGCTACCTGGAGCTTTGGTCGGTGCCTTCACATCACCATTCGCTGGTAAGTTGGCTGATACCAAGGGATACGCACTACCAATTATCATCGGGACCTGTGCAGTAACCCTCGGAAGCTTACTCTATTTCTTAACTCAAAGCTTACTAGGTTCAATTCTAGTTGCCGCCCTATACATTTTCTTACGGTTTGGGTTCAACATGGCATTCTCAAATTCAATTGGAAATGCAACAACCTTAGTAAAGCCTCAAAACAGTCCGGACGTAAATTCAGTGTTCAACATGCTACAACAATATGCTGGATCATTAGGTGTCGGCATCTTGGCTGCGATGCTGTCTAACGCACAACTACGCGGAACTGGTAGCTTTATCAGTCGGACATTTGCTGGTGGTCAAATTGCGTTTATCTTCTTGGCAGTCCTCGGCGCAATCGCCACTGTGTCTGCCATCATTAACTTTACGATGCAAAACAAAAACACTACAAAACGGGAATATTAAAGCAGCTGTGAGGCCAACGGAAAGTTGGCCTCACTTTTTTTATCAGTAGCCAACCAAATAACATGCTAAAATAGTAGTTAAGAATAATGTCGGGAGGTTTATATCATGGCAGATAAAAAAGTCGATGTAATTATTATTGGTGCCGGCCCAGGTGGTTTAGCTGCCGCTTACGGTCTGGCAAGCAATAAAACTGTCCTTGTAGTCGAAAATGATCTCTGGGGTGGGACTTGTCCTAACCGTGGATGTGATCCCAAAAAGATGCTTTACAGTGTTGTACATACTAAGCAGCAAGCTGCTGACCTAGCCGCAGTTGGTTTAAAAAGCGATTCCAGTATTAACTGGGAAGAAATGATGGAATTTAAAAAACAGTACACAGAAAAAATTCCTTCCGGAACCCTTGATGGACTCAAGTCCGCAAATATTTTAACTGAGCACGGCAAAGCGACCTTTATTGACGAAACAACTATTTCGGTTAATGACACTAGTTATCAAGCTGATAAATTTGTCTTAGCCACCGGACTTCATCCAGCAATTCCTCAAATTGAAGGAAATGAGTTTATTCACACCAGTGCAGACTTTTTAAGCATGCCACATTTGCCTGAAAAGGTTGCCTTTATCGGTGGTGGTTTTGTTGGTATCGAACTAGCAAACATCGCTGCAGAATCCGGAGCTGAAGTTCACCTGATTCAGCACAATGATCAAGTTCTTAAACGATACCCAAAGGAACTTACAAGTGCTTTAGTGGATTCAATGAAGGATCACGGTGTTCACTTCCACTTTGATACCACATTATCATCTATCAGGGAACGTGCCGATGGGGACTACGAACTGCTTGGAGAAAATGACTTTAGTATCGAAGTAGACGAAGTGTTTGCCGCAATGGGTCGGGTTCCTAAGCTCGATTCTCTAAACTTAAACGTTGCCGGCGTAAATTATGATAACCACGGCATCCAAGTTAACGCATTCTTAGAGACATCCAACCCCAACATCTATGCGGTTGGTGATGTTGTTAACCGTTCGCAACCTAAACTAACCCCAGTTGCTTCATTTGAAGGGGCATACGTTGCTGAAGGAATTCTTACCAATAATGACCACGATTCAATTCGGTATCCTGCAATTCCTCAAGTAGTATACTCATCGCTACAAATTGCCACCACCGGAGTTTCACTTTCTGAAGCCGTTGACAATCCATCTTTGTACACCGTTAAAACAGTTAAGACTGGTAGCTGGTACACATTTAACCGAATTCAAGATCCAAATGCAGTTGTCATTACTGTTCTAGACAAAAAGAACAGCACAATTGCGGGTGCAACCGTACTGTCTAAAATCGCTGACGAAATCATCAACTACTTTACATTTGAAATTAACCAAAAAGCAGATAAGCAAGCAGTAGCCCATCAAATTCCTGCTTACCCAACTCCAGCTTCTGACATGACTTACTACCTGTGAGCTTTTTGAAAATCTGCCATAAACCTCAACAATTCAGACTGAGTTAGGTAGCCAGCCGAGATTTGTCCACGCATAATTTTTACCTCTCCCGCCTGATTAATCAAAGAAAGTACATCGCCTACCGTAGCGGTTTCTTCAATCGAAGGAACCGTTGCGGTAGTTTTTTTATCTTGGGTTAAGTAACCCATCAAAGCTAGCTTATTTAGGTAAACCCCGTAGATATCGTGAGCCAGCGACTTGGAAAACATCTTTGCCACAAAGTCATTGGCTGGCGTTGACACAATCTCACTTGGCGAACCAATCTGTTCAACTTTTCCCAGTCTCATAACCGCAATCTTGTCTCCCAGCTCTAGAGCCTCATCCATATCATGGGTGACAAAAATTATTGTACTATGAGTATTTTCATGGATTTTTTTTACTAATTCTCGAAGTTGTCGCCGCGAAATTGGGTCAAGCGCACTAAAGGGCTCGTCCATCAAAATCAGCTTGGGGTTGGCTGCAAATGCCCTTAAGATTCCGACCCGTTGCTGCTCTCCCCCAGAAAGGTCTGCCGGCATCTTTTGTAAATATTGTTCGGGATCTAGATCCACCTCCCGAAGCAATTGTTCCGCAAGCAGCTTAGTGGCCTTTTTATCCTTCCCGCGCATTTCAGGAATTAAGGAGACATTTTGCTGAACCGTCATGTTCGGAAACAGGGCAATATCTTGTAAAACATATCCAATTGAAGTTCTCAATTCCCGTAAATTATATTCCGCCGTGTTTTTGCCATGGAAAGTAATCGTCCCGCTGGATGGTTCAATCAATCTGTTAATCATCCGCAAAGTGGTGGTCTTCCCGCTTCCGGAAGAACCAACCAAAACGAAAAACTCACCATCGTTGACTGTCAAAGACACATCAGCAACTCCTAGTTGATCGCTAAACTGTTTGCTAACGTGGTCTAACTTTAAAATCGGGTCCGTCATATTAACGGTCACCTCCAATCAAGCGATGCTTAACCAGATAATTCTTCGCAACAGAGGCAGCCGACCTCTTCAAGACGTTAACTTCATAATTCATCTGTTGCATCTGTCGTTCACTAATCTTTCCAGATAGCTTATTTAGTGCACTAACAACTCTAGGATTATCCTGGGCAAACTTATGTTTCATCAACGGTGCCCCCTGATATACGGGGAACAGATTACGATCATCCTTTAAAGCCACCAAGTGATACTGGCGAATTTGCGAGTCTGTTGAGTACCCGTCCACGATATTCACGGCTCCCTTATTGATTGCTTCATATCTCAAATCCGGATCCATCGATTTGTATTTAAACGCCAAGTTATATTTTTGTTTGATACCTTTGTAACCATCTGGCCTGTCAATAAATTCTAGGTCAAAGCCCGCATGAAGGCGACTTTCCACCCTTCTCAAATCAGAAATCGTTTCAAGGTGGTACTTATTGGCGAAGCTTTGCTTAACAACAAGTGCGTAGGTGTTGTTATACTTCATCGGTTTTAAATACTGCATTTTAAACTGATTATTCAAGCTGTGCTTGGCAGTATCATAAATTTCAGTAGCCGGCATCTGTTGCACATCGTATTTGCCCTTTACTAAGCCCTGGAGGACCGTTCCAGTAAATTCTGGGTAAATGGTTATCTGGTCTGATTTTAGGGCATTGAAAAGAAAACTAGTTTGTCCAAAGTCAGGTTTCAACACAACATCTGCTCGCGGGTTGTCATCCTTGATCAAGTCCTTATACATATTGATTAAGATTTCTGGTTCTGAACCCATTTTCCCAGCAATAACTATTTGTTGGCTAGAGTTTTGAATGGTCTGAAAACCGCTAATCCCTAAGAACGCAAGGAGAACAACTCCAATTGAAATTAAAATCGTCCGTAACCGTAATCTTTGAAGTAACTGGATCAGCAAACTAAAGGCAATTGCCAGCAACGCCGAAGCAATGGCACCAATTAAAGTCATTGAATTATTATTTCTACTAATTCCCAACAAAATAAAAGTTCCTAAACCACCTGATCCGATCAAAGCTGCTAAGGTTGCAGTTCCAACAATCAATACCATTGCCTGACGGATTCCAGTCAATATTACTGGCATCGCAATTGGCAACTCAACTCTACGTAGTTTTTCAAACCTCGTCATTCCAAAAGCATCGGCTGCTTCCTCCAAGGAGTCATCAATGGACGATATTCCCACAAACGTATTTTGATAAATCGGAAAAATTGCGTAAATCACCAACGCAATCACCGCTGGCACTTGGCCAATTCCAACAATCGGAATCAATAGTCCTAGTAAAGCTAGCGAAGGAATCGTCTGTAAGACCCCAGCAAACTGATTCAATAATTCTGCAATTCGCTTATGTTTCTGGACAGCGATAGCAATTGGAATCGCAATAATCATCGCAATCAGCAGCGATACTAGCGATAGCCAAATATGCTGGCCAATTGCCTGCCAAAGGTCAGCCCGCTTTTCAATTAAAGTTTGCACAAATTCAGCCATTGTTTACTCCAATCAAAAACTTATTGTTTATACACAAAGAGGCCAGATTATCCGGCCCCTAATTTATTACTTAAACTTCACCAAGGTTGTTAAAGTACTCAACTTCAATGTCGTCATCATTAATTTTTAGTTTCGTAACGCTACCGTTAGCAGTTGCTTCACCAATATCCAACTTAGGCGCATAACGATCAACGATTGATCTAATTGTCATTCCGTGGGAAACAATTAAGATTTGATCACCATCATTGGTGTTTTCGCGAATCTTGTCAAATCCATAATTAAGGCGTTCCCAAAACATGGCGTTATTCTCAGCGTGATTGTATAAATCTGCTCGATGAATCAAATCTCGCGCACGCTCCAACCCAAAGTTCTTTAAGACTTCACTTTCGGTCGTTTCTTGGACTTGGACCCCAACAAACTGCCACATCTGGCTTAAATCGCTACCTTCAAAGTACCCGTGAAACTGCTCCCTTAATTCGGGATACTGATAACTAACAATATTCATATTATTTGGATTTTGTTTCATGATCAATCGAGCCGTATCAATTGCCCGACCTGAATCACTACTGAATGATGCGGTGAAGTTAATGTCCTTGAGCCGTTTACCGGCGTTTTTGGCATCCTCAATCCCTTTATCAGTCAATGGTGAGTCAATCCACCCTTGAACCCGGTTATAGTAGTTTAGGTACGTTTGCCCGTGACGAACCATGTATGCGGTAACTGTCATTATTGATCATCCCACTTCCTAGATTTATGCCTTAATTATAACCTAGTTTAGCAATTGTTCCATGGGGTTAGTTTTCTACACTTTTGATTTGGGCATACATTTTTTCTTCCGGATAAAAATGAATCAAAATAATTAATAAGACATATAGGGCTAATGGAATCCAAACATAGTTTAAGTTGATCATCGAAATCGTACTAGAATTTTGGGCGTGATTTGGAACGTAGCCGGCTAAATCAAACAAACCGGCAGTTACCAGACCACCGATCCCTAGTCCTAGGTTTACGCCAAAATCGTTACTTGACGACAGAAATCCCTCGGCCTGAGCTCCCAAGCTAATACCATAACGAATCGTATCAGAAAGCATAATCGACACTAGCCCAACAATCATCCCTTGGCCAATACTGTTAATCAAAATTCCCGCAAAAATTGTTATCAACGTCTTGCTAATAACCCCAAACATCAAGAATATCTGGCCAATCAAAGCAATGAGCATTCCGGTTCTCATCGTTCGTTTATTGCCGACATGATCAGTAACTTTCATAATCAGAACCACGCCAATCAGCGATGAAAAGGTAAAACTATTTGCCCAGGCCACGAGGCCTTGGTCATTAAATACGTATTTAAAGTAATATACGGTCGTTTGATTTTTAATCGCCGTCACAAGCCAGAAACAAAAAATAATCAGGGATAAAATAATCCAGGGCTTGTTATGGGCAGCCAAATTAAGAACCACCTTAAATGGACGGTGCGCTATCTCGGCAACAGTATGGCGCTCACGAATATGAAAAAACGTGTTTAGGATTAAGAAAAGAGAAATTGCAGCAAACAAAATCATCGTCAACAGAAAACCCTTTTGCTGATTATGTCCGCCTAGAGTAGCGACCAATGGCAGCGTGAATACCGCCACCACGATTTGGATAGCACTCCCACCAAACTGACGAATCACTCCTAACAAAGTTAACTCTCGTTGGTTACGTGACATTGTTGGCAGTACTGATGTTATCGGTAGGTTAACCGCGGTATACAAAAATCCTAGTCCCAAATATGTAACGTAAGCCCAGGCAAGTTTTCCAGCTGGACTGAAATCAGGCGTAACGAATGTCAATACCGCAAAAACTGCATAGGGTAACGAATACCATAGAAAGAACGGTCGACTCTTACCAAATCGTGAGTGGGTTTTATCGATCATCCAACCAACTACTGGACTTTCAAAAACATCAGCAATTCTCGCGATCAAAAATAGTACGGCTACATCACCTGCTTTTAATCCATACACATCCGTATAGAAAAATAGCAGGTACGTGGTCATTACTTGAAAAACTAAATTATCAGCTGCGTCACTCAGCCCATAGCTAATTCGCTCGGGCCATTTCGTTTCATTTTCCACGTGGCAACCCTCTAATCAATCTATTTTTTACGGTTTAAAAGCTCGTCAGTAACTGCATCGTTGACCCAATTCCAGACAGCATGACCAGCAGCTTCAGAAATGTGTTCCTCAGCTGGTTGCTCCTTAACACTTGGAACAACCCCCATTGCTGGCATCCCAAGCAAATGGGCACCTGCCCAAACACCTAGGCCCCAGAACACTCCTCGTCCAAGTTTAAATAATGGAACGTAATGTCCTGCAACAGCGTACATTGCTCCAAATGTCGATGAAAAAGTAAAGTGAACCACTAAACTCATCCAAGGGATTTCATGATTAGAATATGTGTAAGTGGCATGTGATTGCTCCTTACTCATCCCCATCTTTTCCAGAGTAGCCTGTGGTGGGTTAGTAGCATCTCGTTCTGGCGTTCTTGGTGGAAGTAATGCTTCCCAGCCTAATTTGACAAAGCCAGAAACTACGCCGGCTGCGGCACCTGCCGCAGCAATTTTTATAATTGAAGTTTTCTTAGTCATCCTAAATTCCTCCAAACTAAATTGTTTACAACTTATCTCAATTACTATTGTATATCATTTTTTATCAATAATCGGAATAAATTTTATTAATTTTACTAGTTATCCAGGTTTAATGTTGATGAGCGTAGAAGTGTGAATTAAAAAGGGTTGGGAAAAATAAAAATACCGGCATAATTTCAAAAAATGAAATTACAACGGCATTTTTTCTTTTATCATGATGTTTGCTACACACAGTATTTGTCGTACCAATCAACCATGTGGGTACTGGTGGCCAATCTCATAAACCATTTCTGGCTCTTGGCTAATTCTGGTATTTTTGTTCATTCCAGCAATCAAGCTCATTTCCTCATCAGTAAGTTCGAAATCGTAAATTGAACCATTTTCAACAATGCGGTTTTCATGCACTGATTTAGGAATAAACGAGTTACCACGTTGTAAGTGCCAACGCAAAATAACTTGAGCTGTCGATTTTTGGTGAGCATTGGCAATTTGAACCAATGTAGGATCATCAAAGATTCGACCTCGACCCAATGGAGCCCATGCCTGAGTTACAATGTTGTTTTCCCGGTTAAATTCAAGCATTGATTCTTGAGACAAGTATGGATGGTTTTCAATTTGATCAACTACTGGCATTTCATTTGCCTTTGTTTTCAAATACTCAAGGTGAAGCATTCCATAATTACTTGTTCCAATCGATTTAACAAGGCCCTCTGCCTTTAATTGTTCAAAAGCACGCCATGTTTCAAAGAAGTGTTGATGAATTGGCCAGTGAACCAATAGCAAGTCAACGTAGTCTAATTGAAGTTTCTTAAGTGATTCTTCAAACGACTTCATTACCCCATCGTAACCCTGGTTTTCTTCGTCAATCTTAGTGGTTACAAAGATTTCCTTTCTGTCTGCACCTAATTCTTTTAAAGCTTGGCCAACAGCTGCTTCATTTTTGTACATTTGAGCGGTATCAAACAATCGATAGCCGGTATTGTAGGCAGTCTTAACTGAATTTATCAGTTGCTGCTCATCAGTCATCTTGTATACTCCCAGGCCTTGGATAGGCATTTCATTGCCATCTGCGAGTTTTACTCTGGTACCAATATTAAAATTGCTCATGAATATCCTCCAACAAATTAAATATGTTTAATAACCCGTGCTGGATTTCCGCCAATTACGACATTATCACCGAATGACTTCGTTACAACAGCGCCTGCTGCAATTGTAACATTATTTCCGATGGTTACACCTGGAACAATTACTGCATCCCCACCAATCCAGACATTGTCGCCAATCGTAACTGGTTTGGGAAACTCATAATTTTGATTTCTCTCAACTGGATCAAGTGGATGATTTACAGAATAGATATGGGTTCCTGGGCCAAACATGCAATTATCACCAATGGTTATTTTACCAACGTCGATAAAAACACATCCATAATTGGCAAAGAAGTTTTCCCCAACCGAAACGGTATATCCATAGTCACAACGAAAATCAGGTTGAATGTCGATCTGCTCACCAGTATTAGCAAAAATTTGCTTAATTATTGCTGCTGATGCCTCTGGATTTTCCTTGGCAACTTCGTTAAATTGGTTCACCAATTTACGATTTTTCTTCCGATCACTTGCTAGTTCCGGGTCGGTATTTAAATACCGCTCGTTATTTAGCATTTTTTCCTTTTCTGTCCTACTCATCTACAGCAACTCCTATAACAAACAAAGGGGCGTTCTATTTAGAACGTCCCTTTGCAAAATTTTTAATCTAACTGATTATTCGTTGATGTCCTTGAATGGTAAGTCGAACATTTCAGCTAAGTCAGCGATTTGTTGTTCTCTGTTTTCACCGAATACAAGAACTGTGTGGTGACCACCACCGTACTTGATCCATGAAGTTGCACCATGCTTCAAGCCAACCTTTGGAGTCCACATTTGCTTAGCAACTGGAAGATGTGGAGTGTCTTTAGGAGCCTTGTTAGCAGTAACAGGGTAACCAATCATGTTGTATTCAGTACCAAAGTCAGATACAGTTACGTCGTAAGCTTCACCTTCGCGTCCAGTAAATACAAGACGTGCAGGATCATCTTTACCACCGATATCCAATGGGTGAACTTCAACACGAGGTTTGTCTGAAGCGATTGTTGGGTCAACTTCAAGCATATGTGAGCCAAGGATTGCTTCCTTACCCTTTTGCAATTCAAGAGTGTAATCTTCCATGAATGCAGTCAATTCGTTGTGAGTCATGATCTTCAATAAGCGTCCAAGAGCAGCTGTCTTCCAGTCACCTTCGGCACCGAATCCATAACCTTCAGCCATCAATAATTGAACTGCAAGTCCTGGTAATTGTTCCAAACCGTAAAGGTCTTCGAAGTTAGTAGTGAATGCTGAGTAGTTACCTTTGTCAAGGAAGTTCTTGATTCCGAAGTATTCACGGATTTGGTAACGTACTGAGTCTTCGTACTTCTTGGCGTCGTTGTCGCCTTGAACAAATTCGTATTCTTTTTGTAATTCAGCGTATTTAGCATCGATATCGCTATCTGATACAGCGTTAACTTCTTGTACTAAGTCACCGATACCAAAGTAATCAACAGTCCAACCAAATTGGATTTGGGCTTCAACCTTGTCACCTTCAGTAACAGCAACGTTTCTCATGTTGTCTCCAAAACGAGCAACCTTGATCTTGAAGCTTTCGTTGTAAGCTACAGCAACGTCTTCCCAATCAGCAATTTCTGATTGAACTTCTTCGTCACCCCAGTAACCGTAAACGATCTTGTTGTGTTTTTGTAGACGTGAGTTGATGAAACCATATTCACGGTCACCATGAGCACTTTGGTTAAGGTTCATGTAATCGAAGTCGATAGTTTCATATGGAATGTGGTCGAGGAATTGAGTAGCTAAGTGAAGTAAAGGCTTTTGCAATAACTTAGTACCACGGATCCAGTTTTTGGCTGGTGAGAATGTGTGCATCCAAGTCATAACACCTGCAACGTTGTCGTTGTAGTTTGCTTCTTTCATAAAGCTTGTGATGCTATCAGCAGTAGTAGCAACCATCTTGAATACTACCTTGTAAGGTAATTTGCCACTTGCATTTAATTTGTCCACGATTTCGCGGGCATCTTTTTCAACTGACTTTAATTGTTCTTCACCATAAAGGTGTTGACTACCAGTTACAAACCAAAATTCATAATCAGGAACTTTTAACATAATAATGTCTCTCCTCTATATAATTATTTCTGAAATCCGTGCGACCCGTGTTTCATGTAATGGTATCGCTTACAAATATGATTATAAAATATTTGTCCGCATAAATCAACAGGTAAAATTATTTATTAGCACAAGAATTTGAAATCGGTTTCAAAAACGCTGATTTACCGCTATTCCAAGCATAATAATTTATCTAAATTGGGTTCTAACAAATCGCCAATTCCATAAAAAAAGTGCGTCCCTACATTGTCGCTTGCTGAAAATATAGGGTCACACTTCTAATATTCAGATACTATTTTTTAGATCTTTTCTTAACTATCTTCTTAACCGAATCACGCTTAACCAGTTCAGCTTCTAAAACCTTTGGCTTAGACTTAGATCCCTTATTAATCATCGATAACAGCATCTTAGCAGCGTCAATCCCAAGTTCTCGCTTAGGATGCACCATTGTCGTTAAGCCAGGACTAATGTATTTAGACAACTCATAATCATCAAACCCTGCTAAGGAAATGTCATCCGGAACAGAAATCCCCATTTTGCTGAGCAACCCTAAAACCTCAATTGCTAACTCATCGTTATAGCAGACAATAGCAGTTGGTCGAGTCGCATTTTCGCTAGAAATTCTTTCTTTAACCTGGTTCAAAACACTATTGATATCATCACTAGAACGATACATCATAATATCCCCTAGCGAGGCGATGTTTGGTCGATTTTGATAGGCTTTGACAAAACCACTCATCCGGTTAACTCCCTGGCGGTCATCAACCTGGAAAATTCCCATTATCTTTTCATGTCCAACATCTAATAGATGCTCAATGAGTTGCTTTTCAGCGTTTTCATCATTTAACTCTACATATGGAAATGGTAGTTCAGCGTAATGTGAGTTGATAAAGACAACCGGCTTACCAGCTTCCTGAATTGTCTGGTAAATATCCAAGTTCGGATTATCCAATGTACTTTGAGTGGGCTCAACAATAAACCCCGCAACATCATTATCCAACATATTGATCAAGCTTTGACGCTCTTTATCGTGTTGATCATGTGTATTTCCAATTAGTACGGACATACCTTCGTCAGAAATAACTTGATCGATTCCACTAATAATATTTGGGAAAATATAATCAGCAATGTGTGTTGTGACAACTCCGACAGTCCGATTTAGCTTTAAATCAGAGTCTTTATTAACCCAGTCAGCAACGTACATTCCGCCACCCTGAACTCTTTCAATGTAGCCCTCGTGTTCAAGATCCCCCATGGCTCTCCTGATTGTGTACCGACTAACACTAAACATGTCCATTAGTTCAGACTCAGTTGGCAACTTATCATGAATCATATATTTGCGCCCAACTATGTCGTGCTTTAGGCCTTTCTTCACTTTTGAATACTTAGTTTCCATATGTTTCCCCTGTCGTTACAGATTATTAATTGTATTATATCATTCATTTCTAAAAATTAACCAAATTTGTTATTACTTTATCATGTATTTTTCCAACAAGTCGCTTAAAATGCTTTAATTTATTGGTTTAATTTGTTAGGTAAGTAATAAAACATGTCATGGTATTTGAAATTATCCGTATGAATTACGTTAGAACAATTGCGCTCTCCACCAAAATAGAATTATAATAAGATTAAGCGTTTTCATTTCGCTAATATTTTTTTCAATCTAAGGAGATTAACATGGAAGTTACTAAAACAAACTTCGGTTCTTACAAAGGAACCCCTGTTGAAAAATACACAATTACTAACTCAAACAATGTTTCTATTTCAGCACTAACTTTAGGTGGTGCACTTTATGAATTTTTAGTTCCCACTAAAGATGGCGGTAAGAAGAACTTAGTTATCAACTTCGAATCACCAGAAAAATACTTAGATAATCCATTCTACTTCTGTATGGCAATTGGTCGGACTGCTGGTAGAACAACTAAGGGAACTTACACCTTGAACGGCAAGACTGTTCACCTAGACACAAACGAAGGTGAAACAACCCTTCACGGTGGGCCAAACGGCTTCTCATCATTTCTTTGGGAAGGCGCCATCGATGGTGACAAAATTGTTTTATCAAAACACATTGCATCATCACATGATTCATTCCCAGGTGATCTCGATGCTAAAATTGAATATTCATTGAGTGACGATAACGAACTTACAATTAAGTACACCGCTGAAAGTACAGAAGACACATTGTTTAACCCAACTCAACACATCTACTTTAATTTAGGTGATACCGATAACGTTAAGCAACACTCTCTTCAAATCAATGCAGATAAACACCTAGACTTAAACAAAGACGACAAAACACCAACTGGCAAGCAGTTAGACGTTAACTCAACAGTGTTTGATTTTAATTCGGCACAAGAACTTGGTTCAGCAATTGAAAAGAAAGAATCACAAACTGGTAGTGCGTTTGATGATATTTTTGTTATCAATGATCATCAAGCTGACCAACCAATTGCAGTGCTTAACGATTCAGCATCTGGTCGTAAAGTATCAATTAAGTCAGCTCGTAATGGGCTAGTTGTCTTCACGCCGGATGACCTTAGCTCAATGAGCTTTAAGGAATACGGAACTGGTAAACCATACATGGGAGTTGCACTAGAAGCGCAAAACCTTCCAGATGCTGTGAACCACGAAGGATTTGGTGATATCGTGCTTCCTGCAGGTAAAGAGAAGAGTTACGAAATTTCGTACAAGGCCGAGTTTTAGGCAACGCTACAGAAATCTTCGATTTCGTGGTAGCGTGCCCGCAACGATGACGCTTACTAATCGGCACGAATAGTGGCGGTTAGTCGCGACAGAGACTGCGTGGAGCCTACAGGAATCTACGATTCCGTAGTAGTTCCCCCACAACGATGACACATACTGAGCGTTTCGAGTAGCGGGATTCACTCCTGATGCTCACTGTCACTCGCAATAACCACTGTATAAAATTTACAATAGCTTCATCAACACAATCACAAAAGCCAGCCACAATTCTTTTAATTACAAAGGACTGTGGCTGTTTTTTTACACAATATAACGAATTTATTAGCAAATTAAAAATGGTTCGGGATCACAGTCCCGAGCCATTTATTTTAATAGAAATATTATTTTCTAGTACCTTGCTCTTCAATTTCTTCAAGAGTACGTCCACGTGTTTCAGGAACACAGAACTTAGTGAAGGCAACACCAATGATACAAATTACACCAAAGATAGCGAACACTGCTTCTTGTGGCATTGATGCAGTCATGATTGGGAATAGCAAACCAACTAACCATGAACCAATCCAGTTAAATGATGAAGCTAAACCTGATGCACGACCTCTAATTGCCAATGGGAAGATTTCACCAACGATAACCCATGTAAGTGGAGCCCATGTGAATGAGTAGAATGCAACATAGATACATAGGAACACAACAATCATCATTGGGTTAGTGTGTGGCATCATCCAGTTAATAACAGCTGGAAGTAAGAATGAAAGACCCATGACAGTACCACCCATCATGATAAGGGTTCTTCTGTTAAAGCGATCGGCAATTGCGATGTAGAGCAATGAACCAAGAACCAAGATAACACCTTGAATAATTGGCCACATAAGTGCTGAACTAGCGGCATTACCAGTAGCTTTTTCAACAATCAATGGAATGTAGTAGAAGATGGCGTTAGCACCTTGGAATTGTTGGAATGCAGCAACACCAATACCGGCGATAACAAGGTAACGATACTTACCACTAAACAATGTTGCCCATGATGTTGAAACGGCAGCTTTCTTTTCATCTTGAGCAGTTTCCTTAATGTCAGCAAGTTCTTTGTCGATTGCTGAGTCATCTTTACGGATGTAAGTTAACACTTTACGTGCTTCATCTTCGTGACCAGTTCTAACTAAGAAACGTGGTGATTCTGGCAATTTCAAAACTCCGAAGTACAAGATCAAAGCTGGAACAGCAGCCAAACCTAACATTAATCTCCATGCCCAGTGTTCTGGAAGGTCCTTAAGCAAGAAGTCAACGATATATGATAGCAACATTCCTGAAACGATCATAGTTTGGTTCAAACCTGATAATTGACCACGCAATTTTGCGGGTGCCATTTCTGACATATAAGCAGGAACCAAAGCTGAAGCAGCACCAACGGCTGTACCTAAGAAAATCCGCACAATGATTAAGTAAAGAGTACCGTTGTGAGGAGAAACTCCTGACAATACAGAACCAATAACGAAAATCAAAGCTGAAATCAAAATCATCTTCCGACGGCCAAGTCTATCAGACAATTGACCGGCGATAGCACCACCGAAAATAGCACCGAACATAACGGCTGAAGTAATCCAACCAACAACTCCTGCACTGTTTTGCAAACTCCAATCAATTTGCAAGAATGGTAGCGCACCGGTCATAACACCGATATCGTAACCAAAAAGGATTCCACCGAATGAACCAAAGAAGTATATGAAACCACTTGGGATCTTTTTTTCTTTCTCCATAGTTATTCTCCTAAACAATATTTTTTATATTGATTAACCTAAACATAAATATTACGGCCATAATATTTTTTGGTGTAAAACGTCACTGAAATGATGGCAGACACAGTGGTTTTGCAACGCACTAGCTTATATTTCAAAGTATAGGTAACGCTTACAAAAATTATAATATATTATTTGTACGTATAAATCAAGGAAGCGGTTTCTAAAAATGTAAGCCTTTTCGTCAACCACCCCTTATGCCCCAAGGGATTGGCTTATACGGATAATTTTTAAAAATATTTTTTAAAAAATAAAAACGGCTTCATACCAGTATTTGAAACTACCAAGTATGAACCCGTTTTAATCTAATTTTGATATTTAAACACATCGCGCACCATGGCAATTTCTTCATCGGCAGGAATCAGAAACACCTTAACTTTCGAATCTGGAGCACTCATGTCACCCGGCTGTTGGGCATGATTTTTCTCTTCATCAAGTTTAATTCCAAACCAGCGCAATTTTTTACATACTTCTGAACGAACCCATTCATCGTGTTCGCCAATCCCACCTGAGAACACAATGGCATCAACCCCATCTAGTTCAGTAATGTACGAAGCAGCGTATTTAATTACCCGAGTTAGGAACATATCAAGCGCTAATTTAGCCCGCGAATCATCAGATTCCTCAAGGTCGCGCATGTCAGATGAAATCCCAGATACTCCAAGCATTCCTGATCTTTCGTTAAACATTTCAATAATTTCATCAGCGGAGGCGCCCATTCGTTTCATCAAAAATGGCACTAAAGCTGGATCCACGTCTCCTGCTCTAGTTCCCATCAGGAGCCCGTTCATCGGGGTGTAACCCATTGAGGTGTCATAACACTTTCCATCACGCTCAGCGGCAATTGATGAGCCAGAACCAAGATGTAAAGTGACAAGGTCTGCTTTATCGGTTCCCAACATCTTCATTGCCTCTTGAGTAATGTAAGTGTGGTTTATTCCGTGTTCTCCATAACGTTGGATTCCAAACTTTTCTGTGAGTTCGTGAGGAATCCCGTATTGGCCATTCATCTCAGGAACATCATGGAAAAAGGCACTGTCAAATACTGCATATTGCTTAACGTCAGGTAAGATCGAAGCAACGATATCGATATATTTAGCCTCACTCGGATTATGAATTGGAGCAATTTCTCCCAAATCAACAATTTGTTTGAGTGTTTGGTCATTAATTTCAGCTACCTTATCAAATACATTGGCACCGGCAACTACCCGGTGAGCAACCGCTTTAATATCACCTAAATGTTCGATAACATTAAGGTCTTTCAAACGATTAAGCATAATTCCGGCAGATTGTTCATAATCAATCTTATCTTGCTCTTCCTTATAAACTTCACCATCTCCATACTTGATTTTCACTTTAGAGCCTGGCATATTAAGTCGTTCAATTTCTCCTGATGCCAATACATCTTCGTTTGGCATTTCAAATAGTTTGAACTTTAATGAAGAGCTTCCTGCGTTTACAATCAATATTTTCATAGTCTAGTCCCCTAACGTAGATTGATGATACCTCTATTAAACCATAGATTGGGCTTAATGAAAAACGCTTACATAATAAAAGCTTCCACATAATGTGGAAGCTTTTAGCTTAGGAGATATTTGAATGTGTGACTACTTATCAAGATTAAGTGAGCGGGGAGAGTCTCACCCAAACCTTTTAATTATTTGTTTAACCAAACCCGCATTTGACCGTCTTCACGGTTAGCCCATGCGTAGTAAGGAATCAATGTTAATGTACTTGGGATTAATTCTTGTTCCTGATCTTCAACATATAAATCATCATTTTCACTATCCAGGGCAGGTTTGTCAGCTACTACTTTTAGTACGCCAACGCCATCGAGTAGTTTTTCGTCGAAGTGGTATTCAGGTTCTTCTTTGGTGTTAACTTTGTACAACCAAAGTGGAATTTCATTATCAGCTTGTTCCGCAGCATAAACCACTGGGCCTCTTTGAACAGCAACCTTGCCGTAATCAGAAACGTTACGGTTATTTGAGCGCATAAACTTAGTGCTCATATCAAGCTCGATATCAATAGTTGTGGTTCCATCCGTAGCAATTACGTATACAAAACCATCTTCAACAGATAACGACTTGTTTTCACCATTAACTTTATAACTAGTTTTGTTTGACCAACCCGGGATACGGATTCCTAGTTTGAAGTCTTCACCACTAGGATTTTCAATGGTGTAATGAATGTCTCCGGCCCAAGGGAAGTTATTAGTTTGGGAAACAGTAACACCATTTTGGAATTCAGCAGTGTTTGAGATAAATTGGTGAGAAAGCACTGCATCCTCGCCTTCAGTGTAAATATACTGGTCAACTGAAGCAATCAACCGAGCTAAGTTAGCTGGACAGCAAGCGCAGCCAAACCAATCGGCTCTATGAGTCAACACGTGTGATTTACCTGGATTACCCTTTGAAGCTACGGGATCAGCTTCAAGTGGGTTCACATAGTAGAAATGCTTACCATCAAGTGACATCCCTGATAGTGTTCCGTTAAATAATTCCTTTTCAAGAACATCACCATATTCACCTTTTGCTTCGATATTAAGCATTTGCTTTGCAAAGAATGACATTCCAACAGAAGCACAAGTTTCACCATAATCAGTGTCATTTGGTAAATCATAGTCATAAGTAAATGACTCACCGGTAGTAGTTGAACCAATATTACCAGTCACGTACATTCTGCGTTTTACAATATCGTTCCAAAAACGTTTGCAGGCAGCGAGTAAGTCTTCATCGCCAGTTAAACGAGCAACGTGAGCAATTCCAGTACATAAGTACACAACCCGAACAGCATGACCAGTTAAAGATTCTTGGTCCTTGATTGGCTTATCATTTTGGTAGTAGCTAAGGGGGAATTCGCGCATGTTAGCAATTAGATCACGTTCTTCTCCATCCTCTTCAATTTGTTTATTGAAAAATTCAGGATCTTGTCCACGTTGGTTCAAGAAATAATGAGCCAAATCGAGGTAGCGTTTTTCCTTAGTAACTTCGTACAAGCGTGCTAATGCAAGTTCAATTTCTGGATGACCATCGTACCCTGGAATCTTGCCGTCTTCAAGACCAAAGTTTTGGTCAATACAGTCAGCCATTCTAGTAGCAATGTCTAAGGCCTTTTGGTTTCCAGTTGATTGGTAGTAGGCAACTCCAGCTTCAATATAATGACCCATTGTGTATAGTTCATGTGATTGTTGAAGGCGTTTGAACTTTCTTTCTGGAGCATCAATCTGGAAGTAAGTTGATAGGTAACCATCATCATCTTGAGCCTCGGCAATTAGGTCAATCAACTCGTCAGTAATCTTTTGTAAATCTTCATTTGGATGGTAATTAAATGAATATGCAGCAGCTTCTAACCACTTATAAACGTCGGTGTCTTGGAATGGAAAGCCATAGTGATGGCCTTCCATCTTACCCGCAGCTATTTTTAAGTTGGCAACTGCATGACTATTCTTATCTTGACCATTGTTTTGGGGATCTTCAGCGATACTAATGTCAGCTTCATCATTCATAACTGCCCATTGGTAAGGCAAAACTTCCTTAACAATCAGTTCACGATATCTCTTCCAGAAGTCTGAAGTCACTTCTACGTGACTCAATTTGGGTGAAGTTAATACTTTCATTGTTAAACCCTCTCTTTTGAAAAAATCTAGTTAAATAATTATGCCTTTGCTTCTTCAGCATGACGCTTTGCAAGGTCAGCCTTAACAATTGGTTCATGGTTTTCCCATTTACGGTAAACAACCATCAAAATCAAGCTAATTGCGTAAATGATTACTGGAACCCAAATGAATGTAAAGCTAATTCCGCCAAGACTAGTTGCGCTTTGTGTCTTAAGAGCTGCTGAGAATCCGAATTGTTCCATCAACTTGGCAGCGATAAATGATCCAAATCCTGATCCCATTTGGATACAGAATGAAGCACCAATAGCAGTTAAGAATCCATTAGCACGGATACCGTTCTTCCATTCACCGAAGTCAACTGTGTCTCCGACCATTCCGAAGAACATGGTACATGCTGAACCTGAACCGATACATGCAAGGCACCAGAATACTAATGCAAGGGTAACGTTGTGACCTGCAAATCCAATTCCGATTTGGCCAATCATTGTCATGGCTAGGAAGAATACTGTTGTTCCCCATTTATGAAGGAACTTAACAAACAATGGAACAGAAGCCATTCCGATAATCTGAATGATTGAGAAACCGTTAAAGAACGAAATTAAGTTCTTATCACTCAAATTGTATTGGAAGTAGTATGGCAATGCTGAGTTACGAACAATGAATGCAGTCCAGTAAAGCAAGTTAGCAACCACGATAATGATCCAAGGCCAGTTATGTTTTGTAGCCTTTAAACTTTGACGAATAGTGATAACTTCTTCGCTTTCAATGTTCTTTTCACGCATATCCAAGAAAGCTATTATTAGAAGAATAAATGCGACGATTGAGTAGACACCAACGGCCAATGACCAACCCCGTTGATCGTTACCATGGCCAAGGAAGCCGGCAAAAGGAATAATGAACGTAACAGCGAAGAAGTTACCAACATTTCCTAATACCAACCGGATTGAGTTGGCTTGCATTCTACCATCAGTATCAGAAGTTAAGTTAGGTAAAACTGAAGTGATTGGTGTTGACATAGCCGTGTATGATAAGTCAGCAAGAATGTACATTACTCCGGCGTAGAGAATTTTAGCAGTTCCGCTTAGAGCTGGAGTGGTAAATAGCAACCAAACGAAGATTGCAAATGGTAGTGACATCCATAGGAACCAAGGGCGACTCTTTCCGTATTTACTGTGAGTATGGTCAACCAAGATACCCATGACTGGAGCACCAATGGCATCAAAGATCCGACCAATCAGTAGCAAGGTACCGGCCATCCCAACCGATAAACCAAAAACGTTAGTAAAGAAGTAAAGCATGTAAGAACTGATAATACAGTAAAGCAAGTTACCAGACATATCTGTAAAACCATACGTAATTTTACGGTGTAATGGTAATTTATCATCAGCAAGCAATGCTTGTGCTGAAGCAACATTTGCATCGATATGTTGAGCGTTAGGTGTGTTTGCACTCATGATAAAGCCTCCAAATTTTATTTAAACCTCTGTAAAAAATCAGCAATCAATAATTGCTAAATTACAAAAACTCGCGGCGAAAACTTCCCGTCACAGGTTAACCCCCAAGAAAAGATCTTTTCTACAAGACCAATAGTAAGCGTTTTCAAACGTTTAAAAAAGGTCTATAATACGAAATATGGTAATTAAAACCGACTTGTTAGGGGCTGCTTAGGTACTAAACAAACCGATTAGTAACACTTTTAAAACAATCAGTGTCAAAATCCTACATTTCACAAAGTATTTATTTTTTGATAACAGGTGTTAATTTCCGACATATAGCCAAGGAGGACTTAAAAATGAGATTTTTTACCTTCACTCTTGAAAAAAGTGTTTTATTTTATAAAGGAGGCGAATTTATTGCGGAATCCCAATGGCAACATCGGCAGATGTACCATAAGGGTGACTATGAACTAATCGTGTGTATCAAGGGGCCTGTTTACCTTGAAATTGATTCGGAAGAATATACGCTTAATGAAGACGACGTATTAATCGTTCCGCCATTTACTAAATTTGGAGGTTTCAAAGATTCTCCAGACGGAGCTGATTTTTACTGGTTACACTTTTTCTCACAATTTAAAGAAGATACGTACCATAAAGACGAAGCTGCCGTTGCTGCAGAATTGCGAAATCAAAAATCAACCCACCACCAAATTTCACTGCCCAGCCAATTCAAATTAAGTGATAGTCGCCAAATCTTGGTATTAATCCACCAGATTCTCTCAATCAGAGATGAGCTGGCCTACGTAGAAGAAAGAGACTTTCTAACTTCCGCACTTTTGATCAGACTATTCAAGCAATTTCTAAACCAGTATCAACCTGACGAGGAAACAACCAGGATGAATTACCTAAAGGAGTGGATTCGTGCGCACATGTCTAGCAGTTTAAGTGTGAATCAAATTGCCAACTGCGTTCATTTAAATCCTGATTACTTAACTAGGTTATTCAAAAAACACACTGGGATGACAACGTTGCAATACCTAAATCACCTAAAAATCGAGGTCGCTTCCTTACTATTAGTTAGAACTGAAATGCCAATCAAGAAAATTGCCGATTATGCCTACTTCAGTGATGACAAGACTTTCATGCGCAGGTTCAAAACGGAAACTGGTCTAACACCTAGTGAATATCGAAATTCCTACAACATGATTCACTTAAACAATCCTCATGTAGATCCACAAATTCCAATTCCTAAGTGGATTGCAGATTCAATCGATTACATCCCCGAAAACGGGGACATTCCAGAATAAAAAGGAGAAACATCATGAAATTAATTTTTAAGAAATTTGCCGGTCAATCACTAATATCATGGATATTCCAACTAGCCCTAATATGGGTAGCCTGGCAAGTTGCTTCAAAGAGTATGCCAAATAATCTAACCACAATTTTTATTGCAGCAGGTTTGTTACTAGCAATTTATATTAGTTTTTCATTGGACAAAAAGTATAATCAGTCGGAGTCCAAATAAAACACACAATCACAATACGGCCATGACTTAAATAATTTAAAGCCATGGCCGTATTTCTACATAATATTCGCTTATTTTTAATCTTGTTTTTTAAATAATTTTTCAAAACCAAACACTGAGAATGCTAAGGTAACTAATCCTAAAAGTGAGACCGCCTTCCCTTCACTGGTTTCACCAGTTTGAGGTAATTTATTCTGAACAAAGTTAGGTTGGGTTACCTTTGCTTCTGGCTCTAATGGAACCGCAACGTACTTACCATTAACTAGATGATAAGTTACTGAAGCACCAGAATGCCAAGTACCGGGCGTACCATTTAGGATTTGCCCACTTGAAATCTCAGTCAATCCCATTTCGTGAGTTAAGCTTGGAGTCTTTGTTGGTGTAGAAGGCTTGGGAGTCTCAGGAACTTTAGGCTTTTCAGGTGACGGTGGAACTTCATTACCTGGAATTAATGGTGGAACGTTGTTATCCGGAGTTGGCGGAACCTCGTTACCTGGGATTAATGGTGGAACCTCGTTACCACCACCCGGTTCTGGAGGTGTATTGGTCGTTGTTGTCACCGTCTTTATTCCGTATCTTTGTTACACTCCCGCAACGACCTGGTTAATTACTCCGAAGCTATTGTTCTTACCATAGATATAAACGGGGTAGATTTTTTCCATTTTAGTTGCATAGTCTGCACTAGTTGCATAGTAATATTCTGGAATTGACAAGTTGAAGTTCATCTTCAAATTAGACTCATAGTTTCCACGTTCAAGGTAGAAAATATTAATCTTGTGGTCAACTCCCGCTGTATTCCAGCCACCTCCAAGAATATTGTCCAGATTCTGATTTTTGGCACCATCAACGGTAACATTCCCCGTTTTAAAGTTGATACTACCACCGACAACACCGTGAGCACCACCGATATCAAGGACTAGATTACCATCGATATACAGCCAAAAATCATCATCACCACTAAAGTTAAAGACTGAATCCTTATCATTGATTTGTCCGTTCTCAGGCTGTGTGTAATCAACTGACATACTCATACCAAAGTAATGATCATTTGCCTCGTCACGAGCCTGCTTATTATTAACCGGATCAGCAGCCTTAAGAGAAATCGACTTATCCTCTGCACTAGTTGGCAAAGAATCTCCACTAAAGACGTTCTTAACATCCCCAAGTGGTAAAAATTGCCCTCTGCCCTGAGTATCGCTATATACAGCCGGTTGATTGTAAACAATCAGCTTATCATTCACTAAGCGTGCGTAATTTTTGGAACTATCAAACGAATAATTGCCTTCTCCATCTGTGGTAAATAAATTGGCGTTAGCTGGATCTAAGTTTATCTTAGTTGCATACTGAGACGAATCTGAATCAAATAGGTAAGCTAATGATTGATTGCTCCCGCTTGCCAGTACTGGAAAGCCATCGTCACCTAATCGTTTCTCTACAATTCCCTGTGTTGCTCCCGCTTTACTAATGTTAATTGGGCTAGTCTTAGTATCGTTATTACTGTACCAATTCTTAAAGAACAACAAATCGTGACCACCATTAATTCCAGTGTAATAATGACCACCTTCGTCAGGCTGAGTCGTATAATCACCTACCGTAATGTTAAATCCTGGATTGGTAGTTTTTAAAACACCAAATTCATCTTTACCAATAGCAGGAGTTTCAGTTGACCTAACTGCCTTGCTATCTTGGTAAAATGCCCCATTATTAAAGGCTTGGGGATCAGATGTCTTAACAATATAGTACTCTTGGCCATCGGTACCCTTAACAGTATTCCTACCGTTTTTTATAGCTTCTTGAAGTGCCTGATTATTAGCATCACTCTTCGGCATCAACTTCTGAACGAAAACAGGATCCGCAGACGTTTTCACTTTTCCATCTGCAACAGTGTCCTTTTTTGCCACCTGTGCCCGCTTAATTGCAGCTATCTCATTCTTATTAGTAACTTCGGTAAACTTACCATCCTTTAAGTTATATTCATAATATCGGCCGTCAACAACCGCCACAGTGCGCTTGTCGGCTGTAGTGTAGCCTGCATCACCAGGAGCGAAGAAGAGTTCCTTATAAGCATTGCCCTCCTTACCATCTTCAGTCTTGACCTCAATGTAATTTCTCTCAGACTCTTTTTTTGCAGTTCCTTCATCAGTCGTAACGAAAACTTGATACCTACCCGAGGTTTCGTCCATCGCTTTAGGTTTCTTTGCAGCATCAGTCGAATTCTCAACAGCATCCTTAATTTCGTCTTGATATTTTTTGGCAAATGCCTCTAAATCTGAATTGCTCATGTAGTTAGTTCTAACTGCTTTAGCAGCTTTTGCTTTATCTAGATACCCCTTTTTAGCACTTAATGCTGAACTAGGCTCTTCATTAAACGCACCCTTTGTTTCATCGTACACATAGTATTTCCCATTTTTTTCAATGTAAGTGTACTTCTCAACGCTGTTATCTGTACTATTAACATCAGTCAATGGCACAAATTCCTGGTTAGTTACAATCACATTGGCATCACTAAACGTTGGGTCTGACTTCTGCAATTCTTTGACCAAATCGTCCACTGAACCAGTTGAGCGCACAATTTTATAACCGTTCCAGTTTTCAACTGGAATAGCTGGATTTTTAATCGATGAGTTTAAATAATTTTTCAGTTGCTTTTCATCGAGGTAATAGTCCTTTACTACCCGGTTTGCATAAGCTCCCGCAATTTCATTCAAAGTAGTCTCGTCTGTGATTTCCTTTAAAGTAGTGGAATTTTCCTTCGAGTCTTTTAAGACTTCATAGTACTTTGTTGTTCCGTCGCTAGTGTTAGCATTCTTAACAAATACCCGTCCTTCAGTAGTGGGATCATTTTTGTTAACTTGGCTATACGGAATATATTTCTTAGAAGTTGTCGTCACGGTATGCCTAGCCACTTTTTGAACAGCAGACGATACATGATAACGTGCAGCTTGGGTAGCCGGTGTCTTAGAACTTGTTATTGACGTAGTACGGTGCGAAGTTACAGGCTGGTTTACTGTACTAGCAGGCTGTTCGCTAACTGTTTTAGTATTGTTTGGTATCACTTTCGCTACTTGAGCAGGCTTACTTACTGCTTGTTGGGCTGATTGATTTTCAGAGACTGGTTTAGTAGTTCTTGAATCGACTTGGTATGTAACTGCATGACTATCTCCAGTGCTAGACTGGCTTTCCTGATTAACTGCTTTATGGGCTAACGCTGGTCTTTTTTTAGTACTGGTAGTTTTTGTTGGAACATCCCGACTACCAACGCTATAGACTACTGGTTTGTCTGCTTTAACATTATCACTTGCCTGGGCTACCATTGTAGATCCAAGTAAGGATATAAATGCAAAACCAAACACCCAATTTTTCCCCTTCTTGTACATTTTGAAATGTGACGGTGCCACATTATCTTTAAGTTTCATAGATTATCCCCCCAGAATAAATCACTAACATATTAGTATTTCAAATATATTCTATTCTTTTTATAAAATTACTCAAGCTAATACCTGTATAAGCACAAACAAAAAAAGGCTCTAAGGTTTCAGAAAAATAACCCTAGAGTCCGTTTTTATTATTTCCCCGGTTGATAATCCTCATCGATTACCAGCACCGGTTTAATTGTTTTTCCGCTGATTGAATCCGCATTAGCTTCGTTAATTTCGCTAAATTTATAGAACTTTTCAGTCTTGTCAAAATCAAACATTCCCATTTGATAGAACTTAATTAATCTTGGAATGTCGATTTGAGGAATTGAGTCACCCATATTGACGCCAACAATCTTCCTGTCATCAACACAAAGGTCATTCCATGTATCCAAATCAATATGGTTAGGAGTTACCGCAATCGTCGCCGTTGTTCCTCCTTGAGCTAGTGCCTTGATTGATGACTCCATTACAGAAGTCACTCCAGTAGTATCAACAGCAAAGTCTACCCCTATGCCACCAGTGAGTTCTTTGATTTTTTCAACAACATCTACACCTTTGCTGTTGATTGCATCTGTTGCCCCAAGCTCTTTGGCTAATTCTAATCGTGAATCAACAATATCAACAGCAATAACTGTGGTACAGCCACTGATTCGGCCAGCCATCATTGCCGCTAAACCAACCGCTCCAGTACCAAATACAGCAATTGTTTGGCCTGGTTTTGGTTTAAGCGTATTAAGGACAGTTCCGCTACCAGTAACATATCCGCATCCAAGAGGTCCAAGCATTCTTAAGTCTAAATCTTTTGGTACTTTAACGGCATTTCTTTCACGAACAACCGTTGTAGTTGTAAATGAAGATTGGTCAAACATGTCAGCAACGTCCTTGCCATTTTCCTTAAAGTGGGCGCTCCCGTCAGGACGAACTCCTGATAGATTATTTGCAGCGTAGTTCAGACACTGAGTAGGAACTCCACGCAAACAGTTAACACAATTTCCGCATCCGTAAAATGAAAGAACAACGTGATCCCCAGGTTCAAAGCCCTTAACTTCTGAGCCAACTTTTTCAACAATTCCTGAGCCTTCATGGCCAAGAATTATTGGGTAGCCAATGACAGCGTCCCCTTTTTTCAAAGCTTCGTCAGAATGGCAGATTCCACTAGCAACCATGTGAACTTGAAGATCGTCCGGCTGTAGTTCAGCTAATTCCACATCATCCTTAATTTCAAACGGTGCCCCTTTTTCATTAACCACTGCTGCTTTAATTTTCATGTTAGCATCTCCTCGATTTTTTTGATAACGCTTACATATCAATTAAAACGCAAACCACCCAAAAAGGCAAAGCCATTTTCAAGTGGTTACAATTTTTTTCATTAGATTATTGGATTTCCGTTCAACCGATCGTCCTCATCAGTTAAGCCTTTATAAAACTGAGCCTTAGTTTGGTGATAGTATGGGATAACCCAAATACTAGCAATTCCCAATGTGACAAGAACAGCTAGAGCCCAGCCAATGAATGACAGGTCTAAAATGAACAACTCCAGCTTGTGTCCATCCATCAATCGTCTACTCTCAGTAATTGCCTCAATATATCCCATTGGCGCATCTTCAGCAACCGAATCTCGGTAAATAAATAAGGCTTGCGAATACGAATAAGCTTTGACAAATCCGGGAATTACTAAGAGGATTCCCCACAGAAAGCACATAATACTAGTTAAAATATTCATGAGCAAAGTTCCTAAAAATAGGTAGCCATTGCTAAACACAACAAACGCTTTAACAATTGGTTTTTTAAAGTCATCTTGGTTACGGGCAATGTCGATGAAGGTATACAGCAAACTGTATTCCAGTAAATCAAGTATAGTTGATACAAAAAGTGACGCAGTTTCATGATCACCATTACTCAGTAATCCATTAAAAATCATTACAATGATCAATGGCAATATCATAATAAAATAATAGCTGTAATGTTGGTTCAATAGCGATCTAGCATCTTCTTTAAGCTCTTGACGATTCAAAGCGATTCCTCCAAATATGTTATATGTATCTCTCACAGAGTACACCTCAAACACTGTGTTGGAAAGAAACCAATAGTTTACATTGCAAAATTACCCAACACTGGTGTTCGAAACGCCTGACGGGGTAACGATACAGTGTTAGAAATCACCAAACAGGGAATCTAGGTTTCCAAACCGCAATTAGTTTTAACTTCGTTAGAATCTTTAGAGAAGCTACTCAGCGGAGATTTTTCTGTTGCTAATGACTATCAAGAGTTTAAGCCTGAACTTGTAATTAGAGAATCAGTAAGCTCCCCAAATTAGTTCAGACACAAAAAAAGATTAGGCATTCGCCTAATCTTTTTTGAATTAATTTAAATTACTTCTTCATGTCCATTGCGTGGCCACCAAAACCATTACGCAATGATGAAACAACCTTACCAGTAAAGGTATCGTCTGCTTCTGAGTAATTACGGACAAATAGTGAGTTAGCAATAACGGGAACTGGAACACCAAGCTTAAGTGCTTCTTGGATAGTCCACTTACCTTCACCAGATGAGTGCATAACACCAGCAATGTTATCTAGGTTAGCATCCTTAGCAAAGGCTTCTTCAGCAAGTTCCATTAGCCATCCACGGATAACTGAACCGTGTGACCAAACTTTAGCAACTGCTTCGTTATCGTATTCAAATTGACTGTTGTGAAGAACATCGTAACCTTCACCGATAGCTTCCATCATACCGTATTCGATACCATTATGAACCATCTTCAAGTAGTGACCAGAACCTGGTTCACCAGTGTAAAGGTAACCGTCTTTTTCAGAAATACCTTCAAACAATGGTACTAAATGTTCAAATGCTTCCTTACTTGGTCCACCAATCATAAAGTTACCACCGTTAAGGGCACCATCTTTACCACCTGAAGTACCACAGTCAAAGAAGTTAATTCCTTGTTCTGCAGCAATCTTGCTGTGACGTAGTGAATCTTCGTAGAATGAGTTACCACCATCAATTAGGTAGTCACCTTCTGAAAGAAGGCCAACTAATTCTTCAACAGTTGAGTCGGTTGGCTTGCCGGCTGGAACCATGATCCAAACAGTCTTTGGAGCTTGTAACTTGCTTACAAGGTCTTCGTTACTTGTAGCAGCGATTGCACCTGCTTCTTCGGCAAGTTTAACGTTATCAGCGTTCAAATCAAAAGCAACAACTTCATTTCCGTTACGAATCATGTTCTTAACTAGGTTAAGACCCATTTTTCCTAAACCAATCATACCAATTTGCATATTCTCTGTCTCCTTGTCCTTAAAAACATCTTCTTTAATACTTACAAGGACATTATATAATTTGAAAATAATTTTCACAAGTAAAAAGTGGCAAAAATGTAAATTTTTTTCGAATAAGATTTAAAAAGCCTGTGTAATAGGCTTTTATCCTTTACACAGGCTTAACGACTTTTATTAACATTTGAAATTGATTTACATTTTACGCTTTTTAATGCGAACTCCAGCTGTAATCAACATTAGGACCACAGCAATCCCTGTCAATAGGCGTCCTAAGCCTAGTCCAGCCGCTTCATATCTGAAATGTAGCTGTTTCTCCCCCGGAGTTAACTTAATCCCCATCAACCCATCGGCCACTTTTAATATCTGGTGCGGCTTGTCGTTTACAGTAACGTGCCATCCCTTATCAAACGGCATACTTAACAATAATGTTTGGTGATCCTTGATTACGTTGACGTTACCTTTAAAATTACTACCTTGGTAATTTAACTTTTCTGGTTCATCAAATTCAAAAGTACTGGTAGGGTTCTCTAGCACATCCCGCTTAAAGGCATTACCATTCATGCCAGAAAAATCACTAGCTAATCCAGCAAGTTCGTACGTTGATGTCACTCTCACAACAAACGGCTGATTCATCTTCTTGGTTCCAAGCGGTAAGACTTCTGTCCCTAAACCACTATAAATTGATGATAACTTCCTGCCATTAACGGAAACCGTTACCCCATATAGTCGTTTACTAGGAATGTAAAGATACTGTGGACCTGTTACCTGCGACTTGATTTTTAGTGTATAGTTGTACGTTCCTCGTCGATAGTTGCTTTTAGTTGCCATAATTTGAGGAGCTTTAAAGTACTGTTTGTTATTACCTGCCTCTGTCTGAACTAGACGGTTTAAGTTATTGAAAATCATATTTTTTTCGAAGGTCAAATTCTGAACACCGTCGTTAACCATGAAACCAATTGGGGCGACCTGTGGGTTTTTATGAACCTTAACTCGATGTTTGCCAATCACAACTTGGTTGCGAATTCCCAGTAAGTGATTAGAGACCGCTGTCCCCCCAAGCATATCGATTCGCCGAATATTTCTAGTTGAGAAGCCTAAACTCGCAAGTACATGATGGGTATGCGAATTCAACGTTGAACTGTATGAGCTAATCCCACGATTTTGAAAAATCAAGGCATCATTATATCCATAGTAGGGTTCTGCATATAATTCTTTCATTGGATGATTAATAACTACTGATCTGTAAGCTCTCCCGTGATCTAAATCATCGGAATTAACGGCTGCCATTACCTTTTCGCTGCGATTATATGCTTTGGCATACTCTCGTTGGCTGGTAAATGGAGCTCCACCAGTTGCAATTAAAAAGTTCAGAACCATTTCTACCATAATAGTTAATACTAGGTAGTGTTTTTTAACATCAGAATTAACTGTTGTTCCAATCATCAAAAACGCCGTTAGGGCTAAGAACCCAATTCCCAGTAGTAAAAACCAGTTACTAACGGACAATTGGGGAATCGTAAATTTAAATGGCTGCATTTTTTTACCAAAAATATTTGCAAAAATATAGCCAACCGTTAGTGCAACAGCTACTCCAGCTGTAGTTCTTACAATCAGCTGGCGGTCTTTAAACACACCTTTGGTATAAGCTTCAAAGCCCAGCATAATCACTAAAAAACTTAGAACAAATACCATTCTGAATGGAAAACCAGCCGGCTTCTGGAACATATGCCATACCGTGTTTAGTGGTCTGAGCCACATCCCCAAAAACACTGCTCCCAAAACAAATCCAGCAGCTTGCTTACTACGCTGATTGATCTTAGTTGAAAAGAAGTAACAAATTGCAGCAATAATAAACACAGTGCCGCTAAAGAAACTCGGATCATGGACTAGTCGGCCAGTAAAGTTGTTAGCTCCAACCCCCAGGTTAACCAATGAACTAAGTCCGAAACTTCCCTTTAAGAAGAAATTTTTTAACGCCAAATCACTTTTCCCAGTGGAAATCATTGCGATACCAGTAGGAACTAATACCAGAGCAGAAAGTCCCCCCACCAAAAATGAATACCAAAGGAACTTTGCTGTTTGCCGCCCTTGTTGTTTGATATAAGGCTTCAAGGAAAGTTTGTTTGGCTGATTTAATAGAAGCAAGTAAACATAATATAGAACACTAAAAATACACAGAATATAACCCATATAGTAGTTAGTAATGATTGTGTACGCTAACGAAAAGACGTAGAGCCAAACTCTATCTTGGTAGAATAACCGCTCCAGTCCCATGATAACGATCGGCAACATAATTAATGCATCCAGCCACATCAAATCATAGAAATACATAGCAACGAATCCACAGAGGCCATATGCGACCCCAGCCCCAATTGCCATCACATCATACTTTTGATACTTCTTAGCTAAATATGTACTCATCGTGATGTTTGCCAAGATAAGCTTCAACCAAATAATTAAGTCGATTGCAATCGGTAGCTGAGCATTTTTAAAGAACACAATTATCAAATTAAGTGGACTTAGTAAGTAATAGGAATAGATTGGTACCACACTGTCTCCAATTGAGATTAGAAACGAGTAGCTAGAAAAGTTTAAATGGAGAAGTTGGCGGCGAAGCTCCGTAAAAAACTGTAAGTATTGCGTAGAAAGGTCACTAATTAAGAAGTTTCGGGGACCAAACGGACTAATTCTAAGGATTAAAAACATGGCCGTCAGTACAATTACCGGAATAATTAGTGCTTTAATATAAAAATTTCTGCGTTCATTTGCTTTTGTCGTTAACATCGTTCAAACTCTTTCTATTTTATTAATGCTCATTCATTGTAACGTAAATCCTTAACGGACGGGAATAATCCCCACCATTTTTCCATCACCGATTCCATTACGATGTGTCGTGCCTATGTTACATAGTTGACTATTTTTGAAACATTTACGACATTTTACGGCTAAGAAAAGGACGTTTTAGGTTAATTTGTTAATTTTTTTAAAAAATTTTGATTTTCTCAACTAAGAATATTCCCATTGCAATGGCAATTGCTGCTTATTTTTAAATCTGAAATCTTTTTTAACATTTATGAAACCACCTTGATATTGTTTGGTAGCATTCATCCTATACAATAGCTCTTGTATCTTTTAGAGGAGGACTATTTATGAAAGTCAATTATAAGAAAATAGCCGGCCTATTCATGGGTGCCTTAGCCGCACTTACGATTGGAACCACAGCCTATGCTAGTAAAACTAAAATCGCAGATGTTTCTCAATATCAAGGAAGCATTAATTGGAGCAAGGCTTCAAAGGATTTGAAGATGGTAATCATCAGAGTTCAACACGGTGATACCGGCGATGCTGATTTCTCAATCGATTCAAAGAAAGATGTCAATGCAGCAGGCGCATACAAATATAAAGTACCATTCGGTCAATATGGTTACGCTGAATTTAGTAGCGTGGCTGATGCCAAGAAGGAAGCCAAAGACTTCTATAAACGTAGTAACAAACACGCACGTTTCTACGTATTAGATAACGAGCACCGTAAAGGTAAGGGTAGCGAGCAAGCTTACGTCAACGCTTGGTACAAAACAATGCGTTCATTGACTAACAAGCCTTTAGTTTACTACTCATACCAAAACTACGTGAACGTTCACAAAATCAACTATTCAAAATTTGACGGTTCATGGATTGCTAACTATTCTGCAAAGCCAAACGTTAAATCAGATTTATGGCAGTACAGTTCAAAGGGTCGCGTTAGTGGAATTTCCGGAAACGTTGATCTAAACAAAGCTTTGAACAGTAACGTTGCAAGCTGGTATTCAACCACTGAAAAGCACGTAAAGCCAAGTTACTTTACTAGCTTACCTGCAAACAAAAAGGTAACTACTAGCAAAGCAATCTACCAATACTCAGACAAGAATTTTAAAAATCGAATTAAAAAAATTACTGCTGGAAAGACATTATCAGTTTCATCAGTTGTTAAATCAGATGGCAATGCCTACAGATTCCAACTAACGAACGGTAACTTCATCACAGCAAATAAAGCCTACGTATCTCAGTAATCAATAAAGGAGAATTTATTATCATTTCCAATAGTCTTATCAAAAAAATCGTTAAACCATTACTTTTTATCGCAACTTTAGTAGCCATGTTCGGTGCAGCTAACTTGTCATCAGACAGCGCTTCAGCATCAAACCGTTCATACGACTCAGTTCTTAAAACTGCCAAGAAGCATCTTGGCGCCCGTTATGTATGGGGAGCAACTGGTCCTTCACGTTTTGATTGCTCTGGCTTCACAAAGTATGTTTACAAAAAGTCAATCAAGAAGTCGATTCCAAGAACTGCTCAAGCACAATACAACCACACTAAACATGTAACCAAGTCAAACATCAAAAAGGGTGACCTAGTATACTTCGGTGGTAGCAAGCACAGCATTTACCACGTTGGTATGTACATTGGTAACGGTAAGATGATTGATTCTCAAAACCGTGGTGTTGTTGTCGAAAAAGTTTACGCCCCATGGTGGCACGTAGTTGGTTTCTCAAGACCAGCAAACTTATCTTATTAAAAATAAATAAATCAGAAGTCTGATAAAAATCAGGCGTACCGAAAAAGCAGCGATAATTTCTTTTTATTGAAATTATCGCTGCTTTTTTAATTTATCCAAGTATTTGCTACAGGCAGTCACCAACCGTAACTACTCGCCCATCGCATACTTTAGTATCTCATCAACGTGAATCTTGACGGTATCATATACTTTAACAGACACATCACTCGCACTAATTGCTAATGGTAACTCAGTACAACCCAGAATCACTCCTTGAACTCCACTGCTTCGATAGTTTTCAATTACAGCTATCAGATATTGCTTACTATCAGGATTAACGATTCCAAGTTCCAATTCATCAGCGATAATTGAGCTGATTCGTTCTATTTCTGCCGCATTAGGCACGACTACCTCAATTGAGTACTCCCTTAATTTGTCCACAAAGAACGACTTCGTCATTGTCACTCCCGTTCCAAGTAGCAACACTCGCTTCTGCTTACTTGCTTGAATTGCTCGAGCGGTACTGTCCAAAATGCTGATCAGGGGTAGAGATGAGACATTTTGTAGTTCATCAAACACGATGTGTGGTGTGTTAGCTGTAAGCACAGCAAAATCGGCTCCCGCAGCTTGTAGATTCTGAACGCTATGATTAAGCTTTTGAACTAGTAAATCTCGTTCACCGTTCTCTTCGTCTTTCAAAATTTCAAAAACATCCAAACTATCCATCACCAAAGGCGGGAAGCTGCGTGGTTTTTTCTGTTCGTATTTTCTGGTGATTTGCTTGTAGTAATCCAGTGTGGATTCAGGTCCCATACCACCAACCAACCCAATTTTCTTCATTAAAATCCTTCTTCCAGCCTTAAACCTACTTTACAGATAAACAAAGGGCTGACAAACATTTCAGCAGATACTGAATGCTTACCAACCCCGATTGCCCATGCCATAGGCTTAATGTATTTAATATTTAAAAATCAAATTTATCTACCACTTCAAAAGTAACGTTATCGTGATCCTTAAGTAGTTTTGCAACTGGACACTGATCTAACGCTTCATTTACCATCTGTTGCCCCTGAGAATTATCAATTTCATGGAACATGATTTGGCAGCGAACAATAAATTTATACCCCTTAGTGTCCTTAACAATATCCACACCAGTGTGGATGACACTGTCGTGCTTTAATTTATGTTGCTCTTCGACAATTCCAATTGTGGCGTTAAAACAGGTGCTAAGCGCGAAACCAATAAACTGTTCCGGGTTAGTTCCAGGACTCTTAACTAGTGAGCTACTTACTCCTAGTGAAAGGCCTTCATCACCGCGGACATAACTTTGACCGGTTAATCCACGTTCGTTAACAATTTCTGTGTGGTAAAGTGATCCTTCAACAGCCATAATAAATTCCTCCTAAATAATTCACAACAGGTATCGCTTTCATGATAAATTATTTAGATTGTGTAAGCTATTATTTTGACTGTTGAGTTTATGTCACCTTGTCAGCTACTCTTGAGTGTTTAACCTGCTGTGCTTAACTCCGTAACTAAAGTAAAGAATTAGGCCAAAAGCAAACCAAACAGCAGAAGCAATCCAAGTTTCAGCTTGCAATTGCGTCAACATCAATACACAAAGCAATGCGGAAATGATTGGTAGCACTGGGTAAAATGGAACTTGGAACCCTTTAGAGTTATCGATGTCCTTATTCTTTCTTAATGGAATAATTCCAATTGAAACAAATAAGAATGCAATCAACGTTCCAATATTAACTAAGTTAGTTAATTGGTCTAGCGGTACAAACCCACCCATGAATGCAATCACGATGGTAATTGTAATCATACTGTTCTTAGGAGTTCCCTTCTTGTCGAGTTTTCCTAAAAACTTAGGCAATAATCCGTCACGACCAATTGAGTAAATCAATCGTGATGAACTATAGATCATCGTAACCATCATGGTGAACATTCCTGCTAAGGCACCTAGTGAAATAATTCCGGCGGTCCAGTTTTGGTTAACCAAGTTCATAGCAAACGCCACTGGATCAGCAACGTTCAACTTAGTATAGGAAACCATTCCTGTAAGGACAATCGAAACCCCAACATAAAGGATTGTTGCAATCACTAACGTTCCGATAATTCCAATTGGCATATTCTTTCGGGGATTTTTAACTTCGGCAGCCGAGCTAGAAACCGCATCAAACCCAAGGTAAGCAAAGAACACCGCTGCGGCACCATGCAGAACACCACTACCACCAAATGCATAGAATGGTTGCCAGTGACTTGGCTTTACGAAGAAAGCCCCAACTACGATGAATAAGATAATGATGGCAATCTTAACTAAAACAATAAAGTTATTGATTCGTACTGATGAATGAACACCATGGTTCAACATCAATGAAATAGCAATTACAACCAAAACCGCAATCCAGTTTCCGTAAGTTCCCTTTGCTGGATCAAACGGACCGACGATTGCTGCAGGAATATTCAAGTGGAACCCTGCTAAGAATGATTTAAGGTAGGCTCCCCAGGCACTCGACACGGCAGCTACCGCAAGTACATATTCCAAAATCAGGGCCCAACCTAGCACCCAACCAATAACCTCACCGAAAACCAAATTTCCGTATGAGTACGCACTACCCGCAACTGGTAATGCAGAAGCAAACTCTGCGTAACACATCGCTGCAGTTGAACAGACAATTGCTGCTAAAATAAATGATAAAATAATTGCTGGACCAGCTTTAGTTGCGGCAACAGTTCCTGGAAGGATGAAAATACCAGTTCCGATAACCGCACCAATTCCAAGTGAAATCAGGTCGACTGCCGTCATGGTTTTGCCAAACTTCTTATCCGTTTCTAGATACCGATCAATTTTTTCCTTTCGGAAAATCCTTGAGCCTAATGACATCGGCAATTCCTCCGTTTTATTAAAATATGGTTAGAATTATATTATTCTATTTTAACTATTAAAGTGGTTAAAAGTCAATTTCAAAATGGTTAAACCAACTTTTTTTCTGAAAATTATGTATAAAGTAACCACTAGTCAACACAATATAATATTCAAACACTACTTATTATAGCCCGCGGCGAGTTCATTGTAACGGACAACCAAAAAGAAATCCCCATTAATTTTCATTTTATGAAAATCAATGGGGATTTTTTATTATGCTGACACGCGCTTTAAAGTAACAGCGCTATCCAAGATTCCGCTTTCGCCGGATAACACTAGATTATTGTTTACTACATCAAGCTTCATATCATCATCTAAATAATTCTTTGAATAACCCTTATATGCCCACTCTCCATGATTTGTAGAGAGTGACTTTTCATAATCAGGCGTTAACGCATCTTTATCAACAGCAATTACATCAAAGGCAGTTTCTAGTGAGCAAATACCCCATTTTGAAAATGGTCCCACACCATCATCAAAGCTTAACAGTAAGCGAGTGTCCTCGTCAGCTACCTGGTTAATTTTTGATTGTGCGGAGTCTGTGATTGTTAATTTCATTATTTTCGCCTCCAAAAATAATATACTGCATTTTTTCAAAACTGCAAATAGGTTGTTTACAACCTAAAATGAAAGCAAAATAAAAAGACCAGCCATTCAAAAGAATGACTGGTCTTTTACGGCGCTTATTTCTAAGCGAGTTCCTTGGATTCCACAATCCTCTAGAACCAAACACCTGCAAATCCGTGCAGAAAATGTGTCCCGCTCAAAACATCACTTAAATCGATTGCGCGAACAACCGAAGTTGCGTGATCTCTCGACTCATCGCATGCAATGATTATACAATGTTTTCTGAAAATAAGCAATTACTTTTTGGACTCGTCTTCACTAGCCTTATTTTCGGCAATTGCCGTTGCTTTTTCTGAAATCCAATCAGTAATTGTTGCTGAAAAGCTATCCGGATCAGCAATAAAATCATCTGCTGATGTCACTTCGTCAATTCGCAAACCAGATTGATTTACAAATTCGGAAACCACAACCAGGTACACATTTACCGGCAAACTTTCTTGATCGGAAATCATCTTATTGATTCTATCAATTTCATCAAGTGGCAAGTTAATTAAATTACTTTCCAACCTAAATACAGCTGTATCATCGTCAGCAACCTTAATCTCGGAAACAACTTCCTGATTGCCTTCCTTTAAATGACTAACCATGTAGTCAATTATAGGTTTGATTGCTTTTGCGTCGATTTTTTGTAATTCTGCTAACTTCATACTTGTGTGGTTGGCCAAAACATTTCCAGCCTTAACATTTTCAATAAACGTTGATACCTCAGCGTCCATTATTCAATCACCTAATTTCTGTATTATGCTTTGCAGCTCGTTTTTTTATTAACTCAGTTTGAAGTACTGATCTAAGTTTAAATGCTAACATGTACCAGTACACATTAACAACAATTCCAAAAATAACAAGGGCTAATACCAGAATTCTTAACAAAATGTTACCATTGCTTCCTTGAACCAACGTGATCCCCATGCCTACAAATCCAACTGAATAGATTGCTACAACCACCGCAAGCAAATAGTAGCTGAGTCTAACCTTTAACATTGCCAACACGATGGTCGCAGCGTAAAAAGCAATAGCAATGTACGTTACCTGCAAAGTTTCTGCCATGGTAACAGGACGAGTTAGGTCCATCCACTTAAAAGTCATGATCGCATTTGTAAGTAAAAACACAACCAGTGAAATAACGGCCCACCCAATAACTTTCTTTTCTTCTGGTTTCATATAATCCTCCAAATAAAAAAGATAAATCCATACCGAATTTATCTTTATCAGTTTAAATTTAGTTTAACGTATTTCCTAAGGTTAGAAAAGCAAACCAAGTAAGTCGTCCTTTGTAATTCCAGTAAAGTACTGATTAACGTCAACAGCGTCAAGAACTTTAGCAACCTCTTCGCGTTCAAAACGAACGCCTTCAAGCTTGCTTGCCAATTCTGAAGCATCCTTAGGTCCAAAGAAGTCACCGTAGAATTTAGCGGTAGTCACCTTACCATCGTCAACGATAAATCTTGCATCTATAGTACCACTTGTAAAGTGCTGACGTTTCTTAACGGTAAATTCTGGTGAATTTCCATAAACCCAATCCCAGTTGTCGAAGATTTCTGAATTGATTTTGTCAATTCCAGCTTCATCCTCAGGGGTTAATTTATACTCACGATCTTTGATTTCATCAAGGTTATCAACATGGAATAATTCCTTTAACAATTCATCTCTAAATTGTGGAGTAGTCATGTCTTGGTACTCGGATGATAAGTACGGCCGGAGGTTAGTTACCCGCGAGCTAACTGACTTGATTCCCTTAGACTTGATCTTATCTTCAGGAACAGTTAGTGCCTTTGGTAACACTGTTAAATCAACATCAAGCATCAAAGTACCATGTGAGAAAGTCTTACCATTTTTAGTGTACATCGCGTTTCCGGAGAACTTCTTACCATCTACTAAAATGTCATTGCGTCCAGAAACTTCCGCAGTCGTTGCCCCCATTCTGTGCAGCGCATCAACAACAGGTTGAACAAATGACTTGAAGTCACCAAATTCTTCACTATCGCTGTCCACAACGAAACTAAAGCACAGGTTACCTAAATCTTGGTAAACTGCTCCCCCACCAGAAGTTCTTCTCGTGACAACAATACCGTTGTCATCTACGTATTGTTTGTTGATCTCTTCCAATGTGTTTTGATTCCGGCCCACAATAATACATGGTCCTTCAATGTAGAATAACAATAATGGTTCGTCAAATTTCTTTTCGTTCATCAAATAGGTTTCAGTTGCCAAATTAAGTCGAATATCGTCTGATTTCATTATGTGAAAATACATTAGAAAAGCCCCATTTCAATTCTATTTGTAAGCAATCATACCACTTCGAGAAAGCGATTTCAATCGCTTGTGAAATCGGCCAAAAAGGTTACATTCTCGCCAGACAATGTTATAGTTTAACTATAAACAAACGAATCCAGGGGTGATTAGTATGGCATTAAGTGGATACAAAAACATTTTAGTACCAGTTGACGGTTCTGCCGTTACTCAAAACATTCTCGATCGAGGAATTGAAGTTGCTAAGGAAGCAGGGGCACACCTTGATATCCTCAATGTCTTGGAAGTTAATCAATTCAACCAAACATATGGTTCAGCCGTAAGTGGCGACGTTGTTTTCAAATTAACTGAAAATACTGAAGACAAGCTTAAGCAAATGAAAGATAAGGCAGAGGCTGCAGGTGTTAGCGATGTTGATATTCACATTCGATTTGGTAATCCAAAGCCAATCATCGCTCGCGAATTTCCTAAAGATCACAATACTGACTTAGTAATCATTGGTTCAACTGGTTTAAGCGCCGTTGAAAGATTGATTATTGGTTCTGTTACTAGCTTTGTTGTCAGAACTGCAACTTGTGACGTGCTAATTGTTCGTCCAGAAAAGCAAGCTAAAAAGTAAGCTACACCTAAATATTAGTTTTTAAAGGAGCAGAGGATCCCTAGGGATTTGTGCTCCTTTTATTTTGAAATAACTGAGGTACAGTGATGAAAACACAGTGGCATTACAATTTAATCATTCCTAAAAGTTTCCCCCAAACTACACTAAAGGAAGTTCTTAGTAATTATTATGGATTGCCAAAGCACCTTCTATACAGCGTTCGAAAAGCCGAACGGGTAACCGTAAACGGCAACTATCTCCCTGTGAGCTTTGCAGTTAAGGGTGGTGATTCCATCCAGCTAGAATTTATCCCCGAGGACTTTGAATCAGCATTTCCAACAGTCCTGGTCGATAAATCATATCAACCACAGATTCTATACGAAACTGATGATGTGATTGTGGTCAACAAACGTCGTGGGGACAAAACCCATCCAAACCAACCCGGAGAAAATGGGGCAACAATCAACCAGCTCGCTGGTTATCTTGATGCTACCGGAATAGTTCCTTATATGATCCATAGACTTGATCAGGAAACTAGTGGGGCAATTATTTTTGGCAAGAATCCTGCAGTAGTCCCAAGTCTAGTCGATGATATCCGCCATAAGGTCACTGAAAGAACTTACTTAGCTTGGGTTCATGGAACATTCGATAGTGATCACGGAACAATTAACTCCCCCATTGGAAAGGATCCTGAAGATAAACGTAAGCGGAAAGTCTCTACCATAGATGGCCAAAACGCAATCACCCATTATCAAGTTTGCGATTCAAGAAACGGATATTCCCTCATACAAATCAAATTAGAAACTGGCAGAACTCACCAAATTAGGGTTCACATGCAATCTATTGGCCACCCACTTGTTGGCGACCCACTTTACTCTGACGATTCATTTACCCACATGTTGCTCCATTCGCAAACCATCCGCTTTAAGTTACCGTTTTATCGCAATTGGGTTTCCGTTGAGGCACCCGTACCCGCAGATTTCAAATCTTTTATTAATGTTCAGGATAAATGACTTAGCAATTTCATTACATTATGCAAAGAATCTATCAAAAATAACCTAATTTAACCTAATTATTATCTAATTCTAACCAAAGTAACCGCTTCTTTATACATCCCAGTGATAGACTATCTTTGGTAATTCTGAGGGATTTTTATTTATTAATTCAATTTTAGTCAGCAATCATTAATTCCTCAGCTTACAAATTTTATTATTGGGGATTGAAATAAATGGCACAGTCGAAACAAATCAAAACCGTTAGTTTAATACTAATGATTTTTAGTACAATTTATGGTTTTGCAAACACTACCGTTGCGTTTGATCAAATGGGTTACGCAAGTATCATCTGGTATGTGCTTGCTGCAATTTTGTTCTTTCTACCTAGTGGACTGATGTTTGCTGAGTATGGATCAGCTTTCAAAGAAGCCAAAGGTGGAATTTACTCTTGGTTAGCTGGATCCATTGGGGAAGAATGGGCATTCATTGGAACGTTCATCTGGCTATCATCCTGGGTAATCTGGATGATGTCTACTGCTTCAAAAGTATGGATTCCGTTTTCAACTTTCCTTTTTGGAAGCGATAAAACCCAAACTTGGAGTTTTCTAGGTCTAAACGCGACTGAGACTATCGGAATTTTAGGAATTCTCTGGATCCTAGTAGTCACACTATTTGCGGTTCATGGAATTGATTCAATTTCTAAAGTTGCATCTGTTGGTGGCGTTTTTGTGATGATCTTGACGGGAGTTTTTGCCGTCCTTAGTTTACTTGCACTAGCATTAAACGGTGGCCACTTAGCTGAACCAATTACTGGTGTAGCTAGCTTCATCAAGTCGCCTAACCCTGAATTTCATTCAAACTCAGCCATCCTAAGCTTTTTCGTTTACGCCGTTTTTGCGTACGCCGGAAGTGAATCAATGGGTGGAATCACCGACAAACTAGATAAACCCGAAAAAACATTTCCAAAGGGAATAATCGTCTCAACAATTGTAATTACGTTTACCTATTCAATCTCCATCTTCTTGTGGGGAATCACAACAAACTGGGATAAGGTTTTGAGTAGTAAGGGAACTAACTTGGGAAACATCACTTACGTCCTTATGAATAACCTTGGGGTATATATCGGCCAAAGTCTGCACCTGTCAGCACAAACCGCAAACCTCCTTGGAACAAGTCTGGCTAGGTTCGCTGGCCTTAGCATGTTCATGGCGTATATGGGGTCATTTTTCGTACTTATTTATTCCCCTCTAAAATCATTTATCCTTGGTTCAAATAAAGAATTTTGGCCTGCCCGGATGACTAAGCTCAATAAGGCAGGAATGCCAGCATTCTCGATGTGGTTACAAGCTGCAATCGTCTGCGTCTTTATATTCTTCGTTTCATTTGGTGGATCAGGTGCCAAGCAGTTTTACACTATCCTGACCGACATGGGGAATATCTCCACCTCATTCCCTTACCTGTTCTTGATTGGTGCGTTTCCATTCTTTAAGAGAAGAACTGACTTGGAACGCCCATTCGTCTTCTTTAAAAATAAATTTGTAACTAACTCAATCGTTGCCGTTGTATTGGTCGTTTTGGTCGGCGGAATTGGCTTTTCTGCCATCCAACCATTCTTAGAAGGTGACGTTCAAACCGGATTCTGGACCATCGGAGGTCCAATCATCTTTGGTTTAATTGCTTGGTTATTCTTAGTTCAAGCACATCATCGTCAAACTAGATAATAAAAATGGAGTCAGATAGATAGCGTCCGAAGATGCTTTTATCTGGCTCCTATTTTTTGCTTAAAATAAATCCACTAATATTCAGGTGTCCACTTCATTGAATTGACTAAGTTTTCTACCTCATCTTCACTGTGATTACTTACCCCGTCTTTAATTGCTGCCTTCGCAACAGCAACAGCAACGGTTCGAGAAAACTCATCCAATTTTGAAACTGGTGGCAAGACTGCTGCCCCAGGTTTGTCAGTATCCACGATTCCGCCCAATGAATGTGCGGCCGCACTGATCATTGAATCAGACAACACACTTGCTTCCGCTGCAATTGTTCCTAGCGCCAATCCCGGATAAACTAATGCGTTATTGGCCTGGCCAATGTCATAAGTGACTCCTTTATACTCAACTGGTTGACTAGGTATTCCAGTTGCCACTAAGGCCCTACCATCAGACCATCGAAGCACATCATCAGCACTTGCTTCCATTAATTTAGTTGGGTTTGAAATTGGAAAGATTATTGGCCTCTCAGTATGGGCAGCCATTTCTGAAACTACACTTTCAGTGAATGCCCCAGAAACTGTTGATGTTCCCACCAAAATTGTTGGCTGAACTGTCTTAATTACAGATTCTAAATCAGTCAGTTCTTCAGCATTAGCAAACTCATTGCAAGCACGGGCAAATGGTTTTTGCTCTGGTGTCAAAGTTTCATCATCCGCAAACAACAATCCCTGCTTATCAACCAAATAAAAATGTTGTTTTGCTTCATCCGGAGTTAATCCTTGTAAGATCATTTCATCGTAAATGCGCTTCACGATTCCAGCTCCAGCGGTTCCGGCTCCAAAGGAAACGTACTTTTGGTCAGTTAATTTTTGACCAGAGATTTGCAATGCACCCAGAATTCCGGATAACACAATAATTCCTGTTCCCTGAATATCATCATTAAATGTGGTAATTTTATCCTTGTAACGATTTAAAATATTGGCAGCATTTCCCCTACCAAAGTCCTCCCAATGAAGGTAAACCTTTGGAAATAACGTTTCCACCGTATTAACAAATTTATCAATAAAATCATCATATTGTTTGCCGCGAACCCGTTTATGACGGTTACCTAAATACAGCGGATCATCCAACAGACTTTGACGGTTAGTCCCGTCATCGATTACAACTGGCAAAACTTGACTAGGGTCAATTCCGGCAGCTGCGGTATAAACCATTAGCTTACCCACAGAAATATCAACTCCCTGGACACCCCAATCACCAATTCCTAAAATCCCTTCAGAATCACTAACGACAATTAGTCGAATATCCCGACCATTCGCCCCATTCTTCAAGGCGGTCTCAATATTATCCGGTTCGTCGATTGATAAGAATACTGCACCCTGAGGGCGAACGTACCAATGACTGTAATTTTCAATGGTATCAGCAATCGTTGGATCATAAACAATCGGCATTAACTCTTCTATATGTTGACTAAACACTTTGAAAAACAGCGTCCGATTTTCGTTAAAAACGTTCATTAAAAAGAATCGCTTTTCCAAATCACTTTGCTTAGTTTCTAGCAGTTGATAAGTCTCTGCTGCTTGTTCGTCAATCGTCTGAACTCTAGGGGGAACGAGGCCATTAAGTCCAAGCTCATCTCGTTCAGCTTTCGTAAAGCCAGTTCCCTTATTTAAAAAAGGATTATTTAGAATATCCCGTGCATTCATTTGAAGCACCTCTTCTTATTAGTATATCCACATCGTAGTTCACTATAAAAAATATAGTCAAATGGTTTTGTTATGATAAAATTAATTTATATCGAGGTGCTAATTATGCAAACAAAAGATTTACAATACTTCATGAAATTGGTTGAAGATAAAAATTATTCAAAGGTTGCCACCTTTTTCGGCGTATCGCAACCAACGATTTCTTACGCAATTAAGCGTCTGGAAGAAGGCTTAGATACTAAATTAGTGAAGAATGATCCTGGCCACCATGCCCTTGAAATTACTGACTCTGGCTGGCAATTCTATCAGCGCGCCCAAGTTGCCACCCACCAACTAGAATTAGCAAAGCTTGAAATCAAGGAAGCCACGTCTCCCAAGATCAAGTTGGGACTGCCTCCAATTTTAGGAACCTATTTCTTCCCAAAATTCATAAAGGATTTAAAGCAGCATCAATTATTAGCAAAAATCGATGCTCAAACTACTGGTTCGTCCGAAGCCCTTGGGGAACTACTAAAAGGGAATATCAACATTGCCCTGCTAGGTTCAACCACCCCACTCAGTGCTAATGACTTAGAATTGCGACTACTCGGAAAATTTCCATTTACCATAATCACTCCTGAATCCGATACCCGCTTCAAAGAAAACCGGATTGCCTTTAAGGACGCTGCCAGTAGTGACTTCGTTACCTTTGAGGAAGGTTTTGTCCATAATCGTGTCTTTTCTCAACTTAAGCAAACGGTTGGTGTAGAGCCGAAAATTGCGTTTAAGACTACCGAAGCCGAAATCTTAAAGAGAATTGTTGCTGCCGGTGGCGGAATCGCTCTATTAACGAGCTTAGCCGTGACTAAAAATGATAAACTAAGGGAACTTACCCTAACGGATTCGTTCGTTCCCACTTTTAAAGTCTACATTGCGTTTAGAAAGGGATACGTTTTAGATTCGAGTGAGCAAGCATTCATCAATATCATGAGTGATCCCCATACCGGAAAGGAAGAAGTTTAATGACTACTTTGCTTAGAACCCATTCCGCAACAGAATTAACGAAAATGATTAGAAATGGCGATGTTACACCGTTTGAACTAGTAAATGAATTGTTATCAACGATTGATGCAGAAAATTCCCGATTAAATGCCGTCACATCAACTTGGCCGGAAAAAGCTCGTAACTGGGCAACTTCTTTTACCGATCAAGGCCAGCAATTTGCCGGCATCCCAATCCTTTTAAAAGGTCTTGGACAAGGAATCAAAGGTGAACCCGATACTGGAAGCTCTAAGTTGCTTAAAGACGCAGTAGCGGCAGATACTAACAATTTTGTTAAGCAAGTGATTAAAGCTGGGTTTATCCCAGTCGGCGAAACCAACGCCCCTGAATTTGGTTTTAAAAATATCACCGACTCAAAACTTTATGGTGATGCCCATAACCCGTGGAACCTTGATTTTCAGCCAGGTGGATCCTCCGGAGGGGCTGCTGCAGCTGTTAGCGATTCGTGGCTGCCAATTGCAACTGCTTCCGATGGTGGCGGATCGATTAGAATTCCGTCATCATTTTCTGGAGTGATTGGTCTCAAGCCTACGCGTGGGAGAGTCCCTGCTGGGCCAGGAGAATGGCGTGGCTGGCAAGGAGCTGCAATCAACTTTGCCATTTCAAACAATATTCAAGACATAGCGTCAACACTGAATGCACTGAGTGTCGTTCAGATGGCTGCCCCATTCCAGGTTCCATTGCCACCAACCCCATTTGATAGAATCTCTAACCTATCCAAAGATATCAAAATTGCATTTTCAACCAAATCTCCCGTTGGAACCCCGGTCTCTGAAACCGCAATTACTGCCGTAAAGGACGCAGTTGTTTTCTTGGAATCACTTGGGTTCAAGGTTGAAGAACGTGATGCACCGGTCGACGGAACCAAGTTAATGCAAAGCTATTACCAGATGAATGCTGGAGAGACGGCAACCATGTTTGCATCGATGGGACTATCTGATCAAACAATTAAGCAAAATGTAGAAACCCTTAGTTGGGCACTGGGCTACACTGGTCGTGGTGTATCCGCAGTCGATTACAGTAGTTCCCTTACCTTTTGGGATAATGTTGGTGCCGAAATGGACGCCTTCAACACAGAGCATGACCTGTACCTAACTCCTGCCACTGCGCACACCGCTCCTAAAATCGCCGAGCAATTAGTTAGTGAAGAGAATTTTGAAAAGATGCTGCATATTGAGGACTACGATCCAAATGAACAGCTTAATATCATTTGGGATCAGTGGTTACCATCCCTAACTCTTTCACCATTCACCCAGTTGGCAAATATCAGTGGCCAACCCGGTATTAGCCTGCCAACTCATATCAGCGATAATGGAATGCCACTTGGAATCCAATTTATGGCTAGAAAAGGTCGCGAAGATCTTTTGTTAGCTGTTGGAAAATTATTCGAAGATAACGATAAGTTCACACTCTTGCGAGACCCAAAATAAAGAAAATAAAAGACCGCTAAATCCATTAAGATTTAGCGGTCTTCGTTTTTTATTATGAAGCTAAACAAGCAAAGAATTACTTGTTAAGGCCTTCCCACTTCCAGTTTGTTACTTCTGGTAAGTCAGTACCAACTTCACGAATGTAAGCATTGTGCTTGTCAATCGTGTCATTCATACGTTGAATGAAGTAGCTTCCTTTAATTGCATATTCAGGAACGTCTGAAATTGCTTCTTTAGCAAGGTCAAAACGGTCGAGTTGGTTCAATACACGCATATCAAATGGTGTAGTGATATCACCGTTTTCACGGTAACCATGGACGTGTAAGTTATGGTTGTGACGATCGAAGAAGATATCCTTGATCAAACCTTCGAAACCATGGAAGGCGAAGATAACAGGCTTGTCAGTGGTGAACAAGTTGTCAAATTCTTCGTCACTCAATCCACGAGGGTCAACCTTAGGTGAACGAAGCTTCAATAGATCAACAACGTTGATGTAACGAATCTTCAATTCTGGGAATTCCTTGTTCAAGATTGAGATAGCAGCAAGTGCTTCAAGGTTTGGTTCACTACCAGCGGCAGCAAAGACAACATCAGGTTCTTGACCTTGATCAGTAGATGCCCAATCAATGTAGCCAAGACCATTGTGTACCAAGTTAGTTGCTTCTTCAATTGAGTACCATTGTAGACGTGGGTGCTTTGAAGTAACAATCAAGTTAATTTTTTCTTCACTAGCAAATGCAACGTCACCAACAGCAAGCAAGGTGTTAGCATCAGATGGCAAGTATTCACGAATGAATTCTGGCTTCTTTTCAGCTAAGTGAGTAAGCATACCTGGATCTTGGTGAGTGTAACCATTGTGATCTTGTTGGAATACAGTTGATGTATCAACAAAGTTCAATGATGGGTACTTGTTTCTCCAGTTTTGTTCAGCAGCTTTACGTAACCACTTGAAGTGTTGAGTCAACATTGAGTCAACAACCCGTCCAAATGATTCGTATGTGGCAAAGAATCCATGACGGCCAGTCAATACGTAACCTTCAAGCCAACCTTCTGCTTGGTGTTCTGAAAGTTGTGAATCAATGACACGACCACTGTTTGACATGTTTTCATCAAATGTATCATGAATGTCTTCCATCCATTGACGCTTTTGATCGTCAAGTAGGCTGAATAGACGGTTTGATTTAGATTCATCAGGACCGAATCCACGGAAGCTCTTTGGATTGAGTTTAGCAACTTCGTTCAACCAGTCTGACCAAACAACCATGTCTTGGCGTTCTTCATTACCACGCTTGTTAAATTTAACAGCGAAGTCCTTAACGTCTGGCAATACTAATGGCTTAGGATCGATACCACCATTAGTGATTGGGTTAACTGACATCCGACGATCACCCTTAGGGGCAACTTCACGGATTTCATCCTTCAAAGTACCATCATCGTTGAACAATTCTTCTGGCTTGTATGACTTCATCCAGTTTACCAAGATGTCAGCGTGATCCATGTTGTTGGCATCAACAGGAATTGGAATTTGGTGAGCACGGAATGAACCTTCAATAGGGTCACCGTTAAGATCCTTCTTAGGACCAGTCCAGCCCTTAGGTGAACGGAAGACGATCATTGGCCAAGTAGGCAATTTAACGTGATCTGGTGTTTCGTTTTCACGAGCATTCTTTTGAATGGCCTTGATCTTTTCAATAACTGTATCCAATGTCTTTGAGAAGTCTTCAGCAACTTTGAGGTAGTCATCGTTACCATCAGTTTCAACAAAGTGAGCTTCCCAACCCATACCACCAAAGTAATTAGTCAACTCTTCATCAGTCATCCGTGAAAGAATTGTTGGGTTAGAAATCTTAGCACCGTTCATGTTAATGATTGGTAGAACAGCACCATCAGTAATTGGGTTAATGAATTTATCTGAGAACCATGATGCAGCTAATGGACCAGTTTCTGATTCACCATCACCAATTTCAACAGCGGCAATTACGTCAGGGTTATCAAAGATAGCACCAACACCGTGTGAAAGTGAGTATCCAAGTTCTCCACCTTCATGGATTGAACCTGGAGTTTCAGGGGCAGCATGTGAAGCAACTCCACCTGGGAATGAGAATTGCTTAAACAGTCTTGCCATACCTTCTTCATCTTGAGAGATGTTAGGGTAAATGTCAGAATATGAGCCGTCAAGGTATGAGTTTGAAACCATAACTTGGCCACCGTGACCTGATCCTTCAATATAGAACATGTTCAAGTCGTACTTGTTAATAACACGATCTAATTGAGCATAAATGAAGTTCTGAGAAACAATAGTTCCCCAGTGACCAATAGGCTTAACTTTTACGTCTTCAGCCTTTAGAGGTTCTTTTAATAATGGGTTCTTACGCAAGTATAGTTGACCTACTGAAAGATAATTAGCAGCACGCCAATACTTGTCAACAAGTTCCAAATACTCTTTGGAATCGTAATCTACAGCCATGAATTAACACTCCTTTTATTTTTAGCAGCATATTGTGCATCGAATGCTCGTAAAATTCACCAATTAGATAATTGATCAACTTACACCTCTAATAATAATCAAAGAAAACCAAAAGTCAACTTTTGCGTAAATTGATACGGTCCAATTCTTAAATCTCAAAAAACAATCCATGCGACAGTGCCATTATGTATCTAAAAACCGCAATCGTCTAGTGTTTTCAGTAAAAAAAGGTGCCATTTTTTCTCAAAAATGATGGCGCTTACCAGTTGGGTTTATCCTGACCAAAACTGCTGGAAAAAATATTTAATTAAAAATGGACAAAAAAGAGCAACGATAATTTCTTGAAATTATCGTTGCTCTTTATCCAAACACTTACTATAGACTAATCGTCTAAATCGACGAACGTATTGTAATTTAAATATTTATAGTGGAGTCGCATGTTTGAAACCTCAAATGGGGTTCCATCATCAAGGAAGAAAATTCCTTCCATCACCCCAACCGGTTCCACTGGTTTCAGCCCAAGAAGTTCATGGTCTTCATCCCTGGAAGGTTCGGCCTTAATTGACATAAACGATTTCGTAACTGATTTTCCAGTCGTATCTTCAAAATAATTAAAGATTGAACCCTCAACGACTTCTTTAGTCAATTCTGGGGCAACCCGAATTGGGATATAGCCTAACTCAATCATAAACGGTTGATCTTCAAACGTTCTAAGCCGCTTGATTTGGTACACAAAATCCCCCGGTTTCAAAAACAACTCCGTTTGTAAATCTTCGTCCGCAGTTACGACTTTGAAATCTAACAATTTAATTTGGGGAATCTTGCCGTTGCTCTTAAAACTATCGGTAACCCCCAAATTTGATCCTTCGTACTGAAAAATAGACTGGTTCTTTTGATACAGTGGGTTGATAAACGTACCTGATCCCCGTTTTTTAAAAATGATTCCCTGATTTGCAAGCACATTAAGAGCTCGTTTAACGGAACTTCGGCTCACCCCGTAGGACTCACTAAGGCTTCGTTCATCAGGTAACCGCTTATTTTTGAATTCGTTATTCTCAATTCGCCGCTTTAAGTCGGTCATAATATTGCGATAAACTAAATCCACCATTTCTTCTCCTTAAAAAATTCGTTCGTTTGAACTACCAATGCTAAAGTATAACAGATATTTATAACTAGACCATAAGTAAATCACCTTTATGATGTGATAAAATTAGCTCGAGGTGTTTTAAAATGGCAAAAAAGAAGCAAAAGAAAGCTCACAAAACTTTAGTTGAACAGATTCTAGATAAAAACAAAATTTCGTTTGAACAAATGGAATTTCCAACCCATCAAGAGGGCGATGTCGCTCAACTCAGCGTTGATCACATTGGCCAAGATGAACACACGATTTACAAAACACTCGTGCTGACAGGAAATAACACTGGCCCAGTTGTTGGGGTTCTTCCGGTTGATAAGCACCTAAGTTACAAAAAATTAGCCAAGGCATCAGGAAACAAAAAGGTTGGTATGGTGCCCCTTAAAGACCTGCTAAAAACAACTGGTTACGAACATGGCGCTAACACTCCAGTCGGAATTTGGGAAAAATTCCATTACCCAATCTACATTGATCAAGAGGCCAAGGAAATGGGAGAAATCATTGTTTCTTCTGGTCAGATTGGCCGCTCAGTCAAGCTGAATGCGGAGGATTTAGCCAATCTCGTCCACGCTGATTTCATTGATTTAGAGGAGTAATTTAATGCTCATTCAAATCTTTGAAAACATTTTGATCGTAATTGTGCTCCTTTTCGGAGTACCTTTTTTGTTTACGGTGATGCTGTCCAAATTAAATCAAGAAACCAAAAGTCTAGTTGCTAGCCACTTAGGGATTCGCAGTCAGGTATTTATTGGCGGAATCGGCGTCATGATTCACGAAGCTTCACACTGGCTAATGGCGTTGATTTTTAGACACCGAATCGACTCAGTCCGGCTGATTAAGTTTCCCACCCAAGATGAGCCAACCCTTGGATACGTTAATCATAGCTGGGACCCCAATAGCATTTACCAGCGGACTGGTAACCTGTTTATTGGTTTGGCCCCAACGTTTGGATGTTCCTTAATTATGTTATTGGCATACAAAATCCTGTTTCCAATCAGCTTTAGCTCCGCAATTTTAGCCGTTAAAAATAGTGATTTACAGGCGTTTTCGCTTCCAGAATTTAGTGTTGCCGGCTATGTAATCTTTATTCTACTGGCAATCACCATTTGTGTTGGCGGATTTGACCTGAGTTCCGCTGATTTTAATAACGCTAAGCAAGGACTCATCCCCGCTCTTATAACAATTATTGTAATTACCGTCCTTTTAAGCCTGACATCCCTATTTTCTGGAATGCTAACCGGAATTATTCACTTTACCATCGGGATTGCCATTATCTTAGCTTTTAACTTAGTGATTTCAATAATCATCAACTGGCTGGCAAAACTAGTCTAATTATTTTTTGCCGTTCCATTCATCGTAAAATTCTGCCAGAAAATCGAGCATCACCTGCTGGCGTCTCTCGGCAATCTCTGTTGCGGTGTTAGTATTTAACTGATCTTTTAACTTCAACAATTTTTCATAAAAATGGTTAATCACGGTATTTCGCTTACGGTACTCAGTCTTATCCATTTCCTTGCGAGGCATGATTCTTGGATCATACATTATCTCCCCAAAGTGGCCGCCAAAATAAAACGTCCGGGCAATTCCAATCGCCCCAATGGCGTCAAGGCGGTCAGCGTCCTGAACAATTTGTCCCTCTAGTGAAAGTACGTGTTTTGACTTTAAATTGGCACTATATGACATATTTTCAATAATGCTAAAGACTGATGAAATAAATTCATCTTGATATCCCATCGATGATAATAATTTTTTGATTTCTGCCTTTTTGGCCTCTGGATTATCAGTAACCTTATCATCAATCACATCGTGAAGATAAGCTGATATCAAGACAAGTTCCTCGTTTGCGGGTTCACCTTCGATTATCAATTTGGCAAGGTTAACCACCCGCTTAATATGTTGATAATCATGGCCAGACGTCTCGTGGCCTAGCTCTCCTCTAACAAACTCATCAATTTTTCTTAAATTAGCGTTCATACTCTGCCCCACTTAACGTTTTTATATCTATTAATTATACCCCATATCAAATCTATTAAAGGACTTGACCTCATGAAACAAAACATTATTTCCGATCAAGCATTTTTAGCTCAGCCCTCCCAACCAGTCACTCCAGCTGACAAGCAACACGTCACCGATTTGATTGACACAATTAAAGCAAACTCAGACAGGGCCGTTGGCTTAGCTGCAAATATGATTGGTGTTCAAAAACAGATAATCGTATTCCAACTGGGAATTATGAGCGTTCCAATGCTAAATCCCAAAATTATCAGCAAGACAGGCAAGTACGTTACGACTGAAGGCTGTCTTTCCTTACCCGGAGAACGAGAAACTACCCGCTATTCCACAATTACCGTTAGATATCAGGATCAGAATTTTAAACAGCATACCCAGGAGTTCACTGATTTCACTGCCCAAATCATCCAGCATGAAGTCGATCACTGCAACGGAATAATTATTTAATTTAGCTAAAAGTAGGGAGTGAGACAGAAAGCATACTAAGATGCTTTCGTCGTCCCACCCCCGCAGAGAGCGGTACAGAAATCTTTGATTTCGTCTTAGCGCCCCAGCAAGAACAACAAGTATTGAATTCTACGAATAGTAGGATTCAAACTTGATGTTTACTGCAGACCAACAGTAACTGAGAGTCATGAGAAATGGCTCTCAGTCCTGATGGTTACTGCGTGTAGCAACTATCTGAATAGAAGAAAAAGATGCCGTTATAATTTCACTTTTTGAAATTATAACAGCATTTTTTTCGTTGAGCCTTGTTCTGTCCCACTCCCTACTCCTATTAATCTATCGCTTATCCCAATCGATTTTACCCTGTCGATCAAGGATTTGATCAATTTCTTTTAATTCATCGGTAGAAAATTCAAGATTCTTTAATGCAGCTACATTATCCGCAATTTGTTCTGGACGACTTGCTCCAATTAAGACGCTCGCCACCTCAGGCTCTCTCAAATTCCAAGCCAAGGCCATCTCTGCTAAAGTTTGTCCTCGTTGACCTGCCAATTCATTTAACTGTTTAACGGTCGCTACAGTCTCTTCGACTTGAGCAGGACTTAAGAATGGACTTGAACTCTTGCTTGCCCGAGAATCACTTGGAACACCATTTAGGTACTTATCCGTCAGCAACCCTTGTGATAGTGAACTAAAGCCGACTGCAGCCTTCCCAAGTTTCTTAAGAACTGGAAATAGGTCAGATTCAGCAGTTCGGTTAAACATATTGTATCTTGGCTGAGAAATCACAAATGGGGTGCCTAATTTTTCAAACACCTTGGCAATTTCTTCGGTTTGTTTGCCATTATAATTGGAAATTCCTACATAAAGTGCCTTTCCTTCAGTTACTAACTGGTTCAACGCTCTTGCAGTTTCTTCCACTGGTGTTTCGGGATCAGGGCGATGGGTATAAAAGATATCGACATAGTCTAGTCCCATCCGCTGCAAGGATTGATCAGCACTGGCGATAATACTCTTGCGTGAACCCCAATCTCCATATGGTCCCGGCCACATCACATAACCCGCCTTTGAAGCAATAATCATTTCATCTCGGTACGATTTCATATCCGTTGCCATGATTCGACCGAAGTTCTCCTCTGCACTTCCAGGAATTGGTCCGTAATTGTTTGCCAAATCAAAGTAAGTGATTCCGGAATCAAACGCCGCATGAATAATCTGCTTTTGGTTTTCAAAGTCATCAACACTACCAAAATTGTGCCAAAGTCCTAAAGCTAATGCGGAAATCTTTAACCCGCTTTTGCCAACTCGATTGTATTTCATCTGATCATAACGCTTGCTATTAGCTAGATACATTTTTTCGTCCCCTTTACAATTATCTTCCTTAAGGGTACAACTTAAAGTAAACTTTAAGTCAAAGGAACGCTTATGAAAACTTACTCAATCAGTGAAGTTGCCGAAAAATATCAATTACAGGCCTCAACTTTGCGGTATTACGAACAACTTGGTCTGATATTTAACGTCCCTAGGAGTCATGGAAGACGCATCTATAACGATAATCATTTAAGCAGACTGAGTACGATTTGTTGCTTTAAAAACGCCGGCATGAACTTAACTGAGATTAAGGAACTTTTTGAGCTTGATTCTGACAGCAAAAATACCGAACTAATCTGCAATATTTTGGCTGAACGCGAGCAAAAGATAGCTCAGACAATTGCTGAACTGCAAGAGAATCAACGCCATCTGAATCGCAAAATTGCGTACTACCAAGCAATCAAAAGGGCAGAAGAAACTGGAAAACCCAGGCCAGAGTGGAAGGAATACAAGCAGTTGTAATTACTGATTATTTTCGCCAAAAAAGAGCTACGATGTTCAACATCGTAGCTCTTTGTTATTTATAAACAATTATATTAATCGCTTATTTTTTCTTTTCAACGCCTTTTCCATCGTATTCATCGATCATGATTTGCTTCAAATCAGCCATCAATGGTTCCTTTGGATTAGCAGTAGTACATTGATCTTCGTAAGCAAGAACTGAGAGACGGTCAACAGCCTTTTCAAATTGCTTCTTGTCGACACCCCATGCCTTTAAGCTTAGAGTTACGCCAACTTTGTGAGCAAGGTCAATAATCTTGTTAACCAAAGCTTCGATCAATTCTTCATCATTCTTACCACTCAAGCCAATGTAACGAGCAATTTCTGCGTAGTCTTTGTTTGCGCGGAAGTATTCGTACTTAGGCCATACGGCGATCTTTTCTGGTAATTTAGCATTAAATCTGATTACGTGTGGCATAGTGATTGCAATTGCAATTCCGTGGGTCAAACCAAATTCTCCACCAAGTTTGTGGGCAATTGAGTGGTTGATTCCTAGGAATGCGTTACCGAATGCCATACCTGCAAGGGTAGCTGCGTTATGCATTTCTGCACGGGCGTCAGCATCACCTTGGTATGATTTTTCCAAGTTTTCAAATACTAACTTGATTGCTTGTAGTGACAATGGTCTTGTGTAATCTGAAGCCATAGTTGAAACGAATGATTCAATTCCGTGGCAAAGAGTATCAAGTCCTGATGCCGCAACTGTTCCCTTTGGTACAGTTTCAACGAATTGAGGGTCGACAATGGCAACGTCTGGAGTCAATGCGTAGTCAGCTAATGGGTACTTAACATGGGTCTTTGAGTCAGTAATAACAGCAAATGGAGTTACTTCTGAACCAGTACCTGAAGTAGTTGGGATAGCAATCATTTGGGCCTTACGTGGCTTGTTAAAGCGGTAAGCACGTTTTCTGATATCAATGAACTTTTGCTTTGCGCCGAAGAAGCTAGTATCTGGATCTTCGTAGAACAACCACATGTTCTTAGCGGCATCAAGTGGTGAACCACCACCTAAAGCAATAATGGTATCAGGTTCAAAGGCACGCATTTGAGCAACACCCTTGTTAACTGTATCAGTTGATGGGTCTGGTTCAACATCTGAGAAGAGTGAGTATTGAATTTCGTTAGGACGACGTTTCAATTCATCCAGAACCTTATCAACGTATCCATGTTCAACCATACCTGGTGTGGTTACGATGAATACCTTGTTGATGCCTGGCATGTCATCGAGGTAGCGAATAGAAGTCTTTTCAAAGTAAACTCTTGGTAATTTAACCCATTGCATATTATTTCGTCTCTTTGCGATAGTTTTGATGTTTAGTAGATCGTAATCAGTAACGTTATGAGAAATTGAGTTAGCACCCCATGAACCAGTACCTAAAGTAAGTGATGGTGTCATTTCGTTGTACAAGTTACCAATTCCACCAAAACCACCTGGTGTGTTAACTAGAACTCTGGCTGCCTTCATCTTCTTACCGTATTCAAGTGCCAAGTCATCGTCGGTAGTTTGAATAGCAGCAGTGTGTCCGAGACCACCATAGTTCAATAATTTTTCAGCAAGGTCAAATGCTTCTTTATGATCAGCTGACTTGAAGACACTGATAACTGGTGAAAGTTTTTCACCTGAAAGTGGTTCCTTGATTCCAATCTTGTTAATTTCAACGGCTAACACTTTAGTGTTGTCAGGAACTTTAATTCCGGCCATTTCAGCAATCTTCTTAGCTGGTTGACCAGCGATTGGTCCAAGAACATTTCCTTTTTCTTGGTTAAACATTGTTTCAGAAAGTTTCTTGTGATCTGCCTTCTTAACGAAGAATACACCATTTCTTTCCAATTCATGTTTAACAACATCGTAAATATCTGCATCGATAATGGCACTGTTTTCAGTGGCACAAATCATTCCGTTATCAAAAGTCTTTGAAAGAACTAAATCGTTAACTGCGCGAAGAATGTTAGCAGTCTTTTCGATATATACGGGACCATTACCAGGACCAACACCTAAGGCTGGTTTACCAGTTGAGTAAGCTGCCTTAACCATGCCGGGACCACCAGTTGCTAATGTTGAGGCAACGCCTGGGTGGTTGATCAACTTGTTAGTAGCTTCAATACTTGGTTCTGTAATCCATTGGATTGCACCTTCAGGAGCACCAGCAGCAATTGCGGCATCACGGACAACCTTTGCGGCTGCAATTGATGACTTCAATGCTTGTGGGTGGAAACTAAAGATGATTGGGTTTCTTGTCTTCATTGCGATAATTGACTTAAACAATGCAGTTGAAGTTGGGTTAGTAACTGGAGTAATTCCGGCTAAAACACCAAGAGGTTCTGCAACAGTAATCAATTGACGTTCGCGGTCATCTTTGATAACCCCAACAGTCTTGTGTTCGCGAATGCTGTGCCAAATTTCTTCTGTGGCATACATGTTTTTAATTGCTTTATCTTCTGCAACACCACGGCCAGTTTCTTCAGCTGCCATAATGGCAAGGTCCATATGCTTGTCTTGGCCAGCCATAACCATTTGGTGTGTAATGTAATCGACTTTTTCTTGGTCAAACGAATCCATAATCTCGAGAGCTTTTTGAGCTTTTTCAACTAAACCATTGATCATTGTATCTACATCAGTTGTTTTTTTGTTTTCTACTTTGTTCTCAATCATGAGCTGCCTCCAAAAATGGTTTGTTATTTATTTCACAAGATTATAATAACACGAATATTTTCAATGTAAATAGTTTTTGCTCAAAAAATCACAAAAAGTGAAAATAAAAAATGTAACCATTGATATCTCAATCTTTGGCTACATTTCTTACTTACTAAAGTTTGTTCAATTTCTTGAAAGCGATTACATTGCCTATATGTGAACCTGTTCACTAGCTCTTCAGTTGCGGTAATGGCTTCTTGATTATATCCAAAAGTTTCTCAGATTGGACCCTATCTATAACAACATTGGCTGCAACTTGCATTAATTTTTCGTTCAAATCTTTTTCTTCTAAAGCACGATTAGAAATATTATCGATGTTCTTAAATGAAAAAGTCAGCCGCTTTATAAAATTATCATATGCCTGCTGAGGATACATGTTAGCAGTAACCTGATCGATTGCATGCCGAATGGTGCCCAAAGAAAACGCTGGTTTAAGCAAACTAATCATAATGATGTCCGCAATTTGCATTGTCTGGTACTTTTTCTTAACTGGGGCAATTATTGCCTTATTTTTTACGTAGTTGTTGACCATCGCTGGAGTTACTGGAGAGATGCCAATTTGTCCAAGAACTCCATTAACAAACGCCGTCACTTGATCCATGTATAAATCAAACTTTGGTAGTTCTGACCACAAGGGCAGTTCTACCTTTTTTAGGTCCTGTTCCCACTTTTGATATTGAGCTTCTTTATCTGTCATAGCACACCTCTACTGATTGAGTTAATTACTACATCTAGTGTACAACACTAGATGTTCTGGTTCCAATTAAACGTGGCTTTTCTTCAATCTTCTTCGCTCCCGGGCATCCATAATCTTGCTGATTAATCCCTGGGCAAATAAATAGATTGGATATGCTGTGGCAATCAGTGGAATTGCAATCCACCAGACAACCGGATTAAACAGTGAAACTAGCGAGAATAAGTTATTAAAGAACACTACAATTAGCAAGAATGCCGCCAGTACGGCCACATCTAAAGCAATCTTTAAACGGTTGAATGGCCGCGATACCAACACTAACGCCAGCCAGCAAATTGCCCCTGTAATCAAAACACACAGCGTTGAGGTAAAGCGATAGTTTAGTCCAAAAATAACCCCAATTCCTTGAATGATCACGATGTACCCGACGATACATGCCGCCGCTGGTGCGGAAATAATCAACACTTGGCGCATAAACTGGTTAGTGATTCTTGCAAAGTTTGGCTGTAATGCCAGTACAAACGATGGGATTCCTACCATTAAGGTCGTAATCGGTGTTAACTGGATTGGTTCAAATGGATAATTGTTTTGGAAAAACATGAAGAGAATCGATAACGCAACGGAGTACATTGTCTTAATCAAATACATTGCGGCGACCCGTTGGATGTTATTAATAACCCGCCGACCTTCGTTCAGAACCCCAATCATGGCATCAAAATTGGAATCAATCAAAACAAAGTCCGCAATACTTTTAGTACTCTCACTTCCAGATGCCATGGCAATTCCACAGTCAGCCTGTCTCAGTGCCAAAATATCGTTAACACCATCACCCGTCATCGCCACGGTATGTTTATCTTCTTGGAGTCCACTGATCAACCGTTTTTTCTGATCTGGAGTTACCCGACCAAACACAACGTTTTCTGAAGCAAGTTTGCCAAAATCATCGTCATCGCTAACCTTCGACATATCAATATAGTCACGCGCGTTGCTAATGCCAGCGTTATTGGCGATGGTAGAAACAGTGACCGGATCATCCCCTGAAATCACCTTAATATCTACATCCTGATTTCTAAAGAAATCAAACGTGCTTTGAGCATTTGGACGAATAACGTCACTAATCAACAACAATCCCAAAAGTTCTGGGGTAGGTAATGATTTTTCCGTCTCTAACTGATCAGCTTTAGCTACAGCTAAAACCCGATAGCCGTTTTTGGCTTCCTGATCGATTTGAGATTGAACCTTTGTATCTAAGTTTTTAAAGATAAATTGGGGAGCTCCGAGGATAAAGGCTCCTTGACCGGCAACCTCGACCCCACTCCATTTACGTTCCGAAGAAAATGCTTCAACTTTTGAAACTTCTTGATTAGGATCAGCGATTTCTGACTTAATCGCCATTGCCGTTTCGTTACTGTCACCCGTTCCGTACGAAATGGTGGCAACTATCTTTCTCAGCTGATCATCTGAAATTCCAGCTGCCATCGGAATCAAGCGCTCAAATTTCAAATCACCACTGGTGATTGTTCCGGTTTTATCCAAACAAATTGTGTCAACACGAGCTAACGCTTCAATTGCGGGAAGGTCACGAACCAACGTCCGTTTCCGAGCCAAAGCCATTGCTGAAACTGCCAGTGTCATCGAGGTTAATAGAACTAATCCTTCTGGGATCATTCCAATCATCGCAGCAACGGTTCCTAAAATGGAGCGATTAATCCCCAATCCCTGATTGAGCTTAACCATAAACAAAATAATCCCTAAAGGAATAATGACGAAGGTTAACACCTTGATGATTCTGTTGATAGTATTCAATAAAATACTTGGAGCATCTTTACCCTGTTTGGCTTCGTCAGAAAGGTGGTTAACAAAAGTATCTTTTCCAACTTTAGTTACCAACATTTTTCCAGAGCCACCAACAAGATAACTACCAGAAGTTAGTTCATCCGCCTTTTCCTTAGTGATGGTCTTGGCCTCACCAGTAATTTGCGACTCATCAACCTGCATTGACCGGCTCGCAACCACTTGGCCATCCACAGGGACTTGGTCTCCACGGGATAGTTGAACAATGTCACCCAAAACAATTTCTTCAGACAGAACTTCAACTTCCTTACCATCCCTAATAACAACGTTTTTACCTTCGGCCAAAAGCACCATCTTGTCGACCTGACGCTTCGAACGAATTTCTTGGATAATACCGATTACTGTATTGAAAAAGGCAATTCCCAGGAAGAGTAGGTTCTTATAACTACCCGTATAAAACACCAGAGCTCCAAGGACCACGTTGATTAAGTTGAACAACGTGAAGATGTTATCTGACAGAATCTGTTTAACGCTTCTTGTCAGCGACTGTTCTGCAATGTTTTTGTTTCCAGCTTCGATTTGTTGATGAACTTGACTCGTGGTTAAGCCCTGTTCAACATTCACATCTGATAATTTAATGGCGGCCATTGGCTTAACTCCTCTCTTTAACATTCTATTGTACAAAAATCCGCTTAAAAAACCCATTTTTAGTGTTCAATTATTAAAGTTTTAAGAATTAGCAATTTATTGATTTACCAGTCTTAGGCAATCATTTATGATAAAATGTAAGCGTTACCCAAGGAGGACAATTAAATGAGTGAAATTACAAACAATACATATCAATTAGCAGATGGCAACTCAATCCCAATGATGGGATTCGGAACGTACTTATTAGATGATGCTGAAAAAATGGATACAGCGGTTAAGGCGGCCTATGAAGCAGGATATCGTCTGTTTGATACAGCCCAGCTATACCAAAATGAGCGTTTACTCGGTGAAGCAATTAGAAAGTTAGGTATCAGTAGAGACAAGATTTTCATTACCGACAAAATCACCGAAATGAATCAGGGTTATGATCTAACAATCAATAGTGCAGACTATTCTCTCCAGCAGATGGGAACTGACTATTTTGACTTACTTTTGGTTCACTGGCCAATTTCAGATAAGTTTTTCGACACTTGGCGTGCCTTTGAAGAACTGAAAAAGCAAGGGAAAGCCAAATCCATTGGAGTATCAAACTTTACCCAAGCTCACTTGCAATTGTTAAAGACTCAAGCCAATGAGATGCCGGTACTTAACCAAATCGAAACTCATCCCTACTTAACCCAACAACCAATGATCGACTTTGATAAACAAGAGTCAATTTTGACACAAGCCTGGAGCCCTCTCGGCAGAGGCTTGGTCCTAGAAGATCCGATGATCAAAAAGATTGCTGATCATCATGACCGTTCAATTGCCCAAGTGATTTTAAGGTGGCAATTGCAACGTGGTGTAGCAATCATTCCGAAGTCAAAAACCGTTTCCCGCGTCAAAGAAAACATCCAACTGGACTTCGAGCTCAGCGATGACGAAATGACAATGATTGATATCCTCGACAAAAACCAAAGAACTGGTAATGAGCCAGAGCTGGTTTATGAGAAGGGTAAGCAATACTAAACATTTTTACGGTCCGTGCATAACTATCATTTCAGAAACTATAACTAAAACAATCTAAGCTTAGATCTAGATAGAGATGATTAACTTCATCCTCTATCTAGATCTTTTTTAGTTACACTGTTTATTAAGTTTTGTATTCAAATAAGTAAACATTCGTTAAAAGCCATAGCTTAATCGTGGATTAGTTGTATATTAAGGTCAATTGATACCTGCTTCTGGGGATTTCGGGGGAAATCTACTTAAAGGAGCGTTACTATGCAAGTCTCTACTTTTTTAGCTAACTTAGTTGTTAGCCAACATATTGTTCAAACTAAGCTATTTTACATAAGCAACATCGATGGCATTGGTCGCGCCAGTCCTTAAGTTGATCCGAGTTATTGAATTTTCCAACCATTAATTCTAATTTACTGATAATCAACTATAAGGAGAGACAGTTTAATGAAAAATCTAAAGTATGTTCTAATGACCGGTTTAAGTTTTGGGATTCTCGGTGGCCTTCAAGTGCAAACTAATGCGGCCAAACGGTATGCCCACGTCACATCTAATCAACAACTAACCACCGATCCAACAACTCGTAATGTTGTTTTTACCGGTAATAATGCACTTTATACCAAGGCGGGAACCTTGCGGGGTGCTCGGGTAATTGCTTCGGCTACTACCTTGAGTAACTTGAATGCCGCAAACACTCTGGGCTCCAATGTTCGGGCTTACCGAGTAGCCACTACAGACCGCGGTTCAGTTTACTACAAGGTGGTCACCTTCGATGGTAATTATCGCGGCTGGATCTATGGTGGTACTTCCACAGGTACATTTGGTGGTGGAGTTGCCCCTTACGCCACAACACAGGACGCCACAGCTCCAGATGCTAAGGCTCAATTTAAACTAGCCGACACCGCCCTAGCTGCCACTACCAATAATGTGATTTATGATGCCCCAGCCAACACAGAATACAAGGTTGGCGCAACCCCAACCATTACCACCCTATCAAACTATAAGGATGCTACGTTTACGGTTACCAAGGCGGTCACAAATCCACGCGATAACACAACTTGGTATCAACTAGCTTCTAACAATGCTGACCTGAACGGGAAATGGGTAAACAAGGACAACTTGGCTGAAGCTAAACCGGCTAAGCCAGCCAATACCAGCACTACTGATAACAGTGTCACGGTAGTTTACCTTAACGGTGATAATAGTACCAACAACCCAGTCGATAAAGCCAACAAGACCTTCACCACGACTGACACTTCGACCAAAGCTGGCCAAGTGGCTGCCAGTTCATTTGTAAACGCCGATAATTTGTCCTTGCAGGACTTTGCCAAGAAGAACGTCCCTGCTGGTTATGCGTTTGTTTCCTTTGTCAATGACAATGCTGTCTTTGGCGGTACTCAATACGTTCAAGTTAAAAAAGCTGCGCAAGTCAAAGTGGTTTATTTGGACGCTACCAACAACAATAACAATCCAATTGAAAAAACTGAGCAAACCTTTACGGCTGCCAACGCTGATGCTAATGCCGGCACCGCTGTCAGCAAGTATCAAGACGCTAACGGTTTAAGCCTATCCGCTTTTGCCAAGAAACATGTGCCAGCTGGCTACACCTTTAAGAGCTTTGTCAATACTGACGCTGTCTTTGGTGGTACTCAATATGTTGCCGTGGTCAAAGCTAAGTAGTCTTATTGATGATTTTAAAAAGTCTGAATGCTATCATTCAGACTTTTTATAACGCAAATTTAAAGGAGGTTCATCATTTGAAAAAACAACTAATTTTATTCACTGGCTTACTGGCCAGTCTATGTGGCCTGCAAGTCACCGCCAACGCAGCCAGCCAGTATTCGGCTAAACGTTCCCATGAAGTCAAGTTAATTTGGCGGCGTTCAATGGGTACCCACGCATTTAAAGCCCCCACTGGGGCAAGATTTTCTAAGCATTTAGGTGTTTGTTATGGCTATAACCCACAAACGGCTGATGTAACTTGGTATACCGATGCTCATGAAAAACTATATTTAAAAAATCTACGGATGTACTCGATTTACTATCACGTCACCAGTAAAAGCGGGCTACAAGGCTGGATCTGGAAGGGATATATGAAACCAGTTAATAGCAACGCTGGAGATGCATCAAGTAATAGTTCTAGCACTGGTAACTCAGCCAACAACACAACTAGTAAGCCAACTAATAGTTTGAGCCAAGAGTTAGCTGGCTTTTTCGAAAATACAGTCCCAAATAACCAGTTGCAGCAAATTGCCAATCAGTACCCCAGCTTTGTTAGTAAGTACAGTAATCCGGACAGTGGCGATGAATACTTTCAAATAATGGTCGCAAATAATTACAAAGCTACTCAAAAATACATGTCCTTCTTTTTCATTGGTAATAGTGCTACTAATGGTAAAAAGGAACAGCAACAACTAAAGTCCGGAAAAGTTTCGTTTAAGGACTATGTTAATAATGCCGTTTATGCTCATAATGGCAACACTAGTTTCAAAACCTTTCAAAATAATTTGATAGGGGCTTATGCCTTTCCTAAAGGCAGCCCCAACTATGGTCGAGGCGTTGTTGTCTTGGAAGATCCACCAAAGAACTCAACAACATCTACCGGACAAGGTTAACCTTAAAAATGTCTGCTGCCGTTGTGAAAGTTAAGCATCTCATACTTTATAACTTAGAAAAGAGCTCCCTGCAAAGCTGTTCAAAAACTTCTTTGTGGGGAGTTTTTCTGCCTTGGTTGCTCTGGCATACAAAAAAGGCCCCGCCCGATATCAAATAATCACGTTATTCACCATTTATTAAGAAGCTATTTCATTTTTATTAAATCAGATACATAGCTAATTATGGTTAGTATACTGTAACCATCTGGAGGGGTTTAATTATGAAAAGTTTTCTATTTAAAGTAGCAACCGGTCTGGCATTGACCACCACAGGAGTGGTTATTTCCCAAACACCAGCCCAAGCTGCAAAAAAGGTGAATCCAAAAATCACCACAGTTCAAAAATATGACTCAAAAAGAGCCTTACTTACACGAACGTTAAAGACTAATTACTTATGGAATGCCAAGCATACCAAGAAATTAGCCAATCTTAAAAATTATTCAAAAACCACGTTTTACGCTTCTAAATTAGTAGCCATGCGCTTTCCACATTACCAATACTCAGTAAATTATTACTATGTAACTAGCAGCAACCACAAACTTAAGGGATACGTTTGGGCTAAGTCGATGGTTCAAGGTAAATCCTACAAGGGTGGCTATTTCAGCTACCCAAAGTATAATATTCTGCTCTCAACTACTAGGGCAAGAAATTCTAAGGATCTGCAAAATGATGGTCAGTCCGCTATGGATGGCTATTCAACCAACTCATCCCTTAGCGCGTTTGCCAAGACCCCTAGTCTAAGTTCAATGAAAAAAGTCCTGAGTTATTACCGTAAGCATGACGGCGATAAAACATTACCTTGGACTTTGAGATCAGGTGCCAAAAGAGCAGCTAGAATCGTTACCGAAAAATCATGGACCGGATCAGCCACTAACAACATTATCAAAATTCCGGTAGTTGAGTTTGCTTATGGAAAGAGCAGCTCTTACTGGTACAATACCCGAACAAACTTTGCCGTTGCAAAGGACGTAATGAACACAAACCGAAAGCACGTGAAGACTTATGTAGCAAAAAACAGTACGTCTGATGGCGCTGTTTATTTAAATGGTATTCGTTTTAACTTCAACGACTCAGATGCTCAGTACGCTTCTAACTTTGGTAGCACAATTAGCAAAGTTTACAGTAATAATGTGGGTCCAAACCACAATTTATCGCTGGTGGAATTCTACACAAAGGTACAATACGTACTTACTAGTAGCATTATGTACATTAACCCAACCAAGCCAATCTTGAAGAATGGAATCTGGTACGGATCTGGACAAGCAATTAGCGGAAACAAAGCGGGCCGTGCAGTTATGAAGGCATTAGATCCCAATAAGTCAAAGGTTTATCGGTTAATCGGTACCGGTGGTTTTACTCAATATAAATATGAATCTGGTAAGTGGAATTATCAATTTAGCGTTAGCTTCATGAAGGTCGATAAGAGCCAAACTAAAGTTAGCGATGATGCCACAGAAGTGGACGTTTCACTTTGGACACACGGTAACCAAAACAAGACCATTGACACAATCAGCGCAACCACTGATGTTCGGCCATACTTATATAAATCGACCGAATATTATCAGAATTTAATTAACGGGGAGAATTAACATGAATCGAATTTATAAACGGATTTTAATTGCGGCCGTGTTTACCTTCACAGCTTTTGGTGGGGTACAGGCTTCAGCGGCTTTGAAGACTAGAGTAATTAAAGAGTACAGCTCACAATCATTCGCCGAAAATGCTTACCACACAAAAAATCTCAAGAAGAGTGTGTGGGTGTACAACGATGATTGGGGCCAAAAGGCTAAACCATTTACCAAAAAAGTATTTAACCTAAAGTCATATCCTGACACTACTTGGTTTGTTAATAGAAAAGTCCGCACTTACAACAAAGGTAAGTCCGCAGACTATTACGACATTGCTAATAAGACCGGATCCAGAAGAGGGTTTGTCCGCACCAGTGCCCTTAAAAAAGGGTTTAGTCCCAAAGGCTACCAAATTATTGAGGAGCATTGGGGTAACCAGGCAGGCACCTTCCACATTAAAAACAACAAATTGAACACCTACATGTGGAACTGGAGCCACACCAAAAAGCGGGCTAATTTAAAGGATTATCCCGGTGCCAACTGGTACCGTAGCGAAACAGTGGTTATGCAACACAATGGTAAGAAGACAAAATATTATTACCTCTCAGGAGAAGCTGACGGCACTAACAACAAGCGCGTTAGTGGCTACGTCCCTGCAAGCAATATCGTGGCGGGAAAGAACCCCAACCACGACAAAATGAAGATTGTCCACATCAACGACTTCGTTAACAATACCGACTTTAATCATTACCTGCAGACTGGGGTCAACCAAAAGCTGGCTAGAGAAATCATCAAACTATTTCCAAATAGCACTCCAGACTTAGGTTTATCAAGGATTGCCGTTTACAATTACGGTGGCTATGTTGACATTGATGGCGACGTTGAGCCAGTCTCAACACATGGATATTCAGACTTCATCTCATTCTCTGCAATTCAAAAGCGTTTGTACAAATATTCATCTGCATCAAACGCTACTAAGCTATCAATCATTAAAAAGGGACTAGCTAAAGCGGGTTATACCGCTGCTAAGCGAAAATCATTGTCAGGTTATAAACTGGGAATCCAAATTATCAATAACATCAAGAGCCCTAGTTTAGATAGCGATAGTACTCATGAGAACAGTTATGTATTTATTATAGGCAAGAAGCAGTAGCTAAAAATAGAAAGCAGGTTGCGACAAAACAAGGCTTAACGAAAAAAATGCTGTTATAATTTCACTTTTTGAAATTATAACGGCATCTTTTTCTTCTATTCAGATAGTTGCTACACGAATTAACATCAGGACTGAATCCTGCTATTCGCAGAATTCAATACTTGTTGTTCTTGCTGGGGCGCTAAGACGAAATCAATGATTTCTGTCTCACTCCCTGCTCTTTATTTTTAAGCTTACTTAATTACTCTATTTTTTCTTTCAATACCTCAGCCAACTTTTCTAGTGCCAGCTCGCGAGACTTGATGATGTCCATATTAAAGATGATCGAGTCGATGTCCCCACCGACAAAGTCAAAGCGTTCGTAATAAAGATATGGATCGTCCTTGCTGTCTTGGAAAGTCTTATCTACAGCTTGTTCGAATTGCTTCGTCCATTCGTAGTCCTTCATCTCTGGAAAATCAAGTTTAGTAATGTATCCTTGACCTTCTAGTAATTTGGCAGCTTTTTTAACTTGGTCGCCGGAAAAGTTGATTTTTGGTTTAGTAGCAGTTTCCTCTGCCATATCAACATCCCCTAACTATTTATCTAATTAGAGATTACCACTTTTTTTAGATTTTGTTTAATGAAAGAATTGATTACAAAACCCTTAAAAAATAATTTTTACAAGCGTATAATCTTAATCAATACTATAATGAAGTATGAAATATTTATTTTTATGAAATGAGGAATTTTACTTTGGGCGATGGCCAGATAATAACTAATTTAATTATCGTGATTATCACTTTTATTTTTGCAGCATTTTTCGTTGCCAGTGAGTTTGCACTGGTACAATCTAGACTCAGTGCGCTAGAAGAACGGCGCAAAAAAATGGGGAAGAAAACTAAGAAGATTGACCGTGAGATTCACATGGTCACCAATCTTAACGAATACCTTTCAACGACCCAAGTGGGTGTCAGTTTGGCAGGAATTATTTTAGGTTGGGTTGGTGAATCTTTCGTTGTAACTGTCTTAGTTGATATCATGGAGATCCACAATTCCCCAATCAATCCTGCAACAGCTCACGCAATTGGTGCTGTTCTCGGAATCATTATCTTAACCTACTTAGAAGTTGTGTTAACCGAAATCGTTCCTAAAAACATCAGTATTGATATGCCATTGAAGGTGCTAAGCTTTATTTCTACACCCCTTCACTGGTTCCATGTCATCTTCTACCCATTCGTTTGGTTATTAAACGTATCAGCTAACGGAATCGTGAAGATGTTGGGACTTCCAGTAGCAAACGAAAACTCAGAACAGTTTTCACAAGCAGAAATTTTGAACCTATCAAAAAATGCGGTTAAAACTGGTGAGCTTGAGCAAAATGATTACTTGTACATGCAACGGGCATTTGATCTAAATGATAAGGTTGCCAAGGACATCATGATCGACCGGACTCAACTTGAAGTTATTGATATTACAGCTGACGTTCACGAGGCTATTCAGATGTATCTTCAAGAGAAGTTTAGTCGGATTCCAGTTGTTGCCGATAATGATAAGGATAAAATTTTAGGTTACGTTTATAACTATGACTTGATTCGCCAATCACAGGTTAATTCAAGCATTAAGGTAGACCGGTTGTTGAGAAACATTTCAACTACCCCTGAAATGACACCAATCACTGAAGTGTTGAACCAAATGATCAAAAAACGGACTCCAATCGTTGTTGTGGTTGATGAGTACGGTGGAACGTCAGGAATCATTACTGATAAGGATATCTATGAAGAACTGTTCGGAACCGTTCGTGATGAAATTGATCCTTCGTTTACTGAGTACATCTTTAAGCAGCCTAATGGTACTTATCAGGCTAACGGTAAGCTAAATATTCATGATTTCGAACGTTACTTCCACGTTGATTTTCCTGAGTTTACGGATTCTGATGCGGTTACCTTAGCTGGTTACTTTATTGATAACTATCCAGATTTAAAGGCCGGCGACACTATTCAATTCCATAACTTTGATTTCAAGATTATCGATTACGAAAACTCATTCATCAATTGGTTTGAAGTTACGCTTAGAGAACCAGCCAAACCAGAAGATAAGCAAGATTAGTGATAATTACTTAGTACTTACTAACACCACCAAGGAGTAGGAAGATGGAGAACATTAGTTGTTTCTTCCTTCCTGCTCTTTTTTGATACATATCTAGGGAGGATTTGTTTTGAAAACTGTATGGAAAAAAACACCGGCATTCGTTATCTACACGGCATTCTTTTTGCTGTTTGTCGGTGTAATAGTTAGTTGTCTCTTTATGAGCGGCAAATCAATGATTTGGGAACTTGATGGGCTTGCCCAACATTACCCAATTATCGTTCAGTTCAGACACATGTTAGTCAGTTTTTTAAATAACCCTTCTCAAGGATTTACACATTGGGCATGGAACATTGGGTTAGGTTCGGATACCCTCACTAACTTTCAGTACTACGTTACTGGGGACCTATTCAATTACCTAATTGTTTTATTCCCGAAGAGCCAGATAGAAACGGGATTCGCGGTACTCGTATTTTTGAGGATGTACACAACCGGGCTGGCATTCTTGTTATTTACTCACAACTATCACTTCAAAAAAATGAGTACTGTAATCGGGGCTATTGCATATGCATTTAACGGCTACGCTCTATCGACCGGACTGCACCACCCATTCTTCATTTTGCCACTAATTTTCTTCCCACTACTGGCATACGGAGTCGATAATGTTCTTAAGAATAAATCATTTGTTCCCCTAGTTCTCGCAGTCTTTTTAACTCTAATCGGTAACTTTTACTTCGCATGGATTTTAGCAATTGGAGCTGTGGTTTATACACTAGTTCGCCTGATTAGCGTTAGAAAGAACCCTGAGTTTCATTTTATAAAATCAATTGGGAAGTTAGTGGGTTCTGCAGTTCTTGGATTAGGCATGGCAGCAATTATCTTCTTACCAACGATTTTACTTGCTGCTAACTCCACTCGAATTCACCAAAAATTCGCGAATGGGCTGACATTATTTCCATTCGAATACTATCTGAAGATGCCAAACACAATTTTGCTCAACGGTCGGGCAATGAGCTTCTGGCTGGTTATCGGAATTACCGGGCTGTCTTACCTTGGAATCGTGTACATGCTGGTTCATTTTAAAAAGTACATTTGGGGAAATATCTACCTGTTAATAATCATTATCGGGCTGATGATTCCAGCGTTTGGTGCGGTTATCAATGCGATATCCACCCCATCCAACCGGTGGATTTTATTAGCAAACTTACTTTTTGCTTTTGCCACAATGATTTTGATCGACAACCTGGATAGCTTAACTAGAAAAGATGTTTATTGGCTACTTGGTAGTAGTATTGGTCTAATTGCACTTGTTTGGGTGAATAATGGGATGATTCTGACCTTGAAACGCCATGACTTTATCGAATACGGAATGTTGCTATTAACGATTATTGCCATTCTATGTATGTTATTTTTCAAGTGGTCGAAAACCACAAACTTAGTCGTACTGGTTTGTGTATTCTCGCTTAACGTTGCGGTTAACATTGTCGGAATCTATAGTCCAAATGCAACTAACCTGGCAAAGCAGCAGATGGCCCGTGGCCTCTCTACTCGTTTTTCAAAGGATTACTATAACGATGCCCAGAAGTATGTAATGGCTCAACCTGGATTCTTCAGAACATCAAAGGCTCCTCGCTATCAATATAATAAGAATCTGGAAAACCTGGCTAACTACACCAATACCAACACCAACATTTCAATCAACACTGGAATCAATGACGAGTCAATTTACCTAACGTTGCAAAATGGCTACCTAGGAAAGTTCTCTCGAGCAGTTGCCAATAGTCAATTCTCAATGAATACTCCCATTGGCCAAAATGACTACCGGACTTCATTAAATAATCTGATGGGTGTCCGTTACATGTTTGCGAAAGCTAACACAAAGCACAAACCAATGGTTCCTTATGGCTACACTCCCGTAAAGGATAAGAATGGTAAAGTGAAGGTCTTTCAGGCAAAAGCTCGGACCTATGCAGATCCTGCCATCGAAAATCTTTACGGAACGATTATTTATAAATCTGACAATGCCTTGCCTTTGATGTACACTCAACCCAAAACCATCTCGCCAGCTAAATTTAACAAGTTGGATGCCATCGACAAAGAACAGGTTATGACTCAAGGGGCTGTTGTCGATAAGCAGTCAGAGGACAAATCACCACTAAATTATCAGTCATCTAAAAAGGACTTGAAATATCAAGTTAATGTCGATACTAGTCAATTAATTTACTCTGGCGACCAGCTTACCAAGTACCGACTGAATCTGCTTGATAATCCCAACGCAGACAAACTGATCAAGCAGCCCCATAGTCAGGTTAGCCTGGGTGCTAATTACCAGAAGACTAAGGATCTCTTAGCAGATAACAGAATGATTCTTGAAAACAACGAGTACAACAACCGTAACGGTCTAAAAGAGATGACCACGGATGTTACTGGCAAGCCACTACAATATTCGCTAAGCGTCAATGATCCTAAGTCTACGAAGAACAGTGAGTTGTATTTGGTAATTAAGGGAATCCATCAAACAGATGGTAGCCTTAAAAATCGAATGCAATGGCTATCAAACCAAAAACTAATGGATAACAAGCTCTATACTCGGCTTCAAAAGCTCAATAACTTGAGAACCAATCTAACTGATCCGCCTTTTGGTGGCTACAATTTTGATGCATACACTAATAGCTATCACACTGGATTTGCTCAATACGATAGCGATAACCTTTCAAACTATCGCCAAATTAACAACATTGTTCTTAACTTAGGGTATTCAAAGAACGCCAGAAAAAACATCAAGTTGCTGTTCAACCAAGTTAAGAACATCAAGTTCAAATCCGTTAAATTAGTCGCGGTGCCATTTAACAAGCAGTATGATCAACGGTTGCAAAAGCTCAAGCAAAATGGGTTGAAGAACCTCACAGTTAAGAATAATCACGTTACTGGAACCGCTACGGTCCCTACTAGTCAAACTTTAGTTACGTCCATCCCCTACTCCACTGGATGGAAGCTAACTATTGACGGTAAGCAGGCAAAGACATTTGTTGTGAACAAGGGATTTGTTGGTGCTAATATACCAACCGGTACCCACGATGTCGCACTGACATACACAACCCCAGGATCTAAACTCGGTAAACTTATTTCAATTATTAGCACACTAATATTAATCATCATTGGCATCATTTCGGCTGTCATAGCAAGAAGGCCGCGAAGTAAGCACGCGGTTAGAAAATGACAATCACGAATTCGGTAAAAATTAAAGGATGTTTTTTATTGATTTTTACCTGTATATTTAACTAGTAACCAGAATTAGATTAGGAGATAAGCCAGTGAAACCAATTAAAATTTTATATATCTCAATTGAGGGTAATACCCGTTCATTTTTAAAAAACCTCAAAGAATATTCAGAATCCATGAATTCCCAGGATGACAGCAATCCTACCATCGAATTAAAGGAAATTAGCGAGCAAACTGACTTCGATAACGAAGTCGATCCCTTCTTCACCTTTGTTCCAACTTACCTAAATGGTGGTAACGGAATCGACAACGGGGTTAAGGAATTGATGACTAACGCTTTGGGCGAGTACATTGATTATGGTAATAATGCTCGGTTGCTTAAGGGAGTTATTGGTAGTGGAAACCGTAACTTTAACGAACAATACTGTTTGACTGCCAGACGGTATGCAGAGAAGTTCAACGCCCCATTCTTAGCAGACTACGAGTTGCGAGGAACCGGTGCGGATGTTGAACGTATCTATAAGATTTTGGTTGATGCCAAGTAGGGGATAATGGAAAAAGGCGCCATGATGTTAAACATCATGGCGCCTTTTTTCATTCCCCCTCCAACCGTCTTAACTTTCTTTGTTTAACCGCATTTACAACCATCAAAACAGCAATTGCCACAACGATTATTCCTGCTGCAAACCCAAATAACGACTTATAGGAAGCAAAGTCGATAATAAAGCCACCGATTAGCGGACCGATTGCCCTACCAAAAGACATAAACAGGTTATACATCCCCTGATACTTACCACGTTCAGCGGGCGATGATAAATTATCAATCCAAGCTGGAATCCCTGGGAAACCAATCATTTCACCAATCGTAGTGACAACCATCACAGCGACAAAAGCTGGATAGTCTCGTGCAAATATCAGTCCTAAAAATGAAATTCCGAATATAAACGTTCCTACATAAGTTTGAGTGCTTAATTTGACCCGTTCACCAATTCTGTTAACGAATGGTTGCAAGAACACAATCATTAGTCCATTTAAGGTCCAAAGTAAGCTGTATTTCTCAAAAGAAATCCCCAAGGAAGTCATGTGAACAGAAATCACGCTTTCCCACAAAGTGTAGGAGAGGTAAACTGCCAAGACAACTAAACAGATAGAGATAACAATTCCCCTAGTCTTAATCCCAACAACTGCAGATTCGCCACTGGTTTCTTTGCTGGCTCGTTTATCAATATCGACGTTGAACATCGTAATGGTAATTATTAATAAGGCCAAATAAAAAAACGATGTAACTGCAAAAACGGTTGTTACCCCAAATTTAAGTAGAAAACCAACTAATAGCGTGCCAATTACGACCCCGATGTTTGTTCCAATGTACAAAACATTAAAGATCGTCCGAGTTGAACGACTTTTGATTGTTGCCGCGAACGAATTAAATAACGTCATGCAGGCCCCATCACCAAAGCCAACGAACAGTAGCATAATTCCAAATACTGGCCAATCATGAAAGAAAATTAGGATAATAATCGCTAACGTTGATGAAGATACACTTAAAATAGTTGCCCAGTATGGCGACCACTTATCAAATAACTTACCGCCTAAATAATTCCCAAGCATCATAAAACACGACATCACAAGAAGTGTTGTCCCAGCCAGAGTCAACGATTTATGTAAGTAGTTATGCATATAAACCGTTACTAGTGGCCACATAAAGGCTGCCCCAGCATTCAGCAGCAGCGAACACGCAATCACACAGATTAGATTAACCTCTGACCTTTTTTTAATCACGGTTGTTTCCTCCTAACTAATAAACTCACTCCTTATATTTTCGCATACCAGGCTGTAAAACTAAATGATTATTGATTGAAACTATTACTTTTTATCTGATTGGCAAATTGTTCGTTTCCATCCTTATTAAAAAAAGCATCGACTATCTTCCATTGAAGATAATCGATGCTTGAGTTTATTAGTTTACTTTTGTAATGCGAACTTGTAGTAATGAACCGGAGCGTTACCAAACTTAACCTTTAGTGGCTTGTTCTTGCTGTTTACGATCCAGAAAGTTTTGTTGCTAGTAAATCTGATGTACATGTTTTGGTAAGTCTTGTGATGACGTTGACGGTAAGTAATCTTCCAGAATGAACCTTTAGCAGTTACCTTGTAAGTTGCGTAGTTAATCAACTTCTTAGTGTATTTACCGTTGTAGTAAAGGTATTGATTTAATCCAGTTGATTGATTAAATTTAGTTACCACTGTGTAACCAGCGTTGTTACCTGACTTCCAAGTACCAGTTGGTGTGTTAATTGAAACCTTTGAACTTTTACTTGATGAGGTCTTTTTACTGCTACTATTTGTCTTGCTCGATGAACTATTTGAAGTGCTGGTAGTAGCTGAAGAACTATGATTAGTAGTTACCTTACTTGATGCTGGCTTAACGTTCATAATTCTGTAGAAGTATGAATCATTAGCTTCGCGGACGTAAACGTACACTTTTTGGTAGGCTTTTAACTTACTATTTAGGTTAACTTGGAACTTACCATTAACTGAATCAGCAGTTGATTTAGCTAAAACTTTTTTGTTAGCATCCCTAACAATAATTGAGGCACCCTTTGTGGCGTCTCCAGTGATGCTAGTTGAGTTTGTATAAACATCATCGATATCTAGCGTAAGTGAGTTGGCAGAGACGGCTTTGGCACCAAACAATAGGGCAAACAAAGCGACAGCAAATACCAAAAACTTTGATCTTTTCATTAGTTATTAACTCCTCAAATTAAAATTGCAGATTTTATTATAGTCACCTTTTTCAAAAATATCTGCAAATACTTGGTAGCTTACGTTTTTCTTAAAGAAATAAAGTGAAAATTTGTAAGCGATTTACATATTTATGGGTAAACTAAGAACTAATTCCACTAGCCCCCTTTTTTTAGTGAATTATGTGTTATATAATGTTTTTGCAGTGGTATAGACATTTATACCAATTTACTTAGTTAATTACTGATAGGAGTGGACATTTTGCCAACTGAAAGACGTTCGTTGATTATGCTTTTCGGTGCAACCGGAGATTTAGCAACTAGAAAGTTGTACCCAGCAATCTTTAACCTTTATAAAAAAGGTAACTTAAAGGAACATTTTGCCGTTATTGGTACTTCTCGTTACAAGTTTGATGATGAAAAATTTAGAGAAACAGTTTCAAAATCTGTATCTGAAAAGGGTGTTGACAAGAAGCTTGTTGAATCATTCATCAAGCATTTCTTCTTTGTTACCCATGACGTTACCGACCTAGATCATTACTCAGTCTTGAAAGAAAAGGCTGAAGAACTTGATAAGAAGTTCAAGCTAGAAGGTAACCGAGTATTCTACATCTCAATGGCACCAAACTTCTTTGGTACTGTTGCTAAAAACCTTAAAAATCAAGGACTTCTTACAGAAGGCAAAGGCTTCAACCGTCTTGTAATTGAAAAACCATTCGGTCGTGATTTCGAATCTGCTAAGGAATTGAATGATGCACTTAGCGAATCATTTGAAGAAAACCAAATCTACCGTATCGACCACTATCTTGGTAAAGAAATGATCCAAAACATCGAAGCTGTTCGTTTTGGAAACACAATCTTCGAAGCCCTTTGGAACAACCGTTACATCGACAACATCCAAGTTACATTAGCTGAAAATCTTGGTGTTGAAGAACGTGCCGGTTATTACGATAACTCAGGTGCCCTTCGTGACATGGTTCAAAACCACATCATGCAAATCGTTAGTTTGCTTGCTATGGAACAACCTGTTGCCTTCAAGGATACTGATATTCGTTCTGAAAAAGTTAAGGCTTTGCGTAGTCTTCGTGTCTACAACGTTGCCGAAGCTTCAACCAACTTTGTTCGCGGCCAATACAGTGCATCTGGTGATGGTGAGACCAAAGAATACCGTGAAGAAGATGGTGTTCCAGCAGATTCAAACACTGAAACATTCGTTGCAGGTAAGCTATTATTTGATAACTACCGTTGGTCAGGAGTTCCTTTCTACATTAGAACTGGTAAAAAACTTGCTGACAAGTTCACCAGAGTTGACGTTGTCTTTAAGAAGCCTTTAGTGGACATTTTCTCATTCCCACAAGATGGCAACACATTGCTTAGCCCTAACGTATTGACAATCCACATCGAACCAGAACAAGGATTCTCACTTGTCGTTAACGCTAAGAATGGTGAACAAGGATTCCATACTGAACCAGTTAACTTGGACTTCTACGAAAACTCACAACGTACTAAAGCAACTCCACAACCATACGAACGTTTGATTCATGACGTACTTAAGGGTGACGGTACTAACTTCTCAAGTTGGCCAGAAGTTGCCAGTGCATGGAAGTTTGTTGACCAAATTCGTCGCGTTTGGGACATTCAACAACCAATGTTCCCTAACTACATCCCTGGATCAATGGGACCAGTTGCTGCTGATGAATTATTAGCACGTGACCACCGTGAATGGATTTACAAATTAAATCAATAATCAAAAATCCCCCATTTGAGGGGATTTTTTCAGTTTTACTAAATATTTACCCGTTTTTTTGAAAATCTTTTCCATTCACATATCGCTTGTGCAGTGTTACACTATTTTTGTACGAACTTTACAATTTTTTATACGCAAAGGATGGTATTACAATGGCTGATCAAAAAGCAAACATTGGTGTTGTAGGTATGGCCGTTATGGGTAAGAACCTTGCCCTTAACATTGAAAGCCGCGGCTTTACTGTTGGTATCTATAACCGTTCAGAATCAAAGACTAAGAACGTAATGGCTGATCACAGCGAAAAGAAATTAGTTCCTAGTTACTCAATCAAGGACTTCGTTAAGTCACTTGAAACTCCTCGTCGTATCGTTATGATGGTTAAGGCTGGAAAGCCAACTGATGCCGTTATCGATGAACTTATTCCTTTGCTAGACAAAGGTGACGTTTTAATTGATGGTGGTAACACAAACTTCCACGATACTATGGCAAGAAATGCTAAGCTAGATAAATCTGGTATCAACTTTATTGGTATGGGTGTATCTGGTGGTGAACTTGGTGCCCTTCAAGGTCCTTCACTTATGCCTGGTGGCCAAAAAGAAGCATACGATTTAGTTGAACCAATCTTAACTCAAATCGCTGCTAAGGCCCCTGCTGATGGCGAACCTTGTGTTACTTACATCGGCCCTAACGGTGCTGGTCACTATGTAAAGATGGTTCATAACGGTATCGAATACGGTGATGAAGAGTTGATCGACGAAAGTTACAACATCTTGAGAAACCTTGCAGGTTACTCAGTTGATGAACTTGCTGACATCTTCAAAGAATGGAACAAAGGCGAACTTGAAAGTTACTTAATTGAAATTACTGCTGACATCCTTACTCGTAAAGATGATCTTGGTGATGACAAGAGTAAGCCTATCGTTGATATGATTCTTGACCGTGGTGCTAACAAGGGTACTGGTAAGTGGAGTTCACAAGATGCTCTTGAAGTTGGTGTTGACCAATCACTTATCACTGAATCAGTTTACGCTCGTTTCATCTCAATGATCAAAGACGAACGTGTTGCTGCTTCTAAAGTACTTCCTGCTCCTAAAGGCAACGTTGACTTCGACAAGAAGGAACTCGTTGAAAAAGTTCGTGAAGCACTCTACTTTGGTAAAGTTATGAGTTATGCTCAAGGATTTGCCCAAATGAAGGCCGCTTCAGACCAATACGAATGGGACCTTAAGTTAGGCGAAATGGCTAAGATCTGGCGTGCAGGTTGTATCATCCGTGCTCGTTTCTTGCAAAACATCACTGATGCTTACGACAAGAACCCTGCACTTCAAAACTTGCTTCTTGACCCTTACTTCACTGAAATCTGTGAAAAGTATCAAGAATCAGCACGTGACGTTGTTGCTCTTTCTGCAAAAGCTGGAATTCCAATTCCATCACTTGCAGCTGCTGTTTCATACTACGATTCATATCGTTCAGAAGTTGTTCCTGCAAACTTATTGCAAGCACAACGTGATTACTTCGGTGCTCACACTTACGAACGTGTTGACCGTGAAGGTAGCTTCCATTACCCATGGTACGAAGAACAATAAAACATTTTTAAACCAAACAAAAACCGTTGAGAAATTCTCAACGGTTTTTTTATTATTCATAATGAGTGCCGCTCAAACGACTGAGGGCTTCTTTTTTTAAGTAGTACGGAGTGATTCCTTGATCGATATTGTCAGTAATCATTCGCTGAGCTTGTTGCCGAGCTTGAATTGTCGGCACTTTCAAAGTTGTTAATGAATGATTGACCATCAACTGCTTCAAATCAACTTTTGTCTTGTAGCGTAACTTCTTGTCTGCCATGACAATTCCCCCTGTCTGTTGATAACTAAATCATAGCAAAAACAAATTAAAAAGTATAATCAAAAGACTAATCGTGTACTGGAATCTTTTCAAACTTTTGTTCGTACCAATTATCCCACGTATCAGCAACCAAATTACCACTATCATAATACTCTGGGTCAATCGTTGAAATTACACTATTAATTTCGTTACCACACCTGCGGAACAGCTCAGTTTGGATCTGTTTCGGGGTGAGCGACTGATTCTCAAAGATAAAGTGATTGATATCATTCAAAAAGTAATCGACTTTATAGCTAGACAAGATTTCCAAATTGTTAACCTTGTACCGACCTAAATAAAAACGGATAAAGTCAAAGGCTGCTTGTTCTTTCGCGTCGTCACTCAATTCATCAAATTTAACTTTCTTTGCCACAGTGCCACCTCCTTCAACTCCATTATGCCACAGCAATTTTATATTGAACAATTTAGTAGTAAAATTGGGATAGATACTGAAGAAATGGGGAGATTTCATGGCTACAGAAAAAGTTTATACTGACTATTTTTTTGATGAACCTGCATTTAACACCCACGATGGTGGCTACATACCATTAGTTAGGCCAGACGTTGCTGAAAATAAATTAAACGTTCCAGAAATTTTGGAGCCCGATAAAGAGACTGATACAGATATGTATTACACGGTAGTGGCTCAAGAAGGTGAAACCCAATTTTTACCAGGAAAGAAAACTAAGACTTGGGGATATAACGCCAACTACCTTGGCAAATCAATTGTTTTTAAAAACGGAAAACATATTCACGTTACTTTAAAAAATGAACTACCAGAATTAACTACTTTTCATTGGCACGGACTAAATGTCCCAGGACCAATCACAGATGGTGGTTGCCATGCCCCAGTTTATCCAGGCGAAAGTAGTGAAATTGAATTTACCTGTGACCAACCAGCAGCTACCCTTTGGCTTCATGCTCATCCATGCCCATCTACTGCTGAACACGTATGGAAGGGACTTGCTACTGGCGTAATTGTTAAGGATGATGTGGAGGCCAAATTACCGCTACCAAGAAATTACGGAGTTGATGATATTCCCGTTATCTTACAAGACCGAAACTTTCATGAAAATAACCAGTTAGACTACTTGGCTGACTATGACCCAGACGGCGTTCAGGGGCCAACTGCCTTGATCAACGGAACTGTTAACCCGTACTTTGACGTTACCACTCAGCAAGTTCGCCTGCGGTTACTAGACGGAGCTAACCGGAGAGAATGGCGACTGCATTTTAGTGATGACCTTGAATTTACGCAAGTGGCCTCTGATGGCGGTATTTTACCTTCACCCGTCCACTTTACCCATTTGATGTTAACGTGTGCTGAGAGAGCTGAAATCATTGTTGATTTTGGTAAATACAAGCCCGGTGATGAAGTAACCTTGTACACAGACGACGTAGCAATTATGACTTTCAAGATTCATGAGTTTGCCCATCATGATTTAAAGCTACCTGAACACTTAGTAGATATCCCAGATCCAGAAATTACCCCTGACACCCCTGTTCACCAAGTAGCAATGTCAGGTATGGATGAGATGGTTGAAATGAATGGGAAAAAATTTGATATGCAACGGATTGATGACCGGCAAAAGCTAGGCAACGTAGAGGTGTGGAGCATTATTAACACCAACGATAAAGATAGTGGAATGTTGCACCCCTACCACATGCACGGAACCCAATTTAGAGTCATTTCCAGAAACGGCCATGCTCCTTATCCAAATGAAATGGGACTAAAAGATACAGTTAGTGTAAATCCTGGAGAAGTGGTTAAGCTTAAAGTATGGTTCACTCATCTTGGAGTGTTTATGAACCACTGCCACATCATCGAACATGAAGATGGCGGAATGATGGCCCAGTTTGAAGTTTTTGACCCAGATCAACCAAAGCAGTATAAGCTGATGGATATGGATACCTTAATGAACGCCTTTGCTAAAGAGCGCGGAGTTGATCGTAAGGATCTCAACATCCCTGGAATGGATATGTAATTCTTTTTGTTGCCAGTTAAAAATTAGTATGCTAAGATAATAGACGAATGGAAAACTTAATACGGCTGTTAGGTGAGGCTCCTATACAGAAAATGCTACTGCTCAGAAACGTCGAAAAACGCCAATGAGTCAGCTGTTCAAGTCAAAATAAGGCTTGAACTAACGTAGCTGTTAATTATTAACTACGCTGTATAGTGCTAAAACTCAACGATTGGCTGACAATGTTTATTTGCGTCGGGCCAATCTAGGTCGGGCGCTTTTTCATTCATAAAATTTGATCCACAACTTTTAATCGGAGGTGAAAGTCATGACAGCTGAATTTATTGATCCTGGAGCGTCTAAGCATCAGTCTACCATGGGAGAATCGGTCGTCATGACCTTCTCTTAAAATTGTTATCAGAGAAATTGTGATAATCGGTTTTCCCATCATCAGTTTAATATTTCTTCTTAGCTCACTGGGTGTTCATATTTCCTGCTTTTCGGCTTTGCGTTGAATGCATCACAGGGAATCTCTCGTATCCGTTGGCCCAGGACACCAGAAGAAGTATCGGGAATTCGATTAATGCAATTTCTCGGTGGTTTTGGTTATTAAGTTGTTGACGCAACTGTATCCAATCGACACAGTCGAAAAACGCTTCACCTTTTAGGAAACTAATTGGGGAGAAACGCCATTAGTCGTGGATATTGCCAATCTTTATTTAATGATAATACTGGTAATCTTGAGGGACGTACCTCCAGGAATTGGGTGGAAACCTAATTATTGAAAGTAGACTGCCAATTATCAAAAATAACATTATAAAAACACCAACGTTAATATCGTTGGTGTTTTTTTGTTTGCAATTTATTTTTTCTTAAACTCAGCAAGGTAAGCATCCGATCGTGCCTGATCAAATTCGTGCTCGGACTTACCGATTACCATAGTAGCTAGAGAGTTACCAACCACGTTAACAGCTGTCCGTCCCATATCAACTAATCTATCAATTCCGGCAATGAAAGTTAATCCCGTAACTGGAACCCCAATTGTCGAGATAGTTGCAAGTAGCACAACGAATGAGGCACCAGGAACCCCTGCCATACCCTTTGAAGTGACCATTAGAACAACTAGTAAGGTAATCTGTTGACCAAGCGACAGATGAATGTGGTAAGCCTGTGCAAGGAACAACGCAGCGATTGATTGGTAGATTGCTGAACCATCAAGGTTGAATGTGTATCCAGTTGGAATAACAAAGGACACAATTCCTTGATTAGTACCGTAATTATCCATTTTTTCAATCATTCGAGGTAAGACAGCTTCTGAACTGGCCGTTGAAAATGCCAACACAATTTCATCTTTAATTACCGTCAATAAATGGAAAATATTGAATCCAAAGATTTTAGCAACAATTCCCATGACAACAATAACAAATACAATCATCGTTCCATAAGTAATAATTACAAAGTAACCAAGTGGAATCAACGCCGAAATTCCCATTTCAGCAAGTGCAACTCCAATCAACGCACAGACACCAATTGGGGCAACGTGCATAACCCAATTAGTAACTTTGAACATAACTTCGGATACTGACTGAAGAACGTCTATTAATATCTTTCCCTTTTCTCCGATTGCGGCAATTCCTAGTCCAAAAAATACGGAGAAGAAAATAACTGGCATCATGTCACCGTTTGAAAGTGAACTAAATATATTAGTAGGAATAATTCCCATTAGTGTTTCCCAAATTCCAGAATGCTTAGCAGCTTTGGCAGTAGCCATATACTGACTAATATCTGAACTATGTAGCGAATGAATATCGATCATGGTTCCAGGATGCAATACATTAGCAACAATCATACCTAAAGCAATGGCAACTGTGGTCATTAGCTCAAAGTAAACTAATGTTTTCAAACCGACGCGGCCAAGCTTTTTTATATCGCCAATGCTTGCAATTCCGACGGTTAAACAAGATACAACAATTGGCAAAACAATCATCTGAATCAAGCTGATAAACATTGTTCCAATATTCTGCATCGTAGTGATGGCAACTTGGTTACCGTAAAATACGACTCCCAATACAATTCCTAGTCCTAGCCCGATCATAATTTGCCAGCCCAAGGACAGACGGTACTGCTTGTACTTCTTCATGATTTCTCCCATCCAATCTAAAAAATTCCATACTATATAAATATAAAACAAAAGCCCTCGATAGTAAAACTATCGAAGACTTGATTTGCGTGGCAACGTCCTACCCTTGCAGGGGGCGATCCCCCAACTACTATCGGCGTGCTGAAGCTTAACTTCTGTGTTCGGCATGGGAACAGGTGTATCCTTCAGGCTATCGCCACCACACTATTTACTTTAGAGAACTTTGTTCTCTCAAAACTAGCTAATATTAATTTTCTGCTGCCGATACTTACCATTTATTTTGGTTAAGTCCTCGACCGATTAGTATTGGTCCGCTCCGTACATCACTGCACTTCCACTTCCAACCTATCTACCTCATCATCTCTGAGGGGTCTTACTTCCATATAGGAATGGGAAATCTCATCTTGAGGCGAGTTTCACACTTAGATGCTTTCAGCGTTTATCTCATCCATACATAGCTACCCAGCGATGCGCCTGGCGGCACAACTGGTACACCAGCGGTATGTCCATCCCGGTCCTCTCGTACTAAGGACAGCTCCTCTCAAATTTCCTACGCCCGCGACGGATAGGGACCGAACTGTCTCACGACGTTCTGAACCCAGCTCGCGTACCGCTTTAATGGGCGAACAGCCCAACCCTTGGGACCGACTACAGCCCCAGGATGCGATGAGCCGACATCGAGGTGCCAAACCTCCCCGTCGATGTGGACTCTTGGGGGAGATAAGCCTGTTATCCCCAGGGTAGCTTTTATCCGTTGAGCGATGGCCCTTCCATGCGGAACCACCGGATCACTAAGCCCGACTTTCGTCCCTGCTCGACCTGTCTGTCTCGCAGTCAAGCTCCCTTCTGCCTTTACACTCTATGAATGATTTCCAACCATTCTGAGGGAACCTTTGGGCGCCTCCGTTACTGTTTGGGAGGCGACCGCCCCAGTCAAACTGCCCACCTGACACTGTCTCCCGCCACGCTTAGTGGCGCGGGTTAGAGTGTTCACACAGCGAGGGTAGTATCCCACCAACGCCTCAGTCGAAACTAGCGTTCCGACTTCATCGGCTCCTACCTATCCTGTACAAGCTGTGTCAACACCCAATATCAAGCTACAGTAAAGCTCCATGGGGTCTTTCCGTCCTGTCGCGGGTAACCTGCTTCTTCACAGGTATCTTAATTTCACCGAGTCTCTCGTTGAGACAGTGCCCAGATCGTTACGCCTTTCGTGCGGGTCGGAACTTACCCGACAAGGAATTTCGCTACCTTAGGACCGTTATAGTTACGGCCGCCGTTTACTGGGGCTTCATTTCTGGGCTTCGCCGAAGCTAACTCATCCACTTAACCTTCCAGCACCGGGCAGGCGTCAGCCCCTATACGTCATCTTACGATTTTGCAGAAACCTGTGTTTTTGATAAACAGTCGCCTGGGCCTTTTCACTGCGGCTGACCTTGCGGTCAGCACCCCTTCTCCCGAAGTTACGGGGTCATTTTGCCGAGTTCCTTAACGAGAGTTCACTCGCTCACCTTAGGATTCTCTCCTCGACTACCTGTGTCGGTTTGCGGTACGGGTAGTTGATTACTCACTAGAAGCTTTTCTCGGCAGCGTGACATCAGTCGCTTCCCTACTTAAATTTCGGTCCTCATCACTACTTGTCAACCCGCTGAGAAGCATTTGACTCCTCAACTGACTTGTAGCTTGAACGCACATTTCCAATCGTGCGCACAACTTAGCCTTCTGCGTCCCTCCATCGTTCAAACATAATCAACTAGTACAGGAATCTCAACCTGTTGTCCATCGCCTACGCCTCTCGGCCTCGGCTTAGGTCCCGACTAACCCTGGGAGGACGAGCCTTCCCCAGGAAACCTTAGTCATTCGGTGGATCAGATTCTCACTGATCTTTCGCTACTCATACCGGCATTCTCACTTCTAAGCGCTCCACCAGTCCTTACGGTCTGACTTCATTGCCCTTAGAACGCTCTCCTATCACATGACCATAAGGTCATGTCCACAGTCTCGGTAGTATGCTTAGCCCCGGTAAATTTTCGGCGCGGAATCACTCGACTAGTGAGCTATTACGCACTCTTTAAATGAGTGGCTGCTTCTAAGCCAACATCCTAGTTGTCTATGCAACTCCACATCCTTTTCCACTTAGCATACATTTAGGGACCTTAACTGGTGGTCTGGGCTGTTCCCCTTTCGACGATGGATCTTATCACTCACCGTCTGACTCCCGGATATAAATCAATGGTATTCGGAGTTTATCTGAATTTAGTAACCCATGACGGGCCCCTCATCCAAACAGTGCTCTACCTCCATGATTCTAAGTCCGAGGCTAGCCCTAAAGCTATTTCGGAGAGAACCAGCTATCTCCAAGTTCGTTTGGAATTTCACCGCTACCCACACCTCATCCCAGCACTTTTCAACGTACACGGGTTCGGCCCTCCAGTAAGTTTTACCTCACCTTCAGCCTGGACATGGGTAGATCACCTGGTTTCGGGTCTACGGCAACATACTTAAACGCCCATTTCAGACTCGCTTTCGCTGCGGCTCCGGCTTTTTCACCTTAACCTTGCATGTTACTGTAACTCGCCGGTTCATTCTACAAAAGGCACGCTATCACCCATTAACGGGCTCTAACTGCTTGTAGGCACATGGTTTCAGGAACTATTTCACTCCCCTTCCGGGGTGCTTTTCACCTTTCCCTCACGGTACTGGTTCACTATCGGTCACTAGGGAGTATTTAGCCTTGGGAGATGGTCCTCCCGGATTCCGACGACGTTTCACGTGTGTCGCCGTACTCAGGATCCTGAACTGAGGGTCATTGATTTCATCTACGGGGCTATCACCCTGTCTCGCCAATCTTCCCAGATTGTTCGATTATCAACAACTTTGGTAACTCAAATGTTCAGTCCTACAACCCCAAAGAGCAAGCTCTTTGGTTTGGGCTGTTCCCCGTTCGCTCGCCGCTACTTAGGGAATCGATTTTTCTTTCTCTTCCTGTGGGTAATTAGATGTTTCAGTTCCCCACGTCTACCTCTGATCAGCTATGTATTCACTGAACAGTAACAGTCGATTAAAACTGCTGGGTTTCCCCATTCGGAAATCTCCGGATCAAAGCTTACGTACAGCTCCCCGAAGCATATCGGTGTTAGTCCCGTCCTTCATCGGCTCCTAGTGCCAAGGCATTCACCATGCGCCCTTAATAACTTAACCTAGTATCACTTCGTGATACTCAAGTTAATTGAGTTTTACGCGAATAAAACATTTCGTTAATTTGACTCAATAAACGCGGTGTTCTCGGTTGAAATTATATTTTAAATATAATTCACTACAGAAAATTAATATTATCTAGTTTTCAAAGAACAAAATTTGAGAGTAGACCTCTCAAAACTAAACAAAACTTTCGACATGTGTAGGTTTCCGTATTATTCCTTAGAAAGGAGGTGATCCAGCCGCAGGTTCTCCTACGGCTACCTTGTTACGACTTCACCCTAATCATCTGTCCCACCTTAGGCGGCTGGCTCCAAAAGGTTACCTCACCGACTTTGGGTGTTACAAACTCTCATGGTGTGACGGGCGGTGTGTACAAGGCCCGGGAACGTATTCACCGTGGCATGCTGATCCACGATTACTAGCGATTCCAACTTCATGCAGGCGAGTTGCAGCCTGCAATCCGAACTGAGAACGGCTTTAAGAGATTAGCTTGACCTCGCGGTTTCGCGACTCGTTGTACCGTCCATTGTAGCACGTGTGTAGCCCAGGTCATAAGGGGCATGATGATTTGACGTCGTCCCCACCTTCCTCCGGTTTGTCACCGGCAGTCTTGCTAGAGTGCCCAACTAAATGCTGGCAACTAACAATAAGGGTTGCGCTCGTTGCGGGACTTAACCCAACATCTCACGACACGAGCTGACGACAACCATGCACCACCTGTCATTCCGTCCCGAAGGGAACGCCCAATCTCTTGGGTTAGCAGAAGATGTCAAGACCTGGTAAGGTTCTTCGCGTAGCATCGAATTAAACCACATGCTCCACCGCTTGTGCGGGCCCCCGTCAATTCCTTTGAGTTTCAACCTTGCGGTCGTACTCCCCAGGCGGAGTGCTTAATGCGTTAGCTGCAGCACTGAAGGGCGGAAACCCTCCAACACTTAGCACTCATCGTTTACGGCATGGACTACCAGGGTATCTAATCCTGTTCGCTACCCATGCTTTCGAGCCTCAGCGTCAGTTACAGACCAGACAGCCGCCTTCGCCACTGGTGTTCTTCCATATATCTACGCATTTCACCGCTACACATGGAGTTCCACTGTCCTCTTCTGCACTCAAGTCTCCCAGTTTCCGATGCACTTCTCCGGTTAAGCCGAAGGCTTTCACATCAGACTTAAAAGACCGCCTGCGCTCGCTTTACGCCCAATAAATCCGGACAACGCTTGCCACCTACGTATTACCGCGGCTGCTGGCACGTAGTTAGCCGTGGCTTTCTGGTTAAATACCGTCACGGTGTAAACAGTTACTCTTACACCTGTTCTTCTTTAACAACAGAGTTTTACGAGCCGAAACCCTTCTTCACTCACGCGGCGTTGCTCCATCAGACTTTCGTCCATTGTGGAAGATTCCCTACTGCTGCCTCCCGTAGGAGTTTGGGCCGTGTCTCAGTCCCAATGTGGCCGATTACCCTCTCAGGTCGGCTACGTATCATTGCCTTGGTGAGCCGTTACCTCACCAACTAGCTAATACGCCGCGGGTCCATCCTCAAGTGATAGCCGAAACCATCTTTCAAATGAAAACCATGCGGTTTTCATTGTTATACGGTATTAGCACCTGTTTCCAAGTGTTATCCCCTGCTTGAGGGCAGGTTACCCACGTGTTACTCACCAGTTCGCCACTCGTCCAAATGTTGAATCAGAATCCGTGCAAGCACTTCAACTTCATCAGCGAGGACGCGTTCGACTTGCATGTATTAGGCACGCCGCCAGCGTTCGTCCTGAGCCAGGATCAAACTCTCATTTTAAAAATGATAAGCTTGTAAGCTCATGATTATATTTGTTCTTTATCGCGAATTGACTTCGCAAATGTTTGTCTTTGATCTAACGATCAAAGGACCCTACACATTTGTTTGTCGAAAATTTTGTTCAGTTTTCAAAGGTCTACCTTGCTGACACATCTGAAATCATCCGCGATCCAACTTGCGTTGAATCGCTCAACTCCTTTTGTGTGTTGCAATTAAGCAACGAAGATTATTATATAACGTTCAAAAATCATTGTCAACAACAACTTTAATTTTTAAATTGGTATATGTCGTTCGCTCTCAATCAGCAACAGGTAATATCATATCAAGGATATCGCTGAGGGTCAACAACTTTTATAAACAAAACTCAAAAAGTTGAAAACTAATTAAGGATGAATGCAAATCAACACATTTCTCTACATTGTATGTATACTATACGTTGCATTAATAAAAAGGAGTACTGGCTCGTGACAAAAACGTACATCACACAAGCAAAACGAACCCCCATAGGAAAACTTGGTGGTCATTTATCATCATATAGTGCTGAACAACTTGGAACAATTTCCACTAAAACAGTCATCAATGCTGCCAATATTTCAACAGATCAAATAGATCAAGTTATCTTTGGAAACGCAATTCAGGCTGGTAACGGCCAAAATGTTGCCAGACAAATAGAAATTAACAGCGGCATCCCCAACACTAAGACCGCATTCACAGTCAATCAAGTTTGTGGGTCTGGCTTAAAGGCAATTCACCAAGCATACTCAGCAATTCAATTAAATGAAGCAAACAATATCATTGCTGGTGGAACGGAGAGCATGACTAACGTTCCGTTTTATAATAAACACGTTAGGTCTGGTAACAAGTTCGGTTCCATCGTCTTAGAAGATGGGCTTAACCGAGATGGCCTAAACGATTCTTTTTCTGGCCTCCCAATGGGAATGACAGCTGAAAACATCGCGGAACGTTTTCAAGTAAGCCGTGAGGAGCAAGATGAATTCGCACTAAACTCACATTTAAAAGCCCAACAGGCAGTCAACAACCATTACTTCAATCGGGAAATCATTCCTATCGGTCCAAAAGACAAGCCCATTACTCAAGACCAGGGAATCCGATTTGACACCAGTTTAGAAAAGTTGAGTAGCCTCAACCCTGTATTTAAAGAAAATGGGACTGTAACTGCTGGAAATGCAGCTGCACTTAACGATGGTGCAAGCGCACTGCTCATATCATCCGAACAATCCGTCGCAGAAAACCGGCTTACACCCTTAGCAGAGATTATCGATTACACTGAAGTGGGAATCGATCCCCAGATAATGGGATACGCCCCATATCATGCAATTTCAACCCTAATGGATAAGCTACACATGAATGTGTCAGATATTGATTTGTTTGAAATCAATGAGGCGTTTGCCTCACAAGCTTATGCAGTTAGCCGAGACCTGCACATCCCTGATATCAAACTAAACATTTCAGGGGGCGCTTTAGCATTAGGACACCCACTTGGTGATTCAGGGGCCAGAATCGTAACCACCCTCATCAATAACCTAATTCGTACAGAAAAAACGTACGGAATCGCATCACTATGTATGGGCGGTGGCATGGGAGCAGCCATTGCAATCAAAATAGTTTAATTTTTCCATTATAAAAAGAGTAGTGATTTCAATTGTCGTTGAGATCACTACTCTTTTTATGGAAGTTTAACCCGCTCTTCTATATCTAACGTATCAATAAAGCGGCTTTGATAAATCCAATAAAGCGTTAACCGCGTTTCTTTATTAACTTTACTAAAATCGTCACCAATCTCAATCCACTGGTCATCTTTTAAATAGCGAACAAACGAGCTTAGCGAATGAGCATAGCTTAAAGAATCAAAATGTTGCTGACCAACAGCGGCTAGTTTGCCAACCTGTTCGAATAATCGGTCGACCACGAAGTTAGTCTTGCTAGACAGACTAGTGTCAGTCGGTGCCAAAACAGAACCAGCGGACCAAGTCCCTTGCTTTGTCTTTCGTAGGTTAAAATCTCTCCGCTTATGAACCATTCCAATTATCTCGTTTACAAGTAAATCTTCTAACTCATTATATAGTAAGTTCAGTACCCCATAGTTAATTCTGATTGGTTCGCCAAATCTATCTATTAACGGTTCATTCCCCGCCATTACTATGGAATAGTTTAATTGATAATTATCCCTAACCTTACTTCTAGAGTGACTGTACTCGCTTAAATCAAACATGCCACACCTTGCAAATAACTCGTCAATCGATTCTGGAAAATCTAAATAGTCTTTATCACTACTTAGGCTTATATTAGGAATTCCAATCAAATTGACATTGCCTTTACTGATTACATTTGTTGAGAACCACTGCATCAAACCAACGTGAACTAAATTAATCATTGGAACCAGCTCATTCTTAATAAATCGAGCAGCCGTCTCCACCGGTGACTGATAATTAAGCTCTGCAATTAAGTTAGTAGGAATACTAAGTTCAGGTAAAAAATTCGGACCCTCATCCATGTTTAGCTCCTCAACTTGATCAACATCCAAACTTCTGGAATCAATTTCTGAAAACAAAAAATTAATAATATCTTGGGAATGCTTCAAATCCAAATTCGAGGAGTTAATACTCATTGTTGGATCGAGGTCACCCAAATGTAAATGGACATTCGTAAACCACCGCTCAATATACTGCTTGCGATCATCATCAGATAATAAATGGATTTTAGAAATCATTTGGTTAACAAAGCCCTTTTCGCCAGTGATTCCGCTCATAAAGTGAATCAACGCCGTCTGGTATCCCTGCCTAAATCTTTGTGGGTTTTCATTTTTTTGATACCACTGACTGAACAAACTGCCAGCAGCTCGGTTAACCACTACATCACTTTGTTGGCCAGTCGCCCACATTGAAACAAAGTTAAGCCTTGCCAAATCAAGCCTCTGCAAGTCAGTTAACCCAATGATGTAGCCTATCTGTGCAGACTTAGACAGTTTAAAGTCAGCCAATGAAATCCCATCAGCTAATTTTTGAATACCTGTGACAACTTGGCTATGACTTATTCGCTCATCAAAAATCCGATTTTTCGCATAAGAATTTTCTCCAAAAATCCGAGAAGTAAATATACCAATATTCCTAAAAACTTGATCACCAAATCTACTTCGTCTTTCCATATCGAATACCTCTATGTATTGTTACCTAAAATAATACCATTTAACTGGATTATGCACGGCTTTTTTATTCACAAGCTCAATTTTTGACCGTCTTACCATAATTATTTTACTATATAGTTAAGAAATGAAAGGAGGACTATCCATGAGTTTAGACAGCAAAACTGACCAAGTTAAAGGTAAAGTAAAAGAAGGCGTGGGCGAAGCAACCGGCAATGAGGACATGAAGTTAAAAGGAAAGCTCCAAGATGCTGCCGGCAAAGCTAAGGATACATTTGAAGATGCTAAGGATAAAGTTGCTGAAAAGGCAAACGACTTGTTGGACAAAAACAAGGACAAATAATCTTCGATACTCCATTATCGATCAATATATAATTACGTAATCGAAACAAGAAATTGTTTCGATTTTTTATTGAATTCTGTTGAAGTTAACGACTAACTGCTCTATAATTCATTCTTGTGTTTTTACTAATCATTTAGATTAGATTTTAACAAAGGGGTGATTCACTCATGGCAGCAACTTACTTGCGGCAAGCAACTAATGAAGACTTACCAGCAATCAAGAAGATAATTGGTGAAGCAAAAAAATATTTGAATGAACAGGGAATTGACCAGTGGCAAACTGGTTACCCAACTGATGAAGATCTGGAAACAGACATCAAATTTGGGATTACCTATGTTTTAATAATCGACAATAAAATTGCGGCCACCGCTGCCCTACATCAAGGGTTAGACGTTAGCTACTTAAAGATTCATGATGGGGAATGGATTAACGGCGTTAACGGTCGCTACACCGCTATCCACAGAATCGCAATGTCATCAGACTTTCGTGGTCAGCACCTTTCGGAAAAAATGATGACCGGTTTAATCACCATCTCAAGTGTTCTTGGATATAAGGACATTCGAATCGATACACATCCAGAAAACCTAGGAATGCAACACGTAATCACAACAAACGGTTTTGAAAAGCGTGGCGTCATTCACATGGAAGAAGAAGAGGGAGAGGCATCTCCACGTTACGCCTACCAGTTAATAATTGAGTAATCAACTAAAAATGATGTACAATGCAAGTAACTAATAGAGGAGACGACAACTATGTTGCAATCTGATGAAGCGGTAAAAATCGCGTTACTAACAATGTACATTATTGGGCTATTATTCTTACTAACTACATTTTTATTTTTAAATCACTTAAATGGTAAGCTGTGGACCCGTTTCTCAACAGGAATTGCCTCAGTGATCCTGATTATGACGATTATCCTCGTCTTTTTAATAAACGTAAAATAAAACTAGCCACAGTTATTCTCGATATTTGAGAGTCCTGTGGCTTTTATTTTCAGCAATGCAAAATCACTGCTTTTTTATCTCCGTAAGTTTATACTGGCCTTAAAAAATTGAGGTGAATAATAATGACTGAGATTAAAACTGAGTTAGATATTACCTACGACCAATACAATAACTTAAAAGTCGACATTTACCACCCAACCTCTAGTACTGATTCTAATCAACGTGCCGTAATAGCTATTCACGGTGGCGGTTGGTATCAAGGCGATAAGCATAAAGAAGCGGACTGGGCTAAGTACTTCGCAGAACACGGTTACACCGTATTTGTTCCCAACTACCGCCTGGCGCCAGACAGCATTTTCCCAGCTGCAATTGATGACATGCTACAACTTTATGACTGGATTGGAAAATCTGAATACGAATTTGATAGAAAGAAAATCGGAGCAATCGGCATGTCTGCTGGTGGTAACTTGGCCATCGAATTAGCTATTCGTAAACACATCCCCATCGCATCCTGGTCAGGAATCATCGACATTGAAAAATGGATTGCCGAAAATCAGGACGTTAAACCATCAAATTCAAATGCTCCCGATCCAAACACACCCAGTGATCAGATTGACCAAACGGGATTGGATAATGGTTACTACAAATGGTTCATTTTAAACTACGTTAAGGGTGATCCGGTATTACTAAAAAAGGCATCCCCAATATACAGGATTGACTCACAAACCGGTCCCATGTTTTTGGCAAATTCACTAAATGAATTAGTTCCAATGTCTGGAATGATGGACATATTCAACCAACTAAACTCATTTAATATCCCATCCACTCTATTGACATTAACAGGTAGCCGACATGGAAAAGCATACCTTGACGACGCCATTCAACCAACACTTACATTTTTTGATAAGTATTTAAATTAACAAAAACACGCTTCCCTGAAACAACTCAGAGAAGCGTGTTTTTTCTATATTTTTGAAAATGCAGCATCAAGGTCAGCAATCAAATCATCGGCATCTTCCAGTCCGATTGATAGTCTGATCAACTCATCCTTGATTCCCATCTTTAATCTTTCTGGTTTAGGAATTTCAAAGTGAGACATGAACGCAGGTACTTCAACTAAACTTTCAGCAGCTCCCAACGAGACCGCCAAAACGAACAAGCTCAAATTATTTACAAATTCTCGCGAATCCAGTCCCGGTTGTAATTCGAAGGATAGAACTCCACCGGCACCATTAGTTTCGTCTTTGATAATCGCGTACGCTTCTGAATCTTGATCAAGCGTTGGGTAGTTAATTTTAGCTACTTTTGGATTTGCACGTAAGTAATCAATTACTTTGTTTGTATTTTCCAAATGCCGATCCATTCTCAAATTAAGCGTCTGAATTCCTCGGCGCAAAGTGCTTGCCTCTTGAGGGGCTAAAACCGCACCAATGGAATTTTGAGTTAGATAAACTTTTTCACCGAGTTCTTTTCCCTTAGTAACAACCATTCCTGCCATGATATCAGAATGGCCTCCTAAATACTTAGTAGCTGAATGAACCACCATATCAGCCCCTAAATCAAGCGGTTGCTGAAGGTACGGTGATAAGAACGTATTATCCACGATTGTTAATGCTCCGTGAGCCTTAGCAATCTTAGAAATTTGTTTTACACTCGAAACGTGTAATAAGGGATTAGTCAGCGTTTCAAAGTAAATCGCCTTAGTCGATGGCGTAATTGCAGCCTTAACCGCATTTAAATCTCGCGTATCAACTTCAGAAAATTCAATTCCCATCGGTTTTAAGAAATCATTTACCAGTCTAAAAGTCCCACCATAAATGTTATCGCCAATCACTATGTGATCTCCGGGCTTAAAAATTGAAAGTGCCGCATGAATTGCAGCCATCCCGCTTGAAAACGCAAACCCACGGTCACCCTTTTCTAACTCAACGCAAACCATCTCGACTAACGCTCTGGTTGGATTTCCAGAGCGCTCGTAATCATATTCAACTTGTTGTCCAAGCTTAGGGTAACGATAAGTTGATGAATTATACACCGGAACATTGACTGCCCCAGTATTGTTGTCGTGAACGTCTCCTCCACGCACCAATAGGGTATTGAATTTTGTCATCTAGATCTCTCCTAACTGATAACAACTTTTGTGCCAACTGGGACATGATGATTGATCCACTTAGCATCAGGAATCGAAAGGCGAACACATCCGTGCGAATTAGCTTCTTTCCCTAACTTTTCAGCTTCAGATGGAATGTAATTACCTTTATCATCAGTTGGAACTGTGTGGAATAAGTAAATTCCGTGATCCTTAAATGATGTCCAGTACTTAGCACCTTCTCCAGACTCCTGGTTGAAAAAGAAGTCACCATGTTCAGGTTGGATTTCGTATACTCCTCTTGGAGTAGAATCATCCTTCCCAGTCGATGCGTTCATTGTATATAGAACCTTCTTTTGTGGAGAAAGAATAAAGACCCGCTGCTTTGCAATCGAAACGTGTAAGTAACGTCCGCTTTCAGCGGTGATTTTAGGGTAAGGTTTATCCTCTGAGGGCTTCCGCCAGTTAATCGCAACTGGTTGTGCCTTCGCTTTCTTTTCAGTTGTCTGATTTGTGGGCTTCTTATCCGAAGCTGAATTGTTACCACAGGCTGACAACCCAACCACGGCCAATAAAACCACTAAAAGTTGCACAATTTTTTTCATGATTTCTCCATACGTAAACATCTAATTGCTAATATATGAATATCTTACAGCAATTTTCAAACTTAACAAGGTTCGTAAACTAAGCTTTACCAATTATTCAACTGAAACTAGCTGATTACTGTCCAACAGGTATAAGTATTTATGATCTACCGGTAAGTGTAAAATTTCTCCCAAAGCCATCGCATACAGATTAATCTGACCACGATAACGATCTTCAATATCTGTCACGCTGGTTTTAGGGGTTATTTTATCAGTCTTGTAGTCAAATAGATATACTTTGCCATCAACAACTACATATCCATCAATAATTCCATGAATTAAAAGGCGTTGTTCATCATCCTGCTCAAATCCAGGGAATACATCTCCAGCATTTACTAGTAAGGAGAACGGTGCCTCTCGTTTAACTTCATCAGCATTTTCCAACACTAACTCACCCATATCTGATTCAAAAAAGTTAGTTACTTTATTTAAATCAATTAACGCTGCCACTTGGCTAGCAATTGATCCTTGTGCGATCAATCGATCTAACAAATTGGAGAAATCACCAACGGTCGGCTTAGTATGAATATCGATTTGTTGGAGCAATAGATGAGTCGCCGTTCCGACATCTGTCGGTGCTGGTTTTTCTTCATTCACTAAGAACTTAGGCGTTGGCATTTCTTTTTGAACCATTCTGTTTGCGCCAACTGTATCAACATTTAAAGTTGGATTATTCATCATTTCAAGGTTGTCTGGATCTTCAAATACTCGCTTAATTTCAGAAACAGATTGATAGGCAGTAGTTTTAACAGCTGCTTCATATGGATATTCAAAATCTAACACCCGCTTCAAGTCATCAACGCCCATCTCTGGTAACTGATCAACTTGTTTCAAAGTGTCCGTTATCCAAGAAACATCCTCGATTGGTTTAACGTTGACCGTCTTGCCATACTTTGAAATATCTTCATCAGTAATAAACTTAATATCAAACTTAGATTTATCATCAGCCAAGAATTTTCTGTCTTTTTCAATGCCGAACTCTTCAGAAACAATTGGATGACGCGAAATTGCCGGCCCAATCCAGCCCAAAAAAGTATCAACTACATTCCTAGAAGCTACTGGTAGCACCATAGAATCATCAGTGGTTTTAGCAAGCCACTTTTGAACTACGTCAGCACCATCATTAACTTTTGACACATTGCCGACTAAGTATAATTGTTGCTCAGCCCTGGTCAGAGCTACGTACAGCTTTCGCATTTCCTCGCCTAAACTGGCGTTATCTGTTATGTCATACAAAGCCCGTTTTTGGAGCGGTTCAAATAATTCACGAGTGTCATTTTTTAAGTACGTAATTCCAATACCTAGTTTATCGTTAAGAACGTATGGGCCTCGCAAATCTTGTTTATTAAACTTTTTAGAGACATCGTTTATGAAGACAATGGGGAACTGCAAGCCTTTACTACCATGAATCGTCATTACGTGAACCGCATTCTCAGTGGTAGAAGGATTAGTACTTGCTAAATCTTCGTCACGATTTTGCATCCGTTTAACAAATAAAACGAATTGAAACAGTCCCTTAAAACCGTTTCTTTCGTAGTCTTCTGCTCGTGCATACAATGCGTGTAGATTGGCTTGTCGTTGGTAACCAGACGGCATTCCACCAACATAGTCCAAAAATCCGGTTTCGGTATAGATTTTCCAAATCAACGCTACAATTCCATCTTGCTGAGCAGTATCTTTAAACTGTTTCAACTGCTTTAGCAACTTGTCAATTTTGGGATATATCTTCTTTGCATATTCAGATGGCGTCTCGTAATCATAATTATTGTAAAAAGTCTTTAAGGCTGAGTAGTAATCGCCAGTCTTTTGGTTGATTCTCAAAAATGCCAATTCATTTTCATTCAGCCCAACAATTGGAGACCTGAGCACAGAAACCAACGGGATATCCTGATATGGATTGTCCACAATTGTCAGAAGCGACATCATTACTTGAATTTCAGTAGTTTTAAAGTAATTTTTGGCACCGTTGATTTCAGCAGGGATTCCATAACGACCAAAAGCATCAGCAAGCACCAATTCACTATTATGTGTGGGAGAAATTACCGCAAAGTCACCATAGGTAACGGGACGCATCTGCTCTGTACCCTTATCGTAGATTTCAGTTTGGTCAGTTATCATCTTGTGGATTTTTTGAGCAATCACTTCTGACTGACCAGACTCCTTTCCATCTGCTTGGAAGCTATTATCGTCTCCATCAAAATCCTTTTTGTCTTGAACATTATAAAGCAGTAATTCAATCTTTGAATCTAGATCATCTGGGTAGTATTTCGCACCAAACTTGAGTTTTCCCTGATTAGCATAGTCAATATCACCGAATTCAGGATCCATAATTTGCTCAAAAATTAGGTTAGTAAAGTTGTCAATGTTCTCAGTTGATCTAAAGTTTTCAGCTAAATTAATCAGTTCATTGTCATTCTCATCCGCGTAACCCTGTTGTTTCTCAACAAACATCGTTGGGTCTGCCAAACGGAATTTGTAGATTGACTGCTTAACATCCCCCACCATAAACCGATTTTGCGGGTCAGTTGTGGCAATCTGGTTAAGAATTGCATCTTGAAGCCGGTTATTATCCTGATACTCATCGACCATAATTTCATAATATTGGTCTCGAATCTTCTTTTGAACTTCCTTGGCCTGCTCACTTTTGAGAGTCAACATTTCGTAAGCTGCTTGTTCGATATCATTAAATTCCATTAGATGGCGCTTGCGCTTTTCTTCAGCGTATGCTGACCGGAATTCAAAGACGACTTCAATTAACTTTTGAACTCTTTCCTTTGAGGATTGCATAGTCTCGATGTTAGTTTTCTCATCATTAATAAAATAGTCTTCATTGAGTGATGACACTCTATCGTGAATGTCTTTTCTAATGCCCCCTGATAATCTATGATACCGTTTCTGCTCAGCATCAGCCTTGGTCTGAATCCTAGGAATACTAGCAATTTTAAGTTCACTAAGTGCCTTACGAAAATCATCAAACGACGCTTCTTTTACTAGAGCAATTAATGAATCCAAGTGACTAACAAGTTCCACAAAAAAGGCTTCATCTTTATCAATATCTGCCGTCTGCGAATATGTAATTGCTAAATCAGCACTCATCTTCGCATTTTTTAATGTATTAATAATTTCTGGCAAAATGTACTGTTGATAAAATTCACTGCTAGCTAGGCCCGCTTCCGCGTCAACATCGTAAAAGTCAGCCGCGCTGCGTAACCATTGCTCAGGATCGTCATTTACGTTAGCAAAATCGTTCATCTTATACACAACGTCCGTTAACCCATCATCTGAGCGGTCATTACTAAAGTTTTCGGTTAGGTTTGCGAATGAGCCGTCTTCATCATCTGTATAGAGCTCTTCTCGCAGGTTATACCAAACTGAATCTCTCAGTAAAGCCAATTCCGTTTCATCAGACAAAATTCGGAAATTGGGATCAATTCCTAGCAGATAATAATAGCGAGTAATCAACTTTTGACAGTATGCGTCCATCGTCGTAATGTCTGCAACGTTCACCTTTTGTAACTGTTGTAACAGCCGCCGCTTTTTGTCTTGATTAGTTTCCTTCGAGTACAGGCTTTGGAGGGAGCTAGTTAGTCGTTCTTTCATTTCTTTAGCAGCAGCGTGGGTGAACGTTACCACTAGCAAACGGTCAACATCAACGCCACGATTTTCAACGAGGTTAATGATTCGGTCAACCAATACCCGCGTCTTACCGGAACCCGCTGAAGCGGAAACCAAGACGTTACCATTTGGTTCATCGTTAATCGCTTTTTCCTGATTTGGGGTGTAGTCCATCAGTCATTATCCTCCTTTAGTCGCTTTAATACTTCGTTTTTATCAATAGTAACGTTACGATAGTTATTCTCTGGCAATAGCGGATCAAAGTTCATGATCGACTTATACGGTGTGAACTGCATGGCAGTCATACCTGTCATCTTTACGGGATTCATTGAAACATCTCCGGTTAAAATTCGCGAACCGGCTTCTCTAATCAAGTTCTCGTTTTGGTTTAAAAATCGGTCCAACAGCTTAGGCTCAATCAACGAGTCTAACTTGCTAGGGGTACCATCCGTTCTAAACTTGACTGGTAGGAACAGCGAACTCTTCTCACCCTTGCTGAATGTTCGGTCAATTTCATTAAGTAAATCAATATCCTCAACTAAAATTCCCTTAAACGAATGATCCTTTAACAATTGTTTTTCAAAATCCCCGTTAACTTTTTGCAAATCTGATTGTTTGAACTTGGAATTCTTAATGTGTAAGTACAGTGCTCCCGCTAGTTCATTAAGTTCATCATTAGAAAGTGCCCCTAAATTTTGCCGAACAACATCAAGATAAGTTAACAATTGCATAGAAACTCCAACATAAGCCTTAGGAATTTCAAATTTACGGTCGGATGATTTGTAATCAATAACTGAGAAGTATTGCTTACCCTTTATTTCCATTGAATCAATTCGGTCAATTCGTCCACGCACCAAGATATCCTTACCGTCGCTTAAATCGTAGTGAAGCCCGGCTAAGTTACCCTGACCTGGTTGGCCAAACGTCAATTCAGTTCTTCTTGGTCTCATTGGGGTGCGTTTTTGCTGATCGCGAGTTACCTGAATCATCTGCTTAATAGTTTTCTGCAGCTGGCTCGTGATATATTTCATTCGGTTAGAACTTTGCAGGACTACATAAGCAAAATTATTGGGATCTTCCACAATTTTAGCTGTGACCTCATTTACCAACTCACTGATTGCTTGATCATCAAGCGTTTCTAAATCGATTTTTTGTTGATTTACTAACTTCATAATTTCATCAAGTGCTTCGTGGTAGAACTGGCCGGTCGACGCTGGTGACAAGTCAAACTCGTCCCGTTCTTTTAGCTTCAATCCGTATTGCAAGAAGTATTCATATGGGTTCTTATAAAAAGACTCTAGTTGAGAAATTGAAATATTTAAAGAGTCACCATATAGGCCCGTCACAATTTCCGGCTGTAACGGGGTTACAGTATTTTTGTAGTTTAAGCTAGCCAACATTCTCCCAACTAAAAACGTCATCTGCGGATCCATTTTTAGTATTCTAAGAATTTGTTGCCATTCGGCAGATAAATCACTACCAGTCTGAGCAGCACTTTGGCTTACCTGAACTAAATGATGGAGAGTGCTTTTCTTCGTTCCAATATAAGTGTCAGCGGGAGCGTTAACATCCGGAATTGCTTTAACGACTTGCTCCTTAATCTCAAAGTGCGCCGCAATTCGGCTAACGTATGGAGAAATTTTGATGTTGGTATCATCCGTCTGATCATTTGCATACGTGAATATCAGCTTTTCACTTGGTGTCATGTACGCCAAATAATTCAAAAACGGTTCAAACGCCATCTGTAGTTCGGCCGAATCGCTAACAAATTTATCATCAGGTAAAACAGCTTGTAGATGACTTACATCGTCATCCCCAAACAGGTTTGCATTAGTGGAAACTGCGGGCATATTATCATCCGTTGCCCCCATTATGAAGGTAACTTTGCGGTTTGCACTTTGAACCATTCCGGATTCAGAAACCACAACCTGGTCTAGAGTGCTGGGAACCATTGAATATTCAGAACCCGAAAATCCTGAGTACATTAAATTCCAGAACTCATCTGGAACAAATTCTGAATCACCAAGGATTGAAACACACTCATCAAGCAGAGAACAAAATGTCCGGTACACTTGGTCGATTTGATCACTTCGGCTAACATCACCATCATTCAAAGCTTGATCACGCCAGTGTTGTAATTCCGAAATTGCTCCACAACGACTTAAAAAATTAAAGAGAATCGTTGCTGCTTCCTGATTAGTCTTGGCCCGGTAAAGCCGATCAAAAAACGGTGGCAATGTGTCCTTAATCAAATGCCGAATCACGTTGATCTTTCTAGCAATTTCTTGATCCTTATCACTTAAAACCTGGTGGACATCTTCGTCAGCAATCCACTTATACTGCCAATCTTCGGGTTGAAGCCAACGATAATCCTCATAGCCATTTTTCAAAACTAGATTCTCAGTTAGCGAAACTGCATCACGGTAATCATCAATATCCATGGGTTGGCCATCGATTTGTGGTAAAACTAATTCCGATTTCAGTAACCGCATCACATCGTCATATCGATAATTCCGTTTCCGACCTGGCTGATAGATATCAAACAGGGAGGCTAAAAGTTCAACCAATGGGTGATCACTCATAGCACGCTGAATATCCTCAAAGTATGGAATTTCCGCGCCATCAAAAATGGGTTGTAAGATATTATGATAATTACTTAAGTTTCTGGTTACCACTAAAAAATCAGAGTAACGATACTGGCCACTTGCTACCATTTTGCGAATTCGGTTTGCAACTTGATCTAGTTCGGAGTAGCGGTTTCCCGCATGAACAATTTGAATTGAATCTTTATCGGTTAGTTGATCATCCGAAATTGGTCTCAATGATGAAGACTCAATCCAGTATCTTTCCAGCTTTTGCAGATCAGAATTAATCCTTGAGGCGCTAGCCTTAATCACTGGTAAGTAAGGAACTTGGTGTTCGCTGGCAAACTTATACAGTTGATTAAACACTCTTCCTGGAACATTAAAGAATTCCATTGGGTTGGGTTTATCTACTGGGTATGGTTTGTCCAGATTTAGAGAAACTAACGTTGAGCCACCTTTGGTTATCAACGTCTCGACTAATTTCAATTCTTGAGCAGTGAATCGTGAAAAACCGTTTATGTAGAAATGAAAGTGAGAGATGTCCTGGGTATCCAAATATTCACTTAGTAAGTTTAGCCCATTATGACTATCAAAATAATTTTCATTAATAACTTTTTGAAACTGGGTATAGATGATTGAAAAATCTTGAATCTTATCTTGTAAATCATTAGGTAGACTTGCAGAATCGTTTTCATAGATTCTAAACAAATCTTCTGGCATAACATTGCCAGACTGAAACTCGGTAATTTGATGAGCTAATTGATCTAAAAATCCTGGTTGGTGGACCTCTTGGTTAAAAAGAACCAGTTTATCTTCATTATCAGTAATAATTTGGTAGAGCAACATATTAATTCCAGCAGGACTTATCCTTTGCTTTTGATACTCTGGAGTATTGCGCATAAAGAACCATGCAAGCCGTGAAAACGACAACACCTGAACATTACTTTCTGCAGCAATCTTCACGTTTTCACTCAACCCTTCAATTACCCTAACTTCTGATTCAAACTTAATATGGTTAGGGACTAAATAAAAGAATTGGTCATCCGGATGAGACGACTGTTCTGTTTTAATAATATTTACGACTTCGCGCACACTGTCTTGACTGGCAGTGCTTAATAAAAATTGTAATGACATGCGTTTCACTCCCCGTTAATGCTTTAATATTAACATAATGGCAAACAAGAAATTAGCTTTCCCAGGTGAAAATTAGCCGTGCTTTTTCGTTGAAGTATATTCAAAATAGGTTATCATTAATAACGTGGATGTTAGTAGAGCACCCACATTATTTGACCAAAATGAAAGCTTTATGCTTGCATTGATCTTGTTTGAAACTGTCAGCTCTCGACGCTCTATTCGAAGCCGAAGCTTTTATGATCTACCCCCAATATATCTAAAAATTAATCTCTTATACTTAAAAGCTTCCAGACCGTATCTGGTGACTTTTTATTTTATCATTTTCAAGGATGCTTTCATGAGAAACAAATAAATTGTTGCAATATTATTTTAATCGTTTTATAATTCAAACCAATAAATAAAGTCGTTATCTAAGAAGTAGTTCCTTATCTGTGTGTCAGGAAGTTGGTGGTTGCTGCGAACCAATCAGGGTAAGGTAAACGAAATACCGGATACTATCGGCAATGGTTAATAACTAGAATCCATTATCTTCTAGTGAGTGGTGTACTTTTTGTACACAAGCTGGGTGGTACCACGGTAGTTTACAATCGTCCCTATTGCATTTATTTGCAGTAGGGACTTTTTTTATGGAGAAAGGATGTTGGATATGGAATTTACAAGTAATGGGGGCATTGTTCGATACTAAACCTCAACTTTTATTTCACGCTACTAAATTAAAAAAGTGAGGTTATCACAATGGAAAAATCAAAAATCAGTTTACGACAAGCAATTATTGTATTAATTATTATTTTAGCAATTATGGGTACTGGAGTTATTGGGCTAAAGCTTTCTCCCCAAGTGCCAGTTTTACTAGCAATTACCGTGACAATTTTTTGGGCCAAGTTTTCTGGCTTTACCTGGGATTCAATCAATGATGGTATTAAGGACGGTATTGATAAGGGAATCATCCCCATCGTTATCTTCATTCTAATCGGGGCAATGATCAGTACCTGGATTGCCGCTGGCACAATTCCAACTTTGATGGTAATCGGATTTAAAGCAATCAATGCTCAGTGGTTCTTACCGACTGTATTCTTAGTTTGTTCATTAGTTGGTGCAGCAGTTGGTAGTTGCTTTACAGTTGTTTCAACAGTCGGCATCGCCTTCTTTGGAATTGGCGTTACCATGAACTTCAACCCAGCTATCGTAGCGGGCGCAATTGTTGCCGGTGGTGTCTTTGGTGATAAACTCTCACCGCTTTCAGAAACTAACAACTTAGCAGCAGCTGTTGTTGATACTGACCTATTTGATCACATGAAAACGATTCTTTGGTCAACCTTACCTGCTGCTTTAATCTCCACCATTTTATTCACCATTCTCAGCGGCGGTCACAGCGGTGCCAACATGAGCAAAATTAACAGCACTGTCAGTGCTCTCTCAAGCGATTTCCACATCTCCGCATTATCATTAATTCCAATCGTATTAGTCTTCGCATGTGCCGCAATTAAAATGGCAGCCGTGCCTACCATGCTACTGAACATTCTTGTCTCAACAGTAATGATGTTCTTCAATAACCCAAGCTTAACAATCAGCAAAGCCACAGACATTATTACCAACGGTTTTGTTGCCAAAACTTCTAACAGCGAAGTTAACCTGCTACTATCACGTGGTGGAATTGTTAGCATGATGCCAACTGTTGCCCTAATCGTCTTAACCCTTTCACTAGGTGGCCTGTTAGTCCACTTTGGTTTAATCAGTGCCGTAATGGATCCCCTCTCAACTAAGTTGAATAAGCCATCAAAGCTTGTAGCATCAGCACTCGCTACTTGTATCGGGGTAAACATCTTCGTTGGTGAACAATTCCTATCAATCATCCTTCCTGGACGAGCATTCAAAAAATCATTTAATCAAGGAAACCTAAAGAGTGGTGCACTTGGTCGGGTACTTGAAGATGGTGGAACTGTTCTCAATTACCTAGTTCCTTGGGGTGTTGGTGGTGTGTTCATTGCTAACACATTAGGAGTACCAACCATTCAATACCTACCATTCGTATTCTTTAGCCTATTATGCCCTGTCTTTTCACTTATTAGTGGATTTACCGGAATCGGATTAAAGACTATCGACAAAGCTGAAAAGCCTGCGACTCAAAGTACGGTAGCTTCTGAAGGTTAATTACGTTAAATAACTTGATATTTTTGGTCAAAAAAAGCGAGTAGAAATTAAATTAATTTCTACTCGTTTTTTTATAATTTATTATCTTCCATTACCTTTTGCGTGTACATTTCCAAATCATTAATTGCTTCATCTCTTTCAGGCGACTCTTCATCCACAATCGAGTGCAGTTTTTGTTGAGCAACTGCCCAGTAAACTAAATTATCCGTAATTGGCAATATATCTCGTAAAATACTAAAATCAAAACTTGCCCCATTTTCTTGGCGCATATTCAAATAATTATTGTAGTCAGTAACAATTTCAGTTGTAGCACCAGATACCTTAGCTCTGGCTTCAATTATTACGAAATGAGACACTCGGTTTGCTTCAAACAGTTGCTGCCGCAAAGTCTCAATCTTATCCTTGTCTAAACTTACCGTCACGTTGCTACCCCCTATTTGCGTTAATTACGCCAATCGACTCATTTATATGCCTGTGGTCTGCTAAAATCTCGTTGATAAAGTTCGCTAAACTAGCGTATGTCAACACGCCATTTGGCATCGGTTGACCTTCAGCAAATAATGACAACGCTGACTGAGATCCATCAACCATTTTTCCAGCTCTAATAATAGAATACGGAATTTCGGCCTCATCAACAATCTTTGCCGAATATCTTTGTTGTTTTATAAACTCTTTAACGTCATCAACGCCCTCGTACTCTCTACCACCAACCACTTCATTATCAATTCCAGAATAAGTCACCATTACAAAATGGTCAATAACCACACCAGAATCAAAAATAGCATCAAATAGTTGATCAAAGTATAAATCACTGTCACTTGGTCCCAACACAGTCACAATTTCACTAACACCACTGAGTTGGCTATTATAATCGGTCTCACTATTAAAATCACCCTGAAAAACGTGAACTTCATAATCCGAAGTTTTCATTTCTCGTTCGATTTCCTGAGTAGCCTTATCATTTTCACTTATAATAAGTAGTTTTTTCATTTTTTCTCCCTAACATTTGGACTTTTATTTATTATTGGCATACATTTATGGTGTAACTTTAGTTACGTTGAATATCATAAGGAGGAACTACAATGACTAAAGAAATTTATATTGGTAGCTCAACCGTAAAAACCACTCCGCTTGGTCTGGGAACTAATGCTGTTGGTGGCCACAACCTATTTCCGAACTTGGATGAACAAGCCGGAATCGACTCTGTCAAAGCTGCGCTTGATAACGGAATTAAGTTGCTCGATACAGCCTACGTATATGGATTAGGTCGGTCAGAAGAGTTAATTGGCCAAGCAATCAAAGACTATGACCGTTCTCAAATAACAATCGCCACAAAGGGTGCCCAAATCATCCAAGATGGTAAACAAACTCTTTCTAATGATCCAGAATTTTTAAAAAAGAGTGTTGAAGAAAGTCTTGAACGACTCCAAACAGATTACATTGATATATTTTACATTCATTTTCCAGATGAAAACACCCCTAAAGATGAAGCAGTAGCTGCACTGAACGAATTAAAGCAGGCTGGTAAGATCAAAGCTATTGGAGTATCCAACTTCTCACTCGAACAAATTAAAGAAGCCAATAAAAATGGCCAGGTCGATGTTGTTGAAGATCAATATAGTATGGTTGAACGGAGTGCGGAACAAAAATTATTCCCATATCTTCGTGAAAACAATATTTCTTTTGTACCTTATTTTCCACTCGCTTCGGGACTATTAACCGGTAAATACAGTAATGAAGCTTTAGATTTTGCTGAAGGTGATATTAGGGCTGAAGATCCTAATTTTCAAGGTACTCGGTTCAATGCAATCACTGATGCAGTGAACAGCTTGAAACCAATTGCAGAGAATCATAATGCAACAATTGCCCAAGTCGTATTGGCTTGGTACATTAAGAACCCCGACGTTGCCGTTGTTATTCCAGGAGCAAAACGCCCTGAACAGGTAAAAAGCAACGCTAAATCGTTAGCAGTTAGTTTATCTGACGAAGAATATAATTCCATCGACAATGCATTTAAGAGTTTTAATTAAAGCACCTCTGAACCTTAACATTGATGAAAATCAACGTTAAGGTTTTTATTTGTAGAAAGTGCCACGTTAATCCAAAAACTTGGTAAATAATTCGGTTATTGAACGAACAATCGGATAATGGTAATATATATACGTTCTTGTTTTAGCTATTATCCGAACTATATTAAAGGAGCTGTCTTCAATGTCATCAATTAGTAAGTTCTTCGACTTTGAAAATCGCCACACTAATTTCAAAACCGAAACATTAGCCGGAATCACCACATTCGTTTCCATGGTGTACATTTTGTTTGTTAACCCAAACATCTTGGGTGCATCAGGAATCGATAAGGGTGCTGTCTTCACAGCAACCGCATTAGCCTCAGCATTTGGCTGTTTTGTAATGGGTGTTCTTGCTAATTACCCAATTGCAATTTCTGCTAGTTTGGGCCAAAACGCATTCTTTGCATACTCTGTTTGTATTGGAATGAAGGTTCCTTGGGAAACTGCCCTCGCTGGCGTTTTCGCCGCTTCATTGATCTTCGTTATTTTAACTGCAACTAAAGTTCGTGAACGAATCATCGATGCCATCCCCGCTGATTTAAAATCAGCTATCGGTGGTGGGATTGGATTATTCATAGCCTTAATTGGTTTATCAGAAGGTGGAATTGTTGCTGCCAACAAGGACTCAATTATTGGCCTTGGTCACCTTTCCGGAACCACCTGGTTAACGATTTTTGGGCTACTGGTTACCTTAATTTTAATGAGTATGAAAGTTCCAGGTGCCATCTTTATTGGAATGGTTCTTAACTCAATTCTGGGATTATTTACTGGTTTAATTCCAATGCCTCACCAAATTGTTTCAGCAATGCCTAGCCTTAAACCAACATTTGGAGTGGCAATTTCTCACATTGGCGACATTAACTCAGTTCAGTTAGTAGTTGTTGTTCTGACCTTCTTGTTGGTTACCTTCTTTGATACTGCAGGTACCCTGGTTGGTTTGGCAGAACAAGCTGGTTTTATTAAAAACAACAAGATTCCCAACGTTGGTAAAGCCCTAGTCGCTGACTCATCAACCATGTTGGTGGGTTCAGTGTTAGGAACTTCACCAATGGGTGCCTTCGTTGAATCATCTGCCGGAATTGCTATTGGTGGCCGGACCGGATTTACCACCATCGTCGTTGGAATCTTATTCGTCCTTGGTGCCTTCTTCTCACCAATGCTTGGTGTAATTACTAGCCAAGTTACCGCTCCAGCATTAATTATCGTTGGGGTATTAATGGCTCAAGCGCTTAAAAACGTTCATTGGGATCAATTTGAAATCGCTGCACCAGCATTTATCACACTAGTAGGAATGCCATTCACTTACAGTATTGCTGACGGAATTGCTCTTGGATTTATTACTTACCCAATTACAATGATTGCAGCAAAACGTGGTAAGGAAGTTAGTCCAATGATGTACGCATTGGCAGTAATCTTCGTTATCTTCCTTTGGATTCTCGAATCCTAATCATATGTCATTTTGACCACATAAATGTTTTGGGGTAAAGTTAATTGGTTAGACAATAACTGAATAGATAAAGGAAGGAATTTAGCAATGAATTCTAAGATCAATTTTTTCGGCATCGATAGCCTGATCGACATCGTAAAGGCTGCCGTTGTCGCTGCACTCTATATCGTGTTAACCACGACGGTCTTTGCAGCCTTTAGTTTTGGCCCCATCCAATTTCGTTTCGCCGAAGGGCTTAACAACTTAGTTCCCTTCAACAAGCGGTACATCGTTGCCATCACCTTAGGATGCTTTATCTCTAACATGATGTCTTCTTTGGGGCCGGTCGATATGATTTTCGGAACTTTCGAAACATTTATCACATTAGTTACGATCCACTTTGTAACTAAGAAAATGAGCAGTTTGCCTTTAAAACTGGTCATATCAGTATTAATCGGAACTTTTTACATGTTCATCATTGCCTTTGAAATCGCATTCTTTGGTAGTAGCGCATTTTGGCCTACCTTCTGGAGTTCATACTTAACTACCGGAATTGGCGAGTTTGTCACTATGGGAATCGGTGCGGTGATCTTGTACTTTGTTAACATGTCCGTTGACTTAAGCAAATAGTATAGAAAAGGGACGCGAAATTCGCGTCCCTTTTCTATACAGCTTTTTGCTGAATTCCGATTCGATATAAACACCAAACCATATTCGGCTCGTATTCAGCCAAAACTTCATCTTGTCGGTCAGCACAGTTGCTTTGATAAACATCCTTAGTCACAATTGAAAATTCATACTTATCTGATTCAAATTTTCTTAGTGCCTCAGCCTTACTATCCACAAATTCCAAATGCAACTTGCGCCCCTGATTAAGACTATATTCCTTTATCAATTCCTTAGTCGATGGATGTAGGACTGCCTCACCATCCTTGCCATCTGGATTTCTAACCAAAACTAAAGGCATAATTGGTAGCTTAAAAACGTCCATAATCTTCAATGTATCCCAATATTTTAAATTATTATCCGCCCAGTTACCATTAGATTGCGCACTTCGATAAGCCACCGGAACTAAAAACAAATCTCCCTGTTCGTCATCCAGTTTACGATAAATATCGTCAAAAGAGTCATGAAGCACCAACTCCGCATCCTCTAAATCCAAGTACATCTCCCGCAAATACATAGCGGCCTTATAACTATCAGTCGTTTCCGGTCCTAATGTATGTAACTTCATCTGCATCGCTCCCTACTTACTCACCTGGCGAATTGCCCCTCAGTTCAACTCATCACCAAATAATTGACCCCTGTAACAAACGCCCCCATATTCTAGCAACCAACTCAAATTATGTAGTCCAAAAATAAAACCCTCGCAAAAGTTCCTGGAATGCGAGGGTTCTCATTTTATAGGAGAGTGCCCGCACAATCATGGTTACAATCTGTACGGACCATTTCACAACAAAGTTTCCTGGTTCGTTCAGATCACCATTCTGAAAAAAACCAAAACTCTGGATTGCTGATATTCAATTGAGTTGTCATGGCTGCTATCATGATTAAAAACTCCTTAGAATATGTTGAGAATAATATTAATATTATTCGGCAAATAAATCAACCCTTTGAGCAAATAATTTCCTGATTCCAACAAAAAAAGTTCCTCGTCTCACGACGAGGAACTCTGGAAAATGATTCTTGCTACAATGGTGCATTGGTGCTCAGTACTCATGGTGCATCGTACAAATGTTACTTGTGGTTCATGGTGCTTTGGTACTTAAAACAAATTGTACATATGGTACTGTAAACCCTGGTGCTCATGATACATTGTACAAGTGGTGCATGATACAAGTGATACATGTGGCACAAATGAAAGGTTTGACCAATCAGTGACTCTGTTGAGTCGTTATTAAATAAATCATGTTCTTCTGTTTAATCCGGCAGACTACGAGGATCCAAATACGTTGATTTGGTAATACACAAAGTCGCTATATCCTTCGTCTGTCAAACAGGTGATTAGTCATTCACCTTTCACCGTTATAATATAAAATTTTGATTAAAACAGCAAGCATTTTGCTCTATAAAATTGGTGATAATAATCTGGAAAATGTCTGCTTGAATTTAAGCCATGATGACTGCTTTTTAAACATTTCTGGAGTCTGTAAAGTACTTCTATCCATATCATTTACAAAAATGTTTTTTAATTCAGTTGCGACCTTCTCGTCATAAATGAACGAATTGATTTCAAAGTTAAGTTTGAAACTCCGATAATCCATGTTTGCCGACCCAACAGAAGCCATGCTATCGTCGATAACCATTGTCTTAGCGTGCATAAAGCCGTTGTCATAGTAATAGACTTTAATGCCCTCCTCAGCTAACTGACGGGCATAATATTGCGTTGCTCGGTACACAAATGGGTGGTCAGGCATTGATGGAACCATGATACGGACGTCAACTCCTGATGAAGCAGCAATCCTCAACGCATCCAGGACACTATCATCAGGTATCAAATATGGCGATTGAATGTAACAGTAATCCCTTGCAAGGGTAATTAGCTTGATATATCCCATTTTAATTTGTTGCAGGTCAGAATCTGGTCCACTAGAAACAATCTGCATGTTAACTGAGCCCTTAGTCGTTGTAACTGGGAAGTACTTTGGATCAACTTTGTCCTCATTAATGAGTGATGTAGGACTAGTGGCATTCCAATCCAAAATAAATCTGGCTTGCAGTCCGAAAACTCCGGAGCCAATGATTCTCATATGAGTATCACGCCAATTGCCAAATTTCTTTTTTCTCCCAAGGTACTGATCACCGATGTTAAACCCACCGGTATAGCCAATCATCCCATCGACCACGATAATCTTTCTATGGTCACGAAAGTTAAGACGGAAGTCCAAAATAACAGACCTAGTGTTTAAGAATGGGTAAGCGTGACCACCAGCATCATTTAGTGGTTTGAAAAATTTCCTAGTTGTTCCCATTGAACCCCAAGAATCGTAAATGACACGAACTTCGACACCTTCCTGAGCTTTTTTAACCAACAGGTCTAGAATTTCGTTACCAAGTTTGTCATTATAGAAGGTATAAAATTCAATATGAATACTTTTTCTAGCACCTTCGATATCTTCAATCACTCGGTGAAACAGAGATCTGCCATCAGTAAAAATTTTGACCTTATTTTGTCGAGCCAGGAATGACGAACTGGTTTTGCTAAACATGTTAACGGCACTTATGGCACGTTTAGAAATAACATCAGACGCCGTTTTTTGCTCACTACCAAGTTGCCTGCGTTGTTCTTCAAGTCGTTCATCCAGTTGCATCTGAACGTGTGAATGCAATTTGAATAACCGGTTCTTAGGTAGTTTTCGGCCGATAAAGGCGTACGCAATAAATCCAACAACTGGTATAAACACCAGCACTAATAGCCAAGCCCAAATCGCTGCAATATCCCGCTTTTCGCGGAATACTGTTAAAATAGCTAATGCGGCGTTGACCACCACAATAATCTGAAAAATTAATGACCAATCAATATCCATCGTAATACCCCAAAAGTTAAAATATTTGTATGCTGTCAGTATACTCGTTATAGGAGATAAAAATGAACCCATTTATAACATTAATGCGTAGAATGCCAAGACTTCATGGAATTCACCGGATATTTTTCTTCCACCTGATTTTTAGAGAACAGCCACTCATTGGCTGGGCAATTTTAGTTGCCGTTGTCCTGTTTCTAATTTACCGCTATGTGAACCGGAGATAAATATAGATGTAAACCAATGGTTGCTTACGCATCTAACCAATTCAAGGTATACTGATACCAATTGATTTTGGGAGATGAAAGTAGTGGAAACATATTCAATTAAAAAGAGTTCTGTAGTAATATACACAATTTTGATTGTGGTAGCTGTTGGCGTTCCATTAATAAATTTTGGGATTACTATTTCCAACTACACAATTTCTGGATTCTCGTTGACTAGCTTTATGTTTATAGCTAAATACTTAATTGTTGAAACATTCTTATTTATTATAAGTTCCATGTTTGCCCAACGCCTCGCCGTTGGGATTATTACCTTTCCCTTCGTTATCTTTCCAGTACTTGCCTTTATTCAAATGATCACTGCTCTGTTAAAACTAGACTTCTTTACTACTATCATTTCGCTGGTGTTTACTCTAATTTATGCTGTTCCACTATACTTGCTCCTTGGCCTCGCACTGACTACTGTTGATGACACGCAATTCCAACAAAGTTCTAGTCATTGGCAGCGTTGGCTTTTGTCGTTTAAGAAGCACCTGATAGTATGGTGGAAACCAATTATTGGGTTTGCGGTTTTTGCTGCACTAGTGTTTTCAGTGATTGAGAAGAAATAATAAAAATATAAATTTTATAATTCCTCCCGGGTGTACAATCAGCTTAACAACACTTCTGGGAGGTTTTCTTATGTCTTTTACAAAACACAGTTCATGTACCACTGTACTGGTTGGTAAAGCAGCCAGTTTTGACGGTTCAACCATTATTGCCCGTAACGAGGATGCTGGTGGCTCGGTTAATCCCAAGCGCTTCGAAGTTGTCCAACCGGATGATCAACCTCGTGACTATGTAGCCAAGGAAAGTGGCTTTAAAATCACCCTTCCTGACAACCCATTACGCTACACTTCAACTCCAGATGCTGCAGATGACGGCGTTTGGGGCGAAGCTGGCGTAAACAGCAAAAACATTGCGATGAGCGCAACGGAAACCATTACCACAAACCCCCGAGTTCTCGGTGCTGATCCCTTAGTTGCTGACGGCGTTGGTGAAGAGGATTTGCTAACCGTAACACTGCCTTACATAAGCTCCGCAAGAGAGGGTGTTCTCCGGGTTGGTGAAATCCTGGAAAATCATGGTACTTATGAATCAAACGGGATTATCTTTTCAGATAAAGATGAAGTCTGGTATATGGAAACTGCCGGCGGTCATCACTGGGTTGCCCAACGAGTGCCCGACGATGCATTTGTAATCGCCCCAAACCAGACCGGAATTCAAGAAGTAGATTTTGCTGATAAAGATAACTTTATGTACTCAGCTGACCTAAAGAAGTTTGCGGAGAATCATAATTTAAACCTAGGAACCGGATTTAATTTTCGCGAAATCTTCGGGTCTCATTCACAACTAGATCATCACTACAACACTCCAAGAGCATGGTTTGCTCAACGTTATTTAAACCCTGAGCTAGTTGAAGGTAAAGGACCAATGAGTGATGACTTAGATTTTATCTGCCACGCCCCCAGAAAAATCACAATTGAAGACATTAAATACATTTTGGGGTCACACTATCAAGACACCCAATATGACCCATTTGGTAAGGACGCAATGGAGCCAACCAAGTTCAGGCCAATCGGAATTAACAGAAACCAAGAACTTTCTATTATCCAAATCAGACCCAATGTCCCAGATAGTATCGCAGCCATTCAATGGTTAGCCCTTGCCACTAACCCATTCAACACGTTGGTTCCATTTTTCACGAACGTCAACAACACACCTGCCTATTTCAGGGACACGACAACCACTGCATCAACTAGTAGTGCTTACTGGACTAATCGAATTATCTCGGTGATCGCTGCTGATCATTATCAGTCACTAATCGCTGACATTGAAGATTACCAAGAAAAAACGCTAGGATATGGACATCATCGAGTAGAAACAATTTCTAGTAGCTCCATGACTGACTCAAGCATGGTTACACAAGAACTTACAAATGAAAACCAAGCAACAGCTGATCACATTGAAAATGCTACTAATGAGTTGCTCACCAAGCTAGTTACCAAGGCGGCTGGTGAGGTTAAGGGTGCTTTTAGTCATGACTTGTATTAGGGAGTTCTACAGAAATCTTTAATCCAGTCGTCACTAGTTGCTTCACGTGGCAAATACCTAGATAAAAAAGGCGTGATTAATTTCAAAATTGAAATTATCACGCCTTTTTTAAGTGTAGCTAGTTATACACTAACTCACAATCATTTTTATTCAGTCTTCCCGACCAACTTTTACTTAGTCCCAATCCTTCTTATCGCGATCATTGTAATCAAACCCATGATGATGGAACCCTGGATGTCCAAAGGGACCAAAGTGCATTTCTTTTGCGCGTTTTCTGAATTCTTGCTTCAACTCATTGCGTTCTTCTCTGGACATATCCCGCCAATCACGGTCGAACATTTCACTTCTCAGTCTTTGAATCTCTTCAAACCTTTCAGTCGGATCTGTGAACTTAGCTGATTTTTCTTTGAAATCGTCTGACCAACCAGCAGCAATCTTATCTAAGTATTCACCTAGACTAGACTTTTCTTGATTAGAAAGCCCAGCAAAAAACCGATTGCTAAATTCATCATCCGAATCACTACTTTCAACTATTTTTTCTTTACCTGCATCAGTTAGGTAAACTCGCTTAATCCGCCCGTCACTTTCGTCGGCTTCACGTTTCACATCCCCATCCGCTTCCATTTTCTTAATCATTTCTGCTAGGGAACTTGGTCGAACATCCAATATTTCAGCCAATTGGCTCTGCATCATGCCATTTTCCTTACCCAAAATGTTAATAATTCTCTGGCGTCCTGAGAAACGTTTCTTGTTTTTAGTTGCAAAGCTCACACTAGCTCGCCCGATAAACTGTAGTTTTTTAATTAGGTCCATAGAATTTAGTTCCATGGTAAGTCCCTCTTTCTGTGTTAAAAATAGTTAGGTGCCTAACTTGATTTTAAGTATACTTAGGTGCCTAACTAATGTCAACGAAAAAGTTTTATTTGCCAACAAATGCTGGTATAACAGCAAAGGATGGCGATTACCAACAGTCTTTAGATTAAAATTAAAGAAAAAAGTTGACATTTCTTTAATCAGCTTTTAATATTATCAGCAACAATTAATTCGTCCATATAAACCGTTGATGTGGAGATCAAGATCATTGTGCACGTAAAGAGAGTTGCCGTCGCTGAGAATGCAGCCGAATGCAGATGATTAAATGGACCACTGAGGGTTTCTCTGAAAGTATTACGAGTATGGGAAAACGTACAGACATACGTCAGTTGTCGGGGAGATGATAGTCTCTCGCTAAGGGTGATTATTTGGCAAGTTTATTTGTGTAACTCCAAGTAATCAAATTAAGGTGGCACCGCGGAAATTCCGTCCTTAACAACAAAGTTTGTTATGGGCGGATTTTTTTATTCTCAAAAAGCGGAGGTCATTCACATGAAACAAAATCCTGGAAAACGATGGCAGGCCAATCATTTATAGTTCGTTACTCACTCACATTAGGAGGAATTATTATGATTAAAGAAGCCATTGAAAAAGTTACTAACCACAACGACCTAACATTTAAAGAAAGCCAAGCTGTTCTAGATGAAATTATGAATGGCCAAACTAGTGAAATCGAAACTGCCAGCCTACTCACAGCGCTAGCATCTAAACATGAAACTATTGATGAAATTGCCGGTGCCGCAGAATCAATGAGATCACACGCACTAGCCTTCCCTAAAGTAGACAACGTGTTAGAAATTGTTGGTACTGGTGGCGACCATGCCAATACGTTCAACATCTCAACGACAAGTGCAATCGTCCTTGCAGCTGCAGGAGTCAAAGTTGCTAAGCACGGAAATCGAGCTGCCTCATCAAAGAGCGGTGCCGCCGATGTGCTAGAAGCATTAGGATTGAACATTAACCAAACTCCTTCAGAGTCATTCACCAGTTTACAAACCGCAAACCTATGTTTCCTATTTGCCCAGGAATATCACAAATCCATGAAGTATGTGGCTCCTGTTAGAAAAGCGTTGGGAATCCGCACCATTTTCAATATCCTTGGACCACTTGCTAATCCTGCCAAGCCCACTACTCAACTCCTGGGTGTTTATGACAAGAACCTGATGAAACCACTTGCTAAGGTTTTGGCAAGACTCGGTGTTAAGCATGCATTGGTAGTCCACGGTGCTGATGGTCTCGACGAGGTTACTACAACTGGTAAGACCTATGTAGTAGAAGTTACAGGTGACAAACTTGCCGAATACACCGTAACTCCGGAAGACTTCGGTTTACCATTAGCGGATCAGGACGATTTAGTTGGCGGAACCCCCGCAGAAAATGCCCAAATTACCAGAGACATTCTCTCTGGTGTAAAGGGGCCTAAACGCGAAACCGTAATCATGAATGCTGGGATGGCAATCCATACTGCTAATCCTGAAATCTCAATCGCAAACGGAATCAAAATCGCCACAGAAACCATCGACAGTGGTAAGGCAATTACTAAATTAAATGAATTAATTCACCTTTCCAAAAAGGATGTGGTCGCATGATTTTAGACGACCTTGTGGATGCAACCAATAAAAGGATTAAAGATCATGAAAGTCGGATTCCGCTTAAAGAACTACAAACTACCGCCAAAAATTTAAAAACGATAAGTGGTTTTAAAACCACTCTCGAAAATCCTGGGCTTCACGTTATCGCTGAAATCAAACAGGCATCACCTTCAAAAGGGATCATCGTAGAAGACTTCCCCTACCTACAAATTGCTCGTGAGTACCGTAACGCAAAGGTTGATGCAATTTCCGTACTCACAGAACCACACTACTTTCACGGTAAGTTAACCTACCTTAGGGAGGTTTCCGAACATGTGCCTACGCCCGTCCTCCGTAAAGATTTTACAATTAACGAATACATGATTTACGAGGCTAAAGCAAATGGAGCAAGTGTGATTTTACTAATCGTAGCAATCCTAAGTGACCAGCAACTTGAGCAATATCGTAACCTTGCTGAATCACTCGGAATGGATGCCATCGTGGAAGCTCACGATGAAAGCGAAGTGCACAGAGCAATCAAATCCGGTGCCAAAATCATTGGTATCAATAATCGCAACCTGAAAAACTTCACGGTTAATTTTAAAAATAGCATCCACTTAAAGAAACTAATTCCAAATAACATCCTGACCATTTCTGAAAGTGGCATAAAGACACAAAAGGATGTCGACGAGTTACGAGATGCAGGATTTAACGCAATTTTAGTTGGCGAGACCTTGATGCGGTCAACCAACAAGGAACAATTGATTCGACAGTTCAAGAAGGTGGAATAATGACTAAAGTAAAGATTTGTGGTCTGATGACGGCCGCTGATGTGAATGCAGTCAACTCTGCCCAACCTGATTACGCAGGCTTCGTCTTTGCTCGCGGGCGCCATCAACTTGATAAACAAAAAGCAGCTAAGCTAAAAAGGATTCTTGATAACAAAATTCAAGCGGTTGGGGTCTTTATAGACACCCCCGCATCAGAAATCATTGATCTATTTAACGCAGGAATTATTTCTGTAGCCCAGTTGCATGGATACGGTAACCAAGAAATGATTGGTCAGCTTAGAACGGCTGGAATAGTAACAATCCGTGTCTTTGTTAACGAACCAATAAACGCAAACCTAAACGCAAACTTTTCAATGATTGATTCCGGTTACGGTAGTGGCAATCTGCTAAACTTGGACAACCTAAACGTTGATCACACCGTTTTCTTAGCTGGCGGATTAACGCCAATTAACGTTAGCCAAGCAATAAATAAGATTCATCCATTTGCGGTAGACGTTTCGTCCGGAGTCGAAACCGATGGCAAAAAAGATCCAGAAAAAATTAACGAATTTATCAAACAAGTAAAGAGGAGTGATTCATATGCAAGAACTCAAACAAACTAAACCCGGTATTTATGGGAACGGCCTTGGTGGCCAATACATTCCGGAAACATTAATGTCAGAACTTGAAAAAGTAAACGCAGAATTTGAAAAGATCAAGACCGACGATGAATTTCAAGCCGAACTTCATGACTTGCTCGTAAACTACGCAAACCGGCCATCATTGCTCTACTACGCAAAGAACATGACCGAAGACCTTGGTGGAGCCAAAATTTATCTGAAGCGCGAAGATTTAAACCACACAGGTGCCCACAAAATCAACAACGTAATCGGCCAAGCCTTAATGGCAAAACACATGGGCAAAAAACGATTGATTGCTGAAACTGGAGCCGGTCAACACGGAGTGGCAACAGCAACCATCGCCACTTTACTAGGCATGGAATGTGAAATATTCATGGGCAAAATGGACACTGATCGGCAAAAACTTAACGTCTATCGAATGGAACTTCTTGGCGCAAAAGTCCACCCGGTAACTACAGGATCGATGGTTCTAAAAGACGCTGTTAACGCCACTTTACAGGAATGGGCATCTCGGTGTGAGGACACCTTCTACGTGATGGGATCTGCCGTTGGCCCTCACCCATACCCCGAAATGGTCAAATACTTCCAAAGCGTAATTAGCAAGGAGTCTAAAGCTCAACTACAAGCTAAAGAAAACCGGCTACCAGATGCAGTTGTTGCCTGTGTTGGTGGTGGTAGCAACGCAATTGGAAGTTTTGCAGATTACATCAAAAATCCTGAAGTTCAGTTGATTGGTGTGGAAGCTGCTGGTAAGGGTGTAAACACTTCCCAAACTGCAGCAACAATTGAAAAAGGCTCCGTGGGAATCTTCCACGGGATGAAATCAATGTTCCTTCAAAATCAAGACGGTCAGATTGACCAAGTTTACTCAATCTCAGCTGGTCTTGACTACCCTGGAGTTGGCCCTGAACATGCAGCTTTAGCGGATGAAGGTCGTGCTGATTATGTTGGCATTACTGATGATGAAGCAGTTGAAGCATTCGAGTACATTGCCAGAACCGAAGGAATTGTTGCCGCAATTGAAAGTTGCCACGCTGTTGCTTATGTAAAAAAATTAGCTCCTAAAATGGGAAAGGACCAAATTATCGTCTGCACTCTATCGGGTCGTGGAGATAAAGATGTGGCTAGCATCGCTAAATACAAGGGGGTAGATGTAGATGAGTAATTTATCAGATATCTTTAAAAATAAGAAGGCATTCATTCCGTTTGTCGTTGCCGACGATCCCGATTTTGATACCACGGTTAAAAACGTAGTCAGCCTCGCTAATGGTGGTGCAGACATTGTTGAATTAGGAATCCCATTTTCCGACCCCGTCGCCGATGGTCCAGTGATTCAAGCCGCAGATTTAAGAGCCTTCAAGGCCGGCATTACAACTGATAAGGTTTTTGAAATTGTTGAGGCCGTTCGTAAGCTAACTGATGTTCCAATCGTATTTCTAACCTACTTGAATATTCCATTCAAATATGGATTTAACCGTTTTTTGAAACGCTGCTCAGAACTTAACGTCTCTGGTTTAGTTATCCCCGACTTACCACTCGAAAGTCGAGATGAAATTGTACCAACAGCTAACCAGTATGGAATTGACATTATTCCTTTAGTAACCCCTACTTCGGGAAACCGAATCAAAAAAATTGCAGAAGCTGCTACTGGTTTTATCTACGTAGTTTCATCCATGGGAATCACTGGTCAACGGGACAGTTTCTACTCAGGAATTCAAGAACTGGTTGCTGAAATTAGGAAGTACACCAACGTTCCCACAGCAATCGGGTTTGGTGTTCACACCCCTGAACAGGCCGCTCAGATGGCAGAAATTGCAGATGGCGTAATTATAGGCAGTGCGATTGTGGATATTATTGATAAACATGGAATTTCAGCTCCCGAACAAGTGAATCGGTTTGCAGTTTCCGTTTCTGAATCGATTAATCAAGAGGGAACAAAAGCTGCTAAAGCTGTCTAATCACCACATATGAAAAGGAAGCTAAACAATTTTCATTCATGAAAATTAGCTTAGCTTCCTTTTTCTATAAATTAAAAATTAAATTTCACTAACCACCGTGAATCTCTCATTATGATGTTGTGGGTCTTCAACCTCATCAACCAAAACTTTTGCTAATGTCCTACTATAAACAATTGACTTCCCGTTCTTGTTTTTTAGTAAATCATTTCCACCAACCGTATACTCGGTTAACTCACCTGGTTCAAAGCTTCCGCTAGGTGATACTGCAAACCAATCAACGCCATCCGAATTGAGCAACATGTGATATTCCTCAAATTGCGCTTTTGGTGTAGCAATCCAACTGTCAGCATCGGGCATTTCTAGCAACCGGTCTAATAGTTGTTTACCATTACCAATATTCAAACTGGCAGCCCCGAGAATGAATCCCAAACGGGGCCTATCGTGTCCCTTAACTAAACTGACTAATTTTTCTGCCAGTTCAATATGCTTATTTGCCAACTTTTGGTCACCAGGTGCAAATGCATCAATTAAAGCATCAAATTCTTGAATATCTTCATAACTTAAATCAAAGGCATCCTTTTCAAGATAATTGATTTTTTCACCAAATTTATCTTGTGCTTTCGTCACATGCCTAACGATTGCCGTAACTTCAAACCCACGATCAATGGCGTTCTCCGTAATTGCACTTCCGGCCATCCCCGTTGCTCCGATAACACCAATTTTAATTGCCATATTCTTCGCCTCCACAATTTATTTTCTACAGCTAAAGTATTTTAGATTAGAACCAAATAGTCAATAAAATAGCCTTTAGAGTTAAATTAATCACCATTTTTAAGTAATTACAAAAAGTTAGTCTTTTTTATTGCAAGCGCTTGCATTTTTAAATGATGTCGTTTATTGTAAGTACCGTAAATAAGTTGCTTACATTTATTTCCCCTGTGTTTCAAACGTTTCATTACTAACAGCCATTATTTTTAATAATTTACAATTTTTTGCTGCAAATTATGGAAACATAAGGTTATAAAGCTAAGTAATCTTTTACACTAAGTTATTTAGGGGAGGATTTTCTTATGCAAAAGCGTCATTTAAGTACCGGAGCAATCTTTTTCTTCGGTGCACTTGGTGGACTGCTATTTGGATTTGATACAGGTATCATTTCCGGTGCGTCACCACTTATTGAAACAAACTTTAGTTTGAGTGTTGCTCAAACTGGATTTATTACCTCATCTGTTTTGATTGGATCATCAATTGGTGCCCTTTCAATTGGTCCACTTTCAGATAAGTTTGGTCGAAAGAAGTTACTAATTGTTGCTTCAATTTTGTTCTTAGTTGGTTCTGGATTATCAATGGTTGCCGGAGGATTCACCTCAATGGTTATTGCCAGAATCATCTTAGGTCTTGCCGTTGGTTCTGCTTCAGCATTAACTCCAGCATACCTTGCAGAATTGGCAGATGCTGAACATCGTGGTTCACTAGGAACCATGTTCCAGTTGATGCTGACATTTGGTATCTTGATGGCTTACGTTTCTAACTTAGGTTTTCTACACCACAACTTACTAGGTGTTCGTGACTGGCGGTGGATGTTAGGTTCAGCCTTAATTCCTGCCGTAATCTTATTCATCGGTGCTATCTTGCTTCCCGAATCACCACGTTTCTTGGTTGAAAAAGGTGATATTGACGATGCTAGAGACACGTTACAAAATTTGCGGAAAAACAATCCTGATGATGATCCTGAAAAAGAGTTATCTGAAATTCAGGCGGTTGCTAACCAGCCAAAGGGTGGAATTAAAGAATTATTCACCTTTGCTCGCCCTGCAGTTATCGTTGCTGTTGGGTTGATGTTCTTACAACAATTAGTTGGTATCAACTCAGTGATTTACTTCTTACCACAAGTATTTATCAAAGCATTTAGCTTCCCAGAAAGTAATGCTATCTGGATCTCAGTATTTATTGGTGTTGTTAACTTCTTATGTACAGTTATCGCATACAAAATCATGGATAAATTTGACCGTAAGAAGATTTTGAAGTTCGGTTCGATCGTGATGGCTCTATCAATTGGTATTTTATCAGTCATTAACTTCACTATTGACGTGAAGAGTGCTGCTATTCCAACAGTTATTCTAATCGCTATCTACATCTTTGGATTTGCCGTTTCCTGGGGTCCAATTGCCTGGGTTATGATTGGTGAAATCTTCCCACTCAGTGTCCGGGGAATTGGTGCTTCAATCGGTTCAGCAGCTAACTGGATTGGAAACTTTATTGTTTCTCAATTCTTCCTTAGCATGCTAGCCTTCTTCCACAATAATATCGGTGGTCCATTTGCCGTATTTACTGTATTCGCTGTATTATCATACTTCTTCGTTCAACACGTGGTTCCAGAAACTCGTGGAAAGTCTCTTGAAGACATCGAAATGGAAATGCGTCGTGAACACAAGGAAAAAACTGAGGGCTAGAACCCCTATAAGTGCGCCACTTTAATGGCGTACTTTTTATTTTAATCAACTTTTTTCTGCATACCCCTTTACTTACTAAAAGTAATCAGTATAATAATAGTTATTGATAAAATAAAAGTAATAAACTTTAAAATATAAAAAGTGAGGTATTCATCACATGAAGGAACAATTCTTAGACTTATCAAAGAACCGTCGCTCAATTTACGCTCTTGGTCGTAACGTAAGCCAAAGCCCAGACGAAATCGCTAACTTGATTCAAGAAAACATCAAGTGGGCACCAACACCATTCAACAACCAAACTACTCGTGCCATCATCTTGTTTGGCGAAAACCATGAAAAGCTTTGGGACATCGTTGCTGACCGTCTTAAGTCAGAAGTTCCTAGTGAAGAAGCTTACCAAAAGACTTTACAAAAGATCAACGCTTTCAAGGCAGCCTTTGGTACAGTAATGTTCTTTACTGATGTTGACGTTGTTAAGGCAAACGAAGATGCATTCCCACTATACGCTGACAACTTCTCAGACTGGTCAGAACAAGCTCAAGGTAATGCTCAATATGCTGTTTGGACTTCATTAGCTGAAAACGGAATTGGTGCTAACTTACAACATTACAACCCAATCATTGATGATCTTGTAAAGGATGCATTCAATGTTCCTGATAACTGGAAGCTACGCGCACAATTGGACTTTGGTTCAATCGAAGCCGGTGCCGGTGATAAGGACTTCATGGACGATGCAGATCGTTTCCGCGTTCTTAAATAATTAGTTTAAAAGAGCTATCAACATATGTTGATAGCTCTTTTTGTTTAAACTTTTATTTTTCGCCAATTTTTAGCACACAAGCACCCTTAATATCCCCCTTAGAAACATATCTTAAAGCCTCATCAGCCTTTTCAAACGGATATGGGGTAGTTTTAGGTTCAATCCCTAAACGGTCAGCTAACGTTAAGAAATGCTCACCATCGCTACGAGTGTTACTCTCAACACTAGTCAGGTTCTTCTCATGGAAAATATGTTCTTGGTAACTTATTTGAGGAACATCAGTCATGTGAATTCCAGCTAACGCTAATGTGCCTCCTGGTTTCAACCCTTCAAGGGCTTTAGGAACAATATCACCAACTGGGGCAAAAATAATTGAAGAATCCAGTTTAACTGGCGGTAAGTCATACGCTCCATTTACCGATTTAGCTCCCAGCTTAAGTGCGAATTTCTTAGCATCCTCACCACGAGTTAATACATGGACCTCCATTCCTTGATCAATCGCCAATTGAGCCGTGATGTGAGCAGAGCCACCGAATCCATAAAGTCCAAGTTTACCACCAGCTGGAATATTAGCCCTTAAAAAGGCCCGATAGCCAATAATTCCAGCACACAGTAATGGTGCAGCCGTCTGGGAATCAAATCTATCTGGAATTCGGTAAGCAAATCCTTCCGGAACTGTAGCATACTCCGCATACCCACCATCATGATCCCAGCCAGTATACAAAGAGTTCGGACACAGGTTTTCCTTTCCTGAACGACAATATTGACAAACTCCACACGTCCAACGCAACCAAGGAATTCCAATCCTATCTCCAAGCTTAAATCGACTAGATTCTGGACCTTGCTTAACCACTTCCCCGACTATCTCATGACCTGGGGTCAAATGATCTTTGTGCACAGGTAAATCGCCTTCCGTTACGTGTAAGTCAGTATGGCAGACTCCACACGTTAACACTCGAACCAAAACCTCGCCACGTTGAGGTTGAGGAACCGGCTTAGTTACAAGTTCCAACGGTGATTTACTACCATCGATCTTTCCAGGCGTGGTAATTTGCCATGCCCTCATCGTTTCTGGAATTTGATACTTCATTTAAATCATCTCCGCCAAATTTCAATGCAAATTCATCTTCATTGTAGTCGCTAAAACCGATAATGTCAGTCTTAATTTAAATTGTTTCATGTGTAACATTCCGTTGTGTTTTAATAACGGATAGTTATATTGTGGACATATAAAACCGGCCTAGTTTGTAAACTAAGCCGGTTTTTAAAACAAATTATTTAGTAAGTTCTACATCCTTACCATCAACATCGATAGTAATTGGGTCACCATCCAACAATTTGAATGATGCGCCAGAACCATCAACTGTAACTTCAATCACACGCCCTCTAAATACTTGGCGGAATGCATAGTGATCCCATTTCTTTGGTAGGAATGGTGCAAAGTGTAATTTATCATCACGGACACGCATGCCAGCAAAGCCTTGCACAACAGCAATCCAACCACCAGTCATAGCGGTAACATGCAAACCATCAACCGTATCATTGTTATAGTTATCAAGATCAAGACGAGCAGTTCTTTCATACAGCTCAACCGCTTTGTCTTCATAGTGAAGGTCAGCAGCTAATACTGAGTGGATTGAAGCCGACAAGCTTGATTCATGAACAGTTAAAGGTTCATAAAAATCAAAGTTAGCTTTCTTTTGTTCAGGAGTAAAGTCATCAATAAAGTCCCAAATTCCTTGAAGAACGTCACCTTGTTTGATGTATGGTGAACGAAGGATTTTATCCCATGACCAGTTTTGATTTAATGGTAAATCATTCTTGCCTAATGAACTAACGGGCTTTAGATCCTTGTCTAAGAAGCCATCATGCTGAACAAAGATATTTAAATCTTTATCATATGGTAAGTACATCCGATCAACGATGTCCTGCCACTTTTGCTTATCAGCATCAGTGACATCCAGCTTAGCTTTCCATTCAGGAGAAACATCGTCCAAAATTTCAAGCGTGTACTTCAATGTCCATTGAGCAAGAATGTTGGTGTACCAGTTGTTATCAACGTTGTTTTCATATTCATCAGGTCCTGTAACCCCATGGATCATGTACTTTTGGTTGCGCTCACTAAAGTGAACCCGGTCTGCCCAGAATTTTGAAATTTCTGCTAGTACCTTAGCACCTTCATTTTGAACATAGGACTTGTCGCCTGTATAACGAGTGTAGTTATAAATCGCAAATGCAATGTCACCGTTACGGTGAATTTCTTCAAATGTAATTTCCCACTCGTTGTGACATTCAATTCCATCAAAAGTAACCATTGGGAATAGTGCACCCTTTAATCCTTGTTGCTTAGCGTTGTGGTAAGCACCATCAAGTTGTTTAAAGCGATACATCAACAAGTTTTTGGTAACCTCTGGATCCGTGATTCCCAAGTAAACGGGAACCGCAAACGCCTCAGTATCCCAATACGTTGCTCCACCGTACTTCTCGCCGGTAAACCCTTTAGGACCGATATTCAAACGAGCATCCTCACCATAGTACGTTGAGAACAGTTCAAACAGATTAAAGCGAATTCCTTGTTGCGCTTCGTCATCGCCACCAATTTGAATATCTGATTTTTCCCAGCGATCTGCCCAGATATCAGCATGTTCAGTGAACAATTCAGGATAAGTCTTTCCGGCAACCTTATCACTTAGTTCATGCATGGCAGCCGATAGTTTATCCTCTGAATCGTAATCACGTGACGTAACCACAATTACCCGTTTTTCAAGTTGGGCAACCGCATCCGCAGCTAAAGTAGTGCTGAATTCGTTAACTACTTCTTTTTCCCCTGGTTGGGCAACTTTTTTAGCAGTCATGTCAGTTACGTGACGCATTTCCATGCCCACTGTAAATCTTGGAGTTCCAAAAGGATTTTCAATGGTCTTAGAAATGACGTAACCAGAATCAGTTCCTTGTTCAGTTCCTAAAACATCCCAGAAACGTTCATCATAATTAGCATCTTCATTTTCAACGTCTGCATCGATTGCTGAATCAATTGTCAATGCAACATCGCTTGAACCAAGGTTCTTGGCAGTAACTCTTTGAACTGAAAGTTCTTGTTGAGCAACACTTAAGAAACGTTCAAAGGTCAATTGGACTTTTGAATTGCCTTTGGTAACGACAAATGAACGAGTCAATAGTGACTGCTTCATATCAAGATTCAAAGTAAAATCAGAAATCTGATCCTTTGCTAAATCAACGCTCTCGTCATTGATTTTAACGTGCATTTTAATAAAGTTGGCTGCGTTAACTACCTTACCAAAATATTCAGGATAGCCATTTTTCCACCAACCAACCCGAGTTTTATCTGGATACCAAACACCACCAAGGTAAATTCCGGGTAGTGTGTCGCCAGAATAATCTTCTTCAAAGAAACCACGCATCCCCATGTAGCCATTTCCTAGACTAGTCATGGATTCTTGAAGTCGCTTATTTTCTGAGTCATTTTTGAATGTGTGAGTCACAACGTTCCATGGTTCAACATCAAAAGTTCTTTTCATCGTGAGCATCCTTTCTATTCCTTGTAGGTTTCCTTAATCAATCCAACTGATAATGCACCTAGTGCCATAACGATACCGGCTAAAATGAACATGTTTGCTTGTAAACCACCAAGAAGTGGAAACAATGCAAAGCTGGCAAGTGAGGCAACGATTTGTGGTAAACAAATTGATCCGTTGAATAGACCAAGGTAAGTTCCCATATGTTCACCGTTAAGGGCGTTGGTAACCATTGTTAGTGGGTAAGTGTTCATTGCAGCCCATGCCATTCCGACGAAAACATATGAAACAATCAATAAGCTTTGTGAATGAACGAAGAAGATTGACAAGAATCCAAGTGCACCAATTCCTAAACTAAGTGAGTAACCTAGTTTGTGATGGTTATTTGGAACCTTTGCTAATACGTATGACCAAACAACGGCTGCAATTGACTGAACAGCTGATAAGACACCATACCAGTTACCTGCGGCTTGATATCCTGATGAAGCAGCGTTAGTAGTGTTCCAAACGTTATCAGCAATGGCACCAGCTGAGTAAGTCCATAAGTATTGGAATGCAACCCAACAGAAAAATTGAACTAAAGAAACTGTCCAGAATACCTTTGGTGCTTTTTTCAATAAGCTAAACCAGTTACCACCAGTTGAGTTAGCATCTTCTGAAATACCATGGTACTTAGCATACGTTTGTGGATCATATTCATGAACCCGGAGAATTGTAAATAAACTAGTAATTAGTAACAGTGCAGCCCCAACATAGAATGAAATAACAACTGATTGGGGAACAACACCCTTTTTAGCAGTGTTAGCAATTCCCGTTGCAGTAAATAGGAATGGGAAGATGGCAGCCAATACGGCACCACCGTTTGATAGGAAGCTTTGAATTCCGTATGCATAACTCTTCTGGTCATCGTTAACCATATCCCCGACCATCATCTTAAATGGCTGCATGGCAATGTTTGATGAAACATCCAAAAGGGCAACCGTTACGGCACCAAATACCAATGCTGTAACTGATGCAAACCCAAATCCAAAACTTCCTGAGTTAGGAAGTAAACACATAACAATAATTGCAATTAACGTACCTAAAGCTAGGTAAGGTAGCCGCCGACCACCTAATTTAGGTGCCCAGGTTCTATCTGAATAATACCCAATAATTGGTTGAACAATTAGTCCTGCAAGTGGTGGCAAAATAAAGAACCAACCTAAGTTGTTTGGATCTGCACCAATTGTTTGGAAAATCCGGCTCATTTGCGAACTTTGCAACGTGAATGCCATTTGGACCCCTAGAAAACCAAAGTTGATCATCCAAATCGTACTAGCAGGAAGCTTCGGTAATCCATGAGTTTTAGGCTCTGTTACCGTACTTTTTTCATCCATTAAAATTCCCTCCATTTTAATCATTACTTTTACACAAACACATTATTGCATTGACTAGATTTTTTTGCAACCGCTTGCATTACTTTTTTTGGTCTAAACCAGTCGTTTGAACCGTTGCTACAACAATGGTAGCGGTTACATAAAATATTTTTTTAAGGTCTTGTTGTTGTCTAATTATTCTATATCAAAATAAAAACCGGGTTATCACAGTAGTTTAACTGCGGTTACCCGGTCTTTATCATCATTTTTATTTAGATTTCATGATCAACAATTCTAAACCTTTGATCACCAAATAATTGTTCTTGATCATTTTTAACTAACAAATCAACAGCGGCCTTCCCCATTTCTTTAGGGAATAGATTAACAGAGTGGAAGTGTTCATCAACTAACTCTTTAGGTAATGAAGCGTTAAAGCCGACAACTTCAACTGAGCGGCCGTCATTCATCACTCTAAACCGTTTATAAAATTTCATTCCCGTATAATCGTCGGTAGCCACAACCCCATCGATTTCTGGGTGCTCTTTAATGAACTCATCCACACTATCCGTTTGGTCTTCAGGAATTGAAAACACTAACGGCTTGATTCCTAATTTATCCAACAGTTCAAGGTAACCCGTCCGCCGATCCTCCTCATATGGCCAACCAAATGTTGATTCAATGAACACTGGGTGCTTGATGTTGAAGTTATCAATTAAAAATTGACTGGCATCCGCTCCCGCTTTTCGGTTATCGTTATCCACATAAAGCCAGTTGTTTCCATGGGTTGGTTTTCCAATCGTGACATAATCAACGGGGGCATCATCAATCAGCTTGATAACAGGATCGCCTGCATGTGAGTAGAAAATAATGAACCGTTTGATTTTGCCACGGCTGATCATTGAACTAACACTATCCATTACGGACTCTGCAGTATCTCCAATGGCGATTGAAAGGACAAAGTTATTCTTATTAAGTTGCTTATTGATTCCGCGCAATAACTCCACATAAAAAATGTTATCAATTACTCGCTCATTAACAGGAAATACCACCCCAACTGCATTTGCCTCTTGGAGAGTCAAATTTCGGGCGTTGTAGTTTGGCTCATACCCCACTTTATCCGCGTATTCTCTAACCAGCCGTCTTGTTTTAACGCTGATTCTGGGGTTGTTATTTAGCGCTCGGGACACCGTTGATACAGATAGTCCCAATTTGTTCGCGATGTCTCGAATCGTTACCAAACTATTGTCCTCCAAAATTAATTTTTTTTCGAAAATATTAAAAATTCGTGTCGTTACTTAACAAATAGTCATTCCACTAGATTTTGCGCCGTTTATGTGATAATTTCAACACATGAGGTGATAATAATTATGAAAAGAAGCAAATCATTGGTTGCATTTTTATCTGTATTTGCCGCATTCGCACTGATTCTTGCGGGTTGCCAAAAATCAAATAATAGTTCTTCCAACAATAATGATAGCAGCAAAGCAAGTATGCAAAATCCCACTGCTGGAAAAACTGTCAAACAAGCTTTGACATCTGGCAATAATCTTTGGTACATGAATGGTAAAATCAATTACAACAGTAAATCCGGAATCGACGCTTACCATTTCAACAAAAAGAACAACACAGTTACAATTTATAGTGTATCAAAAATCTACAAGAGTTTTAATCAGGCAAAACGTGCTAATGATTTGAACAAACAGGGTACTTTGAAATATTCATTCACGAATAATTCTTCAAGTAACCCCGTTATCCACATGAAGGGCAAACTTTCTGGAATCCCAATGGAACAAACAGTTTCATTCAAGTCTAAAGTTACCGGTAAATACAAGAAGGCCAACCTTCATGTAGCTGGCTATAAAGTCGTTCGTGATCTGGACGAAGATCAGACTAACCAAGTATTAGTAACACCAAGATAATAGTTAACAAAGAGCCTTACAGAAATCATGGATTTCTGTAAGGCTCTTTGTTATTCTACGTGACTGATTATCCAATCATCTTATTGACTATGCTAGAGAATCCCAAGCTGGAAGTTCAACTGGTGCCGTATTCAACAATTTCTCTTGGCTAGAAGTCAAGAATTCTTTGCGAACAACGACTTCATAAACATAATCTTCCATCCAGTTATCGGCCATCGTGAAGTAACCCTTCACACCGTTCTTTTCACCCCATGAATTTTCAACTTTCCACTTTGTAGGGTTGCCTTCTTCATCAAGGTCAACTCCTGTTAGCGTCATCGCATGAGATACCTCTGCTTGGTGATACTCGAGCCTCTCAGCCTTAGACATTTCTAAATCGACATCAAACAGCTCAGAATAACGGTATAGATTGCTGTCTAAAAAGCCACTCTTTCTATCCATCTGTTCTAAAACATCATTTCCAAACCAAACAGTTTCGCCAGCTTTTAATTGAGCAATTGCTGCCCGCTTTAGGTAGTCCATCGGAACATTTAAAAATTCAACTTGTTTTCCACCGACAACGTTTTGTGAAGATGGTAGTGAATATAGCTTATCAAATGGCTTTTCTGGAGAATTTGTTAAAACAACGTAGTTATCCAGATCAACCTTAAAATATTGGTCAAAAAATTCTTTAGGGGTCAAACCAGAAACTTTGTGATATTTCTTATCATCATCTCGATAAGCAAATTCAACAGCGGTCGGTGGTACTCCCAAAGAATAAACCACTATTCTGTAAATTTCTTTCAACATTTTGCCCCTTGCTGAAATAATTTCTTCATCGGTATGACCATCCTGAACAAGACTTCTAAGAATCATCCCATCCTTACGAAGTTTGCGATTTAAAATCGTGTTAAGTGCCCCAGTATTCTCAACGTTATTAGTTTCTGGATAAAGTGATGCAGGAACTACTCCATACTTCTGGACTAACGCAGCAGCCATTCCCCACTGCCCACCATCATCACCGGGGGCATCTAAGTAATATGTAACCTCACGATCATTTACTGGCCGACCTGCAGTCGCAATCATTCGATCATAAAAAATGTTTGCTCGTTCAATCTTATCCCAGAAAAATAAGTACTTCTCTGATAATTCAAAATCCTTAACTTTATATTCCTTAGCAAAACCGTGTCTTAATGTGTTCAATAGTGAAAACAGCCAACAACGACCACTCTGTTTTTGATTAGAAACCGAACCGGTTTGTAGGTCCACCGAAAACACTGGATCAAGTCTTACGGTTGCCTCAGGATCCTTGGCAGCTTGGTTAATCCCATTTGCTGTAATTACTCGAGCTAACACATCAGCTCTTGGTTGACTAGCAGCGTCCGCTCTTAATTCCTTAAAATCCGCTTCGCTTAATTCTTTACTATTGACGCTCATACATCTAACCTCCAGTATTTATACTCTTCGCTTCAAGATTGGGTAAATCCCTGCTGCAAACCCTGCACCAACGATGCCCTGAACAATATTCATTGGTACTCCTACAAACCCTGTAGCAGGAGTATAAAGAAGTGAATCTGTGATTAGGTAACCAACTACCATTACGACCACTCCAATCACCATCGCAATCGTTTTAATGTAACGGTGGTTTGCGTTCTGGTTTGCGATTAATCCAACTAAAAATCCTTCTAAACCATGGACTATCAGGGAAAAAATCATGTATTGCCCATAACCTGCCAGTAAATCTAGCAAGAAACCAGTTGCTCCTCCAACCAGACCACCTAGCTTTGGCCCCAATAGAAATGCAGCAATAAATATCCCCGCGTCACATAGATTAATGTACCCGTGTGTCATTGGCACCGGAATAATAAACACCCGGCTAATCACCACTGTAAAAGCAATCAAGACTGCAGCAATCACCATCTTCTTTATTTGTTCATGATTTGATACTCGATTTTCCATTTTTCCACCTACTCCACTAAATTGTTATCAGTAAATTCATACTGGGCGCGAATTCCGCCAACCAGTTTTGGACGTGATTTTAAACAGGTTACGTTAGCTTCGCCAACTTTTCTTTGCTGGGTCCGCATAGGAATCTGAACAAATTTGACGTGCATTCCAATTTCGGTTCCACCAATATCAATTCCACCGAACGCTTGAATGTGTTCAACTTCCACGGGGTCATTCATGGCTTGGTATGCAGCAACTTGGGTTCCTCCACCAGCATGCATTGCAGGGACAACCGCGACTTCTTCATAGCCAAATCTGTCCGCAGTTGCTCTTTCCATTAATAATGACCGGTTAATATGCTCACAACCCTGAATTGCGACTTCAATTTTACGAGGAATTAAAAAGTCCATAACTGTTTCATAAACTACCTTGCCAACATCCAAACTTGAACTAGTTCCCTTCCACGCACCGCGGATTTCACTAGTGCTACACCCGACTACAAATAAACTGTTTTTAGGGTATTTCACTTCTTCAAAATACTCTGATAGGACTGCATCTAAATCCGCTTTAACATTTTCAAGGCTCATACCAATCACTTCTCTCTTTGCATATTGTTAATAATATCAGCTAAAGTGGCCGATAAACTCATTCCAAATTTTCGCAAACTTTCCGATAGGTTTGCTGTTTTGACTACTGCCAGATAAGTACCACGTTGGCTCAACTCTACAGACCGGTTAAATGGTAACCCGGCTGTTAAATAGCCAGTTAATAATGCTGCAAACAAATCCCCAGTTCCATAAAAGTGACCAGCAACCCTTGGGCTACCCACCCACCTCAACACCGAATCATCTCGGTATAAAACACCGATCTGGTTATCGCGGACAATTCCAGTAACAACGACCCGAAGATTTGGATTTGTACTGGCAGTCAACTCGTTAATTGCGCCATCGACATCTTCTACTTCATGGCCAATCAGGGTTCCAAGTTCAAATAAATTCGGTGTAATTACATCGGCATTTTTTACTAACCTCTTAATTGCTGATGCGTATTCCGGAAAAATTCCTGGATAAAACGAACCTTGATCTCCCATTACCGGGTCAACAACCAACCGATCTAAGGTGTGATGATTTATGAAGTTCACCAGATTTTCAGCGATCTCCGCCTTCCCAATATAACCAATCAGTCCAGATGAGAAATCAGTAATTTTTGCCTTTTCCCAGTGTTCAAAAGCTTGCTGCTGCCACTCATCAATGGTCAACGCAACTGGCTCACCAAAGCCTTCCGTTTGGGTCGAAAATATTTGGGTTGGCAGTCCCACAACCGGAAAGTCGAAGGCTGACATGACTGCTTCGGCAGCAGTTAACGACATTCTCCCGACCGCAGAATAATCTTCAGAAATAAAAATTAGCTTATCTTTATACAAATGCTAAACCTCAATCTAAACTTTTTCACATCATTTTTTAATGTTTCATGTCAAAATTATAACAGCTCTGCATTATATGGCAATGGTTACCCGAATATTTGCTACCCTTTTCGTCAAAGAAGTTCTGTTAGCAATAGAAAGGTTTTACTAAAAAAGCACTTTTAAAACTATTTGTTGAAAATATTTTACAAAAATCGTTGTGCCCAATTTAAATCAGCGTTACAATGTTTACATAGATTGTTAACGATTTCACATAAATGGAGGAAACATATCATGACAGAAAAAGTTGCTCTTATTACTGGTGCCGGTCAAGGAATCGGTGAAGGAATTGCCCGTCAGCTTGCTAACGACGGTTTCCAAGTCGCCCTCTCAGGTCGTCATTTGGATAAAGTTCAAAAAGTTGCCGATAGCATCAACGAAAATGGTGGCAAAGCTATTGCCTTAAAGACTGACGTTTCAGTTCGCGATGAAGTTTTTGCTGGAGTTAAGGAAGTTGCAGACAAACTTGGTCACCTTGATGTTTACGTAAACAACGCAGGAATTGCCCACGTTGCTCAACTATGTAATACAGACCAAGCACACATTGATTCTCTTATGGATATTAACGTTAAGGGAACCATTTACGGTATCCAAGCTGCTGCAGAACAGTTTAAAAAGCAAGGCACTCCTGGTAAGATCATCAACGCTTCTTCAATTGCTGGTCACGAAGGTTTCGAATTGCTTGGAGTATACTCAGCAACTAAGTTTGCTATTCGTGGTTTAACCCAAGCAGCCGCTAAGGAATTAGCTAAAGATAAAATTACTGTTAATGCCTACTGTCCAGGAATCGTTCTTACTCCAATGTGGGATCAAATCGATGAAGAAATGGGACAAATCCATAACGTACCAAAGGGTGAATCTCTCAAGCAATACCTCGCCGGAATCGCTTTAGGACGTGGTGAAGAGCCTTCAGACGTTGCTAACCTAGTATCATTCTTAGCTAGTGACAAAGCTGACTACATCACAGGACAAGCTATCATGGTAGATGGCGGGATCAAGTACGTATAAAAATACAATGTTTTTCCTAAGAAGTCGGCTATTTGCCGGCTTTTTTAATTTGAAATTTGCCATTGATTTATTTTCTAGCCATGTCAGAATATTATGTAAGGACTGATTTAATCAAAGTTGGGAGATGGATTCATGGAGAAGACGAAGGTTACTTTAAAATATGGTACCTGCATTGTTCTAATTGCATTGGGTATCGTAGTTTTACTAGAGGGCTACATGAACCAAAATCCCACAATTATTGATAATGCCAGCGAATACCAACTATATTCATGGATAGTTTCTGGAGTTGCTGAAATTGTGATGGGGTTAATGATGCTACTGAACGGTGTTAGATGGATTGCAGTTGCACTGGGATTGATTGCCATTTTAAACCTGATAACATACGACTTGACGCTCGCCGTAAACTTAGACATTTGGGTAACAGTGTTTGCGGTGATTACCATACTATCAATGTTTATAAAATTCATTATCGTCGGTAGACGAGTATAGGCAAGGTTTGCAACAGCAGCCTTGCTTTTTTTAAACAAACCCTATCAAATCAGCTCTTCTGACAATTACAACGAATGAAAGCGTAAATATTTTTAATAAATAGGGTTGACATTCGTTTTAAATGAGACTATCTTTAATTAAAATTTAATTTGCTAACGACTAAAGAGAAGAGTAGCCGTCACAATCTTTTACAGAAAGCCTGATTGCTGAGAACAGGTATTGAGACGCCGGTGAAGATGAGCTCTTAAAGTAATTATCCTGTTCACGCAGAATAATCGGTAGGAACCGTTACTTTCCCGGGTATCAACAGGTACCGATGAGGCACCACTTGTGAAAGTGGTGTGAACTAGGGTGGTAACACGAAGCATTCGTCCCTTAAGCGTATAAGTACGCTTATTGGGGACGAGTGCTTTTTTTATTTCGTTAGCAAATTATCAAAAATGGAGGAATTTTTTATGACAGAAATCAGTACACAAACTAAGTTTCCGAACCGCTATGACATTGTTGGTAGTTTACTACGATTTGATAGATTAAAACGGGCAGTCGAACAATATCGCAACCACGACATCAATGAAAATGACTTTATTAACATTAAACACGAAGAAACTCGTCGCATCGTCAACAAACAAATTGAATTAGGATTCAAAGACGTGACTGACGGCGAATACAACCGCAGTTGGTGGCATCTTGACTTTTTATGGGGATTGAAAGGAGTTGGTCATTATGATTATCACAAGAGCTACAAGTTCCACGGATCAAAAACTCGAACAGACAACGCCGAACTTGTCGGCAAAATTGGGTTCAACCCAGACCATCCCTTCTTCAAAGACTTCCAGTTCGTTAAAGAAGTCGTGGATCAAGAAGCTTCTGGGAACGGCACCGATTCCAAACTCCAAAGCTTGGCTAGCGCCGTTACTCCAAAACAAACAATCCCATCACCAACAATGATTTTCCGTGATAATCGAAGTGATAACTGGAGCCAATTTTATGATAGTTGGGATGAATATCTGGACGATCTGGCAACTGCCTATCATGAAACAATTCAGCATTTTTATGAACTTGGTTGTCGATATATCCAACTAGACGATACCACCTGGGCATTTTTAATCAGTAAATTAAACGAAACCGAGGATAACCCAACTGAACACGAAAACTATGTAAAAATTGCCGAAGATTCAGTTCGCGTTATCAATCAACTTCTAGAAGGATTACCAGATGACTTAACCGTAACTACTCACATTTGCCGAGGAAACTTTAAATCAACTTACCTTTTCTCTGGCGGATATGATGACGTTGCTGGATACCTCGGCCAGCTAAATTACGATGGCCTCTTCCTAGAATATGACAGCGACCGTGCCGGCGACTTTTCACCCCTAGACACCATCTGGAACGGGAACCAAAATAAACGGATTGTCCTAGGTTTAATCACCTCAAAATCTCCTGAACTTGAAGATAAGCAAGTAATTATCAACCGAATCAACGAAGCAGCTGGACATGTTCCACTTGAAAACCTGGCACTATCAACACAGTGCGGGTTTGCATCCACTGAGGAAGGTAACAAATTGACTGAAGAACAACAATGGGCAAAGCTTAGTTTAGTTAAAGAAATTGCCGAAGATGTTTGGGGTAAGTAACAGCTGATTAGGAAGTGAAAATTGTGATTCAATTTCGCCGTGGAAACACTGCTATGGTGTCAGAACTTAAACAGCTATATGACAGCGTTGAATGGTATGCCTACACTCAAAACCCCCAGAACCTGTACGTTGCTGTTCAGAACTCTTTATCTGTATTCCAAGCCTGGGATAAGGACAAATTGGTTGGTCAGATACGTGCAGTCGGTGATGGGATTTCGATACTTTACATCCAAGATATTTTAATCTCCCCTGACTACCAAAATCAGGGAATTGGGACCGCGCTCATCAAGCGAATGCTTGGTGCATATCCAAATGTCCGTCAACGGGTATTGCTCACCGAAGAAGCCCCCGATGTTCGCCACTTCTACGAGAAGTGTGGATTTATTTCAGCAGATCAAGGGGAAACCGTTGCGTTTGTTATGTTGCAATAATTGTGATGGCCATAAAATGGCGTCATTAAAAAACAAGCTACGATGTTAAAAACATCGTAGCTTGTTTTTGATAAGATTCACATTTTCTATTTAGAAAGCACTTTATATCCTACATAAAATAGACCAGCGATAATCGCAATTGGAATTATCGACTGAAGCAACATAAACAAAAATCCGCCACCGCCGAAACCGTACATGCCACCACACCACATACCAGCCATCTCCTTAACTTATGATTCTAATCCCATTATGAAACGGTAAATGGTAAATATCAACCGTGGTTGGAATCACTACCAAGTTGCGTGATCTCGCTTTTAAGACTGTTTTGTAACGGCTTCAAGGTACTGCTTATAAGTCACCGTATCAAAGCAAACCATCTGAACTCGTAATTGCTTTGGAAATTCTTGAATCGTCGCTGTAGCAATTTTAGCAGCATCTCTGAGCGGATACCCATAAACACCAGTGCTAATGGATGGAAATGCCACCGTCTGACAGTCATTCTCAACTGCCCGTCTCAAACTATTAACGTAACAATCTTTTAGTAGCTCGGGTTCATTATTTTGGCCTCCTCGCCAGATTGGTCCCGGAGTATGAATAATTATCTTTGCATCAAGGTTAAATGCAGGTGTGACCTTCGCTTCTCCGGTCGGACACCCATTGAGTTTCCTACATGCCTCATCAAGTTGAGGTCCTGCTGCACGATGAATTGCCCCATCAACTCCGCCCCCACCCATAAGCGAGGTGTTTGCAGCATTTACAATTGCATCAACTGATAGTTTAGTAATATCACCCTGAATAACGGATAAACTTGCCATGCCAAATCCCTCCTCAAGCAATTCTATGTCCTTATTTTCAAACAAAAAAGACACGCTCGCAAGTCGTGTCTCTCGATTATTTATTGTGCAGTTTTCAGTGATGCTTTACTCATTTCTTCTTTTAAAACGCCACCAAGTCTGTGCATCCCATCAGCGATTTGATCAGGAGTCAAACCAGTGAAATTAATTCTCATCCCATTTGTATGGTCTTTAAATGCATAGAAGTTCTTAGAAGGAACATACGCAATGTGAGCTTTAGGTGTAACCACGTCGTACAACAGATCCGTTGTGTTAATAAAATCAGGAACCGTTACCCAAGTAAAGAAGCCACCTTCTGGGCAAGTTGCTTCCACACCCTCTGGCATTTCTTTGGCTAATGCATCAAACATTGCTTGGCGTTTGCCAGAATAGGCTTTGATTAATCCCTCAATGTGTTTGTCCAAATCATTCTTAGCCAAAAACTGGTTAACTGCTGAGGCCGTAATGTTTGGGACTTCCAAGTCAGCAGCTTCTTTAAGCTTATAAAGTTGCTTAATTACTGCTTTTGGAGCAACCATCCAACCTAAACGAAGGGTTGGCATCAAAATCTTTGAAAAACTTGATAAGAAAATTACTCGGTCTTCAGTATCAAAATGTTTGATAGATGGTAATGATTCACCAACATAGCGTAAATCACGGTACGGAGTATCTTCTAAAATCATAAAGTCATATTCGTTTGCCAATTCAACTAAACGTTTCCGCTTTTCAACTGACATAGTCACGCCACCAGGATTATGGAAATCAGCAACTGTATAAACTAGCTTGATGTTGTTGTGAGCCTTCAAAGTTTCTTCCAGCTGGTCAACATCCATTCCGTCGGATTCAAGCTGAACTTCATAATAGGTTGGTTCGTACATATCAAATGATGACAAAGCGCCAACATACGTTGGGGCTTCAACAACTAAACCGTCACCCTTATTAAGCATCAGTTTAGCAATTAGATCAATTCCTTGTTGACCACCCGCTGTTAACATAACGTTATCTGCATCAACGCCTTCAATGGCCATTTTTTGTTGAGCCCGAACCGCTAACCTTGAACGCAATTCTTCTGGCCCAGAAATCGTGTGGTATTGGAAGGTGTGGGCGCCTTCCGCAGCGATTGCATCTAAGTACGCTTGTTGCATTGCTTCCTTAGGAAACAAATCTTCAGCTGGCGATCCCGCGGTGAACGTAATCGCGTCATCAAAATCCATCTGTGGAAACAATCCTTCCAATCTGGAAGGGGTATCTGGTTGAACTCGATCTGCAAATAGTTCTTCTCTCATAACCTACACCTCGTTTGTGATATTTTAAACTATGATATACTTATCTCAAAGATTAGTAAAATTCAAAGTACTCATTTTTAGTTGAAAATAATTCATGTTAGAGGGATCATTATGCTTCCATTCGCTTACCTTGTGTTTAGTACTGTTATCACAGAAGGAACTTTCTACAAAGCATCTCTAAAATTAAACGTTACCCCATCCGCAGTTAGCCATTCCATCAATCAATTGGAAACGGAGCTTGGCTTCCCTGTGTTCAATCGTTCACGAACTGGAGTGGAGTTAACCGAGAATGGTAGACAGATTTTACCAATTATCCAAGACATTTTAAATAGCCAAAAACGGCTTGAACAAGAAGCGGACAACATTAACGGACTAAATTCAGGCTCGATTCGAATCGGTGCCTTCTCCTCCGTTTGTATCAATTGGCTACCACCAATCATTCAATCATTTAAGCACCAATATCCTGAGATTGAGATTTCGGTTTACCAAAACGGGTTTAACCAAATCGTGCAGGAAGTTAAAAACGGAACTCTAGATATCGGGTTTACGGCACTGCCAGTCACCGAAAACCTGATTGTTGATGACCTAATCAAAGATGAAATCTACTGCATTGCTCCACAGGGATTTGTTCCTAAAAATAAGCAAACAGTCACTAAGGCCGATATGCAGGACCGAACTTTCATTCTCCAACCAGGAGATTATGACCTGGATACTAAAGCAACGCTTGACCACTATAATATCCAGCCAAATTCAATCCAATTTTCAATTGATGACCAATCCATTATTGCGATGGTCGAAGCTGGTTTAGGCTGGGGGATTTTGCCCGAGCTCGCCCTGCAAAAAATTAGCGGTAATGTAGCAGTATATCCCTTTGATGAACAGTTCTACCGATCAATTGGGATGGTAACTACTCCCACCCAGTCAAAGGCACCTTCGACTCAAAGAATGATCAAAACAATTAATGAATTTATCCAAGGTCACTATCCAGATGGCGTTTTAAAAGAATAAGGAGCACTGCAGGAATTAAAGATTCCGTGGCAGCGCCCCAAAGGTTTTCGATTAATTTTTAAAAGAAAAAAATAGCCAGTACAATTATAGAAACAACAATTACTATCAAATATTCAGATAGCCATTCCTTGGCTCTCTGAATTAATTCAATATTACTCAGTTTTTCAGTATCGTCTCCCAGAACGTTACTTATCCCGAACACCAATTCATTCAAATCTACGTTAAATACCTCAGACAGCTTAATTAACGAGTCTAAATCCGGAACGGAATCTCCTCGCTCCCATTTTGAAACTGATTGGCGGGTAACGAAAACTTTGTTGGCTAAATCGGTTTGCGATAAGTGTGCCTGTCTCCTAAGCAAATTTAATTGCGAACTAAATTTATTGTCCATTTAATACTCCCACCTTTGAAATTCAACGAAGTTATAATCTTGTTATCTATAAGACTACACCCATTATTGAATTGAACGAGTAAAAGATTAAATACAATTGCGCAATTAAGACTAACAAGCCTAGCTTTTATTAGATTCTTCAAACACACAATCAGATCCCTTAGATTTTTTTACTTTTAATCGTGTGTAGCTTTAAAGCGCAAACCAAAAATCCAAAAATAGCTGACCCAACACCGATAATCGTAACTGATAAATTATCGAAATTTGTAGTTAAATATACCAATAAAATTAGCACGTATAGTATAATTCCAAAACTATAAAGTCGTTTCAAGATGAATTACCTCCGTTTTATTTTTAAAATACCACATGAATTGCTGCTTGAAAAGCAACCATTGGTTTACAAAAAGCGCATCAGTCTCAAGACTGACGCGCTTTTTATAAACAATTTATTTTACTTCATCAATTAGTTTTTTAACCGCTTGCTGTTTCATTTGATCAGTAATCTTTTGAACCAACGAAGCTTGTTCCTGGGCGCTCATTTTCGGATTCTTTTTGCGAGCCGCCATTACTTGTTTTTCAACAACCATTTTTTGTTTAGCTTTATCGGCTGGGGACATCTTTGTCAGTGCCTTTGCCCTCTTAGCTAATTTTTGAGCTTGGGTCGTTGATAGTACATACCAGGTTTTGGGAACCTTGATTACATTAGTTTCCTTTTCAAATTTTCCCTGGTTTTTATTTGAAAAGAGTAATTTATAGAATGAATTTCGGTAACGCCATGTGGTTACCTGCTTTTGAACACTTGCTGTGGTACCGCTAACCTGCTTAATCTGGTTATTTACCGCAAAATCAGCTTTCGTATGGGTAGCTTTTGCTTTGGGGTTTGATTTATAAATATAAACCTTGTGCTTCCCACTAGTACCAATGTTTTTATAAAGCATGAGTGGCAATTGTTTGCTTGGCGAAGCAGTGTAAACCTGTCTTTCAGTGGTGGTTTCCACTTTTCGCATACCCAAGTGATTATTATCGTTATCGATAATTACCACAAGTGAACCAAGCATTACAAATCCCGTAACTAGCACAAGTGCCGATCGCATGAGGGAAGAAGACATCAAAACAAAACATAAATACAAGCAAACAGTACTAATTCCTAATATCCAAAGAATCATTTTTACGCCCCCTTCTTTTCAAGTTTGCGACTTTGAACTGGTTTCTTGTTTAGCATGAATGATAGGACCCATCCAACTAAACTAAAACCAACGGCAATCCAAAAGGCGGCGTGATAACCATTAAGTGTCGCATTAATAAATCCGTGTTTAAATGCCAACGGATCTGTTTTCATCAAACCGTTACCAGGCTTTGAAGCATTGGTTACGTTTGTTAGAACGGAAACCATGATGGCAGTTGTAACGGATGACGCAATCTGGCGAACAGTATTATTCGCTGCTGTTCCGTGCGGAATCATTTCCGGTCTCAATGCATTCATACCATTAGTAGTCAATGGCATCATCACGATCGCAATTCCAAACATCCGAGCTGCGTAGACCACCGTAATGAATATTGATGGCATATTTGGAGTAATAGTTGCAAATGGTACCGTAGCCACCATCATGATAAATAGTCCAAGCATTGCGAGGCGTTTGGCACCAATTCGGTCAAATACAACCCCAGTAATCGGACTCATGATTCCAATCAACAATGCACCTGGAAGCAGTGTCAGTCCAGATTCAAATGCAGACTTACCATGAATAATTTGCAAGTACAATGGAATGATCATTCCGGCACCAACCATTGCCATGTTAGCGATTGAGGCTAAGGCAGTAGAAAGTGAAAAAATCTTATTTTTAAACACTCTGATTTCAACAAATGGATGTTCAAGGTGTAATTGACGCATCCCAAAGATAACAATAAAAATCATTCCAATTAAGATTGTTCCAAGAACAACTGGGCTACCCCAACCCTTATTTCCAACTTCGGAGAAACCGTAAAGTAATGATCCGAAACCGATTGTAGATTCAATCAGAGACAATACGTCTAGCTTAGGAGAGCTTAGCGGTAACACGTTTTTCACAAATCCTAGTGAGAGAATCAAAACGATAATAATAATTGGAATCAACATTCCAAATAGCATCCGCCAACCAAAGTTATCAATAATGTATCCAGAAAGAGTTGGGCCAATTGCTGGTGCAACCCCAACAGCGATTCCAGTGTATCCCATCGCTGCACCACGTTTTTCTGGTGGAAAAATTGTCAGCATGATGTTCTGCAACAATGGCATGGTAACACCCACACCAAGGGCCTGAATCAGACGTCCTGCAAGAAGTAGAGCAAAATTGTCAGCTACGAACGCTACAATCGTCCCCACCAAAAATGTACTCATAGCGGTAATGTATAACCACTTTGTCGGCACCTTGGCGCTTAAAAATGCGGAAACCGGAATCATAATCCCGTTAACCATCATAAATCCGGTTGTTAACCATTGCACCGTGGCAGTCGAAATATTAAATTCATCCATCAACGTTGGAAATGCCGTTGCTAGAATTGTTTGGTTCAAAACCGTAATAAATACCCCAACAATCAGTGTAGAAACCATCATTGGGATATTTATTGGCTTGCCATTAATATCTTTTCGTTCCATTAATTACGCCTGCCTTAAAATATTTTGAAATATCTTTATCACATTATGTGATATTTACATTGCACTATGTTATAACTTTGTTTATAATGTGTCAATAGTAAGTGGAGGGCAAACATGGATAATTTCACAAAAAGATTACGCAGTCTATACATCACCATTGGAATCGGCGAGACCAGCAGAATAACTGGTGCCACCACTACCCAGATTCGTTATTGGGAAAAGAAGGGTCTGATTCAGTCCGTTCGTCGTGGAGATGGAACTAATAAGAGATACACACTTAAAAACATTGCTGGAATTTTATTTATCAAATCGAAAATTGATGAAGGTTATACCTTAACCAAAGCGGCAGAAGATTTACAACAGTATCTAAAAGATGCCGATGCTCTACAACTATTAATCAGTCAACGATTAGAATCAATTGAAAAAGACGGTGACGTTTCCACCCTAAGTTTTGGTCCGGCAGAAAACGTACCGGACGCTGATGTTGTGGCCAGAATAAAAGATAATGATGTTAAGCTATATTTAGAAAAAAATGATCAGAATAATAAAAACGCAAACCAGTAATGGTTTGCGTTTTTTGTCTTAATTGTTTTCCATGGTTACATCTTTACCAAAGTATTTCTTAGAAATCTTAGCCAATGTACCGTCTTTTCTTAAATCTTTAATTGCATCGCTAACTTTGGCCTTAAGTTTAGTTGAGTCCTTGTTAAGCATTGGCGAAACTTGTGCAAATGGTTCTTCGGAAGCAGGAATTGCCCGTGCTTTAAGTCCCTTTGTTGATTGTGACTTAGCATATGAATTCCATGCATCGAGGGCATTTACGGTTCCTTGAACTCTTCCTTGGCGAATCATATTAACACTATTAACAAACTGGTCTGATGGAATAGTTTTGGCACCATACTTTTTAGCAACATCTTCATTGTTGGTACCAGTTCCCTCAGCGAATTTCTTACCCTTAATGTCCTTAAGGTTTTTAATATTCTTATCGCTTGATTTAGTTACCAAAACATACTGAGTGAAGATGTATGGACTAGCAAATGCATAACTCTTTTTCCGTTCATTAGTAACCGTTACGTTATTCAACACCACATCAAACTTGTTGCTACCAAGTCCAGCAATCAAACTATCCCATTTAGTAGGAACAAAATTAGCCTTAACATCTAATTTTTTGGCAATTGCCTTGCCAAGGTCAACTTCAAATCCGGTTAACTTACCGTCTTTACGGTATGAGTATGGAGCATAAGTTCCTTCCAAACCGATAGTTAACTTACCGCTTTCAGTAAGCTCAGATTTGTATGATGAACCGCCTTTATCGCTACTATTAGAACCGCAAGCAGTTAAAACGCCTGCAACCCCTAATACAGCAGCAACTAGCAGTAGCTTAGTAATGATTCCTTTTTTCTTCATGATTTCTCCTCCAAAATTACGAAATATCATTAAACGTCATCGCATTAACAAAACTTTGAATCCGTTCATTATCCGAATTAAAGAACTGGTTGACGTCCCCGTCATATAGTATGTTTCCGTCTTCCACAAAGATGATCTTGTCAGCAACTTTTCTAGCAAACGCTAGGTTGTGAGTCACAATAATCATCGACTGTTGTTCTTCAGCAATCTTCATCAATACCTTCAAAACTTCGAGTTCAAGTTCTGGATCGAGTGCACTAGTTGGCTCATCTAAAAATATATATTCCGGATGCATAGCCAATGAACGAGCAATTGCTACTCTTTGGGCTTGCCCACCTGATAACTGAGCTGGGTAAACATCGGCTTTTTCCTTAAGACCCACTTTATCAAGTAACTCCAGTGCTTCCGCCTTTGCATCAGCCTTAGATAATCCTAACACTTGGGTTGGACCTTCCATAACATTTTTAACTACAGTGAGATGCGGAAATAAATTATAGCTTTGAAACACCATTTCAGTTCGCTTACGAATATCTAAAATAGTTTTGTTGGTTAGCGGTTTGCTAAAATCAATTTGCATCCCCTCAAAATCATAAATCCCTGACTCTGGACGTTCCAAAAAGTTTAACGACCGCAACAACGTTGACTTCCCCGATCCAGACGGGCCGACGATGACCGTTGTTTTATTTTCCGGAAACTCGGTGGTAATCTCCTTCAAAACATGAGTTCCATCAAAAGTTTTATTTAACTTTGTTAATTTTAACATGGTAACCTCCTACCTTGCTGGAGTGATGTATTTGGACGTTGACTTTTCCAAGTATCCTTGGACCCAAGTGAGCACTGTACAGAACAGTGCATAGTACAAGGCAACTAAGCTGTACATCAATAGTGGTTGATAGTTTTCAGCGGTAATTTGCTGACTAACTTCAAACATTTCTACTATTGTAATTGAGGCTGCCAACGACGTATCTTTGACCAACCCAATAAAACTATTAGAAAGTGGTGGTAGTGATACTCGCAATGCTTGTGGCAAGATAATCCGCTTAAGAATTTGTGACCGCGTCATTCCAATTGAATAAGCAGCTTCCCACTGACCGTTTGGAATTGATAAAATGGCGGCCCGAATTGTTTCAGAACAGTAAGCGCCGGTATTCAGTGAGAACGTAATAATTCCGGCCGTCCATGGACTGAGTTTGATTCCGTGAGGGAAAACTCCTTTAATTGTTAAATAGGGTAATCCAAAATACACGATAAATAATTGAACCAACAGTGGCGTACTTCTAAATAGCCAGACATAGAATCTAAAAATCCCCTTTATAATGATAAAGAAGCCCTTTTTACTGGAAAGCCTAACTAGTGCTGTGATCAATGCTAAAATCAGACCAATAATAAAGGAAATAATTGCAATTGGAATCGTGTATTTAAATCCCGCACTTAGCAATTGCGGAGTTGCATCAGTAACTATTTTCCACATATATTCTTCGCTCCCATAATATTTTCACAAAATAAAAAGTCCGCCCTGCGCAGTTGGTGCGCTGGAACGGACTCGCCGTATAACCAACCCGATTAGAGCACTGGCATACACTTTATGGTAAACCAATCCAACAAATATCATACTCTATTCGTCAAGCCGACGCTGTTATTTTGAATCGATAAGTCAATGTGAAAAGCGTACAACATCTGGCATTGAGTGTCAATAGTGCACAATTTAAATCGAGTTTATGTACTTGTTTATTCAAATGGGTAGTTAAATGCATAATATAGTACGGAACATATCAGCCCTGCAAACAGAAAGTAGGGGAGAAACAGCCGTGGATTTAAAGCTCTTAGACTCCACCCAGCATCAGCAAGTGTCCCAATCACTCCACCGATGATCGTTGCTAAAACTGCTAAATATAAACTACTCATCAATCTTGCCTGACTTGTTTGGTTGTTTCTCTTTCTGATTCTTAGGAACAGACAGTAGGTACTGCAAAAAGTTGTTCGCTATTATGAAACCAATAAAATACAATTGGTTATACCTATCAGGGATAGTAAATATACAAACTATCCAAATAATTATTAAGATCCAGGTAACAATTTTTCCTAAAGTAGAAATATCATAATTTCTATAGTCGTACTCTGGATGAACTTTAAAAAGCCAGCGTTCATATACAAATATTTGCAGCAATCCAAATACCAGAATCAAAATCCCGACTGTAATCAAAAATACTGTAAATTTATTGCTAGATACTGAGATTTCTACTATCCCTAACGTACACAAAGTAAAAACAATTGGTACAGAATTCACCAATGCATATTTCCATAATGGCTTAACCTTCATTAAAAAACCTCCTACTGGATAATTTCATAAACTAGTAAACCTACTCCGCACTATCAGATCCTTGAATCCAGGCCTTAAACCTACCAAAATTTTCTACTATGTATTCTAACCCAAGGTTAACCGTCCAAATCAGCATTACAATCATGGCCATAACGGAGAATGATTCCATTGTGTAATCCCATCCGGCAATTTCAAAATATCCAAACATGGTGATTAGGATAAACGGAAACTGCCATACTAAATGAACACCGATATCGGTTAATCTACGAAGTTCACGCTTCACTATTTTTCGCTTGATTACGCTACCCCAGATTGAAGAAAGAATAACTATGTATAAATAGAATATTAATAGATTTATATTCCCTAAACCGGGAATTACTAAAAATGTCCGAGTTAACCATAAAAATAACAGTGCTAGAAAACCCCAACCCGCAACTAGGATCACAAATAAAAAGAATGACGCCCCAATTACTAAAAGAACAATTGCTATAAGGGCTAAAAATTTATCTTTAATAACAGTGGACCTCCTTACGGGTTTAATACCACAATAGCACGTTTATAAGGGGTTAAAAAGCAACCATTAGTTTACATCAACTAAAAAGAACGCAAACTTCTACAAGTTTGCGTTCTCGTTTATGTGTACTATTCTTTGGCTCTATGTGATTAAACTTTTATTGTGAAATAACTACATTAAATTGCTTTGGCTGGTTCAACTTGTACATCTGCAACATTTTCAACGTTCTTGTGATATTTGCGCATCATTTCAGCCATGTGGACTTCATGGGTTACAAACTCATGGGTTCTGCAAACGTAGTCGTGTTGACGACCAATTTTTGCGATGTAGCCGTTGATGTAATCAACTTCGGTTGGTCGACCCTTTGAAAAGTCTTGGTACATTGATGGATAGTGGTACTTATATTCTTGACTGACCGTGATCACCGAATCAACCTGTTCCTGACGAGTAGCAATTAGGTAAATTCCCGCTCTCTCACATGCATCATAAGCCTCATCGAATAATTGCCGTGCCATCTCGCGAACACCCTCATACTCGATAAATTGACCCATCTGCATTTCAAACATTGTACATAATGTATTGGTTACCGCGTTGAAAACCACTTTTGACATACACATTCCCATATAATCATCGGCGAAAATTGGGTTCATCTTAGCTTGTTTAAAATCGGCGACAACTGCTTCCATCACGTCATTAGGCTTTTCGTTAGTGTAACGTGCCATGTGCATTTCCTCAGTTCCTTCAGCACCCATGAAATCAACATTAGCGGGGCCATCTAATCTGGTAGCAATCATTGCAGTACCACAAATGATGTGATCTGCTGGGAAATACTTGGCGATTTTTTCAAAGTGACCCATACCGTTCATTGCTGAGAATACATACTGATCTTCGTGAAAAATCCCAGCAGCTTGGTCACGTTCCATTTCTTCAGCTAATTGCATTTGCTTCTTAAAAATAATCCAGACATCAGGATGACCACTATATTCTTCTGGGTAGTAAATGTTGATTGGAACGATTCTGCGGTTCTGATGATCTCTGGCAACAGAAACTCCACCTTGTTCGCGAACCTTTTCAACGTTTGGTTCCCATGTATCGATGAAATCAACTTCCACGCCAGCATTTTCTTGTAACATTACTCCGTACCTGTATCCCATTGCGCCTGCACCAATAATTCCATACTTCATGAAAACCACACTCCTTTGATTTTTTAATTTAATCCGAAAAAAACGCCCCTTGGTCAAAGACCAAGGGACGTTAGATAACGTGTTACCACCCAAAATTCTGATCAACATCACTGCTAATCACTCTTCACGTACGGCACTCGAGTTTGCGATACGCTGCACTGTATTGGGTGCACCCAGTTCACCTCGTAAAGTGAACATTAACTTGGATAATCTTTAATCAAGAAGTCCTAATACCTTCACACCGTAACGGTACTCTCTTTGTAGGGCTAAGTGACTACTCCATCAGCCAAATAACTTATTCGGATTAAATTGTTGAATGAAGTATAGAATAAACAGATGAGAGGTGTCAACACTTTTTTGTAATTAAATTAAAATTAATTTAATCCAGCTTCTTTAGATGCCTAAATAATCAGTCTTTACGGATTGTTTAATCACTCACCATTTTTAGACGATTTCCATAAGTACATTACTGGAATTAGCAGAATTAAAGCCACTACCACAATACTTAAAAATGAGAAAAGCCTAACATTTGTCACAAGCCATATCATAGCAACAATTACTATAACCATGATTAACGTTTCCCATGGGTTGCTTTTTATTTCTTGATAGACAGACTTCAATCTTTGCATTAACAGTCATCCTCTTCTAAAACGGTAAAATAGCGTAATAATCCATTTTGCCGTATCCAATCTCTCATAAAATATGTCTCACGTGTTGACTATAGTCCAATTATTTAATTCCCCAACTTATATATGTGTGTTCACTACACTAGATTACTATAACAATTTAAACTTTATCCTTTTAAGAAGAAACTAAAAGAACGTATAGGTTTATATACTCCAATCAATGTAAACCTATACGTTCTCATGTGCATTTCACATATCAAAAGTCTTATGTTAAAAAATACTAAGCATCGCACTTGTATCTATTGTTAGCCTAATTGTGCTGTTACTGCTGAAACGCGCTTTGCGTGCATTTTAAGGTAGTATGCCGGTTGATGTGTTGGATATTTGTTAATTGGTATCCTCGTATAACCCACTCTTGACTCAGTCATATTTTTGTTAGGCTTAATAAACCACCAAATGCTATTGTAAATATCATTAGCATTCCAGGATGATACTACAAAAACATTATCCTTTTTCATCCATAAACCGTCACTAGCAGAGTAAGATCCTAGCTCTGTATGCTTAGCAACCATATGATTTTTCTTGAAATAGAAGTATTGCTTGTTTTTATGCCTGTTTTGAATTTGCCAATACTTATTAATCAATCCTGAGGGAAAGCCCTTATGAACCGTGATATTAGAATTTGCTGAAACGTCACTAACACTGATTAAAAGTACAAAGATTGTAGTGATGGCCAGTAAAAATATTTTTAAATTAATTAGTTGCTCTCCTAAAATTAAAAATTTTTATTACAATGGGGTATCCAAAAATGTTGGAATTGCAAAATTAAAAATAAACAGAATTCTTTGAATTTTGAAAGTGTACATTGGTTCCAGTGCATTTGAGAATAATGGCGTATATCCATATTTCATCGGAATCATGTAAACAGGGGTTTTATAGTATTTGGACTCTGGTCCAAGATATTCTGGATTACATTTTATAACGCTTACCGGAGAGGCACCCGTTAATAGCATCGTAGTCCTAACAGAATTTTTAGGAAATAAGGTGCTTACCAAAAACAGTAGTACCGCAATTCCTAAGATTATCCTTTTGATATTTGCTTTTCTTTTCATTGTATGACTACATCTCCAAATCAAAAAAGGGGTTTTGGAGCTACATATTTAGAAAAAAAGCTAGGGAACTTAATTCCCTGGCTTTTCCCATTAATAGAGCATTGCTGTGACTTTTGTAACTCTTGTTGCTAATTTTTTAGTATAATGGCTCGGTGAATACTGTGGAATTTTATTAAAAGATACAATGGTATATCCAATTTTTATTTGTTTCCAATTATTAACCGGTTTAATAAACCACCAGATTACTTGGTCTTCATCAAATGGATCAGTTCCAGTCATAACATATGAGCCTTGCACCTTTGTATAAGAAATCCATTTTGATTTAAAATTTCCCATCCTTGTGTGTTTGCCAAAATAGCTATCACGGTTGCCATAAAAAAATTCTGTATGGTCATTAAAACCGTTCTTCACTTTCCAGTATTTATTAACTAATTTATCAGGCACACCGTTATATTGTTTTGTAGAGTTTGCAGAAACTGTTATCACACTAAAAAAGGAAAAAAATAGAAAGAGTAAAAAGGAAAAATAACTTTTTTTCATCAACTATATCTCCATTTCTTAAAAGTAAATGTTTTTTACCATCCAGTATTTAACTTTATTAGTAAATAAAAATTTACCTTTTCCTAGCTTGTAATAATATTTGATTATTGGCCTTTTATGTCCGTTGGAAATTATCAATTTTCGATAATTGTATTTTGTTTTAGGCGTTTTATGATTATTAACATATCTTAATATGACTGTTCTCGTTTTCGGATTATATTTATATTTTGTACCTTTTGTCTCCTTGAAATATTTATTCTGATAAAATTCCAAATACATTCCCATATTACTCCCGTCATAATTTAAAATCTGCTGTTTCTTAGCTAATCCAAATAACTTAGTATTATACTCACGCCAGCTTGTGTAATTTGCGCTGGCGGTGCTGCCATGACCAAATGATATCGTTAATAATAAGCAACTGATAAAAAGCACTATATTTATATACCTTTTCATTAAATTACCTCCAAAATATAAATTGCCCTATGGTGACTGTTATTAATAAGTCGTGAACTAAAGTAAGCTGATTTTCCCAAAACCTTATTATGTTTTCTATTAGTATACCAAGTGATTACATCCTTATAGTAAACTGCACCACTATCTACATCATAATATCTGGTTAATTTATAATTCAAATGTTTCATACCGGTTAAATAGCGTTTGATCTTATTGATGTTCTTTTCAAAATGAGGAGTCAAATGTATTGTTATTTTTTTTACATTTATCTGAATGTCGAAATGTTTTTCGAACTCCGTAACAGCATAAACCGTCGAGTCAACCTCAATGTGCCCAGCACTACGGCCTGTCTTTGAATACATCTTCTTCCACTTAAAGTTTGAACCAGAACCAGGGTAAACGTATTTCGATGATGCGTTTTTAAAAGTATTTGTTTTCCCTACATTAGTCTTTTTGACATACTGATTTCTATTCATAGAAGATTTCTTTCTGAACGCTGATTCACTTTTTTTATTTAACCGTTCACTAGTTTGAGAAGATTGATTAGTGTTACTTGCTGTTTGGTTCAAATTTCCTCTAGAACGCTGATAAGCGTCCAAATTATTATTTTTTTCTTCATTATCACTGGTAGAAGCAGAAGGTTGTTTATTTACCGAGCCATAATTTGTAGGATTCTGTGGATTTGTTGTCGTTGTACCAGCCCCAACTCCACTGGTTACGGTTGCCCCAGCTGTTGTACCGCCAGTCGTTGCTCCACCAGCACCTGCATCGCCACCAATAGCTCCACCTTGATCATTTCCCCCAATGACACCTGGTTCACGATCTCCTTGACCATTAGTATTGTCATCATTGTCATCATTATTATCGTTGTTGTTATTTGAAGATGCAGTAGTATCCGCATACGCCATCACTGGTTTAGAAGTGCTATAAATAGTAACTGTTCCAATCGCTGTTGCCCCAGCTGTTGTACCGCCAGTCGTTGCTCCACCAGCACCTGCATCGCCACCAATAGCGCCACCTTGATCATTTCCCCCAATGACACCTGGTTCACGATCTCCTTGACCATTAGTATTGTCATCATTGTCATTATTATTATCGTTGTTATTATTTAAGCTGCAGTAGCATCCGCATATGCCATCACTGGTTTAGAATTGCTATACATAGTAACTGTTCCAATCGCCGTTGCCCCAATAAATACAGCGATTAATTGTTTAATCCTCAACTCTGTCCCCCACTTTCAATGTGCTGGTTATCTAAATAGATTCCGAATTGTTGAAACTACTTGGCAAATTGAATTAACAATTGCTGTCCCTTGACCAACGACATTGGAAACGGATCCAGTAATGTCATAAGCAAGTTGCCCCTGATTAGCACCAATCTGCGATTGGGTTAAAGCTGGTTGTAAGCGAATATTTTCTTTAGTGGCGTCTTGGTTCTTTTTAGCATCCTCGGCACTTAAGACCGTTGTGGTAGCTGAACTACTGTTTTGATTGTCTGTCGTTGGTTGAGTAGTTGCGTTGTCAGCTGGGGTAGTCGTATTTTGATTGTTAGCGGGTTCCTCGCTTGGAGCTGGGGTAACTGTGACCGGTTTAGCCGCCGGCTTGTCAGCGACAACTTTCCGCCTAATAATTTGTTGTTTGGTTGATGTCTTGCCCCGCTTATTTTTCTTGGTTGTGTAGCGCGTCTTTACTTCCCGATACTCAGTTGAGTTTTTAACTGATTTAGTCGATTTTCTAGTCGCGTTAGCTGCTTGATTCTTCATCACTACGTGCTTAGCAGTCCGTTTAGTTGCGTTTTTAGAATTTTTTTGCTTAGTCGTTTTGGCTGGCTTGACTTGGTGTTTTAACGTAGTTGCCTTAGTGGCTCTGACTGGTTTCACTTTTTTATTAGCCGGTCTACTTGGCTTAACTATAGTCGTTGGTTTATGTATTGATTTAGCCTTGGTAGCTGTTGGTTTAACCACTGCCTTAGCAGTCGTTACGTCAATGCCGGTGCTTGCTTGGGTCTCAATGTCGGTACTTGTCAACACCATACCCATGGCTACGGCGCTAATTAACCCCGCTTGTAAACATAAATTATAAATTTTCATATTTCTTCTCCCCTAATACATATTATTGTTTTCACAAATTAAGTATAGCTCAACATCATCTAAATACAATAGTTATTTCTTATAAGTGCATAAACGCCGTCGTTGAAGGATTGATCGTATTTATTACCCAAGTAAGTTAGCGTTAAATCATAACCATAAAAGTTATAATGGCCAATTTAATTTCGACGTGCTTTTCGAAAATCAACAAAGATTTTATGCATTAACTCGGTTATCTAATAAAACCAACGTCAAATGCTCCTAGTATCGGTAGTCATTATTTTCAATGTTACATAGACGCACTCTCACGCCACTTTCAGGCAAATAACTCCAGCAAAGTCTACGTATCATCACGCGCTTAGATCGTGAATTGCTTAAAAAATCTATTACAAATAGTAAACGAATACAAATGAAACTAGGCGGCACATTGTCGATACACTATCGAGTCTGTGCCGCCTAGGAAAGAAAGACAAGCAAATATTTACTTTAACTTTTGGGGTACACCTCATCCAGTATGGATATTAGGGGCTATTTTAACCACATTTGCAAGAGGTTATTTGTCAGCAACGACCTCCAACAAAAAGAAAAACACTAATGTTATTTATTTTAAATGTAATCGCTCTGAGTCCTAAATAATCAGTCTTTACGAATTATTTAATGATATACTTTTAGATATAAATACTTGGACTCCATTTAAAGTAGTTCCTTGCTATTGAGAAAACATATATTACTAAGGTAGATTGGTCATGAATGTATCGGAAAAAATAAAGATGTGCAGAAAACAAAAAAATATGACTCAGCTAGACTTATCAAAGCAACTTCACGTTTCAAGAAAGACCATATCAGGTTGGGAAACAGATAGAAATTCCCCGGACATGAACAGTTTAATCAAGATGAGCGAATTATTCGGAATTTCAATGGATGATCTTCTAATTGATACTAAGGGACTTCCCGCTGTACTTGAACAGGAAAAACAGCTAAAACAAAAACAACGGTTTTTTAACATTTCTTATTGTCTATGCATTATCCTTTTAATTTTTAGTTATATTCATATGTTTGGTATCAACAATTTTCATTTATCAATAGTTCCAATCTTACTAACAATTTGTTTAGTAGTACTTATTTCCTATTATCCCTACTGGAATGACTTAAAACCTAGAAAAATTGCCTCTGCAACTGGATTTTTCTTTCTAATTCTATTCATTAATGGTTTAACAATTGGATTAAATTCCAACTTTCAAAGAAATCTTCCAAGTGACTTTGCTGGAATTCTAGGTTCATTTACAGGCGAATTCCTGCTTATCTTTACAATTTCAGTAAGCCTCAGCGTCCTTATTTTTTTGCGTCCTAAATTAAAAAACAATATTCATAATTAATGCCATACTTATAGTGAGGTAGTTGATGCTTATTTTTTATTCAACTTTATCTGTGTCACAATAGACCCAATCACTAAAACCAATCCCAAAATTAATCCGATTGCATCAAATACCGCTGACCAACCATGAAATTTTTCAACAGTTATACAACTGTATAAATTAGCAACTATTAACACGAACCCAATCCAAAAATCAAACGACTTGTAAAATTGTCTATGCTTTTCCATAATTATCTCTCCATTCAAAAAAATATTTATAACCAAATTACACAACTACATAATTTATTAATCAATATAATTTTTAAAATACATAGGCTTTATTTTAAAGCATTACTGTTATACCAACATTAATAGCTTACGAATAACCAAAAATGTTTAAAGCTATTTCAACGTGGAAATATTTCTTATCTAAAAAAGATGGTGTGCGATTACCGCACACCATCTTCTTTATACTCATCTTTTTCTATATTTAACCGCCAACTTAAAAACGATCAAAGCGCAAACAGTACCCGTAAAAAATCCAGACAATTGACTTAAACCAAATACAAAGTACGAACCGATAGAAATTAATCCGGTGGCTAAAATCAAATACCACATATAATTACCAGATATAAATGCTACCAGCTTGGGAAACCGGTGTTTGCCAGTCAATTCTAGTTCGAAATCATTGAAACTAGTTAGAGCATATAGTGTGATTAATAGCACAACTAACATAACCAACATCTCTATGCCACGTACCTTAACAATCTCAAAAATATTTAGCGTCATAATTAGTACTAACAATAAATCCAGAGCAATTAATGCCCGACCAATTGGCTTAATTCTCTTCAACACCATTTGCTTTTCTAAATATTCTTTCATCCCAGTATCCTCCTTAAGAAGGACGTCTAGTGAAATTTGATATTTATTACTTAAATCAATCAGACTATTAATATCAGGGTAGCTCTTCTCATTTTCCCAACTTGAAATCGTCTGCCGTGACACGCTTAGTTCATCGGCAACTTCCTGCTGAGTCAGTCCCTTATTAATGCGTCCCTGCTTAATTCGATTACCAAATTCCACGTTTATCCCTTCTTTCACTTTGAGAATACTGGCATTTTATCTCCTTGACTAGCAAAGAATCTTTGCCTCTAGTTATACCAACGGATACGCGAAGAAAATATCCATTTCAGAGTGTTCACCACCACCTAGTGGACCATCAAGTTTCCGGAAACCATAACGCTGATATAGATGGACCGCAGCTGCTAAGTCATGGTGCGTTTCTAAGTATACCTCACGATACCCAGCTTGCTTTGCAAACTCCAGGGCAGCATCAATTAACTTAAAACTCATATGATTACCCTGGGCAGATTCAGATATGTATAGTTTTTGAAGTTCAGCAACTCCATTTTGCGGATCATATTCTGCAATTCCATTACCACCGAGTACGCGATCATTATCGTCCACCAAAACAAAATATTCACGTTTTTTCGACTGGGCGTAGTAATCACTAAGATGTTCCAGTTCAGGGTCAAAATAAGCAGTTCCTGGTTTATCAAGTCCAAACGACTTCAGTAAATGACGAATGATTGTAGCTAATTGTGGGTCATCTTTAGGTTGAATATGCCTAATTTTCACTAATATCAACTCCTTTAATTTTGTTGTTTTTGAATATACCACTTGAGCAAACCTTTTACACATGTTAAATTTAACATATGAATAACATTAAAAACATCAATCAGCGCGAACTGATAGAGTCCGAGCGAATATTTAAAATTCTTTCAAACCCAACCAGATTGCAATTGCTCTACATTTTAGAGCAACGGGAACTTAATGTTTCCGAATTACAGGAAGCACTGAACATTGAACAATCGGTAATTTCCCATCAGTTGGCTTTACTTAGAAAGCATCAATTAGTTTCCACTCGTCGGGAAGGAAAACAAATGTACTACAAATTAGATGATCCGCATATTTTAGACATTATTAACGAAATGCTTGAACATGCTGACCACGTGTCTAGGGGGAAAAAACATGGGGAATAGTGCAATCGCAACAAAAGCCTTGCGAACCGAATACTTTTCCAATTCATGGATGGCGTTCGAATTTTTGGTTGGAGTTATCTCTGGGATAACCGCTCATTCTATTTTATTGGTTGCGTTCGGCCTAGATAGTCTCCTTGAAATCGTCGCAGGTTTTGCTTTGATTTGGCGATTAAAAAAAGAGCTTGCCGAAGCATCGGCAGAACAAATTGAGACTGCGGAAAAACGGTCATCATTAATCGTTGGTTCGATTCTGTTGTTGCTTTCAGTTTATGTGGTTATCGTATCAATCTACAATTTAGCAACGCATACTCCAGCAGAAAGCAGTCCGTCGGGAATTACAATTGCCATTCTGTCAGTCCTATTGATGCCGATTTTGACATTAAAAAAGAGAAATTACGGTCAGCTGTTAGGTTCTGACGCCTTAGTCGAAGATGGCATGTGCAACATCACCTGTGCCTATATGGCAGGAACGGTTCTTGTTGGCGCCGTACTCACTACATTTCTGGGTTGGTGGTGGGCAGACTCAGTTTTCGCCCTGGTATTAGTTTACTTCATTGCTAGCGAAGGATGGGAATCGATTTCAGATGGTTTAAAATAGATTGTTAATGAAAAAAAGGAGCCATGATGTTGAAACATCATGGCTCCTTTTTACTTTACGCAATAACCGCACTTATTCTACTGGTCGCTACTTCACTACTATTCAGGTAGAGTTCACGAATTGTTCTCTCGTAATCATCATTGTCCACTCCGACTACAAGCTTAATATCAGAACCTTCTTGAACAACCATATGAACATCGATATCACTCTTATCAAGCTTTTCAAGAATCTTACCGGCAATTGCTGGATGCTTGCTAAACTTAGCAGAGACAGCCGCCACCAAAGCAATATTCTTTCTTAAATCAACTGAATCAACATCAATCTTAGATTTTAGTTCACTAACAATTTTATCAAGGTCGATTTCCACCTGGTTAAAGTCAATTAGAAAGCTGACTGCATCATTTCCAGATGGTAGGAAATTCGGCATCACGTTAAATTTTGACAGGACTTCAATCGCTGACTGGAGAATATCCATTCGGCGGCTAAGTTGGTGTTTCTTAATTGAAATTACCACATAGTTTTTCTTACCGGCAATTCCAGTAACAAGTTGTTGCTTGTCACTAATCACTGAACTAGCAACAATTGTTCCACCTTCTGAAGGTGCATTGGTATTTAAAATTGCAATGGGAATGTGTTTTTCTCTAACTGGTTCAACAGCTTCCTCTTGAAAAACACTGATTCCCATGTATGACAGCTCTTGTAACTCACTGTATGTTAACTCATCAATTTTCTTTGAGTGGTCAATGATTCTTGGATCCGCAACCTTAACTCCGGACACATCAGTCCAGTTTTCATATAAGTCAGCGTCAACTAGGTTGGCAATGATTGCCCCAGTAATATCGCTGCCACCGCGAGGCATAAGTTTAATGTTGCCCGCCTCGTCGGCACCGTAGAATCCAGGAACAAGTGCAAACCGAGAACCTAACATTTCGTTTTCAAGTTTGCGTTTTGATGCGCCTAAATCAACGTCACCATCCCTAAAAGTGATGAATTTAGCTGCATCAATAAATGAATAACCAATGTAGTTAGCCATTAGTTTAGCAGTTAAGTATTCCCCCCGCGACACAACATAATCGTATGTAGCAGATGGAATCTTGGCCTCAATTTCATCCAAATCAGCTTCGATTTTTGTAGTTAAACCTAATTCGCTTTGAATTTTGACTAAGCGATGACGAACAATCGCAAATGGTTGGTGAAAATCTTCTTGCTTTGCATTTGCGTTAAAAGAGTCAATCAGTAAATCAGTAACCTTAATTTTTTGTGCTTGCCACTTACCAGCTGCACTTACAACAACTATCCGTCTAGTAGGATCAGACTTCACAATTTTTGCGACCTTTTTGAACTGGCCGGCATCGGCAACCGAACTACCGCCAAACTTTGCTACTTTCATTACAGGACTCCTCCTTCCGCTGGCACGCTAGCCATAAATGCTAGCTCGTCTTTCTTTAGTACATCCTTCATCAAGTTGTGCATCGTTCCAACAGGAACATCGTGAACCATCAAGTAATCATTTCTCGTTTCTGGTTGGTAGTCAGCAAAGATATCTGCAACATCAATTTCTGATCTCACAACGTAGTCGCTCTTAGTCAAATTAGCGTTGAACTTCAAGTTACTATGAAATTCGCGACGTAAATGTTCTTTTTCTTGGTATATGTCCAAGATGTCTTGAATAACTGCATTAGCAGTTGGAAATTGCCCAGCACCTTGGCCCATGAACTTCAAAGTTCCGATGGTATTTCCGTGAAGGGAAATTACATTATAATTATCGGGAACGTTTGCTTCAATGGCTTCTGCCTTGCAGAGCGTAGGCTCAACCACATAGTCAAACTCGTTACCCAATTGGTGACTTTTACCCATTAATTTCACTGTTAAATTCTTACTTGTGAAGTGAGCAATGTCTTCCTCACTAATATTTCTAATTCCAAAAATTGGTAAATTATCATTAGGAGTTACAAAAATATCGTACGCAATATCAGCACTGATGCACAATTTGTTAGCAACATCTAATCCATCAATGTCAGCACTTGGATCTGCTTCAGCGTAGCCTAATTGCTGAGCATTTAGGAGGACATCGCTGAATGAACGACCAGTCTTCTTCATTTGATCGAGAATGAAATTACTAGTTCCGTTAAAAATTCCTGTAATTGAATCAACGTCATCGATTCTCAAAGCTCTTTCCAAACCTTGAATCCAGGGAATTCCACCACCAACACTTGATTCGAAGTAAAACTTAACGTCATTTTCAGCCGCTACTGAAGAAAATTCATCCATATGGCGGGCAATGACAGCTTTGTTAGCAGTAATTACGTGCTTTTTGTGCTTCAAAGCATCCAAGATGTATTGATGAGCGGGTTCAATTCCACCAATTACTTCAACAACTACATCAATATCATCATCGTTTAAAATTTCTTCAATGCTGTCAGTCATTTCTGGTAATTCAGCTTTTTTATTCTTTCTGATCAAAATCTTCTTAACTGAAAGGTTGGTGGTTTGGCGACTGGCCTTCTTAATTATTTCATATACTCCTGTGCCAACCGTTCCAAAACCTAAAATTGCAATATTCACAGTTCCAACCTCCGTTTTTTTATGTTCATTAATAATAAACACTTGTTTTTTAATTGAAAACAGATTATCATAAGAATCACAGAAATGCAAGGAGTTTACTAAATGAAAAATCTTTATACTAGCACTCGCAATAACACAATTGAACTCTCAGCAAAGGCTGCAATCAAAAAGGGCTTTGCTGACGACAAAGGTCTTTTTGTTCTTCCTAATATAGAAGACATTAATATTGATATTAAAAACCTAACCGAATTAAGCTACCAAGATATTGCTGCTTTAGTACTTAAAAACTTATTACCTGATTTTAATGCTAAAGAAATTTCAAGCAGTATCAGTAATGCGTACTCAAATAGCTTTGATGATGATAAAATCACCCCAGTCGTTTCAGTAGGCAACTTTCACGTTTTAGAGTTGTTTCACGGTCCAACAGCTGCCTTTAAGGATGTTGGCTTACAACTCCTTCCGCAACTAATGACTCACGTTTTGGACGCTGGTAATCAGGTAATGATCCTTACAGCAACTAGTGGTGATACTGGTAAAGCTGCCCTTGAAGGCTTTAAAGACCAACCAAATATGGGAATTACCGTTTTTTATCCCCATGGCGGTGTCAGCAAAGTTCAACAGTTACAAATGGCAACTACTGGTGGAAAAAACACAAAAGTTGTAGCCATTGAGGGTAACTTCGATGATGCTCAGACCAACGTCAAACAACTGTTTAATGATAAAAAACTTAAACAAGCAATTGGCGAAAACGTTAGCTTATCAAGTGCCAATTCAATCAACATTGGTCGCCTGATTCCACAGGTTGTATACTACTTCGATTCATATAAACAACTTGTAAACCAAGGTGCAGTCAAGCTAGGTGATCCAGTTAACTTTACTGTTCCTACTGGAAACTTTGGCGATGTCCTGGCTGGATATTATGCAAAAATGATGGGATTGCCCGTTGATAAGTTTGTTGTTGCTGCAAACGAAAATAAGGTTCTGGCAGATTTCTTTACCAATGGAACATACGACCGCAACCGACCATTTTTCAAAACCGTTGCCCCAAGTATGGATATCCAAATTTCAAGTAACTTTGAACGCTTGCTCTACTATAAGAGTGGCCAAGATTCTAAATATGTAGCTAATTTGATGAGCCAATTAGAAACTGAAGGCAAATATCAGGTTTCTCAAGCAGTTCTCGATTCAATCAAGGAAGACTTTTACTTTGGTTACAGCATTAATGATGATATTGAGGCATCTATCCAAGATACCTATTCAGAGCATAACTACCTAATGGATCCGCACACTGCAGCCGGATATAAAGTGATGCGTGACTATCAACAAATCGATAGTGAAACTCCAATGGTCTTGTTAAGTACCGCAAGTCCATACAAGTTTGTCGGCGCCGTTAACGATGCGATTCACGTATCAAATAGCGATGATCCTCAGCAGATGATGGCTGACATCAACCAAAAGACGAAAGTAGCCATCCCAGAAAACCTCAAATCAGTATGGAGTTTACCAATCAAGCACAAAGATGTAATTGAAAAAGCAGATATGGAAAATTATGTGTTAGCCAAAGTTAAGGAGGTATTCGATGATAAAGATTAAAGTACCAGCAACCAGCGCTAACGTTTCTGTTGGGTTCGATACCCTTGGCTTAGCGGTGGCGATTTACTCAACGTTTATTTTTTCAGAGAGTAGTTCAAAGTTAGAAATCACCGGAACTGATTCCAAATTTCAAAACGCAAACAATCTGGTGTATAAGGCCTTTGTTCGTGGTTGCGAATACTTAGAACAACCAGTTCCTAACGTAAAAATCGAAATTGATAGTGACGTTCCCGTTTCTAGAGGGCTTGGTAGTTCCGCTGTATGTATTGTTGCTGGACTTAAAGCAGCTAGTGAGTGGTTTGGTGGCAAACTCAGCGATGACGAACTAGTAGTTCTCGCTACCAAAATGGAAGGTCACCCAGACAACGTGGTGCCAGCTATTTTAGGTGGGTTACAATTATCGTTTCTAGATGACAATAACCATCCCCAACTCGTTTCCTACCAGGTTTCCGATAACCTAAACTTTGTAACTCTGATTCCTGATTATCAAGTAAGCACTGATGAAGCACGCGAGGCTTTACCAACTTCACTCAGCTACCAAGATACTGTCCACCAAGTCAGCCATTTTGGAATGTTAATCCATGGAATCGAAAACGGAAACTTAAATGAATTAAGGATGGGTATGGATGACCGAATGCACGAACCATATCGTGCTAAATTAATCCCTGACTACTCAACGGTTCAAGAATTGGTCAAGAATTTTAACGGTGCACTCTACATTAGTGGTAGTGGCTCAACAATGATGGCGGTTCTTTCTAATTCTGAAGATTCGAATCAACTAATTGGCGCCGCTAAAAGAAAATTCCCAAACTGGCGAGTTGAATCAGTAATGATAGATAACGCCGGCGTAACAAGTGAGGTATCCAATCGTGGAAAAGTATTACATCGTTGATAGTTCAATATTGCCGGAATCATTTGGAAAGGTGATTGAAGCCCGCCAGCTACTAGAATCTGGTAAGTTTCACCAAGTTAGTGAAGCCGCGAAACATGTCGGAATCAGTAGAGGAACTTACTACAAGTACAAGGACCTTGTTTTTTTGCCGGAAGAAAACATGATGGATAGAAAAGCGGTAATTTCACTATTACTCGAGGACAAGCAAGGAGTGCTTTCAAAGGTATTGATGGCAATCTCAGACTGTCAGGCAAGTATTCTGACGATTAACCAAAACATCCCCATTCACAGTATTGCCACATTAGTACTATCAATCGATTTAACGCATTTGCAAGGAACGATTGATGATCTATTGAATAACATTCGAGAAATTGATGGAGCAAGTAATGTTTCGTTAATTTCAATTGACTAAATAAAAAAAGGGATTTCCTGAGTAGGAAATCCCTTTTTAAATGCTCATTTTATTTAATTACTTCCAAAGTTGCCACCAGTGACGTTTTTCCTCGCCAGCTGCATTGTAAGCAGTACTTCTGCTTTGACTTCCAGCAGGACGGTAACCATTTGGAATATTGTCATCGCTGCTTCCTTCAATTGACTTTGATTGGTCAGTTTTACTTTCCAATTGCTTTAACTTGTTTTGGACATCTAATTGGAGTCGTTGTGATTGATCTAGCAATTGATGCAACTCAGCAATTTGCTTATCCTTAGCTTTTAATTGCTTAGTTTGTTCATCAAGTTGTTCTGAAAGTAATTCATACTCCTCTGCATTCACAGCTGGTACGCTACTTTGCTTCTCAGCTTGTTTTGAAGTTGACTTTGATGAGCTACTTGCAGCAGCTGTTTTCTTTTCTGACTTGGTGTTCTCGCTATTGTCACTTTCGGCTGACTTAGAGTTTGCGAACTGTTTCTTTAGTTCCTCAACCCCTGAATCAGTGATCAAAATCTTGTTACCATTTTTCTCGGTATATGTATCTCTGAACTTATCGTCCATGTGTTTGCGAACTGCCGTTTTTGAAACGTTCAGTTGATCCGCAATTTCCTTGATAGTTAAACTCATTGACTTCGCCCCCGCGATTTCTTTTTTAAGTTTGCAATTTCCAGATTCCATTATATTGGTTTATTTATAATAGAGCAAATTGTTTTAAATTAGAAAATGATTAGAAAATTATTGACAATCTCATGAAACTTACGGTAAAATAGTGCGAATAATAATTAATGTCGGAGTTTTCAGAACTACCTATTTTTAGTCGGAGGATAATTCTTCTAAACAATTAGAAATAGGCATTTTTTGTTTACTACCAAATTTAATCAATCACTGAAATGGAGTGTTTCTATGAGCAAATTAACTGAGCGCATGTTTCGTAAAGAGGACCCTGCGGTCTATCAAGATAAGGATTCCCATCTGATCAGAAGTTTGACCACAAAAGATTTCTTGGCACTGGGTGTCGGGACGATTGTTTCTACCTCAATCTTCACCCTTCCTGGTGTTGTTGCGGCTCAACACGCTGGTCCAGCTGTTGCCCTTTCTTTCGTTGTCGCTGGTGTAGTTGCCGCCTTGGTCGCCTTTGCATATGCAGAAATGTCTGCTGCAATGCCTTTCGCCGGCTCAGCATATTCTTGGATTCACGTTGTCTTTGGCGAATTCTGGGGTTGGATTGCTGGTTGGGCGTTACTTGCCGAGTACTTTATCGCCGTGGCGTTTGTTGCATCTGGTCTATCTGCTAACTTCCAAGGATTAATCGGACCACTCGGAATCAAACTTCCCGCATCACTATCAGCTGCTTCAACTGGTTCTAACGGTGGTCTAGTTGATATTATTGCCGTTGTTGTAGTTGTTTTAGTTGCCTTGTTGCTTTCTCGTGGTGCATCACAAACTGCCCGCGTTGAAAACACATTGGTTGTCCTTAAAGTTTTAGCAATTATCGTATTTATTATTGTTGGTTTAACCGCAATTCATGTGCAAAATTATGTGCCATTCATTCCTAAATACCATGTTAACGCTGATGGTTCAGCATTCGGTGGTTGGCAAGGTATTTATGCAGGGGTTTCAGAAATCTTCCTTGCATATATCGGTTTTGATTCAATCGCTGCTAACTCAGCTGAAGCCAAGAACCCACAAAAGACAATGCCTCGTGGAATTCTCGGTTCACTGTTGATTGCCGTTGCCCTTTTCATCACCGTATCACTTGTCCTTGTTGGTATGTTCCACTACTCAAAATATGCTAACAATGCTGAACCTGTTGGTTGGGCACTACGTCAAAGTGGTCACGGAACCGTTGCAGCGGTTGTCCAAGCAATTGCCGTTGTTGGTATGTTTACAGCCCTAATTGGAATGATGCTTGCCGGTTCACGTTTACTTTACTCATTCGGTCGTGATGGTTTGCTACCAAAATGGCTCGGAAAATTAACTAACAACTTACCTGACCGTGCATTAATCGTCCTTACTATTATTGGTGTTCTTTTGGGATCAGTTTTCCCATTCGCATTCTTAGCACAATTAATTTCCGCAGGTACCCTTATTGCCTTCATGTTCGTTTCTGTCGGTGTTTACGCCCTTCGTCCACGTGAAGGAAAGGACATTCCAATGCCTAGTTTTAAAATGCCTCTTTACCCAGTTCTTCCTGCCTTAGGTTTCTTAGGATCACTTGGTGTTTTCTGGGGACTTGATATTCAGGCAAAAACTTACGCATTTGGTTGGTTTGTATTCGGGATCATCATTTACTTCCTTTACGGAATCCGTCATTCAAACGCGGGGCGTGAGGAAAAGTAATCACGTTTTAATTTAACAACTTAATAAGGAGTGGATTGTATGAACAAATTGGAAAAAGCTACTGCTTTAATCAATGATGAAAGTCACTATAACGCCGACTGTACGCGGATTGATTACTACAATTTAGTAATCGATCATGCCCACGGGGCAACGCTTGTTGACGTTGACGGTAATGAGTACATTGACTTATTAGCCAGTGCATCCGCCATCAACGTTGGGCACACACCCGATAAGGTCGTCGATGCCATCACTGAACAGGCCAAAAAGCTCATTCACTACACTCCCGCTTATTTTCATCACACTCCACAAATTGAGTTAGCTGAAAGACTCACAAAACTTGCTCCTGGCGATTCAGAAAAAATGGTTAGTTTTGGGTTAACTGGATCTGACGCTAATGATGCCATCATCAAATTTTCAAGAGCATATACAGGCCGCCAATACATCGTATCTTTCATGGGCTCCTATCATGGCTCCACATATGGCTCTATGAGCCTGTCTGGGACCAGTCTAAACATGACAAGGAAAATGGGTCCAATGTTGCCTGGCGTCGTTCACGTGCCATACCCTGACCTATACAGACGTCTTCCCGGAGAAAGTGAACATGATGTGGCAATGAGATACTTTGATTCATTTAAAAAGCCATTTGAATCGTTCCTTCCAGCTGATGAAGTTGCCTGCGTATTGATTGAACCAATCCAAGGTGACGGTGGAATCGTGAAGGCCCCAGAAGAATTCATGCAACTCGTTTACAAGTTCTGCCACGAAAATGGTATCTTGTTTGCAGTCGATGAAGTCAACCAAGGACTCGGTAGAACTGGTAAGATGTGGGGAATCCAGCAATATGACAACATTGAACCGGATTTAATGTCGGTCGGCAAGTCGATTGCTGCTGGAATGCCTCTAAGCGCTGTTGTTGGTAAGAAAGAAGTTATGCAGAGTCTTGAGGCTCCCGCAAACGTGTTTACCACAGCCGCAAACCCAGTTTGTTGTGCCGCATCGCTCGCTACCCTCGATATTCTTGAGGAGGAGGACTTGGTCAACAAATCAAAGGTCGATGGCGAATACGCAAAGCAACAATTCCTCGACATGCAAAAGCGCCATCCAAATATTGGCGATGTAAGAATGTGGGGACTAAACGGTGGAATCGAACTGGTTAAGGATCGAGAAACCAAAGAAGCTGATCCTGACTTTGCTACGAAAGTTATCTACTATGCATTCCAACATGGAGTGGTTATCATTACCCTTTGCGGAAACATTCTTAGATTCCAACCACCGTTGGTAATCACTCGCGAACAGCTTGATAAGGCGTTTGCGGTTCTCGATGATGCGTTTACCGCCGCTGAAAACAATGAAGTTGAAATCCCAGCTGATGCAGGAAAGATCGGCTGGTAATTAAATAGCAAACATAAACCACCCGTTCAAAGTGAACGGGTGGTTTGTATTTTAAAAAAAGATTGGAGTTAAAAGCCATGAAAGCCATCGGTTATACAGAACATTTACCTATCCAGAACTCAAATAGCTTAATTGATATAGAGGTTCCTAAACCAACCCCACAGGGGCATGATTTACTAGTTAAAATCAACGCCGTTTCAGTTAATCCTGTCGACATTGCAGTGCGGACTAACAACGAGAAGCTAACGTCTCCAAAAGTAATCGGCTGGGATGCCGTGGGTATCGTTTCTGAAATTGGAAACGATGTTTCGCTATTTAAAGTTGGTGACCGAGTATTTTATGCGGGTTCATTTATTAGGCCCGGCAGTAATAGTGAATTTCAACTAGTTGATGAGCGAATCGTTGGCATTGCTCCTAAAAAGTTGGATGATGCACATGCGGCAGCAATGCCACTAACTTCGTTAACCGCCTGGGAAGCTTTATTTGAACAGATGAACATTAACCCGACCGATAAAAACGCAAACCAGGGAAAAACTTTGCTAATCAATAATGGTGCTGGTGGCGTTGGCTCAATTGCAACCCAACTCGCACATCTAGCAGGGTTAACAGTGATTGCCTCAGCATCACGACCCGAAACCATTGAATGGGTCAAAGAGCATGAGGCTGACTATGTAGTGGATCACCACAAAAACTTTGTGGACCAGGTTCGCGAACTAGGTTTTCATTATGTAGACTATATTCTAGATCTGAAAGGGCTTGACCAGCATTGGAATGAGTTTGCTGAACTGATTGTGCCAAGCGGGAAGATAGTTTCAATTACTGGAAGCAGACAGCCACTTGATTTAACCATCTTAAAACAAAAACGGGCAACATTTGCTTGGGAGTGGATGTACACAAAGTCTAAATATCAAACTGCAGATATGATTAGCCAACACGATATTTTGAACCAAATCTCCCAAATGCTAGATAGTGGGATTATCAAAAGCACACTTACAGAGCAGTTGGCACCGATCAATGCCCAAAACCTACGTAAAGGTCATGCATTGGTAGAAGCTAACAAAATGATTGGCAAAGTAGTAATCACGAACGATTAAAAAATCATTGGGAAAATTGTTCTAGGTTGGTACAATAAGAGTATAAATTTAAGCAAAGGAAGTCAGAATAATGGCAAACTATCAGAACAAAGTCTACCTCGCCTCACCATTCTTTTCAGAAGGGCAAAAGAACCGTATCAAGGAGGTTGTTGAGCTATTAAAGCAAAACCCAACCATTGATAGCGAAGGAATCTTCATTCCTGAGGACCACCAGTTTGAAGCAGAACCCTTCGGAACATTTAAATGGCAGGATGCCGTATTTGCTTCAGATATGCGTCAAGTTCACAAAGCAGACGTAGTGGTTGCCATTTTAGATTACCAAACTGAAGAGGGTAATCCAGAACCAGATTCTGGCACCATCTTTGAAATCGGTGCAGCTTTTGAACACAATACCCCCGTTATCATGGTACAGTTTGAAACTGCTCACAAGTTAAACCTAATGCTAGCTAGAAGCTACACTGCCTTCTTTAACGGCAAAGATGATATCCAAAATTTGAAGAAGTACGACTTCAATAATTTGGAACAAAAGTACTCCACAATGGAAGTATTTTAAACTAAATATTAGCGTTGCTTTGAAAACGAAAAGGCCACTTTCATTTTAATGAAAGTGGCCCTTTTTATTTTCATATTTACTAACTTAATAAACTAGCATTGAGATCAAAATCGTTAAAAAACCAATTACTGAAATAATCCAACCAATAGGGGAAGTCTGTTTAATTTCACTGATAACGGCAACCATTTCAATCACACCCTTTCTTACAATGTAAGAGTAACAAATAGATGTAAAAAACTAGCTAATCAATTGTAAAACGACAGTAAATATTTTCGGTTACTTCCCGCCCATTATTCGACTTAACAATTCCGGATCAGACTTACCAGGATTGAGCTCCACAATTTTACCCGCTGAACTATATACAATCCATTCAGAAATATTGACCAAATGATCACCAATTCGTTCGAGCAACTTGATAACAAGTAAGTAACTGGATGTCGCAGCGGCTGTTGTAGAGTCTCCCGCCACGGCTTTCGTAATTGCATCACGGATTTCAATGTAATGCTTATCAACTTCGATGTCCTTTTTTGCCACTGCAGTGGCCTTGGCATCGTCATTAGCAGCATACGCATCCAGAACTCCTGAGAGCATTTCGCGGATTTCGTCAGACATTTTACTAATTTGGTTTTCAATTTCGGGAACTCGCTGACTTCCTTTTTCCCTAATGGTCTCTCGCGCAATCCCAACTGCATGATCCCCAACCCGTTCCAAGTCAGAGGATGCCTTTAAAATACTAATAATCACTCTAAAATCAGTTGCCACAGGCTGCTGCAAAGCAATCAACTCAAGTGCCTGTTTTTCTAGTCCCATCTCATCATCATTAGTTTCATTGTCGTAATCGATAACTTCTTGAGCAAGTTGCTTATCATGATCCACAAATGCTTTAGTTGCTCGATAAATTTGTTCACTAACGTTAATTCCCATTTCGGAAAATCTAACGTGTAGTTTCTTTAGTTCGTCTTCAAATAATGCTCTCATCATCTGGCCTCCTAACCAAATTTTCCATTAAGGTAGTCACTAGTCTCCTGCTTATCAGGATTGATAAACATTTTCTTGGTTTGCGAATATTCAATTAAGTTTCCGTTTAGTAGAAACGCAGTTTTGTCAGATATTCTGGAGGCCTGTTGCATATTATGTGTGACGATTACGATTGTGTATTGATCACGAATATTCATTAATGTATCCTCGATTTTTGCGCTAGAAATTGGATCAAGCGCACTCGTTGGTTCATCCAAAAGAACTACGTCTGGGTGAACTGCCAGTACTCTAGCAACGCAAATTCGTTGTTGTTGACCACCGGAAAATTCCCAGGCATTCTTGTTCAAATCATCCTTTACTTCGTCCCAAATTGCCGCTTGTTTTAAACTAGTTTCAACCCGTTCATCTAGTTCATCCTTGCTAAACTTGCCATTGGTTCGCAAACCATACGTAACGTTGTCATACACGCTAAACGGAAACGGATTTGGTTGTTGAAAGACCATTCCGACCCGACGTCTAAGTTCAACTACGTCTGTTTTAGCATCGTTTATATCAGTCCCATCAAGCCTAATATCACCCGCCACTCGCGTATTGGGCACTAGATCATTCATGCGATTAAGACATCTAAGATAGGTCGACTTACCGCATCCAGAAGGACCAATCAACGCCGTAATCCCCTGTTTTGGAATATCTAAGTCAATTCCATGAAGGGCTTCCTTTTCACCGTAAAACACTTTTACGGCACTACTCGTTATTACGTTTTCCATATGATCACCCCTTAGCCAAAGTTTCCAGAAATATAGTCTTCAGTTGCCTTTACTTGGGGCGTTGTGAATAGCGTGCTAGTTTTATCAAATTCAAGCACATGACCCATGTGGAAAAACGCCGTGTAATCAGCAATTCTCGAAGCCTGCTGCATATTGTGAGTCACAATGATAATCGAATAATCTTCACGAAGTTTTTGCAACGTTTCCTCAATCTTGGCTGTTGAAATTGGGTCTAAGGCACTTGCAGGTTCATCTAAAAGCAAGACATCTGGTTTCATTGCAACGCACCTAGCGATGCATAGTCTTTGCGCCTGGCCACCGGATAGAGCTAACGCACTCTTGTCCAAGTCATCTTTGACTTCATCCCACAGAGCAGCAGCTCGGAGACTTTCCTCAACTCTTTGGTTAAGAACTTGTTTGTCTTTGATCCCATTCTTTTTCAAGGCAAAGGTAATGTTATCACGAATTGATTTAGCAAAGGGATTGGGTCTTTGAAATACCATACTAATATGTTTACGAACTTCGTAAACATTCACGCCCTTGTTATTAATATCGGTATCTCGGTACATTATTGCACCTTCCACGTTGGCTACCCGATCATTCATTCGGTTTAAACAACGAAGATAAGTGGACTTTCCAGATCCAGATGCGCCAATCAAAGCTGTGATTCGATGCCTTGCAAATTGCAAGCTGGCATCATGCATTGCGTGATTTTTGCCGTAGAACACTTGCAGGTTTTCGGTTTCCATTGCAAGTTCGCGATTCAATTTAATAATGTGAGTATCTTCAAAGTCATACTGTTTCATACTTTTCACCTACTTCGTTGCCGTCATTTTGTTATAGAGTCGTTTACCTGCCCACCGAGCTAATAGGTTAAACAACAGGATTACGATGATTAAAACCGCTGAAGAACCTGCAGAAATGGAAAGTGCGTCAGGGGTAACTGCTTCTGTATTAACCTTCCAGATGTGAACCGCTAAAGTTTCCGCTGGCCTGAACGGATTCAGAAAACTATCTGCTGACATTGGATTGAAGTCGCCATAGTTGACCACGGGAGAACTTTGTCCCGCGGTATAAATCAAAGCAGCCGCTTCCCCAAATACCCGTCCAGCACTTAAAATGATTCCAGTTAGAATACCGGGCAATGCAGCAGGTAGCACAATTCCGGTGATGGTTTTCCAATTTGATAACCCGAGCGATAACCCAGCCTCACGCTGTAAATCGGAAACGTCAGAGAGGGATTCTTCAATATTTCTTGTAAGTAGCGGTAGGTTAAAAAACGTAAGGGCAATGGCCCCGGCTAAAATCGAAAACCCCATTTTAAATTGAATAACAAATAGCAGGTAGCCAAACAATCCAACAACTACTGAAGGCAATGAGCTTAGAACTTCAATTGCGGTTCGAATAATTCCGGTAAACCAATTATCAGCTGCGTATTCAGAAAGATAAATTCCCGATCCCAAAGCAATCGGAAACGAAATTATCAAAGTGAGAACCAACAGGTAAAGTGAATTAAATAATTGATCACGGATTCCACCGCCAGCTTTAAAGGACTGAGAGGCAGAGGTCAAAAAGTGCCATGACATGTGTGGTATTCCTGCATATAGAATATAGCCAAGAATTCCGGCCAGTATCAGCACCACAATCCCAACCAAGGCCATAATGATTCCAGTCGCTACGTTATTACTAGTTTTAGGATTCATTTTTTCATCTGACCTCGCTTCCCGATAAACCTAACGATAATGTTAAAAACAAGTGACATAAACAGTAAGACTAGCGCCAATGACCACAGGGCATTGTTTGGTAACGTTCCTAAAGTTGTGTTACCAATTTCACTTGTCAACTGACTAGTCAGCGTTGATGCTGGTGAAATTAAACCCTTTGGCATAATTGCTGCATTACCAATCACCATTTGAACTGCAAGTGCCTCACCAAACGCTCTTGCCATTCCAAAAATAATTGCAGTCAAAATTCCAGGAGTTGCCGCCCGGAGAACAACCTTATAGGTGGTCTGCCACCTAGTTGCCCCCAGAGCTAATGAAGCTGAACGAAAGTACAAGGGCACCGCTTTGATGCTGTCCACACAAAGCGACGTAATGGTAGGTAATACCATAACGAATAGGACGACGGTCCCGGCTAAAATCCCGAAACCAGTACCTCCAGCAACGTGGCGGATTGCCGGAACGACCACCGTTAATCCAATAAATCCATAAACAACCGACGGAATCCCCACCAGTAATTCAATTACTGGTTGTAAAAATCGCGAACCTCTTTGCGGCGCAATTTCTGTCATAAAGATTGCGACTGCTAATGCAAAGGGGGTGGCCACCAATGCTGCAAGAATCGTGACACTAAATGAGGTTACGATCATCGGTAGTGCACCAATTTCTGGTTTCCCTTTACTATCGAGCATTCCTGGATTCCAATTAGTTTTCGTTAAAAAATCAGTAATACTAGCGTGATTAACAGTGAACGTTGCAATTCCTCTAGTTGCGATGAAGTACAAAATTGAAATTACCAATAAGCCAACTAGTGCAATACATACGTAGCTGATTGCTTTTCCAAAGTAGTCCTGTCTTGTCGCTTTAGATGAACGGGTCAATTTTTCCTTGATTTCATCCATGCTTACCCTCCTGAAATAAAAAGCTTCGATCTCAATTCAGACCAAAGCTTCTATTGATTACTTCTCAGTTACTACATTTTTAGCATTCTTTTGAACCTTCATATCGTGAATGCTAATGTAACCAAGTTTTTGAACCAATCCTTTTTGAACCTTGTCTGATAGAACATACTTGATAAACTTGTTGGCTGTCTTGTTTGTTTTAGCCTTTGGTGTGTACATGTGTTCATATGACCAGATTTTCCACTTGTTATTAGTTACATTCTTATCAACTGGTTTTACATGATCAATCGACACTGGTTCGAGTTTCTTATTAATGTATGAAAATGCAAGGTAACTAATGGTTCCTGGGGTGCTTGAAACGATCTTTTGAACAGTACCATTGGAATCTTGTTCTTGAGATTTAACTGCTTTAGCTCCTTCAAGGACTGCGCCCTCAAATGTTGCCCGAGTTCCTGATCCTTGTGCCCGGTTCACAACGGTAATCTTTTCGTTTTTACCGCCAACTTGTTTCCAGTTTGTGAACTTACCAGTGAAAATTCCTTTAAGTTGACTCATTGATAAGTTAGAAACCCCAGCAGATTTATTTACAACTGGTGCCATACCAACCACGGCAACTTGATGATCAACTAGCTTATTGGCCTTGATTCCTGCTTGTTGCTCAGCAAAGATATCTGAGTTTCCGATTGCGACAGCACCGGTTGCAACCTGGCTAAGCCCTGTTCCTGAACCACCACCTTGAACGGTGATATTGGCACCCTTGTTTGCCTTTTGATAGTTAGATGCTGCTTGTTCAACTAATGGTTGCAAAGCAGTCGAGCCAACCGCCGTTACCTTGGCGTTAGCAGATTGAGATGAAGAAGACTTTGATGCACTAGAACCACACCCAGCTAAAATTACCCCAAGTGCTGAAAATGCGATTGCGACAGAAACTAGTGACTTCTTTTTCATGATATTTCCTCCTAAATGTAAATCCCAAGTTTTGTGTACTGCTCTTGAGTACGGTTTTAATATATCAAGGCAATGTAAATATCAAGTTTTGTTTTTGTAAATGTATCGTAAATTCGCCCAATTTCTGTTTTATATATGGGATAACTATGGTGAGGAAAAAACATTTAGCGGAGGGACAGCCATGGTAGCCGATGTTTTATTAATAAGTTCAGATTTAAAATTACAGCAACAGATTGAAAGCGAACTTAATAGTTTTCATATCCTTATGAAAACAACAAACTCGTTTTCATTTGAGCTGATCAAAACCTGTTTTGCCATTATCTGGGATTTAGGTAACATACCGTTACCAACGGATCCAGCATTACTTTCGTTCATTAGAAACCAAGTAGTGGGACCAATCATCATTTTGGATAAACAAAATCGCCCAAATTCATTTATCAAACAGTGCTTCATGGACTACCATTTTGATGACTACCTATATAAACGGCCCATTTCCGAAATTGGCTACCGGCTAGTCCAAAAAATGTGGGCATACCAAAAAAACGTTCCGCTTGCTAACCGCAAACAGAACGAATCTCAAAATATCATTAGCACAGCAAACCTCAAAATCAATCTGGATACCTTCACTGTGCTAGTTGACAATCACCCAATTAAGCTCAGCCCCATTGAGTATAAACTTCTGTTATTCTTTATGGAGCACCAGGGTGTGGTTTTGAACCGAGTACAAATCGCAGCTGAGGTCTGGGAAAATACAAGTGGGGCAACGCTCAGAATTATTGACACTCACATCAGTAACCTTAGGAAAAAAATCGAACTCAATCCAAAAAGCCCCCGATTGTTAAGAACAATCAGGGGGTTCGGGTATATGTTTGGCAATTAAATTATGTATTCTTACTTTTGTTTCGAAAAGAAGTTAGGGATAATTAGTAGAATTACTCCAATAACTAATGACCAGCCAAACGCACCATTTGGCCGATTATGCCCAATAACTGGCATTAGTTGTTCTACCGTATGGCTTTGAAAATGGACAAACCAGATTGCGGCCGCAATTAAAAAACAAATGATCGCCGCGAGTCCAAACAGATGACGAACTTTTACTGACATACATGCATCTCCTTGTTTAAGCAACTTAACATCCCTTTAGTTATACCACAATTATTATTTTAAGGATAGAAACCCAAAAAGTCTGTACCATCAGTTTAGCTGATAGTACAGACTTTTACATTTAAAACTATTCACTATTCTAAATTTGCGTGTCGTTGTTGCATCTCTGATTCTGTAATGGAGAATTTTTCCATATAACCAAGCACAAATGCATCTCCATAAAGGAATACCGACTGTTCAAACAATGAACCCATTGGCTGAACAGTTGTTGAATTTTCTTCGTACTTCGCCTTACCACCTAGGAAAACAACCTGTTCAGCAATTTCCGTTAAAGGCGTATCGCGACTAGTTGTAATTAGTCCAACTTTAGCGCCAACCGTTTGAGCTTTTTGAGCAAGCATGACTGCCTGTGCAGTGGTTCCGGATCCAGAAGCAACCACTATAACATCTCCCTCAGTAATTGGCGGGTTAGTAGTTTCGCCAACCACAAACGCTTGCTTACCTAATTGGGATAGCCGCATCGCAAAAGCTTTGATTGCTAATCCTGATCTACCGGCTCCAATTACAAAAATTCTGTTGGCATCATGGATAAAGTCAACAAACTTATCATCAACAGTGACATCAACCTGATTGAGCTCACCAATTATTTTTGACCAATAATTATCCATTCAGACAACTCCTCTTAATCCTTAGGCATCATTGCCTTGATTTGCTTAGCTGCAGCAGCTGGATCATCTACAGTAGATATTCCACCACCAACGATTAATAGGTCTGGGCCTGCCGCAATAATCTTTTCTGCAGTATCAACCTTGATTCCACCGGCAACCGCAGTTTTAGTAGTAATTACGTTTTCTTTAATCGTATTAAATGCCTCAAATGGCGTTTCACCAAGTGCTTGTAAATCATATCCTGTGTGAGTACCAATGTAATCTGCGCCCATGGCGTCAACTTCTTTAGCACGTTTAGCTAAATCATGAATTCCAATCATATCGACTAATAATTCTTTGCCAGCATCGTGGGCAGCTTTAACTGCATCCTTGATGGACTGGTCTTCAGCAGCTGCTAGAATCGTTGTGATATCAGCGCCATACTTGAAGGCTTGTTCAACTTCATATGAAGCCACGTCCATGATTTTCAAATCAGCGAGTAATGTAATATCGGGGAATGCTTCGCGAACTTTCTTGAGACCTTCCAAACCAAAGTTAATTACTAATGGTGTTCCGTATTCAAAGATATCAACACTATCTTTAGTCTTTTCAATTAACTTAATTGCACCGTCAACATCTTCCAAGTCGATTGCTAATTGTAATTTCATTGTAAATCCTCCTAGTAAACAGCTTACCTATCTCCGTACCAGCCAAATTATATATTATTTTTTGAGCGATAGGGGACATTTTAAACTCATTGCTTACATTTAACAAGCATTTTTTAAACAGCAATTCTTCTAACCGTTCCATTTGTCTCTTTACGCCAACTTGGAGCGTTTAGCGTAGAAATGCCGACGCCACCCGTATCAGACTGCCTGTGGTCATGTAAAAATAGGTTGTTACCGAGGTACATCGCCACGTGCGAGTTGACCTGACCCTTAGAGTTGGTGAAGAAAAATAGATCTCCACGCTTTAAGTTTTTAAATTTTTCAGGTTGTCCCATTTCAACCAAAGTATACGTCGTAACGCTGCTTAAATCGCCCAACGTAATTCCGGCCTTACTATAGCAATACCTAACAAAAGAAGAACAATCAAACTTATGGTGTTTCACATCAGCTATATTTCTGCCACCACCATAATCATATCCTGAATGACCTACTAGTTTCAAACCAGCTTTGATGGCCGTTTCAACCTTAGCATTGTTTCCGGCTAATGCGTTCAAATCTCGGAAACTAACTTGCTGAGCGCTTACCCAGTACGTGTGTGCCTTATCCTTAAACTTAATGTAACCTGTTTTGGCACTTCCATTTAAATCTGAGCGCCTTGTTGCCATGATGTTCTTAGTAACTTTGTTATCGCTAACCGTCCCTAAATATTTTGCCCCACGTGTTCCAGCTGGGGCCGAGAATAGTTTGGTACTATTTGCTTTTAGCCGTAACTTATAAGGGTATTTATAAGTTTGAAACACATGATTTGGTGCCACTTCACCCTTAACCTGAGTTACCGCGGCTGGCATGCTATCAGGGCTGAGCGTTGACTTAACAGCTACAAAACCAAAGATGGCAACTACTGCAATCCCAGCAGACCAAATAGCAAATTTTTTATGCTTCATAATTGACCCCCATTTCGCTATTAGTATTACACTTTATGTATAATATGTACGAAAATGAATCAATCCTTATAGATTACTTATGGATGATAATTGATTCTTAATATTTCACTGGCTCTTTTTTCTTCTCTTTCACAGGTTTCTTAACCATATCGTAGATCCAGAAACTTTGATGATACATGTCTATAAAACTTGCTAAAAATTAACTTCCAATCATCAGTCAGCGCACTAGGTTAACACAATTCTCTATCCAAAAAAGACCAGTTAGATATCTACTAGATACCAAACCAGTCTTCAATAAATATGCCAAACCATATATTCTTTTTTATTTTGTTCCGTCAGCCAACTCTGAGTCACTAATCACTGAATCCTGATTTTTAAGTCCATGCAATGAATGCTTAATCAGCAACGGTGCAATCAACGTAGTCAAAATAATAACTAAGATAACAGCTGAGTAGTACTGACTAGAAATTATGTGTTGTGAAAACCCGATTTGGGCAGTAATTAGTCCCATTTCACCACGAGAAATCATTCCTGAACCAATCAGATAACTACTGCGTAGCGAATTTCCACTAACTACGGATCCTAATCCACAGCCTAATAATTTGCTAGCACAGGCGAGGGCAGTAAGCACAATTACCAAACCGAGCGATTGCCCGATCCCAGAAAAACTCATCTTCAATCCAATACTAATGAAGAAAACTGGGACAAAAACTGCGTAACCAATCGATTCGACGTGTGATTCAATCAGTTTAGCTTCAGCAGTCTTAGAAACCGCAATTCCTCCAAAGAATGCACCAACAGCACCACTCAAACCAACTTTCTCAGCAAGCCACGCCATGAACAAGCAGATTACAATACATACAATTGTGGGGCTTGATGACATCAGCAGTTTTTCAGAGATTCCCATTAGGTACGGTACAATCCACTTCATCATGAAGTAGGTTACAGCCACAAATATCACTTGGCCAATAAACAGAACACCAAACTTACTGAAATCTACTGATTGTCCACCTTTAATAGTTCCAATCAGTGAGACCATGATAGACAGTAGAACAACACCGATGATGTCATCCGCCACCGCAGCACCCAATATCGTAGCGCCTTCCTTTGTGTTTAATGAATGGTAGTCCTTCAACACTTCAACACTAATTGAAACAGACGTTGCACTAAAGATAACTCCGATAAATATTGCTTCAAACATCGAAAAGTTAAACCAGATTAATGCAATTCCAATCATGATCACTGGAAAAATTACCCCAATAACTGCAACAATAATCGCCGGTCGCAGGTATTTTTTAAGGAGTTCCAAATTACTGCCGATTCCACCAATAAACATCAACACGATAACGCCGATATTTGAAAATAAATTAATTGCACTGGTGGGCTGAATCAGATTAAGCACTGCTGGACCAATAATAATTCCGGCACCAATTTGCCCAATTACAGCGGGAATCTTGAATCGATTCGCAAGGTGACCACACAACGTTGACACGATTAGCAAGAAACATAAAGCACCAATAAAGTCCATTTTGTTTCCCCCTTACAGTTAACTATTCGTGTTCGATTTCAGTTGCCTTTTCACCACTGAATGAAGTTGCAAAGTGGATGATCAAACCAATTGCTAGCCCGATTCCTGCAGGTAGTAACCAGTCCATTCCAAGACTTGCTCCTGGCAAGAAGTTATCCAATTTAAGAATTCCTTGAGCAATTGCTGATTTAGAGATAATTGCTGGAGCTGAAGCAATTGCATCCAAAATTGCTGGAATAATGGTAAAAATGGTGGTCCAGATGTAAACTCTACGATCCTTGTTAAATAGTGGTGAAGTAATCGACAAGATGATCAGAGTGATTGCAAGTGGATAAAGGAACATCAACATTGGAGTTGACCAAGCAATGATGGTATCCAAGCCAACGTTAGCAAATGCAAATGAGAAACCAACTGCCATGATGTTAAACGTTCTGTATGAAATATTTGGGAACTTTCTGTGAAGTGCTTCAGAGAATGATGCTGATAACCCAACTGCGGTAGTCAAGCAGGTAAGGGTAGCCATGATTGCTAAAATAATTTGTCCGGTCATACCAAGGTAATGATTGGCAATTTGGTTGAATGCAATTCCACCATCAATACTGGTTTTAAACATGCTCAAACTAGTAGAGCCTAACCAAATTAGCCCAATGTAGATAATTGCTTCAAGACCAATCCCAAGTAGTCCTGATTTTAATGTTGTCATTGAAATCTGACGAGGACTCTTAGCACCTAGGCCTTTAATTGCAGTAACAATCGCAATCCCAAAGAGTAATCCAGCAATACAGTCCATTGTGTTATAGCCTTGAAGAAAACCATTAAGCATTGCTGCGTTACCATAACCAGTTGATGGGGTCATGCTGTTGCCACCATGGATTGGTTGTGAAAATGCGAACCCAAAAATAATTGCTAGTAAGATTAAAAATGCAGGGTTAAGTAATTTTCCGATGGTATTAATAATGTTCGTTGGCTTTCTTGACGCCCAGTAGGTAATTCCGAAGAAAATAAGTGAGTAGATAAACAGCCACAATGGTTGATCGGCCTTACTTAAATGACTGGCAAATCCAATTTGAAATGGTACAGTTGCGGTTCTGGGAGTGGCAAATAATGGTCCCAATGTTGCGCAAACTAACAACATGAAAAATGTTGCGTATTTACTACCAATTGGTTTTGCCAGATCATAAATTCCACTACTTCTAGTAACGCTGATTGCAATAATTGCTAATAATGGTAAGAGTGTTCCAGTTAATAAGAACCCAATTCCGGCAATTAACCAGTTTGATCCTGCGAGTTGTCCTAAATGAATTGGAAAAATTAGATTCCCGGCACCAAAGAACATCCCGAACAACATTGATCCAATAATAATATAGTGTTTCATCCCTAATTTAGTTTCCTGATTATTCATGTAAATCTCTCCTCTTTAATTCGTAAGTTACCAGTCAACATTGTCATCATTTTCACTCGGGTAATCCCGCCAGCTGATTTAAATTTCATTTTTAGTTCTCCTTTCAATGCATAAAAAAAGTCCCTTGAAGTTAATAACTTCAAGGGACGAATTGATTTAGAATTCGTGGTACCACCCAGCTTCACAACGACCTCACAGCCATTGTCTCATCATGTACGGCGGAAATTCCGCGATACACTGGCGCTGTAATGGGCGCACCCAGCAAACACTAAATCACTCTCGCGTTTGCGGCTCAGAGACTACTTTCACTTACTCCGTTCAGCGATCCAATTTCACCTAAGATGGACCTCTCTAATCTGAAATAGAGCAGCTACTTTTCTCTTCACAGCCGATTAATCAAAATCTAATTGTATTAAATACTATTCAGAAAACATCAATTTGTCAAATACTTTTTGCAAAAAACTTTTCTAGTGACTCGAAGCATCACTCGTGAGGCCTAGAAAATCAGCGACATCTTCAAGATCTACTGATTTAATCGCAGGACCGCCAATTTCCTTTAAAAATACCAAATTAAGCTTACCATCATGATTTTTCTTATCATTTTTAACTTTAGCTAATACTTGTTTTGGAGAAACACTTGGCATTTCAACTGGCAGGTTAACCGATGCCAAGCGTTCCTTAAGCTGCTCAGTAACTGTAGCTGGAGTCAGTCCATGGTCAGTAAAAACCTGGCTGATTGCTACCATCCCAATTGCTACTGCTTCTCCGTGGCGGAGCTTGCCATCACTAAGTGCTTCAACGGCATGGCCAATTGTATGGCCAAAATTGAGAACTTGCCGAAGGCCGCCCTCCTTTTCATCCGCTTCAACTACCTCAGCTTTATATTTAATTGCTAGCTCACTGAGTTTTTCAGAATTTTTTAAAATATCGGTAGGTGAATTAATCATCTTTACTAAACTCCAAATGTCATGATCGGTAAGACCGGCCACCTTAACTACTTCTCCGTAACCCTCGACCAAGTCACGCTGATCCAACGTCTTTAACGTTTCAGGATCAACAATCACTAAATCCGGCTGTAAGAAAGCCCCTAAAATATTTTTAGTCGTTCCCAAATCAACCGCAGTCTTACCACCCACAGAACTATCTACTTGGGCTAAAAATGATGTTGGAATCTGGATTAAAGGCAATCCCCGCATGTATGATGCAGCTACAAATCCTGCTAGATCCCCAGTAACACCACCGCCCAGAGCAATTACTCCATCATCACGGTTAAATCCATCATCGGTCATCTGCGTCGCCAGTTCACCAAGTACATCAAGTGATTTTGATTGTTCGCCAGCAGGAAATCGGTAAGCACAAACGGTAAATCCTGATTTAGTAAGTGATTCTGCTACCTTTTCTTGGTAGAGTGGGGCAACGTTGTCATCACTAATCAAAGCTACCTTGCGTGGTTGCCACACAGAAGCTACCAAGGAACCGGTACTTGCTAATAGATTTCTACCAATTTTTACTTGGTATGGATGGCTCGGAATGTTAACATCTAGAATCTCCATTAAGCATTCACCTCAGCCTTCTGATTTGGTTTGACCAACGAACGAATAGCAAATGCTTTATCAGCCATTGCTTGGAACTCATCAGGTTTCAGGGCTTGAGCACCATCAGAAAATGCGTGTGCTGGATCATCATGAATCTCAACCACTAGTCCACTAGCTCCAATCGCCACCCCAGCTAACGCCTCACGGGTAACAAATTCTGTATGTCCGGCAGCGTGACTTGGGTCTACGATTACTGGGTAGTGTGATAACTTCTGCAAGACTGGCACAGAACCAACGTCTAGAGTGTTCCGAGTATATTTGTTATCAAACGTCCGAATTCCTCTTTCAGCAATCATAATCTGTTCATTTCCACCAGCCGCAATGTACTCTGCTGCATTCAAAATATCATCAACGGTTGCGGACATCCCGCGCTTCAACATCACCGGAATATTAGTCTTACCAACCGCTTTTAATAGCGAGAAGTTTTGCATGTTTCTAGCGCCAATTTGAAAAATATCAGTGTACTTGCCAACCATTTCTACGTGATCTTCATCCATAACTTCAGTTAAAACATCCATACCAAATTCATCTGCTGCTTGGCGTAAAAACTTTAATCCCGGTTCACCTAAACCTTGAAATGAGTATGGTGAGGTTCTGGGTTTGAATGCACCACCACGTAAAACTGTGGCGCCGCCTTGTTTGGCGACAGCAGCCATTTTCCGAACATGGGCCAATGACTCTACTGAACATGGTCCCGCCATCATCGTAAAGTTATCGCCACCAATTAGACTATGGGCAGTTTCGATTACCGTATCCTCAGGATGAAATACCCGACTGCCTTGAATTGCTGCTGGATGGTTTTCAATAATTTCCTGAGTGGCCGCCAATTCTTCTGCACTTAAACAATCACGGTCAGCACCCTGAATTGCCACCCGGTTTCCGTGAGTAAAAACGTCTGCTTTATTAGCAAACCTTTGACTAATTTCATGCACCATTGCTTCATTTCCTGGTTTAATAACGATAATCATAATAATCCCTCATTTCTAAAATTTAGTTAAATAAAAACCCGCAGTGAGAGTTTTCACTGCGGGGAAATTTGGGTAAAAAATAAGGCCCCACAGTGTTCAATCAATACTGTGTGACCAATAATTGAGCTTAACAAACCTTGGCCGCACAAGTTGTAGACAGTGCCTGCAACTTGTACGTCGTAGACACTAGCGTGGCCAAAAATAATAAGACTGTGAAAATGCTAGTGGTTTAGTTTGCATAATGAGAATCTCCTGTTAAAGTTTTAATTTAATTGTTTTGAAGTCTAGTCCTGTGACGGACAATTGTCAACATCTAAAATTAATTTTCTAATTATCGGTTGACTTTTTCTCATAAAACTCGTATCTTATTCCCAATATAAATTTACATGCCCATCAAACCGATGAGGTGGAGATCAAGGTTAGTGTGCACGCACAGAGAGTTACTGGAGCTGAGAAGTAACCGAACGCAGCTAGCTAAATGGACCACCGAGGGTTCCTCCGAAATTTTAGTACGGGGAAACGTTTCGACATACGTCAGTTGTCAGAGATATGATTGTATCTCATGAGGGCAGTATTTATCTTCCTATTTTTTGAAGTGAATGCTGAATTAAGGTGGCACCGCGGAATTTCCGTCCTTAACAATTTCTTTTTTGTGAGGGCGGATTTTTTGATAGGAGGAATTTATATGATTTATGAAAGACGATGGCAACTTCCGTTGAGTTGATAAACTACTAAATTTAACGGAGGAACCCATTATGAACATTGAAAACTTACTGAACCTAAAGCAGGATTACGCATTACTACCAATCACAATTGAATTTAAGGATACCAACTTTGACGCTCTTTCAATAATGAGAGAATTTCAGATTGCAGGTAAGCCGTCACTTATGATGACTGGTAAGCCTAAACAAAATGAAGATGGATATACATTTATTTGTGTGGATCCAGAGGCTAGTTATACATATCGAAATGGTAAGCTCACCATCGATAATTTTACAGGTGACTTAAAGACTACCGCCACTCCATTACATCCCTTCGTCGAGAATCTACTTGAGCAAAATCGCACACCAAGGTTAGCCGGACTGCCACCGTTTACTGGTGGAGTTGTTGGTTACTTTGGCTATGATTACTCGCGTTATGCCACCACAGCATCAATTACCCAGGTGACAGATCCTCATGAACTGGCCGATGCCGACTTAATGTTAGTTAAAACTGTGGTGGCGTATAACCATACTTCACAGCAGGTAACGATCATCAAGCTGGTCAATGCAAGTCGGGTTGAAGAATTGTTCGAAAAGACAACCGCTGAGCTTAATAAATTTAAGCAGAGAATTATGTCACCAACAACCCAAATACCAATCAAAGCTCCAGAATTGTCACCACTGAAGCTTCAATTTTCATTAGCTGAGTTTAGCAAAAAGGTAGCTGCCACTAAGCAGCACATTGTGGATGGCGATATCTTTCAATTGATTTTATCTAATCCACACATGGCAACAATTAAGGGTTCATTGTTAGGAAGTGCTCGAAGGTTCTTTAACCAAAATCCTTCACCATACCAATTTTATTTTCATCACGATGATTTTGAATCGGTTGGCGCATCCCCAGAAACCTTGATCACCAAACGTCAGGAAAGCCTATTTTCATATCCATTGGCTGGTACTAGACGCAGAGGAAAAACCGCTGCCGAGGATCAACAACTCGCTAAGGAACTTCAAACCAGTGAAAAAGAGCTTTCTGAACACAATATGCTGATCGATTTAGGGAGAAATGACCTTGGGCGTGTCAGCGAATTTGGCTCAGTTAATGTAATTTCTGCAAGAAATCTGCTTAAATTTTCGAGTGTGATGCACCTAGGTTCAGTAATTGAAAGCCAAGCTGCTAAAGATATCACTGCTATGGATATCGTTGACTCCGTGCTTCCTGCAGGTACGTTATCTGGAGCCCCAAAGGTTTCCGCAATGCAAATCATTGCCAAGCTAGAAAATAACAAACGGGGAATCTATGGCGGTGGGATTGGCTACCTTGGTTTTAACGGTGACCTTGATTTATGTATTGGAATCCGGCTTGCTTATCGGAAGGGTAATCATTTGATTATCCATTCTGGAGCAGGAATCGTTGCCGACAGTGTTGCTAAATATGAGTATCAAGAATTTAATAATAAAGCTCGGGGCGTGATTAATTCACTTTACCCAGTTTCAGAGGAGGAGAATGCACATGAATTTTCTAATTGATAATTACGACAGTTTTTCTTACAACCTCAGTCAACTGATTGGGACGCTAACTAACGGTAACGTTACGGTATTAAAGAACGATGACCCTCAGCTTGACCACCTTGAGGACCTTAATCCGGAGCGAATCATTCTTTCTCCTGGACCTGGGCGACCTGAAGATGCCGGTAAACTAATGGAAGTACTCGATAAGTTTATTGGCAAAACACCAATTCTGGGAGTCTGTTTAGGCCACCAAGCAATTGCTGAAGCCTATGGTGGTAAAGTAGTCCATGCCAATAAATTAATGCATGGAAAACCTTCAAACATTACCGTTTTGGAGCAAAACCAACTTTTTAATGATTGCCCCTCGTCCTTTACTGCAGCAAGATATCATTCACTGGTAGTTTCACATGGTCCCCTCCCAATTGATCTTAGTGTCAGTGCCGTTTCTGAGGATCGGGAAATTATGGCCATCGCTGATGAAGAACGCGCAGTTTATGGAATCCAATTCCACCCAGAATCAATTATGACTGACACATCCGTTGCCAACCAAATCGTCTCTAATTTTTTGGCAACTAGTCCAGTGACAGTACAAGCTTAATGGCTAATTTGTGCCGGATATATTAAAATAATGATAGTCTTTATTTTCGAAGGGAATAATTATGAAAACAGTCTATCTAGTCCGTCATGGTCAAACAATTCTTAACCGTTTTAGAAGAATGCAAGGGTGGGTCGACTCGCCATTAACTGAAGCTGGCGAAAGACAAGCATCAGCTACTGGTAAACTACTGAGTCAGGTTCACTTTGATTTAGCACTCAGTTCAGACATGATGCGGGCAATTCGAACCCGAGATCTAATCTTAGCGGAAAACACTGCCTCAACAGTGACTCCTATTATCGATAAAAACTTTCGAGAAGTTTACTTTGGTTCGTTTGAGGGAATCGACAGTGTATTAACCTGGAACCAAATTGGTGGCCCCCACGGAAGCTTCGATCAGGACGTGTTAATCAAAAAATATGATACATTTAAGGTCCGTGATTTCATGCATGATGCGGATCCATTTAAAGAAGCTGAAACTGGTGACGATTTAAAACACCGAATTCAATTAGCATTCTCTGATGTCCAAAAACAACTTAAAGATGGAGAAACAGCGTTGGTTGTTTCACATGGAACATTCATCAGAAACGTTGCTACGCTTTACTCAAAGCCAGGTGGGTTTGTTGAACAGCCCCAAAATGGAAGTATCGCTGTGTTAGATGTAACAGCTGAACCTGAGCTATTAAAGTACAACCAAACAGAAATCTAGAGCAAAAGACGTGAAACACTTACGAGTGTTTCACGTCTTTGTTATTTAAAAAACTTTTCTCAAACTGTCCCGCATACCTTAAATATTGTTTCCCAAAATTATCAATTAATCCATGAAACTCTTGAGCGTCCTGATAACTAAAACTCGCAGGTAACTTTACCTGGCGCCAAAGATCTTGGTAAGTTTTTGTCTTTCGATAACCAAGTTTACTGAATAGTCGGCGTGTATAACTGTCTGCAATGAATACCGGTTTATCAAAAATGTAAACTTGAAAAACATCCGCCGTTTCTTGGCCAATCCCGGGGATTTTTAACAGCTGCTGCCGAAGATTGTCCCCATAACGATCACGGATTTCATCATAGTCCCACCCCTCATTATTCAGCCATTCAAATGTGGCCAAAATTGCTCGCGATTTATTTTTATAAAACCCACTTGATTTGATTATCTCCATCAACTCTGATTGCGATAAACTAAGAATGTTTTTTGGTTCAAACGCTGTCTTTGCTTTAAGACTGACCAATCCCAACGCAGCATTATTCCAGTTGGTGTTTTGAACTAAAATGGCACCAATAATAATTTCTCGCTTAGAATCCGCCGGCCACCAGCCAGACGGGCCTAAATGTTGACTCAAAATTCGGTACAGTTTATCCAAATCAACCATATATTATTCAACCTTTCTAACAAAAAAGCTCTCACTCAACCACTGCCGTAGTTAATGTGAGAACCAATTTAATTAATAAGCTAAATTATTAACGTTATTACGCTTAGTCTTGTTTGTTTCCCAGAAGAATGTCTTGGCAACTCCAAGAACCTTTTTCTTAGGAATGAAACCCCAGTAACGACCATCGTTAGATACGCTACGGTGATCACCAAGGGCAAAATATTCACCCTTAGGAACCTTAACTGAGTTAGTATGTCTCGACCAACTCTTTGATAATGACTTCAAGTCCCAGTTACCTGTACCAGTAGTTCTTTGGTACTTATTAATAAAGTTTTGGTTGATTTTTTTGCCATTAACATAGATATTACCGTTACGACTTGAAACGGTGTCCCCAGGCATTCCAATCACCCGCTTAACATAATCGGTATTTGGCTTAGTAGCTTCTGGATCGACTCCATGAGCATCAAACACAATTACGCTGAGGTGTTTTACTTTAGCCTGACGCCAAACTATCATTCGTTCATTATTTACTAGGTTTGGTTCCATTGAAGGACCATCTACCCGAGCAAATGTTACAACAAATTGTCTCAATAGTAGTGCAACTAATACTCCAACTACAATTGGAATGATCCAACTCATGGCTTCAGCAAATTTCGAATTTGGCTTTTGTTCAGCTTTTGATTTCTTTGACATTGTTTAACTCCTTTAAATAAAAGTAGCCTAACTAAAAGGTAGGCTACAGCTGACACTTATTTTATCACATTATTAATATTGAGTTCATATCTTAAGCACTTCTTATTAATTTGCGCTAGGTAAGCCAACCCTGTATTATAGTAAATCGTGTTAGGAGAATGAAAATGAAATCAAATATTTCTGGAAAAAAACAAGCGTGGCTCGCGTTTATTTTAGGAACCGTCAGCGCAACGGGACCACTTTCGATGGACATGTACCTGCCAGCCTTACCGCAAATGGCGACTGATCTACACACCCAGGTATCTGTACTACAACTAAGCCTAAGCGCCTGTTTGATTGGACTTGCTCTGGGCCAACTAATTGTTGGACCACTGAGTGATAAATTTGGTAGAAAAAAACCATTAATCATTGGATTTGCCCTATTTGGAATTGTTTCACTAATGATTTCTATGACCAACTCAATTACGCTTTTGATTGGCCTTAGATTTATCCAAGGACTCGCTGGTTCATCCGGTCAGGTACTTTCAAGGGCAATCGCACGAGACCTATTCAGCGGCCCATTATTAACTAAATTTTACTCGATGCTTTCCGCAGTTAACGGAATTTTCCCAGTTTTATCACCGGTTATTGGGGGAATAATCATTCAGTACACCAGTTGGCAGGGAATATTTGTCGTTCTTGCTGTAATTGGACTGTTAGTTGTTTTGGCACTGTTCTGCGGAATCAAGGAAACCTTGCCAACTAACGAAAGGACTGACGGTGGATTCATTTCTACCATCGCCTCAATTGGAGCACTAGTTAAGAACGGTAGGTTCCTGAGACTAATCATTTCAGCTGGGCTAGTTACGGGCGGACTATTTGCTTACATTTCAGCTTCATCATTTGTATTTCAAGATTACTTCAATATGTCCGTACAAAACTTCAGCTTCTTATATGCACTAAACGGGATCGGGATTGCAATTGGTTCAATTATCCCAGGATTCCTAGCAAGTCGAGTTCCGGAAACGAAACAGACAAAAATTGTTTTAATGACCGCATTCATTAGTTCGTTATTGCTAGTTGGAAGTTGGTACACATTTAGATCATTACCAATCGTAATCGTATTGGTATTCTTGATTGTCACACAGTTTGGTGTACTCTTTACCCTCACAACTTCAATCGTTATGAACATTGGCTCCCGAAACGGCGGTAGTATTTCTGCACTATTTGGTTTAGCTCAAAATGGTACTGGTAGTCTGATGTCTCCAATTGTTGGTCTATTCGGAACTGCAACATACCTACCGATGGCAGTTGCTATTGCGATTTGTATGATATTAAGCTTTACATTATTTAGTACGTTAAATATGAAGCCACAAAGATAAAATATTTAAATGGTTAATGAACCTAATAAAAAGGCTACGATGTTTTTAACATCGTAGCCTTTTTTGTGTCTTCGTTGTGGGGGCGTTAAGACGAAATCAAAGATTTCTGTAACAGCTCTTCACAGTCTCTGTCACGACTGACCGCCGCTATTCGCAGCGCTCAGTTTGTGTCATCGTTGTGGGGGCGTTAAAACGAAATCAAAGATTTCTGTAACGCTCCCTATTCATTTAATCATTTATGCACCTTGAGCATCAATCTTCGCAATCTTTCCCTGTTGAATGTATACACTCAAAATTGCAATATCAGATGGGTTAACCCCACTAATTCTTGATGCTTGGGCAATTGTTTGTGGCTGGATCTTAGCCAACTTTTGGCGGGCCTCAGTGGCAATTCCATCAATCGCAGCGTAATCAATTCGATCTGGAATATGCTTTTCTTCCATCCGCTTCATCTTATCGACGTTAGCTTCAGCTTTAGCAATATAACCAGCATACTTAGTCCGAATTTCCACTTGCTCGACTACACGGTGATCAAGTGAAACCTCAGGAGCATCGATAAATTGCATCAAAGTTTTGTAATCAACATATGGTCGACGAAGGAACACAGCGGCAAGCACACCGTCTTGAAGTGGTTTATCACCATGCGCTTGAACAAATTCGTTCACCTTATCAGAAGGCTTAATCCGAATGCTATTCAGGCGATCAAGTTCACTTTCAACAGCAGATTTCTTAGCTAAGAAGTTTTCGTAACGATCTTCTGAAATTAGTCCAAGTTCATGGCCTTTTTCAGTTAGCCGCATATCAGCGTTATCATTTCTAAGCAACAAACGATATTCTGCACGACTAGTTAATAAACGATATGGTTCCTTAGTTCCCTTAGTTACCAAATCATCAATCATTACACCAATATAAGCTTCATTCCGCTTCAAAACGAATGGTTCTTTACCGAGTGCTCGGCGACCAGCGTTAATTCCGGCAATAATTCCTTGACCAGCAGCTTCTTCATATCCTGAAGTACCATTTGTTTGGCCAGCAGTGTACAAATTCTTAAGCAGCTTAGTTTCCAAAGTTGGCTTCAATTGGTAAGGCGCAACTACATCATATTCAATTGCGTAACCTGGACGCATCATTTGAGCATTTTCCAAACCTGCAATTGAGTGAACGATCTTTTGCTGAACTTCTTCAGGCATTGAAGTTGAGAGTCCTTGAACATACCATTCCTCTGTCTTACGACCTTCTGGCTCTAAGAATAGTTGGTGACGACTCTTATCCGCAAAGCGGACAATTTTATCCTCAATTGAAGGGCAGTAACGTGGACCGACACCTTCAATCACACCAGTAAACATAGGTGCTCGATCAAGATTTTCTTTGATAATTTCATGGGTTTTTTCATTGGTATAAGTTAGCCAACAAGATAGTTGGTTCTTCACATCAATGTATTCACTATCTGGAGTTTCGTAACTAAAGTGATTTGGTTGTTCATCTCCAGGTTGTTCCTCAGTTTTACCGTAATCAATAGTTGTTCCATCAACCCGTGGAGGGGTACCGGTCTTAAACCGTTCCAAATCAAAACCTAGTTTTTCTAAGTTAGCAGTTAACTTTTCGGCTGGTTGTGAATTATTAGGACCTGATGCGTACATCAATTCCCCGATGATAATCTTACCGCGAGCAGCGGTTCCAGCAGCAATTACAACAGCCTTAGCACTGTATTTAGCACCTGTATTGGTAATTACTCCTCGACATTCACCATCTTCAACAATCAAGTCATCAACAATCCCTTGACGGAGTGTCAAATTTGGTTCATTTTCAAGCGTATCCTTCATTTCAGCATGGTAAGCATGCTTATCAGCTTGAGCTCTTAAAGCTTGAACTGCTGGACCCTTACCAGTATTCAACATTCTCATTTGAACATAAGTCTTATCAATGTTGTGACCCATTTCGCCACCTAAAGCATCAACTTCACGAACCACGATTCCCTTTGCAGGGCCACCGATTGATGGATTACATGGCATGAACGCCACCATGTCCAAATTAATGGTCATTAACAATGTTCTGTTACCCATCCGAGCAGCAGCAAGTGCGGCCTCACAGCCAGCGTGGCCTGCTCCAACTACAATGACATCATAGTCTTCACCGCGATATGACTGTTTCACATCGCTAACACGTAAACTCTCCAATGTTTTTTCCTCCAAATGTTTCACATGAAACAACTATTTTCCTAGACAAAATTGCGTAAATAATTGGTCAATTAATTCATCTTGATAACTATCACCAGTAATTTCACCAAGTAGGTCCCAACAATGAGTCATGTCAATTTGAACTAAATCAACTGGCATCCCTTGGTCAAGGCCATTAATGACACTATTCAATGACTGGTTCGCTTGATTCAACAAGCCAATGTGGCGAGCATTAGTAACCATCACATTGTTTTGACTATTCTCAATTCCTTCTTCAAAGAACATTTTCGCAATTAATTCTTCAAGCTCTTGAAGCCCATTAGCTTCAATTGCTGACGTTGAAATCATATTTTTACCGCCAGTTAGTCGCTTAAGTTCTTCAAGGTCTAACTTAATTGGTAAATCTGTCTTATTTAAAACAACAATTCGTTGTTTACCAGAAGTTTTTTCAATTAGTTCCCGATCTTCACCAGTGAGCGGTTCACTTGCATTAATGACAAGTAGAACTAAGTCAGCACTATCGATAGCTTTTCTGGAGCGATCAACCCCGATTTTTTCAACCTTGTCTTCAGTATCTCGAATTCCAGCCGTATCAATTAGCTTCAATGGCACGCCACGAACGTTAACGTACTCTTCAAGAACATCCCTCGTCGTACCAGGAATATCCGTAACGATTGCCTTATCTTCGTGTAGTAAGTGGTTTAATAAACTTGATTTTCCAACATTTGGTCGTCCAATAATTGAGGTGGCTAAACCATCCCGGAGGATTTTTCCCTGCTTGGCAGTTTTCAATAATTGGTCAATTCTAGCGTGAACATCAACTGCTTTATCCCTGAGGAGACGGCTAGTCATCGTTTCTACATCGTCATATTCAGGGTAGTCAATATTAACCTCAACTTGCGCTAAAACATCCAAAATATCTTGGCGCAAATTACGGATTAAATGCGATAAATTACCGTCAAGTTGGCTGATTGCAGCTTTCATGGACTGGTCAGTTTTAGCTTCAATCAAATCCATGACGGCTTCTGACTGAGATAAATCAATTCGCCCATTTAGAAATGCCCGCTTAGTAAATTCACCAGGTTCTGCCATCCGTGCGCCGTTGCTTAAAACCAGTTGTAAAATCCGGTTAGTGGCAACGATTCCACCATGACAGTTAATTTCGATAATATCTTCCATCGTGTAAGTTCTCGGTGCCTTCATTACTGAAAGCATAACTTCGTCAACCTCTTCACCAGACTCAGGATCAATAATGTGTCCGTAATTGATAGTATTGCTGGCTACTTTTGAGATATCCTTACCGCGATATAACTTTTCAGCAACGTTTAGGGCTTCTTCACCACTAACTCTGATGATAGAAATTCCCCCTTCTCCAGGTGGAGTTGAAATTGCTGCGATTGTATCCAATTCAGTTGTTGTTAAAACCATAAATTATTACCTCCAAAATGCGAAAAAGCATTTTCAGAACAAAAAAAGTGCCTACACCACGCCCTAGGGACGTGGATAAAGCACTTTCACTACTTTACCTAGTTAAGATAAGAATGATTACCACTATAATATTTTATCGGGTATCATTTGTCAACGATATTTAGATTTTATTTGGGTGCAACCACGATTACCCGGTGGGGCTCGCGTCCCGTTGAATAAGTAATCACGTGATCATTATCAGCCAAAACATTATGGATTTCTTTACGTTCAAATGCAGGCATTGGGTTAAGATACACTGGCTTACCATTTGCAATTGCATTTCGCGCAGTTTTTTCAGCCAACTGAGCCAACGCTTCACTTCTTCTTGCACGGTAATTAGCAATATCCAAAACAACATTTAGGTTATTTGCCCCTAAACGGTTAACGTAAATTTGTGCCAATCCTTGCATAGCGTTAATTGTCCGACCATGGCGCCCAATTAATAGACTCTGCTTTTCTTCAGCAGTGTCAATATTTACGTATAGTGAATGATGATTTTTCAAGTCTGTGCTTAAAGTGTGCTCAAAGCCCATCGCATCAATCACATCATTAAGATACGTACTTAAATCAGTGACGATATCCTGGAGCTTTTCTTCATTTTGCTCCTCAGAATCTTCGTCTTCAGTTGGAGCCTGGTCAAATCCAGCAACAGTAAACGTTTGGTTTACAATTTTCACGGAAGCTTGATTATTCTCCTCAGTCTTTGGTTCTTCTTTTTTAGTAATTTCAACTTGTGCTAATTTTCTACCAATACCAAAAAAACCGTTTCTAGGTTGTACCTTAACGGCAACGCTGGCTTGGTCTCGGGTCAATGAAAGGTCTTTTAGACCGTTTGCGATTGCTTCTTCAATTGTTTTTCCTGAATAAGTAGTCATTACAAACCTCTTCTAATAAATTTAACTGAAATATGATAGCACACTTTTACTATCAAATAAATGGATTTCGTAGATATGACGTGCATCTTATTATGTTCGCAACCTTTTTGTAATTAAATAACAGTTATGAAACATTCAATTAGTTGCATTTTCAGTCCATTTATCTGAAGATTTAAGGTAAGATTTCAATATCAGAGGGGATTGAAATGTCAAATTCGGGGCAATATGATGCTGGTAGAAACGTTCTGCTTGATTGGAACAAAAGAATCAAGAAACTCTACCAAGCTCAAAAAATAACTTATATTAATTTATTCACTTATTCAGCAATCATGACTGCTGAATTAATTATCGGGTATATGACTCACCTAACCGTGTTAATCGCTGATGGTTTAAACAACTTAACAGGAGTTTGTGGTGCTTTGATTCTAATTTTTGGGTTACATATGGCAGTTAAGCCGCCTGACAAATCACACGTTCTGGGTCATTGGCAGTTTGAAAATGTGGCCGCACTTCTCTCAGCAGCAATCATGTTCGCAGTAAGTATCCAAATTTTTATTTCTGGTTTTGAATCACTACAAAGGTACTTTGCGGGTGAAACAATCAACCCCAACCTGTGGTCTTTAGGAATTAGTTTGATTTCTGGGGTCCTAATTACCGGATTAGCATTAATTAACTCACATCAGGGATTTAAGTTGAACAACACCGCCCTAACTGCTTCAGGAAAAGATCTCCAAAGTGACGCTATCACGAGTTTTGGTACATTCCTGTCGATTTGCGGGGCGTACCTCGGCTTAAAATGGCTTGATGGGATTGCAACCCTCATAGTCGGTGGATTCATCTTACACGCCAGTATAACGATTTTTAGGACCACCATTATGAAACTAACTGAAGGTTTTGATCCTCAAGTCATTGATAAATATAGTGAAACGGTAAGCAACGTCGATGGCGTTCTTGGTGTCCAAAGCATTGAGCCTAGATATCTCGGTGATCAAGTTGTCATTCAAGTAGGAATTTATCTTGCTGACCATACTGATTTAAATACATCGTATGTAATTGGTGAGCGAGTTGAAAATGCGTTAATGGAAACTTACGATATTTTAGATGCCGATGTTAAAGCATATCCACTAAGTCTGAAGAAGAAGCAGGATGTGGCAGATTAAAATAAATATTATATTAAACAAAAACCCGCATGTCATTTCAACAATGACATGCGGGTTTTATTTATCCAAGCGGCATAACTACTTACGCTTACTCTTCTTAGCCTTTTTCATAGCTCTTTGAATTGCGCGTTTCCGCTCTTTTTCTTCATTTTCCTTGGCTTCTCGCTCCCGGCGAATCTTCCAAGGATTTTGAATTACTAATGTTTGTCCAACTTGGAATGCGTTAGTTACCACCCAGTACAGTGACAAAGCTGAAGGTAAGTTAATGGCAGTAATCAAAATTACTACTGGCATTCCGACTGTCATCATTGTAGTCATTGAGTTTGACTCTGGTTGACCCTTCATGGCTAACCATGAACTCAAGAACGTAAAGATTGCGGCTAGAATTGGCAAAATGAAGTATGGATCTTTATGACCTAATTGCAACCACATAAATGATCCACTACGAAGAATTTCAGTTCTCCAAATTGCTTGATACAACGCAAAAATAATTGGCATTTGTACAACAAGTGGGAGACATCCAGCAACTGGGTTAACGCCAGCTTCTGAATATAACTTCTTTTGCTCTGCTTGTAGTTTTTGCATTGTCTCAGCATCACGAGAAGAATACTTTTGTTGGAGTGCCTTAAGCTGTGGCTGAATCTCCTGAGTTTTTCTCATGCTTCGAGTTTGGTAAATCATCAATGGCAAAATGATAATTCTTACAATGATAGTAAATACGATGATACCAATTCCATAATTATCACTGAAGAATTTTGATAACCAAATGATTGCTCGTGAGAAGTTAAGGACAACTAAGCCGTCCCACAATCCCTTGCTATGACTGGTGATTGGTGCGTTGCTACAAGCCGTCAAAATCAACGTCATACTCAGTAAGGCCAGTAGCGTTACTACCTTCTTAACTTTCTTTTTCAACGTTATTCCTCGCTATCGTAATCTTGATCTAAAAGATTTGCTAACTTCAAAACGTGAATTAAACCTGATTTAACGTCCTTCATCGCCATCTGATCAGTTGATGGTCTGGCAATAACAATGAAATCAACATCTTGTCTCAAATCAGGTTTTAACTCAAAGATTGATTGGCGGATTCTGCGTTTTACCCAATTCCGATGAACTGCGTTACCAATCTTTTTACCAACGGAAATTCCCACTCGAAAATGTAATTGCCCTGGTTTATCTAATGAGTACACGACAAATTGTCGGTTAGCGACAGAGTTATGGGTCTCAAAGACTTCTTGAAAGTCAGCCTCTTTTTTGACCCGATATGATTTTCGCATAGTGCATCTCCAATAAGCTTAAAAATGAAAAAAGACCACTGAATGGTCAGTGGTCTATGCAGTCAATGATTTTCTACCTTTTTGACGTCGGCGTGCTAACACTTTACGACCATTGCTGGTACTCATACGTTTACGGAAACCATGAACGCGAGCGCGGTGACGCTTCTTTGGTTGGTATGTTCTCTTCATAAGAAGGAATCCTCCTTTACTAGAAAGTTGCAATTAAGCATTTAATATATAAGTTTCAAATGCATTTCCCAAATATAGTAACACAGTTCCAAAATTATTGAAATAGTTAATTGAGTGTCAAAAAAATTTTTTAAAATGTTTCATGAGCATAAACATGTGGATAACTCTATGTGGAGAAAAAGTCCCTCCACAAGTTTTGTACAAAGTTATCCACAAATACACACAGTGTGATATCCACATTCCACAGGCTGTGGAAAACTAAAAATAATTCTCTGTAACCCTAGCACGACACCAACTTTTTGTCCACAGGCAGTTGTGGATTACCCGTAATCTCAAAAGTTATCCACACTTATCCACAGGGTGGCATTTTGAGTCATCAACTTATGTGAAACATTTATGCACAGGCACTTTTACCCTGTGGAAAACTTTTTTTGAGAATGCTAGAATAAATTTGCTTTCAAAAAAATCGAGTTGATTTTAAAAATATAAAAGGGGGAACAGCCGTGCCAGATAAAGAAGCTCTATGGTCCGAACTTAGCGAGAAGTTCAGAGCAAACACGCCAAAGCTTTCATTCGAAACCTGGATCGAACCTGTAAAACCAGTTAACTTTGATGGTTCGACACTCACGTTATCTTTACCATCTGAATTGCATCGTGATTATTGGGAAAAACAACTTGCACCAAACCTAATTGAGTACGCGTTTGTACTCACAAAGGGAAATATTGAACCAAAATTTGTGCTAGATTCCGATGTTAAAGCCAGCACGGATGATAAATCAGATATTCCTGAGGCCAAGAAAAAACCAGAAAGTTATGCATTTAGTAAGGAAGGACATTTAAACCCTCACTATACATTTGATACTTTCATCATTGGTAAGGGTAACCAAATGGCTCATGCAGCAGCGCTAATCGTTTCCGAAGAGCCCGGAAAGTTGTACAACCCATTATTCTTCTATGGTGGTGTTGGTTTAGGAAAAACGCATTTGATGCAAGCAATTGGTAACAAGTTAGTTGCTGACCGACCAGATGCTAAGGTTAAATACGTAACTAGTGAAGCTTTTACTAACGACTTCATCAACGCAATCCAAACCAATCAAACTGAAGAATTTCGTCAGGAGTATCGCAACGTTGATATTTTAATGGTTGATGATATTCAATTCTTCGCCGATAAAGAAGCAACTCAAGAAGAGTTCTTCCATACATTTAACGATCTATATAACGATGATAAACAAATCGTCCTAACTTCAGATCGGGTACCACAAGAAATCCCCAAGCTCCAAGACCGATTGGTATCGAGATTTGCATGGGGCCTCCCAGTCGACATTACCCCGCCAGATTTAGAAACTAGAATTGCAATCCTCCAAAACAAGGCTGAAATTGATAACCTAGAAATCCCTAGTGAAACCATCAATTACATAGCAAATCAGGTTGATTCAAACGTTCGTGAATTAGAGGGAGTCCTATCTAGAGTTCAAGCATATTCAAAATTGAAGGGCGAACCAATTACCACAGATTTAGCTTATGAAGCGCTTAAAGGATTAAAATTAGAAACAAAAAGTCACCAACTTAGTATCGTAGATATTCAAAGTAAAGTTGCAGATTACTTCCACGTTTCAGTTAACGATTTGAAGGGCAAGAAACGATTAGCATCAATCGTAATGCCAAGACAAATCGCAATGTACTTGGCAAGAGAACTTACTAACAACTCACTTCCAAAAATTGGTAAGGAATTTGGTGGTAAGGATCACACAACCGTCATTCATGCTTATGAAAAAATTGCCGAGAAGATAAAAATCGATACCGATTTGAGAAAAGAAATTACCGATCTCAAAAAGGGACTTGGATAAAATGGTATAATCGTCTGTGGATAAGCTTCAGAGTTCACTTAAAATTATGCACAGAGTTATCCACAGTCTCTTTTTAGTTGTCATCTGTGCTTTTCGATAGTTATCCACAAATCCACAGGTCCTACTGTTTCTGCTATTTTTTTATTAATTAAATATATAAAACAACACTCCGGGAGGTTCAAAGAAATAATGAAATTCACAATCAGCAAGTCCGCTTTCATTAAGGGACTTAACACAGTATCAAGAGCCATCTCAACTAAAACAACAATTCCAATTCTTACTGGATTGAAGATTGTTGCTACAAATCAAAGCTTGATACTAACAGGAAGCGATGCAGATATTTCCATTGAAACAACTATTAAGACATCAGATCCTGACAACTTATTAGCAGTTGAATCCGAAGGAGCAATCGTTCTACCTGCACGTTTCTTTACTGAAATCGTTAAGAAACTACCAGAAGACACTTTAACCATCGAAGTTACTGATAACTTCCAAACCGTTATAACATCTGGATCAGCTTCATTTACCATTAATGGCTTAGATGCAAACAACTATCCTCATTTACCAGAAATCGATTCAAGTAACTCACTACCAGTTGCTGGAGATGTGTTAAAGCAAATCATTAGTGAAACAGTTGTTGCTGTTTCTAACCAAGAAAGTCGGCCAATATTAACTGGGGTTCATTTCACGATGGATCAAGATAACATTCTGGCAGTTGCTACTGATAGTCATAGACTTAGTCAACGGAAAGTTGCCTTGAAACAACCATTCGAAAATAGCTACGACTTTGTGTTACCTGGAAAGAGCTTAGCTGAACTTTCAAAGATGATCGATGACTCAAAAGATGACATTCTATTGTCGGTCACTGAAAACCAAGCACTATTTGTCGTTGGTGATACTTTGTTCTACTCAAGATTATTAGAGGGAAACTATCCTGACACTTCTCGTTTAATTCCAGATTCATTTGATACCCGCGTATCATTTGATGCATCAGCACTACTTTCAACTGTTGAACGTGCATCTTTACTTTCACATGAGTCACGGAATAATGTAATTAAAATGATTATCGAACCTGATGAAAAGAAAGTTACGATTTACGGTAACTCCCCAGACGTTGGTGTGGTTCAAGAAAATATTGATCCAATTTCATTGGAAGGTAATCAGTTGGAAATTTCATTTAACCCTGATTACATGAAGGATGCTTTGCGTTCACTTAGCCAAACATCAATTAATGTGGACTTTACATCTGCATTAAGACCATTTACTTTGATGCCAACTGAAGACGGTGAAAGCTTTATTCAATTGATTACACCAATTCGGACATTTTAGTTCACAAATTAGTTAACTTTAATCATCTCTCGTTAAGAGAGGTGATTTTTTTTGACCTTAATTAAAAAAATGGGGGGATTTTCTTTAAAATTCGGTGTACGCGGTTTTATGGAATTTTATTTAAATTTGGGCAAATAAGTCGAAATACAAAAAAACGGCTTACAGTGGCTTATATTGCATTGTGAGATGTACTTTTATCATAACTAAGCGTATAATAGTACTTGTCAAAGGTGGGTGAAATTGTGAAAAAAGAGATTTTGATTGATGGAGAATACATCACTTTAGGTCAACTGTTAAAAGAGGAATCGATCATTTCAAGTGGTGGTCAAGCTAAATGGTTTTTGCGCGAAACGGCAGTCGATGTCAATGGGGAACCGGAAAATCGGCGAGGTAAGAAATTACGCGACGGCGATAATGTTTCCGTTCCAGATGTTGGCTTATTTTTTATTCGCTCAAAGCAGGAAAGTGAATGAAGTTAAAAAAAATTAGCCTTCATAATTTTCGTAATTATGAAGACCAGGAACTAGACTTTTCTGACGGAATCAATGTTTTGCTGGGAGAAAACGCCCAGGGAAAGACCAATTTGTTAGAGGCAATCTATGTACTGGCATTAGCCCGTAGCCATAGAACTTCAAATGATAAGGAATTGATCAGTTGGGATAGTCAAAATGCCCAAATTAAAGGCTTGGTGGAGAAACAATATTCAAGCCTACCAATCGAATTGGACTTAGGACCCAAAGGTAAAAAGGCTAAGTTAAATCACTTAGAGCAGGCAAAGTTATCTAGTTATATTGGTCAGCTCAACGTTATTTTATTTGCCCCAGAAGACCTCTCAATTGTGAAAGGTTCGCCTCAGGGACGTCGTAAGTTTATGGACATGGAATTTGGCCAGATGAGCAATCATTATTTGTACAACTTGACTCAGTACCGAAAGATATTAAAACAACGTAATAGGTATTTGAAAGATTTAAAGTTTCGGCGCCGCAGCGATAAAGTTTATTTAGATGTTTTATCTGATCAACTTGCTGCTTATGGGGCTGAGATTATTTTTGAACGGATTTCACTTTTAAATCAGTTACAAACCTTTGCACAACGGATTCACACGGAAATCACCCAAGGGAAAGAGAAGTTGATTTTTAGATACAAAACTGCCGCTTCTAAAGGTGAAATGGATAGTGTTGATTCCATCTACAATAATCTTTTGACACAATTTTCAACCATCAAGGAAAAAGAAATAATGCAAGCATCTACAATTATTGGTCCTCACCGCGATGATATCGTCTTTGTCGTTAATGATAAGGAAGTTCAGTCATTTGGTTCACAGGGTCAACAAAGAACCACAGCCTTGTCACTGAAACTCGCAGAGATTGACTTGATGAAACAACAAACTGGAGAATATCCAGTTCTGTTACTTGATGATGTGCTGTCTGAACTCGATGATTACCGCCAGACTCATTTACTAACGGCAATCCAAGATCGGGTCCAGACGTTTCTTACCACAACGAGTTTAAGTGGGGTTCAACAGGAGTTGCTTACAAATCCTCAGGTGTTTCACATTGCCGCTGGAAAAGTAACTAAGGATTAAGATCAGGAGGATCGTAAATGGCAGACGAAAAGGAAACAAAAAAAGAGTTAGCCCATGAATATGATGCCAGTCAAATTCAAGTTCTTGAAGGACTTGAAGCTGTTCGTAAGCGTCCAGGGATGTATATCGGAACTACTACTTCTCAAGGCCTTCACCATTTGGTTTGGGAAATCGTGGATAACGGTATTGATGAAGCCCTCGCAGGTTTTGCAACTAAAATAACTGTAACTGTTGAAAAAGACAACAGTATCACCGTTACAGATGATGGTCGTGGTATTCCTGTTGATATTCAAAAGAAGACTGGAAAACCAGCCCTAGAAACTGTTTATACTATTTTGCATGCTGGTGGTAAGTTTGGCGGCGGCGGATATAAAGTATCTGGTGGTCTTCATGGTGTTGGTGCGTCTGTTGTTAACGCCCTTTCAGAGGAATTAGATGTTGCCGTTACCCGTGATGGTAAGGTTTACTACATGGACTTTGAACGTGGCCGAGTTAAAACTTCAATGAAAGTAATCGATGAAGTTTCTGACGACTTGCACGGAACCAAGGTTCACTTCGTTCCAGATCCAGATATCTTTAGAGAAACAACCACTTATGATATTAAAATTCTAACAACTAGACTTCGAGAGCTTGCATTCTTGAACAAAGGTTTGAGAATCGTAGTTCGTGATCTTCGTCCTGAAAAACCAACTGAAGAAGACTTCTTATATGAAGGTGGAATCAAGCACTACGTTGAGTATCTCGATAAAAATAAGACAGTTCTGTTTGACGAACCAATCTACGTTGAAGGTGTAGAAAACGGAATTACAGTCGAAGTTGCGATTCAATATACTGATGATTACCACAGTAACTTAATGACGTTTACTAACAACATTCATACCTATGAAGGTGGGACTCACGAAGAAGGTTTCAAACGTGCTTTAACCAGAGTAATCAATGATTATGCTCGCAAAAATAATCTGCTTAAAGACAACGATGATAACCTTTCTGGTGAAGATGTTCGTGAAGGAACAACTGCCGTTGTAAGTATCAAACATCCGGATCCACAATTTGAAGGTCAGACTAAGACTAAGTTAGGTAACTCTGATGCCAGAACTGCTACTGACCGAATCTTTAGTGACCACTTCTCAAAAGTGCTGATGGAAAATCCTAGCGTTGCAAGAAAAATTGTTGATCGAGGGATTTTAGCTTCTAAAGCTAGAAGTGCGGCTAAGCGTGCCAGAGAAGTTACTCGGAAAAAGAGTGGTCTGGAAATCAGTAACTTACCAGGTAAGTTGGCTGATAACACATCAAAAGATCCCGAAATTTCAGAATTATTTATCGTCGAGGGTGATTCTGCCGGTGGTTCAGCTAAGCAGGGGCGTTCGCGACTAACTCAAGCAATCTTGCCAATTCGGGGAAAGATTTTGAATGTTGAAAAAGCAACTATGGATAAAATTCTGGCGAATGAAGAAATTCGTTCACTGTTTACAGCCATGGGAACAGGATTTGGTGAAGATTTTGATTTAGCAAAAATTCATTATCATAAGCTAATTATCATGACTGATGCCGATGTCGATGGTGCTCATATTCAAACATTGTTGCTAACTTTGATTTACAGGTACATGCGGCCATTGGTTGATGCAGGATTTGTTTACATTGCGCAACCACCTTTGTATCAAGTGCGTCAAGGTAAGATGCAACAATATATTGATAGTGACGAAGAGTTGACTGATTTTCTTGGTCAATTACAACCATCACCTAAACCAGTTATTCAACGGTATAAGGGTCTTGGTGAAATGGATGCGGAACAATTATGGGAAACAACCATGAATCCAGAAAATCGTAGATTATTGAGAGTTGAATCTCAAGATGCTGCCGAAGCAAATGATGTTTTCTCAATGTTAATGGGAGACAAAGTTGAACCTCGGCGCGAGTTCATTGAAGATAACGCTACATTTGTTGAAAACTTGGATATTTAGCTTTTGTTTCACATGAAACATTGATCTTTTGTTACCCGAAATGGAGGTTTGAGGGTTGGCTAATGAAGATAATAAGTACAATGATGGTCGAGTAACCAATGTCGACTTAGTTAAAAAAATGCGGACATCTTTCTTGGACTACGCCATGAGTGTTATTGTGGCTCGTGCTTTGCCTGATGTTCGTGATGGTTTGAAGCCTGTTCATCGTCGTATCTTATACGATATGCATGAATTGGGTGTTACACCTGATAAGCCATTTAAGAAATCTGCCAGAATCGTTGGTGATGTTTTAGGTAAGTATCACCCCCATGGTGATTCTGCCGTATACGAATCAATGGTTAGAATGGCACAGGACTTTAGTTATCGTTACATGTTAGTTGACGGTCACGGAAACTTTGGTTCTGTCGATGGTGATGGTGCTGCGGCCATGCGTTATACCGAAGCACGTTTAAGTAAAATTGCTTTGGAAATGTTACGCGATATCAATAAAGATACAATTGACTTTGTTGATAACTATGATGGTACAGAACGTGAACCTAGCGTTTTGCCAGCACGTTTTCCTAACTTATTGGTTAACGGTGCTTCAGGGATTGCTGTCGGAATGGCAACCAACATTCCGCCTCACAATTTGGCTGAAGTAATTAGTGCTATTCATATTCTGATGAAAAATCCAGATGCTACCACAGCGGATTTGATGGAAGCAGTACCTGGACCTGACTTCCCAACCGGTGGTGTCGTAATGGGTAAGTCTGGAATTCGTAAGGCTTACGAAACTGGTAAGGGTACCATTACTTTACGAGCTAAAGTTGAAATTGAAGGTGATTCAGATAGCAAGCAAAAGATTGTTGCCACTGAATTACCATACATGGTTAATAAAGCTAAGTTGATTGAAAGAGTTGCCGAATTAGTTCGTGATAAACGAATTGAAGGAATTTCTGATATCAATGATGAATCTGACCGTGAAGGTTTACGGGTGGTTATTGATGTTAAGCGTGAGGCTAGTGCAGAAGTTATTCTGAATAATCTTTATAAACTAACGTTGATGCAAACATCATTTAGCTTTAACATGTTGGCAATTGTTGCCGGAACTCCAAGAATCCTTAGTTTGAAAGAAATTTTAACCTATTACTTGGAACATCAAGTTGAGGTTATTACTCGCAGAACTAAGTATGAATTAAATAAGGCCCAAGCAAGAGCTCACATTCTTGAAGGATTGAGAATTGCGTTGGACCATATTGATGCCATTATTAAGATTATTCGTGGTTCACAAACTGGCGAAATTGCTAAAAACCAATTGATCAGTGATTTTGGTCTTAGTGATAAGCAAGCTCAAGCAATCTTAGATATGCGACTGGTTAGATTAACTGGTTTGGAACGTGAAAAGATTGATAAAGAGTACGACGAACTCATGAAGAGCATTGAGGAGTTTAAGGCTATTCTTGGTAGTCGTGATAAAGTCAATGACATCATTTACCAAGAATTACTTGAAATTCAAAGCAAATTTGGTGATGAGCGCCGGACTGAATTGTTAGTTGGTGAGGTTCTTAGTCTTGAAGATGAAGACCTAATTGAAGAAGAGGACGTTATTGTTTCTCTTACTCACAATGGGTACATCAAGCGAATTCCAACGGATGAATTTAAATCACAAAATCGTGGTGGTCGTGGTGTTCAAGGAATGGGAGTTCATGATGATGACTTTGTGGAACATTTAGTTTCCACATCAACTCATGACGTACTACTATTCTTTACTGACGCTGGTAAGATTTACCGGATGAAGGGATACGAAATTCCAGAATACGGTCGGTCAGCTAAAGGAATTCCAATCATTAATTTGTTGAGTATTGAAAACGGCGAAAAGATTCAAGCTGTGATTAATATCTCAGACAGAAATAATGACACCGAAAAGGATCTATTCTTTGTTACGACCCAAGGAACTGTTAAACGAACTCCAGTTGCTGAATTTACAAATATTCGGAGCAACGGTCTTAAGGCAATTCACCTTAAGGACGGGGATGAAGTTAATAACGTATTGATTGTTGAAGAAAATCAAAACATTATTATCGGAACTCATCGTGGTTATGCTGTTAGTTTTAAAGCTGCCGATGTTCGTTCAATGGGACGTTCTGCAACCGGTGTTCGCGGAATAAGACTCCGTGAAGAAGACTATGTGGTTGGTTCAGATATCCTTGACCCAGAGAGTGAAGTATTTATAATCTCTGAGAAAGGTTATGGAAAGCGGACGCCTGCTGCTCAGTACCCAATTAAGGGTCGTGGTGGTAAAGGTATTAAGACTGCCAACATTACTGAAAAGAATGGACCACTTGCGGGACTAACTACTGTTAGTGGACAAGAAGATATTATGCTGATTACCAATAAGGGTGTTATGATCCGTTTTGATGTCAACGGCGTATCTGAAACTGGTCGGGCAACTCTCGGAGTTCATTTGATTAGAATGGACGATGATGCAAAGGTTGCTACCATGGCAAAAGTTGAAAAAGAAGAAGTTTCTGAAGATGATGAAGCCGATGAAAATGGCAACCAAGCAAATGACGAAAATAATTCTGAAGAATAATTTAAAAAGATGACGGTAATCGTCATCTTTTTTCGTATATAATTGGTGTATCGTGATCAACATTTTAGGCATATTGATATTTTTTTGAATGCATGTTATAGTTTTAAACTGTGAGTATCTGATAATACAGAAACTCTCCTTGCTCTTAATAAGAAGAGCCATTAGTCCAGAAGGAGGTGCAAATCATGGAAGAAAAGAAATACGAAATTACGTACATTATCCGTCCTGATATTGAAGACGCTGCTAAGACTACTTTAGTAGAAAGATTCGACAAGGTCTTGGCCGATAACGGTGCCAAGGTCATCGATTCAAAAGACTGGTCAAAGCGTAAATTTGCATACGAAATTGGTGGTTACAATGAAGGTACTTACCACATTGTTAACTTAACTACTGATTCAGATGCAGCATTGAACGAATTTGACCGTCTTGCAAAGATCAATGACGATATTTTACGTCATATGACCGTTGTACGCGAAGGTTAATATTTAAATTTTAAATTGAGAGGGGCAAATTCAGCATGCTAAACAGAGCAATGTTAACGGGACGCCTAACCCGCGATGTTGATTTACGATACACACAAAGCGGAACAGCTGTTGGTACTTTTACACTGGCAGTTGATCGTCGCTTTACTAATCAACAAGGTGAACGTGAGGCAGATTTCATTAACTGCGTTATCTGGCGTAAATCCGCTGAAAATTTTGCCAACTTCGTTCATAAAGGATCTTTGGTTGGAATTGATGGTCGGATTCAGACTAGAAATTATGAAAATCAACAAGGTCAACGAGTTTATGTAACTGAAGTTGTGGTTGAAAACTTTGCACTATTAGAACCACGATCAAATCGTGATAACAATAATCAAAGTGCACCACAAGGTGGCAATGCTCCTCAACAAGATAACGGAAATCCATTCGGTGGAGGTTCTTCTAATAACAGCAATAGTTCTGCACCTGCAGATCCATTTGCTAATTCAGGAGACTCAATCGATATTTCCGATGACGATTTACCATTCTAGGTAAACACTCGAATAACTTGAGGAGGAAATAGTTATGGCTCAACAAAGACGTGGCGGCCGTCACCGTCGTAAAGTTGATTTTATCGCAGCAAACCACATCGAGTACATTGATTACAAAGATGTTGATTTGTTGAAGCGTTTCGTCTCAGAACGTGGAAAGATTCTTCCACGTCGTGTGACTGGAACTAGTGCTAAAAACCAACGTAAATTAACAATTGCTATCAAACGTTCACGCATCATGGGATTAATGCCTTTCGTTGCTGAAGACTAATAGCGATACCAGGACTGGGATATTTATATCTCGGTTCTTTTTTTACTCTAAAAACTGTCACCTAGAGTAGTGAATAACAGGGGTATCCCTATTTATGGTAAAATAAAGAGAATTACATCGTTAAGTTAAGAGGATTAGTATGAACAATAATAATTCGAAAAATGGTGGGCAACTACCTCCATTTATTCATAACACTAGATTAAGACGAATAATGATTTTTATTTCTATCACTGTGATCTATGGGGTCGTAGTGTCCTTTTTATATAGCACGATTGCGGCTTCAATTTTAATCGCAATTAGTGTGGTTGGACTAATCTACACCATAGTGATGATGAACGAAATCAGTTCTGATACCAACAAATACATTGCTGATCTTTCTTATCGAATTCATCGTGGTGAGCAAGAAGCACTGTTAGAGATGCCAATTGGTGTGTTAGTACTTGGTGATAATAAGAAAATTGAGTGGGCAAATCCATTCTTACTTAATTATTTCCAGAGTGACAGCATTCTCCAAAAGCGACTGGGTGAACTTGATCCTGAATTAGAGAAACTGATCCTTAAGTTTGAAGATTCCAAGGAGTTTCATACAGTTACTTGGCATGATAATAAGTTTTCAATGTTGGTTCAGCGAGAATATAACACGGTGTACTTCTTAGATATCACAAAGTATGCCCAATTAGAGGAACGTTACGACAACGAACAAATCACAGTTGGGCAAATTTTCTTGGATAACTATGATGAAGTTACCCAGTCAATGACCGATCAAGATATTTCTAACTTGAGTAATTATGTTACCAATGAACTAGCCTCTTGGTCACAAAAATATGGTATGTATTTGAAGCAAATCGATGATGACCACTTCTTCTTGCTGGCATATGTTAAATCATTGACAGACGTAGAGTCCGATAAATTCAATATTTTGGACGTGGTTCGAGAAAGTACATCTAAACAAAACTTCCCACTCACATTGAGTATCGGAATTGCTTATGGTGACGAAGACTTGAATAGTTTAGCTGACCAGGCTCAAAGTAATTTAGACTTAGCACTTGGACGTGGTGGTGATCAAGTCGTAGTTAAAAGTCTTGAAGGCACCGCTCGTTTCTATGGTGGTAAAACCAACCCAATGGAGAAACGTACCAGAGTTAGAGCACGGATGATCTCACAAGCTCTTAACGAGTTAATGAATGATTCTGACCAGATTTTTGTTCAGGGTCATACTCGTCCAGATATGGATTCTCTAGGGGCTTGTTTGGGAATTAGAAGAATTGCTCAAATGAATGGCAAAAAGTGTTGGATAGTCCTTGATAAGGAACGGGTTCACTCAGATATTCAAAGATTACTTCAAGAAACTAAGAGTTATCCAGAAATTAGCGATTCAATTATCACACCTTCTGAAGCTCAATCTAAGGCTACTGACAACAGTCTGTTAATCATGGTGGATCATTCAAAACCATCAATCAGTATTTCAGAGGATGTTTATCAATCAATGTCTAAAAAGGTGGTTATTATTGATCACCATAGACGTGGTGAAGAATTCCCTGAAAATCCAATGCTGGTTTATATTGAACCCTATGCATCGTCAACGTGTGAACTGATTACTGAAATGTTTGAGTACCAATCACATGAAGAAGAACCGATTAATAAGGTTGAAGCAACGGCAATGCTAACGGGAATCTTTGTTGATACCCAGAGTTTCTCAATGAGAACTGGGACAAGAACTTTTGATGCTGCTAGTTACTTGCGATCAACTGGTGCGGATTCTAATGATATGCAGCAATTAATGAAGGAAAATGTTGATAATTATCTTGAGAGAAACCACCTAATTTCGTTGGTTGAATTTTTCCACGATGATATGGCACTGATTACTGGTGAAGAGGATAAAAACTACGACTCAGTAACCGCTGCGCAAGCCTGTGACTCGTTATTAACAATGTCTGGGGTAGATGCTTCATTTATTATTACAAAGCGGTCAGACGGTAAAATTGGGGTATCTGCAAGAAGTACTGGAAACATCAACGTTCAAATTATTATGGAAAGAATGGGCGGTGGTGGTCACTTATCCAGTGGAGCTACCCAACTTGAAGATAAGACAGTTGCTGAAGTAAAAGAAATGCTCCTTGAAACCATTGACCATATCGATGATAATGAATAACAGGAATAATTTTGAGTAGGAGTGATCAATTATGAAAGTAATTTTTTTACAGGACGTTCGCGGAAAAGGTAAACGCGGCCAGGTCAAAGAGGTTCCGGATGGCTATGCTCAAAACTTTTTAATTAAACAAGGCAAGGCCAAAGCAGCAACAGCTTCAGCTATGAGCCAACTCAAAGGTCAACAAAAGGCTGAAGAGAAAAAGGCTGAGGAAGTATTTGAAGATGCCCAAAAGGTTAAGCAAACCCTCGAGAGCGATGATACAGTAGTTGAATTGAAAGCCAAGGCAGGTGCCGATGGTCGTTTGTTTGGTTCAATTCCTAGTAAGCAAATTGCTTCAGCTCTTGATAAGCAATTTGGAGTTAAACTTGATAAACGAAAGATTGAGTTAGACGAACCAATTCGGGTTGCTGGTTACACAAATGTTCCAGTTAAGCTCCACCCAAAGGTAACTGCAAAAATTAGAGTTCATGTTTCTGAACAATAATTATTGTGAATAATGGATACCTCATAATTACCAGAATAACTGGTAACTATGGGGTATTTGTTTTTCGTAAAGGGTGCGAATCCCGATGTAACAACGTTTTTTGATTTATAATGGATTGTGCTAATATAGACTTAATTATGTAGAAACTTGGGGAATTTAAATGAACAATGAAGCTATAAATGAGCTGCCACCCCAAAATATTGATGCGGAAAAGGCTGTTTTAGGAGCCATCTTTTTAAGTACCGACGCTTTGATTGAAGCGATGGAATACTTAGATCCGGGTGACTTTTATAAACGGGCACACCAAATCATATTCCAAGTGATGGTGGACTTAAATGATAAGGATCAGGCAATCGATGTTGTTACAGTGTCGGATATGTTGACTGATCAAAATAACCTCGAAGACGTTGGCGGAATGGCATATATCGCAGAACTTGCTGGATCAGTGCCTACAGCTGCCAATGTGGTTTACTACGCCAAAATTGTTAAGGATAAGGCCGTTTTAAGGCGTTTAATCCAGACGGCTACTAATATTGTTACAAATAGTTATGCGACTGAGGACGACGTTGAAACGGTCTTAGACAATGCCGAACGTGACATTATGAATGTTGCCGAAAATCGAAATCAGTCGGGTTTTAAGCCAATTAAAGATGTTTTAAATTCAGCGTTTAGTGAAATCGACCGTCTCTCTCAAGAGGGGGATGAGATTACAGGGCTATCAACTGGTTATCCCGAGTTGGATAAAATCACTACTGGGTTACATGATGATGAGTTGGTAATCTTGGCAGCTAGGCCTGCCGTTGGTAAGACTGCGTTTGCACTTAACGTGGCGCAAAACGTTGGAACCAAAACGGATAAAGCGGTTGCCATTTTCAGTTTGGAAATGAGTGCTGAGTCTTTGGTAAACCGGATGCTGTGTGCTGAAGGTAGCATTGATGCCAATCATTTACGAACTGGTCAACTGACTGAAGAAGAGTGGCAAAACTTGGTTGTAGCGATGGGAAGTCTTTCTAGAGCTAACATTTACATTGACGATACTCCTGGTATTAAGATGTCCGAAATTCGGGCTAAATGTCGGCGGCTTGAAAAAGAAACTGGCAACATGGGGTTAATTGTGATTGATTACCTTCAGTTGATTGAAGGCGGAAATAAGGAAAACCGGCAACAAGAAGTTTCTGATATTTCTCGGCAGTTGAAGAAGCTTGCTAAGGAGCTACACGTTCCCGTGATATCCCTTTCTCAGTTATCTCGTGGTGTGGAACAACGCCAAGATAAGCGACCAGTATTGTCTGATATTCGTGAGTCTGGATCAATTGAGCAGGATGCTGATATCGTAGCCTTTCTATATCGTGATGACTACTATGAACGTGAGGATGGCGAAGATGATGACGCAGGAGGCCAAGAAGAGGACGATACGGGCGATGTAGGTGAAGTTGAGGTAATTATCGAGAAGAACCGTTCAGGTCCTCGAGGAACGATTAAATTGCTGTTTGTTAAGTCATATAATAAGTTCTCCTCAATTTCCTACGCACCAGAAGGATAAATAAAAAACGCCCCGAGGCGGTTTCAAACGAAATCGTTCCCTCGGGGCGTTTAGCTTATATGTAAACCCAAATTTTGGGTAAAAAAATAACAGTAACGGCTCAGGGGCGGCGTTACTGTTATTTAATAGTAATGATAGTGGGCAGTCAGGGGCTCGAACCCTGGACCCACGGATTAAGAGTCCGTTGCTCTACCAACTGAGCTAACTGCCCATCACTAACCGACTTAAATATAGTATCATGCTGAAAAAATTTTTGCAACACTAGAATTAAAAAAAGTTTCAAAAAGTTGAAATTGTGTGAATTTTAAGGGTAATCTAGCACTGTGTTATAATATTCGTGTGTGAACTTAGGTAAAAAATAAAAATAAACATTAGAATTCAACGTTAGGAGAATTGTTAATGGCAAAAAAGATTTTAGTTGTCGATGATGAAAAGCCAATCGTCGATATTGAAAAGTTTAATTTAAATAAAGAAGGCTACGATGTATATGTAGCTTATGATGGTGAAGAGGCTCTAGAGCAAGTAAACGAAGTGGATCCAGATCTAATCATTCTTGACTTGATGTTGCCTAAGGTTGATGGTCTAGAGGTTGCTAGAGAAGTTCGAAAGACCAAAGATACTCCAATCATTATGGTAACTGCTAAGGACTCTGAATTAGATAAGGTCCTTGGTCTGGAATTAGGTGCGGATGATTACGTTACTAAACCATTCTCAAACCGTGAGTTAGTAGCTCGAGTAAAGGCTAATTTGCGTCGCCAAACTGTTCCAGCAAATACTGGTGATCAAGATGGCGAAACGCAAGATATCGAAATTGGAGACTTGGTAATTCATCCAGATGCTTACTCAGTCTCGAAACGCGGTGAAAGTATCGAGTTAACTCACCGTGAATTTGAATTGCTTCACTATTTGGCACAACATATTGGCCAAGTTATGACCCGTGAACATTTGCTTCAAACTGTTTGGGGCTATGACTACTTTGGTGATGTCAGAACGGTTGATGTAACTGTTCGTCGTCTTCGTGAAAAAGTTGAAGATAACCCAAGTCACCCAACTTGGTTAGTAACTCGCCGTGGGGTTGGTTACTACTTAAGAAATCCAGAAAATGAACAAGCCTAGTAAATAATAAAAGGGGTAAAACTGGTTTTGAACGAGAAAATCAAATTTTATCAATCAATTAAATTCAAAATTGCGCTAGTTTTCGCCCTAGTTCTACTATTGACCCTCGAAATTGTGGGGGCCGTTTTTGTTAAACAATTGGAACACCAAAACCTGTCTACATTCAAAAATCAGGTTCAACTGCAAACTTACGTGAGCAAATCACTAACGACGCAGTTATCGCGTTCCAATACTAGGTTGGCAAATCGGCAAATCAAAACGATTCTAAATGATTCAGAAAATACCAGTTCTGCACAAATTCAGGTTATTGATAGTAAGGGAACTATCAGGGGAACTAATCAAATCAATAATCAAACCATTGTTGGCCAAAAGACTACCGACAATTCAGTTAAGAACGCACTATATTCTGGAAAACCAATTGAAAAGAATACTTTTGATTCTGCAAGCGATGCTCGATATTACACTAGAATCACTCCTTTGATGAAGAGTTCCGGGAATAACCGGCAGGTCGTAGGGGCAGTTTTCGTAAAGGCTAACCTTGATACTGTCTATCAACAGATCAATAGCATTACGGTAATCTACCTGTTTGCGGCATCAATTGCCATAATCCTGGGACTATTGATTTCAATCGTGATTTCTAGGGCGATAACTAAACCAATTGAAGAAATGAAACAGCAAACCCTAAGAATTGCTCGTGGGGACTATTCTGGACAGGTTCACGTTTATGGAAACGATGAGCTTGGTCAGTTAGCCAGTGCAGTTAATAACCTGTCTGTCAGAGTTGAAGAATCACATGAATCAACGGAGTCGGAACGTCGGCGACTTGATTCAGTGTTGGCCAACATGACTGACGGGGTTTTGGCGACCGATCGTCGTGGTAATGTAATTATTATCAATGAAACAGCCGCTAGCTTCCTTGATTTAAAGGAAGGGGATGCTATGGGACGCTCCATTTTGGACGTTTTAGACATTCAAAAGGATTACAACTTGCGCGATTTACTTGAGCAACCTGATGAAGTGATTTTAGATCTCTCAAATGATGAGCAGGATTTAATTTTGCATGCTCATTTCTCTTTGATTCAAAGAGAATCAGGGTTTATTAGTGGTCTTGTCTGTGTTCTTCGTGATATTACTGAACAGCAACGAATTGACCAGGATCGTAAGCAATTTGTTTCTAATGTTTCCCATGAGTTGAGAACTCCACTAACCAGTGTGCGTTCGTATATTGAAGCTTTATCTGATGGTGCTTGGCAGGATGAGAAGCTGGCACCTAAGTTCTTGAAAGTTACGCAGGATGAAACTGACCGAATGATTCGGATGATCAATGACTTGCTAACACTTTCAAGAATGGAATCGGGAACCCAAAAAATGGAAACCGAAATGGTTAATATCAACGAACTGTTCAATTATGTGTTGAATCGATTTGATATGATCATTAAAAAGGACGATCATCCAGAGAAGACCTATTCGATTAAGCGGTACTTTACAAAACGTGATCTGTGGGTTGAACTGGACACCGATAGGTTTACTCAGGTACTTGATAACATTATGAATAACGCAATCAAGTATTCTCCAGATGGTGGAATTGTAACTTGTCGTCTGTATGAGACTAGAAACAAGGTCATTATGAGTATCAGTGACCAAGGTTTAGGGATTCCACGTAAGGATCTACCACACATTTTTGATCGTTTTTACCGTGTTGATAAGGCTCGGTCCAGAAAACAAGGTGGGACTGGTCTTGGGCTAGCTATTTCTAAAGAAGTGGTTGAAGCCTTGGGTGGTCAACTTTGGGCTGAAAGTATTGAAGGTAAGGGATCTACATTTTACATTGCATTACCTTACGAACCATTAGCAGAGGAGGATCTATGGGATGAGGTTTAGTAAATTTTTAATTCCAATTTCTCTGGTAATTGCGGTTATTTTGAGTTTAGCTTTATCAGTTATTTTGTGGACTAATCCAGCGAACTACCGTAGTAAAACGAGCACTACTCAAAATCCACAGGATGAAGTTTTGGTAAAGCCAAAACGGTCCGTTTTTTCACCAACTCAAGCAGTTGTTAACGATAAGGACGGTTCGCAAAATATACTGGTCAACCGTTCAGTTAACATGATTTCTGAAATTAAACACCAAATGAGAAACTATCAAAACGCAAAGTTGAAGACTACAGTTTCTCAAAATCAAAAGAAATATTATGAAATGGCTACCAGACCTAATTCAATTTTATTGAATTACGCTAGTCCAGTAATGATTTCAACGGTCAATGCTATAGTTCATAACAAGTTTGCAAACTTAGATGATCATCAAGTAACAAGAATTTTGCTACCACTGGATGATTCATCACGAATCTTCCTGCTAAATGACAGTAACTTTACTGTTTACCAAGTAAGTGTAAAAAAACACAGTCTTAAGGGACTCAATAATGTTCTCAAAATTCAGTCTCGTAGGTTTCCAGTTTCCATTAGAAATCTAAATGGAACTCCGCTAATGTATGTTGATCAACCGGTGCAAATGCAGCCATATAAGTACCTGTTAGACCGCCAATCTGCTGATTATTTTGTAAGTCGTTTGTTAAATGACGAAAATTCAGCAAACGTTACGGTTAAGAGACGGCAAAATACTGCCGTTTACTCTGATCAAAGAACGAAACAGTTAGTGTTTAATTCAAAAAGCAGAATTGCAACTTATTCTAATTACTCAGCAAACAACATTCCTAATAACCTTAAGTCAGTAATTGATGACTCTTATCGTTTGTTATTGAAGATTGGGTTGCCAATGGATAATTTGCGTTTCTATGGCTTTGAAAAGAGCAATAATCGAGAGGCCTCGTTTAGAACATTTGTCGAAGGGTTTCCGATTTTTCGGCAAAACGGGTTTGGAGAAATTGCAATCAACACTGTGAATGAAAGTGTTCAAAAGATTAATTTCTTGTTGGATACGCCGCAAGTTCCAATTCCAAGTAAGGACGGTTATACAACATTACCGCCAACAGCAACTGTTTTAAAACGGCTGAAGGCCCACGGATACAATCTTAAAAGGGTGAAGAAAGTCCGGTTGGGTTATGACTGGAAACAAAAGCAGCAACGATCAATGTTGATTAATTTAACTCCAGATTGGTTTATTCAATACAACAACAAGTGGTACAGTTACTCAACTATGTTAAGCAAATAGAAGGGAGGGGAGTCTAGTGAACTTTAAGCGAATTGAAATTATTTTTTTGGTTACCTTTATTGCGATTGATATCTTTTTGTTTGGGATGTTCAGGCAGAATATGAACATGCAGGCTGAAAATGTTTCTCAAGGAAATACCAATTCCACAATTACTAAAGAGATGAAGAGCGACCAAATTAAATTTGGTGATTTATCGACTTCGCAAAGTGAAGCATACTATATTTCAGGTTCGCAAAATGATGGTTTGCGTTCCATGATGGGACAATTAGCCAACCAGACTCCCCACTATGTTGGCCATGAGATTCAAAGTGAATTTAAACAACCTGTAGACGTGGATCCTAAGAATCCTAGTAAGACTATCAATGCCTTAATTAAGGACTCCTCCTTCATGATTGACGGGAATGATTATAAATACAGTAAGGATTTATCAACTGATCAGACAATTGTGTACGTTCAGAAGGCAGTTGGTCAGGAAATATATTCGAGTGAGGCTCAGATCAAATTTTTCATGAACGAAAATAACCAGATTGTAAATTATACGCAAACTCACCTGGATGATATTACGACCCTGCGTGAAAAATCTGATACAATATCTGAACAAAGGGCGTTAATCTGGTTATATCAATACAATGAAATTCCAAATAATACCCAAGTTGCCTGGACGAAATTGGGCTATACAAAGCTGATTACGGTTGAGCCAGATAGAGTATTTATTCCAACGTGGATTATTGCGATTCGACCACAAAATTCACCTCAGGTTCAGCTTAAACGGATCAATGCATTTACCGGGGGAATTATTCGAGAAACTAATGCGGAACTTAAAAATGGTCAAACCAATGGTGGGATTAGCTAAACAGGGAGTAATTAATGTGGAAAATGATGATATGAAAATTAGTGTCCTTGCCAGTGGAAGCACTGGTAATGTCACTTACATAGAGACGCCTCAGCATAAGGTTTTACTGGATGCTGGATTGAGTGGCAAGAAAATTGCTAACTTGATGAGTTCTATTGGTAGAGATATTAACGATGTCGACTCGTTATTAGTGACCCATGAGCACTCTGATCACCGTCAAAGTGTGGGCGTTTTGGCTAGAAAGTATGACTTAAATGTTTATGCTAACGAGGGAACTTGGGACGCAATGAACGGCAAGATTGGTAAAATGCCTGCCGATAAGATGAACATTTTTCCACCTGATACAGTGAAGAGTTTTGGAGATTTGGACATTGAGAGTTTTTCGGTGTCACATGATGCTGCAGAGCCCCAGTTTTATGTATTTCACCATAATAATAAGTCGTTTGTAGTCTTAACGGATACCGGTTATGTTTCTGACCGAATGGAAGGCGTTATTAAGGATGCTGAAGGCTATTTACTGGAATGTAATCATGATATAGAGATGCTACGTAATGGCGACTATTCTTGGCCACTAAAGCAGCGAATTATGTCCGATCGCGGGCATTTATCAAACGTTGATGGTGCTAATACCATGATGGATATTATTGGTCATCGAACTAAGAAAATCTTCTTAGGTCACAGAAGCCAACACAATAACATGAAATCTTTAGCACACCTAACAGTATCTTCAATGTTGACAGAGCATGATTTCGGGGTTGATAATGATTTTCAACTATACGATACCGAGGCTGAATCTGCTTCACCTTTAATGATTATTTAGTTAATTATTTTAGGTTATTTTAAGTTTATTGTTATAGACTAAAATAAATATAAAAAGTGTTCTTACACAAGGAGGAGTCCCGATGGCAACAAGTAATGGTTTTGGAAAAATCGTGCTGACTGCGTTGGTTGCCGGTGCACTTGGTGGCGCGGTAACTTATGGTGGCGTTTCGTATTTCAATAACCAAGATGGCGGAACAACGTCTGAATTAACTACAAATAGTTCTGGAGCGGCGAAAGTAAGTAATGTTAAGGTCAATCTGAATACCCAATCAGAAAAGGCTTTTAATTCTACTAAAAATGCTGTGGTCTCCGTTATTAATCTGCAGAAGGAAAATACTAGTTCTTCTGGAGGATTAGCTGGACTGTTTGGGAGCATTGAGGGCGATAGTGGATCGAGTTCTAAGAGCGATTCAGGCAAGCTAGAGGCCGCCAGTGAAGGTTCGGGTGTAGTTTACAAGAAGAATGGTAATACGGCTTATATCGTAACTAATAACCACGTTATCAGCGGTTCAAATTCTTTGGAAATTATCCTCAGTGATGGATCTAAGGTTGGTGCCGAAATTGTTGGTAAGGATTCAGTTACCGATTTAGCTGTACTGAAAGTTAAGTCTAATAAGATTAAGACCGTAGCTTCGTTTGGTAATTCTGATAATATCAAGGTTGCTGAACCAGTGCTTGCTATTGGTTCACCACTTGGCTCACAATACGCAACATCTGTTACCCAAGGGATCATTTCTGCTAAAAAACGTGAGGTTGCCCAAACCAACTCTAATGGTCAAGCAATCGGAAACGCAACGGTTATTCAGACTGATGCAGCTATCAACCCAGGTAACTCTGGTGGTCCATTAATCAATATGGATGGCCAAGTAGTTGGGATCAATTCAATGAAGCTAGCTCAGGATCAAGAAGGAACTAGCGTTGAGGGAATGGGCTTTGCAATTCCTTCCAATGAAGTTGTGAGAATCATTAATCAATTGATATCTGGTGGTAAGGTGGTAAGACCTGCACTGGGAATTGAATATGTTGATTTAGCTAATATCTCTGAGAAACAACAGAGGTCGATTCTGAAATTGCCTAGTTCAGTATCCACTGGAGTGGTAGTCTTTAAGGTTTCATCAGGTTCTCCAGCAGCAAAGGCTGGTTTGAAGAAGTACGATGTGATTACTGAGCTTGATGGTAAAAAAATTACTGAGCAGACAGCGATTAGAGATATTCTCTATCAACACAAACTTGGTGATTCGATTTCGATAACTTACTATCACAATGGTTCGCAAAAAACCGGCCAAGTTAAGTTAACTCAAAAATCAAACCTAAATAGTTAATGAAAGGCAGCGATAATCTCGCTGCTTTTTATTTTGTCCTACCAGAATAAAATTGCTGGATAATCGGCTTTTCCAATTATATTGGTAGGATGATCATGCGAAGCTATGGTTTTGTATGGAATAAGTCGAAGAATTTGTCTGTTATGGGTGACATATTTTTCAAATTCCGAACAAAAACCAGACTTAGCACTCAAATTTGTTTTGTTGTATGATAAAAAAGCGAACGCCAACTGAAAATCAAGATTATATATTTCAATACAAAATTTATTTCAAAAAAAGATTGAGAATAACTCTGTGGATAACTTGGTGAATAACTTTTGGTTTTGGTTAAAAAGGCGGTATTAAAGTAAATAAAAATGTTTTGGACAATCTAAAAGTTATCCACAGAAATGTGGATAACTTTGCAGAGATTGTTTGTTCGGATTAGAAAGACGTTAGAAACGTTGCCATATTAGGGTTTGCGTTTTAAGATTCCGAACACATGTTGTTAATAAAGTTGTGGATAAAAAATGCTTATTGACAATTTAGAAAAAAATGCATGGATAAGGAAAAGCGGTATCATTTTATCAACCTGTGGATAACTTTGTGGATAAACTGTTGATACCTCGATATTTTTGCACAGTAGTGCACAGGAGGAAAAGATTAGATGAACATTAAACTGGTCGTTGTGGGGAAGCTAAAGGAAAAGTACTTTAAGCAAGGAATTGCGGAATACGCTAAACGCCTTTCAAGATTCTGCAAATTTCAAATCGTTGAAGTTCCCGATGAAAAGGCTCCAGAATCGTTGAGTGATGCTGAAATGGCTGATGTGATGCAAAAAGAAGGAGAACGGATTCTGGGGAAAATCAAGGATAAGGAGTATGTTTACGCACTTGCGATTCTTGGGAAGGAGCGTTCATCTGAGGAATTCGCGAAAGAAATCGCAAACCTGACAACTTACGGACATTCAGACATCACCTTTGTAATTGGCGGATCATTAGGATTAGATCCGGCCGTATTAAAACGCGCGGACACACAGATTTCGTTTGGTAGGTTTACGTTACCTCACCAGTTGATGAGGTTAGTATTAACTGAACAGATTTATCGGGCGTTTATGATTAATGAGGGTAGCCCATATCATAAGTAAATTAGGAGGCAAAACATGATTTCAGAATATTATCACCAAGTGCAATACTACGAAACAGATCGAATGCAAATTACGCATCATTCTAACTATATCCGTTATATGGAGGAAGCCAGAACTGACTTTTTAGACAAGATTGATTGGCCATTTGAAAAGCTTGAGAAAAGCGGGATCACATCCCCCGTTGCTTCAGTTAACGGAAAATACCTCAAACCAACAACATTCCCTGATAAAATTAGAATTGAAACCCAAGTTTCAGAAGTCGGTGTAGCAAAGCTAATTTTGAAATACCAGATGTTTCATAATGACGAATTAGTATTTGAAGGAATCAGTGAACATGGCTTTTTAGATGCGAATAATCGAATTATCAATTTGAAACGGAAACTTCCTGAATTTTATAAGGCGTTACAAGAATCCCAGGAGGATTAGTCGTGGAACAACTACAAAAAATCTTTGATGATATTAAGGCGGATCCAGATAACAGAGCGTTTACGGAAAAGGGAATCTTGCCGTTATATCATGTAATTCCTGAAGCAGAAATTCTAATTATTAGTCAAGCACCTAGTAGAAAAGCCCAAGAATCCATGGTGTTTTGGGATGACCCGAGTGGTGACCGATTACGAGAATGGATGGGTGTGACCAAGGATGAATTTTATAACGCTGGTAAGGTGGCAGTGATGCCACTAGATTTCTACTATCCTGGTAAGGGTACTCATGGTGATCTACCGCCTAGGAAGGGGTTTGCTGAGAAATGGCATGCACAACTGTTGAGACAGATGCCTAATGTTAAGGTAACCCTACTGATTGGCCAGTATGCACAAAAATACTATTTAAATGGCAGGTTAGGTAAGAACCTGACGGAAACGGTTCGCAATTATCAAATGTATCTACCAGAGTACTTTCCATTAGTCCATCCCTCGCCACTTAATTATGGGTGGTTAAAACGAAACCCGTGGTTTGAAACTGATGTGTTACCAGAACTGCAGAAAAGAATTCGAAGTGTATTCTAATTGAAACCCGCCTTTCCGAATGAAAGGCGGGTTTTATTATCTATAAAATTCTAACTTTGACTTAGTTAAATTCCAGGTTGTTGCTAGGGTGATTAATACCAGAAAGATTGTAATTGTTGCAATAATAAATAATGACACATATGATTGAGCGTCAATAATCAGCCCACCTAATAATGGACCAAAAGCACGTCCTGCTGATGCCCAAGCATTTACTGCTCCCTGGTACTTTCCCTTTACTGATACTGGCGTAAGGGTATTGACGAGGGCTGGGATGGTTGGAAAGGCCGTTGCTTCACCAATGGTGAGAACTACCATCGAAATTACAAACATGTAGTAACTTTTGGCAAAAATCAAAACCACGAAGGACGAAGCGACCACTAGTATTCCGAACAGGATTTGCAAGATTAGGTTTTCGTAATAACGGGCAATCCAATTAGTAATTATTTGGATCACTACAATCAGGCCGGCATTAAGTGTCCAAAGCACACTGTAAAGGCTTAGGGGAATTCCTTGACCAGTCATATATACGGAAAGGTTAGATACCCACTGCTGATACATAACCCAAATTAACAATAGCGATATAAAGAATAAGTTTAGAATTAGTATGTTAGCTCTTGGTAATTTATCAGGTTTTTGGTCTTTGCGATTGCGTATTAGTGCTTTTTTTGGCTTAACTGCTGCTGGTTTGTACTTGGTGATGACGAGTATTAAAAAGATAAGGTATAAACCACTAGCGATGACAAACAGTAGCGTAACGCTAAAGTTGTAAACAAAGCCGACAAGTGATGTTCCCAATACGACACCAAGGTTCTGAGCGAAGTAGAGCATGTTAAACACAAACCTGGTATCTTGGCTACGAATGCTGGAGCCGATTGCGTTGACCATGGTAATATTCCAGCCAGAGGTAAGACCATTAAAAAATAGCAAAAGCCCAAAAATTGGCCAACCATGAAATGGAATTAATAAGAGTAGTGTTACTAACGTGGTTGTTACGCCACCAACTAGCAATTTATATGGATTTCCGTGATCATACATGTGGCCGCCGATGTAACTTCCCAACACACTTGCAAGGGAGTTGAAGAGTAACACAATTCCGACAATGGTTAATGATACGTGTAAATGATTATGCAAATACACACTGGTGAGTGGCCATATGAAACTCATCCCAATACTACTAGTTAGGGCACCGGTTACGAGCCACTTAAGTTTAATCTCTTTCATTAGTTCATCCCTTTCGTAAAAAATAGTTTTGCATAAATAAATCTAGTTAGCGCTTGTTAATTGTTTCTTTAGTAATCGCATCGGCCTACCCATTATGTCTAATTTATCATCAAAGTGTTGGTAACCAATCTTTTCGTACAAACCGATGTGAGCAGTTGCAATATATACAGTTGAAAATCCCGCCTGCCTAGCAATAGTTTCTAAGTCAGAAACTAATTTTTGACTCAACTTCTTGCCCCGATATTTTTCGGCAACAAACACGGTGCTAATAAATGGGGTTAGACCAGTGTCTTTAACGATATCTTCTTTTAGTAGTGCTGCAAATCCAACTAATTCATTTTGATTTGTCAGCATTATTACTCGTTCAAAGTCAGAAAGTTGATTATTTATCATGATATTTGCTAAATACTTTCCGGCTCCCCAAGAAACTTCTTGAATTAATTTGGCAAATTGCTTAATTTGGGAACTGCTTTTATCTAATATAATTTCTTCCATAATTTTGATCCTCTGAGATTAGTTTATCATCATAAGCAAATAATGATTTGCAAATAAAAAAACGGCACATATCGTTGACAAGTAAAGCGTTTTCATTATAAACTTTTGGCGTTATATAAGTTTTTAAGGGGAGGAATAATTATGACTAGTCACATTAGGGGAAAGCTGATTTCGATGCTGTCCCTACCACTGATTTTAGCGGGACTTGTAAGTATAGCACCAGCAGCAAATGCAGATGATTCAACCCAAACATTACCGAATGTTGCGGGTACCGATGAGTATGCTAAGCCAATCGAACAACCGGAATTTCAATCTGTTCCAAGTAAGTATAAAAAGGACATTCCTGTACAGATTTTAGGAATTAACGATCTCCATGGTGGACTAAGTACCACGGGGGATGTAGGAATCGGCCAAAAGACTTACAAGGGTGCTGGAACAGCAGCTAGATTAGCTACATATCTTGATCAAGCACAAGAGCAATTTAAGGAAGTTGCCAATTCAAATAATACCTTTAGGGTTGAAGCAGGCGACATGGTGGGTGCTGCTCCGGCAAATTCATCATTGTTAGCTCATGAATCTACAATGCACGCGCTTAAAGAAATGCGGTTTCAAATAGGGACCTTGGGGAACCATGAGTTTGATCGCGGGTTACCTGAATTTAACCGAATTTTAAATGGAAATCCGCCTACAGCACAAACTAACGCCAACCAATTGGTGAAGGACTATCCTCATTATTCAACTGACATGCAATTGGTTGTTGCTAATGTAGTTCGCCAGGATAATGGCCAAATCCCATTTGGGTATAAACCATATACCATTAAAACTATAAAGGCCGGTAATGAAAAGGCTAAGATTGGGTTTATTGGTGTGGACACATCAACTTTGCCAAGTTTAACACTCTATGATAACTACAAAGATTACAAGGTTCTGGATGAGGCCCAAACCATTGCCAAGTACGATACGATCCTAAATAAGAAGGGTGTTAAAGCAGTTGTTGTTCTTGCCCATACTGGTGTGGCAACGAGTCCACAAGGACAAACGACTGGCCCAGTTGTTGATATTCTTAATAAATTAAACTCAATTGATCCAGATAATCATGTCGGTCTTTATGTTGCTGGTCACTCACATCAATACGCAAACGCTAAGATCGGGAATACTCACGTTGTTCAAGCAGTTTACACAGGTAAAGCATACGATGATGTTTGGAGCTACGTTAGTCCAAAATCTGGTAAGTTTGTAACTGTTGCACCACACGTGTACCCAGTGTTATCACAGCAAGATGATCCAACAACTAGTCCAAACCCAAATGTTGCGGCCGTTGTTAAGGATGCAGATGATCGTGTAGGCCCACAGGTTAACCAGGTTATTGGTAAAGCAGCTAAACCAGAAACCATTACTGGCCGTTTGCACAATAATAAAACAATGGAAAATGCAGCTGGTGAATTGGTTGTCGATGGGCAACTATACGAGGCTAATAAGCACAACGTTCCTGCTGATTTTGCTATGACTAATACAGGTGGTGTTCGAGCTGACCTTGAAGTTAACTCAAATGGAGATATTACCTGGGGATCAGCAACTGCCGTCCAACCATTCGGAAATATTCTCCAGGTTGTAAAGATGACTGGAAAGCAAATTGAACAAGCGTTGAATCAGCAGTATGATCAAAATCAGCAATATTACTTACAAATAGCTGGACTTAAATATACTTATACTGATTCAGGTGATTCTAACCAGCCGTTTAAGGTGGTATCAATGACAAAGGATGATGGGACAAAGATTAGCCCAGATGGGACGTATAATGTGGTTATTAATGACTTCCTTCACGGAGGTGGGGATGACTTTACTGCGTTTAAAGATACGCCAATCCAAGGTTCTATTGGAACGGATACAGATACTTTTGTTCAATATATCAAGGATATGACCGCAGCAGGAACACCAGTTCAAGCTCCACAGTTAAATCGAAAAGTGTACCAAGGACATTAAATATAAAAATCATGATCTCGCTATTCAATTACGAATTTTGAGACCATGATTTTTTAGTATTCTTTCAAAAATTCTGAAAGTTTTGCTAATCCTTGTTTTAATGTATCTTCTTGAGCACAATATCCCAAGCGAACATGGCCTGGCATGTCGAAACGATTTCCGGGAACCAACAAAACGCCTTTTTCTTTAAGCAACTTAATGCAGAACTCTTCAATATCTTCGTTAATATCAATTTTAGGAAAGGATGTAGAGACTGCTTGTGGCATGATCAAACTCACTTTTGGCTCATTTTCAATCCATTCTTGGTAGATTTTTAAGTTGTTCATAACTAACTGTTTGTTACGGCTAAGAATCTTATCTTTATTCCGGAGAACGTGAACTGCCAGCATGTCGTTGAATACTCCGGCACAAATCATCGTGTAGTCACGGTATTTTCTAAAGATGTCTGCAACTTCAGCATTTGAAGCTGTCCATCCGATTCGAATACCGGGGACCGAATAGGTTTTTGATAGTGAATTTGTAGCAATTCCCTTGTCGTATAAGTCGACGATAGAAGTAAAGCTCTCTGGGTTGTCTAAGGGTAGGTAAACCTCATCGACTAATACGTAGGCGTCAACTGACTTGGCAATTTCTACTACTTGTTTTAAGAAGTTAGTGTCTAGCACAGTTCCTGTTGGGTTATTGGCGTTATTTAAACAAATCATTTTTGTTTCACGTGAAACAAGCTGCTTTAATTCTTCGATATCTGGATACCAGTTGTCATCTTCGTGAATGGTCCAGTAATCAACTTTAGCACCTAATGACTTTGGGATATCGTAAAGCTGTTGGTATGAAGGGTATTCAGCGATTACTTGGTCACCAGGTTCAATTAATGAATACAGTGCAAGGTGATTGGCACCAGTGGCACCGTTAGTTTGCAGTACGTTATCTGAATCCACATGCTTATATAGTTTGGCCACTTCTTCTTTAAATTCAGGTGAGCCCTCGATCCAACCGTAGTTCATCTTTTGTTGGTCGAGTAGATCGTAAAAGCTTTGTCCATTACTACCATCAATGTTTAAAATTTCTTTCATGGTCATTGAAGCAATGGTGCTTTGAGCGATATCGTAAGTTGCTTTCCGTTCCCAAACGTTAAGCCATTCTTCGACACCAAATCCAGCAATTTGCATAAATTGATATCTCCTTTACATTTTCTGGTTTGTTTAATGATAATTATACAGAAAAAAGGTTGGGAAAACGATGAAGATTATAAATAATAATTATTAGATTAGAATGGTTATTGATTACTGCTGATGGGTACGCTAAACTATAACTGTAGGGACTTAAAATTGAAAGGGTGGTTATTGATGAGTTTTATCGGTAAAGAAATCGAAGAGTTTTCTGTGAACGCGTACCAGAATGGGGATGTCCACGAAGTATCTAAAAAAGATATGTTGGGGCACTGGTCAGTAGTATTGTTTTACCCAGCTGATTTTTCATTTGTTTGTCCTACAGAGTTAGGGGATTTGGCAGACTTGTATGAAGAGTTCCAAAGTGTTGGGGCTGAGGTTTATTCAGTTTCTGAAGATACTGAATTTGTTCACCAAGCTTGGCACGAACGCAGTGAAGAGGTTGGCAAAGTTAAGTACCCGATGCTTGCTGATCCAGCAGGAAAGTTAGCTAGATTCTTTGATGTCCTTGATGAAGAGGCCGGCCAAGCATATCGTGGTGTCTTTATCATTGATCCTGAAGGAAAGATTCGGTCATACACCATTAACGATATGGGTGTTGGTCGTAATGCAAGTGAAGTTTTGAGAACACTTGAGGCAGCACAATTTGTCGCAGAACATGGTGATCGGGTTTGCCCTGCAAACTGGAAACCAGCAGAGAAAACTTTGCAACCGGGAACTAAGCTGGTTGGAAAAATCTAAAAAAGCTTAAAAAAGGTGAAGCCTGAGAGACTATGATTACAAAAGCCTCTATGCTTCACCTTTTTATTTTTTAATAACTGATTCGGGATTTTCTTTAGTTAAAGTTTGCGTTTCACCTGTTACATTAAAATAAGCCTCGCATAAGTTTTTCAGTTCGCTCATTGCATTATTAGCTCGATTTGCTTGTTCTTCGTTGATAGATTCAATAACTAGTACCGCATTGGTTGTCTCATCGGTTAACATAGTTCTTTCTGCTTCACGCCATTGAGCAACTACAGGATTTTTACTGAAGGTTTCTTCTTCATTAGTAAATTTTGCGGAAGCTTTTGTTGCTTCGGCAAGTAAATTTTTGAAGTAGTCTTCCTGTGAATCGTTATGATGGTTGTCAATTCCTGACAACGTTAAAATGTTGATTTGAATCTCTGGGAATATATCTAAAATACCATTATCAATAATTAATTTTTGCATCTATAACTCCCCCAAATTTAGTATTTTCTGTGATTACCTTTTTTTACATAGTGCCAATCTTCATTGATATTATTGTTAACTTGCTCCAATAAAGTGGCTAGTTTTTTTGCATCATCATCGCTAATTCCAGACAATGCCCGCTCATTGGAGTATTGGTTTTCTCGAATAATAATAGGTGCGATTCGCTTACCCTTATCTGTGGCGTAAAGATGCCAAATTTTCTTATTCTCGGGGTCTGGTTTCCTGGTCAAAATTTCGTTAGTTATCAGCTTCTTAACTGAACGAGCGGCTGTTGTCCGATCAACTTTGATCATTTCTGCTAAATGCTCTTGAATGATCCCGGGATTTTCAAAAACGCGGACAAGATATAGGTATTGACCCTTATTTAATGCATAGTCTTTAAATTCAATGTTTGCGATTGAATCCAGTGATCTGGCAATCATTCCAAGATTACGTAATATATCTGGCTTAATTTGACTCACCTCCAGGTTATTAATTAATTTAGCCCACTTTTGTTGTAAATGCAACAAAAAATATAATTTGCACCAAAGTATTGGCTCAACTAAACTGTTACTAGAAAGTATGCGGAGGTAAAGTATGTCATCAAAAAGGTCTTTAGAAGACTATCGGTTTCCGATGAAACCAAGTAGTTGGTTGGAAGTTAAAAAGCCGGTGGCTGTGTACCAGCAGCCATCATTTTTAAAGCAATATCGGACCGATAGAGTAATCTCTAGCGGTGAACGGGTCAATTATCAGGCCAAGGTAAAGGGAATTGATAATGACTCTTTTTGGGCTGAATTACTGGATGGCAGTTACCTACCAATGTATGCACCCAAAGATTTAAGAAAGATTACTAAGTTACCGCGACCGGGTAGATATGAAAAGGTTGGGAATATTTTAGACCAGAATGCCGAACAGCCCTGGGAAAACATTTGGCCATATTCGGCTAAATCTAAGGGTAAAAAAATTGATGTTAATGGTCGTAAAACGGGCTCATTTTTAGCAAACGTTACTGATTGGGAAAAAGGATTGGATTTGAACCATGAAGACTTTGATTCTGAATTTATTCCAACCGAGCAAGAAAAATTAGCACTTGATATGTTTGATGCTGAAGTTAGAAAAGATATGGACAGTACAGATAAGCTGATTGCTTACGTGACTGATACTCATATTGATAGTTATCAAACACCAGGTTCGGTTTCCGTATTACGAAGTTTGCGGTTACTGAGTTATTACGCTAAAAATTATGGTGTGGATTTAGTTATTCATGGTGGTGACTTGAATGATGGTAACAAACCAAGGGAGATAAGTTTTCAAGATGTCATGCTAGGAACTCAAGCAATTAAAGAATCCGAAAAACCATTTATCATTTTGAACGGAAACCATGACGATAATTCAGGTTACGCTAGGGATAACTCAGGTTACTTAGTCGATCAACTGATTACTAACGAACAAGCATGGGAAATTCGCCAAAGCAATTTCTTGAATCGACGTGAGAACGAAAACCACGCTGTTTATGGAACGTATGATATTCCAGAATCGCCATTCAGGGTCATCGTTCTGGATGGATTTGACCAAGCAGACTTAGTTCCAGGAGAGGATGGGGAGATTCACTTTAGTAGTTTCCGCCATGGATACACTCATTACAGTCGGGAACAGATAGAGTGGTTAACTGACCAGCTCAATAACTTTCCTGAAGATAAGCAAGCCTTGTTTGTAAATCACATTGCTGTTAATGGCGTGGATAACTGGGTTAACACTTATGATATGGCTGGCCGTAGACGTTCTGAGCATTCTTATCTAAAAACCTTATTTGAAAATAATGAAGTTACTAACATTCCAGGTGTTCAAGAAAGCCGCCAAGTGTTTAATTTGATCAGTCAGTTTAAGCAAAAGACTGACAGGGTGGTTGGTTATATTTCCGGTCACACTCACCAAGACAACTATGCTTATAAAAATGGAATCTGGTTTGTTACGCAAACCTCTGGAATTGCCGACCGTGGTGACGGTGCTGAAAAGTATCGAAATCCACAGAAGTCAATTAGGAGTCTTTCAGGTATCAATGCTAATGCTTGGTCAGTATTTAGATTGAGTTCAAAGACGGCAACCGTAAACCAATATAGATTTGGTTGGCGAAACAGAGCTTCGTTTTTGGAAAAGTGGCATTATTGAAAAATAAAAAGCCGATGCAAACGCATCGGCTTTTGTGACCTTACAAAGTCTCATTTTTTAATTCTGATAGTTGAACTTGAAATTTCTTGGCAAGAAAGGCAACGTAACGTACGAGAACGAATAGTACCATTGATGTTGCGATAACTAGTTCTACATAAACCAAGCCGTTAAGAATCTGGTTTAGGTTGTTTGTTAGTACAAATGTTTTGTTAAACAAGTTTAGTGCGGTTGCTGATATTACGAGAGGAAATGTGAATGCTGCAAAGCTTGGATAGAATGAAAGGCGAACATACTTAACGATTTTTGCTAAAGTTCCCCAGTATAATGTTTGAGCTAGGATTAGCATAAATAAGCTGAATCCCCATGATGGGTGGCTAGTCATTGATAAGTAGCCAGTTAAGCAAAGTGATGCAGGAGCAGCCATGATTGTTAGCAATGGTAAAGTTGCTTCGAATGGTAGTTCCCTTCTAAGTAAGCGAACGCAGACAATTGGTAGTAATACTGCGTAGAGTAGTAGTGAGAGCCATAACACTGGTGTTCCTAGTTGAACGATAAAGTTGGGTGCAGTAACAGGGATTACACCAATTCCAACAAATGTTACAAACCAGCTTGGATAGACATTTTCTAAACCAACTGATGGAACTAACATGTGGAAGTAGAAGAATGCACCGATGATTACGAACTGGAGAATGACTGCGGCAACCCAGATTACAGCAGCTAAGCTAGGAGCTCCCCAAGCTTTAATGAAAGTAGCAATAATCATCAAGGCCATCGTGAAGGTTGGAGCAACAGATGCAATGATTGGATCTTTAATGTCCATAATTGTGTGTTTAAAATCAGTAACGATCTTGCATAAAACTAGCAGCATCAAAACGGATGAGATAATTCCGAACCCGTTAGCAACTACATTGAGTCCAAGTGCCTTGAACAAATTTCCTAAAGATGCAATTCCTAAAATTAGTCCACAAATTGGTAGTGGCACTTGCCTAAACAATGTCTTCATGCGTTTTCCTCCTGAATGTATAAGTTATTTTCTTTATGTCTTAATTATAAACTGCGTAGTATAATAGATAAAATTGATTAATTTTATTTTTAGCATAAATATTTCTTATGTTAAAAGGGGGCTCACTACATGTTTAAATTTCTTGAGACATTTGTAATTGTATACGAAACCAGAAGCTTTTCATTGGCTGCCGACCAATTGTTCATTACCCAGCCAACGGTTTCAAATCAGATTAAGCAACTTGAGGAGCAGGTTGGATCAGATCTGTTTATTAGACAAAAAAAGCGAGAAGTAATTCCAACTAAAGCAGCAGATGTTCTATATAAAGGGGCTAATGAATTAATAGATATTTGGACAGAGGTTGGTCGTGACATTGATAATATCGAAGGCGAACAACGCAGAATGGTTGAATTTGGTATTTCTCAGACCGTTTCTCGGGTGATGTTTTCAAAAATAATGGGTAATCTTGAAAATAAATATGGAAGTAAAAATGATTTTTTAGTAAAAGTTAGTAATTCAGACGATGTTCTATATCAATTGGTGAACCATAAGATTGATATTGGTATGATTGAAAAACCATTAGTAACGGAAGGAATCAAGCGAATTTCAGTGGCTGATGACCAACTAGTAAGGGCAGGTTACCAGACTGGAGTATGGATTACTCGGGAAAGCGGCTCAGGGATTGGTTACTATACTGATCAGTATTTACGTGAAGAGAGTATTCAACCAAAGAAAATTATTCAGGTTAATAATAGCGGTTTGATTAAGCAGCTTCTTGCTGACGGGGTTGGTGAATCAATCATTTCAAATCAAGATATTCCGAAAAAAGTACCAACAATAGAAATTGGAAATCACTTTTCACGGAGTATCTATTTAATAGTTAGAGATTCTGATTATCATGATAAAAAATTTGCGGAATTAGTAGAAGAAATTGTCAAAACTTCAAACTGATATTTACATATGTTTAAATTTAGACAGTTGCAAAAATTTGGTCAGCATGCTAGACTACCCAGTGTTGAAAAATACTGGGTATTTTGGAGAGATAATATGAAGTATGACTTAAATAAAAAGCCTACTAGAGGGGCTGTAAGAACCTTAGATGCATTCGCACAGACTATGTTTAGTTTGCTGCAGGAGAAGCCATTTGAGGATATTAGCGTTAATGAAATTTCGAATGTAAGTAATTTTCCCCGTGCCACGTTTTATAACTATTTCGATGATAAGTATGATTTAGCTAACTACTGCTGGTATGTTCTTAGTCAAGAGATTCATTTAGAGGAGTATTTGAAATTTAGTCCTGAAGAATTGATTGACGTATATTTTGACCGGCTCTTTGACTTGTTGTCAGAGAAAGAAGAGCTACTTGATGGCATTAAAAAATGTAATTCAATGGATGGATTATTAATTAATAGCTTTTTGAATTATTTTAAAGATTTGGTTAGAAAGATTGCTGAAGAATTTAGCAATAATTATGATAATGATGTTCCTCCTGAGTTAGTTGCTGACCATTATTGCAATACCATTTTATTAGTCTTGGAATGGATTTTTCTTCGGAATAATCCAGTCGATAAAGCTAAGGCTCACAAGTATCTTTCGTCGCTGTTAAACAATAACCAATTGAGAGAAAAGAATGTGAAGGAGTAAGGTAGAATTCATGAATAAGCTAAGTAAGAGATATGGGTTTGCGTTTATTGGCTGGGTAATTGCGATTTTGGTTTCCGTTATTTTGTTACCAAACATGTCGCAACTACTTGCAGATAAAGGGCAAACTAAGATTCCCGATAGTGCCCAAAGTCAGGTTGCCAAAGTGATTCAAAATAAATGGGGTCACAAAATTTCCAACACGAGACAAGTTGTTGTTGTGTTCCATGATAAAAATGGCAAACTTTCGGACACGCAACAACAAAACATCAACTCAACCATTAATTATCTAAAGAACCAAACAAAACAGCTTAATATCAAAGGGATCACTGGGCCAAATGATAGTACGATGACCCAAAAGCAACTAATTTCAAAAGATAAAACTACTCAGCTGGTTCAATTAGATGTTGGGAAGAAATATTCCGTGCAGAAAATGAACTCGGATATTAAGAAAGCATCGAAAACCGCTGGCGTAAAAACATACGTTACAGGTAGCGATGTGTTAAATGATGATTTTAGAAAAGCAACTGAAGATGGGATTAAGAAGACAGAATTGATTGCCACAATTTTCATATTGATCGTGCTAATCATTGTGTTTGCTTCACCAATTGTTCCATTAATTTCGTTATTAACTGTCGGAACATCCTTCATTATTTCGCTTAGCATTGTAATGAATCTAGCTAAAAATTACGGGTTAACAATTTCTAACTTCACCCAGGTATTCATGGTGGTGGTTCTGTTTGGAATTGGAACCGACTATAACATCTTGTTATACAATCAGTTTAAAAATGACTTAAATGAAGGTCTGGAGAAAGCCGAGGCCACAATGCATTCGCTCAAGGTGGCTGGTAAGACTATCCTTTACAGTGGTAGCTCAGTTCTCATTGGGTTTGCAGCTTTAGGACTTGCTAAGTTCTCGATTTATCAATCAGCCTTTGGAGTTGCAATTGGGGTATTTGTCCTATTGTTTGTCCTATTGACCATGAACCCATTCTTTATGGCAACCTTTGGGAAAAAGATTTTCTGGCCATCGCATGAGCGGGTGTCAACTAAAGAAAGTCCTACTTGGAAATTCTTATCTAAACAGTCTGTTTTACACCCAGTGATTGCTATTATTGCTGCACTGGTCGTTACCGTTCCTTTTTTAGCTACTTATCAAAGCAAGTTAAACTATGATGATACAACTGAACTTTCAAACGACTTGTCATCAAAGCAAGGTTATCAGATTGTCCAAAAGCAGTTCTCAAAGGGAACTGCTGAACCAACTACGATTTACATTAGAGCTAATCACAAACTCAATAACGAGAAGGATTTGAAGACGTTAGATGCGCTAACCAAGCAACTCCAAAAGGAACCTGGGGTTAAGACTGTAGCATCCGTCACTCAGCCTGGTGGTTCAGCACTTAACCAGCTTTATGTAAATGATCAGTTAAGAACCTTGAACGGGCGGATGAAGACCGCTCAAAAGGGAATTAAGACCATTCAAAAGAAGAGTGAGAACACTAAATTTGATTCTTCTAACTTGAAATCAATTGGGTCAAATGCTCAAAGTATAGCGACACAACTCCGCTCCATTCAGTCAAGTCAGACCACTAGTGGCTCGTCTGTGATTACCGGAATTCAAGCCAAAATGACTCAAGTTGGGCAACCGCTAACCGCAACGCAAACTCAAGTGTTGTCTGCTGCAATGCAGCAGCAACAAGCAAAAACCGAAGCCATTGCCGGAAAGCTTCAGTCAGTCGCAGCAAGTACTAAGACAATTGGCAGTGATACTCAAGCAGTCGGTATGCAGCTTAAAACTATTCAATCATCACTGAAGCAAGCTAATGCTGGTTTAGAGCAAATTGGTAAGGGCTTAAAAGAAGCTGATGATTACCTTGTTGGATTGCAAAAATCTGCAGCTGCCAACACGTTCTACATCCCTAACTCTGTTTTAAAGAGCGATACATTTAAGCAGTCAACCAATGCTTACCTTTCACAGGATAAGAAGTCTGCTAAATTGACCGTTATTTTGGGAACAGACCCTAACTCACAAACTTCCATGAAGCGCGTAGATCAATTAGGTGACCAAGTTAAAGCAGTGTTGAAGGGAACTTCAATGAATAAAGCAAAGGTTGCAGTTGGCGGGCAAACCGCAACGATTTCTGATGTTAAAAAGACTGCCAACAGTGACTTCTTGAGAACTGCAATAATCATGCTAATTGGAATTCTAATTGCGTTGATGTTTACAACCAAGTCAGTCTTGCAGCCACTATATATCATTGGAACTTTGATATTTGCTTACTTTAGCTCGCTTAGCATTACCAGATTTATTAGTGGCCATTTCCTTGGGCATGACTTGTTGACTTGGAATACGCCATTCTTTACCTTTGTTATGCTAGTTGCTTTGGGGGTGGATTACAGTATCTTCCTGATGACTAAGTACAGAGAATTGGGTGTCTACTATGATATTCCAAGCCGTAGAATCGTTAAGGCGGCTTCGATTATTGGAACTGTTGTTATCTCAGCCGCAATAATCCTTGGTGGTACATTTGCAGCCTTGATGCCTTCCGGGGTATTGACGTTGATTCAAGTGGCCATAGGTGTGATTGTCGGGTTAATCTTCCTGATTTTCTTGATTCCAGTTGTGGTTGGAAGCTTCTTAAGGTTAACTTACCCGATTTCTGATACCATTAAAAATGAATCAGGCTCTCATAGCGAGCGTGAATAGTTATGGTAGAGACTATTTTAAGCATCAAGACAAAATTTAAATTTTAATAGAGGAGTTCCGTTGTTTTCAAACAATGGAACTCCTTTTGATTTGTAAAAAATTATAAATATCCTTAAAATTGAGGCATAAGTAATTTACTTTAATTTGGGGGCGGATTAAATGAAGATATTGGGGATTCTTGGTTCTCATAAAGAGAATGGTGTCACTAGAATGGCTTTGGATACTGTTCTCAATCAAGTTAAGTTTCCGAATACAACAGACTTTATCTATCTCGAAGATTATAATTTTGGCCCAGATAAAGGAGATGCTAAGGATCCGGTTTTAGATATCCTGGAATCTAAGATGCTTGAGGCAGACGTGTGGGTTATTGCGGCACCAACGTACTGGGGAAGTTTATCTGGGAAATTAAAAGACTTCTTTGATTGTATGCGTCAGCGGTTAGTACGGATTGATCATCTAGGTGAAACGCATCCTGATAAGTTTAAGGACAAACATTATATCAGCATTACCGACTGTTATATGAGTAGCATCGAAAACTTTGTTACGGGGGTTACCGATCAAAGTTTCCGAATTATAGATAAGGTAATGTCTTCTGCTGGGGTAATTAAGTTAAACGAAATCGTGGTTACAAATAGCTACGGATTAACAGAGTTGCCTAATAATAAGCAACGGCAATTAAGGCAAGCAGGGATTAAGTTAAACTCAGCTATTCGAAAGGATGATAACACGATGAAACGATACATAGAGCTGTTCTTTATGATTGCAGTTATGGCTTTAGCTACAATGGGAATCCAATCACTGACAGGCTTATTAGCAAACCACAGCTTTTGGCTAATGTGGATTTCATTTGTGGTTATCTTTTACGTATTACTAGCTTGCATGTTGCATTTCTTTACATTTGTTAAACATAGAAGAAGATAAAATATAAATGGATTGGGTCACGTAGTTTTCATTTTTTGAAGATTATGTGGCTTATTTTTTTGTCATCAAAAAGCGAAATTTGCTCATTTTTTACAAAATAATCATTGAGCAAGTTGATATAATTTTAAAAATATTTTTTCTTATTTAAATTGTTGTATCCCTTGGTATGTAAAGAGTTAGTTGCCATTTGAAAATGATATTCAGTAAAATTTACTAATTAAAAAGTAAACTAAGTTGTGAAATTCTCTACAAACGGTTACATTATACTTAAGCAATTATTTTTTTCTTGAGGAGATGTACGCAATGCAGCAAAAGACTCATAAGTTGGCCTCACGGCTCTCATATACATTTGGAGCGTTTGGTCACGATATGTTTTACGCTACCCTGTCAACGTACTTCGTAATGTTTATTACGTCGCATTTGTTTGATAAGAGTAACGGTGGTACTGGTGCCAAGATGATTACCTACATAACGATAATCATGACGTCGCTTAGAATTGTTGAGCTAGTTATTGATCCGTTTATTGGTAACACAATTGATAATACCAATACCAGGTGGGGACATTTTAAGCCTTGGATTGTGTTTGGTGGAACCCTAGGATCAATCATCCTAGCAGCACTGTTCACTGATTTAGGCGGATTAAATGTATCCAACCCATGGTTATACCTAATTTTATTTGCAATTTTATATATCACTATGGATATTTTTTATTCATTTAAAGATATTGGCTTCTGGTCAATGATCCCAGCACTATCATTTGATTCGAATGAACGTGAAAAGATTGCCACTTTCGCGCGGGTGGGATCAAATATTGGTCAAAATATTGTTGGAGTTATCGTTATGCCGTTGGTTCTGTTCTTCTCAGTAAATGCGAACCACGGCCAAGGTGATAAGCGTGGATGGTTTGCGTTTGCGGCAATTGTTGCGCTGATTGCCTGGATTTCTGCAATGGTAGTTGCTGCAGGAACTAAAGAAATTGACTCAGATTTGCGTAAGAATAAAGAAAAGACTACGTTTAGAGGGGTTCTTGGGGTCTTAGTCCACAATGATCAACTTATGTGGTTGGCTTTGACATACGGTATTTACACTACTGGAATGGCCATTACTAATTCACTCGAACTTTACTACTTCACTTATATTCTTGGTAAGCCGGCTGAATTTAGTTTTCTAGCTTCACTTAATGCGGTGATTGGTGTATTTGCCGTTTTGGCCTTTCCACCACTGGCACAAAAGTTTAAGCGAAAAAATGTGTTCTTTATTTCAATTTCAATCATGTTCTTAGCTTTACTATTATTCGCATTCTCTGGTAAGTCACTATTTATGGTGCTCTTCTCAGCTGTGTTGTTCTATATTCCACAACCTTTAGTATTCTTGGTTGTGCTAATGATTTTGACTGATTCAGTGGAGTATGGTCAATTGAAGTTGGGACACCGTGATGAATCATTGACTCTATCGGTTAGACCTTTGCTTGATAAACTTGGTGGTGCTGTTTCAAACGGAGTGGTTGTTTTGACAGCCATTATTGCTGGAATGACCTCTGGAGCATCAGCTTCTGACATCACTCCAAGTGGACAGTTAGCATTTAAGTTTATGATGTTTGGGATTCCAGCAGTAATGTTCTTGATTGCCTCAATCTTGTTCTCAAAGAAAATCAAATTGGATGAAAAGGCCCATGCAGAGATTGTTGATGAACTTGAAAAGACATGGGGTCAACACTTAGGGACAGATGATTCTGCAGATACAGAATCTGAAGCTCAAGTAATCGACTATAAAGCACCAATTGATGGTGAATTGATTGACCTAGCCAACGTTAATGATGAAAGATTCGCTTCTGGTGAAATGGGTAAAGGATTTGCCATTAAACCAACTGATGGTAAAGTTTACGCACCATTTAGTGGAACCGTTGAAGTTGTATTTCCAACTAGACACGCGGTTGGATTGAAGTCAGATAACGGGGTGGTAACATTGATCCACGTCGGAATTGATACAGTTACAATGCGCGGTACTGGATTTATTTCATACGTAAAACAGGGTCAGCGTGTTGAACAAGGCGATATGTTGCTTGAATTCTGGGCACCGGCGATTGAAAAAGCTGGTTTAGATGACACGGTATTGCTTGTAATTAGTAACTCTGACGAAGTTCATAACATTGAATTTAAACAGGCTAGTGGCAAAGTTACCCATGGTGACGACGTCTTAAATATTACTAAATAACTAGATATAACAAATCCCTTCTAATTTTGTTTGGAAGGGATTTTTGTATACAAAAAAGTTTATATTTATTGATTTTTGAAGTAAACAATGCCATAACATACTTGTAAGCATTACTTTCTTGGGGAAGAAAGGTACGGGGATATTGAATGAAAAAAGGGATCTTTAAAGCTATTGTGGTTGTCATAGTGGGGCTAGTTATGATTGCGTTTGGAATGTCGCTTTCACCAGAAAACGCCGTTAAATTGCGGATGATGTTGGATGGCCATCCAGTTAGGGCATTGGAATGCATTCCATACTATGACCGTGATTATAGTAGTTATGTAAATAAGCATGTGTATGAAATATCGGGAGATTTACAGTACACGAAGAAGAAAAACAACTTTGAAGTTGGAATGTATAAGGTGGAAAAACATTCGTTTATATATAGTGCAACGGATATTACTAGCGTGAAAAGCCCCGCGGGAGTTAAGAAATAATATAGAATTATTGAGCAAGCAATGATGCTTGCTTTTTTATGTTTCAAGTAACTTTAGAAGCTTGTTTTTTTAGCGAGTTGTTATATAATTTATAACAGGTTAGCGAGGAGGATGATAATTATGGCTAATACACAGTTAAGTGACGCAACGCACATTCTCGCATACATTGCATTAAATCAAGATAAATCAGAAATTAAGAGCTCGGCAATAGCTGAGAGCATTAATACTTCCCCAAGTTTAATTAGACGAATGATGAGTAAGCTAAAAAATGCGGGTTTAATTAACGCGGTAAAGGGTGCGGCTACTCCCTCACTTGCTAAGAATCCGGGGGAAATATCCTTACTAGATGTCTATTTGGCTATTTCTCCAGATAATAGTTTACTTAATGTTGATGAAAAGACTAATTCGACTTGTCCAGTTGGATCAGTAATTCCCAATGTTTTGGACCATTATTATCAAGAGATTCAAAGTACTGCTGAAGCTAGAATGGCGAAGATTACTCTGCAAGAAGTGCTTGATGATGTATGTGTAATTCAGAAAAAGACTCAGACAGTTTAATATAAACAGATAATTGATCGACCTCTACAGTTTGACTAAAACAGCTGTAGAGGTTTTTTAATTTATTTGTTGACAAGTGGACAAAATAGTTTTAATTTATAGATGTGCTTAAAAAAGTAACAGGAGCGGATAACATGTTTTTACATAAAGGAACAGCGTGTTTGGTTTAATTTATTTGGATGACAGACCACTGTAAATTAAAGGAGATAATAAATATGACTGTAGTAAATGGATATGAACAAAGTGACCGTGAAGAAAAATTGAACATTTTAAATCTACCTTCTTTGGAGGCAGAAGCTAAAAAGATTATCCCAACTGGTGGATTTGGTTATATTGTTGGTGGTTCTGAAGATGAATGGACACTTAACCATAACTCAGAAGCTTTTAATCACGTACAGATTGTTCCCCGTGCGTTAACTGATATGGAAAACCCATCTACTGCCACTAAGGTATTTGGATTAGATCTTAAAACTCCAATTATGATGGCTCCAACCGCTGCGCAAGGTCTTGCACACTCACGCGGTGAAGAGGCAACTGCTGAAGGTGTTGCTGCTGCTGGTGCATTGATGGCACAAAGTACTTACTCATCAACTTCAATTGCAGATACCGCTGCTGCCGGTAAAGGGGCACCTCAATTTTTCCAACTTTATATGAGTAAAGATTGGGACTTTAATGAAAGTTTGCTAGATGAGGCTAAAAAAGCTGGCGTTAAGGCAATCATTTTGACTGTTGATGCTACTGTTGATGGTTATCGTGAAGCTGACATTATCAATAACTTCCAATTCCCAATTCCAATGGCAAACTTGACTAAGTTCTCTGAAGGGGACGGTGAAGGTAAAGGAATCGAAGAAATCTACGCATCAGCTGCTCAAAAGATTAATGCAGATGATGTAAAACGGATTGCTGATTATACTGATCTTCCTGTTATTGTTAAAGGAATCGAATCACCAGAAGATGCATTACTTGCAATTGGTGCTGGCGCAAAGGGAATCTACGTTTCAAACCATGGTGGTCGTCAATTGAACGGTGGACCAGCTTCATTTGATGTTCTTGAAGATGTGGCTAAGGCCGTTAATCACCAAGTACCAATTATTTTTGATAGTGGTATTCGTCGAGGATCACACGTATTCAAAGCATTGGCAAGCGGGGCAGACTTAGTTGCAATGGGTCGCCCAGTAATTTATGGTTTAGCACTTGGTGGTGCTCAAGGAGTTCAATCAGTGTTTGAAGAGCTCAATCATGAGTTGGAAATTGACATGCAACTTGCTGGAACTAAGGATATTGAAGCAGTAAAACATGCAAAACTTGTAAAAGTACATTACTAAAATAATTTTTATATTCTGCTTTGAAAGTTAAATATTTTTGGTAAGTATAAATTAAATAGGTGTTGATTTATACGTACAAATATCATAATATACTTCTCGTGTTCAATATATTTTTTAAAGTTTAATGTAACCGTTTTTATCATTCGAGTAGTCGTGTGTTACTGATGTTATGGCATTTAGATGTAAATGTAAGTGCTTTAATTTATTTGTATGGACAAATTTTTACAATTAGGAGATTTTATTTTTATGGAAGAAGTCGTTACTAAAGAAAAGAAGATTTCAAGCGCGTTTATTTATTTCTTCGGATCTTTTGGTGGAATACTGTTTGGTTACGATATTGGAGTTATGACTGGTGCATTACCATTTCTTCAAGTTGACTGGGGTCTACAAAATAGTGCTGGAATTACTGGTTGGATTACTTCAGCTGTTATGTTTGGTGCAATATTTGGCGGCGCCATTGCGGGTCAGCTATCCGATAAACTTGGTCGTAGAAAGATGATTTTGCTTTCAGCCATTGTTTTCATGATTGGTTCACTATTGTCTGGCCTTGCTCCCCATGATGGTTCAATCTACTTGATCGTGGTCAGAGTATTCCTTGGAACTGCTGTTGGTGCTTCATCCGCACTGGTTCCTGCGTACATGTCGGAGATGGCTCCGGCTAAGCTAAGGGGACAGCTAACGGGACTGAACCAAACAATGATTGTATCAGGAATGTTGATATCATATGTTGTTGACTTCTTACTTAAAGATTTGCCTGAAGAATTAGCATGGAGACTGATGCTTGGGTTGGCTGCTGTTCCCGCATTAATTTTATTTGCAGGAGTTTTAAAGTTGCCAGAATCACCACGTTTCCTAGTTAAAAACAATCGTGAAGATGACGCTAGAAAAGTTCTTGGTTATATCCGTCCGAGCGCAGATGCTGCTGATCAAGAAATCAATGAAATTAAAAAAGCGGCTGTTGATGAAAAACAAGCTGCAGCCACAACAAATTGGGGATCACTATTTACTAAGAAGTACCGGTTTTTAGTAATTGCCGGTATTGGGGTTGCTGCTTTCCAACAATTTCAGGGAGCTAATGCGATTTTTTACTACATTCCTCTGATTATCGAAAAGGCTACGGGTAAAGCTGCTAGCTCAGCACTAATGTGGCCAATTGTTCAGGGAGTTATTTTGGTAATTGGTTCGTTGGTATTCATTGCAATTGCTGATAAATTTAAGCGGAGAACATTGTTAACTCTTGGTGGAGCAGTGATGGGGATTTCATTTTTGATGCCTGCTTTACTTAAGTTTATTGTTCCCGGAACTCATCCAATGTTAATTGTGGTATTCCTTTCAATTTTCGTTGCCTTTTATTCATTTACTTGGGCCCCATTAACTTGGGTTATAGTTGGGGAAATGTTTCCACTTGCAGTTCGTGGTCGGGCATCAGGTTTAGCATCATCACTCAACTGGGTTGGATCATGGCTAGTTGGATTGCTATTCCCAATTATGACTGCTTCAATGAATCAGGAAGTAGTGTTCTCAATTTTTGGAATCATTTGCCTACTGGGAGTGCTCTTCATTAGAACTCGGGTTCCAGAAACCAGAGGTCATACGCTTGAAGACATTGAAAAACAAGGTTTAAACAAATAATTCATCCAATCGGAAACTAAATATGGTTTCCGATTTTGTGTTTTAAAGTTCACATTTTTAAAAAATCGCGTTATGTTATTGGTATAAAAGGAGGCAGTTTCATGACAAGCAAAATTCCATTTATTTCTCTCAATGATGGTGTTAAGATGCCGGCGATTGGGCTAGGAACGTATCAGATGCGTGGCGGGGATGGTGTTAACCATATTCTTGCTGCTATTAAGGATGGCTATGTTGGAATTGATACAGCCACAAACTATGATAATGAAGGAGTAGTTGGCCGTGCAATCAAGCGCTCAGGCGTTAACCGTGCCGATCTGTTTGTCACTTCAAAGCTACCCGGAAAGTATCATAGGTACGAAGACGCAACAATGGCAATTCAAGAATCGATTTATCGGCTAGGATTAGATTATTTAGACCTATTCTTGATTCATTGGCCACTACCTAAGCGTGACCATTATGTAGAAGCGTTTCAAGCGATGATTGATGCTCAAAAACGAGGTCTGATTCGCTCAATAGGGGTTTCTAATTTTGAGCCGGAGCATTTGGATAGGTTAAAATCGGAAACTGGTGTGATGCCATCGGTTAACCAAATTGAAGTTCATCCGTACTGGAATAACGAACGAATGCTTGAGGCAGACAATCAGCGAGGTGTAGTAACAGAAGCATGGAGTCCACTAGGGCGTGGTAGCGCTGCACTGAAGGAACCAGTTATTCAAAAGATTGCTGACAAGTATGGTAAGAATGTAGGGCAAGTTATCCTGCGGTGGCACGAACAACGAGGTATCATTCCAATTCCTAAGTCGGCTAATTTAAAACATCAAAGCCTTAACCTTGAAACATTTGATTTCCAGCTTACTGATGATGAAATGGCTGCTATCAACAGTTTAAGTAAGAGCGACGGACGGGTTGATGGTCAGGATCCAAATGAGTATGAAGAATTTGAATAATTAAATAGTGAAAATACCATTTCTGTTTTATACTGAAATGGTATTTTTTAGTCTGGGGGATAACAAATGAACTTTTACTCATATGAATACTTAGTTTCAAATCAGGATACACGGCAGCTCATAAAAATTATTGTGATTGTTGTGTTAGTGATTGCAGTTAGTGCATTCTTTTTTATGTATTTAAAAAATAGATTTGAAATTAAGTACAAAGATTTAGGAATTATTTTTGCAACGGCACTGTTGTTAGTACTTGCAATGCAGTATAACGATTATAGCAATTTGTTAAATTCTCAAAAACAAACTGGGCAAATAACGCAAACCGTAAAGCAAACCGCAAAGGAGCTTAAAATCAAACCTTCTCAGGTGGCGGTAAATTCAACAAATCAAACTGATGGTCTAATTGTTGATACGCCAAAGGGATTTTTTAGAATTGATTTTAGTTCAGATGGGACAAGTTTTGTGCTAGAAAAAATTGAATTACACGATCCAAAAATCAAGATAATTAGGGGGTAGCCAGATGTTTACGTACTCAGATATAGTCGTAAAACTAATCGTAGGTTTCTTATTTATATCGGTATTAATCAACTTAACAGGAAAAGGGAACTTGGCACCCACTTCAGCAATGGACCAGCTACAGAACTATGTTCTTGGTGGAATTATTGGTGGGGTGCTGTACAATCCAGCGATTACTTTGGCGGAATTTATTACGGTATTGCTGTTATGGTCACTGCTAATTTTGGGAACTAGGTATTTAAAAACCCATATTCATTGGTTCGGAAAATTTATTGAAGGTGAACCGATTACGATTGTGAGAAATGGAGAAATCTTAGTCGAAAATTGTTTAAAAGCTAACTTATCTGCGAAAGATGTAGATTTTAAACTTCGAACGGCTGGTGTTTATGATGTAGAAGATGTTAAGCGAGCAATTTTGGAACAAAATGGGAGTTTAACCGTTCTGAGGCGCGGTGATGGAAGTATCCGCTACCCCGTAGTAGTTGATGGCCAGTTAGATCCTGATGTGTTAGAAGTAATGGAAGAGAGCGAAGATTGGCTCTATGATAAATTAGGAATTTCTGGACCAGAAGAGCTGAAAACAATCTTTATGGCAACGTACCGGCATGGAAAAATGATGGTGGTTAAATACGAATGATAGTTTGAGGGTAACTGTACTTTTGTGGTTGCACATTTTGGGCGTAGCGAATACCGAGAACAACGTTTGGTTAAAAAATTTTAACGAAAACAATTAGTAATCTATAAATATCCAGCGTATAACCTTTACATTAATTATGGATATGGTAGATTTAAGCTAATATTAATTGGGAGGTATCATTATGTTAATTGCGATAATTGTGATTGTCGTGCTAGTAGTGTTAGCAGTCGTTATGATGTATAACGGACTAGTTCGCCAAAGAAACTTAGTCGATGAGGCTGAAAGTCAAATTGATGTTCAGCTTCAACGACGGGCTGACTTATTACCCAACTTGCTGGAAACGGTTAAGGGATATGCTGCTCATGAAAAGGAAACTCTAGCAAAGGTTACTGAAATGAGAACCCAAATTTCAGATCCAAATGCAAGTTTGGGCGACAAGGTCAAGGCTGATAACCAGCTGACTGATACACTGAACCATTTGTTCGCTGTTTCAGAAAACTATCCTGACTTAAAGGCAAACCAAAACTTTATGAGCCTTCAAGAAGAGCTGGCCAACACTGAAAATAAGATTTCATTCTCTCGTCAAAATTACAACGCTAACGTAATGGAATTGAATAACAAACTTCAATCATTCCCTAGCAATCTTGTGGCTAAATTAGGTAACTTTAAGCAAAAAGAATTCTTGCAAGTTCCTGAATCAGCAAAAGAAGTCCCACAAATGAAATTTTAATTAAGGAGATTGGCAAATAAATGGAAACTATTAGCAAGCAGGTTTCTCAAAATAGAAGACGAACTTGGTTTGTTCTGGTTGCCTTTCTCGTGGTTGTTTCCGTTATTGGTTTTCTGATTGGGTGCATCTTTGCGTCTCGCCAAGAGGTGTTTGATTTAAATGTCGCATTGTACACAATGGCCGGTTTTTTGGTTGCGGCTGTTATATATGCATTCTTCACGTATATGGGAGTAACAAATATTTTAATGCGTGGGAGTAATGCGGTTAAAATCCAAGAGTCTGATGATCAGCAACTATTTAATATCGTGACTGACCTTTCGATGGCTGCGAATATTCCTGTTCCGGATATTTACATGATCAACGAAGACGCACCTAATGCGTTCGCAACCGGGCGCGACCCTAAGCACGCAGCAGTTGCGGTGACTAAAGGGTTACGTTTAATGATGAACCGTGAGGAACTCGAAGGGGTAATTGCCCATGAAATCTCACATATTAAAAACTACGATATTAGGGTGTCATCAATTACTGTTGCCTTAACAACTTTTATTGCAGGCGCAGGGACAGTTCTAATTATTGCTGGTGCTGGACTAATGAGAAATGCCAGTTGGATGAGCTTTGGTAGTCGTGATAGTGATGATAATAAGAGCGGATTGGCCTTCGTGATGGGAATGATTGCGTTTGGGGTAATCATCTGGATTGGTGGCTGGATTATCAGGATCATTGGTGTTCCAATCGCGCAAGTCCTCCAGTTTGCCGTTTCTCGGGAACGTGAATCACTAGCAGACGTTTCTGGGGTTAATTTAACCAGAGATCCACAAGGATTAATTAACGCCTTAGAAGTACTTAAAAATGATTCCACTCCTATGAAAAAGGCAGACGCTTCGAGTGCAGCTTTATATATCAATGAACCAATTAAAAAGAATGGAAAGACTCCATTTATTCTAAAAATGTTTGACACGCATCCGCCTCTGGATGAACGAATTGATCGTTTAAAACGATTGATGGGTGAAGATAATTATAAAGAATAAACAGAAACAAAAACAAAAACCCGTAACATAACGTTACGGGTTTTTGTTTGCACTTATAATCCTTATTTGACGCCATTTACAACGTAAAGTGGCTTATCACCATTGGCAACCTTGACCGTGTTGTTTGCGACTATTTCTGCCATGGCATTTCTGGCTTCTGTGGTTGCATTACCAATATGTGGAGTGAGAACAACATTGTTAAGCAGCTTAAATCCGTCATCAACCTCTGGTTCATTTTCATAAACATCAAGTGCGGCTCCGGCAATATCTTTGTTTTTTAATGCAGACAACAAAGCAGCTTCGTTGATTAATGGTCCCCGGGCTGCATTGATCAAAACAGCTGAATTCTTCATTTGTTTGAATTGTTCGGCGTCAATCATGTGATGGGCATCGGGAGTAGCTGGTCGATGAATCGAGATAACATCGGCTTGTTTGATAAGGTCATCTTGGGTGACAAACTTTGCTCCAAGTTTGTTTTCAGTTTCCGAATCTAGTTGGTGGCGTTGAGTGTAGATAATATTCATGTCAAATGCATGCATCCTCTTGGCAACGGCTTGACCAATTTGTCCCATTCCAATAATTCCCAATGTTTTCCCCTTTAATTCAGTTCCAAGGAAGAACAAAGGAGCCCAACCACTAAAGCCCTCAGTTCTCATTAGGTGGTCACCTTCCATCATCCGGTGAGCAAGGCCGATGATCAGTCCACATGTTACTTCTGCAGTTGAAACTGTAGAGACTTTAGGTGTGTTGGTAACGGGAATTCCTTTTTGTTTGGCATAATCTGTATCAATATTATTGAATCCAGCACCGAAGTTAGCAATCAATTTTAGATTTTTTCCGGCATCGATTGTTTCTGAGTCGACTGGTGTTGACAGTGGGGTTATCAAAAAATCTTTATCTGGGATAAGTTTCATTAATTCGTCTTTGGTTATGAGCCTCTCGCTGTCATCAAAAACAGAAACTTCTAGGTTTGCGTTCTTTAATATATTAAGTGCGTGTTCTGGAATTCTTCCTGCAATCAGTACTTTAGTCATGTAAAAACACTTCCTCATATAAAATTGTATCCGCTTTAATTATAGGTTAATTCAGTCTTTAAAAGAAATAATCACATTTTCTGAATTTTTGATTTGACAATTTATTTAAATCTGATTATGATAAGTGACAATTATTAGCAAACGCGATGAGAAAGCTTAGTACCGTAATGATAATTGTGAAGCGAGCTTCGTTAGGTGAGAGGAAGCACAATTGATTTATGGGAATATCCCTTTCGAGCGATGCACCAAAACAAAAGTAACGTGCATTGGTGGCACCCATTATAGTGCTGGCGTATCGCCCATAGTGGCCGTACGCGAGAGGTGACATTAGTGATAGTGTCATGAATTAAGGTGGTACCGTGCAGGTAGAAGCACCCTTAGTCTATTAGACTAGGGGTGCTTTTTTGTTTCGAAAATAAAGGAGATGGTGTAAATGGAATCTCAGATTGATATTAGTCAGATTAGTCACAATCAAAAGTATTTTATTTTCTCAAAAGGGGTATGGAAATGGAAAAATTACAGGACTTAAATACTAAGCCGTTAACTAAAAAACAATATTTTGTCGTCAGTTCGATGTTATTTGGACTCTTTTTTGGAGCCGGAAATTTAATTTTCCCAATTCATTTGGGCCAATTGGCTGGATCTCATTGGGTGAGTGCCACAGTTGGTTTTTTGGTAACTGCAGTTGTTTTGCCATTACTTTCAGTTCTTGCAGTTAGTGTAACGCGTTCAGAAGGGGTTTATGATATTGGAAAACCCTTAGGGCCAGTGTTTGCACTGACGTTTATGATTCTTATTCACGCAACCATTGGACCACTCTTTGGGACTCCAAGAACAGCGACAGTACCTTTCAGTGTTGGAGTTCAACCATTACTACCACAATCATTTGCCCAGGTTGGACTGTTTTTATTTTCAGCTTTATTCTTCGGGGCTGCTTTCCTAGTTTCATTTAGAGAATCAAACGTTATGAGTAGTGTTGGGAAAGTGCTTAACCCAGTCTTTTTAGTGCTATTATTTAGTGTATTTTTGTTAGGGTTCTTAAGCCCAATGGGAAAGGCTTCTCAACAGGCTGTCACTTCTGCATATCAACATCAATCTTTCTTCAACGGATTTTTACAAGGATATAACACAATGGATGCGTTAGCTGGATTAGCATTTGGGGTTACCGTAGTTACTGCAGTTAAGCAACTTGGAAAAACTCGTCCAAGCTCTAACGCAAAGGTGACTGCTAAGGCTGGAGTTTTTGCTACTGCTGCCATTGGCGCCATCTACGTTGTTTTGGTTTGGTTAGGTTCAACCACGTTAGCACACTTTAAACCATCCGCAGATGGTGGAGTTGCTTTTAACCAATTAGTTTCTTATTACTTAGGTGGTTTTGGCCACGCGCTATTGGCTACATTGCTAACGGTGACTTGTTTAACGACAGCCGTTGGCCTTGTTGCTGCATTTGCACAAGACTTTCATCATCATTTTCCAAAGGTTAGTTACCGTGCATGGTTGGCAATGATGTGTGCCGCCTCATTCTTAACTGCAAACTTTGGCTTGGATACAATCATTGCTTGGTCTACTCCAATGCTAATGTTCTTATATCCATTTGCTATGGTTTTGATCTTACTTTCGGTAACATCTCCATTATTCGACCGTGATCCAGTAGTTTATGCACTAGTAGTTGGTTTCACAACTGTTCCTGCATTATTGGATATGGTTGCAGCATTCCCACCAGTTGTTAGCCAAAGTGCATTTGGACAAGCATTAACTAGTTTCCAACAACACGTATTGCCGTTTGCAAGTTTAGGGATGGATTGGGTTGTCCCTGCTGTCCTTGGTGCTGTATTAGGGCTCGGGTATCACTTCTTAAGACCAGTTCTAGGAAGACAACGTGTTGCTTCATCAGAAAAAGAATAAGGACATACAAAAACCCCGAGGCACAATTTGTGTCTCGAGGTTTTTAATTTAGTTTTGGTTTGGGTTAATACCTCTAGTAAGGTAGCCTCTCCAAATCCAACCACCATGTGCATTGTCATGACTTCTAACGTGATAGTAAATTGCGTAATGGCCAGTATTCTTCTTATACAGTTTTTGATGGGCATCTGTGTACCAAGTTACGTTTGGCAAGTCTTCGTTATATCCATAGCGAATTCCCATATGTTTAGAATAACGAGCACCCTTAAGAGTATGGAACGCATATCTACCCATCGACTTACGCCAAATTAGTTTAACAGATTTGGATCTTGTTGCTGAATATTGGCTCTTTGATGCTGGAGGTCCAGGAACAATTACTGCTGTTCCATCAGTACCAGTAGAACTGTCAGAGTTTGAATTATCTGTCGTGCTACTTGATGAAGAATCAGAATTAGTACTTGAACTAGAATCATTAGTATCTGAGGATGTGTGGTTGCTTGAAGTTCCTGCAGATCCAAGATAGAAGTCGTTGTTTAGTTGACTAATATCTAGATTAAGGTTTTCGCCTGGGAATCGGTAATCACTTGCCCATTGCCAAGCATTGGCATCTGGGTACTTATTTCCAGTTGGAGTTCCTGGCCAGTTGGCAATCCAGCCCTTATTTTGATCGTTGGTGTCGATTTTTGAGCCTAACCAGCTAGACATTGTGTAGAGGTCGGTTTTGTTGTAACCAGCTTGATTAAGCGTTTGGTCAAATGCTGCTAGGTTTGCGTTATTGGCAGCTTTTGATAGTCCACCCAATTCAGATGATTCAAAATCTGCGACCATGACAACATTTTTACTATCAGTCACTTGTTGAACAGCTGTAATGAAGTTCTGGGCTTCTTGTTTTGCAGCAGATTGTGATGTGAAGTGAACGAAGTGATAAAAATTAATACTTAAGCCAGCATTTTGAGCATATTGGACTTGTTGTGAAAGGTAAGGGTTAATGTAACCCGTACCTTCAGATGCCTTAATGGTTACGGCTTTAACGCCATTATTTGCTAAATTTTGATAATCACTAGCACTAAGGTTTGCCTGCCAGCTAGAAACGTCTAACATGTCAGTCCTTGGATTTGTGCTTGATGGATAAAGAGCGGCCTTAGCTTGATTTGAAAATAGGGCAATCCCTGCGACCGCAGCAAAAGAAACCCCAATTTTGATTAATGAATTATGCTTCATATCCTACATCTCCCTGTGAAATATTTTTCATTTCACGCAAAGCGTAACACATTGTTGACAGGAATAACCGAATGTTGCGGTTCAGTAAATGATAGATAATAAAATTTTAAAAACTGTAACAGTCTCGTGATTGTTATCAAGATTTGTTTAAGGATTTGCAGATTGCTTGATAATTTCGCTAATGATTTGTGTAGGCAATTCTTGGTCGAACTTTATGTTGAGTCGTTTTTGCCCAGTTGTATAGCCAGCAGCCTTTGCTTGGGATGTAATTGAGTCAGTCAAATCCAGTGAAGTTTGAAGACTGACGTGATCTTTATAAGCGGAGGTGCTTATTTTTTTATCAGGTAAAACAAAGAATGGTTGGGACCAGGAAATCGTTTCGGAAACGGATTCAGTTTCACTAAGTATTTGGTTTCGTAATCCAATTAAGAGTGGCTGAGCGCCAGGTGCGGAGATGCTAACATATTCATTAAAATTGCGTACAGATGGCTTTTTAGGCATAATATTTCCCCCTTACTGATAGCATAAATGATTAAAAAATGAATTTGGAATTATATTGATTGGTTTGTGAATTTTAACATATAATTGTTATGAAACAATTATTTTTTTGGGGAGGAATAATAAATGAAGACTAAGTTTTTGTTGTTACTTGCTGTTGGTTTAGGCCTTGGGGTATTTAGTCAAGATGTTAACCTTGTGCCAACGACTGATAATGGTCAAACCGTAGCTCAAGCAGCTAAGAAGGTTAAGAAAGTTAAGAAAGCCAAGAAGGTAAAGCGGACTAAGAAGACAACAGCTACAAAAGAAAATGGTAATTCAACGAAGTATGCGAACCAAGCTACTGATGAACTAACAATGGCTGTTGCCTGGTATCAAACTTCTTCCGAAGCCAAGGCACTTTATTATCAAGGCTACCAAACGGCTACCAACAACCTGAAACAGGCACTTACTAAGCATTCAGATAAGAAGCTTGCAGTAGTGCTTGATATTGATGAAACCGTTTTGGATAATTCACCAACAGAAGGAACCCAAATCATTCAACACGTTGGGTATCCAACTGGCTGGCATGATTGGGTTCTTAGTGCCCAAGCTAAGGCTGTTCCAGGTGCACGCGAATTCTTAAACTATGCAGATCATAATGGAGTAGATATCTATTATGTATCTGATCGTGATGCGAATACTGAATTAAGTGCAACTGAAGAAAACTTACGTAACCAAGGCTTGCCACAAGCAAACCCAGATCACATTATTTTAAAAACGCCTTCTATGACTAGTAAGCAAACTAGAAGAGATGAGATTGAAAAGACCCACAATGTTGTAATGTATGTTGGGGATAACCTAACTGATTTTAACGATCCTTCGGAAAGCACAGTTGATGGTAGAAATGCTGATGTTGAACAGAATAAAGATAAGTTTGGTACTCAATACATTATTCTTCCAAACCCAATGTACGGTGGTTGGGAATCAGCTTTATACGCCGGTCACGGAACTTTAACTGCTAAGGATAAAATCAACCTTCGTAAGCAACACATTACGTATTTTGATTATAAGACTAAAACATTGAAGCAAGTTAAGGTAGCTAACATTAAGTAGAAACCGAAAACCGAAAACTAAAAACAGGCTAACGAGATGGTTCTCGTTAGCCTGTTTTGTTATTGATTTCGCTTTTCAGCAACCAGTTCCGCCCGTTGGACGAAATCACGAAAGAGCCGTTTTGAATCTTCAAAATGCTTATAAATATTTTCGGGATGCCACTGTACCGCCATTATTTGGTCGTTGTTTACAGATTCAATTCCCTCAATTACTTGATCATCGGCTCGAGCAGTCACTTTAAGATAAGGGGCAAGCTCTTTAATTGCTTGGTGATGTCGAGAATTGACATATGGACGCTCACCAATAATTGTGTGTAATCGTGATTGTGGGTCAACGGTTACGTGGTGTGATGGCATATTGCCAGGAGCATCCTGGCTGTGCTTAAGAGTTGCGTGAAGATCTTGAGATAAATCTTGGTAGAGCGTTCCACCGAGGCCAACGTTGATTAGTTGCATACCACGGCAGATCCCAAATATTGCTTTTCCCGCTGTTACCGATTGTTTGAGCAATTCAATTTCAAATAGATCGCGTTTTCGGTAAGTCATGCCTAACTTATAAAATGGTTCTTCTCCATAAAAAGTTGGATCAACATCTGATCCACCCAAAAAGCAGACACCGTCGAAGAGGGTCATGTAGTCCCGCACATCCTCGGGGTTGACACTAGGAAAAATTACGGGAACACCGCCAGATTTGACGATTGCTTCAATTGCGGGACGTGGTGCGAAGGCGGCGTTTCGTTCATTAATAATGTTGGTTGCTTCTGCAAGTGTGTCTGCAGGAAGTGCTATTCGTGGTCGCATATTCCACCTCGTCAAATTGAGTATTTTTTAAAATGAGTGTAAAATTAAAAAACGATTAGTTTATTTTAAAGATATGGTATCATTTCGGGTAGCTTTATTCAATTAAACAACTTACTTTTATAGTAAAGGCTTTTCCCAGAAACGCTTGAAGAAGTTGTCATTTGAATCACTATCTTCATTTGATTTGCTAGCCCGTTTTGCCAAACTGTCTTGGCTTTTATTGGGCATGATTACTTCCGTTGGCTTATCGTAATGGTGGTTGGTTGATACCCGTTGCTGATTATCATTTGTCGGAGCAGTTTCCAAACGATTAGAATCGATCTCTTTGGCATCAATCTGTTTGAGCTGAGTTTCCATTTGGTTAGCTTTGCGTTCCGCAGCAACGCTTCGCTGTTGTGCAAGCAATTGAAGTTTCTGCGATTGATCTAATAATTGGGTTAGCCGTTCAATTTGCTCCTGCTGACTAGCGATTTCTTCATTTAGTGATCTTAGTACTGATGCACTAACGTTAGTTGTTGGTAATTGGCGGTTTGAACTTGGATTAATCAGGTTTTCGATTGTGGTTTTCGCTTTTTCATCAAAGTATAGGGCTTGGCCTTTTTTGAATGATTCGGAAATGTTATTTTTGCTGATTGTTCTATATACGCGCATCTTGTTTACGCCCAAATCATCAGCGATTTGTTTCATCGTCCAGTAGTTATTTTTGTCGTTCAAGTTATTCACCGCCCTATAAATCATATCTATTACATATTATACAATAATTTAAACACACAAACCTCTTAAAAAACAGTTAGGATTACATTTTGAGCATATTTTGTAATGGATTGTTATGGTTGTGTTACGATATTGCGGTTTAGAAAGGTGGGCTATTAAATGAGTATCTTTTCAAAATTGGGATGGTTTTTTAAGCAGGAAAAGAAACTGTATCTTTTAGGGATATTAGGACTAGTTCTCACTGCTATTTTGACAATTGTGCCACCCAGAATAATTGGATTACTTGTTGATAATATTCATTCGGGACATCTGGCAGTGAATTCATTAGTATTTCTTCTAGGAATTCTTGCGGTTGTTGCAATTGGCCAGTACATAACGCGCTATATGTGGCGAACCGCAATTTGGGGTGGAGCTGCAAGATTAGAACAGGTGCTTCGAACTCGCTTATTTTGGCATTACCTTGGTATGGATGAGGAGTTTTTTCAAAAGTATCGTACTGGAGACTTAATGGCACATGCAACCAACGATGTATCTGCCGTTCAAAGAGTTGCCGGTGGAGGAATTCTTCAGCTGGCAGATTCTATGATTACTGGTGGAACGGTGCTAATTGCCATGATTACAATGATTGATTGGCGCCTAACTTTGATTGCAATCCTGCCATTTCCGCTATTGGCACTGATGGCGAGAAAACTTGGGACAAAGATGCACTTCGCGTTTAGAAAATCTCAGGCAGCTTTTTCGCGGCTCAATAATAAAGCACAGGAGAGTATTTCTGGGGTTAAAGTGATCAAGTCTTTAGGCCAAGAAGAACAAGACCGAGAAGATTTTGATAATCAAGTTGCTGAAACAATCAAAATTAACCGGCGAGTAAACTTCCTTGATTCACTATTTGATCCGATTACCACAATGATAATTTCAATTTCATATGTGGTTACAATCGTTTATGGAGGGTATTTAGTTACCACAAACCAAATTACTATTGGAGAATTGGTTTCCTTTGTTTCTTATCTTGCGATGATGATTTGGCCAATGTTTGCGATTGGAATGTTATTTAATACTTTGGAAAGAGGTAACGCCTCGTATGATCGGATTATGGAATTGCTTAATGAAAAGAGTGAAGTAATTGATGATCCAGATGGTGTAGATCAAAAGCCTACAGGGGCGTTAGAATATAACGTTGCTGAGTTTACGTATCCAGATGGCCAACAGCCCATTCTCCAAGACATTAATTTTACGGTCAAACCAGGTGCAACAGTTGGGTTAGTTGGTAAAGTTGGTTCAGGGAAGAGCACCATTTCTAGACTACTCCTTCGCCAATTTGATAAATATCAAGGGACGATTAAATACAACGGAATTGATATTCGAAACTACAAACTCGATTCATTGATTCCGGCAATTGGTTATGTTCCACAAGACACCTTTTTATTTTCAACTTCTATTAAAGAAAACATTAAGTTTGCTAGACCAGATGCCACTGATGAAGAAGTTACGGCGGCTGTTAAGAAGAGTGATTTATTTAAACAAATCGAGGGCCTACCAGATGGCTATCAAACTCAGGTTGGCGAAGAGGGAATCTCTCTTTCTGGAGGTCAGCGGCAACGACTAGCTATTGCAAGGGCGTTGCTAATCGATCCTGAACTTTTAATTTTGGATGATGCCTTGTCAGCGGTTGATGCCGAAACAGAAAGCCAGATTTTAGCTAATTTAAAGCAAGAAAGAAAAAACAAGACAACGATTATTTCAGCACACCGTCTAAGTTCTGTGATGGATGCTGACGAAATCTTGGTGATGAACGAAGGTAAAATTGTTGAGCGTGGTAACCATGATGAATTAATGAAATTGAATGGTTGGTATGCTCAAATGTTTGCTGAACAGAAACTTGATGTAAGCAATCAGGGAGGTGAGTAGTTTGGCAAGTTCAAGTCGAAAATCTGCGTGGTCGCAGAGTATATCATTGAAAGATCAGCTGAGAATTATTGGCAGATTATTCACGTTTGCTAAGCCTTACAAATGGTACTTCTTTATTTCAATTATATTTGCCGCAGCAATTAGTGTGGTTAATATTTTGCTGCCAAAGATAATTCAGGTATATATGGATAGTCACTTAGTTGCTAACCATCCGGAATTCAAAGTCATGTGGTTTTTTGCGGGCTTATATTTTTTTGGAATGCTATCCAAAGCAATTATGCAATTTGTCCAAACTTATCTGTATGAAATGGGTGCAGAATATATGCTGGAAAATACCCGGCGAGTTCTTTTTAAGAAATTAACTACTTTGGGGATGCGGTACTTTGACCAAGTTCCGAGTGGTTCGATACTTTCGCGATTAACTAACGATACGATGGCGTTCGCAAACTTTTGGCAGTTGTTTAGTAGTTTGATTGTGGCATCATTCGCAGTAATTTCATCGTTTATTGCAATGTATACAGCTGACACCGAAATTGCATTGTGGCTCTTAGTACTTGTTCCATTCTTATTATTGGTGATTTGGTATTACCAGAAGTACAGTTCTCGAGTCTATAGACGGATGCGTGAACGTTTAAGTGAGCTAAATGCTAAGCTTGCAGAGGCCATTACTGGAGTTAGTGTGATCCAGCAATTTAGACAGGAAAAACGGATTAATAATGAATTCAATGATACTAACGAACAGTATTTTCAAACTAGACGATCAATGATTCGTGTTAACTCACTACTATTGAGCCCAATCATAAACTTGCTATATTCATTTGGTGTGGTTCTCGCTTTAGCTATGTTTGGGGTTCGCGGTTTGCATGCTTATGTACCAGCAGGACTGATTTATGCTTTTGTGACGTACATTGAAAACTTCTATAATCCGATGACCAACATGATGGACAGTTTAAGTGATTTCCAAGATGGTGTGGTTGCCGGTTCGCGAGTTTTAAGAATTATGGATGATCAGACTTTGACTCCTAAACAAACTCCGGTTGAGGATGCTAAGGTAAGTCTTGGTAAAATTGAATTTAAACACGTTACCTTTGCTTACGATGGTGATAATCCAGTCCTAAATGATATTTCGTTTACGATCAATCCAGGGCAAACATTGGCTCTAGTCGGGGAAACTGGAAGTGGAAAATCCTCAATTATTAACATTCTAATGAGGTTCTATGAATATCAATCAGGTCAAATTTTGATTGATGATCGGGATATCAGGGATTATTCAATTGAAGAACTTCGTGAAAAATTTGGATTGGTTTTGCAGGAGCCGTTTATGTTTTATGGAACGATTGCTTCCAATATCAGGATGTTTAACAGTTCAATAAGTGATGGGGATGTTCGTAGAGCAGCCGAGTTCGTTCACGCTGATAAATTTATTGAGGCTCTTCCTGACGGCTATTCATCTAAGGTGATTGAGCGAGGGGCAAGTTATTCTAGTGGTGAAAAACAATTGATTTCATTTGCTAGAACTGTCGCCACAGATCCAAAGGTGCTCATTTTGGATGAAGCGACAGCCAATATTGATACTGAAACTGAGAAGTTGATTCAACAAGGTTTGGCCAATATTCAAAAGAATCGGACCACAGTGGCAATTGCACACAGACTTTCAACCATTCAAAATGCTGATTTAATATTGGTTCTGGAGAATGGACGAATAGTTGAACGAGGAACGAATGATGAATTGTTGGCAAAGCATGGTTATTATTACGACATGATTAATTTGCAAAATTCGGCACATGAATAAAGGGTGCTTTCAAATTCTTGTTTTGATTCTGGAATTCTTGGTGAAATAGTCAAAAAGGGAGTGGGACAGAAAGCATACGAAGATGCTTTCGTCGTCTCACCCCCGCAAGACCAACAGTAACTGAGAGTCAGGAGTAGGGAGCACTACATGAATCTTTGATTCAGTCGTAGTGCCCCGACAAGAGCAACAGTAAGTGAATTCTGCGAGTAGCGGGATTCACTCCTGATGCTTACTGTCCTGAGACTATCAGTCCTGATGGTTACTGCGTGTAGTAACCATCTGAATAGAAGAAAAAATGCCGTTATAATTTCAAAAAGTGAAATTATAACAGCATTTTTTCGTTGAGCCTAGTTTTGTCTCAACCTCATTTTATATGGATAAAATTTACAGAATGACACCACTTAATCAAAAAAAGATAGCGAATTTGCACACTTAATGATATTCTGTAATGTAGGATTATTTTCGACAATTTTAGTTTTTGAGATTACAGGAGGAGTCATTTGATGGCGTTTGGAGTAAAGAAAATTAGACAATTGCTTGCCTTGGCATCCGCATTTGTTGTATTTGCCCCAGTTGTGGCACAACCAGTCATGTTGGCTAGTGCGGATAGTGTAGTAGCCCATGCGGACAAAAAGGATCGTAAGGTTGATCTTAAGAAAGCTGTGAAGGCTACAGTTAAATATTCTAAAGAAGTTCCTGTTCTCAAAGTAACAGTTACTCCAACAAAGGATAATTACTTTGTTAAGGGCGATAAACTTAATTTTGAGTTTGATAAAAAGAACGTTAATCTCAAGAACATGCAGGCAAGTGCGGCAAAAAGTCTGCCATTTAAGTATCACAAAGGCGGTAACTATAAATTAGAACTTAAATTTACTAAGACGGTTAAGAACGGTAAGTTCATTCAAGCATACGCCATTCCCACTAAAGAAAAGGGTGGCAAAACTGCAATCAAAGCAACCTTTAATGATCAAAAGCTTAAAATTAAAAATAACGTGATCAAATCTGTAGATATGTTCAAGTCTACAGATGACGATTCAGACAGCGATAGTAGCTTTAACTCTAACGACACAACTAGTCAATCAAGTTCAGTTAATTCGACCGAGAGCAATGCGGCTGCAGGCAACACTTCTCAAACTACTCCAAGTAAACAAGCCACAGTAACAACTTTTGACCCAACTTCTGGAACTTATACTACTGCTCCAAGTAGCGATTTCTTTAAGCAAAGTCCAGTTCAGACCTCAACAACAAATAACGAAAACTATAATGGTGGAGCTTCACAAACCACATATTATCAAAATAGTCAGCCTGTAAATGGTAATGTTGCCAATACAGGTAATTACTACGTAAGCGGTGCAAGTGCATCAGGAACATACGACACCCAGAATACTCAAGGCTATAATAATTACAATTCACAACAAGTTAATACAGTTAAAACTAATAATCCTAGTCGCAATTCAACTAACAATGTTGATTATCAAGCACCAGCAGCTGGAGGATATCAGAGTAACCGTGTAGGCTCAACTAAGCGGACAAATACTGTTAAATCTACAAATAAGTCGGTGAAGAAGACTACATCTCAAAAAGAAAATAGAACGCCAGCTAAAAAGACGCCTTCAAAAGCAAACCAGCAAAGCAAACCTTCAACAAGCAAGGATAGTAACGCTACGGCTCAAAAACCGACTGCCAGTGTTCCGGAAGCACCAACTGTAAATGATGATAATAACCAGCAGAGTAACCCTACTGGTAACGACAATATAGCAAGCGGTACTGATGAAATTAATGGTAGCCAAGATACAACTACCGCTGGTACTTCAGAATCAAGTAATGTAACTTCATCTACTGAGACAACCCAAACTACAAGTGATCAAACAAATAGCACTCAACAAACAGTTAACTCGCAACAATCTAGTGGATCATCAGCTAACGATGCAGAAACTGTTACGACAGCATTAGCAGCATAATTTTCAGAACTGCTTAAAATAAAAGTTATGATAGCTTATTTAGTGTACAAAAAAACTCCACCATCAAGTGGTAGAGTAATCTGGTCAATTGTTGTTAGAGAAGCAATCCGATTGAATAGTGAATGATCATAGTAACGATACCAACAATAACATTTCTAATCATTGCGGTCTTAACGAGACCATTACCTAGTTTGGCACTTAAAAAGCCAGTGATTGCAACGGATACACAGACGGCTAAAATTGTTGCTGGCCATTGAAAAATTCCAGGCACTAATGTCATGGCTACTAGTGGGAAGAGGCCACCAGCGGCAGCTGAGAATAATGACGAAAATGCGGCATTCCAAGGGTTCATATAATGCCCCAATTGAATTCCATACTTTACGTCAACAATAGTTTCAAGCGGTTTTTTAGACATTAAATCTTTAGCAATTTTTTCTGATGTTTCACGAGAAACACCTTGTGAAAGATAGTAGTCGGAAACAGCCTTTAGCTCGCCTTCAAAATCCGTTTTTAGTAATTTAGTTTCTGTTGCCACGACAGATTTTTCGGTGTCCTTTTGGGTGCTAACTGATGCATATTCACCAGAAGCCATTGAGAAAGCACAGGCAAGTAAGTCTGAAAGACCAGCAATGAAAATGGTGAACTGATTTGTGGTCGCAACAGCAACACTGAAAAGCACACCAACAACTGTTAGAATTCCATCGTTGGATCCTAAAACTCCCGCTCTAAGGGTATTTAGTTTCTCCTCTAGTGTTTCGTGTTTCTTTTGTTTATTATCCTTCGAAATCTCCATTGTTTTCCTCCTACAAGTTTCCGATAAGTCTACCAATTGCGTATGTAACTATCATGGTTAGTATTCCGGAAACAACATTTCGAATAACTCCACGAGTTTTGTTGGAGTTGCCTAGTTTAGCGGCGGTAAAACCTGTAATTGATAAAGCGATGACTACTGAAATTGCGGTTGCAGCCACTTTAATTGCGGGTGGAAACTGAGTAATTGCTACAAGTGGTAAAATTGAGCCTAGTGGAAATGAAATCATGGAAGCTAATGCAGCAGAGAATGGGTTAGTAAATTCATTAACGTTAAATCCATATCTCTGACGGACTGTTGTTTGCAATGCGTTCCGTTCCATCATTTCGTGAGTCGCTTGATTAGCTAATTCTGGGGCAATTCCTGAATCTGTGAGCTTATTCGCTACAAAATCAAACTCCTCTTGGTATGATTTCTTTAGAGCCTTCTTCTGATGAGCGATTGCATTCTTTTGGGAATCCTTTTGGGTGTTCACTGAAACCCACTCCCCCATTGCCATTGATACAGTTCCGGCCAGCATTCCAGAGATTCCTGAAATAAAAATTGCAAAATTATCAGTAGTTGCACCTGCAACCCCAATAACTATACCGGCTACTGAAAGAATACCATCGTTTGCGCCCATAACGGCTGCACGCATAACGTTAATCTTTTGAGCCAGCGTCCTTTTTTTCTTCATATCTCCCACCTAGTTTGTAATTATTATTATCTAACACTTTTTATTATATACGTTTTTAGTTTCATTGCAATTTATTTTTTCACTACTTTATTTATCTAGGAGATTTTTTTATGAACAATTCAATTATAGATGTAATTACAAATCATAAAAGTATTCGCCACTTTAAAAATCAAAAATTGACGGGCGATGAAGTGGACACATTAGTTGATGCTGCTACTCATGCATCAACGTCTACTTTTTCTCAACAATATTCGATTATTAGTGTGACCGATCCCCAAAAACTTGCTGAGATTGAGCGATTAACTGGTGGAAAAAAATGGATGTTAGGGAGTGGCCATTACTTTGTGATGGTTGCAGATCAGTATCGTAATTTACAAATCGCGCAGAAAGCTGGTCAAGATCCATATATATTAAGAACTACCGATAAATTTTTGGCAAGTGTTTTTGATGCGAGCCTAGCAACTGAAAATCTGGTTTTGGCAGCTGAGAGTATGGGGATGGGTGCAACTATTATGGGAAGTATCCTTAATGAATCAGAGCGAATTATTGAATTATTAGGATTACCAGAATTAACGTTTCCTTTATTAGGGATTGCGGTTGGTTATCCTGAAACAGAACCGGAAACTAAGCCAAGAATGCCTAAACAGCTCCAGCACTTTACTGATACTTATCAATTAGACAAAGTAATTTCTGATGTTCTCCCCGAATATGATGCCCAAATCAATGAATATTATGCTGAAAGGGGTAGCAACAATCGTAAGGAGACATTCAGCACTCATATCCTGTCAGAGCTTTCCAGGGATCGAAGCGTGAGAGCTGAATTGTTAGCAAATATCGCTAGACAAGGTTTTGATGTAGATGAACAGCTTAAGCCATTAAATTAAAAACAGTTGACTTTTTTCCCGTTTCCCGTTAGATTAATAATTAATTGTTAGATAACAATGAGAATTTTAATTGAACGATGAAGAGAAGAGTATGCAATTGTTTCCGATTAAGAGATCGTGGATGGTGAGAAAGCGACGGAAACGTGCTGAAAGTGCGCTCGGAGTTCGTTAACAACTAAATAGTCTTATTCATGAGGCACACTTTGGGTGTGTGAAAATGGGTGGAACCACGATAATCTATCGTCCCTGCAAGTTATTTGCAGGGACTTTTTTATTGGAATTATGAATAGATGAGGGAGATGAGTTCGCATGAGCTGGGCAATTATTCAACAAAGTTTGCCAATGTTTACTAAGGGATTTGAACTAACACTTTGGCTTTCTTTTGTTGGGGTCTTAGGCTCAATTATTGTTGGGATAGTTGTGAGTTTAGTTCAGTACTTTAAGGTGCCAATTCTCCACCAATTCGGTAGTATCTACGTTGAAATATCAAGAAACACACCACTATTAATTCAGCTATTTTTCTTATATTATGCGTTTCCGGTTTTCGGCATTAAACTCGGTGCCGAACTTTCTGGAATCATTGGGCTAATTTTTCTTGGTGGCAGCTACATGGCGGAAGGCTTTACCGGAGGCTTTAATGGGGTTGCCAAAACTCAAATTGAAACCGGTAAGGCAATTGGTCTTAGTCGTGGCCAACTTGCTAGGTACGTAGTTTTTCCACAAGGGTTTGCGCTTAGTGTTCCCGCCATGGCTGCAAATGTTATTTTCTTGATTAAAGAAACGTCGATTTTTACAGTGATTGCGATTCCTGAGCTGACAAACACAGCATTGGATTTGATTGGGATGTATTACCGTTCCAATGAATATTTGTTTGTGTTAGTTGTAGCTTACGCAATTATCCTAATTCCACTGTCATTAGTGCTAACATATCTTGAAAAGAGGGTTCGTTATGGGTCATTCGGGAATTAATGTACTATTTGAAGGCGAGAACTTCATCCGTTTGCTTGGTGGCCTTTGGATCACAATTAAGATTGCTGCTGGTGCACTGGTTGGAGGATTGATTTTAGGAACGATTCTTGGCGTTTTAAGAACTTTTAAAAATCGTCTCCTTAGGTTTGTATTAAGACTTTACCTAGAGTTTTTCAGAATTGTTCCAACCGTAGTTTTGTTGTTCTTGTTCTACTACATTCTGCCCCGCCAGCTAAACTTTAATTTACCAGCCAACGAACTGGCAACCTTAGTTTTCGGTTTGTGGGTGGCAGCGGAAATGAGCGACATAGTTAGAGGAGCGTTGATTTCTGTGCCTAGGCACCAACAAGAGTCTGGTAAAGCCATCGGATTAAACAGATATCAACTTTACAGATATGTGCTCATTCCCCAAGCTGTTTCTTTAGAAATTCCTGCCACAATTAATTTAGCAACTAGGGTAATCAAGACTACTTCGTTGTTAATGCTAATTTCGGTGATGGATGTTATCAACGTTGGCCAGCAAGTTATTGAGGCTAATAACCACAGCTATCCAACTGGAGTTTTCTGGGTGTATGGACTAATTTTCGTACTGTACTTCTTGATCGATTACCCGTTATCTTGGTGGGCAAAGAGGTTAGAAAAGCGAAGAATGGAGCGGGAAAATGGCTAACACAATATTGAACGTAAAAGAATTGAATAAGGCATACGGTAAAAAACAAGTCCTTCACGACATAAACTTTAGTGTTGCGAAGGGAGAGGTGGTTACATTGCTCGGGCCTTCTGGCTCTGGTAAGAGTACTTTGATCAGAACTATTAATGGATTGGAAGATTACCAGTCTGGCCAAATTTTCTTTCAAGGTGAAGAAGTTGTTCCAACCGAGAAAAATTTGCAAAAGTTAAGACAAAAAATTGGGATGGTATTCCAAAGTTACGATTTATTTCCGAATCTGTCAGTTCTTGATAACATAACGTTGGGTCCTGTTAAGGTTCAAAAGAAGGATAAAAAGTCGGTTGAATCTGAAGCTCATGAATTGTTAAAGAGTGTTGGTTTAAATGAATTTGCCAGTGCCTATCCTAGACAATTATCAGGTGGCCAAAAGCAACGGGTGGCAATCGTTAGAGCATTGGCACTACATCCAGAATTCATGCTGTTTGATGAGGTTACTGCTTCTCTGGATCCAGAAATGGTTCGCGGAATTTTGGATATTATTATTGGTTTAGCTAAAAATGATCATATGACGATGATTGTTGTGACTCATGAAATGAATTTTGCTAAGCAGATTGCAGATAGAGTATTGTTCTTGGAAAATGGCCAAATATTGGAGCAAACGCCTGCTGACAAGTTTTTCAGCAATCCGCAAACTGATCGCGCAAAGGATTTTTTGGAAAGTATGGATTTCTAGTTATTAATTGGAGGAGATAATTATGAAGAGTAAATTATTTAAACGCTTAGCCGTGGTTATTGGTTCATTAGCAGTGCTAGTTTTGGTGCTTGCCGGTTGCGGTAATGGAAAGAATTCAAGTAGTAGCAGCAACAACCCAAGCTCAGTTCAACAAATTAAGAAAAAGGGTACAATCAGGATTGCTGTGTTTGGTGATCTACCTCCTTACGGTTGGGTTAACAAACAGGGAAAACGAGTTGGGTATGATGTAACCCTTGCACACAGAGTTGCCAATGACTTGGGAGTTAAGGTTAAGTTTGTTCAAGTTAATGCTAACAACCGAGTTGATGCTTTAAATTCAAATAAGGTTGATTTGGTACTCGCAAACTTCACGGTTACTCCAGAACGAAAACAGGTTATTGATTTTGCTAAACCATACATGAAGGTTTCCGTTGGAGTGGTTTCCCCTAAAAGTAAGCCAATCACTAAGGTTAGCCAACTAAAGGGAAAGAATTTGATTGTTACAAAGGGAACTACCGCGGAAACCTACTTTACACAAAGTCAAAAGAGTGTTGACTTAATGAAGTTTGATTCGAAAACTCAACAGTTTAATGCCCTCAAGAATGGTCGTGCGGCAGCACTTGCTGATGACAATTCATACTTGTATGCATGGTCAAAGAACAATCCTAAGTACACTGTTGGGATTAAGAGTATCGGACCTAAGTCATACATTGCTCCTGCAGTGAAGAAGGGCAATAAGTCACTACTTAACTGGACAAATAAAGAAATTACTAAGCTAAACAAGCAAAAGTTCTTCCTTAAGGATTACAATTCACAATTGAAGCCATACTTTGGCAAAGAAGTTAAACCATCAGATATCATTTTGCCATTTAAATAAACTGTTTTTGCTAATGTATAAAAGGAGCAACGATGTATTGCATCGTCGCTCCTTTTTGATTGGTAAAATTATTTTTATTAAAGTCCACGGTAATCATTCTTACCAAAGTATTGGTAATTTGACAACAAGGGCTTTTGCATTAATTCCTGCAAGGTCACGAACTTATACCCGCGTTTTTTTAAAGTGCTAATAATTGTTGGCACTGCAGCAACTGAAGTAGCATGAATATCATGCATTAAAATTACTGATCCGTTGTGGGTTGTTGCAAGTACATGATTAATAGTTTTCGTAGTGTTCAAATATGCCCAATCGCGTGAGTCAACGTTCCATTGAATAATTGGCCGGTCAAATGCTGATCCAACTGAAGAATTAATTGCTCCATATGGTGGACGAACAAATTCTGGTAACGTGCCAGTTGCTTTATAAATTGCAGCATCCGTAAGTGCTATTTGGTTAAGCGCCTTTAAACGGCCAATTGAGGTTAATTGCGGATGATTCCATGAATGGTTTCCGATTTGGTTTCCGTATTTCAAAACCATTTTTGAAATTTGGGGATAGCGGATTACACTACTACCAACTTCAAAAAATGTGGCGTGAACGTTAGCTTTCTTAAGAATTTTGAGTAACCTTGGAGTTAAAGTTGGATCTGGACCGTCATCAAATGTGAGGGCAACTACTTTGTGCTTACTAGAAACGGGAGCTTTGAACTTATACTTGGAAGGCATATAGCGGTTTAAAATAATTCCGGATAGTTTCGACAAAGGAATTCTTGCTGTTTTAACGTTAAGCTTATTTTTTGTTAAATACATTGTGAGATTCTGTGAGTCAATTGTAAAGTTTTTGGCGGACAATCTCTTAGGCAATGGTAAGCTGGCCAGATACTGAACTTGTTTTCCGGTTAATTTGTGGTCAGTAGCAATTTGGCTACGGGTTAACTGTCGTATGGTCCCTAATCTGTGAGAATTATTGGCTGTGATTTGTTTGAACGTTAGGTTTCGAGAACTTTTGACGGTTTGCGTTGCTGCGTTGGTAGTTTGCGATAGTGCAACAAATGAAAGTGATGTTGCAACCAGAAATAGAATTTTTGAAATTTTCATTGTACTCATCTCCCCCAATGATTTGGTAAATTCATTATACTATTTGCGTTTATAAAATATGTGAAGTTTAGCCAAAAAATTCACTTAATAAGGGTTGTAGATTGTGTTATGATTCACTTGTAAACGGTTACACTTAATGGGGAGGATTTATTATGAATAAAGGAATTAGACAGGCACTTTTAGTGATTGCTTCAATAAGTATGAGTTCGATAGCTATAACAACTGCTCAAGCATGTACCACGGTACTTGTTGGTAAAAAGGCAAGCACTGATGGATCAACAATAATTGCTAGAAATGAAGATGCTCAAACTGCTTGGACAAAACGATTTGTGGTGACTCCTGCAACAAATAATGGGGAAACAAACTATATTTCTAAAGGTAATGATTTTTCAATTTCGCTACCCGCGGTGCAGCAAAGATATACCTCTACACCTGACTGGACTGACAAGGATGGTACTTTTGGCGAAGATGGAATTAATCAAAGTAACGTTGCAATGAGTGGGACTGAATCTGCCACGGCTAACAAAAAAGTATTAAAGGCTGACCCTTTTGTTAAGACTGGAATCAGCGAAGATTCTATGCTGGATGTGGTTTTGCCATTTATTCACTCTGCAAGAGAGGGAGTCCAACGCTTAGGGAAGATTATTGATGAAAAGGGTGCTGCCGAATCAGATGGAATTATTTTTTCGGATAAAAATGAAATTTGGTACTTTGAAATTGGATCTGGTCATCAGTGGGCGGCTGTAAAAGTTCCAGATGACAAGTATGCTGTGATTCCTAATCAGTTGATGATTGGCAAAGTTAAATTCAATAGCTCAAATAATTACCTAGTTTCGCCGAACTTACAGTCTTTTGTGAAGAAAAACCACTTAACCACTATCAAGAATAACTCAATTGATTTTGCAAAAACTTTTGGAACAAATGAGAAATCCGATGCCCAATATAATCGGCCAAGGGTATGGGATGGGCAAAGGTATCTAACACCAAGTAAGAAACAGACACCTCAGCAGAAGCGGTTTGCAATGTTTATGAAACCAGACAAAAAAATCAGTGTTTCAAAAGTTGCTAAGGTTCTCGGTTTGCATTTTAACGGAACTAAATATGATTCGACAGGTAAGTGGGAAGGAAAATATCGACCAATTAATGTACCAACTAACATGGAGTCACACATTATCCAGTTTAGACAGGATGTTCCTGATGCCGTTTCTGGAATTCAGTGGTTAGCATTATCATCACCTGATACGAGTGTTTTTGTTCCGTTCTATACGGATATCAATAACACTCCTGAACAATATAAAATTGGTACTAATAAATATGACAATCGCTCAGCGTACTGGACATATAAGGAAACCAAGACACTCGCGGATCCATATTATAATGAGTATGTTAAGAAGTACGTTAGACCTGTTCAAAGCAGTGTTAATAGTGAATTATCAGCTAGACTGTTCGAAGATGATCAGTTAGCTCAGACGATTGCCAATCCAGATCAATTGACCCAAATGCTCACACGGGCTAATCAAGAAAATGCAAATATTGCACAAAATGAATTTAAACAGTTAAACGCAAAGCTGATAGAAGTGTCGACTACGAAAACACCAATCGTTCAAAATACTAATCTTTAGACGATTAAAGCGATTTTAAATAAAATAAAAAATGTCTTGATAATTTTAAAGATGAAATTATCAAGGCATTTTTTGGTGATTCTAACTTCATATTGCCTAATTCGAATAGAACAACCCTATTCTTCCTCATCACCCTTACCAATTAGTCCGTAGAAGAACATATGTTGGAGCTCATCGGTAATCGAAAGCATTGTGCTAGGTGAATTTTCATACAGGTGTTTATTTTTAGGGTTTTGCGAAAATTGGACAAACATCTCCAGATAAACCATTATTGCTTGGTTGGAAATTGTTGAGCTAATTACTCCTTCTTTGCGACCCCGTTTGATAACGGCCCCCCAGAATTTAGCCTTACCATCCTCATATGCGTTAATCGATTCGTGATTACCAAACTCTCCGCTTAAATCCTTAATCATAAATTTAAGAAAATCTGGGTGCATATCCTTAGTTTCCATACTACTGGTTAGAATCATTTGTTTTACAAGTGATTTAAAGCTTAATTTGGAATCGTCCACAATTTTTTGGAAATCGGCATACCCATCAGTAATCAGTCCAAGAACAACTTTATGGGCTAGAAACTGTTTACTTTCATAGTATTTATAAATTGTTACTTGTGAAACATTTGCAGCTTGAGCAATCATTTGGATACTTGTTGGCTGGTAACCCTGAGTAACAAATAACTTATTAGCAGTTGCTAAGATCAAGTCTTTTTTTGATTGTTTTGAATGGTTTGCCATAAAGTGCCTCCTATATCCTGTTCGATAATGAAATTATATCATATAATATTTCATTCTATAAATAAAAATATTGAATCGTTCTGATTACAGCGGCTTTATTAAAAATGAAATATAAATTCTCAATAGTTCATTTTTGATTGACATCGAGAATGAATAGTTTTAAGATTATGGCGAAATGAAAAAGGGGATTGGAGGGGTAGCTATGACTGAATCTAAAGTTGTACTACACGTTGACCATCTTGGGAAAAAGTTTGGGAAATTTGAAGCATTAAAAGACATTAATTTTGATGTATATTCGGGTGAAGTTTTTGGATTTATCGGTCCCAACGGAGCCGGTAAATCAACTACAATCAGAACATTATTAGGAATTTTAAAGGCAAGTACAGGAAATGCAACCATCTTTGGTGATGACGTTTGGCGGGACAGTGTGAAAATCCATAAACGGATCGCATAAGTTCCAGGTGACGTTTATCTGTGGCCAAATTTAACCGGTGGGGAAATTATTGACCTCTTATTGAAGCTTGGTGGAAACCGGCATTCTCAAAAAACTGATGATTTAATCAAGGAGTTCTCTCTTGACCCATCAAAAAAAGCGCGAACTTATTCTAAGGGAAATAGACAAAAGGTTGCGCTAATTGCAGCATTTTCGACTGATGCTGACTTTTATATTTTTGATGAGCCGACTTCGGGACTTGATCCACTTAATGAAGAAATCTTCCAAAGAAATGTTCAAGAACTAAAAAATGCTGGTAAGTCAGTCTTACTTTCAAGTCATATTCTGTCTGAAGTCGAAAAGATGTGTGATCGGATTGGAATAATTCGGGAAGGTAAAATTATTGAAACTGGGACGTTAGATGAAATGCGACACCTGACGCGAACAGTTATTAAAGTGAAAACCGCAAACTCCCTTAGCGGTATGGAGGCTATTGGTGGTGTTCACGGATTTGAATTAAGTGATGATAGGTTACAAGCAACGTTTTCAGTTGACTCTGAGAGTATGCAGTCAGTAATGGCTGAGCTAGTCTCAAGGAGAATCATTTCTATTCAAAGCACACCGCCAACTCTAGAAGATCTCTTTATGCGTTACTATAACGATAAAAGTTCAGACGAAAAGGAAGTGGGCGACAATGAGTAGCTTATTTCATTCAAGCGGACTTTTAACTAGGTTTAATTTTAGAAAGGATCGCTTTAAATTAATTGTTTGGATTATTGTACTAATTGCTCTGATGGTGATGATTGCTTGGAAATTTGGTGACATATACGGTTCTTCTACTGCGATTAAAACACTTATGCCAACATTAAAATCAAAAGCAATGGTTTCATTATTTGGAACCCTTGGTTATCCAAATTCGGTTACCATGACAACTGCCCGCGTTTTTGCACAAGAAATGGTAATTTTTATGTCGATTGTAACCGTCGTGATGAATTATTCGCTAGCAATTTCTGGCACCCGTGGAGAAGAAGACCTTGGTGTTACTGAAATGATCAGAGCTAAAACTGTTGGAAAACTAAGTCCGCTTACTGCTCAAATTATCGAATTAGTAACGATTAATTTTGTTTTAGGAGTTGCATATTCAGTTGGTTTGCAGTTTGCGAATATGAGTGGCTCAGATAATCAAGGCGATTGGATAATTGGATTATCACTAGGATTTATTGGCATCATGTTTGCATCATTTGCGTTGCTGATGGCTCAGGTTGCTGATCACACTAACAATGCGATGATACTGAGCTATTTGGGCTTTGCAGTTGCATATATTATTAGAATGGTTACTGATGTTTCAAATCCTGATTTTACATGGTGGTCACCCATTGGTTGGATTGAAAAAACTTCTCCATATCAAAATAACAACTGGGCGCCAATTGTCTTAATGGTAGTTCTTTCCGTAATCTTTATAGGGTTAGCCTATGTGGCCAATCTTCATCGAGACTTAGGTAGTGGAATTATTAGCACAAGACCAGGTAAAAGGGGTGCTTCAGTTTGGCTACAAGGACCAGTTAGCTTGCTATTGAGGTTACAAAGAACGACAATCATTGCTTGGATAGTTGGTGTATTAGCGTTAGCCGTTTCGTATGGTTCGGTATTTAACTCAATTGGTGATGTATTAAAGACGAACCCGACAATGCAAAAGGTTTTTGGTAGTGCGGCTGTTCACAGCGCAAACCACACACTAATATTAAACTTTATTGCTACCATCGGAATGGTCTTAGCCATACTAGCAGTGGTTCCGGGAATTCAAATTATTTTTAAACTTAAGAGTGACGAGTCCAAAGGATGGCTGGAAATATTGCACTCTAAGCCACTATCGCGAACTAGAATGTTACTAGGATATATGTTTGTAGCGTTAATTTTAGGGGTTGGCTTACTGGCAATTGGAGTTTATTCATTAATTGGAACAGGAAATGCTATGTTATCGTCAGCCCAACAGCTAAACGCTGGTAGGGTGGGAACACAATTATTTCTTACCTATATTCCAGCAATTTTGATAATGGTTGGACTAGCGGTAGTCTTAGTTGGTTGGCTTCCAAGGCTAACTTCAGTGTTGTGGCTATACACTGCTGTTGGATTTATCATTCTTTATATGGGCGGATTGTTAAAGTTGCCTGGTTGGACAAAAAAAGTTATTCCGTTTGGTTGGGTAAATAAAGTTCCAGTAAAGGAAATGGATTGGAATGTTTTTTGGTTGATGATACTATTAGCGATTGTTCTGTTCATAATTGGTTGGCTTGGATATAAAAGAAGAGATTTGGAAATTGACTAAAAAAAGAACATTCCCCTGGAAACTAACGTTTTCAGGGGGATGTTCTTTAGTTATCAGTTGGTTACCTTGTTTAAATAACTCCAACCATTTTTTTGTAGTAGTTCATCCACAGAAGTGTCATACAATTGGCTCAGCTGAACTAGGTTGTTAATTTCAGGGTATGAGCGGTTATTTTCCCATCGAGAAACTGACTGACGAGAAATATTCATTGCTTCAGCAACTTCTTTTTGTGAAAGGCCACAATTTTTTCTGGCAAGCTTTAATCTATTCGAAAATGATTTCATAACAGACACTCCTTATGATTCTTTATCCCCATAATGAGTATTTAAAACCTAAAAAGTGAACAAAAAATGCCGTTATTGTAAATGTTTCGTGAAAAAAGTGTGAATTATTTTTGTCCTAATGCTTATGGTTCCAAAACTGAAAGATGATTAAAGCTACATAAATAACGCCAAACCCGATGTTTAAGGCGCTATCAGCCAACATAATTTTTAAGTTTCCAGATATTAGGACCAAAATTCCAAGCACCATAAGACAGATTGCGGTAACTACAATATTTTTATGGGTAATTATACTTTTGGATTTTTTGGATTGCGATTTTGATCTCAAAGTATTTTCCGTCCTAGATTAAAAATTCAGATTATACTGTAACAGTTTTTGAATGGTTTGAAAAGAATCAGTTAGTTTACATTTTTAGTATATATGGGTAAGCTTTATGCCTTAGCCCTTATTATTTGATGGTGAAAAATTAGTTCTAAATCCTGATACATTAATGAATAGAGCTAATTAAGACCGTTATCAGATAATAAATTAACTATTGTAATTAATGTTAAATTCAGATAAAATCATTAAAGATTGTTTTTAGAACTGGAATTTTTGGAGGGTTTTATATTATGAAGAAGACACTTATGGTTTTAGTTGCAGCTGCAACTTTCTTTGTTGCTAGTGCAGGTGCTGTATCAGCTGATACCACTGCTACTAACACAACTACTGACGCAACCACTACTACTGCAGTTGCCACTGACAAGAAGGCTGATACTGAAAACAGCTTTGAAAACGCAATTAGCAGCCTTTTCAACCGTATCAAGTCAGCTTTCGAAAACTTGACTAACTTTGGTAACACTCGTTACACTGGCCAAACTGTTGAAGAAAAGAAAGCCGCTGATGAAGCAGCTAAGAAGGCAGCGGACGATGCAGCTAAGAAAGCCGCTAATGCTAGCTCAGATAATGCAGCAGCTACTACTGCAACTACCACTGATTCAGCAAAAGCAGCTACTAAGTAATTTTAATGTTTAATAGAGAAAAGGGCTAATTTTAAAATTAGCCCTTTTTTATATACCTAATTTTGTTGTAACATGTTTAAGGCATGATTAATTAGGAAAGAAGTGGCACTATGACAAAGCGACAAATCGTTATCGTTACGTGTGCATTATTGCTCTCAAATGCAATGAGTGGTTTGGATAACACGATAATCAACACGGCTTTGCCAGCAATTATTTCTGATTTACACGGAATTGAATTGATTGGTTGGGTGGTAGCAGTTTTCCTTCTGGGAACTGCAATTAGTACTCCTTTGTGGAGTAAATTAGGTGAGTACATAGGAAACAAGCGCAGTTATCAACTATCTGTGGCGATTTTTGTGCTTGGATCATTTCTTTCAGGAATTTCTAGTAGCATGTGGATGCTGATTATTTCGCGGACATTTATGGGAATTGGAAACGGGGGGATGGTTTCTGTTCCGTACATTATTTACTCTAAAATGTACGCAAACCCAAGAAAAAGAATGCAGGTTCTGGGATTTGTCTCTGCTAGTTACAGCATGGCAACTATTTTAGGGCCACTGGTTGGTGGTTATATTGTTGATGCCTTTAGTTGGCACTGGATTTTTTACATTAGTGTTCCTATTGGTTTGATTTCAATATTTGTTATTCAATACTATTACAAGGCAAGTAAGTTGGAGGAAAAGAATACCCAGGTTGATTACCTAGGGGCAGTGTTGATGACTGCTGGATTATTTTGTTTACTTCTAGCAATCGAGTTGATTGGGGATGCTAGCTACGTACTTATTGGTGTGTTAGTGGTAGCTGCAGTAATCCTATTAGCAATAATGTTTAAAGTCGAAAATGTAGTTGAGGACCCAATAATTCCCAACCGGTTATTTAAAAACCGTTCGCTAGTAATTGACTTTGTGACGTTTGCACTTGTTTGGGGATCTTTTATTGGCTTTCTGATATATAGTCCGATGTGGGCACAAGGATTATTGGGAACCTCAGCGTTTATTGGGGGAATGACTCAAATTCCAGGATCAGTTACTGATTTTATCGGTTCTGGTGCAGTTGCCCCGATGAGAAGATATATAACTCCACAACAAGTGGTGGGGCTCAGCTTGCTAACGCTGATAATTTGCTTCTTGTTAATGGTATTTTGCGGAGTTAGAGCACCATACTGGGTATTGTTGCTAGCAGGTGCGTTTGAAGGATTTGGTAATGGAGCTTGTTTCAACGAACTGCAAGTTAAGGTTCAAGAAGATGCAAATGCCCGAGACATTCCGGCGGCAACATCGTTCAGTTTTTTGGTAAGAATGTTGAGTCAATCATTCACTGCCTCGATTTTTGGGATTATTTTGAACAGTGCTTTAAAATCTGGTGTTCAAGATTCAGGTGGTACCATTACAATGAAAATGATGAATCAGTTGTCAAACTCAGCAACTGCAAAGGGGCTTCCAAGCCAATTGTTACCACAAATGCGGACTATTTTACATACTGGTCTTCATAATATTATGGTGGTTGCTTTAATCATAATGCTTTGTGCAGGTGTATTGAATATTTGGGCACAGGGGCTTGAGAGAACAAAAATGAAGTTACAGGCTGTTAAACGTAACCATTCTGAAGTGAACAACGTATAAAAAAACGAAAACCAATTGGTTTCCGTTTTTTTTGTTTATTTTTGAGTTAATGCTGAATCTTTGAAGGTATTTAAAGTTACATTTGCAGTAGCTAGTTCGTTACTTCCGTTGATTGGACTAGCTTTAAAGTTAACCTTATCACCAGTGGATATGAATGAATACATTGGCTTAAAGTCTGAATCCTTTGGATCAATCTTATAAACTTGAGGATCGCCTTTAAGAATAAATAGGACTTGATTATCGTCCGTTCTGATTATTCTGTATATAGTTCCTTTAACGGTCTTAGCCAGTTGTTTACTTGATTTGTCCGGAGTTACCTTTGCACCTACACGTTGATTAAATAAATCAAGGGTACTCTGAGCATCATCGCCCACGGCATAAGTTCCTGACTGATTATTTCCATCTGCGAGCAAATATACAAACTTCATAAACGAGTTATTTTCACGATCAAGCATTGAAACTACCCAGGTTGGCTTGCCACCAATTTTATAAAGTAATGGCAAGGTTCCCTTATAGTTTTGAGGGTTAATATCTTGCTCCGCGTAGGAGATTGCTCGTTCAGGAGTCATCACGTTTCCGTGTTCTTTGTAGTAATGTAGTGTGTTTGTTCTGGCATCAACGAATGTGTAACCAAGAATTGAACTTTGATGGGAATTGATACTTGTCATTCCAGTAAAGTAGTACACGCGACCTTTATAAGCATAAGGAGTCAACGTATCGCCACCTTCAGTACCGGCTTTAGTTGGTTTCATAACGTCAGTATGACCACCAAAACTTGTTGCATTCCAGAACCCTTTACGATACTTACCAAACATTGACACTTCTTTTGACACCCACTCAGGTGCAACGGAGATATCGACAAACTTGGGAACCTTATTTGGTGAGTAAACGGAAACCTTACCTGTGATGGTGTTTAGAACGGCAACTTTGAAATGCTTGTAGTCATAATTTCGATTAATATACGAAATGGGTTTGGCCAATGTCCGGACATAGTATGGAGTGCCTTTATCATCTACTTCTAGTTGAGCAGTTGATCCAACCATGGAGTAGCCAAGGCTATGAGCACTAATTCTTCTATCTGCGTCATTATTAAAGTAAGCACTTGGAGTGTACTTCATAGGCTTTTTAATAAATTTTGGATCGGCATTTTTATCCGTAGCGTTTGTCATGAAGTACCCGGGGACTTGTTGGTAGTGAATATATCTCCAAAAACCGCCTGAAAATTCAACAGGAGCTACGTAAACCATCTTTTTCTTGTACATTTGAACGCGCATATGGTTTAAGTCGTAAACGTTTGAGTTCTTAAAACTGTTTAGCGAGTTGTTCATATCCGTTGAAATGGTTTGTGGAGCATTAACAACAGGAGTGTCGTCGCCACCCTTAATTACGGGCATAGGTGCTTTGCTGGCGTCATTGTTCAAATCAGTTTTAATGGAATTAACTGATGGTGCAGGGTTCATTTGCGTAACTACGCTAGAAATTCCAGTTAGCACAACGAAAACTAACATCGCAAACCCAAGTGCTAGGATAACTTTTCCAGCCCAGCCAAATGCGTCTGTCAAACGATTCACAACTTGAGCAAAGAAACCATTTGAGTCTGAGCTTTTTGATGCTTTGGTTGAGTAAAACATCCTCTGAATTACGACAACTACAATCAGACCACCAATTAACCAACTTAACCAACCATCGATTAATGCCGGGTAAGCTAAATCTGGCAGATTGAAATAGGTGTTGATATAACTAACAACAAATAGTACTAACACTAATCCAAGGCCTATAAGGCGGCCTCGTTTGTCTGCAATAATCAAAAACCAGATTAGTGGAATGAGTAAACCAGACAGCTTAACAAGTGTAATTAAAGCAAAGTAGCTTAACATTTAGATCTCCCTCATTGATAAAATTCTTGAAATCGGCTTCATTATACCGTAAATGCAGTACGGACAAAAGACTGGTTTTAATAAAAAGGTGCTAGAGTTTGGCTTTGATCAAACTTTAGCACCATTAATAATGGCTATTTATTTAGTTCAGGAACTTGTTTTAGCCACAAGATAACAAATGCGTTGGATCCCAAATGTGTGCCAACTACGGGCCCAATTTGTCCTGTTTCAAAAGTAGCATTCGGGAACTTAGTTTTCATTTCGGCCTGCCAATCACTGATAGCAGAAGCATTATTCGTTCCGGTCAGAATAACATGTAGAGGAAAGTTAGACTGCTGATAAACATCCGCAAACTTGCCTTCGATGAATCTACGAGCCTTCTTAAGGGTACGAATTTTATCGATCGCTACAATTTCATGTTGGTCGTTAAGAGTCAATATTGGTTTGATTTTCAATACACTACCAGCAAATGCTGCAGCGTTTGTTAGTCGGCCACCGGTAACTAAATTTTTCAGGTCATCAACAACGAAATACTCGTTTAAAGATGCTCTAACGTCCTTTAACTTTGAGATGATATTAGTAACGTCTTCACCAGAGTTTGCGAGTGCAGAAGCATACCTAACCATGTATCCCATTGCTTCAATACTAATATGTGAATCAAAAACAAAAACTTTTGCTTTGGGATAACCGCTAACAATCATTTTGAGATTATTAATAAATCCGGTGATCCCGGATGTTAGGTGAATACTGATAATTTGGTCATAACCGGCATTAACAAGCTTGTCGTATGTGTCCAACATCTCTTGAGGGGTAGGTGGGGCAGTTGTTGGTAGTTTTTTTAAAGTGGTGAGCGTACTGTAGAATTTTTCGTTTGTGATGTCGATACCTTCGCGAAAAACTTGGTCGTTGATCGTAACGGTTATCGGAACCACAAAAACGTTCCCGAGCTTTGCGGCTTCCGACTCAGAAATTGCCGCAGTGCTATCAGTTACGATTGCAATTTTTCCCATGATAATTCCTCTTTACTATTATTAAATATTCATCATTTGAGTATATCACAAAGCGATAAATGGCATTTACGATACCTGAAAATTAAAATGAAAAAAACTCTAATAATTAGGATTTAATTGAGCCCGTTTCGTTATGAACGCTGATAAATAAGTGAATTAAAATGAAAAAAGTTTCATATTACATGTTGACAAGTAAACTTAAAGGTGCTTAAATTGCAATAATCTAATTTATTATTAATCAAATTATAATTTTGAAAAAGAATCGAGGGATTGCTATGGAAGCTTCAGTTAATGAGTCAACAAAGAAAATGTCAGTTATGGATTATGTTTACATGGTTTCTGCAGGGGTATCAAATGCGGTGTTGGTGATGTTAGGAATTGGCTTATTAACTCAAGCCTTAGCAAACTTCGTTCACTGGCCACAACTTCATCAAATCGGGTCAATTGCACAGTGGCTACTAGCTCCGGCGTTTGGGGCAGCTGTTGCCTCACAACTTAAAACGAACACTTTGGTATTATTCTCTTCGATGATTGCAGCGACAGTTGGTGCAAATGCAGTTTACTTTACTGCTAGCGGTGTTCATGCTGCAACAGCCACGGGAAATCAGATGGCTCAAGCTGCTCAAGCCGGCATCTTTACAACTGGCCAACCAATTAGTGCTGTTGCTGCTGGTTTGATTGCAGCCTTAGTTGGGAAGTACTTAACCGGAAAAACTCCCTTGGATATGATGCTTGTACCTTTGGCGGCAACTTTAGTTGGATCGATTGCAGGACTGGGACTGGCGAGCGTTACTACTCCCGCATTGAACTGGTTGAGCGGATTTATTGCTCAATCAATGCAAGTTAATCCTTTGGTAGGTTCAATGGTAATTTCGCTTGCGTGGTCACTTTTCCTAATGACTCCGGCCTCGTCTGCAGCATTGGCAGTTGCAATTATGTTAGATCCTTTGTCATCCGGAGCTGCATTAATTGGTACAACGGCTCAGTTCGTTGGTTTCACAGTTATTTCATGGAAACAAAATGACCTGGGTGCAAACATCGCTCAAGGAATCATTACCCCAAAGGTTCAGTTCCCTAATTTATTAGCCAACCCAAAATTGGCAATTCCAACCTTTACGGCAGCTGTGATTTCAGCACCAATCGCTACGTTGTTCTTCCACTTTAAGGTTAGTTATACGCTTGGTGGATTAGGGCTTAACTCACTTATTGCACCAATTACACTGGCATCGACTAATTTGGGTTCATTTATGGCCTATCTATTGATGGGAATCGTAGTTCCCGCTATTGTGTCAATTGTTGTATACAGAGTTCTTCTTGCTCTTCACTGGGTTAAGAACACACAATTACATTTGGAAATTGTTTAATAATATAAGGAAAATCTTTGTAATAAGGATTTGTAAATAAAAGAAGCTACGATGTTGAAAGCATCGTAGCTTCTTTACGTTATTAATGATAATAAAGGAATAAATAAGAGATTTATGCAGTGCTACCTATCCAATACTGCCTTCCATTTGGAACTTAATTAATCGATTCAGTTCAACCGCGTACTCCATTGGCAACTGTTTAGTGAAGGGGTCTAAGAATCCCATCAAAATCATTTGGGTGGCCTCTTCTTCAGTTAATCCTCGACTCATTAGGTAGTAAAGCTGTTCTTCAGAAACTTTGGAAACCTTAGCTTCGTGTTCGATAGTTCCGTCTGTTGTTTCAATGTCATTTTGCGGGAAGGTATCACTTGCACTTTCTGGATCCATTAAAATGGTGTCGCACTCAACGTGAGAGTGTGCAAAGTGTGCGTCTTTGCCAAATTTAACCAATCCACGGTAATCGACTCGGCCACCGTCATGACAAATTGTTTTAGAAACGATGGAACTGCTGGTGTGGGGAGCCAGGTGAATCATTTTGGCTCCAGTGTCCTGATGAATTCCACCACCGGCAGAAGCGATTGACAGCATTGTTCCAGATGCATGTTCTCCAGTGAGAATAACGCTTGGGTATTTCATGGTTACTTTGGAGCCTAGGTTACCATCAATCCATTCCATGGTTGCGTCTTTGGCAGCAGTAGCTCGTTTGGTTTCTAAACTATACACATTAGTGGACCAATTTTGAATGGTTGTGTATCGACAGTATCCACCTTCCTTAACAAACACTTCTACGACAGCGGCGTGGAGGCTGTCCTCAGAGTAGTTTGGAGCAGTACAGCCTTCAACGTAATTAACGCTGGCTCCCTCATCCACGATGATTAGGGTTCGCTCAAACTGTCCTGTGCGACCAGCATTGATTCTGAAGTAGCTTTGAATCGGGATGTCGGCATGAACCCCTTTGGGAACATATATAAATGTTCCACCTGACCAGACTGCTGTATTGAGGGCGGAGAACTTGTTATTATCTGCAGGTACCAATGTGCCAAAGTATTCTTTAACGATGTCAGGATGTTGCTTGAGGGCAGAATCAGTGTCCATAAAGATGATTCCCTGACTCTCTAGTTCTTTTTTAAGGTTACTGTAGACCATTTCTGATTCATACTGGGCAGCTGAACCAGCAAGGTATTCTCTTTCAGCTTGGGGGACGCCAATTCGATCAAAAGTTTTTTTAATTGTGTCTGGAACTTCATCCCATGTTCTAGACACGTGATTAACTGGTCGTTGAAAGTACAAAATATCACTTAAATCCAGGTCACTGAGATTGGGTCCAAATGAGGGTAAAGGCATTTCCTTATACTGAGCAAATGCTGCTAGACGTTTTTCTAACATCCATTTCGGTTCTTGCTTGGCTTTAGAAATCATTCTGATTGTATCTTCGTTGATACCAATTCCGGTACTTAGCAATGGGGTAAAGTTATCGGTATCTCCCCGTTCTTCGATTTCAGTTTCGGTAGAATTTTCCATACTATTTACCCCACATTTCTAAAATTGTATCTAATGCGTGCCAGGCTAAATTACCACAACGAACTCTGGTAGGAAATTGATGGAGAGTTGAAAAGGCAACTGCATCTGATAGTGAAGCTAACACATTTTGGTCAAGCTGTTGTCCCTCAGTAAGGTGATGAAAATCCTTGGAAGTTTGAATTGCGTCAGTGACTATCATTCCTGGAATAATGTCCGTCATCATGCTGGCAGAAGCTTGGCTAATTGCACAACCCGAACCGGTAAAGCAAACTTTAGAAATATAGTTGTCACTGATGGTTGCAGCAACTGTAATCACGTCTCCACAGCTTGGATTTCTTAAAGTAACTTTGAAGGGAGTTTCCGGTAGGTTTCCGAAATTGTGTGGTGAGTTGGCATGCTGAATAATAATTTTTTGATATAAATCCTTTATGTCGGTCATGATAATATATCGGCCACCTTTTTTAGACCAAAGATTAGTTGATCAATGTCTTCTTCAGTGTTCAGGAAACTTAAACTGACTCTAACAACGCTTTCTGTATGTAGCTCCTGCATTAATGGCATGGCACAGTGGTGGCCAGCCCGAACCTCAACACCGTAGTTATCTAAAATTGTGGCGACATCGTGGGGATGGTAATTAGCGATGTTAAAGCTAATTACTGAGGTGTGTGCGTATGCTTCTTTTGGACCATAAAGTTTCGCGTTCGGTATTTTTTCTAATTCACTAAACAAGTAGCAAACTAATCTGCGTTCTTTACTGATAAGATTATCAAAATCTTGCTTTGAAAGATAATCAATGGCAGCACCTAATCCAAGAACACCCGCAATGTTGGGAGTTCCAGCTTCAAATTTAATTGGTGCTGGTTGAAATGTTGTTTCAGTTTCCGTTACATTATCGATCATTTCACCACCAAATCTAACTGGATTCATTTGGGTTAAAAGATCTAATTTACCATAAAGGACCCCAATCCCAGTTGGCCCGTAAAGTTTATGGCCTGAAAAGGCGAGAAAATCAACATCTAAATCTTGGACGTCAACTGGTAGGTGGGGGATAGCTTGAGCAGCATCTACAACGATATAACCACCAGCATCATGCACTGTCTTACTAATCGATTTAATGGGCTGAACCGTTCCAAGAACGTTACTCATCATTGAAATGGCAACAATTTTAGGGTGATTTTTAAGTAATTTGGATAGTTCACTTTGGTCTAAGTAACCATTGTTATCTAAGTGAACGATGTCCAGGCTTGCGCCGGTTTGGTTTGCGACTTGCTGCCAACAAACAAAGTTAGAGTGGTGCTCCAAAACTGTCGTCAAAATATGGTCACCAGGGTTTAGCAACTTGGTTGCAAACCCAAAGGCGACCATATTAAGTGAATCAGTAGCACCAGAAGTGAACACGATGTTTTCTGGTTCGGGCGCGTTGATGAATTTTGCCATCTTCGACCTAACCAGTTCAAACTGGTCAGTTACCAGTTGTGCTGAGTTGTACATTCCCCGGTGAACATTCACCTTACAGTCCTTATAATAGTTTTCGATGACTGAAATAACGTTGGGAGCAATTGGCGCAGTGGCAGCATTATCGAGATAGACTTTATTATCTTTATCCATAGAAATATCCTCTAATCAAAGTAACGGCTAATAATTCCTTTGGCTTCTGCAGGTAAATGTGATGCAACTGGGGCAATGAAGCTATTAATTAAGATCTGTTTTGCGGCACTCTCTGGAATCCCGCGACTAAGTAAGTAATACAATTGTTCATCGTTGAAACGGCCAACTGAAGCAGCGTGACCTGCAATTACATCATTTTCGTCAATTAGCAATAGGGGATTGACCGACCCGTTTGCGTTTTTGCCAACGGTCATTAATCTACTTTCTTGCTGAGCGTCTGATAGGGATGCTCCATTATCTATTTGACCGATACTGGTAAATTCGAGTTTCGAGTCATTTAATAAAACACCACGCATGTTGATACGTGAAGTTGAGTGGCCAGCATGATGTTTGATGGCAGCTTGCAATCCAATTTGATCATTTGAATTGGCAATTTCCAAACCATAGAAGTTTGCTCGTGCCCCTTGTTCATTTAAATGAGTAGTTAGCTCGCCTAAAATATTTCCTCTGCAAGAAGAGAAATATGACCAGTTGAGGTTTGCGTTTTGCTGAACATTTTGATCACCAAAAATAAATAGCTTGGTGTCTGATAGTGAGGTCATAATAGTTGAGAAATCGACAGAACTATCACTTGCTACTTTACCCGTTACGTTAATGCTGGCCTGCTTTGCTTTACCAGAAATATTAACTCGTTCATTGATAGATACGGAACTATTACTACCAATATTTAAAATTAAGGTCAACGCTACAGAATGATTTGATGTTGCATCAATTGTTAAGTTAAGTGGTTCGGTGATATGAATATTGTCAGGAACAGAAATTACAATTCCATTGATGTCGGTTTTAAAATGGTTAAGTAACAGTTGGTTCTCGTTATTAGTTTCCATTTGATTGGTTAAAAACTTCATCTCATTTTCAGTAATTGTGCTACTTGAAAAAGTTTTAACGTCTCCGCCATTTGCTCGTAACTCTGAAAGGGTGTCCTGATTAGCGTTCCATTTCCATTCGGAATTGTTGACATCCTGCCAGTCGAACAGTGAAGTTGAGTAATCAATCCCCATATATTCAGGAAATTTGGCATTTTTATCGTATTTTTTTGCTAATGATGAAAGTTCCTGCATTGCTAATCACCTGTACTTTCCCCAACAAGGGTCTCTCTAATATCAGAATATCCAGTTTTTTCGAGCTGCTGAGCTAGTTCTGGGCCACCAGTTTCCACGATTTTGCCATCCATCATTATGTGGACAACGTCAGGAACTACATAGTTTAGCAGTCGCTGGTAATGGGTGACCATGAGGGCAGAAAATTTATTGTCCCGCATTGAGTTGATTCCTTTAGCTACAACCTTTAGTGCATCAATATCTAAACCAGAATCGATTTCATCCAAAATAGCTAACTCAGGTTGGAGCATCATCATCTGGAGAATTTCATTGCGCTTCTTTTCACCCCCAGAAAAATCTTCGTTTAGATCTCTTTCGGCTACTTCTGGCTTCATGTCTAGAAAATTCATGTTCTGTTCCAGCTTTTGCATGAACTGTAACACCGGAACAGCATGGTTTGCGTTTTTAGCATTCATGGCAGAATGGATGAAGTCAGCGTTTGATATTCCTGCTACCTCCATGGGATACTGCATAGCCAGGAATATTCCGTTTCTTGCTCGTTCATCAACAGTCATCTTGAGTAAGTCTTGCCCGTTAAGCATTATTTCACCGTCAGTGACCCTGTACCGAGGGTTTCCCATAATCGTTTCTGAAAGAGTAGATTTTCCGGTTCCATTAGGGCCCATCAAAGCGTGTACTTCACCGTCATTTATTGTCAGGTTGACGCCGTTGAGAATTGTTTTATCTTCTACTGCAACGCTTAAATTTTTAATTTCCAGATTTGCCATGTGAGCCTCCGATTTTTACCGTACTAATTTATCCCAAATAACTACCTTGTTTTGGGCAAGTGACTTTGGAACATCAATAATTCTTTGGTTTGAGCTACCTCTAAATTGGAGCGTAAGATCCATTTTATCTTGCATAAATCGTCCGTCGACGAGGATATCTAGATAACTAAGCAAAGTTAATTTATCATACGATTCCTGCATCATTTCTTCCCAGGTGTAACCAGTCCATGACCAAATATCTTTGGTGTGACCAAATTCAGCCCGAATCCGGCGAACTAACTTTAAGCAGACTTCGGTGTTAAGAAATGGTTCACCGCCTAGAAGGGTTAATCCCTGAACGTAGTCTTGGGACATATCCTTGATGATTTGATCTTCAAGGTCTTGCGTATAAGGTTGGCCATAATGGAAACTCTGCGCTGCCTTGTTATAGCAGCCAGGGCAGTTAAACAAGCAACCAGATACATACAAACTACAGCGGACACCTTCACCATCAACAAAATTGAATGGCTTATAGTCAGCAACGTAGTTGATACTGTGGTCTTTAGCCAACCATTCTTGGGGTTGCGGATTTCTAGGTTTGCGGGTGGTTTTTGTTCTATCCATTTTGAATCTCACCCAGTTTCATATTTTTAACACGTGAACTGATTTCAACGTGACGTCCGTGAACCATTGGGCGCTTTTGTGGATTGCCTAAGTATCCACAAGTTCGTTTAACAACGTCACAAGTTTCTGGATCGCGGTTTCCACAGTCTGGGCATTCGAATCCACGGGCAGTTGGCTTAAATTCACCATCAAAACCACATTTATAGCAATGATCGATACATGTATTGGTCCCTAAATAGCCAACTTGATCATATGCCCAGTCCCAGACAGCTTCGAGTGCTTTAGGGTTTTGCTTGAGGTTTGGGTATTCACAGTAGTGAATGAAACCACCTGAAGCATACTTTGGATAATCCTTTTCAAATGCTAACTTTTCAAATGGAGTTGGGTTCTTTCTAACGTCGTAATGGAAACTGTTCGTGTAATATTCCTTTTCAGTGATGTCTTTAATTTTACCGAACTTTTTAATGTCGTCTTCACAAAAAGTATCTGTTAGTGATTCTGCAGGCGTTGAGTAAACGGAAAAGTGATAGTCATATTCCTTTTCCCAAGCAACACAGTAATCATGTAGTTTTTTGACGATTCCTAAGGTAAAGTCGTGGGCTTCCTGGTTGTGTTCCCACTTTGGACCATAGAATACGGTACCGACTTCATAGAGACCGATGTATCCCAAGGATACGGTCGCTCTACGGTGAGTAAATAGTTCATCAACAGAATCACCTTCATTAAGGCGTTTACCAAATGCACCGTATTGGTACAAAATTGGCGCATTTTCTGGTTTTGCTTGCTTTACTCTCTCAACTTTATTGAGTAGGGCTTTCTTAGCGACTTGGAGGCGATCATCAAAGATTTCTTCAAATACTCTCTTATCGCCGTGGGATTCAATGGCAATTCTTGGTAGGTTGATTGTTACAACTCCGAGGTTCATGCGGCCAGAATTTACTTCCTTGCCGTTCTCGTCTTTCCACCCTTGAAGGAAACTACGGCAGCCCATTGGAGCCTTGAAACTTCCAGTCAATTCCTTGATTTTATCGTACATTAAAATGTCAGGGTACATCCGTTTAGTTGCACACTCGACAGCTAATTCCTTGATGTCATAGTTAGGATCACCTGGTTTCAAATTTAATCCGCGTTTTAGAGTGAAAACAAGCTTAGGAAAGATTGCCGTTCTGTGTTGCTTGCCAAGCCCTTTGATTCGGATTTGCAGAATCGATTTTTGAATTTCACGTTCGATCCAAGAAGTCCCTAAACCAAAACCAACTGTGGTAAATGGTGTTTGACCTTGTGATGAGAACAGGGTGTTGATCTCATACTCTAATGCTTGCATAGCATCGTAGATGTCTTTTTTAGTCTTACTCTTGGCGTACTCTTCCCGCTTATCTTCTGGAACCCATTTTTCAGCATCTCTTAAATGTTTCTTGTAGTTTAGTTCTGCGAATGGTGCCAATAGTTCATCTGCACGATCAGCTGAGCAACCACCGTATTGACTTGATGCCACATTGGCAATTATTTGTGACATTTGAGCAGTTGCGGTTTGAATAGATTTTGGTGACGCAACATCAGCGTTTCCAATTTTAAACCCGTTCGTGAGCATTTCCTTAAAATCAACTAAACAGCAGTTAGTCATTTCAGTTAATGGGGAGTAGTCGAGATCATGGTAATGAATATCACCGCGTAAATGGGCCTTAGCGACCGTTTGTGGCATCATTGTTAGTCCAAGTGACTTACCGACCATCCCGGCAGTTAAATCGCGTCGGGTGCTAAAAACGTCACTGTCTTTATTCGCGTTTTCATGAACAATTGTGTCAGAATTGTTGAAGAATTGATTCAGTTTAGTTTTGGGATCAGTAATCCGTTCAAAAGAAGCAACATCATTTTGTCTATATGTAGTATATTGGTTTAGTAGGTCATTTTGACCAGCGACTTCTAAGGCTTGTTTAAAAATTTCCCGGATTTTATCAGTAGTGATTGTCGCAGTTCCCTCAATTGCTGAGAGAATAGTTGCGTAAAGGCTAGCCTTTAGTTCGGAATCATCTGTTAACTCATCCAGAACTAAGCTAATTTTGTAGGGATAGAATTTAGTCTTTTCCCCATCGGCCTTGATTACAGTGGTTGAGTTTAATAATTTATCTTCGATTTCTTGAGTAGAAGTTATATTCTTAATTACATCCATATCCAGCGCCCCTTTTTGAAATGTCTGAGATTATTGTATGGTTTTGTGAAACACATTTCAACCATATATTGTGTGCTATTTAATCAAAAACACAACATATAGTATGTAAAAAGCGGCTCAGAATGCTATATTCTGAGCCGCTTTCATATTTAAATATTTATTTTAACTAATTGTTACATTTTTAGGTGATAGTGATTTTACAGTATCAAAAGCAGTAAATAGAGGAGTTTGATGGCTTAATGCGGCCAAAATTAGTTGGCGGTCGCTAGTGGTGTCATCAGATGTTGCCAAGACGAATGCTAGGTCATCAGGCCAGTCCATTCCGTGTGAATATTCAATAACTTTAAATCCATTGTTGGTTAATTCGGAAACCGTTTCAGCATTGTTACCATCGGTTTGCGAAACAATTATGTTTTGGGCTGATGAATCAGAATCGTAGTGATAACTGTCAAACAAAGCTTTGTGATAGGCTTCTTCAAAAGTATCGCCTGAGCCAATATCTTCTCCTGTTGACTTCATTTCAGGGCTAAGAGCGGTCGGAGCATCAGGGAGTTTTGCGAATGAAAATACCGGTGCCTTAACAAACACTTTGTCTGGTTCTGGATAAAGTCCTGCATTCAAACCAAGATCCGCTAATGATTTACCTAAAATTAGGTGAGTTGCTAGCTGAGCTAAATGCATTTTAGTAATCTTGCTCATGAATGGCACCGTTCTTGATGCCCGAGGGTTAACTTCAATGACGTAGACATCATCGGCAACGATAAACTGAATGTTCATCATTCCCACTGCATGAACTTGTTTTCCAATCTTTGTAGCCACTGCAACAATTTTTGTCTTTTGTTCATCCGTTAGGTGCTGTGGTGGGTACATTGCAACAGAGTCTCCTGAGTGGACTCCAGATCCCTCTAAATGTTCCATAATTCCTGGAACAAATACGTCTTTGCCGTCACTTAGAATATCGACTTCGCATTCAATCCCCTTAATGTATTGATCAATTAGGATGGGTTGACCATGACTCGCCTTAAGTGCAGGTCCTAAGTAATCGTTTAATTCGCCTTCGTTATCAACAACGGCCATTCCTCGACCACCAAGAACGAAACTTGGACGAACTAAGACTGGATAACCAAGCTTTTTGGCGATTCCTTTCGCTTCTTCGGCTGACATTGCAGTCATTCCCTTTGGATGAGAAATGTTTTGACTGATCAATAGATCTTCGAATTGTGGCGGTTTTCAGTTTGTTCAATTCCCTTAAGGGATGTACCCAGAATCTTAACTCCACGCTTGGTAAGTTCTTCAGTCAAGTTAATTGCAGTTTGACCACCAAACTCAACGACAACCCCCAGAGGATGTTCAAGATCAATGACGTTCATAACGCTATCGATAGTTAAAGGTTCAAAGTATAGCTTATCGGAAATCGAGAAATCAGTGGAAACCGTTTCGGGGTTGTTATTGATTATAATTGCGTTGTATCCTGCAGCTTGAATTGCTTTAACACTGTGGACAGTGGCGTAATCGAACTCAACTCCTTGACCAATTCTGATTGGTCCTGCACCGATAACTAGAACGCTGTTTCCAAGCGGTTTACTTTCGTTTTCGGTTCCCATTGTGCTGTAGAAATATGGGGTAGTGCTTTCAAATTCAGCTGCACAAGTATCAACCATTTTATAAACCATGTGCTGATTGGCCATTGAGTCTAGTTTTGCTAGTTCTTTATCAGTTGCTTGGTGAACAGCTTTGATCATTGCATTGGTAAAACCGGCTTTTCTTGCCTTCTCAACTAGTTGTGCTGATAGCAGGCCACCTTTGAGTTCCTTTTGGATGTCAACAATGTGTTGCAACTTTTCAAGGAAGAACTTATCAATTTTAGTTGCGTTATAAATAGAGTTGATTGATGCTCCTTCACCGAGGGCGGTCAAAATCTTAAATAGACGAATGTCTGTTGGAGTTTCAATTTCTTTTAGTAAAACTGCTAGTTTTTTGGTTGTGTCTTCTGGAGATAGTAGATTAGTCTGTAATTCATCATCAAGTTCCAAAGAACTAATGGCTTTGACCAATGATTCTTCGATTGATGTACCAATTGCCATAACTTCCCCAGTAGCCTTCATCTGGGTACCTAGGGTGTTGTCAGCATTGGTAAACTTATCAAAAGCAAAACGAGGAATCTTAGCTACGACGTAGTCCAATGCAGGTTCAAACATTGCAAACGTGGTTTCCGTAATTGGGTTGATAATTTCATCTAAATTAAGACCGACAGCAATTTTAGCAGCAATTTTGGCGATTGGATAACCAGTTGCTTTTGAAGCTAGAGCAGAAGAACGGCTAACACGTGGGTTAACTTCAATTACGTAGTAGTTTTCACTAGTTGGGTCCTGAGCTAGCTGAACGTTACAGCCACCTTCGATTTTTAGAGCGTTAACTATAGTAAGTGATGCATCACGTAAACGCTGATATTCTTTATCAGTTAGAGTCTGGGTTGGGGCAAACACAATTGAATCACCAGTATGAACTCCGACTGGATCAAAGTTTTCCATTCCCGTAACAATAATCGAACTTCCGTTATGGTCACGCATTACTTCAAATTCAATTTCTTTATACCCAGCAATACTCTTTTCAATCAAGCATTCCGTGGTTGGTGACATGGTTAAACCACGGCTTAAAATGGTTTCCATTTGGTTTGCGTTTTTAGCAATTCCACCGCCAGTTCCACCAAGTGTATATGCGGGACGAATGATAACAGGGTAACCAATTGATTCGGCAAAATCTAATCCTTCTTGAAGCTCATAGACTGTCTTTGATGCTGGGATTGGTTGGCCCAACTCATTCATTAAACTCTTAAACTCTTCACGGTCTTCGGCTTGGTTGATAGTTTTAAGGCTGGTACCCAGTAACTCAATTCCGAGTTCGTCTAGGATGCCGTCTTTACTTAGTTGAACAGCAAGGTTCAGTCCTGTTTGTCCACCCAGAGTTGGCAGAATTGCATCAGGGTGTTCCTTGTTAATGATTTTTTTGATGCTAGGCAAAGTTAGTGGTTCTAGATATACTTTATCTGCAATTTCATCATCTGTCATGATGGTGGCAGGGTTTGAGTTTATCAAGATAACTTCGTAGCCCTCTTCTCGCAAACTTAGACATGCCTGGCTTCCAGAATAATCAAATTCGGCTGCTTGACCAATAATGATTGGACCCGATCCAATAATCACGATTTTGTTAATGTCTGTTCTTTTAGGCATTGACTACACCTCCGTTGACTGTGTTTAGAAATTTATCAAATAGTTCAGTAGCTTCGTGTGGACCAGGTGCAGCTTCTGGGTGAAATTGGACTGAGAAAATTGGTTTTCCAGGATAACGCAAACCTTCACACGTTTTATCGTTAACTTCAATTGCAGTCAATTCCAGTGGGGTGTCAGCAATTGAGTCAATATCTACTGCATAACCATGGTTTTGTGAAGTAATAAAAATCTTGCCGGTTTGTAAATCTTTAACTGGATGATTAATCCCTCTGTGTCCGAATGGTAACTTGTATGTTTTGGCGCCATTTGCTAAAGCGAGTAGTTGGTGCCCAAGGCAGATACCGAAGATTGGGTATTTTTCTTGGAGCGCCTGGATTACTGGCACAAAGGCTTCCCAGTCAGTTGGATCACCAGGACCGTTTGAAAGTAAAATTCCAGATGGATGGAGTGATTCAATATCTTGCAGTGTAGATTCTGGTGAAACTACCGTTACGTTCACGTTTTCTTGTTGAAGTAATGAAACGATATTGTCTTTGACACCAAAGTCAACGAGGACAATTTCTTTAGTCTCTGAGTTTGCTTGACTGCTAAACTTCTTCTCTTCAATTACTGATAAGTTTGGAGTTTGCGTTTCTTCTTGGTTAATTGGTTGATTGGTCAAGCTAGCTTTCATTGTTCCGTATCGGCGAATGATCTTAGTAAGTTGGCGAGTGTCTACGCCACTGATTGCAGGAACCCCTGCTTGTTTAAGAAATGAATTCATGGTTAATACGCTTTGGTAATGGGAAACTTCATCAGTCATTTCGCGAACTACAACTGCCCGTGCAGTAACTGAATCTGATTGGCTTGTTGCCATTGAAATCCCGTAATTTCCAATAAGTGGGTAAGTGAATAGGATGATTTGGCCTTCGTATGAAGGATCAGTTACCGTTTCCTGGTAGCCGGTCATACTGGTAGTGAAAACTAATTCACCATCAATTTCTGCAGTTTTATCACCGCAGGCTTCACCAACGAAGGTATCACCATTTTCTAAAGTTAGATATTTCTTCATTTCCGAACCTCCTGATTATCGTCGACACAAAAGTTCATGCGTTTGGTTATAAAAGATAGATGGAAAATGATGCTTTGTCAAGAGAAAATATACGAAAATATGGTTAAATATGAAAATATATTAAAAAGTTTTGCATACTACGCATAAATATAAAAATGTCGGATTCCGACAAAATGGTTACTGTCTAAGCTGAATTTCTATATTATTATCCTAAATTTTGGTTGTTTTACGAACTTTGGATAAATAAACAAAAACAAATTTAGATTTAGGGGTTGCTTTCTGATCAGAATTAGAATATTATTTTGGATAAAGTTAATTGCCTTTAACAATAACCCCGTGAGGTTAAGAAGGATCGACGAAGAAACTTGCTATTAGTAGCAGACTAAAAGCAGCCTCTTTACCCACGGACGGTAGAGAGGCTGTTTTCTTTATAAAAATAAAAATAAGTTAATTTGCTCCCGTGAGAGCAAAACGCACATACTACTACAGGTGAACCCTGGATTAGGCGCTTTGCAAACACGGCAAGGCGCTTTTTTTAGGAGGAATTTTACCATGATGGAAATGACTAACGTACTCAGTTTTGAAAATGTTTTGAGCATGGAAGATTTAAGTGCTGCCGATGTTTTGGAATTTATTAAAGAAGCTTCACAATTTAAGAACGGCAAGGAAGTTACTTTAACCAGACCCGTATATGCATCAAACTTGTTCTTCGAAAACAGTACAAGAACCCACACCAGTTTTGAAATGGCAGAACGGAAACTTGGAATGAACGTAGTAAACTTTGATCCTTCAACTAGTTCATTAAGCAAGGGTGAATCAATGGCCGATACTGTGAAAACTCTTCAAGCAATTGGCGTTGACCTAGTTGCTATCCGTGACCGTAAGAATGAATACTACAAGGATTTGGTTGAAGATCCAAATGTTCATTTAGGAATTGCCAACGGTGGTGACGGTTCAGGACAACATCCATCACAATCACTTCTAGATATGATGACTATTTATGAAGAATTCGGTCATTTTGAAGGACTTAAAGTTGCGATTATCGGTGACTTAGCTCACTCACGTGTGGCTCGTTCGAACATGGAAGTATTAACTAAACTGGGTGCTAAGGTATACTTTGGCGGACCAGAAAAGTGGTTTAACGAAGACTTTGCTGAATATGGTGAATGGCGTGAAATCGATGAATTGGTACCAGAAATGGACGTCATGATGTTCCTCAGAGTTCAACACGAACGACTCGCTGCTGATGAAAATGGTTCATTCTCAGATGTTAAGTATCATGAAACATACGGTTTGACCCAAGCACGTGAACGTCGCATGAAGGATGATGCAATCATCATGCATCCAGCTCCAGTAAACCGCGACGTTGAAATTGCTGACGAATTGGTTGAATGCGACCGCTCAAGAATCTTCGCCCAAATGTCTAACGGTGTGTTCATTAGAATGGCAATTCTTGCTAGCATGCTTAGATATCGCGGATTAATCGAAGAATAGAATAGATAGGATGAATTTAAATGCGGACGTTAGTTAAAAATGGTCAATTGCTTGTTGATAACAAGCTAGTTTCTCAAGATGTTTTGATTGAAAATGGAATTGTTTCTTCTATATTAATGCCCGGCCAAGATGTTGCCGCAGACGAGACGATTGATGCTGCTGGAAAGTTTGTTTCTCCGGGGCTTGTAGATGTGCACGTTCACTATCGCGAACCTGGTTATACGGAAAAGGAAACTATTAGAACTGGGACATTGGCAGCTGCGCACGGTGGTTACACAACTGTATGTGCGATGCCAAATCTTAATCCAACTCCTGATACAGTTGAACATTTAACTGATCAAATTAAGTTGAATGACGAAAAGGCAGTTGTTAAAGTTCTCCAATATGCAACGATTACTGAAAATCGTGAGGGTGACAAACTTGTTGATTTTGCTGCATTGAAGAATGCCGGTGCGTTTGCTTTTTCTAACGACGGTAGTGGAATTCAGACTAGCGAAACAATGTATAAAGCAATGCAAGAAGCAGCTAAACTTGAAATGGCAGTTGTTGCGCACGTCGAGGATTCTTCACTATCCGCCGGTGGTGCCCTTGCCGAAACTGCTGCTGAACGGATTGGGGTTAAACCAATTCCATGGGTTAGTGAGACAGCACAAGTTGCTAGGGATTTAATGCTAGCTGAATCGGCTGGTGCTCACTATCACGTTTGCCACGTATCTTCAAAGCACACTGTTGAAATAATTAGAGCTGCCAAACGTCATGGGATTAATGTTACATGTGAAGTTACACCACACCACTTATTACTAACAGAAGACGACATTGTAGAAGACAATTCACTGTTTAAGATGAATCCACCTTTGAGAAGCGAAGAGGATCGTCAGGCGTTGGTTGATGGTTTACTTGATGGAACAATTGATATGATTGCTACTGACCATGCTCCGCACACACCAGATGAGAAAAATAAGCCAATTAGTAAGGCACCATTTGGAATCACTGGAAGCGAGACCGCATTTTCAATGCTATACACAAAGTATGTAAAAACTGGAATCTTTACGTTAGAACAACTTGTTGGCTGGTTAGCTAAGAAGCCTGCAAGAGTATTTAACATCAAAGGTGCTGGCGAAATCAGTGTTGGCTCACCAGCTGATTTAGCGGTATTTAATCTAGATGATGCTAGCTCAATTAAAGAGATTGAGTTTGAATCTAAGGGTAAAAATTCACCATTTGTTGGCGAAAAAGTATATGGCCAAACTGAATTAACAATGGTTGATGGCCAGGTAGTGTACCAAAAATAAATAGTTAAAAAACACCGTGATAATTTCATTGTCTTGAAATTATCACGGTGTTTTTTTATCCAGATATCTGCTCCACGCAGTCCTGGTCTATTTTACTTTTCAATCACGCGGGTTTTATATACTGAGCCAATCTTATCAAGTTCATTGATAACTTCGTCTACTTGTTTTTCTTGCAGATGATTAGTGTCGATAATCGTGTAGGCTACTTCTTTTCTTGCGGCGTTAGACATACTTTCAATGTTGATGTTTTCGTTTGCTAATGCCGTGGCAATTTGACCCACCATGTTAGGAATGTTTTTGTGAATAATTGTAATTCGGTAAGGTGAATTAAATGGTACTGAAAGGTTTGGCAAGTTAACTGAATCATGTACGTTACCTGTTTCCAAGTAACTCATGATTGTAGTGGCACCCTTAGTAGCCCCGTTAACTTCGGCTTCTTCAGTTGAACCACCGATATGAGGCGTAATTACAACATCATTGCGGTTAAGCAAAACGTCGTCACCGAAGTCAGTCATGAACGAGTGTAGTTTGCCAGCATCCAAAGCTACAACCGCAGCTTCGTTATCGACGATACCACCTCTAGCAAAGTTTAATAGGGTAGCACCATTTTTCATGTTTGCAATTGCTGGGGTTCCAATCATCCCAGTTGTCTCGTCATTCTTAGGTACATGAACCGTCACGAAGTCGGCATCCTTAATTGCATCATTAAAAGATTCAGCACGGTTGATGTCAGTCGAAATTTGCCATGCGGCATCAGCAGAAAGATAGGGATCGTAACCGATAACTTTCATTCCGAGTGCACTTGCAGCGTTTGCAACGAGTGAACCAACGTGGCCAACTCCGATAACAGCTAGCGTTTTGCCTTCGAGTTCTTCACCGTTAAACTTGGTTTTATCTTTTTCGGCTCTTAGTGAGATGTCTGCACCACTATTTTGGGCAGAGTATGCAGCGGCTGCGAATAGGTTTCTTGAAGCCGCAACCAGCATTGCAATGACAATCTCTTTTACAGCATTTGCATTACTTCCGGGAGTTGTGAAAACAGCGATTCCATTTTCAGTGGCCTTGTCGATAGGGATGTTATTGAATCCAGCACCGGCTCTGGCAATGACCTTCAAGTTACTTGGAAAATCGTGTTCGTGCATATCTACAGAACGAATTAGGTACGCATCAGCGTTGTCTGTTTTGTTGATTTCATAGTTATTTGTGAATTTGGCTAAGCCTTCCTGGGCAATTGCATTAAAAGTTTTAATTTGATACATATTAGTTATCCCCTTTTATTGTTCTTTTCAAAGTTATCTAAAAAGTCAACTAACGCTTGAGCACCTTCTACTGGCATTGCGTTATACAAGCTTGCTCTAAGGCCGCCAACACTTCTGTGACCTTTAAGACTCATTAAACCGTGATCAGTTGCAGCCTTAATAACTTGTGCGTCTAAGTCATCACTTCCAGTGGTAAATGGAATGTTCGTTAATGAGCGGTCGCTTGGTTTGATGTGGTTACTAAACATTTGTGACTGATCAAGAAAGTCGTAAAGTAATCCTGATTTGTGCTCATTTATTTTTTGCATTTCTGACACGCCACCGAGATCTTTAAGCCACTTTAAAACAAGTCCTGCGGCGTAGATTGGGAATACAGGCGGCGTATTATATAGGGAATTCTTTTTTACAAATAGGTTGTAATCCAACATACTAGGAATTTTTTCGACTGGATGAACTAAGTCATCTCTGACAATCACAACTGTTACACCAGCAGGACCTAGGTTCTTTTGAGCACCTGCGAAAATTAAACCGTAATCATTGACGTTATACGTTTCGGCCAAGAAGTTTGACGACATGTCTGCTACTAAAGTGGTATTTGGTAATTTTTCTGGCGTATGGTAAGCAGTTCCTTCGATGGTGTTGTTCATCGTTAGGTGAAGGTAATCATACACACTGCCATTAGTATCTTTAGGTAGGTGGGGTAATGATTGATAATGATTATCTTTAGTCGATGCTAGTGTATCAACTTCAAATCCTAACTTGACTGCTTCGTCTCCGGCTCGAGCTGCCCAATGACCACTGTCTAGTAGAGCGATTTTATGATTGTTAGTTGCTAGATTTAATGGAGCAGCGGCAAATTGACCAGTTCCGCCACCTTGGAAAAACAGAATGTGGTAGTTATCGGGGATACCCATGAGTTCTTTCAAATCGTTTTTGGCATCCTCAAGGATATTTTCGAACAGAGAGGAGCGATGAGATATTTCCAGGACACTCATTCCTGAACCGTGAACAGATGGTAGTTCCTCTTGAATTTGTTTGATAACTGAATCGGGTAGTTTTGCTGGCCCGGCAGCGTAATTGTATATCTTCATCATTTCCACTCCTTCTAAAAATAAAAAAGTCCCCACAGTTTACCTGTGAGGACTCACACTTTCGCTAATTAAGCGGCCTCGCAGAAGTTATGACAACCTATGCGGGACCCTAATGTCATGTTTTGCAACCAAAACTAGGCCCACTTAGGTTGGTATGTGGACCAGGAGGATGATACATTGTTGAATTTAATTGTTAATTTCATTAAATTATTCCTCCTCATTGGTATAAATAAAACTTACCAAATTTTAATTTAAAAAGCAACTGTCATAAATAGTTTTGTCCTTTACTCAATATTTCGCTAATATTAATAGTTGAGAACTTTTAGGAGGAAAAACGATTGGATACTACTGAAACAAAAATCAGTCGGAAGTCATTTTTAGCAATTGCGACTATTGCTACTTTGACATTTATCGGGGTCCTTACAGAAACTTCGATGAACGTTACCTTTCCTGCGCTGATGAAAACTTATGGGGTAAATATGAATACTGTTCAATGGGTAACGACTGGGTACTTGTTAACCGTTGCGCTGTTAATGATTACCTCCGCATTTTTAAAGAGACGATTTAAAAATGTTCAGTTATTCACCGCAGCCGCTATTCTGTACATAATCGGTGACTTAATGTGTATCTTTGCTCCGAATTTTTGGATGCTGTTATTGGGCAGAATAGTTCAGTCAGGGTGTGTGGGAATTTCTGGTCCGCTAATGACTAATATTATGTTGGAGCTTGTTCCTAGACGTAAATTAGGGCTTTATTTAGGAATGGGGAGCTTAATCATTCTAATTGCTCCGGCAATTGGCCCCTCGTTTGGCGGTTTGATGGTTTACCTTTCAGATTGGCGGTTAATATTTTGGTCAACATTACCAATTGCTGTGATTGACTTATTTATTGGTAGAAGGGTAATTGGCCAATATTCAGAAACTGTTAAAATCGAATTCGATTGGGTTAGGTTTGTGGTTCTTTCAGTCGGGATAGTTGCCTTAATTTTAGGTTTAAACTTGGCAACGAGCGATAATGGCTGGATCAAGTTTGCAGTTTTATTTGTTTTCTCAATGATAATGCTGATTATCTTTTACCTTCAATCAAAGAACAGCAACAAAGCATTGTTTAACCTAAAAGTATTTAAGGATTCTATCTTTGCTTTAAGCTTTTTGCCATACGTCTTTTTGCAGTTAAGCAACATTGGAATCAACTTTCTGTTACCAAATTACGTTCAATTGGTTAATCATTCTAGCTCATTAGTGGGAGGGATGATATTATTGCCAGGAAGTTTGCTTAATGGTTTTGGTCAGCCACTATACGGGTACATGTTAGATCGGTTTGGTGGTAAATTGCCATTATATTTGGGTAACTTTTTGGTTGCCGTTTCAATGGTTGTTATGGTTATAATGGGATCCACAATGACGATTCCAGTAATTATTGTGCTATACCTGATTTTCAGTATTGGTCGCTCGATGGCATTTGGAAATACCATGACATATGGGTTAAAAGTCATGAATCAGAATCTGAGAAACGATGCAAACGCGGTTTATAATACGGGGCAACAACTAGCGGGTTCAGTTGGTACTACAATTATGGCTGCTTTAATGACTGGTATCAGTCTACCAGGTAATTCCAACGTCCAAAATGTGGCAATTGGTAGTCAGGTATCATTCGGATTAGTTCTAGTGTTGGTACTAATAAACTTTGCTGTTTTAAGGAAACTTTTTAAGACACCAACAGAGGCTTAAGTAGCATTAAACACTTGACCAAATAAAGGTTGTTTAGCAGAATTGTAGTAATTAAAAATCGGAGGGTGCAAATGACTAACTTTTACTTTGTACGTCACGGCCAAACTTCAGCTAACAAAGCTGGTTTGAAGCAGGGGACAATTAACTCGGAAATCACTAATTTAACGGAAGTTGGAAAGAGTCAAGCTAACCAACTTCATGATCAGCTTGATATTGGGTTTGCAAGTCTAATCGTATCAAGCCCGTTACAGCGAACTGTTGATACAGCAGCGATTTTAAACCAGAACGCAAACCTAAAAACGGAAACCGATGAACGTCTCTTGGAGATTTCGTATGGAGAATGGGATGGGCAAAGCAATGCTGACCTCAAAGATAAGTTTCCTGAAGTCTTTGATCCCGTCTTAAATGACGTTTTACCTGAGTATGCTAGTCTTGCCAACGGGGAAACATTTCAGCAAGTTATATACCGGGCTAAGCAATTTATGATGGACTATGCAAAACAGTACCCGCAAGGTGATATTATTGCTGTAACCCATGGATTTACAATTAAGGCTGCTGTGTTAGGAGCCACCAATAATTCGGATGACTTGATGGCGGTGGAAGAGCCCGACAATTGTAGTGTCACTAAAATTACTTATGATAGAGAACATGAGAATTATTATGTCCGATACTTTAATCGCGTTGCGGATTCAAGGTTCTGAGGAGCATTTAGAAGTCTATGAATAGTGGGAATCACTCCTGACGCATACTGCGTGTTACAGCCATCTGGATAAAATAAAAAGTCGTTATAATTTCATTCTTGAAATTATAGCGACTTTTTTCAGCTCTATTTCTGATTTACTTGTTATAAACATCTGCCATTACCTTAGCAATTTCAGCGACGTAGTACTTGGCTCCGACATCACCAACATGAACGTCGTCAGCTGCAAACCAAGCTTTATGGTGCTTAGAAAGCTTGTACCAGTTGACTACGTGTACATTACTGTGTTTTTTGGCAGTTTTAGCAATTAATTTGTTAGTTGTTTTTTCCCATGGCTGGGTTGGCACGTGGGTGTTAATCCAGAAAATTTGGCGTTTGGTTCCAACTTCTTTAAGAACTGAATTTACATCTGTTTGTGTAGGTGGTCCGTTTGTCCCCAAGTTAATAACGATATTATTAGCTAGACTTCCGTTAGCCTTTAGTTGAGCGACTATTCCTGGTAATTGGTTAAATTGTCTCCCAACTTCCCCATTCACAGTACTATGAGGCATAACTTCTTTAATTGCCCACTCGATATCAACCATGACCGAGTCCCCAATGGCTGTAACTTGGCGTTTTTTTGCATTAGCAACTTCAAATGAAGTTAACTTGTAGCGTTTAGCAATCTTTTTTTCAGCCTTTGTTAACTTGACTTTTGGCTGTGGCTTTTTCTTCGGTTTAGCCTTTTTTGTATTCGATTGCTGGCTAGATCTAGTTGCATCGTTTTTGTTTGTCGAACGACTCCTACTTATCGCAAATGCACCAATTCCAATGATTACCAGAATTGTGACTACCCACCAAATTATTTTTTTGGCTGAGTTTGACTTTGGTTCTTTCTCTACGTGCTTTGGCATTGTCTACCCCTCACAACAATTTAATAATGCTATCTTACCACGGTTTTAAAAATAACTGCGTTGACATTATAAAAATCTTTAGGTATTATTATTCCAAAATAAGTAGACGAAAGGGGAAAACCACGAATGTGCAAATTAGCCGCAGTTACTATGTGTTGTTCAATGTGTTCAGTACAAGTGCGCGCTGATCGTGGTTTTTCTGGTATTCAATTTTAGATATGATTCCCAGCTTTTGAGGGAAAAGTATATCTAGAAACTAGAAGTGCCTAGTATCGGTGTAGCTGATACTGGGCACTTTTTTTCTGCTTAATTTCGGAGGGATGGTCGAATTTTATGTGTAGTCCGATGTTGAAGTATCGAGGTTAAATTAACAAAAATCGGAGGAATTATTGATGAATAAAAAGGGAATTGTTGGACTTGTTGCTGCGGTGGTTATCGTTGGAGGAATTGGTGGCTTTGTTGTTGCCAACCGAAAGACGAATACCAATTCGCAAGGTGTGAAGGATCAAGTTATGAACTTAAGCGCAACTGCACCTTTGGATACGATTGATATCTCAAAGTCGTCTGGATATGGTCAAACTGGAAATGTATTTGAAAGTTTCTTTAGACTTGGTAAAAATGGTAAGGCTACTCCTGGACTAGCTAAGAGTTCATCTGTTTCAAAGGACGGAAAGACTTGGACGTTTAAATTGCGAGATGCTAAATGGAGTAATGGAGATCCAATTACAGCTAAAGACTTTGTTTATTCATGGAGACGAACGATTAACCCGAAAACTAAATCGGAATACGCATATTTATTTGATGGAATTAAAAATGCAAGTGCTGTTAATAGTGGTAAAAAGAGCCCTAATTCAATTGGTATTTCAGCAAAGGATAAGCAAACTGTAGTTGTGCAGTTAGATAAACCAATTGCTTATTTCAAGGTATTAATGGCTTACCCACTTTTTGGACCACAAAACGAGAAGGTAATTAAGCAGTACGGCAAGAAGTACGCTACAAAATCAAAATATATGGTTTATTCTGGCCCATTTAAGATTACTAATTGGACCGGAACTGGCAACAAGTGGTCATTTGTAAAGAATAATCAGTATTGGGATAAGAAGGTCGTTAAGCTTAACCGCATCAACTATACCGTTGTGCAAAATCCGTCAACTGGAATTGATTTGTATCAACAAAACAAGCTAGATCTGACACCACTTTCAACTGAACAAGTTAGAAACTATAAGAATAATAACGAATATAGGCAATATCCATATTCTTACAATACCTTCTTGAAGTATAACTTTGCTGATAGTAATGCTGCTAAGCGCAAGATTTTAAATAATCGAAATATCCGTCTAGCAATTTCCCTAGCAATCAATCGGGATCAATTAACCAAGAAAGTTTTAGGAGACGGTTCATCAACGCCAACTGGATTGGTTCCTTCAAATGTCGCCAAGGATCCAAAGAGTGGCCAAGACTTTTCTAAACAACAAGTGGTTAAAGATACGGTTGACTATAATTCCAAGTTAGCTAAAAAATATTGGCAAAAGGGATTGCAGGAATTGGGAATCAAGAAAGTTTCATTAGGTCTATTAGCTTCAAATGATGATCCAGAAGCAAGCACTGTAACTCAATATTTGAAAGCACAACTACAAAAAACATTATCTGGATTTACACTTGAGTTGAGATCTATTCCGGGTAATGCAGCCAATAGCTTAACCCAAAAGGGTGATTTTGACATCAGTTTGTCAGGTTGGGGTGCGGACTTTAATGACCCAATTTCTCACTTACAAATCCCTGCAAAGGGCACCCCTTATAACTATGGAAAATACGATAATAAAGAATACAATCAACTGATTGAAAAAGCCTCAAATCAGGATGCCAATAATCATGAGAAACGTTGGGATGACTTGGTTAATGCAAGTAAGACACTTAATCGTGATCAAGGAATTACGCCGCTCTATCAACAAGTAACTGCATACCTGCAAAAACCAACAATTCACGGGGTGATTCATAACACTGCCGGAACACAATGGAACTATAAATATGCATATATGAAGTGACACTGAATTAAAAATAAATTAGAAAAATTAAAATTCGCTGTTGAAATCACCTCGTACAAGTAATAGACTGTTAATAATTTATGACTTTGAGGTGATTATATTGACAAGAAAAATTGGAGTAATCGGAATGGGTTCCGTTGGATCAACGGTAGCCCATTACATAGTATCATCAGGGTCAGCAGATGATTTAGTGCTGATCGACACAAATGAAAAGAAGGTAACTGCTGATGCTGTCGACTTTGAAGACGCAATGGCTAACTTACCTACACATACTAATATTACAGTAAACGACTATTCTGCTTTATCAGATGCTGACGTAATCGTGTCAGCTTTAGGCAAAATTGACTTGCAAGATAATGAAGGCGATGACCGATTTGCAGAATTACCATTTACTAGTGGTCAGGTAAAGGACGTAGCTCAAAAGATTAAGGATTCAGGTTTCCACGGCGTAATTATTGCAATCACCAACCCAGTTGATGTGATTACGTCAATCTACCAAGAGGTAACTGGATTACCAAAGAACCAAGTGTTAGGTACCGGTACCTTACTTGATTCAGCTCGGATGAAGCGGGCAGTTGCTCACGGATTAGATATCGATCCTCGTTCAGTCGTTGGTTACAACCTTGGTGAGCATGGAAATTCTCAATTTACTGCTTGGTCAACTGTACGGGCCTTGGGTCGTCCAGTTACTGAAATTGCTGAAGAACGCGGCCTTGATCTTGACGAAATTGATCATGATGCTCGAATTGGTGGTTACGTTGTCTTCCGTGGCAAGGGTTATACCAACTATGGTGTTGCAACAGCTGCCGTGCGTTTAGCAAATGTTGTATTGAATGATGCACACGAAGAATTACCAGTATCAAATTACCGTAAAGAGCTCGACACATACCTTTCATACCCGGCAATTGTTGGTAGAAATGGTGTTGTGGAACAACTTCAACTTAAGTTAACCGATGAAGAAAAAGAGAAGTTACAAACTTCTGCAAACTTCATCAAGACTAAATTTGCGGAATCGATGCAAAATTAAGGTTGATTGTTATTCTCAGTGTGCTAGTATTAGATTAAATTATTCTAAGGAGTTTTTAATCATGACTAAAAAATGTGAAACTCAATTGAATAGTTATTTATGCTTTTGGTTTTTCAGAAACGATCTGTAAGCCAAAAGAATTTCGTAATGGAATTAAGGCCGCGCAGATCAGACATTGACTGCGTGGGATGAAACTAGTGCAAGCCCTAGCAGTCTAATATGATTGCTAGGGCTTTTTTGAAGGGAGAAATGGATATGAGTAAAGAATTAGTAGCAAAAATGAATAAGCGGGTGACTCAACTTAAGCCATCATCAATTCTGGAGTTCAATAAAAAGATTTCTGGCATTGAAGGGATTATCAAGCTAACTTTAGGAGAGCCAGATTTTAATACCCCAGACCATATCAAGCAAGCTGCAATTGACGCAATTGAGGATAATGATAGTCACTACACAAACTCTCACGGAATTATTGAGCTGCGCGAGGCCGCAGCTAACTACCTTAACACTAAATACGATTTAAATTACGATGCCGAAAGTGAGGTTTTGATTACAGCTGGAGCTACAGGCTCAATTTACTCATCACTTACTGCAATTTTAAATCCTGGCGATTCAGTGATTATTCCTACCCCAATATTCCCGTTCTACATACCAATCACGCAATTAAATGGGGCAACTCCAATTTTTGTAGATACATCAGATAATGGTTTTATCTTGTCACCTGAGAAGTTGGCAGAAGCAATTGAGGAGAATAAGGATACAGTCAAGGCGGTAATTTTAAATTACCCAACTAACCCAACTGGAGTTACTTACGGTCGCGATGATCTGGAAAAAATTGCTGATGTTCTCCGCGGTAAGGATATCTTTTTGATTAGTGATGAAATTTACAGTGAATTAACTTACGAAAAGAAACACGTTTCAATGGGAACCATTTTACCTGAACAAACATTAGTTATTAATGGGGTATCTAAGTCCCACGCCATGACTGGTTGGAGAATCGGAGTTATTTGTGGCCCGGCAGATATTATTTCTGAAATCGGAAAGGTAAGTGAATTTACCGTAACATCGGAAACCACAAACGCTCAAAGAGCTGCTGCAGAAGCATTTAAAAACGGAATGAACGATGCTGCTCCTATGAAGGCCGAGTACGAAAAACGGCGAGATATTGTAACTCAAGGATTATCTGAAGCGGGTTTTGAGTGTCCTAATCCAAAAGGTGCTTTCTATATTTTCGCAAAGATTCCTGCAGGGATGACCCAAAATAGCGTTGATTTTTGTTACGAATTAGCAGAAAACGCCAAAGTTGCACTAATTCCAGGCGCCTCATTTGGACCAGGTGGTGAAGGATATGTTCGAATCAGCTACGCTGCCAGTGAAACTGATTTGAAGGAAGCCGTTAAGCGAATTAAAGAATACGCATTAGTCAAATAAGGAGACCCAGTCATAATGAAGATTTTGATGTACAACGTCAGAACAGATGAAGAACAGGATATTTCAAATTACCAAGCAAGCCATAACGTTGAGATTGCCACAAACCACGTACCACTTAGTGATGACACGGTCGAGTTGGCTAAGGGTTACGATGGAATTATTACTCAGCAACACGGCTCCTTAGGTTCGGAAAAAGTTTATGAACAACTGCATTCATTTGGAATCAAACAAGTAGGTTTGCGAATTACTGGTTACGAAATTGCAAACTTGGATGCTGCTAGGAAGAATGACTTGGTGGTTACGAATGTACCTGCTTATTCACCCCGCTCGGTTAGTGAACTAGTTCTTGCTCATGCAATGTGGTTAGTTCGCCACATGGGGATTGTGACAGACAGAGAAAGTCAGGGGAACTTCAGTTGGGATGGAATTGAATCTGGTGAGATTCATGACATGACAGTCGGAATCATCGGAGCAGGAAAAATTGGGAGTGCGGTTGCCCGGATTTTTAGAGCCTTAGGAGCCACTGTGATTGCAGCTGACCCAATTAAGCGTCCCGAACTAAACGATACGCTGACTTATGTTGATCACGATACTGTGTTTAAAACTGCGGACATTGTGACTATGCATACTCCATTGACCGATGAAACTCACCACATGATTGATACTGAAGTGTTTAAAAAAATGAAGCCGAGTGCGTTCTTTATCAATGCTTCTAGAGGTCCCGTGGTGAAAACTGAAGATTTAGTGTCTGCTTTAGAAAATCATGAAATTGCTGGAGCCGCCATTGATACTTATGAAGGTGAGAGCGCTACGGTTGGAAAGGACCTTAATGGTGAGGTTCCAAACGCAAACCTCCAAAAATTGTTGAAGATGCCAAATGTGAACGTTAGTCCCCACATTGGATTTTATACAAACGTTGCTGTTAAAAATATGGTTGATATTGCCTTAGACGATACCATTAGTATTTTAAATGGTAATGGCAGTCTTCATATTGTTAGCTAGTTTCATCAATGCATATAACTGAAAACGCCACCCCTAGATATGTTATATTTATATCAATAACAGATTTAAGGGGTGGTTTTTTATGGCAAAATTCAAAAACCGGTTTCTGTTATTAGTTACGGCTGCCTTTTCCTTTGGAGCTGTGCTAATTGGGGTAACTGGACAAACAGCTCAAGCAAAAACGAAGAGCGTAAAAATTATTAAAACTAAGAAGTTTGATACCAAGAAATTTAGGGCAACAAAGGGATATATTTATAGTTCAGCTAAACTGACTAAGAAGGTTCACAACGCTGACAATTATCCAAAGACAGTTTTTTATGTGAATAAACAAGTTACTGTTAAAAAGACTAATGGTAAAAATGCGGTTTACTATTACGTTCAGAATAAATCTAAGAAGGTAAAGGGCTACATTTGGCGTGGCTATATGATTCAGATACCTTCCAAGAAAGTAGTTGCTAACTCAGAATCCGCCACTGATAACAATCAAGTAAGCGCTGAAGCTGCAGAACAAATGATGTCTGCAGGTGCAATGAGTCGTTTGATCGACGAGGCGCCTGATATGAACCCATCTGACGCTATTTTGAACCTCAGTGCAAACGAGTATAATGTTTACGGGGAAACCTTGAACAAGGCTTACAACATCATTAAAACCTCCCCTTCAGGGATGTTTAATAATCATACCGCAACGATTTACGTTGAGAATAGTCGACTTGTTCCGTACGTTCAACAAGCAATTGAGAAGTGGAATAGCGCAATGGAACAGACTGTGTTTAAGCTAGGAACCAGAAATAATCATACGTTAGAAGTTAAATTAGTTAACGCTAGTAATTCGGACTGGGATGGGATGTACAATGGACAAGCAGTTTATATTGATGCTAGTCGGTTCTTAAACCCACGATATCCAACTGCCTATCTCAGTCAACAAAAAGCTGCTCAAATTACTCCTAGTACGTACTGGGTCGGAGTGATGACACATGAATTGGGTCATACCTTGGGATTGGATCATACGGGCTATCAGAGTGATTTAATGTATGCAAGCAGCAGTGAAGGTAATGCAGTTGCAAAGTATTCCTGGAAGACGCCGGTTGAACGTTCAAGTACCGGCCTTGATGGAACTGAGAACGGTGGAACGTTTACTGATCGTGACATTAATAGAGCTAAACTAGCCCAGAAGTTGGGTTACTGGTAATTAAATTGAATGGAGAAGTGTCTAAATGGCTTTGAATGTGTATTTGTATTTTGATGGTGATTGCAAACAGGCAATCGATTTTTATGCTGATGTTTTTGATGTAGCTGATGAAGATAAGCGAATCATGACCTATAAAGATGCACCCGATTTTGAGGGTAATCCCGAAGATGCGGACCGAGTAATCCACTCAGAGATTAAAATTAACGATATGAAGATTTTAATGTCTGACGTGGCCAAAGGTACAAACCTAAAACATGGAAATAACTTCGCCTTATTGTTTAATTCCAAAGACGAATCCCAAATTAGAAATGCATATTCGCGTTTAGCTGATGGTGGCAAAGTACACTTACCACTTCAGGAATCATTCTTCACTGCATTGTATGCCAATTTAACCGATAAGTTTGGGACTAGCTGGCAGTTAACCCTTGAAAAGTAACTAGGTGATTTTGTGTTCGACTTTGAAGATTTATTAAAGTACTATCATTTGAATTATCAGATTTATAAACATCTGCGAGTTTTGTCTTATGAAGATGCGGAAGTTGCTAAACGACAAGCAAACTTTGACGGAACGGAAACCAAAACACTTTTGTTACAGGACAAACGGAAACATTATTATATGGTGTTTACGCTGGCTAGAAGAAGGGTTAGTTTCCCGCAACTGCGTGAACTTGCAGGAAAGCAATTAACCTTTGTTTCTGAAGATAAGGTGGAAAAAGTTTCGGGTTGTATACCAGGTTGTTTGTGCCCATTTGGATATCCGGATGAAGATACGCTAATAATTGATAACGCGGTATTTAAAACGGAGGGGATTCTTTTTTCAAAGCGAGAGCCAACCCAGACGATTAAAATCGATGGTTCAGAACTTGAAAAAGCAGTGAAGCATTTACCAAATCAAGTGATAAAGGCAAATCTTTAATTTTACTTTAAAATAATTCTGGTCTAATATTTTAATTAGACCAGTTTTTTTGTTCACTTTATTAGCTAGGGGGATGTCTATGAAGCTAATTAGAATTTGTTGTGGGATTATATTGTCTTTTTGTTTGTGTGGTTCGGTTACGGCAAATGCAAAGTTTACGGTGTACCACCAGAAGTCATCAGCACTTAAGAAGGGATCACTGAGGTACGTAAACAATAAAAAAGTGAAGTACGTGAAGGTACCAAAGAAGTACCATCACGTTGCTCATAAGTCCGATGAGCACAAGATAAAGGGGGTTAAGGGGAAAAAGGTTACCTTTACGACTCGATATCTCCTTCCGTTCCCAGGGAAAAATAACCAACGTTGGGGAAACCCTCAGTCGATTGCAATGACTAAGCATAAGTATATGTATGTTGTGTATTGTCCTACTAATCTAAAAAACAAAGGCCGAATCGTCCGGTTTAACATTAAAAAGCTAGACAAAATGGGGATTCGGTTACATCCGGAGAAATTGCAGCGAGCGTACATAAAGAAGAACGGGCATTATTCAAAACTGCAAAAACAAATCCAAAAATATATTAAGGTTGGGCCAATCTTTGTGACTGGTCATGGACAGTCACTAGCATACAATTGGAAGAATCATGGTTTGTATATGTGGCGTGATAAAGAGAAGGCACCAAGAATCCCAACCAGTAAATGGGGATATATTCTTCATATTGATCACGAAAAGTTACGACCAGATAAAATGATTCGGTTTAGACTGAAACACAAAAAATTCAGTGTTCCTGGTGGTCATACTTTGACATTTGATAAGAGCGGAAATGCGTACTTTTGGTCAAATCCAGGATTTGGTGGGTATGTTTACAAGGGGAAAATTCACAAAAAGTCGGTTAAATTTAGACTAACTCACCAAATTTTACGTCATATTCCAGGTACTAGAATTCAAAGTATGGGGTATAATCCTATTAGGAAACGGTTATTGCTGGTTTCTGATGGATCGATTGCTAGTTTTTCAGCTAAAAAGCTCAAAGGACGTGGCCATTTGACCAATAAGAGCTTTGAGTGGACGAAGTTTTCACCCATTCGTGAATTTGAAGGAATCGCTTACGATGGAACTTCGCATGGAAATTTACTGGTAAATCACTATCCAGAAGTCTTGCAGGCCGATAAGCCATTTTAGATGTGGGGGAGTTTTACATGAGATTTAAGAAGATCAGTAGTGGAATCATCGTTGGTGGATTAGCTGCATTTGCTTCATTTGGAATTGCTGAGGCGGCAACCTATGTACAAAAATCAAATGCCATCCATCAATATTCGTCAGCAAGTTTGCGAACTGTTAACAACAGTAAGGTTAAGTTTGTTAAGGCAAATGGTAACTATGCTTGGTCAAAAAACCCAACTGGAAGTGAGACAATCTCTAGTGCCAGTGGGACTAAGTGGTCATTAAAGACAAAGTACCTATTGCCGACCACCCATGCTGCAAAGGGAAACGGTAAGTACGATGTTACTAATCCGCAATCTGCAGCTACCAATGGTAAGTACCTGTTTGTTGCTTATGCACCTCACCAATTAAATGGCATGGGGTTTGTGGTTCGTTATGACCGTTCCAAACTTGCAAGTATGGGATTTGCAAAGGCACAATCCGGTTTGGATACTAAAACACCGGCACCAGGAATTAAAGTTGGACCAATGTTTAAGGTTGGTCATGGTCAATCACTAGCTTATGACAAGAAGCATCACTCGTTGTGGATGTGGAAGGATTCAACTAGTATGAAACCAACCAAGTGGTCAACTATTCAAAGAATTTCTGCTACGTCATTAAAGCCAAATAAGGCAATTAAATTCCACATGAGCAATCACGGGGCTAACGTTCCTGCCGGGCATAATTTGACTTTTGATACGACTGGTCACGCATACTGGTGGGGAATATCTGGTGGTAAAGTAAAAATTTACAAGGCCACGATTTCCGGAAACCATATCTCTGTAACGCTAACCAAGCAGTTATTAGCACATCAAACCGGTACCCACCAACAATCTATGGGCTATAACCCAAAGAATGGTCGCTTGTACCTAGTTTCCGATGATTCAATTGCTAGCTTGCCAGCAAAACGCCTAAAAGGTCGCGGTTCATTAACTAATGGATCATTCAAATACACAAGATTTAAGTCTGGTAGAGAATTTGAAAGTTTGTTCTATGATGCATCTGGTCATGGGATGTTACTTTCTAACAGAAATCCAGAAGTGTTGATGTCGACAAGTCGTTATTAATAATAAAACAAGCAAACAAGCTATGATGTTTTTCAACATCATAGCTTGTTTTGTTTTTAAGATTGCTTTATTCCAATTATTTAGTGGGATCTATTCTTGCCCGCAATGCCCACAGAATCGTAACTGTATCAACAACTTCTTGAAAAAGAGCACCGATAATTGCGGGGATAACTCCGGTACTAGCAATTAACATTAGAATAATACAGATGGCAATTCCAATTAAAACCGCGTTTTTAGCAACGCCCATAGTGTGATCTGCAATTTGACGGGCTTTGCTGACTAGAGATAGGTCATCTTTTAAAACAACTGCATCTGCTGATTCAGAGGCTGCTGTAGCTCCGTGAGCCCCCATTGCAATCCCCACGTCTGCAGTTGCTAATGATGGAGCATCGTTAACCCCATCGCCGACCATTACGACAGGTTTTTCATGTTTATCAAGTTGTGAAAGTACCTGGATTTTCTCCTTAGGCAACTTTTCAGCATAAACTTTATCAATGTCAACGGCATTGGCAATTTTCTTAGCAATTGGGTATTTGTCTCCCGAAATCATGAGTAAGTTTTTAGCCCCAAGGTCATGCAAACTATCCATAACTGATTTTGCTTCAGGACGAAGTTCATCTTCGAAGGCTACATAGCCAACGTATTTGCCGTTAACTGAAACGTAGACAGCGGTTTTATCAACCGTTTCAAAACTTTCTTCGCTTACAAAAGATGACTTTCCGGCTTTGACTAATTTACCGTCAATTGTTGCTTGGACACCCTGTGCGGTTACTTCGGTGACATCACTTGCTTCAGGAATGTTTCCCAAAGCTGCCTTTACTAAGGAACGGGCGAGGATGTGACCTGATTGTTGCTCAGCACTAGCGGCTAAACTTAGAACTTGTTCATCTGTGTAGCCATTAACTGAGTAAATATCGGAAACCGTTAATTGACCTTTAGTAATGGTTCCCGTTTTATCAAATGCGAATGTTTTAGCTTTAGAGAGTTGTTCGATAGTAATTCCACTCTTAACGATGATTCCGTTTCTAGAAGAGAGACTCATTCCTGAAACTAAAGCAATTGGAGCGGCAAGAATTAATGGACACGGTGATGCAACAACCAATACTTCAGCAAACCTTACCGGGTCGCCAGAAAGGTACCAAGCAATCCCAGCAATAATATATGCCACGATTGTGAATGGTACAGCATACCGGTCAGCCATTCTTACGAATGGAGCAGGGTGCTCCTCAGCCTCCCTAACTAATTTAATGATATTTTGGTACTGGCTATCTTTGGCCGATTTGTCAGCCATCATTTTAAATGAAGTATCTTGGTTAAGCGATCCTGACATAATCTGATCACCGACTGTTTTATCTATTGGCCTAGACTCGCCAGTTAGCGAGGATTCATCTACAGTTGCAGAACCTGAAAAAATTGTTCCGTCAACGGGGACAACCTCCCCCGGTTTAACCAGTATTCTATCGCCGACTTTTACCTGTTCAACCTTAACGTCCGAAACTGTATCTTGTTTAATGAGATGCGCAGTTTGCGGTGATTGATCAAGTAAGGTTTGCAGTTCGCTGTTTGCTTTACTAGCTGCATAATCTTCAAGGGCATCACCACCAGTTAGCATCAGTAACACAATTAATGCTGCCCAGTATTCTGATACTACTAGCGTTGCAATCACAGCGGTAATTGCCAGTAAATCAACACCAAATTTTCCTGATCGCAAGGTATTGATCATATCAATAAACATGAGTAGGGCGATTATCGAACCAGCGATGGTAATTAATATTTGAGCGGTCATTTGTTGGTGCAAGATAAATTCTAAAATGGACGCAATAATGGCAACCCCTAACACCCCCATCAGTCTGGTGTAGTTGCTTAGTTTAATCATGTAATCCTCCCCTTTAGTTTAGTCGAATCTTTCACATCTACATTATAACAATTCTAAACTAGGAAGACTAATTATAAGAAATTTGATTGTTGATTCGTACATTGTTCAAGTAAAAAGGAGCGCCCTAGGCGCTCCTTTTATACGGTCAATGCCTTCTTGGTCATTAACTCTAAATTCTGTTTCCGGACACTCCGCGGTAGGAAAGCTCGGATATCTTCCTCGCTAAACCCAATCTGCATGATTCGGTCATTAAAAATGATCGGCCGCTTGATCAGTTCCTGATTTTTCACTAACACATCAATTAACTGTGATAGCGTTAAGTTATCGATTTTTGACTTAATCTTGCCGTACATTCTTGCGCGGGTAGATACGATATCTTCACTACCATTTTCTGTTAGAGAGAGGAGCTGTTTAATTTCATCTCGCGTAAGTGGTTTCCGTCCGATATTTCTTTCTTTAAATTCAATACCATTGGCTTCCAACCATTCTTTTGCCTTACGACTCGACGCACTACTTGAAGATACATATAGGTTAATCATATTAAAACCTCCGTCCTAATTTAACGACTTACGGTTTAAAGAGCCTACCCCTCTCTACACTTATATCTTATCATTTCTATAAGCAATGTCAAATTCACAAACTGTGTTTCAAAAACTCGTTGATAACAACGGTTATGTTGGTATAATTAATATTAAAACTTTTTTAATTAAGTGGGAGTGATATTCATTGGATCAGGAACTTACATTTAAAGCAGGACTCAAGGATGTCGTACCCACCTTGGTCGGTTACATTGGGGTTGGACTAGCTTTTGGGGTGGTTGCCAAAGCTGCGAGCCTCTCAATTATCTCTGTCTTTATCATGTCGCTAGTGGTTTATGCAGGTTCAGCCCAATTTTTAATCGTGTCAATGATGTTGTCACATAGTCCCATATTGGCCATTACAATTTCAACTTTTTTGATTAATGCGCGGATGAGTCTTATGAGTATGACGGTCGCTCCGCATCTTAAGGGCGAAAACATGCTTACTAATATTGGGATTGGAACATTACTAACTGACGAAACTTTTGCGTTGTCGATGAACAAAATGAATTACACAGAACGAAAGTTAAACAGCTCTTGGTTCAATTCCGCAAACATAGTTGCATATTTAGTATGGGCATTATCAACTGCGATTGGAGCTATTTTAGGTAGTGCTGTATCAGATCCCAAAACATTAGGACTAGACTTTGCTGTAGTAGCAATGTTCATTGGCCTGCTTTATCTTCAGATGATTACTGATAGAAGCAAACCATTAATAATGCACCTTAAAGTTGCCGGTTTTGTTGCAGTGTGTGTCTTTGTATTAATGAGGTTTATGCCTGGTAACAGTGCAATTTTGGTAGCAACAATTCTTGGTTGTTTCTTCGGAATGGTGGTGGAGAAAAAGTGACTAGTTATGTTTATGGAACGATTATTGCAAGTGGGGTAGTAACGTGGTTGCTTAGAGTAGTGCCGTTTATTATTGTTCAGAAGTTTAAGATTTCTAAGGGAGTGATGAGCTTTCTTAGTTTTGTTCCAGTTGCAATCTTGACCGCAATTTTTGTGGAAAGTTTGTTGGTTTACCAAAAGGGTGCCTGGCCAGCATTTAACATTGAAAATTTAATTGCTTCAGTTCCAACCATTATTAGTGGTGTAATTTCAAAAAGCTTAATGGTGGTTGTAATCGTAGGGGTAATCTCGATGGCTGTGGTGCGATTGATTATGTAATAGATATAGAAAAAGCTGATGAACTTTACAGTTCATCAGCTTTTTGATTTTCACAATTGATATTGTTATTATTTAACTTCTGCTGCCTTGAACACGGACTTTGTATCTTCATAAATTCTACAAGCAATATCTGCTCGATTCATCGTGTAGAGATGGATTCCATCCACCCCTTGTGAAACTAGGTCGATAATTTGGTCAACTGCAAAGGCGATCCCTGCATCGCGCATTGCTTCCTTATTATCTGCATAACGATCGAGAATCGCTCTGAATTTTCGAGGAACTGGTACACCGGTGATGGCAGTGATTCTATCAATTTGATTCTTATTAGTACATGGCATGATTCCAGCTTCAATTGGTACGTTGATTCCCGCAATTCTAGTTTTTTCGTAAAAATCGTAGAAGGCGTTGTTATCAAAGAACAATTGTGTGATTAGGTGGTCAGCACCACATTCCACTTTTCGTTTTAGGTTTGCGATATCGTCAATAAAATCTTTAGAATCTTGATGGCAGTTTGGGTAGCAAGCCCCAGTGACATCAAACTCTGGTCGGTTTTCTTTAATGAATTCAACTAATTCGTTTGCGTGGTTAAAATCGCCAACCGGTTTGCGTTCTGGAATGTGGTCACCACGAAGCGCCAAAACATTTTCGACGTTAATTGAATTTAGCTTATCCAGCAACTTTAATACATCTTGCTTTGACTGATAAAGGCCTGGCACATGGGCAACTGCTTCAATTCCCAATTGATTTTGGATGATATCTGCAACTTCAATGGTTCCCTCAAAGTGGTTACTTCCACCGGCTCCTAACGTAACTGAGATAAAGTCTGGATTGACGGCTTTAAATTTTGAAATGGTGTCCAGAACAGTTGAGTTGGGGGAGGTTTTCTTGGGTGGAAAAACTTCTAGTGAGAAAATAGTTTTCGTTTTAGATAACTCCGTTAGGTTCATGGATTTCACTCCTAACTTTCCTGGTAGCATTAACAATATTCTTTAAGCTTTGGAATGATTCATCCTCTGAACGAGTCTTTAAACCACAGTCGGGGTTAACCCAGATCTTTTCAAGTGGCAGTTTATCAACTAATTGCTTGATCAAACTTTCGACTTCGTCCTCTGATGGGACTCTTGGTGAGTGAATATCGTAAACTCCAGGGCCAACTTCTGTTTGGAAGTTAGCTTCAACCAATTGATCAATTAAGGTAAAGTCTGCTCTTGATGCTTCGAACGAAATAACATCAGCGTCTAACGCATCGATCGCCTTAATGATATCGCCAAATTCACTGTAGCACATATGAGTATGAATCTGGGTTGAAGGGGCAACTTTACTATGAACTAGGCGGAATGCCGGTACTGCCCAATCGAGATAGTTTGAATACCAGTTTGATTTTCTAAGTGGTAGGTTTTCTCTAAGTGCTGGCTCGTCAATTTGAATAATTTTGATATCATTTTTTTCCAAATCAAGAACTTCATCTTGGAGAGCTAAGGCAATTTGAGTCACTGATTCTTTAGGAGAAACATCTTCACGTGGGAAAGACCAGTTGAAAATCGTCACTGGGCCAGTTAGCATTCCCTTAACTGGTTTGTTAGTTAAATTCTTTGCGAAAACGGTATCCTTAACAGTAATCGGAGCGTTTCTAGAGATATCGCCCCAGATGATTGGAGGTTTAACACCTCTAGTACCGTATGATTGAACCCAACCGTTTTGGGTAAATACAAACCCATCAAGTTTTTCACCAAAATATTCAACCATGTCGTTTCGTTCATATTCACCATGAACCAATACATCTAAGCCAATCTCTTCCTGGAACTTAATGATTCGTTTAATTTTATCGTTATTAAATTGGTCGTATTCTTCGCGGGTGATTTCACCTTTGCGGAGCTTGGAACGATTTTGGCGCACATCTTTAGTTTGTGGAAACGATCCAATAGTAGTAGTTGGCAGAATAGGGAGCTTAAATTCATCTTTTTGAATTTGTTCGCGTTCACTGCGCTTTGGTAAACGAGTGTAGTCTGCATCGGTTAATGAGGTAATTTCCTTTCGAACATCTTCATTTACGGGATGTTTAACGTTGCTAAACAAAGCATCATTGTTTTTGAGAATTTTATCTTCTTTATCCTTATTTGAAAAAATCCAATCGATATCCTTTAGTTCTGACAGTTTTTGAATGGCAAATGATAAGTGTTGTTTAACATCGCCCGGTAATTCGGTTTCGTCTTCAGCGGAATATGGGACATGGAGTAAAGAACATGAGGTGTTCAAAATGATATTTGACTTTATACCTAGTTGATTCAAAGTCTTTATGGTTTCTGAATAATGGTTTCTCCAGATGTTCTTACCGTTTAGAACCCCGGCAAATAATACTTTGTCAGCTGGAAAACCAGATTTTTCTACTAATTCTTGGTTGTATTTACCTTCAATAAAGTCCAAACCAATTCCGTCAAAATCCTTTGAGACTACGTCATTGTAAATGTCACGAATATCACCAAAGTAGGTTTGTAATAGAACCTTTACCCCAGATTTTTCAGCTAGGATTCCGTCATACAACTGGTCAAATACGTTTTTCTCATGAGTGGTAACGTCAAAACAAAGTGCTGGTTCATCAATTTGAACCCATTCAACATGTTGACTAGCCAGTTTTGCCAGAACGGCTTTATATGCAGAAACTAAGCTATTTACATATTCGTTTGGAGTGGTGCCGTCTACGAAACGGCTAAGTCTTAATAGCGTGTAGGGGCCAGTAATAACAGCTTTTACAGGAACGTTAAGTGCTTGAGCTTCTGCAACTTCTTCGAACAGTTTATTTCCAACTAATTTAATCTCGGTAGTTTTTGAAAATTCAGGAACAATGTAGTGATAATTGGTGTTGAACCATTTTTTCATGGAGAGTGCCTTAATCGAAGTGCCATCGCTTTGACGACCACGGGCTTGAGCAAAGTATTCATCAAGTGGTGATAAGTTTAATTGCTTATACCGATTGGGAACCACGTTCAATAGGTTTGCGGTGTCCAACAGACCATCAAAAAAAGAAAAGTCGCCGACGGGAATCAAATCAATCCCAGCATCTAACTGAGCTTGCCAGTGGTTTTGCCGAATTGTTTTTGCCTTTTCAAGCAATTCTTCCTTGCTGATCTTGTTTTTCCAGTAATGTTCAGTAGCGAATTTAAGTTCACGATGGTGACCAATTCTTGGGAATCCGATAATAGTGGTTGTCATAGCATAGCCTCCTTTAAGGTTTAGTAACTAGATTACATTGCGTTCGAATGGTTCGTCAGAAATTCCCTCATCGAGAATTTTCTTACTCCATTCTTTTGCTGAGAAAAGTGAATGATCACGGTAGTTACCGCAACTAGTAATGTCGGTGCCAGGAACATCTTCCCATTTGGTTACTGTTGCGATTTCTTCTAGAGAACTCTTTAGTGCCTTAGCAACTTCAGTAGTTGAATGCTCACCCCAAGTGATTAGATGAAATCCCGTTCGACAGCCAAAGGGTGAACAATCAATTACGCCGGTTAAACGATCGCGAAGTAGGCCAGCCAGCAGATGTTCAATTGTGTGTAATCCGGCTGTTGGAATTGCATTTTCGTTAGGTTGAACTAATCGTAAATCATAGTTTGAAATCACGTCACCCTTGTCGCCATGTTCCTCAGTGATTAACCGTACGTATGGTGCCTTAACCTTTGTGTGATCCAGTGTAAAACTTTCAACTTTTGCCATAATAAAAATCTCCTTTTAACTTTAATTAGCATTTTTTTTTAATGAATTTCGAATTCAATATTGAATATGAGTAAATAAAAAAGCACTCACCCCAACACCATTTCTGATGAAGGGGCGAGTGCTTTCGCGTTACCACCCTTGGTTTGTAGCGCCCTCGCAGACGTTACCTCAAAAAGTACCTGTTGATACTTCGGCAATGTAACGGTTGCTCCCGATACCACAGCGTTAACTGCGGGATGGCTATTTCGAGTTCATATTCACTTCCGTTAGCTTTACCCTTTCACACCAGCCGGGTTCTCTTTGAAAGCCACTTAGAAGTTACTCTTCTCGTCTGAGCCTTAAATTCGATATTCATTAAAATTTAATGATAATACTAATCGTGTCGTAATTTTTTGTCAAGGCTATTTTTAAATGTTTTTTATTTTACAGACAATGCTTGGTACAAAAATTCGGCTGCATCAGTTGATGCCTGATCCGGATCAAGAGGTAAGTCTAAAAGAATTGGTTGGACAGCGTAACTAGCTCCAGTCGCAATTAAATATTGAACTATTCGTTTTGTTGGCCAATCAACGATCTTTTTTTCTGCTTTAAACTTTTCGATAATTTTAGGTAATGCTCCTAAAGAAAGGGCGCTAAATGCTTGGATTAGTTCTGATTTTAATTGATCGTTACTAAGCGCTTCAGTAAACATTATTTTGATGTATTGCTGGTTTGCGATAATAAATTCAAACCGATTTTGAAAACTATACTTCAGTAGTTTACGTAAATCGCTTTGATCTGCACTTTCAACTTGGTTTTTAAATTCATCGATTGCTTTAGGGAGACTTTTTTGGAAGATTGGTGATAAGACTGCCTGAAGCAATTCGTCTTTAGTGCGAAATCGTTTATAAACAGTTCCTTGAGACACACCGGCTTTTTCGGCAATATCAGTGGTGGTTGTTTGGCTAAATCCCTTTGTCGAAAATAATTCTAAGGCAGCTTTGATCACTTGCTTTTGCTTATTAGGTAAGTTCTCATCGGTGTTTATGTCTTCGTTGTAAAAAGATTTGATTGAAGTTGAGGTCACTATATTCACCTACACTTTCCGGTAACGACGCATGCCTACTACATTGAGAACTGTAAACACAACGAAGAAGAATAAGAGTATTAGCACCGGAATTGAAACGGAGCTCAAAGTTGCTGATTTTTGAATCACGTCGGTTAATGCACTAGCTCCATAATAGAGTGGCATTATATGGGCAATGACTTGTAACCAACCAGCCATGTTTTCAACGGGAATAATTCCAGAGAAGAAAATTTGGGGGATGACTAGGATTGGAATGAACTGCATCATTTGAAATTCTGAGGCAGCAAATGTTGATACAAATAGTCCAATCGATAAGGCAACTAAAGCTAATAGGAAACAAATTAACAATACTAACCAAATGCTACCTAAAATTTGGACTTGAAGACCATAAATGCAGTAAAGAACAACGATTAATGTTTGCACAATCGCAAACAAACCGTAACCGCAAATATAACCAAAGATAATTTCGCTTCGTTTAACTGGAGTTGCCAGTAATCTGTCCAGCGTACGGGTATTACGTTCGCGAAGCAGGGAAATTCCTGAGATTAAGAAAACGAAGAAGAAGACAACGAAACCTACAAAAATGGGGAACATCGTTGAGAAAAATGTTGAGTCACTATTGCCATATAAGTAACCATTCTTCATCGTTAGGGTCGAATTTGAAAACCCTTGGTTTGTGGTTTGCGGTTGCTTAATCCGTGAACGTGCTTGGGCTGGTAGTTGAGCGGAGATTTGTTTAATCTGTGACTGCATTTTGTTAATTGCTAAACGGGCTTTTTGACCACCGGTAGCAAGTTTTTTGATTTGTAGTTTTACTAACGCAGCTTGAACTGATTTCTTTATGATTCCAGCTTGGGTTTGGCTCGCATTTTGGTAAGTTACGTGTAACTGGTTTCCGTTTTTTGAAATGTAGCCGTCTAAATCATGATTGCGAATGTTTTCTTTAGCTGATTGCTTGTTATCGAAATGTTTAAATTCAATGTGCTTATTTTTGATTTGCTTAGTGACAGCTGCTGGAACATTGTGTACTCCAACTTTTGCTACAACGTCAGAATTTTGCTGAAACAAAAAGAACATTAACGTCAGAATAAATAGAGGGGCGACAAACATCAACGCCAAAGTTCTTTTATCACGGCGCATTTCCTTAATGATTCGCTTAGTTATTGACAGAATTCTCATTTGTAACCCTCCCCGCTGTTAAAAATACTTCTTCCAAATCTTTTGCGTGGTACGCTTGTTTCATTTCTTCAGGCGAACCAGAACTAATTATCTTACCGTTCCTAATCATAGCGAGGTTATCACACTGAGCGGCGTCTTCCATTACGTGCGTTGTGATGATAATTGTCTTTCCTTCATCGCGGTACTTATGGAGTTCGTTCCAGATTTGCCGTCTAAGCTCAGGATCAATTCCCACGGTTGGTTCATCCAAAATCAAAATTTTGGGATCTGCAATTAAGCTAATTGCTAGTGATAAGCGCCGCTTCATTCCGCCGGAAAAATTGCTGACCCGCCTATTTAAATCGGGAACTAGGTCGACGATACTGGCAACGTAGTTGATTCGGTTCTCAATATCATCTTTATTTAGTTGAAATAACTCTGCGAAGAACCGAAGATTTTCGCGAGCGGATAAACTTGAATATAAAGCGTCTTCTTGAGCCATAAACCCGATAGACTGTAATACTTCTCGATTTGGCATTTGCTGATCAAAAACGGTCGCAGTTCCAGAATCAGGATGTTCCATGCCCATAATGATTTTGATTAGTGTGGTTTTCCCGGCCCCAGAAGGACCGAGTAAACCTAGTACTTGGTTGGATTTAGCTACTAAATTAATTGATTCAAGCGTTAACTTACCGTTATAAGACTTATTAACGTTGGTTACTTTAATAAGGTCAGTCATTAGTTTGCCTCCTTAGTGAGTGGCCACTCACTTTTCAAACTAATTATATCAATTTCAAAGTGAGTGTCAACTCACCAGAGTAATTATTTCAGCTGATTGGTAAATTGTGATATCGTTTACATGAAAACAAGTAAGGGGGATTTTTTTATGGCAGATAGATTAAAAGGTAAAGTTGCAATCGTTACTGGAGGTACTTTAGGGATTGGTTACGCAGTTGCACAAAAGTTTGTTGAAGAAGGCGCTAAGGTTGTAATCACTGGTCGTCGAGAAGAGGTTGGCGAAAAGGCTGCTAAAGAAATTGGCACCCCAGACCAAATTCGGTTTATTAAGCATGATGCATCAGATGAGCAGGGTTGGACTGACCTATTTGATGAAACGGAAAAAGCGTTTGGTCAGGTTACTACATTAGTAAATAATGCTGGGATTGCACTTGCTAAGAATATTGAAGATACCACTGCAGAAGAATGGCGTAAGTTGATGTCAATTAACCTTGACGGTGTATTTTATGGTACTAAATTAGGAATTATTCGCATGAAGAATAAGAATTTAGGGGCTTCAATTATCAATATGTCATCAATTGAAGGCTTCGTTGGGGATCCTAATTTAGCTGCCTACAACGCATCAAAGGGTGGAGTTCGTTTATTGACTAAGTCAGCAGCTTTGCACTGCTCGCTGAATGATTATGATGTTCGGGTTAACACAGTTCACCCAGGTTACATTAAGACACCATTGGTAGATGATATTCCAGGTGCTGAAGAGGCTCAATCACAAAGAACTCAAACACCAATGGGACATATCGGCGAACCTAACGATATTGCATATATGTGTGTTTACCTTGCATCCGACGAATCTAAATTTGCTACTGGATCAGAATTTGTTGTTGATGGTGGATATTTAGCTCAATAAAGCTATTGCGCGAATGTCAATTTGACCGTATAATCAATCATTAGAAATTAAACCTTTAATTAGTCCCGTGAGGCTATAAGGAACGACTTAACAACAGTTATAGACTGCTGAAATCCCCTTATGCCACGGCGCATAAGGGGATTTTTAGTTAGGAGCTATTATGGAAGAAAAACGGTTTGGTCAAATTGAAGTTATTGAAAAACAACATCGGCATCAGTCGTTCTGGGACATGTTTGCCACTTGGGTTGGAGCCAATGCTAATAATGGAACTTGGTACGTTGGGGGAGTAATGGCTGCGTGTGGATTTGCGACGGCATCTGTAACAATGGTAGTTGCGGGAGTAATTTCATACATTCTGTTAGCCCTTGCGGCGAAGATGGGCTACGATACTGGAATTTCATCGATGGCCTTGACTAGAGCATCATTTGGGCTTCGAGGTAGCTTTTTGCCTTCCGTAATCAATCTAGTTCAATTTATTGGTTGGGCAGCGGTTAATACGTTTATCGCTGCAACATCAATTAGTTACATCTTGCATGACCTTCTAGGATGGCCAGTTTACGGAAAGCCAGGAGGGATGAAGGGGCTAATATGTGGAATCATCGTCATGAGTATTCTCCACATTCTTAGCACCTCAATGGGAGAAAAATCCGTCAGAATCATTGAGCGAGTCGGAATTGTGCTAGTTTTCATTTTGGTAATTTGGGAAAGTTATGTTGTGTTTAAACATGTATCATTTAGCCAAATTGTTTCCTACCGTCCAGCTGCAGACGTGCGAATGACACCTGGTCAGGCAATTGACGTTTTGGCAGCATTTAACCTTGCCTGGGTCACTGCCGGCAGTGATTTTACGAGATTTTCTAAACGAGAAAGTAGTGCGACGTGGGCACCGTTCTTGGGTGCCAACCTCGGATTGTTCTGGTTTACTATGGTCGGGACAATTTCAACATTAGCAACTGCCATTACTTTGGGTCACTTTGATGCGAATAATTCGGACCCATCAACGATTGCCAGCAAACTTGGTTTAGGGATCTTAGCAATGTTAGTAATTATTATTACTAGTACCACTGCCAATGCGGTCAACTTAATGGCTGCGGGTTCTGCGTTGACCAATATGACTAAGCGATTAAAGCTAACTCCTAGCATTATCCTAGTTACAATTATTGCGACATTCGTTACCTTTATTCCTGTTTTTTATTCAACTTTCCTAGGAGTTTTCACAGCATTCTTGGATGGAATTGGGATGTTCCTGGGCCCAGAAATTGCAATATTCTTAGCTGATTATTATCTTCTTGAAAAATCAACGTATGATACCACTGAGTTTACCAGAATTAATGGTAAGTACTGGTATCAGTTTGGAATTAATTGGGTTGCTATTATTGTGTGGGCAGTTGCTGTTGTCAGCTATAGCCTGTTCAAGATGGTACCATGGATTGTAAATACAGTTGGTGCGACTTTCGTGTCGATGATTTTGGCAGCAATTTTGTATGTTGTCATTATGAGATTGACTAGAAAAAATAAATAATAAACTAAAAAACTGCTAACATCTGTTAGCAGTTTTTTAACTTAGTTATTTAATATGTTCTACCAACGTTTGGTTATATTTTCTAAACGCAAATAGATAAAATAAAGCTACTAATAACATCGAACCGAATACCACAATAAAGCCATTCCACTGTATCACGGCATCGCCAGCTAAAGCGCCTTTAGGTGCTGACATGAAACTGGCAAAATCATAGACAGAGTGGATAATGATTCCATAAACTAAGGTATGGGTGTGGAGGTAGAGTACTCCGAATAAAACGCCAAAGATTGCTGCGTAAACCATTTGTTGAAAGACGCCTAAAAGGGATGACCCAGGGTTCATCAAGTTAGTAATGTGCATTGCACCAAAAATTAGTGCTGAGTAAATCACCGCTTTTATTCCGGAATTTTTACCAGTGCTAAATGCTAATAATAAACCGGCTAGTAAGAATCCACGAAGAAAAGTTTCTTCCCAAAATCCTGCTGAAATTCCATACAAAACGTCTGCCATATTCTTACCAATACCCATATTAAGCCAATCGCTGGTATTATTAATTACCTGTGGCAGTGTATTTAAAAAGAAGTACCACATACCAATTACAATCATTGGTAGGACTCTAACTAATCCACGTAAGTTTCCAAGTGAATAGTTTAAATGAAAGTTGAATTTCTTAGCGATGGCCATGATTCCAAATGAAATTGAAGCTACCAGCACAATGTGAATCACTGAATTGATTCCATAATTGGGAACCAGTAATTCTATTAATCGTGATGCAAAAATATAAACAAGATAAATTCCAATTGTTACGAAAATTAATGGTCTGACCATGTTTGATTGAGTTAAAGTTGCCTTTTTTTGTGCATTAATCATGACAAGATCCCCCTTATGGATAATGGCTTACAAAAAGTAACTTTTATTTTTATGGGAGATAATATAGCACCAGCTAAAAATTTGGACAAATAAAAAGCACAACTAATTCAAACGATTAGTCGTGCTTATTTGGTTTCGATTAATCTGCAGCTAACGCATCAATTGGGTTAAGTCTAGAAGCCCGACGTGATGGCATTAGCGCGGCGATGAATGAAATAATTAGTGCGATAATAACCGTAACAATTATATTAGTTGGAGTTATCTGCACCATGTTATATTTGACGATTCCGTATAGGACATTGTTCAGTCCAATTGCTGCGCCCCACGCGATAACTAAGGCAATTGCAGCGGAGAATAAACCAATAAATACTGATTCAGCTGTGAATAATCGTCTAATGTCTTTCTTCCTAGCGCCTAATGCACGCAGAATTCCAATTTCTTTAGTTCTTTCTGAAACGGACATGTACATCGTGACGATGATCATCAGAGCAGAAACGATTAATGAGATTCCCGCAATTGCAGCCAACAAGATTGTAGCGATTTGAACGTATTGGTTAACGGTATCTAAAATTTCACCGACGGTAATTGAACCAAAGGTGTATTTACCATCTGACTTGATGTTTTTAATGTCTTTGGCAGCTTGCTTAACTTGAGTACTCTTTTTGATGTTGACGGAAATGTAGTTTGCCTTAGTTTCCGCCTTGGCATCTTTAAGTAGTTGTTTCATTGTACTGAAGTTTGTTGCGGCAGGAATTGATGCGCTGCCACCCTTTGTAAAACCAACAACTTTCAAGGTTCCTTTTACTTGAACGGGATGATTTTTAGAAGTGATCCAAGGTAGTGATAGCTTGATCTTTTTGCCAATCAGATTTTTGTAATTTTTACCACTTGATAATGAAATGGCCTCGTTCTTACTGATGACAATTTCATTATTTCCAGGTTTGTGACCGGTTTGAATGGTGTTAGTCGCAAACGCCTTTGACCAAGTTTGTAGTCCGTTTCCGTTTGAGTTCTTTCTACCTCTAGAGAGGGTGTATGTGCTGAGTTGGTATCCAGGCTCAACTTTATCTACATTTTTTATATCCCTCAGTTTAGCAACTTCCGAGTCTTTAACCAACATCTTTTGTGGCTGGCTTGCAAACTTGCTCATTGATGCTTGGAATGCAGCGGTACTCATCTTTTTACCAGACGGATTTTTCATTACGGTGACTGAGTTTGGGTTAACCATAGAGTTGATTTGGTTCTGAATAAACGCACTAACTCCGTTCCCAAGTCCACTAAATAGTAAGACCGCAAACAACCCAATTGCGGTTCCAATCATAATCAAAGAATTACGCCAGAAGTTGTATTTTAAATGCTTAAAGGCATTGTTGTAGCTGGCACCAGCTGAAAGTGGTTTGGATTCGATTTTTTCAGTATTACTAGGAATTGGGAAAGCTGGCTTTAATCGAGTATCACCATCTAGCTTTCCATCCGCAAGGTGGACAATCCTAGTCCCGTAATTAGCAACATCCTGTGAATGAGTAACGGTTATTACTAGCCGACCTTCGGCAGCAATTTTTTCTAGAATTTCTAAAACTTCTTTAGTGTTTTGTGAATCTAAGGCACCAGTTGGCTCATCTGCGATAATGATATCGGGGTCACTAGCTAACGCTCTAGCAATTGCGACCCGTTGCTTTTGACCACCAGACAATTGATTGGGATGCTTTTTTAGCTGATCTCCTAGGCCGACTTGAGTTAGCAAGTCGATTGCCCGTTGCTTTCTTTCAGCGTTGCTTAATTTGGTCATATCTAGTGACACCAAAATATTATCAACGATGTTTAGATGACTTATTAGATTGTAAGATTGGTAAATGTAACCAATGGTACTTCTCCGATAATTGTCTAATTGTTTTTCTTTACTGTGATCCAGTTTCTTACCATCAACGATGACCGCACCATCAAAGTTTCGGTCAAGCCCACCGATAATGTTCATCAACGTTGATTTACCGCCACCAGACTCACCTAAAATGGAAACGAATTCGCCTCGTTCGAGATTGAGGTCAATTCCCTTTAGAACGGGAAATTCTTCGCTTCCTAGGTAGTATGACTTATGGATGTCATGTAGTTCTAGAAATGCCATGGATGTTCCTCCTTATTTATGCAACACGTGGTAAATATAAACACCACGGCATCTAAAGTCAATAACCAAATAAAAAATATTGCATATAAATTGTTCGCAATCTATTTATTGACTATACTTAAGTCAACTAAACAAAAGGAGTGATTTGATGACAAAGTATGAAGCAAAGATTGAACCGTTAAATGGCAACAAGATTGGAACCAGTGCTACAGGAGTGGCTACTTTTACTATTGATGGCGACCAACTAGATGTAGAAATTACTATGGAAGGAACTTCTCCAAATACAGAGCACTGGATGCATTTTCATGGATTCCCAGATGGTAAAGATGCGGAACCAGCAACTGAAGCCCAAGACACTAATGGTGATGGTTATGTAGACTTGCCGGAAACTGAGCCGGTTTCAGGGACTACAATGGTGCCTTTTAACGATGCCCCTGAAGAGATGAATGTCTTGACTGATACTTACCCAGTTTCTGATTCTACTGGTCACTATCACTATGAGAAAAAAGTTCCGCTATCAGAAATTAGTGCCAAGTTTAAAGAAGTTTTCAATGATGATGATTTACGCTTGGATAAACGGGTAATCTATATTCATGGCGTTCCTGCAGATATGGAATTTCCTGATACAGTTCAAGGATCAGTGGGGATGTATGACCCCCACACGACATTACCAATTGCTACTGGAAAAATTGTTAAATTAGATTAGAACCATTACAGATTATTCAACTTATAGGGAACGCTTTCATAGCTATGACTGTTGAAGTTTTTGAACTAATTACCCCCTGAAAATGCCCGTCTACGGGCATTTTTGGGGGTTTCTTTTTGAAAAAATTGTGATAGTATAAACGGTGGTGTTAAACACGCACTAAGAGGAGGTATCCGCTATGGATAATAACAAAAATCCAAAGAAGAAGGGCTTAATTCACTACGCAAATGGTCGTTCTTTAGAGGAAATCAACGGAACCGTTGAAGTACCAAAGGGTAAAGGATTCTGGAAGACACTATTTATGTATTCAGGACCTGGCGCATTAGTAGCTGTTGGATACATGGATCCAGGTAACTGGTCAACATCAATTTCTGGTGGACAAAGTTTTCAATACCTATTGATGTCTGTAATCTTAATGTCGAGTTTAATTGCAATGTTACTTCAATACATGGCGGCTAAACTGGGCATTGTGACGCAGATGGATTTGGCGCAAGCTATTCGGGCAAGAACAAGTAAATCATTAGGAATTGTTTTATGGATTTTAACAGAGTTAGCAATTATGGCAACAGATATCGCAGAAGTTATTGGTGCTGCGATTGCCCTATACTTGTTGTTCCACATTCCATTAGTTTATGCGGTATTTATCACAGTATTTGATGTTTTGCTTTTACTATTGTTAACGAAAATTGGTTTCAGAAAGATCGAAGCAATCGTTGTTGCTTTAATCATGGTTATCCTATTTGTTTTCGTTTATCAAGTAGCATTATCAAAACCAGACTGGCTTGGAGTTGCTAAGGGATTAATCCCAACTCCACAAACATTTTCAAGTTCACCTGAAATTGGTGGGATGAACCCACTTCAAGGTGCTTTGGGAATCATCGGAGCAACTGTTATGCCCCATAACCTATATCTGCATTCAGCTGTTTCTCAAACAAGAAAAGTTGATCATGATGATGAAGAAGATGTTGCAAGAACTGTTCGATTCTCAACATGGGATTCAAACATCCAACTTTCATTTGCATTCATCGTTAACTCATTACTATTGATCATGGGTGTTGCTGTGTTCAAGACTGGTGCAGTTAAGGATCCATCGTTCTTCGGTTTGTTCCAAGCTCTTTCAGATACTTCTGTATTGAGTAACGGAATTTTAATCGCAGTTGCTAAATCAGGAATCTTGTCAGTTCTGTTCGCCGTTGCCTTATTGGCTTCAGGTCAAAATTCAACCATTACGGGTACTTTGACAGGGCAAGTTATTATGGAAGGTTTCATCCACATGAAGATGCCACTATGGCTTCGTCGTTTGGTAACCCGTTTGATTTCAGTTATTCCCGTACTTCTTAGTGTGGCAATGACAAGTGGTCAATCAGCTATTAAGCAACATGAGGCTCTGAATACGCTGATGAATAATTCTCAGGTGTTCCTTGCTTTCGCTTTACCATTTTCAATGTTGCCACTTCTTTTGATGACTAACTCAAAGGAAGAAATGGGTGACAGATTTAAGAACTCATTCTTAGTTAAGTTATTTGGCTGGATATCAGTTATTGCCTTAACATTCTTGAACTTAAAGGGATTACCAGATTCAATTGCTGAATTCTTTGGTGCAAATCCTACCCCAGCCCAGACTGATATGGCGAACATAATTGCTTATGTTTTAATCGTTCTCATTTTGGCGCTATTAGCTTGGACAATTTATGATTTATATCGTGGTAACAAGAGAGTTGTTTCTGGTTCAGATAAATAAAAATTGTGATGGTTGAAAGAAGGGGAATTCCATGCAACAAAAGCAGGAAGAACATAAAAATTTTAAAAGAATTCTGGTTGGAGTTGATGATTCAGAAGATGCCCAACTAGCATTTAGATACGCAATTCGTGAAGCAAGAAGTTCTGATGCAACATTAATCATTGCTTCAATTCTTGAACATGAAGATATGAATGTTTATGAAGCTCTCAATAAGGACTTTGTTCACGGTAAGCGTGATGAGTTAGCGGATCATATCTCTAAATATCGTGATTTGGCACTTAGAGCCGGTGTTAAGAATGTTGAAATGATTATTGATGAAGGCGAAGCCGGAGAAACAATCGTTAAGAACGTTATTCCAGCTGCGGATGCTGATTTGTTAATTATTGGTTCACTTTCAAAAACAGGAATCAGAAAGTATTTTGGTTCCCAAGCTGCATACATGGCTAAGTATTCACCAATTTCAGTTATGGTTGTAAGAGAATAATTTAATTAAAATTGGCAAGCAATTTAGCTTATAGGCAGGAAATCGAAGAATGTTGATTTCCTGCCTTTTTTATAAATATATTTTTGGGGGAATCTACTTTGGAACTTTCAAATAAAGCCAGAAAGTGGTTTGTTGCCACTTTGCTGGTTGGAACTTTTACAATGTCAATTAGTCAGTCAGCACTATCGACTGCATACCCAACGTTTATGCGCTACTTTAACCTACCAGCTAGTACAGTCGCATGGCTAACCACTGGGTTTATGCTAGTTATGTCTGTGGTTATGCCACTATCTCCTTGGCTGATGGATAACTTTAAATTCAAACCACTGTATTTAACCTTACTGGCAATTTTTGCGATTGGGACAATCATAATAATATTTGCGCCAAACTTTCCAATTATGATGGTTGGTCGGCTAATGGAAGCAGTCAGTGTCGGAATCTTATTTCCTTCGTACCAATCAATTATTTTGGAGATTACACCACAGGAGCACCGTGGTGCAATTATGGGTACTGTTGGTCTTGTAATGGGTTCTGCTTTAGCAGTTGGACCAATCATTTCAGGTGTTGTTCTCCAAGTTTTAAATTGGCAAGCGATTTTTGGTCTCTTTTTAATCGTATTGGTTGTGGTATTTTTGTTAGCATCGAGAACGATTATTAGCCCAAGAGAAATTAAAGCTACTCGTTTTGACTTTCTATCAGTGTTTTACTCGCTCGGAATAATTGGATTGTTGTATTTTATTAATGAAATCAAACAAATGACTAGTGGCAATTACGGTAACTGGATTATCTTAGTAATTTCTTTAGTGCTACTGGGTTTGTTTGTACAACGGCAACTGGCATCAAAGGAACCTTTATTGCGACTGGACATTTTAAAAATCGGTAATTTTGATTTAGGTGTTGCATTAACTTCACTTTCCTATATGTCACTAATAACTGTGACAATTATCATGCCGCTCTACTATCAACAAGTACTTGGAATGACACCTCTTTGGTCTGGATTAGCCTTGGTTCCAGCTGCTGCATTATTATCTTGGTTAAACCGTAGAAGCGGTAAAATGGCTGATAGGGTTGGTTTTAAGCCAACAATTATGATTGGATTTGGTCTATTTATCGTCGGCTGGTTATTATTACTTTCAATTAGTGGATTACACAATGTTTGGCTAGCAATTATTGGATCGATGGTTGTTGAAGCGGGTAACGCATTTGCGATGATGCCCGCCACAACTTTAGGTGCCAATTCACTTACAGATGATTTGATTCCTCATGGGTCGTCGATTATTGCTACAATTCGGCAAATCATGGGATCGACTGCGGTGGTTATCGCTACGGTTATTTTAGGAAACGGGAACTTTTCCGCGGTATTCCTAACTTTTTTGCTTTTGGAAATTTTTGCCATGATTTTGGTATTTATTATTAAAGATTCGACTAAAAAGATGGATTAATTAAAATTATTTTCACGGTCTATTTACTTAAAAGGCAGCGTTTTTAGTTATTTTTGAAAACGTAGCCTTTTTATATTGATTACATTTTCAAAGCGTGCTATGATTCTAGTTGGGCGAAATGAAATCGCTTTAACAATCTATTAAACCAATCTTGCAACCACTTGCTGGTTGCTTTTCTGTTTCTTAGAGAGATTGATTATTTTTTCACAATTTTAGGAGGAATCATAGACATGGCATACAAGACAGTAAATCCATATACAAATGAAGTAGTGAAAGAGTACCCAGAGACAACAGAAGCTGAACTAAGCTCGGCAATTGATACTAGCTACAAACTGTTTAAACAGTTCAAGAAACAACCTATTTCAGAGCGGTCAAAGATTTTGCATGCTGTAGCCGCAAATATTCGTAAACATTCTGATGAATTAGCTAAAGCTGCAACCGTGGACATGGGTAAGCTTCTTCGCGAATCAAAGGGTGAAGTTGAGCTTTGTGCAATTATTGCAGACTGGTTTGCAGATCATTCAGAAGAATTATTAAAACCTGATAAGATTGATACTATTGCCACTGGTGAAGCAGAAGTTCAAAAGCACGCTACCGGGGTAATTATGATGGTTGAGCCATGGAACTTCCCTTATTACCAAATTATGCGTGTGTTTGCACCAAACTTCATGGTTGGGAATACAATGATTTTGAAGCATGCATCAAACACCCCAACATCAGCACAAATGTTTGCAGATGTTGTTGAAGAGGCAGGTGCTCCTAAGGGTTCACTTACTAATTTGTTCTTAAGCTACGACCAAGTTACTGAAGCTGTTTCTGACCCTAGAATTCAGGGTGTTGCCTTGACTGGTTCAGAACGTGGTGGCCGTTCAGTTGCTGAAGCTGCTGGTAAAAACTTGAAGAAAAACACTATGGAACTTGGTGGAATGGATGCGTTTATTGTTCTCGGTGATGCCAATATCGATGATGTTAACAACGTTGCGTGGAGAGCAAGACTCTATAATGCCGGTCAAGTATGTACTTCATCAAAGAGATTCATTGTTATGGATAACCTTTACGATGAGTTTGTTGAAAAATTAAAGGAAAACTTTGCTGCAGTTAAACCTGGTGATCCAATGGATGATGACACAACGTTGGCACCAATGAACTCAGAAAAAGCTAAGAATAAGCTACAAGATCAAGTTGATCGTGCGGTTGCTGCTGGTGCTACCGTTGAATATGATAATGAACCAATTGATCTTCCCGGTCAATTCTTCAAGCCAACTATTTTGACTAATATTACTAAGGACAACCCAGCATACAGTGAAGAAATGTTCGGACCAGTCGCTCATGTATACAAGGTCCATAGCGAAGAAGAGGCAATTGAACTTGCTAATGATTCAATGTTCGGATTAGGTGGGATTGTATTTGGCGGTGATACAGAACATGCTGCTGAAGTTGCTTCCCAAGTTGAGACTGGAATGGTCTTTGTAAATAACTTCATGGTTTCATTGCCAGAAATTCCATTTGGTGGAGTTAAGAACTCAGGATATGGCCGTGAAATGAGCCATATTGGTCAGATGGCGTTCGTTAATGAACAACTCATCGTCAAGGCGGACAAGCCAAACTTTGATAATTTGGCTGGTGGCCTTGTAGCGGTGGATAAGAATGGAAAGTAAAAGAGTGCTGAGCTAAACGGGATTCATCGATCATTAACGGAAAAATCGAAAGCGAGCAAACGAAGTGCGCAAGGCAAAATTTGGAGCTAAGAGAAAAGTCTGAGGTTGGAAGCCGTTCTAAGAAAGAGTGCTGAACCCAGCGGGAGTTCACGAGCACTAAGTCGCAAATTTTGGAGCGAGCAAGTGAAACGCGCGGACAAAAATTTGTGCTTAGGAGAGTGAACTGCTCGGTGAAGCCGTTCTAAATAGAGTGCTAAGCGGTAATCACTAATCACTACTTTAAAAAGCGTCCACAAGATTATTATTTAATCTTGTGGGCATTTTTTATGTTTAGCGGCAAAAATTGATGGAATCATTGACTATTAATTGGTAATTTTGCTATATCTCCTGGATGTAACCACATTCTTTCAAAATGTATCAACAATTAAATTAATTTCCCATCTTGTGACATTTGTCTAAAACTTATTGACAAGTTAAAACTTATACATCATAATGTAAAAAGTATTGATTACTATTTAGAAAAAGGAGATCGTCGTTTTGGTCAAGAAATCAAGATTTTTTGTTCTACTCGCTGCGTTGTTTTCACTAATTTTCTTTATCGCTGGTTGTTCATCTAATGGGGGATCTAACGCCAAGAGCGGTAAGATTAATGTTGTTACTACCACTGATTTTTATGGTGAAGTTGCCAAGGCTGTTGTTGGGGACAAGGGTAAGGTTACTTCAATTATTAATAATCCTAATGTAGACCCTCATGATTACACACCAACTACTAAAGTCGGTACTGAAGTTGCTAAGGCAAACGTTGCCGTAGCTAATGGTGTGGGCTATGATGGCTGGATGAATAAACTGGTTAAGAACAATTCAGATGTTAAGTACATTAAGGTTGGGGAATCACTATTAAACAAAAAAGATGGTGACAATCCTCACTTGTGGTACAAGCCAGAAACTATGCCCAAACTTGCTAATGCATTAGCAGCTCGTTTTGGTAAAATTCAACCTAAGAACAAGGCATACTTTAAAAAGAATGCTCAAAAGTACATCAATTCATTGAAGCCAATTAATGAAAAGATTGATAGTTTGAATGCAATTGCTAAGAAGTCAGATTCAAAATTAGTTTATGTAAGTGAACCTGTTTTTGATTACGCTCTTGAAGCTGCTGGCTTTAAGGTTGGAAATAAGAAGTTTGAAGAAGACACTGAAAACGATGTTGATCAAGCTCCAAGTACAATTAAGAATATGCAAGAAGGAATCAAAGGAAAGAAGATTGCTTTCTTCGTATTTAACAAGCAAGTTGATTCAAAGACCGTTGATAACATGGTTTCTCTTTCAAAGAAAAGCGGAGTTCCCGTATTACCTGTAACGGAAACCTTACCAGCTGGTAAGACATACAAATCATGGATGGTTAGCCAATACAGCCAACTTGAAAAGATTTTGAAGAACGCTGAAAAATAATTAAACTTCATAACCTATTGGACACAAACATTTTCTAATGAAACTGTTTGTGTTTTTTAGTTTATCCAAAACTGCAAACATGCGGAAACGTGGTATGCTTATTTTTGAGGAGGGATTTTCATGACAACCAAGCTTAACTTACGGATAAAACTACTGATGATTTCAGTTTTATCCTTGACACTATTTGCCTTTCCAACAAGCTCTAATGTGCATGCTAGCAGTGTTAAACCGTCTGCGACGATGCTTAAAAAAACGAAAACTTACTATCGAAGTCATGCTAAGACAATTGCCAAGAAGTATCGCATTACTTATAGTTTACAGACTGCCCTGACTAAGAATGGTCACGCCAAAATCTATGTGGCAACTAAAAACAAGACTCTAAGATCTAGTATTAAATTAGCAGTTAACTATTGGAACCAAAAATTAGGTAAGAAGGTAATTACGTATGGGACTAAGCGTAGCCATACTCTGACGTTTTCAGTTTCTAAGGAACCAATTACCTCTGGAGTAGATACAGGCGATGCATGGTGGATTCCAAAACTAAAGAAAATGCAAGTTCGTGATTATTACTATAAATTGTCCGTTAGTGGCATCCGAAATGAAATGTTGAAGAAATCCTTGAGCCAGTTTTCTGCGGTCGCTAATCGCAAGATTGTGGCGTATGCGAACCAGATAGGAAAGTCTGATCCAGATTATTATTCAAAAGTGGAACATTACAGACAACAGCAAATTGACTATGTTCAGAAGCAATTAGAAGAAGTCCAAAGCTCAATTGACAAGAATGGTACGGCTTATAAGGCACGTAAATTCCAATATGCAAATATCATCACCCATGAATTTGGGCATGTGTTTGGACTAGAGCATTCACCAAACAAAACTGACGTAATGTACTGGTCGAGTCAAAGACCTGAGATTTTTGATTATCAGAAGGTTGCTAAGAGTAAAAATGGGTTTAATCCAATTACACAAACGGATTTAATGAGAACTAAACTAGCTTTGAACATGAAAAAAGCTGGAGTATAAAAAATAGACCTAACGCTGAGGGGCAACTCAGAATTAGGTCTATTTTTTAATTACTTACTTGCCAATGCATTGTGCTTCTTTTGTCGCTTAACTTCGTGAATGATTTTCAAGGCACGCTTACGAGTCTTAATGTTAGGACTCTTCATTCGCCGGTAAGCAGAAGCAAGATCTTGTTTCTCCAAAGGAATTCTCCTTTCGGTACATCAACACTCGCAGTTTACATCACAATCGTCAAAGTCATCTAAAAACATGTTTGCGTTTTTGTACGCTTGAGTGATTTGTGGATTAGCTGCCAGATTGTTGCGAGCTAGAATTTCTTCTGCCAACGGTGCAAAACGTTGGCGGTATTTATAGATGTAACAAAGTACTACGTCGTCATGTGTTACCTGTGGACCAATCAAAAAGACATTGGGATGGATTGTTGATTCGTCGGAGGCTGTGAGTACAGGACGATTTGAACTAACTTCGAAGAGATTACTGATCAATGGGCTTTGCGAAACCGCAAACCCGGTTGCAAATATTGGTCTGGTTTGTGATATTGCTGTTGAGGCATCACGAAATGTGAGGTTATATTCAGAGGTTGTTTTTTTAATAGCCACGAGTTTCTTATTAGACTCAATATTAATCATATTCGCATAGTTCAAATAACGACTGGTGGTGTAGGTTGATAATCTTTTGCTAGGATCAGCTGATTTTGATTCGAGACCACTTTCGTCGGTATAAATTGTTGACGGGATACCTCGTTTGGCAAGATTGACAGCGATATCAATGCCAGCTTCATTACCACCGATGATGGTTTGCGGTTTGCGTTCAAAATCGTCGTAATCTTGAATATCCACGTAGTGCAGCCCATAGTTGCTCCCTGAAATGTCAGGGCGATAAGGATATGAATAGTCACCAATTCCAATAAATACATATTGAGCCTCAATCACTTCTGATGATGAAAGCATCAATTCATAGTGGTTTCCAGAAGGGATAATATCTTTAACCGCTGTGTTTTGAATGACGGGTAGATGATTCATCATCGCTACTAAGCGAAGGTAATTTGCATATTGCTTTCCAGAGGGATGTTCTGAATTGATTGAATATGCTGGTGAAGTATCTGTTGTAATGGAATTTAAATCGGGTGCACCAAAACCATTCGTAGTAAAGGATGGTGAAATGAAGTGAGTCTCTTTATTCCATTTATCGAAAGTAGCACCCACATAATCCTTTTCTAGAATTACGAAGTTATTGATTCCGTAATTTTGCAAGGCTGTTCCAAGGCCAATCCCAGCGGGACCTGCCCCAATTATTGCGACTGAGTAGTTAACGTTCAAAATGCTTCTTCCTTTCCTGTTCGGACTTTAAGCTCCTTTATAGCCTTTACAATTCCTAAACTGATCAATGTGCCAAGTAACGTAATTAGAGTTGTGGTGAGGAGGGTTAATAATTCAACACCAGTAAAGTTAAAACCACCTGCAAGTAATCCAATTGCGCCATCTTTGTTGACAATTGGGCTTGCAAACAGAATTAAACCAAGAGTTCCAACAATTCCACCGATACCATTTATTGCAAATGAATCGACTGGATCATGGAAGATGTCTGATGCTGACAGGAGCTCACACATGTAGTGGCAAATAATGCCACTAACTAACGCTACAATGAGCATTGATAAGGTTGAAACGTAGGCTACGAGAGCTGTACTGGCAACGAGTCCACAGATAATCCCGTTGTACACGGCACCTGCATCTGAAGAAAGTCCAAGGTTACTGCTGTATGTCCAGCCAATTACTGATCCGATAACTGCAACTAAGGTATTTACGATGATCGAGGATCCACCGTTGCTGAATACACCTGCGGGGGCAAGGTTAAAGCCAAGCCAGCCGGTTAGGATAAACAAGGTGGCAACGTAATTTAGCAGTTGGTTATCTTTGGGTAATTTAATTCGGTTGTTTCGCATAAAAACTGACAAAATTAGGCTGGTCAATCCTGCGGTCAAATGGACAACTAGCCCGCCGGAAAAGTCTAGAGCTCCCATTTTATAGAGAACTCCGGTCGGTGACCAAATTAGGTTCGCAATTGGGGCGTAGACCAATAGCGTCCAGAGGGGGATAAAGCCGACAAAGAATTTCCAGCTGGCATTTCTTAGAACAGTTCCGGTAAACATTACGATTGAATACAAATAAAAGCACATTTGTGAGAGTAATGTTATGTCTGGATTCCCACTTTGGAGACTTAGACTAGAAAAACCAAAGTGGAAAGATTCAGAGTTACCGAAGATTATCCAACAAGCAATTCCACAGAGTAATGCGGTAATCATTGATGTTAGATGATTGTCTGATTCGCTATCGGGGTAGCTGTTTATGTACATTACCGGGACAAAGAAAATCATGGGAATCATTACGAGCGAGCAGAGCAAAACAAAATTATCATTCAAATGACCTATCATCTCCAAAATCGTAAATAGTAATCGTTACGGTTTAACATTATGAATCCAATCACAAAGATTTGTCAAGATAAAATTTAAAATAAAAAAGGAGACTTGCAAAAATGCAAATCCCCTAAAGACTAATTAGTTTTTCTTTTCTTCGAAAATAACTCGTTTGTGAAGTTTTGGTGAATACTTCATCAATTTGATTCTATCTGGGTTATTACGACGGTTTTTACTGGTTAAGTATTCTTCGCCAGTTTCTTTATTGCGTAATACGATATTGATGCGCATACGAATGCCTCCTTGACAAATAGTAACTAATACCATTTAAATATTAAAGCATTTTGCTGAAATGTCAATGTTTTGCGGACCACTGTTTCTTAAAGAGTAAAAATTACTATTGACGGGGGTGGGAAATTCCTATATCTTTTTACGAGGAGGTGAGTAAGCGTCAAAAATGTTTTGTTACTAAGGTATAGTTTTTAAGGAATGATTCACATACTTATTGTCAACGGAGTCAGTGTTGTCTACCAGAATCGGAAGAAAGTGCTATCGGATGTATCATTTTCAGTTCCCACTGGTACAATTACTGGAATCATCGGCCCAAACGGTGCGGGGAAATCCACACTATTGAATTCCATTTTAGGAGTTATCCCCCACGAAGGAGGAGCAACCTTTGATGGTGTGAGCCTTCCCCAAATGGCAAAAAAGATTGGGTACGTACAACAGAAGAGTAAGGTTGATCTGAACTTTCCGATTACAGTTGCAGAAACAATCGGTTTGGGAATCTTGCCAAGGCTAAGGTTGTTTCAACGACTAAGCAAAAAGAAATATCGCCATGAAATCGAAAGTGTCATGGATCGAATTGAGATGACCGAATTCGCTGATCGACAAATTGGCCAACTATCAGGCGGACAACTTCAGCGAGTTATGATTGGCCGTTGTATTATTCAACAACCAGAATTAATTCTGTTAGATGAACCATTTGCTGGAATTGATGCTCATAGTGAAGCAACGATTATGAAAATCTTGCGTGAACTTAAAGCTGAAGGAAAGACGATTTTGATGGTTCATCATGATTTGAATAAGGTTTCAGAGTATTTTGATAATACGGTAATCATTAAGAAGAACTTGATTGCAGCAGGAAAAACGGACGATACATTCAATTCAAAGAATATGAGTGCAGCGTACGGATTGCCAATGCTGGAAGTATAGGGAGGATAATATGATTACTAATTTTATTAGTGGACTTCAAGAGTTTCACTTTTTACAAAACGCTTTGATCACCTCGGTAGTAATCGGAATAATTGCCGGAACTATCGGAAGTTTTATCATTCTAAGGGGAATGTCCTTAATGGGCGATGCAATCTCACATGCGGTGTTACCAGGGGTTGCAATCTCGTTCATGTTTGGAATTCATCCGTTAATTGGAGCTGCAATTTTCGGGATTGTCGCATCGTTTTTAATAACATTAATCAGACAGAATAGTGTCATTAAAAGCGACACGGCCATTGGAATTACCTTTAGTACCTTTTTGGCACTAGGAGTGATTTTGATTGCCCTCGTTCCAACTACTACCAACCTGTTTCATATTTTATTTGGAAATGTGTTGGCAGTTCAAGATCAAGATATGTATTTAACTATTGGAGTATCAGTAGTTGTTTTAATTTTGGTTGGATTATTTTTCAAGGAATTATTATTAACTTCATTTGACCCAACCATGGCCAAAGCACTTGGAATGCGTGTCAACGCATATCATTACCTATTAATGGCAATGCTTACGTTGGTATCAGTCGTTTCAATGCAAAGTGTGGGAACAATCTTAATTGTTTCACTGCTTGTTACGCCAGCGGCAACAGCTTACTTGTTCTGCAATAAATTAAAGTCGATGATTATTGTTTCCGCAACTCTCGGTGGAGTGACCTCAGTACTAGGTTTGTTTATAGGATATAACTTAAATATTGCTGTTGGCTCATGCATTGTAATTGTGGGGGCTATAATTTTTGCAATTAGCTTCATCTTTTCACCAAAACAAACACTAATCCACCGGAGGAGATTATCCAATGAAACTGAAATCGATTCTTAGACTAGCCCTTGTTGCGGTTCTAGGTCTTACACTAACTGCATGTAGCCAATCAAAGTCAAAAGATAGTTCACAAAATACTAATGCATCATGCAAGGTATCTGTTGTTGCAACGGACACAATTATCGGTGATATTGCAAAAAACGTTGCTAAAAATCACGCTGATATTCATGTAATCGTTCCAACAGGTCAAGACCCTCATGAATATGATCCACTTCCAGAAGACGTTTCTAAAACCGCTAAAGCTGATTTAGTATTTTACAATGGTCTTAACCTAGAAAATGCTAAGAATGCCTGGTTCACTAAGATGCAAAATAATCTTGGTGAAAAAGTTAAGAAAAAGTCATTTGCTGCTAGTGAAGGCGTTGATGCCATTCACTTAGAAGGTAAGGGTCAAACTAATAAAGAAGATCCCCATGCATGGTTAAACCTTGAGAACGGAATTATTTATGCCAAAAATATTGCTAAGCAACTTGAAAGAGTAGATCCTAAGCATAAGTCTGATTACCAAAAGAACTTGAATGCTTATGTTGGTAAGCTACAAAAGCTTGATGCCAAAGCAAAGAAAGCATTTAATAAGATCCCTAAGGACAAGAAATTAATTGTTACTAGTGAAGGTTGCTTTAAGTACTTCAGTAAGGCATACAATGTTCCTTCAGCTTACATTTGGGAAATTAACACTGAAGTTGAAGGCTCACCTGATCAAATTAAGACTTTAGTACGCAAACTAAAGAAGACAAAGGTTTCATCAATTTTTGTTGAAAGTAGTGTAAGTAGAAAACCAATGAAGACAGTTTCTAGAGATACGGGAATTCCAATTTACTCAACGCTATTTACTGATTCAATTGCTAAAAAAGGCCAAACTGGTGACAGTTATTATGGCATGATGAAGTGGAACTTAGATAAGATTGCTGAAGGTTTAGCAAAATAATTCTGTCCATATTCATTAATAAAGGACCACGAGAATAAATCTCGTGGTCCTTTTCATTTATATTTAATTAGTTAGCTTACCACATCAACAGGTCCGTGATCATCAACGTGACCATCATGAACGTGTTGTAAACGTCCGTTTACCAAGTAGTCAACGTGGTCGCCGTGAGGAACAGTTTCATGTCCGCAGTATTCGTCATGGATCTCGCCTTTAACTGGAGTTTCAGCATCTGGATTCATGTCGGTTACTTCAATCTTGCACTCGTCCCAATGGTCTTCATGTTTATGATGAAGATGCCCATTTGCTTCTACGTAATCTACGTGGCCTTCATGCAGTAATTTCGTGTGTCCACACTCTAATGAGTGTACATGGTTTTTAATTACTTCTGCTTTGTTGTCTGCCATAGTAAATTCCTCCCTAGATAATGAAAACGGTTTCTTCCTACATCTATATATAAACATATGTTGATATGTTTATCAAGAAATTTACTCAGTTAAATGTGAACTTAAGATTTCCAGTATTTGCTTCACGTGATCATCAGCCAAATCAAAGAATTTTTCCTTTCCATGGGTGTGGAAACAAACAAGTGCAGAGTCGGCAAGAATACGAATATGGTGCGATACGGCTGGCTGGCTGACCTTCACTTGGTTTACTAGTGCAGTGACGTTCTGGTGGCCATTATTGAGCAAACTATACAAGATTTGCAATCGGATTGGGTTATTGAGTGCGCGGGTGATGTGATACAATTTGCGGCTTTGTTCTTCGTCCATAATTTATCCTCTCAGTAATGGATTTATTCTGTTAATCATAATCCATATTTCGAAAAATATTAAGTGGTTTTCAAAAAGTTGTGGACGAAATGCTCATTTTACGCTAATATGTTTGTTGCACTGCTATAAATAGTAACGATTACTATTTAAAAACAAGGAGGAGATTTTCTTGAAAAAGAGATACATATTTTTATCAGTAGCAGCATTATTGGGAGTTGGTGCTTTTGCAGATAATGCAGTTGCGGCCACTACCAGCTCACAAGTAGCTGCAAAGCCCCAAGCCGAAACCAGTGAGGCATTAGTATTTAGCTTACAAAATGGCTCTCCTGCTGCCTATGGCAAAGACCTAACGGTGAAAGTTTACGATGGCCAAAAGCTCGTTACTACCAAGGTGATCAAAAAGACTACCGACGAGTATCCTAGTCTTGCAAATACTGGAGTTACGTTAACCACAAAGGATGGGTTAGTTAAGGGGAGAACGTATAAACTTGTCTTGACTTCGGATAATCAACAAGTAAAGCCACTTACAGAAACATTTGAATTTGGTGATAAGCAAGAACTAGATGTTGAAGTTGATGCCTTTGCATACCTTGCTGGAAAAAGAGTATTTAAGATTGTTGATGCTGATTCTGGAAAACCAATTGCTAATACTAGTTTGAAAGAAATTCCTAATCTAAATGGTGCCGTTAAAGATAACCAAAAAATCGCTAAGCACACCGATGAGAATGGTTTGGTAACCGTATCGACGGATGACAAAGAATTTATTAGAGATGTTATTTACCACTTCGATATTGATGGTTACAACCAAGTTGGTGTAATGAACTTTAACTTAATCGGTGGTGAAAAAGGTGATAAGGTTGAAGTCATCAAGGTTAAGCCTGTAACAGTCGCAAAGCCCCAGGTCGAAACCAGTGAGGCGCTAGTATTTAGCTTACAAAATGGCTCTCCTGCTGCCTATGGCAAAGACCTAACGGTGAAAGTTTACGATGGCCAAAAGCTCATTACTACCAAGGTGATCAAAAAGACTACCGATGAATATCCTAGTCTTGCAAATACTGGAGCTACTTTGACAACTAAAGATGGGTTGGTTAAGGGCCAAACATACAAACTTGTCTTGTATTCAGATAATCAAAAAGTCAAGCCACTCACAGAATCGTTTAAATTTGGTGATAAGCAGAAACTAGACGTTGAAGTTGATGCCTTTGCATACCTTGCTGGAAAAAGAGTATTTAAGATTGTTGACGCAGACACTGGAAAACCCGTTAAGAATGCCAATTTAACAGAAATTCCTAATCTAAATGGTGCCGTTAAAGATAACCAAAAAATCGCTAAACGTACCGATAAGAATGGTCTGGTAACCGTATCGACAGATGACAAAGAATTTATTAGAGATGTTATTTATCACTTCGATATTGACGGTTATACTCAGGTTGGTGAGATGAACTTTAACCTAATTGGCGGTGAAAAGGGCGATAAGGTTGAAGTTATTAAGGTTAAGCCTGCGAAAGTCATAAAACCATCAGTTCCAGCTAAGCCGGCGAGTCCGGTTGAGCAACCATCTACGCAACAACCGGTTAGTCAGACCCAACAACCAAGCTCCCAACCGGTAGCTCCAACTGAATCAACTAATTCAACGCCAGCAGTTCAAAATCCTGCTCCTGTTGTAAATTCAAATAGTTCTACTAGCCAGCCTGCAAAACCGGTTAAAAAGAACAATTCCGCTGACTTATTAGCTACTAAGTTTGTTAAGGGGAAACGTTATGTCAAGGTTTCAGGAAGCCATAGATTTTATAGTAATTACCATTTGAACAAGTGGGTTAAAACTAGGACTCACAAGCAATTCACGGTAAAAGCAAAACTTGTGATTGAGAAACAAGGCCATAAGCTAAACTACGATTTAATTAGTGATCGTCATGGTCACAAATACGTGATTTATGCTGGATTTGTTCATTAGATACAAATAAAACGGTAACCAAAAATTCATTTCTAAGTCTGAAGTGAATTTTTGGTTACCGTTTTTTATTGTTTAGGATTTAGTGATAAATGACCGTTCATTTCGTTTGAAAAAGCATCAACTACGTGTGGTTTAGTGAAGATTTCGAGCATTTCCATAAAACTATCTGCCGTATTTTCTTCAGTTAGGTCATCGAGATTCATCCAGAAGTTCTTACCTTCTTCGCTTTGCTTAAGCTCACCAGACAAGTCGCTGGTTCTATATAGAAAGCCAATTCTGCGATAATCAGGGTTAGTATCAAACCACTCAACGTTACCACACAGCTCAAGGTTTTTAACTGTTAGCCCAGTTTCCTCAAATACTTCCCTGACCATAGCATCATAAAGGCGTTCGCGGTTATCAACATGGCCGCCGGGGAAAGTGTGACCGAATTTCCAAGTAACGTCAGTTTTATCCTCTACTAGCACTTCGTTAGTTTCGGGGTTATAAATCATGCACATATTAACCATTTCAATTGGTTCAGAACGTGAATAAGTCATTTGCTCACCTCAAACTCAGATTTACATTTAGTATAGCAAATCATTGAGAGCCTGAATCATCAATCTGGATCTGAATGCTTAGTCAACTGACCAATCTGGCCGCGGAATTCTTTACTGTAAACACTGAGATCACTGCGATACGTATCGATGTCTTGTGACATCTCAATAGTGTAATCAACTTCTTCACCATGTTCACCTTTATCCAATCCTAGCTCTTCTTCTTTTCGGTTGACGCGCATTGGCATAACTAGAGAAAGCCCCTTAATGATGATGGAGCAGGCGATAATTACAAATACGATGGTAAATAAAGTAGCTGTGATTTGGATTCCGAGTAGTTTCCAGCCACCCCCATAAAACAAGCCGTTTGAAGTAACGATAGGGTTAACACTTTTAGTGGCAAACAAGCCAGTCGCAATACTACCAACGATTCCACTAATTCCGTGACAACCAAAGGCGTCTAGAGCATCGTCAATTCCGATTCGGTCTTTTAATTGAGATACAAAGAAGTAACTTGCTAGTGTGGCAAGAATTCCGATGGCAAATGCTCCGGGGATGGTTACGAAACCAGCTGCGGGGGTAATCCCAACTAAACCACAAAGCGTTCCCGTACATACCCCGACTAACGTTGGTTTTCCAGAAATAATCATGTCAAGAATCATCCAAGTTACCATTGCAGTCCCAGTTGAGACCGTGGTGGTGACTACCGCGGCAACGGCTACGTTGTTGACCGCCAAGGCTGAACCGGCGTTGAATCCATACCAACCAATCCAAAGAATTGCGGTTCCTAGAAGTACCCATGGAAGGTTGTAATGGGTGTGAGGGATATCACCATAGTGAATTCTTTTGCCAAGAAATGCTGATAGAACGAATGCTGTAACTCCGGCATTGATGTGGACGACAGTTCCACCTGCAAAATCAAGGGTGCCTAGTTTAGCAAGAATGCCGCCTGTACTCCAAACCATGTGCACCATAGGGTAATAAACCAAAATTGACCAGACAATCAAAAAAACTAATAAGAAATTGAATTTGATTCTGCCGACAACCGCACCAACGAATAGTGCGGGGGTAATGATTGCAAACATCATCTGAAACAAAGAGTAGATGCTTTCAGGGATTTTAGTAGCTGTAAGACTATCAGCTTTAAATCCGTGCATAAAGAAGTGATTCAAATCACCGATGAATCCAAAGTGGTCACCGCTGAATGATAATGAGTAGCCAACGATGATCCAAAGTAAAATTGCTACTCCAGTCATTATGAAAACAGATAGCATTGTATTGACTACGTTTCTTTTTGAAACTAGACCACCATAGAAAAATGCCAGGCCTGGAGTCATAAATAATACTAAGATACTGGAAAGTATAACGAATGATGTGTTAGCCAAACTCATAGAACCGCTCCCTTTTATTTAATGTTAAGAATTCTAACATTCTGATTAGAAAATAAAAAGGATTTTTTTATAGATGTCATATACCAATTTTTGAAAACAAATGAAAATTCATTGGTAAATATAAAAAAACACCTCCAAAATTTTTTTTGGAAGTGTCCCACGTGATGTCATATAAAGTAACATTGCAGAGTGCTATCACTAAATTAAATCGCTAGTACAGCATCTTCAATCGGTGTATCCCCGTTGCTCATAGCAAGTACTTTGCGGATAGTTCTTTCATTCTTAATGATCGTAATCAGTGTTTCCGCCACGTCATCAATTGTGTTGGTACTTGAAGTGAATTGCCCTAGTGTGATTTTTCCTGTTCCGGGTTCTTCAGTTAATGAAGTTGGCTGGAGAATTGTAAAGTCAAGGTCAGTGTTGTTCATTAACCATTTGTCAGCGTAATGTTTAGCGATTAGGTAGTTAGTCAAAGGAGATGCGTCTGGTTCGCTGAATGCTTCAAGATCTAATGAATCTCGAGAACTAAGCATAATAAATCGACGGATTCCTTTATGTTCAGCTCCCCGCATTACCTTAACGGCGCCATTGAGGTCAACTTGAAGTAAGTCCTTACCACCTGAGCCTGCTGCGAAAATGATAACATCACTTTCTGGTAACTCCTCATTAATTATCTCTGGAGATGCGTGCAGGTCAATTTTGAACGGGGTAACGTTATTACCCTTGTCAACTTTTTCGGGACTCCGGGCGCCTGCAAATACTTCAACATCTGGGGCGTTGGTCAACTTTTTTACGATTGTAGAACCTACACGACCGGTGGCTCCAATCACAGTGATTTTCATCTTGTGCCCTCCTAATAGTTATTTTAACAATTAAATTATACTTTCATATTGAGAATTTAAAAACCAAAACAACTTGAAATTTACTTGATGGGGATCAATTTTTTATGAAGGGCTGTATTTTAAACTTGATTTGTAAGGGAGATGAGCAGGATGAAATTTTCAAAATATATCTATAAACATACAAATGAAATTACCATTGCTTCGGCAATTCTGATTGGGATTGCCTTTGCTGGTCACTTGTTGGGAAATGAATCGATCGTTGCAACGTTCTTTTTAATTGCTTCGATAATTGCTGCTACGCCAATCATTTTAAAGGCTGTTTCAGCACTACGATATCGAGTGATTGGGATTGAACTCCTCGTTAGCATCGCAGTAATCGGGGCTATTTTAATTGGGGAGTTTGAAGAGTCGGCGATTGTCACCTTCCTATTCTTATTTGGAACTTTTCTTGAGGAAAAAACACTTGGAAAGACTAGAAATTCGATTAAAGCGTTAACCGACTTGGCACCAAAGACGGCCACACTAGTGACTGATTATGGTGAAGTTGAAGAAGACGTGGATTTCATTGATGAAGGAGACGTAGTTATCGTCAAGGCTGGTAATCAAATTCCGGTTGACGGTCGTGTGATTGAAGGTACAGCAAACGTTAACGAAGCAAGCGTTACGGGTGAATCAAAGCTAGTTGAGAAGACTACGGGTTCAGACACGTTTGCTGGAACAATTGTTGATAATGGAACCATAAAGATCGAAACTACCAAAGCAGGCGAAGACACTACGTTTGGAAAAATCGTGGAATTGGTTGAAGAAGCTCAGGACACTAAATCGCATGCAGAGAAGTTCATTGACCATTTTGCTAAGTACTACACACCAGCAGTATTGATGATTGCGTTTGTGGTGTGGCTCATTACTAGGGATGTCCCTTTAGCAATCACCGTTTTGGTTTTGGGTTGTCCAGGGGCCCTCGTTATTGGAGCTCCCGTTTCTAGTGTTGCCGGAATTGGTAATGGTGCTCATAACGGTGCTTTGATCAAGGGCGGCGAAGTAATGGATACTTTGAGTAAGGCTGACGTGATGGTGTTTGATAAGACCGGTACCTTGACTAAAGGCCACCCAGAAGTAGTTTCATTTAAAAACTATGAGGCAACAGATGAATACCTAGACTATTTTGCCCAGATTGAACGGCAGTCTGAACACCCATTAGCCAAAGCGATTGCTGATTATTTGGATTCACAAGGAACGCAAACTGCAAACCAACTAGAAAAGGTTGCTAGTGTTGATACAATTAAGGGAAAGGGAGTTAAGGCACAGATTAATTCTGGGGATGTGTTGATTGGTAATCCTAAACTATTGGCAGATTATGCGATTGATTTATCTAGCGAACAACATGCTGATTACGAAAAAATGACTTCGGCTGGTCAGTCAGTTTCGATTGCAACGATTGCTGGTAAGGTTAGTGCAATGTTTGGAATTGCAGATGCAATTAGGCCTGAAGTCAAGGAAGAACTTGCCACTCTAAAAGAAATGGGAATTAAGCAATTGGTGATGCTGACTGGAGATAATGCCGCAACTGCCCAAATCGTGGCTGATCAGCTAGGAATCGATGAGGTTCATGCAGAACTGTTACCCGATGAGAAAGTTGAATATGTTAAAAAGATGCAGGCCGCCGGGCTAAAAGTTGTCTTTGTTGGTGATGGTATTAATGACAGCCCTTCACTAGTAACGGCGGACATTGGAATCGCAATGGGAGCGGGAACTGACGTGGCAATTGAAACATCAGACGTAGTTTTGATGTCATCTAAATTTGGCGAGTTAGTTCACGCCTACGGAATTTCAAAGCAAACTGTTAGAAATACTTGGGAAAACATTATTATTGCTGTTGGTACGGTTGTGTTTTTACTAGTCGGATTGATTTTTGGATACATCTACATGGCTAGCGGAATGTTTGTCCATGAAGCAAGTATCCTGGTGGTTATTTTCAACGCGATGAGATTAATAAAGTATCGACCAAAAAGTCAGCAAGTTGATAAAAACTTGATGCAGGTCAATTTAAACGAATCTGGAAACCATTAAACTAAAGGTAAATTAGGAGGAGATAGTTATGAGTAAAGCAATCTTACAATTAGACGCATTGTCATGCCCTTCATGTATGCAAAAGATTCAAGGTGCTCTTGAAAAGCAAGCGGGAGTTTCAACAGTTAAAGTTTTATTTAATGCCGCAAAGGTAAAAACAGAGTTTGATAGCAGTGAAATTAGTGCTGATGCATTGGCAAAAACTGTTAGTGATTTAGGTTACGAAGTTCAAAATATGAAGGTTAAGGAGGACTAATATGCAAAGCCCAGCAGAGTTATTCGCAGAAGAAGTAAAGCAAGCAGATATTGATCACCATACCCCAACGGCCGGGGCGATGATTGGCCATATCGTTAGTAATTTGGTAGTTTTAGCTAATAAGCTACAATTAGTCAAATGGTATGCTAAAGGACCACAGGCGCCAGTTATTAAGCAACAGGCAGCAAAATTACTTGTGCAAGCGCAGCAGCAAAAAGATCAACTAGGTACGTTGCTAGTGGATGAGAATCTATTGACGCCAACTACGACTAAGGAATTTAGTGAGTATGCAATGCTTGAGGAAAACGGTCAGAATAAGTATGAGAGTGCCGAATGGCAAATCGAAAACTTGGTTCGCGATTATGATACGGAAAACTTGTTCATTACTAGAGCAATTAAGTTGGCGGATAAGGAAGAACGCCCGGTGGTAGGCCAATTTTTGATTGGATTACTAGGTGAAAACAACCATAACATTGCGGAATTGCAGGCAATGTTGGGTAATGATCCGAGGGAGGGGTTGGAGGAGGAGGAACTGTAGGAATCTGTGATTCCGTGACAGTTCCCCCACAACGGCACCTCTAACTAAACGCCGTGAGAAGCGGCGTTGAGTCGTGATGGCGACTGTGTAGATAATCGAAGGAATCTGCGATTCCGTGACAGTTCCCCCACAACGGCACCTCTAACTGAACGCCGTGAGGAGCGGCGTTGAGTCGTGATGGCGACTGTGTAGATAATCGAAGGAATCTGTGATTCCGTGACATTTTCCCCACAACGCCACCTCTAATTAAATATAACTGAAAAGGTCAGCAACTTATTAGTTGCTGACCTTTTTTCTACTACCACAAATATTCAACTGGGTTCTTAATGTACTTGTCGTAAACATCATTAACAATTTTCATCTGTTCATTGGTTAAACTTGGCTCATCAGAGGCAATTGTATTTCTTTGAATTTGATTAGGCTTACTTGCACCGGGAATAACCGTTGAAACAGAGTCATACATCAAAATGAATTTCAATGCTGTTGCAGCTAAGTTATCAGTTCCGAGACGCTCCTTAAGTTCACTTGCTGCTTTTACTCCGGTAGCGTAGTCAACGCCAGAGAATGTCTCTCCCTTATCAAAAAACTCGCCATTTCGGTTATTTGTTCTGTGATCTTCCTTTGGAAATTTAGTGTCTAAGGTATATTTTCCAGTTAAGAGGCCACTAGCTAACGGAACGCGGGCTAATATTCCTACGTTGTGTTTAGCGGCTTGTTCGAAGAAAAGGTCTCTTGGGCGAAGTCTAAACATATTGAAAATTATTTCTACGGCTGAAATGTCATAGCTTAGAGCCTTTAAACCTTCTTCAACGCGTTCAACACTAACTCCGTAATTTTGAATCTTTCCAGCTTTCTTCAATTCGTCCAATGCAAAGAAAGTCTCTGGCATGTAGTAGACACTCATTGGTGGACAGTGCAAAAGCACCATATCAAGAGAATCGACACCAAGGTTGGTTAATGACTCTTCTACATAACGATTTAAATGCTTTTTATCAAAGTTCTCAACGGAAAGGGGATCCTTACGACCGATTTTAGTAGTGAAATGAACGTCTGGATGAGTTTTTAAAAATTTTCCAACTGTGTATTCACTATCACCGTCTTGATAACCGTCAGCGGTATCAAAAAAGTTTACCCCGTTATTATAAGCTTCCTCAAGTGTATCCATTGCATCCTTTGAATCCAATGGGGTCCCCCATTGGCCACCAAGCTGCCATGTACCCAGAGAAACTTCGCTGACTTTGAATCCAGTTTTACCTAAAGTTCTATATTTCATAATTATCGTTACTCCTTTTAATTCCTTGGGTAAATCATACTCCCACTAGAGATGAAAAGGAATTTGAAAATCAGCCCCCAGCAAAACACGAACAATAGTGCTTATGAAAACTATAAATTTCAGTGAAAAATAAAAAACACGAACATTAGGTATTGACTTAAAAACAATTGTTAAGTATTATTTAGACACAAAATAAAACGAGGTGTGATTGATGGCTAGCGAAAAAGTTGCTGTAGTAATGGGATCAATTTCCGACTGGGACACAATGAAACTCGGATGTGAAGTGCTAGATAACTTAGGCATCGAATATGAAAAACACATAATTTCGGCTCACCGGATGCCTGATGAGTTGACATCGTTTGGTAAAGAAGCCGAACAAAACGGCTTTTCAGTGATAATTGCTGGGGCGGGTGGAGCTGCACATTTACCAGGAATGCTTGCTGCTAACACTGTCTTGCCTGTAATCGGTGTTCCAATTAAAACACGAACATTAAACGGAATGGATTCTTTGCTTTCAATTGTCCAAATGCCATTCGGTGCTCCGGTTGCAACTGTAAGCATCGGTGATGCAGGAGCTAAAAATGCGGCAATCCTAGCTGTCCAAGTAATCGCTAGAGGTAATTCATCACTAAGAGATAAATTGCTTGAATTTAAACAAAACCAACGCGAGGAGGCAAAGGCCAGTGAACAACGCCTTGATTAAAACCATTCTCCCGCCAGCAACAATTGGAATCGTTGGAGCTGGCCAACTTGGACAAATGATGGCTCAAAGTGCTAAGGAAATGGGCTATAAGGTGATTGTCTTGGACCCAACGCCAGATGCACCTGCAGCTCAGGTTTCTGATTTCCAAATCGTTGCTGATTACGATGACCATGAAGCCATTATGAAATTAGCGAAACTCAGCGATGTTCTGACTTACGAATTTGAAAACGCTGATGAAAATACCTTGGATGAAGCTAAACAATACAGTGAACTTCCACAAGGAACAGACTTACTTAGAACAACAGGAAATCGGCTTAACGAAAAGAACTTTCTTAAGGATTCTGGGGTGCCAGTCGTTAAGTTTGCTGAGGTGACAGACGAGTCTTCACTGAAAAAAGCAGTTGAGATTACAGGCTACCCAGCAATTTTAAAGACTGTGTCTGGTGGCTATGACGGTCACGGTCAGATGGACATTAATGGCAAAGAAGATTTGTTTGCGGCCCAAAAGTTATATCAGGGCAGTCGTTGCATTTTGGAAGCTAAGATTAAATTTCACGCTGAAGCATCAGTTATGGTAACGAGAGCTGGAAATGGTGAGGTCGTTAGTTTCCCATTAGTTGAAAACATTCACCATAACCACATTCTCCATACAACCATTGCCCCTGGTAGATTTTCACAGTCAGTTCACGAACAGGCTAGTGAAATCGCCAAGAAGATTGCTGAAAAGCTTAATTTGTTCGGTGTTTTGGGAATCGAAATGTTTATCACTGAAGATGGCCAGGTGATGGTTAATGAACTTGCTCCTAGACCACACAATTCGGGTCACTATTCCATTGAAGCCTGCAACGTTTCTCAATATGAAGCTCACGTTCGTAGTATTTGTGGGTTACCAATCCCAAAGATTGAACAGTACAAACCAGCAGTTATGAGAAACATTCTTGGAAATGATTTAACGACTGCCCGTGAATTACTAATCAATCATCCAGAGTGGCATTTTCACGATTATGGTAAAGCAGTGTTCAAACCACAGCGGAAAATGGGCCACGTTACCGTTGTCGGTGATGATCAAGAAAAGTTATTAGACACAGTTGCAATGTTAACCGGTGAAAATTAAAGGAGAAATCATGACAGAACTTACTAAGCAAGATTTACTTTATAAAGGCAAAGCAAAGGAAATGTATTCAACTGAGGACCCAGAAGTAGTTTGGGTTCACTATATGGACCAGGTCACTGCATTTAACGGTAAGAAAAAAGTTCAAATGAGTGGTAAAGGTGCTGCTAATTGCAATATCTCCAGCCTGATTTTCAAAGACCTAACAGCCAATAGCATTCCTAACCACTTTATCGAGCAAATTGATGACAACAACCAGTTGGTTAAACGAGTAAACATCATTCCATTGGAAACCGTAGTTCGGAACATGGCTTCAGGTAGTTTTGAAAGAAAGTTTGCCACTGAACATTTAATGAAATTCGAAAAACCGGTTGTGGAATTTTTCTATAAGAGTGATGAACTTGATGATCCATTTATTAATGAATCTCAAGCTGAAGCTCTCGGAGTTGCTACACCTGCTCAAATGACTACCATGATTACAATTGCTCTTCAGGTTAACAAACGCCTTAAAAATATTTTTTTGAATATGAACATTGATCTAGTTGATTTTAAGGTTGAATTTGGAATTGATGGCACTGGAAACCTAATCTTGGCAGACGAAATTTCACCTGATAGTTGTCGACTAATAGATAAATCAACTGGCAACTCACTTGATAAAGATGTGTTCCGTAAAGGTTTGGGAGAATTGGTTCCCGTTTATGATGAAATTCTAGACAGACTTAAAACTGTGGAGGCGTAATTATGTATCTGGCAAAAATCTACGTAAATTACAAACAATCAATTTTGAACCCAGAAGCCCAAGCTATCAAAGGGGCAATTATTAATCGGCTTGGCTATGATGAGGTAAACGACCTCAAGCTTGGTAAGTATTTTGAATTAACCATTGACGGGGTTAAGAACAAAGATGAAGCAGCTAAAAAGACTGACGAAATTTGTGATCAATTATTAGCAAACGTAAATATGGAAACCTATAAATATGAAATCGAGGAATTGGAGGCCGCAAAATGAGGTTTGCAATTTTAAGTTTTCCAGGCTCAAACTGTGAGTATGATTTACTCCATGCAATTACTGATGTGATGGGGGAAACGGGAGAACTAGTTTCATACAAAGGTGGTTCTCTTAACGAATTTGATGCAGTGCTGATTCCAGGTGGGTTCTCATACGGAGATTATTTACGGGGTGGCGCAATTGCTCGTTTTTCACCAATTATTACTGAGTTGATTAAATTTGCCAGAACTGGAAAACCAATCGTGGGAATTTGTAACGGATTTCAAATTTTAACGGAAGCTGGTTTATTGCCAGGAACGTTGTTAACCAATAAAACGGCCAAGTTTATCTGTAAGCCAGTTAAACTTCAAGTTCAAAATAACCAAACAATGTTTACTAGTGAGTATCAGTTTGGTGAAGAAATTGAATTGCCAATTGCTCACGGAGAGGGAAATTATTTTTGCGATGCAACTACCTTAAAAGAGCTTGAAGAAAATAATCAAATAGCATTTAAATACGCGGAAAACCCTAATGGTAGTGTCGATGATATTGCCGGAATTGTTAGCAAAAGTGGCAACGTATTAGGGATGATGCCTCATCCTGAACGAGCTGTTGAAGAGTTACTTGGTTCCACTGATGGAATCAGATTGTTTAAGTCGATGATTGAAAACGTAATGAGTAGAGGAATTGTCTATGATTAAACAAGCCGTGTCACCACAAGAAATCAAGGATCGAAAGTTGTATGCGAATATGGGTCTCACAGATCATGAATATGACCTAATCGCAAACCAAGTCTTAAAACGCAAACCTAATTATACTGAAATTGGCCTATATTCTGGTATGTGGAGTGAGCACTGTTCTTATAAAAACTCTAAGCCGGTTTTGAAGAAGTTTTATTCAAAATCTAGTCGGGTAGTTCAAGGACCAGGTGAAGGAGCCGGAATTATCGATATTGGTGACGGTAAGGGCATTGTTTTTAAAGCCGAGAGTCATAACCATCCTTCAGCTGTTGAGCCATTCCAAGGTGCAACAACTGGTGTTGGCGGTATCCTCCGCGACATCTTTTCAATGGGAGCTCAGCCAATTGCTTGTCTTGATAGTTTGCGTTTTGGGGAAATCAAAAACCAGAACGACAGCTACTTCATTTCCCAAATCGTAGCTGGAATTAGTGCTTATGGAAACTGTATCGGCGTTCCAACAGTCGGTGGTGACGTTGCATTTGATGATGCGTATTCAAAAAATCCGTTGGTTAACGTTATGTGTGTTGGTTTGATGGATTTGGATAAAATCAAGGTTGGTAAGGCTGCCGGTGTTGGCAACAGTATTATTTATGTTGGTGCAAGTACTGGTCGTGACGGAATCAATGGGGCTTCATTCGCCTCTTCACAATTTGATTCTGAACACGAAAGCCAACGTTCGGCTGTTCAAGTTGGTGATCCATTTACTGAAAAATTAGTAATGGATGCCTGCCTCGAAGTTATTAACAATCATCCAGATGCCTTGGTTGGTATTCAGGATATGGGTGCCGCTGGGCTGGTCTCGTCATCTGCTGAAATGGGTTCTAAAGCTGGCGGCAATGGAATGACGCTTGATCTTGATTTAGTCCCACAACGTGAATCGGGCATGACACCATTTGAAATTATGCTTTCAGAATCTCAAGAAAGAATGTTGTTGTGTGTTCGCGCAGGACATGAACAAGAAATTCTTGATGTGTTTGATGACTTTGGGGTTCAAGCAGCAGTCATTGGTCACGTTACTGAAGGCTCTAACTACAAGTTGATTCATCATGGCGAAGTTGTTGCTGATGTTCCCGTTGATTCACTAGCATCAGATGCCCCAGTTTATCACCGTGAATCACAAGTCCCTGATAGATTACTTCATGCATCAAATGAACAGTTTGATCCTCAAGTTAAGGATTTAGAAGCTACCACCAATAAGATGCTAGCTCAGCCAACCATTGCTTCAAAACATAGTATTTATGAAACTTATGACACTCAAGTACAAACTAACACAGTGGTTGCCCCTGGTTCAGATGCTGCGGTCCTTCGAGTTCGTGGGACTAACAAGGCTCTGGCAATGACTACCGATGTTAATGGTCGTTACTTATACTTAGACCCACGGGTTGGTGGGCAAATGGCAGTCGCTGAAGCAGCTAGAAATGTTGTTGCTTCAGGTGGGTTGCCAGTCGGAATCACAGACTGTCTAAACTTTGGAAATCCAGAAAAGCCTGATCAATTTTATGAATTAGACCAAGCCGTAATGGGAATGACTGATGCATGCAAGCTATTCGACACTCCAGTAATTTCTGGAAACGTATCTTTGAATAATGAATTTGACGGTCAGGCTATCTACCCAACTCCAATGGTGGGGATGGTTGGATTGATTGAAAAACTTGAATACATTACGACTCAAGATTTTAAAGGCACTGATGACTTAATCTACATTGTTGGTAAAACAGGTAACGACTTTAACGGTTCAGAAATTCAGAAAATGTTAACTGGAAAAGTTTCAGGTAAACTGTTCGATTTCAATCTTGATACAGAATTTTCCAATCAAAATAAAGTTAGAACAGCTATCGAAGCGGGCACTGTCCAAAGTGCCCATGACTTGGCTGAAGGTGGTTTGATGGTTGGTTTGCTTGAAAGCGGATTTGGTCATGAAGTTGGTTTCGATGTCACTGTTAACTTAACAGCTAGTCAGATGTTTGCTGAAACTCAATCACGGTTTGTGGTTTCCGTTTCCAAGAAACAACAGTCGGCATTTGAAAAAATCATGGGTAATGCAGCTACTCTAGTTGGTCAGACAACTTCAGATGGAATGGTTAATATCACTACTTCGGACAATCAATTAAAACTATCGATCAAGGATGCAAAGAAAACCTGGAAGGGAGCACTCGAATGCCAAATGAAGTAAAAAGTTTAAATGAAGAGTGCGGCGTCTTTGGAGTTTGGGGAACCCCAAATGCTGCCAGATTGACATATGTTGGTCTGTTTGCCCTTCAACATCGTGGCCAAGAAGGTGCAGGAATTACGGTTAATAATGATGGGGTGCTTACTACTAAACGGGGAATGGGATTGTTAACTGACGTTTTTCCTAATCAAGAAGCCGTGGGTGAATTAACCGGATCTTCAGCAATTGGCCATGTGCGCTACTCAACTGCTGGAAGTAATCTGTTAGAAAATATTCAACCACTACCATTTAACTTCAGTGACTCTCAATTTGCTTTAGCTCACAACGGAAACCTAACGAATGCGATTTCGATTAGAAAACAACTTGAAAGTCGTGGAGCAATCTATCACTCAAGTTCCGATACCGAGAACCTAATGCACCTTATCCGCTTAAGTCGGCAAACTAATCTAGATGATCAGGTTAAGGAAGCACTGGACACGATTAAGGGGGGCTTTGCTTACCTAATTATGACTAACGACAAGTTGTATGCAGCTCTTGATCCTAATGGTTTTCGACCTTTAGTTGTTGGTCAATTACCGGATGGCGGTTACGTTGTGACGAGCGAAACTTGTGCACTGGATGCGGTTGGTGCGGAGTTTAAGTTTGATGTTAAACCTGGGCAGCTACTGATCATCGATGACAATGGTTTGAAAATTGATAAATATACTGAAGATACTCAACTAGCGATTTGCTCCATGGAATTTATTTACTTTGCTAGACCTGACTCAGATATATACGGAGTAAACGTCCATTCAGCACGAAAAAGAATGGGAGAAATGTTAGCTAAAGAACACCCTGCTGATGCAGATATGGTAATTGGGGTTCCCAATTCCTCTTTGTCAGCGGCCACCGGTTACTCCGAGGCTTCTGGTTTACCTTATGAAATGGGCTTGATCAAAAACCAATATTCATCCAGAACGTTTATCCAACCAACTCAAGAACTACGGGAACAAGGAGTTAACATGAAGCTTTCGGCCGTAAAGGGTGTGGTTGCCGGTAAAAAAATCGTTTTGGTGGATGATTCAATCGTTCGTGGAACTACAAGCAAACGAATTGTTAAGCTCCTTAAAGATGCTGGTGCAGCAGAAGTTCACCTTCGGATCGCATCACCAGCATTAAGATACCCATGCTTTTACGGAATCGATATTCAAAGTGTTAAGGAATTGATTGCTGCGAATAAAACTGTTGAAGAAATGCGTGAGTACTTTGGTGCTGACTCACTTGCATTTTTAAGCACAGATAACCTGATTAAGGCGATTAATTTAAAAAGCGATGCACCAAACCAAGGTCTATGTGTTGCTTACTTTGACGGTAAGTACCCAACGCCACTTTATGATTATCAAACTGAGTACAACTACGAATTACGATCACTTCAAGAAATGAGGTAGAAACGTGGACGCATATAAACGAGCTGGAGTTGACGTTGAGGCTGGCAAAAAGTTTGTAGATACCGTTAAAAGAATTAGTAATAATGCTGATCTTGGTGGCTTTGGTGGCATGTTTCCATTGAATTTAGCTGGGGTTTCAGATCCTGTATTAGTTTCTGGAACTGACGGTGTTGGAACAAAGTTATTGGTTGCACTTGAAGCTGATAAACACGACACGATTGGGATTGATTTAGTTGCAATGTGTGTCAACGACGTGTTGGCACAGGGGGCTAAGCCGTTGTTTTTCCTGGATTACTTAGGAATTGGTCAGTTAGTTCCCGAAAAAGCTGCCAAAATTGTTGCTGGGGTTGAACAGGGATGTGAACTGGCTGGCTGCAGTCTAATCGGTGGTGAGACCGCTGAGATGCCAGATATGTACTCAAATGGCCATTATGATCTTGCAGGATTTTCTGTAGGAATTGCTGACAAATCAAAGTTAGTTGACGGGAGTCAAATTGAACCTGGCGATGCCGTTATTGGTTTGCCTTCGTCAGGTTTGCACTCAAATGGGTTTAGTCTAGTGAGGGATGTGTTGTTTAAACAACAGCATTTATCAATCAATGACGTCCCTGAAGGTTTAGAAACTGATCTAGGTGAGGAATTATTAAAGCCAACCCAAATTTACGTCAAACAGTTGATGCCGCTTTTTGAACGTAAATTAATCGCAGGAGCGGCGCACATCACTGGCGGTGGAATTGCTGATAACCTTGGCCGAGTTATTCCGGCCGGATTAACGGCTAAGCTAGAGCGCAGCAGTTGGCAAGTTCCAGCAATCATGCGGTTTATTCAGTCTCAGGGCAATCTTTCACAGGCAGATATGGATCAAACATTTAATTTAGGAATTGGGTTTATTCTAGTTGTTCATGAAAAAGATGAGGGCGAAGTTCTCCAAGAATTAGAATCAGCCAACCAACCGGCATTTAAAATTGGTCACATTGTTAAGGGAGAAGATAAAGTGGAATTAAGCGAGGTGCAAAAATAAAGATGAGTCAGCAAAAAAACATTGCCATTTTTGCATCAGGTGAAGGAACGAACTTCACATCATTAGTTGATTATTTTGAATCTGAAAAATTACCTTTCAACGTAAAGTTGCTGGTTTGTGATCATCAAAAAGTCAATGTGTTGAACAGGGCTAAGAAAGCGAATGTACCAACGTTTATCATAAATTTTAAAAATTACGAAAACAAAGCTGCAGCAGAAGAAGAAATTCTAAAGCAACTTGAAAACGAAAAAATTGACTTCATTATTTTAGCAGGCTATATGCGGATTATTGGACCAACACTGTTAGATAAGTTTGAAGGAAAAATCATCAATATCCATCCAGCGTTGTTACCAAGCTTTCCAGGACGCCATGGAATCGAAGACGCATATGAAGCCGGTGTTTCTAAGACTGGGGTAACAGTCCACTGGGTTGATTCAGGAATTGACTCAGGGCAGATCATTGCCCAAGCAGAGGTTCCGGTTTATCAGTCGGATTCTTTGTCGGAATTAGAAACTCGAATCCACGCAACTGAACATAAATTGTATCCACAAGTCGTAAAAGATTTATTTGAAAAGGGAGAAATATAATGACAAGAAGAGCTTTGTTAAGTGTTTCAGATAAAACTGGTTTAGTTGAATTCGCAAACCAACTCGCAAACCTGGATTTCGAACTAGTTTCCACCGGTGGTACAAAAAGGGCACTAGAAGATGCCGGCTTAAGTGTTACTGGTGTTGACGAAGTTACAGGATTTCCAGAAATGTTAGATGGTCGAGTTAAGACACTTCATCCTAAGATTCACGCAGGAATCTTGGCTCGGCGTGATGATCCTAATCATATGGATGCGTTAAAACAAGCAGGAATTACTCCAATCGACTTAGTAGTTGTCAACTTATACCCATTCAAAGAAACCATTGAACGCACAGATACGACTGAAGGACAAGCAATCGAACAAATTGATATTGGTGGCCCATCAATGCTACGGGCAGCCGCAAAGAACTTTACTGGTGTGTTAACGGTTGTTGATCCTAAAGATTACAGTTCAGTTGCTGATGCCATTAAGAATAATGATGATGACTACGACTTTAGAAAACATTTGGCAGCTAAGGTCTTTAGACATACCGCTGCCTATGATTCACTAATTGCTAATTACCTCACTGAAGAAGAATTCCCTGAAAAGCTGACCGTGACTTTTGAAAAGCAACAAGGTTTGCGTTACGGTGAAAATAGTCACCAAAAGGCAGCATTTTACAAGAACGCTTTGCCATCTAAACTTTCAATTATTGCTAACCAGCTTCATGGTAAGGAGTTATCATACAACAACATTAAGGATGCTAATGCCGCCCTTAACATGGTTAGTGAATTTGATGATCCAACCGTTATCGCAATGAAGCATATGAATCCTTGTGGTGTTGGGGTTGCTCGCTCATTAAGTGAGGCTTGGGACGAGGCATACGCATCTGATCCAATTTCAATTTTTGGTGGGATTATTGCGGTTAACCGAGAAGTTGATTTAGAAACGGCAACTAAGATGCACGAACTATTCTTGGAAATTGTCATTGCTCCTTCATTTACCGATGAAGCTTACGATATGCTTGCTAAGAAGAAGAATATCCGCTTGCTTCAAGTTGACCTAACTAACCGGGACAAGGCAGACAAGTTTGAATTAGTCACTGTTAGTGGAGGGATGCTGATGCAAGAAGTTGATCACACCGTGGATCAAATTGAAGAATTTAAAGTGGTTACTGATGCTAAGCCAACTGCCAAGCAACTTAAAGCCCTTCAATTTGGCCAACATGTTGTTAAACACGTTAAGAGTAATGCAGTGGTAGTTACAACTGATACTAAAACTCTTGGTGTTGGTATGGGTCAGCCAAACCGAATTGATTCAACCAAAATTGCAATTGAAAAGGCAATGCCAAAAGATGGCTACGAAAATGCTATTTTAGCTTCAGATGCATTCTTTCCAATGAATGACTGTGTTGAATATGCTGCTCAACATGGTATCAAGGCGGTTGTTCAACCGGGTGGAAGTATTAAAGACCAAGACTCAATTGATATGGCAAATAAATACGGAATCGCAATGGTGGTAACCGGAAGACGCCACTTTAGACACTAGGAGGAACAACGATGGCGAAGGTATTAGTAATTGGCTCAGGAGCTAGGGAACACGCTTTAGCACAGACATTCTTAAAGAGTCCGCAAGTTACTGACGTGTTCTGCGCTCCGGGAAATCCAGGAATGGTTCGTGATAATATTCAAACTATTGATATTGCAGAACTAGATTTTGATGGTTTGGTTGAATTTGCAAAGGATAAGCTAATTAACTTAACATTCGTTGGCCCTGAAGTTCCCCTGGCAAAAGGGGTTGTTGACGCCTTTGAAGCAGCTGGATTAACAGTGTTTGGTCCTAACAAGGATGCCGCTAGACTAGAAAGTGATAAGGATTTCGCTAAACATTTTATGCTACTGAATGGTATTCCTACGGCCCAATTTGGTTCATTTACCGATTCGGCAACTGCCCTTAAATTTGCGACTAAACTAGGGTTTCCGGTAGTAGTTAAGCAGATTGGCTTGGCTGCTGGAAAAGGCGTTGCCATCGTCAATAACCAAACCGATTTGGAAGCTGCTATCAATGACGCAATTTCTAAGGATGGCCGGGTATTACTTGAAGAGTTTATTGATGGCGAAGAGTTTTCAATGATGGTGTTGTTAGGGAAGAATGATCGGGTGATTTTTCCGGTCTCCCAAGATCACAAGAAAATTTTTGCTGGCGATAAGGGTCCCAATACTGGAGGGATGGGGGCATACTCTCCGGTTCCACACATTGATGATTCATTAATAAGAATCACTGAGAGAACGATTGTTGATCCCACTATCAAGGGAATAAAGGCTCAACACCTTGATTTTAATGGGGTGATATATATTGGTTGTATTTTGGATCATGGTGTTCCCAAAGTTATTGAATACAACCTTAGATTTGGTGATCCCGAAACCCAAGTTTTATTACCTCAACTAAAAAGTGATTTTTATCAGTTAACCATGGATTTAATTGCTGGGAATCCCGTTAAGACTGAGTTTCAGCACGATGGATTTTATCTTGGGGTGGTAGTTTCAGCACCAGGTTATCCAGAAAAACCAGAGCAATCGATTCCGATGCCTGATCTTCCAAAGAACGTTGTGTTTGCGGGCGTCCAAAAAAATGCAAACCAACTGGTAAGTCATGGCGGTCGAATTTTTACCATTGTTGATCATGCCGACAGCTTAAAAAATGCTCAACAAAAAGTTTATGCTGAACTAGCAGAAATTGATCTATCTAAGTTTTACTACCGGGAAGATATTGGATATAGGGACATTTAATAATTATTAAGACAAAGGAGAATTCGGAAACGAATTCTCCTTTTGACGTAGTAACATCAGTTCCATTCAGACGGTTATTGTGGTTCAATAGTATGGTAATTTAAATGAAATGAAGTGGTGATTATCCATATCGATATGTTTCAAGCAATTATTGTATTATTTCCAGCTGGAATTCTTGCTGGGATTATGAGTTCAACTACTGGGATGGCATCGTTAGTTTCTTATCCGGCCTTACTTGCTGTGGGAGTACCTCCAGTTTTTGCAAATGTTACCAATACTACTGCCCTAGTATTGGCGGGAGCAGGAGCCACTGTTTCATCGCAGAAGGAGCTTAAACACCATTATGGTGATTTGATGAAGGTTATGCCATTAACGCTGTTAGGGAGTATTTTAGGGGCGATTTTACTACTTGAACAGCCGGCAGACACCTTTGAAAAAGTTGTGCCATTTTTTGTCTTGGCTGCAGGTCTAATCCTTGCCTTTCCACCATCGGCGGCGTCACTTGAAGCACGTCAGGGAAGTAAGTGGCGTTCTTTCGGTTTTGATCTTCTGATCATTGTTGTTGGGGCATATACTGGCTATTTTGGAGCTGCCGGGGGAGTCATGTTGCTGGCTTTGCTTTCAAGAAGTGGCAAGTATAAATTCACGACTTATAATGCACTGAAAAATGTGTCTTTAGGAGCATCAAATCTATTAGCAGCTATTATTTATGCGTTTAAATCACATATTTATTGGATTTTGGTTATTCCATTGGCAATTGGATTTTTTGTTGGTGGATTTATTGGCCCTAGGATTGTTAGATTAATTCCAGAACGGTTGATGAAAGGGATTGTTGTCATTGGAGCAATCGGACTTTCAATCTGGCTGTTCCTAGATGCGTATGGATTTGTTGGTTAGGTCGCTATATTGGCAGGAATTCCCCAGACAATGATAAACTTTTGGTAGATACTTATTTGGGGATGAGCCTAATGGATACTGAACGAGTTTCCGAAATCAAAAATTTAAATACTAATGTTAGGTCGGATTTGAACCTTCGGGCTCCTAATCTGGCCATTTTGGTGTGTGCAGTGGTTGTTGCCTGCGTGGGGATGAACATGGATTCATCGCCAGTTGTGATTGGAGCAATGCTGATTTCACCGATGATGGGACCAATCGTTGGGATGGGGTACGCATTTGGAAGCGGTGATTCAAAGTTATTGGGAACCGCCTTTAAGTTGTTTTTGACGGAAGTGCTGTTTGTTTTAGTTGCTTCTACTTTATATTTTTTCGCATCGCCACTAAAAGAACTCAATGATCAGATTCTTGCCAGGACTGCCCCAACGCTTTGGGACGTTATCATCGCTTTCTTCGGTGGCTTAGCAGGAATTATCGCTGCATCTAAACAGGATGGCGGTAATGTTATCCCCGGAGTGGCAATCGCCACAGCGTTGTTGCCACCAGTATGTACAGTTGGATTTGGTATCACCCAGATGAATTTACATTATATATTGGGTGCAGGCTACCTGTTCTTAATTAATATTTTCTTCATTATGCTGGCGACTGTAGTCGGGACCGCCTATTTTAGAATAAAAAATGGGGAACACGTGAAACTTTCTTTAAAGCATAAGATTTGGGGAACGGTAATTGCGATTGTCATTGCGGTTCCTAGGGGGAACTACATTACGGCCAAGGAGTTTAAGTCGTATATGAAGGAATCAAGTAGCGACTCAGTTTCAGATCAGGGTAATAATCAAGATTCAGAAGAATTGAATCAATTACAGAATCAAGTTGAAAATAAATTTAGCTCAGATGTTGATAGGGTCGCTGTTGGTAATCTAGACGAGCAGGGAGACAATAAACAAAGTGTTTTGATAATTTATTTAAATCATAATGATAGTAAGGTAAAAGAACAAATCAAAAAATATGTTAGTGACCAGGCGGAGCATGAGGGTGTGAAGGTGGCGGTGACGTTTAAATCGGCATAGAAAAGACCAGGCAGTTATTGCCTGGTCTTCTTTAGTACGTTTTACGATTCCTTCTCCAAATTAATCAAAATCTTCGCCTGTGACTTATCCGTAGTTAATGCTTCAAATCCGTCATTAACGATATTATCAAGATCAATATGTTTGGTAATTACTGGTTTGACGTTAATTTGACCACTTGATACAAGGTCAACTGTTTGTTGGAAGGTTTCCATTGAGTATGCAATTGTGGTAGTAATTTGAACTCCGGAGTTCATTAATTGCATTGGGTTGAACTGGATTGGTCGAGCAAAAATTGACACGATTACCATCTTACCTCGAGCCTTCGTAGCGTCAATTGCTTGTTCAAATGTTGGCTGAACACCAGCAACTTCAAAGGATACATCTACACCATTTGGTACGAGTTCATGGATTTTCTTAATTGCGTCGTCGTTAGCTGGGTTAATTACATCGGTTGCACCCATTTCTTTAGCTTTATCTAAACGAACTTCTGATAAATCAACCGAAATAATCTTTGTGGCACCAGCTGCTTTAGCAGCCGCGGCAACCAATACGCCAATTGGTCCAGCTCCAAAAATTGCTACGGTTTCACCGAATTTTAGGCCACCTTCTTTAACTGCTTGCACAGCTACGGCAGTTGGCTCGATGGTTGCTGCGAGTTCTAATGGGAAGTCAGCAGGTAATGAATATAGGTTTTCTTCAGGAACATTTACAAGTGAAGTGAACCCACCATCAGTACTAAGACCAATGAAACTGTACCCATCGTAAACATCAATGTCGTCAGGAACATTATGATGGGTGATGGTTGGGTTGATTGATACGTGATCCCCAACTTTAAATTTAGTGACATCTTTACCAACTTCTTGAATTACACCAGAAAATTCGTGTCCCATTGTTAATGGGGCATGACCGCCGGTTAATTCATCGGTGTGGTCAACCGGAATGAACACTGGGCCTTCCAAATACTCATGAAGGTCACTTCCACAAATCCCTGCCCAGGCGACTTTAACAACAACCTCATTGTCCTTGTGCGGTTTTAAATCAACATCTTCAACGCGAATATCTTTAACACCGTGCCATACAGCTGCTTTCATAACTAATCGTCTCCTTAAATAATTGAATTTTGAAAATGGGCGATAGATTTCGTGGAACCGTTTTCATCCACAACTTTATTCTACTCCATTCACGGTGATATAACTACACATTTTGTCTTAAGATAAAAAAGAGGTGGGAATGCCCATATTTGGGTTTCCCGCCTCTAGATATATTTAGTTTAGTATGTTTTCATATTTTGTTATCAGACCAAGTTTCTGCGCAGAATTACCGACTCAAACTGTGATTTCTTATGTGTGCCAACTCTTTAACGCCGACTAATAAAATTAGGATAAAGGCTACAGTAAGAACGATAGTTCCGCCGCTAAATACGGCGTTAGTAGAACTGCTGTTGCCACTGATTGAAGCCGCTAAAAATGGAGCAGCAAAGTTGGCTAAGTTATTCATGATCATCATAAATTTCGTAACGTTATCCGACTGTGAAATGTCTGCGGCATTACTTGCGGCACCGAATGTGAATGGAACAAAGAATCCAAATGCTACACCGATTAAGATTGTTGCAAGCGCGCTAGTAATCAACGTGTGACTAAAAGCTAGTAAGGCATATGCTGCCAACATTAAAAATGAAGCGATAATCAAAACGCCATAACCTAAACGTTTGTATAAATTACCATATACGATTCCGGCAAAAATAATTAATAGGGAGATTGCCCCAATTAGCAAGCTACTTGTACTAGCTGAACCAATGTTATTTTGAATCAAATAAGTTGGAATTTTGACTACGGAAATCATGTAAGCTGCCATCAATACGAAAGTAACTATTCCAGCAGCAATAACTGTCATCCAGTTAGTCTTTTGAGGAGCTGACGCATTATCTTCAGCTGCGGTTCCCGTTACGGCAATTTCAGGAACGTTCTTTTGGTAAACAAACAAAATGTAAATTGCGATGAAGTAGATTATAAAGCTTGCTCGCCAATGAATCAGTAACAAGACCGATACAAGTAATGATCCACCAAGCGCTCCAATTCCTTGAAAGGCGTTTTGCCAGCCAAGTAGCTGTGACTGCTTGTCGCCTTGATAGGAAACAGTAATCAAGCTGACTGCCAAGGAGTTATACATTCCAATCCCGGCGCCAAGAAGGGCTCTAGCAGCCAATAAGACATAAATGTTTGGGGCAATTAGCGATAGAACTGTTGAGGCAATAATTAACCAAAGACCAATAATTACTGTTTTCTTTGTCCCAATTTTTCGGACGATCCAACCACTAATCAAGATGAATAGGGCCATCAGAAATGATGGAATGGTTGAAACTTGATCAACCAAGCTTTGAGATACCGCTGGGTACTGCTTGGCAATGGCGGGGATGGCCGGTGAGACAATTCCCGTTGCCATAGTTAATAGTGATAATGACAAAATCCCCAATGATTTGGGGTCAAACAATTTGGAACTCTCTTTCTCTCTTTGCATTTTAAACCTCTTCTACTTTTCTCTCTGTGTGGTACATGGCCATTTGTAGATAAATATGAAAACTCCATACTAAAATAATCGTCCGATTTTCAAGTTTTGTAAAGGGTTAATAACCAATTTCTAAATTATGGATAATAAAAAAGCTCAACTCAGGCACTGGCCGGAATTGAGCTTTTGAAAAGTATGGTTAGTTTTTAACTGATAATTTCTTCATACCAGGCAATGTCATCATGGTGATGAAGCTGATGATGTATAAAACTGATAAGAATGTCATTACGACTGTTAGTGAATAATGATCCATCAAAATTCCGATTACTACTGATGAAAAGCCACCAACTGCCCGGCCGACATTGACGATGATGTTGTTGGCGGTTGAGCGAATTTCGGTTGGGTAGAGGCGAGAAATGACGGCTCCGTAACCACCAAACATTCCGTTTGAGAAGAATCCGACGATAGCACCGATGATTAGTAAAGTAACGGTGTTATGAGCAAGAGTGATGGTGTAAACCATAAGGGCTGAAGCAATCAAGAAGATTCCGAACGCTCTTCTAGGTCCGAAGAAATCAAGGATTGAACCAAAGGTCATCATTCCCAAACTCATTCCGACAATGGTAGCAATCATCCAGAGGGATGAACCAGAAACGTTAAGTCCTAATTGCTTTTGAACAATGATTGGTAACCAGTTCATTAAACCAAAGTATCCGGCGATTTGAACAGTTGTCATAATCATTAGTGCAAAACTTTGGTAAGCCACTTTTGGTGAGCTAAACATGTATTCAAATACGGCTTTACTAGTTGATTCCTTTTCAACCTTCTTTGCGTTGATAAATTCATCAGTTTCAGTTAGATGGCGACGAACAAAGTAGGTTAGAACTACTGGGACGATTCCGAGCAAGAAGAGTCCGTGCCAACCAAGAGTAGGGATAATCATAGCAGCTGCAATAGCGGCAAGGATTGCCCCGATTTGACCTCCAATTGCGGCAATTGAAGTCATCTTACCGATTTGGTTCTTGTGGAAAGATTCTGCGATGATTGAAATTCCAACGCCATATTCACCACCAGCACCAATTCCGGCTAGGAATCTGAGGATGTAAATCATTGCAATGTTGTTTGCAACTGCCATCATTGCTGTAGCGAAAGCGAAGATGAAAATCGTGTATGTGAATGTTTTGACTCGGCCAAATTTATCGCCGACAAGTCCAAATAAAATTCCCCCGAATAACATTCCCAAGTTTGTGATTGAACCAATTAGACCTGCAGCCCCACCTGAAAGGTGGAGGTCACTGATCATGGAACTCATCGCAAACGATAAAAAAAGCACATCCATGTTTTCCAAAGCAAAACCTGAACTAGTTGAAGCAATTGTCCATTTCTGCTTAGTTGTTAAGCCATGAGTGTGCGTGTTTACAGTAGTATTTTCCATGTGTCGTTCCTCCAAATGAATGCTCGCTGACATTCCTTATTTTTGATTACCTAAGATTATTCCACGAACTTAAAGATAATTCAAGGGTAAATTGATCGGGTATTAAAATAACTAAAATTTAGATTCATCTTGACATATTTCCCTGTCGTGATAAAGTTGTTATCAAATAACAAAGCTTTAATTTGGTTCAGAGAAGCCAAAAGCGGACGAATAGATAATGTCCGTGAACTTGCGGGACAATTGGATAGAATTCAGAGGAACTCTATCCACCGCAAATTTCTCGGACTTTTTTTGTGCCAAATTTCAGGAGGTAAACGATGCAAGGACCATTAATTATTTCATTAGACGTTTCCACAAGGGGAGACTTATTTTCATTAATTGATAAATTTGATCGGGACGAAAAGCTCACGGTTAAAATTGGAATGGAATTTTTCTACGGTGAAGGTCCGCAGATTGTTCGGGATTTACTTGATAGAGGATATGATATCTTCCTCGATTTAAAACTACACGATATTCCCAACACTGTTAAAAATGGCATGAAGCAAATTGGTCGCCTGGGCGTTACATTTACTACCGTTCACGCACTTGGAGGATCAGAGATGATTGCCGAGGCTAAACAAGGATTAGTAGAAGGAGCCAAGGAAGCTGGTGTCCCAACACCTAAATTATTGGCCGTTACAGAGTTGACTTCAATCACTCCTGAAGGGTTAGCAAACGAGCAAAATAGTAAGCTCAGCATGGTTGACCAAGTTGTTTCTCTGGCAAAACTTGCGAAAAGCTCAGGTGCAGATGGAGTTATCACCTCACCACTCGAAGTAAGTGCACTGAAACGTGAAGTTGGTGACGATTTCTGGTACGTTACTCCGGGAATCCGGCCAAAGGACTTTCCTAAGGATGACCAATCAAGAACTGCTAGCCCAGCGGAAGCTGCTGAATATGGAAGTAGTGCACTAGTTGTTGGTCGACCAATTATCAAGGCAGCTGATCCAGTTGCTGCATACCATAAGATGTTAGAGGAGTGGGAAGATGCAAAGAGATAAAATCATTCAATCATTAATTGACAACGAAATTGTAAGTATTTCACTTGATAAACCATTTAGATACGCCAGTGGAATCCTGGCACCAATCTACACGGATTTTAGATTAACAATCTCCATTCCAGACTTGCGGGAAATGATTGCTGAAGGTTTGGCAGAAATTATTAAAACCAACTACCCAGACGCAACCGTAATCGGTGGGGTTGCAACCGCCGGAATTCCTCATGCATCATGGGTTGCTCAAAAATTAGGTTTGCCATTGATCTATGTTCGTTCCAAACCCAAAGATCATGGTGCTAATAAACAAATTGAAGGACGAATCAAATCAGACGACAAGGTTGTACTGATTGATGACTTAATCTCAACCGGTGGTAGTGTCTTGAAGGCTGTTAAAGCGGTCCGGGACGCCGGATACAATGTTGCTGGGGTTGCTTCAATCTACACTTACCAATTTCCAGATGCAGATAAGAACTTCGCTGATGCGGATACTGAACTTCAACCGCTGCTAACTTACTCAGACGTAATCAAGCAGGGTTACGATGAGGGTCGCTTGACTAAAGAGCAGTTTGACTACTTATCAACTTGGCACAAAGCCCCATGGGACTGGACAAAACAGGAGGAAGCTAATGCAAACTAAGGTATCTCTTCAATCAGAAATCGCTGGTGTAAAGTTCGACAACTTGATGTTAAATGCTGCGGGTGTTCGTTGTTCAAGTATCAAGGATCTCAATGAAATCCTTAATTCTCAAGCTGGTGGTGCAGTTACTAAGAGCGCCACTCTTGAAGAACGTGAAGGAAACGAAAGCCCAAGAATGAAGTCACTTCCATTGGGTAGTATCAATTCAATGGGATTACCTAATCACGGATTTGATTACTATATGGCGTACGTATTGAAGGAACAATCAGAAGGTAGAAACAACATTATCTTTTCTGTCGCCGGTTTATCAATTGAAGATGACCTTAAAATGCTTAAAGAAATTCAAAGTAGCAACTTCAATGGTTTAGTAGAATTGAACCTTTCATGCCCTAATGTTAAGGGAAAACCACAGGTTGGTTATGACTTTGAGGCCGTTGAACGTGTACTTACTGAAGCATTTAAGTTTTTCGATAAGAAATTAGGATTGAAGTTACCACCATACTTTGACTTAACCCAGTTCGATGCAATGGCTGAAATTTTGAATAAGTTCCCAATTGCTTACGTTAATTCAATTAACTCAATTGGAAATGGTTTGGTTATTGATCCTGCAACTGAAACTGCTGTGATCAAACCTAAGGGCGGTTTTGGTGGAATCGGTGGCGAATATGTTAAACCAACTGCGTTGGCCAACGTTCGCGGTTTCCGATTACGATTAAAACCAGAGATCAAGATGATTGGTACTGGTGGAATTAAGTCAGGAATGGACGTTTTTGAACACGTCCTTTGCGGTGCAGACTTAGTTCAAATTGGAACAGCATTTGGTCCAGAGGGTACCCCAATTTTTGACAGAATTTCTCAAGAACTAGAAGATATCATGGAAGAAAAGGGTTATCATTCTCTAGATGAATTTAGAGGGAAATTGAAAACTTTATAATATAAAAAGCCTCGTAGACTAGTGTCTACGAGGTTTTTTATTTCCACTGCCTTTGAGTTCTCAACGGCAAAATATTTGTAATTATCACTGCTAGAATAATTAAGATAACTCCCAAAATTTGCGCTCCGGTTACGGTTTCGTCTAACAGCATAAAGGCGAAAACAACGGATGAAGGTAATTCAAGCGATGAGATGATTGGCCCAATTCCTAATGAAAGTTTTGGCATGAAAAATGAAAAGCAAGTTAGTGGTAAAACCATGGCAAAGAATGAGGTGATGCTTCCCCAATGGATAGCAGAACTGATGTGGGTAAGTGGCCAAACTGTTGGTACCCAGATTAATAAGATTACTATCAGCGCACCGGCACTCATTAGTTGGGCTTTGGTAAAGGGATGCAGTTCTTGGCCAACGTTACCAGTAAATTGAATTGTTAACGCGTATGCCAAAGCTGACAGGAAGCTCAATGCCATTCCTTTGAGTGATACAGCATGATCTAACGGGAAAAGTCCAGTTGCTAGAACAGTTCCAATTAGGATGGTAATCACGCTGATAACTTGTGTTTTGGTCGGTAGTTTGCGGTTGATCAGACATGAGATTACGATTGACAGCCACACTGACTGCATCATCATGACCGCAGCAATTGCCACAGGAACGTAACTCAAAGATAGTAGATAGAATGTGTTAGTGAAGCCCATTGAGCTTCCGGAAACAATCACTAACCACTTTAGTTTGCGGTTTGCGACTCGCTTTTGACGCTTAGGTAATAAACTACGAATTAGTGTAAAAATTATGAACGCAATTAAAAAGGTAGCAATCAGTAAGGCACCGTCTGCTACCTGATCATGGTTTGCTAATTTAAATAGGGATCCGGGAATCCCGTAACTGATTGCGCCAATTGCGACGAATAGTGGTGCAAGGCGTTTCAAAAAATCATCTCCGATTGGTTATTCTCTTAATGAATTGCGTTGAAGTAACTTTACAGGCAGCAAGTACTGATCTAATAGTTTTTCGTCGTTTGGTTGGAGTCGATTAAACAACAATCTGACTACCATATCAGCAATGTCGCTAACTGGTTGCACAATGGTACTTAACTCGGGATGATATTCCTGCACATAAGTTGAGCCATCGTAGCCAATAATCTGGACGTCCTCAGGAATTTTTAAACCAGCCTCCTTAGCTGTTTGCATGCACAGCAAAGCTGTTAGGTCATCAGTACAAAAAATGCCGTCAGGGTGTTTTTTTGAAAGTTCATCCTTCAAGGTTGCACGCTTAATAGTAGGGGTGGTATTAAACGGAAACTTAAGGTGGTTAACCGTAACGCCTTTGTCCTTAGCGGTGTCAAGAAATCCGGTAGAACGTAGATTGTTTGGAGTCTTGCTTTCTAAACTACCAGAAACCAGTAGCAGTTTCTTTGAACCCTTATTTATCAAGGTGTTGGCGGCCAGCTGACCACCAGCGTAGTTATCGCTACTGACAGTCGGAATTTGAGTTTGAAAATAACGATCATAAGAAACGATTGGCAAGCCTGACATGCGGTATTCATCAATTCCTTCATTGTGAGAACCGGTGATGATTCCGTCAACTTGATTAGAGACCAGCATCTTTAGATACTGACGTTCCTTTTCGGGATTATCCTTACTGTTACAAATGATGGCCTTGTATCCATGGCCAAATAGTCTATCTTCAATTTCTTCAACTACTTCAGCGATTAGTGGATTTTCTAAACTAGCAAAAATTAAACCAATTAGCTTGAACTGTTTACCCTTCAGTGCCCGAGCGGCTGAACTAGGTTGGTAGTTTAACTGGCGCATGGCTGCAGAGACGCGTTGTTTAGTGTCTGTAGAAAGATAACCGCGATTATTGATTACTCTTGAAACTGTAGTGACAGAGACGCCTGCTAATTTTGCCACGTCAGCTAACTTAGGTTGCATCTTGATTACTCCTTATTGATAGTTGTTTATTTAAATTATAGCATTGCTAAAAAATGGATATCTGGAAAAATATGATAAACGTTTGACATAAATTATTTTATGAGTATGATATCACTTGTAAGGGTTTTCTGAAAGTGCTTGCAAAACAATTTGGAGGGTGAAAACTTTGATCGATAATAAGTCAGATCCAACTTGGTGGCAAAATGCCGTTGGATATCAAATTTATCCCAAAAGCTTTTATGACAGTAATAATGACGGGATCGGTGATATTCCCGGAATAATTGAAAAAATCCCATATATTTCTTCGTTGGGAGTCAACTTTGTTTGGTTATCGCCATTCTTCAAGTCTCCCAATGTGGACAATGGCTACGATGTTTCGGACTACCAAGATATTGACCCTCAATATGGGAATCTTGATGATGTGTTTGAAATGATTGCTAAGTTCCATGAACGAGGAATCCGCGTGGTTTTTGATTTAGTTATCAATCACACCTCTGATCAACATAGGTGGTTCCAAGAGGCCAAGAAGTCAGTTGATAATCCATATCATGACTTCTATATGTGGAAGAAAGCACCAGAAGGGAAGCTGCCAAATAATTGGGTATCACTATTTGGTGGTCCAGCATGGGAATATAACGAAACAACCGATGAGTACTACTATCACTTATTTGCCAAGCAGCAGCCCGATTTAAACTGGGAGAATCCTAAAGTGCATTCAGCTGTCTCTGACATCATTAAATGGTGGGCAGATAAGGGCGTGGATGGTTTCCGATTAGATGCCATTTCGCATTTAAAGAAGGACCAAACATTTGCGGATGTTACTAATCAAGAGGCCGCAATGAATAACGTTCCGGGGATTGATAAGATTCTCGCACAGTTAAGTGATGATTTTAAAGCTAATCACTTAATGACAGTTGGTGAAGCTGGTGGCATTCCCGTTGAAGAAGCCAAGCGTTGGGTTAATTCAAAAACCGGCTACTTCGATATGATTTTTCAATTCGATCACGTAAGTTTTTGGGAAAAGTTTACGGTCGGGAAAGTCGATATTGCTCAACTACGCCAAGCGTTATCACGTTGGCAGGAAGGCCTTGAGGGAATTGGTTGGAATGCTTTGTTCCTAGAAAATCACGATTTACCAAGGGCCGTTTCTTATTTCGGTAATGATACTAAGTTCCGCAAAAAAAGTGCCACAGCATTGGGACTTATGTACATGATGATGAAGGGAACGCCATTTGTTTACCAGGGCCAAGAGTTGGGAATGGCTAACATTTCCTTTAACAACATTGATGATTTTGATGACTTGGATTCAATTCGTTTCTATAAGGAACAACTTGCTGCTGGTGAGACGAAGACTGATACATTAATGCGTCTCCGTGCTAAGAGTCGGGATAACGCAAGAACACCGATGCAGTGGAGTTCAGATGTTAATGGTGGCTTTAGCCAAAGCAAGCCTTGGTTAGCAACTAACGAAAATTACCACGAAGTTAACGTTGACAATGAAATCGACCAGCCAAACTCAACCCTTAATTTTTACAAGCAGTTAATCAAACTCCGCCAGACTGAATCAGCATTATTAGATGGTAAGTACGAATTGGTTGATACTGACGATCACCAACTGTTTGTTTATAAACGAGTAGAAAATGGTCACGGTTATCTGATAGTTACTAATTTAAGTGATGAACCAACAAGCTACATGTTGCCAACTACATTTAATCAGCTAAAACTGGTAATTTCTAATAATGATTCTTTGAAGGATGAGGGCAAAGTTGAACTGGCACCATGGGATGCCGCAATGTTCAAGTTTGAACAGTAGGTTTTGAAGAAAGGAAAAAAGATTATGAAAGTGACAGGGACTATGCAAAATAACATTTCAACTGAGCCGCTTGATGATGCGATTACTAATAAAGAACGTTTAAGTTATGGTGCGAGTGATTTCGCATGTAACGTTGCCAACGGAATGGTTGGAACATACTTGATGTACTACTATACCGATGTTTTTGGTTTAGCAGCCGGGGCAATTGGAACTTTGTTCTTCATTGCCAGAATTGTGGACGCTGTTTCTGGACCAACTTGGGGAATCATGATTGACCGAACCCATACTCGCTGGGGAAAGAGTCGGCCATACTTCCTTTGGTTCTCAATTCCATACGCAATCATGTTTATTCTGACGTTCTCATCAGTTCCACTGGGACCACTCGGAAAATTAATTTGGGCATACGTAACGTACATTGCAATTGATATTTTATATTTAGGTATTAACATTCCAATTACTTCAATGCTCCCAAGTTTAACCGCTGATCCTCAAGAACGGGTCAAATTCAGTACTGTTCGCCAAGTTTTGGCAACTACTGGTGCTACATTGATTTCGATTGCTGTCTTGCCAACAGTTCAATTGTTGGGTCAAGGCAATGATCGTAAGGGATTTTTTGTAACCGCTATCGTAGTGGCTGTCCTCACGGTATTCTTACTGTTATTGACGTTCAAAAACACGCACGAACGGGTTCATTCACAAAAACAAGAAAAGCTTTCATTGAAAGAATCAATTAGTGCGCTTAAAGGAAACTGGCCATGGATGATCATCTCATTGATGTACTTCTTCTTCTGGATTGGGATGCAAACCAAGCTTCAAGTTACCGTTTACTTCTTCAAATACAACATGCACAACGCTGACCTAGCTTCATTTATGCTAGGACTTCAAGCACTTTCGCTAATTGTGATTGTATTTACACCATTCTTAACTAAGCACTTCGGTAAAAAAGGAACTATGGTTATTGGCCTAGGTCTCTGTGTGCTAAGTCAATTGATTTTAGGAATTGGTGCACAAATGATGAACGTTCCAATTCTTGCCGGAGCAACAATTCTTGGCTACTTTGGTAATGGTTTCTTTGCAGGACTTCTTCCAGTTATGCTTGCTGACACTGTTGATTATGGTGAATGGAAAAATGGTGTTCGTGCTGAAGGTTTAGTAACTTCATTCTCAGGAATTGCCTCAAACCTAGGAATGGGAATGGGTGGTGTTGTTACCGGATTCCTACTAAGTATGAATGGATACGTTGCAAACCACGCACAGACTGCTCAAGCTTTAAAAGCAATTGAAATGAACTTTGTCTGGGTGCCATTCATTGGATTTGGGATTGGTTTAATCCTGATGTACTTCTACAAGTTCGATAAGATGCAACCTAAGATCGAAGCGGATTTGAAGAAGAGACATGAGTTAGCTGAATAAAAAATTGTTTTAATAAAAATCACCAAAAAAGAAATTGATAAACGTTTGACATTTTTCTGAGAGAATGATATATTTGCTTTGGAAATTTGATAAACGTTTATCAATTTACTTTTTGCAATAGTTTTTGGAAGGAAATGCATTTTGCAGTAGGTGATGAAATGAAAAACCAGAATAGCTTGTTGACCAAGGCGGCTTTCCTATCTGTGTCATTTGTGCTTACCAGCGCATATGCGATTCAGGGAGCGCTACCCCAGCTTAGGGACGCTTTGGGAGTTAGCCAAACACAAGCTGAGTATCTTGCAACGACCCCTTCGTTTATGGTGATGTTTTTTGTAATCGCTTCGCCAATCATCTCGAGATTGTTTAAGTTATCTGACAAACGGATGATTCAGATTGGTTTGACGATTGTCGGAATTGCAGGGTTAGTTCCATTCTTTATCTCAAATTATTGGGTAATTTTAGTATCGCGTCTGGCATTGGGAATTGGGCTAGGATTGTACAATTCTCAAGCCATTGCCCTTATCTCAATCTGGTACCAAGGAAATACCAGATCACAGATGCTGGGTTGGCGGGCGGCCGCTGAGCAACTTGGCCAAGCGGGAACCTTGCTGGTTGCAGGATTCTTATTAACCTTTGGCTGGCACTCATCATTTCTTGTTTATGCTTTAGCTTTTGCAGCATTGGTGTTCTTCTCATTGAGAGTTCCTGATACTGATGAAGTCCAGCTTGAAGAGGAAACTGATGCTGAAGATTCACAGCCCAACAAGACAAACTATCCTGAAAAGGTCAGCCCAATGGTTTATGTACTTGCGGCGTTTGCATTCTTTCTGGTAGTCGATTTTGTGGGAATGGAAAATCGGTTTTCAAGTATAGCAGTTGCCATTAATGGTAGTCAGTATCATGGAGCCTCGATGTTTCTATCATTAATGTTGATTGGAGCAACTTTGGGTGGCCTAACTTACGGTTGGATTCAAGAAAAACTGGGTTTCGGAACTGTCTATCTTGGACTAGGATTGATGGCTCTTTCAAGTTTCATGTTCGGATTTGCAGGTGACAATTTTGTGGTAATGGTGATTGGCTTACTTCTAATCGGGTTCCCACTACAATTAGTGTCACCGCTGATTTTTAATCAACTGCCTAATTTAGCACCGTTAAAGTGGCAATCAATGGCAACATCTCTGGTATTGATTGGCTTTAACCTGGGAGCATTTTTATCCCCAAGTGTGGCCGAATTGATCAACCACCTGTTTGGCAAACCAAACGAAGGCTTGGCTTTAGCAACACCGTTTCCGGTGTACGGAATCATCTTATTGGTGATCGCCGCTGGAATATATGGATATAAGAAAGTTTCAACATCAAAAAGTTAGTGAGGAAATAATAATGCCAATTAAAAACAAAGCAATGTTAATTACTTATTCTGATTCAATGGGTAAAAATATCAAAGAAGTCCATGAAGTTTTAAAAGACTACATTGGTGACGCAATCGGTGGAGTTCACTTATTGCCGTTCTTCCCATCAGCTGGTGATAGAGGATTTGCTCCTTCAGATTACACAACTGTTGATCCTGCATTTGGTAACTGGGATGACGTTGAAGCATTGGGTGAAGAATACTACTTGATGTTTGATTTCATGATTAACCACATTTCAACTCAATCAGAAATGTACCAAGACTTTAAGCAAAAGCATGACGATTCAAAATACAAAGATTTCTTTATTCGCTGGGAAAAATTCTGGGCTGAAGCTGGTGAAAACCGGCCAACCCAAGAAGATGTAGATTTGATTTACAAACGTAAAGACCGGGCACCAATCCAAGAAATTGAATTTGCTGACGGAACTAAAGAACATTTGTGGAACACATTTGGTGAAGAACAAATTGATATCAACGTTAAATCAGACGTTGCAATGCAATTCGTTCGCCAAACTCTCAAGGACATGGTGGATCACGGTGCTGATTTGATCAGATTGGATGCATTTGCATACGCAATCAAGAAGATTGATACTAACGATTTCTTTGTTGAACCAGAAATTTGGGAATTATTAAACCAGGTTCGCGCCATCCTTGAACCACTTCACGCAGAAATTTTGCCTGAAATTCATGAACATTACTCAATTCCAAAGAAGATTTCTGACCACGGTTACTTCACTTACGACTTTGCACTGCCAATGACTACTCTATACACTCTATACTCAGGAAAGACTAACCGGCTTGCTAAGTGGTTACAAATGACACCAATGAAGCAATTCACTACTTTGGATACTCATGATGGTATTGGGGTCGTTGATGCTCGTGATATCTTAACCGACGATGAAATTGATTATGCATCAAACGAACTTTACAAGATTGGGGCTAACGTTAAGAAGACATATTCTTCAGCTGCCTACAACAACCTTGATATTTACCAAATCAACTCAACTTACTATTCAGCTTTGGGTAACAACGATAAAGCATACTTGCTTGCTCGGGCATTTCAAATTTTCGCACCAGGAATTCCTCAAATCTACTACGTTGGTTTGTTGGCAGGTGAAAACGATATTGACCTGCTTGAAAAGACTAAGGAAGGCCGAAACATCAACCGTCATTACTACACTAAGGACGAAGTAGCGGAAGAAGTTAAACGCCCAGTAGTTGCTAACCTATTGAAGTTGCTTTCATGGAGAAACGAATTTGCTGCCTTCGACCTTGATGGTTCAATCGAAGTAGAAACTCCATCAGACACTACAATGGTTGTTACCCGTAAGGATAAGTCAGGTGCTAACGTTGCTGTCCTAGAAGCAAACGCTGCTGACAAATCATTTAAGGTAACCGCAAACGGCGAAACTGTAATGGTTCAAGACCCAGAATAAAAAATAGCTCTTTGTAAAAATTAGCACTGAATTGGTTTTACTTTTCAGTTCTTTTTGTATACTAGAGATAATAAATAAAAGTTGAGGGAAAAGTATGGTGGCAAAATTACAAGATGTCGCTAAGCTAGCCGGGGTGTCAGTCACGACTGTGTCGCGAGTGATCAACAATTACGGATCGCTTAGTGATAAAACCATTGGAAAAGTTCATGACGCAATGCGCGAGTTGAATTATCAACCAAATGCTTTGGCGCGAGCAATGCAGGGAAAGTCATCTCAATTTGTTGGGTTGATTTTTCCGAATTTAACTAATCCATTTTTTGCGGAGTTAGTTAATGCTCTTGAACGCCAACTCTTCAAGAAGGGCTACAAGGTGATTATTGCTTCTTCGGCTGAAAATGAGCAGATTGAGCACGAATATCTGGGTATGCTGATGGCTAACCAAGTTGAGGGAATTATTTCCAGTAGCCATAATTTGGGAATTGAAGAATATCAACGGATTTCTGCACCAATCGTAGCGTTTGACCGCTATTTATCTGATAATATTCCAATTGTCTCTGCAGATAATTATGCTGGGGGACGAATGGCAGCTGATTACATGGTCAAAAACCAGGCAAAGAACGTTGCTGTTATCGTTGATGAAGACACATCTAGCTCACCAACCCTCAATCGACTTCAAGGTTCGGTTGATGTGTTCACTGAGAACCACATTGACTATCTTCCGGTTGATTTGAATAAGACTAAACTTGCTGATGTTTTTCCAGGTGATTTTGATGGGGTGGTTGCTAGTAATGACATGGTCGCAATTGAAATTGCTAACCAGGTGAGACTAACCGACAAGAAACCATTTACCGACTTTTTAATTACGGGGTATGATGGTAGTCAGTTAGTCCGTTCAATGGTGCCCGAATTGCCAACTGTGATTCAGCCGATCGATGAAATTGCTACCAGACTGATTGATACGCTATTTGCAATTGAAGAAAATCCTGGCAAGGTTGAGCCAGGACCAGCATTACCAGTTAAATTTTACGAATAGGCGGTGGGACGGTAATTGGGTTATTCTGATTACGATGTCTCACCCCTTTTATTTTGGCGAAAAGTTAGGCGTTTACTATAATGGACTCAAGGAGGGCGAACGTATGGATAAGACTGAACATATTGAAGTGATTGGCGGTAACGTCAATAATTTAAAAAACATTAATATCAATATCCCACTACATAAATTTGTGGCTATCTCTGGTTTATCTGGTTCAGGAAAATCATCTTTAGCGATGGGAATCCTTTACTCTGAAGGGGCTCGAAGATACTTGGACGCCCTCGCAACTTATACCAGACGCAGAATTAGCCAGGTAGGCAGAAGCGACGTTAAGTCGGTTAAACACATTCCATCAGCGCTTGCACTGCGGCAGCGGCCTACCGTCCCTGGAGCTCGTTCAACCGTTGGAACCATGACCGAAATCTTTAATGTATTGCGGCTAATGTATTCTCGGTTAGGTTCTCCAAAATGCCCTAATGGCCATCAGGTACCACCAACGATTGAAATTGCTGAAGCGATGGATAAAACTGGTGAAGAAATGGGCAGAATTACTTGTCCAACCTGTGGGGTTCAGTTTTACGCGTTTAGTGCCGAGGACTTCGCCTTTAATTCCGACGGCGCCTGTCCTGAATGTGAAGGATTAGGGGTTACCAAACAAATTGATCCTGATACGCTCATTGGTGATAGAACTAAAACAATTAGGGAAGGTGCGGTTAATGCCTGGCACATTCCTGGTAGAAACTTCATGCCCATTGTTGCTCAAGCAGCCGGGGTCAGAATTGATGTCCCATTTAATGAGCTTACCGACGAAGAGGTCGATACGGTTTTACATGGGGAACAAAAAAAGTTTGCCATTAATATCCCCTCAAAAAATGGGCGGGTCTTTCATATGGATAACGCGCTTTACGAAAATGCCTTTAACGCTATTCAAGATAGCATGAAGACAACTAAGAGTGAGATTGCGCTAAAGCGGTTGAATAAGTTTTATAAATTCACTACTTGCCCAGTTTGTCATGGAAGCCGAATTAATCCTAATCGCCTTTCTCAACTTATCAATGGCAAAAATATTTATGAAGCCAGTCAATTACCACTTGGTGAATTACCGAAGTTCGTGGCTGATCTGAAGGCTTGGCTTCCTGATAATATGCAAAAACTTGCCGATAACCTAGCAAGTGAACTGCTAAATCAATTGCAGCCGTTACTCGACTTGGGGCTAGACTACCTAACTATGGACCGGGCAGGAGCAACGTTATCAACTGGAGAATTACAACGAATCCAGTTAGGAAGGACTTTAAGAACCCAGACAACAGGGGTGTTGTACGTTTTAGATGAACCATCAGTTGGGTTACATCCGGATAACGTTGCGGGGATGATCAATATCTTTCATCAACTCGTTGAGCAAGGTAATTCGCTAGTAGTTGTTGATCACGAAACATCAATAATTGACGCTGCTGATTGGGTAATCGAGATTGGACCTGGATCTGGTCAAAGAGGTGGTCAGGTAATCACGCAGGGCACTCCAGCCGACATTAAGCAGAATTCAAAATCCTTGATTGGTCCGTTCTTAACGGGAAAGGCTCAGTTACAAACTCGTGAGGTGGCCGCCGAACCATTTAAAAATGGTAGCGTTGACCTGCAAATCAGCCAACGATTTAATTTAAACAACGTTGAAGCTCACTTCCCAATCAATCGATTGACTGCGGTGACTGGGTTTTCAGGTGCTGGAAAGACAACGCTAGTGCTTGATGGTCTACTAAAGGCGTTTGCAAGCAATAAAAAACATGTTCAGTTACCTAATTATGTAAATAAGTTTGACCCTAAGCACATTAAAAATGTGGTTAGTGTTGATGCTACTCCCGTTGGGAAGAACGCTCGCTCAACGGTGGCAACTTACACGAACATAATGGATCATTTGCGTAGACTGTACGCAGCACAGCCTTTGGCAAAAGAGAACCATTACACCGCAAGCCACTTTTCTTACAATAATAAGCAAGGAGCCTGCCCAACCTGTGGCGGTACTGGGGAGATTTCACTAGATATTCAGTACCTTCCCGACATGGTTGAGGAATGCCCAACGTGTCACGGCAAGCGTTTTAACCAGGATGTGTTACAGGTTAAGTGGCACGACATGTCGATTGCTGATGTCCTTGATTTGGATGTTAACGAAGCGCTGGAAAAACTAGGCGATGAGGATGCAATTGTTCAAACTTTAAACACTTTGAAGGGAATGGGGCTTGATTATCTGCACCTTGGTGAAAGTACCCCAAGTCTCTCTGGTGGGGAAGCACAGAGGTTAAAACTCGCATCTCACATGAAACGTTCGCAGAAGAACACGTTGTTTATCTTCGATGAACCATCAGTTGGACTACATCCAATCGACGTTCACGTTTTACTAACGGTGTTTGATGGCTTAATTAAACAAGGGGCAACAGTTTTGATGATCACCCATGACCTTGATTTAATGGCAAATGCCGACTACATGATCGATATGGGTCCTAAAGGTGGCAGTCTTGGTGGCAAGATTGTGGCGGCTGGAAAACCATCCGAGTTGATTAAGACAGAGGATAGTTTGACGGTGAAATATTTGATGGAACAGTTTAATAAATACGTTTGATTTTCGGGATTACTTTAACAAAAAACCGCAGCAATGATTTTAGTTAGAAAAATCAATGCTACGGTTTTATTAATGTTTTAAATCTTTAATGGCTATTTTGCAAATCTTATAGAAACCCAAACGCTGGCAATTATTAGGATAAATCCAATCAAGAAACCTACTGATAATGGCTCTTTCAAAAATATATATCCTAAAAGTGTTCCGACAATCGGTTGAAAAAGGAAAAACAGCCCGGAACTTGCAGCGTTCATTAATCGGAGCCCTTTATTCCACATCACAAAAGCTAATGCTGTTGAAATTACCCCGAGATATAGTAATGATAAGAAAACCCTTGGAGACCCAAACGGAATTGTTGCCATTACTTGGTGGTGGCTGATGATGTAGGGAGTTAGCAAAGCAATTGCTACACCTGTCGATAAAATTGTTACTTGAATAGAGTTATAGTTGCTGGAAAGCAACTTTATCAACACAGACATCAGTGCCCACGTAATTGCGGCAATGATGAGTGAAAAAGTTCCTAGCAAGATATGTGTCCCAGTTAGATTTACGCCAACTATCATGATTACACCAATTGTTGCCATAATTATTGAAGTGACTTTAACTGAGTCTAGTCTTTCCTTCAAAATTATGAAACCAAAAAATAGCATAAAAGTTGGGGTCGCTGATGTAATTACGGCCCCTGTCTGAGCACTAGATAGCCAAGTGCCAGTCTCTTGAGCAACAATTGAAATTGCATTGCCAACTAAGCCAATTATGAAAATTAGAATTAAGTCACGCTTATTAACTTTCCATTGATCTCTTTGAATCCGGCTAATTATTAGTAGGACTATGATTGCAATAATGTACCTCAACCAAACCAACTCAACTGGCGGAACTGTTGAAACCACTAATTTAACGACCACAAACATGCCGCCCCAAATACTAGCTGCTAGGCTAAGAAAAACTGCTCCAAGTAACTTATTGTTATTCATTTTTTATTCCTCCGCTTTTATTCTTAATTTGAATTCAGCGGAAACTATCCGCTGATTAACGGATAGCAGGAACGTCACATTCGTTTAATGGTGAATAAATCATGCTTTCACTACCTCTCTTAAATATTTCAACTAATGGTATCAGTATTCAAGACTCAAATCAAATAAGGCTCTGTGCCAATGCACAGAGCCTTTATGCTGTTGCTAAGCTTATATGTGTTCTTTACCTTCGTAAATAACATATATAAAATCATCAACTAAATACAATTTCAAATTGTTGGGTACCATCGATGGAATGAACGTTAAATACTTCATGATTATTCAACGTTGATGGCGTCCAAAAAGCGGGATGCAGGTGATTTGAAAATTCAAAATCAAATTCATCATTTACTTTCCGAGCAAAGCCTTCACTACCATCGGATAACTTAACAGTTTGTTGATCCTTATGAGGATTAACTTGAACTTTTACCATTCTTATCTCACCTCCTACTTTAGTTTTAGCATATTTTTGCCGTTAAGGACAAAAAAATAGCGAGAATTTCAAAAAAATCTCACTATTAATTCCGTATTTAATTATGACAACCAGTGGGTATCCGACGGTCCAGTGCTAGCGTCTTTGTGCACCGTTCTTGATGATGTTGGGTGCTTTTCAACTGGCTTATGAGGGTGAGGAGCTTTGTCGTATTTTGGTGCCTCAAATTTGGTGGGGTCGTAAGATGCAGATGCCCCGGTCGATGTATCTGGCTTAGCAACTTGATCAAAGCTTGGTCCATTCTCGATTAAATTGGTAAAGTAATCGAGTTGACCAGTGAATACTAACGTTCCCATGTAGTTGTTGTCGTTATCTCGAACAGCGAAGTAACCATTATAGGTGTGGTGTTCGCCTGACACAATTTCGAATTTATCTTTTGTTCCGGAGCGAAGATCAGTAATCATTTTGGCAACCATCGGTTTAACAGCATCCGGATGCAATACTGCTAAATCAGAGTTGAGCTGATCTAAAGTTCTGGAATGAATCCTGGTTGCTTGGTTTGAAAAGAAGATGAAGCGGTCATTATCATCGATAAAGTCGACTTCAAATGGCAAAACGCTAAAAATAGCTTCAATTTGTCTCAGTGATAGCTGGCCAGTTTTGAATTGAATAATTGTGTCTTTGATATAAGGACTAACTTCTGTCATGGCAATTCTCCTTGTTTAAATAAGTTGGTAGGTGGAATCAGTTAGAGTAAAGCGATCTTTCAAGTTGTCTGATATTCTAATCGTTTCATCCTGGTATACAGCAATGAAACTAACTTGATATCCGCGTTCAGCAGCCATTTGGGTAGCTTTGTCGATTCCGTTAAAGAATCCTAAACTAGTCCAGATTTCAGCCTCTGTTGAGGTGGGAGTTATGGCTGTGATCCCTGCGATGTCGGTTTCAAATGGATATCCAGTATGAGGGTCGATGATGTGGTGGTACATATGACCATCTGTTTTTAGATACCGCTCGTAAACTCCGGAGGTTACAATTGATGATTCTGGAATTGTTACGACGGCTAAATCTTGTCCCCGTTTTAATTCTGGTGACTGAATTCCGATGTTCCATAGCCCGTTTTCATGATCACTATTGCCCACTAACAGTATGTTACCACCAAGGTTGATGATACCGTTGGAAACATGTTTTGACTGCCAAAATTCCTTAATCTTGTCAGCAATGTACCCCTTGGCAATTCCACCGAGGTCTAGTTCCATGCCAGGTTGAGTTAAGAATACTGTTTGGTTAGCATCATCCAACACGATATTATCGGAATTGATATCCTGTAAAGCAGTCGCAATCTTTTCTTTCGGTGGAACGTTGGCACCACCAAATCCAATTTTCCAGAGCTTAACAAGCGGGCCAATGGCCACATTAAAACCGGCGTGCCACTGACTTACCTCAACTGCTTGCTTCACGATTGAATAAGCTGGGACTGAGATTTTGACAGGTTTTACGCCGGCATTATGATTAATATCCATGATTTCGGACTGATCGCGGTTAACGGTAAGTGAGTCCTCATATTTTTGAATTAATTCGTTGGTTTGTGGGAGAATTTCAGGATTTGCTTGGTCACTGATTGATAGGTCAATCTTGGTACCTAATCCTGAATATGTTTTTTGAATGATGGTCTCTACCTCCTGATTATCTTCTTAGTTAATTATAACAAGGAAAATAATCAGTGGAGTCTAAATGGTGGAAACCCTTTAGTTGATGTCGACTGAAACCAAGCTGCGTTGGTGAAGGTAAGTGATTCCACCGAAAACAACGGTCCAGATAATGGCACCAACAGCACCGATGATATCTTGAGGGATGAAGAACAAGGTAATGAAGATAATGGCGAAGAATCCGATAGTTAGTGGGCTGGTGAAATTGTACCAGGGCATCTTGAAACCATCTTCTAGAAAGTCGTTAGATTCACGATACTTTCTGTGGGCAATCATAGCTAGTGCATACACGATGATGTACATATCGTTTGAAGAACCGGAAACGATTGTAAATACAGATGATGTGGCGCTGGTCAAACTCATGAGTGGCGTAACTAGCAAGAAGATTGCCGAGAGGGTGATAGCAGCTGCAGGAACACCGTTCTTTGAAATCTTAGCAACGTGTTGGTGCATCCAGCTATCCTCTTGAAGCTCGTCAGCGATTTGGTACAAGTGACGACCAGCAGAAAAGATGAAACTGTTGAGTGATGATGATGCTGAAGTTAAGACAACGAAATTAATCAAAGCAGCGGCTGCTGGGAATCCAGCTAGTTTAAATACTTGAACGAATGGGGAGCTATCAGCATTAAGATGGGTCCATGGAATAATTCCCATAATTACGATTAGAGCACCAAAGTAGAATACAAGAATTTTGAGTAGGGTTTCGTTAACAGCTTTTTTAATGATTTTGTGAGGAGTAGTGGCTTCACCGATAGTAATGCTAACAAATTCAATTCCTTGAAAGGCAAAGAACACCATGGGAAATGCTGAAACAAAGCTTAAAGTTCCGTGTGGGAACATTGAAAAGTTATGGAAGATGTTTTGCATTGAAGCATGGCCAACAGGAGTGACCGAGTGAGAGGTAATCATAAAGATACCTGTGACGATCAATGCTAAAATTGCAAAGATTTTTATCAGCGCAAACCAAAACTCAGCTTCACCAAAGATTTTGGCGGCAATTAGATTGACGCCAGCTAAGACACCTAAGAATGTTAGTTGAATGATCCACGCTGGGATGTTTGGAAACCAAAATTGAACATATGTAGAGATGGCAGTGATTTCAGCCATGGCACAAAAGGACATTCCTAACCAATATGTCCAACCGGTAAAGTGACCGACTGTTGGGCCAAGGTACTTCGTGATGAAGGCCACGAAAGTATGTTGCGATGGGTCTGAGTACAGCATTTCCCCAATTGCCCTCATCATTAAGAAGAAAAAGATTCCTAAGACTAAATATACTAACAAAATTGATGGTCCGGTTTTGCTAATGGTAGTACCTGATCCAAGAAACAATCCAGTTCCAATTGTTCCCCCAATGGCAATCATCTGGACGTTTCTGTTGCTAAGTGAACGGCGGGTACCATCCTCGTTTTCTGTAATCTGTGTTTTTTGCATATAATTCTTCCTCCCGATTTTCAAAGATTCTAATTAAACTAGAGGCCTTCTAATCAATTGGGAATATGCTAGCATTCATTAATCTATATGTGTTTGTTTGGGGGATGAGTTTTTAGATGATTTATAAAAATTGGATATTTTTTAATGAAAATAAGGTAAACGGGAGTTGCTGCCTATGAAAATAAAATTGTTTTTCATTACAACAAAATAAAAAAGCCCCCAAGGGAGCTTAATCAATAACGTTACCTTCGTCATCAAGATGATGAACGATTCGAGCAGGATCACCAGCAATTACAACGTTATCGCCGAATGATTTCGTAACAACCGAACCTGCGCCGACAATTACGTTTGAGCCGAGGGTCACGCCAGGAACAATAATTGAATTACCACCGATCCAGTAATTATCTCCAATGGTAACTGGTTTTCCGTTGCCAAGCCAAGAGGTCCGAGCCTCAACGTTATATGGATGACCAGCAGCGTAAATTTGTACCCGTGGAGCAAGCAGGGCGTTCTTTCCGATGGTGATCGGACAAGTATCTAGTAAAATACAGTCGTAATTGGCAAAGAAATTATCGCCAACGTGGATGTTGTAACCATAGTCACAAATAAACCGAGGCATAATCGTAATTTTATCGCCCGATGTACCGACTAATTGTTTGGCTAACTCTGTGGCTTCTTTCTTTGCGGTAATTGGAAGCGCTGCCATTTTATCGCAAATAATCCGCGCCTTTTCGCGATCGGCGGTTAACTTTTCGTCATTAACGTCGTATAGTTCTTGATCCATCATGTGTTGGTATGCAGTCTTTTCCATTGTGAAGATTCCTTTCGGGTGGAGAATATGTAAGGTAATTTAATTGTCGCACATCAATTGTGCTTTTGATAGCTTTAGTTGAAAATAAAAAAGCCTACTCTTCTGGAAGGTTGAGTGGGCGAGGACCGATATTAGTGGTAAACGCAACGTTCGTATGGGTATCCCCAAATTCTTTGAGCGAGGCGTTGAACTCGTTTAGTTCGGTCATGTTTTTATAGAATACTTTTAGTTGGACTGAGGCGTCCCCAGTAATGTAGTTACATTCCACTACATTTGGCACTTTGGAGATGTAATTTACAAATTTAGGCATCTCTTTGTAGCTGACGTCGATTCGGACGAAGGCTTTGATCAAGTAGCCAAGTTTTTCATAGTTGACGTCTGCTTTATAGCCATTAATAAATCCGTGGTTCTCTAGATTTTGAATTCGAACTGATGCGGATGGGGCAGAAATAAAGCAACGTTCGGCAATGCTTTTAACTGATGCCCGTCCATCTTCTTGGATTATGTTGAGAATTTTTCGATCTAGTTTATCCATGAAAATACCCCCGTGAAAAATTTATTACTGTTGATTATAGTTCTTCTTTGCCTTTAGGGGAAACGGTGCGTGTTTTGATTGAATGGACAAGCAGGGTTACTAAGCCCAGGCATAGCAGTGCGTAAACCGCACCACTCAGACTGATGTTGTTCAAACCAACTTTTGAAATCATGATTGAAGCAGTAGCGGATCCCAAGGAGATTCCAAAATTAAAGAAGATGGAGTTTAATGACGATGCCAATACTAAAGATTGGGGATATTCAGTTTCAGCAACATTTAAGAAATGAATCTGAATTGGGGCGTTTAAAATTGTTACGATCAATGTCAGTGCCAAAATTACAATAAAGGCTATAAATTTGAACTGTAATAAAAACGGTAGTGCTGAAAGCAGGATAATATCAGTAATATAGAATGCAGGCATTTTTCCTAAACTATTTGGTAATTCAGCAATCTTTCCTGAAAGTCGGTTACTAAGGATACTAAAGATTCCGATAATGACTAATAGCCAGTTTAGACTACCAAGACTGAAGTGCATGCTAGTTGTGAGGAGTGGTCTGATGTAAGTGTAGTAAGAATACATAGTGGCAGCGGTAAAAAGAACTAAGATGATGCCGTAGTAAATTCGCTTATCGAGTAACAGTGACAATTGGCTTTTAATGGTACTAGTTGTTTGGTCAACTTTTTTAGGTAGTAGGATTCCCAAAAGAATCATTGTAAAGATGCTTACAATAGAAATTAGCCAGAAGGCGTAACGCCAGCCGAAGCTTGTGCTAATCGCAACTCCGATTGGGACTCCAAAAACTGAGGCGATACTAAAACCGGCGAAAATCCATGAGATGAGGGATGCCCGTTGTTCACGAGGGGCAATTTGGCTAGCAAACGTCATTATAAGTGAGATGATTGAACCAGCTGTCATCGCCGAAATAATTCTTGAGATCATCATGAACCAGAAGTTGGTGGCAAATGCACTCAGTGTGTTTCCAACTAAGAAGACCACCATTAGTACCATAAGTGTGTTGTAATGACGGTACTTACTGGTTAAAATTGTTACAAATGGTGTACTGACTGCGTAGACGGTCGCGAAGATGGTAACCAGGTAGCCGACTAATGAAATTGACACGTGGAAACTTTTGGCGAGGTCGGAAATCACCCCGACAACCATGAATTCATTGCACCCTAGCATAAATGCGACCAGGACAAAGACAATGGATTGAAGCTTAAATTTATTCAAGACAAATAGCCTTCTTTCAAAAAGAGTTCTTAATTAAAGAGTACAGTATTTGGGAAGAATGCAGAAGAGGGTAGGGAAAATTTATAAAAAGGAGTACCTCTAACGAGAGAGGTACTCCTTTTTTTGCTAGTTTCTTAGCAAATTATCTCTTAATGACTTTGTGGTGTTATATTTGATTCTTCAACTGTGTTTTCACGTTTACGCAATTCTTCTTCAATATCTTCAAGTGATCTGTTTCTAGTTTCGAACACTTTACTATGAACGAACCAGATAGCAACAAAACATAAGACACCGTAACCGATGAATAGACTACCTGTTCCGAAGAAGTCCAACAATGGTGGGAATGTTAATGAAACAATCATGTTTGCAGTCCAATTGATAACACTTGAGAAAGAGTTACCTAAACCACGAATATTAAGTGGGAATACTTCACCAATCATAACCCACATAACTGGACCCCAAGTTGCTGAGAAGAATGCGATGTATATAGTTAAGGCGATAACACAAATAATTGCTGCGGCATGGCTTTGTCCTGAGAATTTCATTGCAAAACTCATTACAAATAGGGAGATACCCATTCCGATTGCTCCACCAATCAGCATTTTCTTACGATCAATTTTATCCATGATCATAACGGCAACTGCAGTGACGATAACGTTGAAAATTCCGATACCAATATGAGCAATTAATGCAGCAGACACACCGAAGCCAACGTCAGTAAAAATTGTTGGGGCGTAGTACAGGACGGTATTACATCCCATAACTTGTTGGAAAATAGCTAGACCGACACCAATGACCAATGCGGGTCTCACTAACTTACCAAATAGTTCTTTCCAGCCACCACTCTTAATGGCAGCTTGTTCTTTAATATCTTTAAGTTCTTGATCAACAACACCAGAATTATTCTTGTTCATGATATTTAAGATTTGACGAGCTTCATCTGCCTTGTTTTCTTTGACTAAGAAACGAGGACTTTCGGGTAGGATAAGGGCACCAACAAAAAGTAGTGCGGCGGGAATGGCTGCAAACCCGAGCATCCAACGCCAACCTGTATACATACCTGAGAATGTGTAGTTTGTTACGTAAGCAAGAAAAATTCCAGTCATAACCATTAATTGAAATAGACTAGACATTGCGCCCCGCTTATCAGCTGGGGATAATTCTGCTAGATATGTTGGAATCAAAGCTGATGCGGCACCAACTGCCATACCTAGAATAATTCTAGAAATAATTAACGTCCAGAATTCAGGAGAAAATGCAGATCCAATGGCACCGATAAAGAAAATAATTCCTGATAATAGCACTAACTTTCGGCGACCGTATTTGTCTGACATTGGACCAATGATGGCTGCACCTAGAATGGCACCTAATAGAACAGCACTAACGACCCATCCTTGTTGCCAAGAATCCAGATGTAGTTGTTTTTCAATAAATAAAATGGCTCCGGAGATAACACCAGTATCATATCCAAAAAGTAGGCCGCCTAGGGCACCAAAAAAGTAAACGAAGGCAGCAGTTACGTGATGAACTTTAGTCTTAGTATTTGAACTTTGTTGCATGATAAGCACCTCAATCGTTTTATTTGTAAGTTGGTTGGTTGGGAAAACTTATCAACTGAATAGTAACATTCTGGTATAAATATTGCAAGCGCTTTCTAAAGAACCATGATCAATAAAAAACAGGAGGAACATTAAATTCCTCCTGCTTTTTATTCACAGTAAATTAGTTTAGATTGTAATCGTCTCAGTTGACGATTTCATAGTTGTTGAATTAGTTTCACCGTTATAATGCATGATCACAGTTGGGTTCCCTTGAATACCAGAGGTTGATACACTCAGTTTATTACCATTTCTTTTTACGGAAACGGTTCCGACTTGATTACCTTTAATATCAACAACAGGAGTGCTTAAATTAGCACCGTCTTGAATTTCATAACAATTGATGTCAGGGCTGTCAGCGTAGTCGTATTCAGCATGAACTGCACCTGGCTTTCTCAAGATTATGCTATTTTCTGGAGCAAGAACCGGTAAGGTTAAATTATCATATGTTTCTTCAATCCATTCTCCACCTTTTGAAACTGGGTAAGAATTTTCTGTCAGAATATTTGTCCATTTTCCTTCAGGAAGGTAGTATTTTACGGTTCCTTCGTCATTAAAGATGGGTGCAACCAGTAATTTGCTACCAAGCATGTATTGGTGTTCGAGGAAGTAAGTGTTTCTGTCTTCTGTATATTCAAGGAATGTTGGCCTCATCAATGGGGTACCGGTTTTGTGAGTGTTGACAGCCTCTGCGTAAAGATAAGGCATTAAAGATAATTTAAGGTCAACAAACTTCTTGGTGTTTGCAACCGCTTCTTCATCAAACAACCAAGGCACCTTATACTGTACACTTCCGTGGTAGCGTGAATGAGATGATAGAAGTCCAAATTGGGACCATCGCTTATATAGTGAAGGGGTTGCTTGCTCTTCAAAACCACTAATATCGTGACTCCAAAACCCAAATCCTGAAAGGAGGAATGAAAGCCCACCTCTTAAAGAATCAGCCATTGATTTAAATCTAGATAGATTGTCTCCTCCCCAATGAACAGGGAATTTTTGGGAACCAACAGTAGCTGAACGGGCAAATACAACCGCTTGATCGTCCCCCTTTTCTTGCTTAATTAAATCGAAAACAGCTTCATTGTATTGATAAGTGTAATAATTATGTTCTCTACGGGGATCTGAACCATCAAAGAATACGGCATCCTCAACGGGGATTCTTTCACCAAAGTCTGTTTTGAAACAATCTACTCCCATATCAAGTAGAGCTTTTAGCTTACTTGTGTACCATTTAACGGCATCCGGATTTGTAAAGTCAACAAAACCGTTGCCAGCTTGCCAAAGGTCCCATTGCCAAACATTACCATCTTTTCTCTTTATGAAGTAACCGTTCTTTTTACCTTCTTCAAATAATGGGGACTTTTGAGCAATATATGGGTTTATCCAAACGCACACCTTAATACCCCTGTCGTGAATGCGTTTAATTAACCCCTCTGGATCAGGAAATTGTTCGTTGTCCCAAAGCAAATTGCACCATTCGAATCCTTTTTGCCAGAAACAGTCGAAATGAAAAACATCTAGAGGAATTTCGCGGTCACGCATACCATCGATAAACTTCATAACAGTTTCTTCTCTATAATCTGTTGTGAAAGATGTTGATAGCCATAATCCAAATGACCATGCTGGTGGTAATGCTATCTGTCCCGTTAATCGAGTGTACTTATTCAAAACTTCTTTTGGTGTTGGACCATCAATAATGAAATATTCAAGTGATTGGCCTTCAACACTAAATTGAGTTCGGTCAACATTTTCAGATGCAATTTCAAAAGAAACATTCTCTGGTTGGTTTACAAAAACTCCATACCCTTCACTACTTAAATAGAATGGAATGTTCTTGTATGCTTGCTCACTACCAGTACCACCGTCTCTGTTCCAGATATCTACAGATTGCCCATTTTTTACAAATGAAGTAAACCTCTCTCCAAGCCCATAAATAAGTTCATCAATACCCATAGATAACTGTTCTCTCATGTAATGCTTATTGTTCTTTTGGTCGTAAATTACACCTTCAGCTTTATCCATAGATTTAGTGATAATTTTATCTCCATGCAAAAAGTCAATCTCAAATCCCGACTTGTAAGGGACCTTGGCGGTTAAGTCACCGGACTTAAAAGAAAGCTCATCATCAGAAGTTTTAATAGCAACTTTCGGATGCTCATCTACGAGCTCAAAAGATGGTCCCTTTTTGTTTTGATCAAAGTGAACTAATTTAACACCAATGACTCCCTCTACAGGGGATGAAATTTTTATGGTGCTCATACCAAGGTTCAATTCATCACCGCGATCATTTATTTGTTTGAAAGGTGCATATAAAATAAGTGAATCATCATTTTTCTTATAGTCAAAAACCTCCCTCGGAGATTCGATTTCAAATTCTGGACGCGTTAGCCAATATCCATCTGTAAATTTCATTGCTAGTCACCTCATAATTTTCAATTAGAAAGTTGAACTTATTAATTGTCGAACAAAGTGTATAGCTTAATCGGAAATATGTCAACGCTTTCTTTGACAAAAACTGTTATATAAGTGTTTTTATACTGTTTTAATAATTAAAATAACAAAGTGTTGACTTATGAAATCGGTTACACTATACTTTGTTCGAAAGTTGAACTTACTAAAATGTCAAATAAAAATTTGAGGTGTTTGATATGAGCCAAACAGTACTTCATGGTCATGATGTTGAGTCAGTGACAGACAAGAAAGTTAAAAATATGGTTCCATGGAATGAACGGTTTTCTTACAGTTTAAGTGATTTTGCTTGTAACCTTTCATTTCAGATGGTAGGAACTTATCTGATGATTTTTTATACTGATACTTTTGGTATTAGTGCCGCAGCTGTCGGAACTTTATTCTTAGTAGCCAGAATAGTTGATGCTTTTGACGGCCCATTCTGGGGGATTATGATTGACCATACCCATACAAAATGGGGCAAAAGTCGGCCATACTGGTTGTGGTTTTCAATCCCATTTGCGGTATTCTGTGTATTAGTATTTACAACCCCAAACTTAAGCTTAACCGGAAAATTAATTTGGGCTTACATCACATATATTGGGGTTGATGTTTTATATTCAGCAGTTAATATACCTATTACTTCTATCCTACCTTCACTAACAAGCAGCAGTCAGGAAAGAGTTACTTTGTCTACCATTCGTCAATTTATGGGTACTGCTGGTGCAGCAATAATCACTGGAATTACCTTAACAATGGTTTCCTTCTTTGGTGGATCAACTACTAGTTCAAAAGGGTGGTTTATTTGGGCATTGATTGTGGGAATTATTGTAGTGATTATTTTTGCAATTGTCTTCAAGAACACAAATGAACGTGTACAAACAAAAAGCTCCCGCGAATCCATTCCAATTAAAGAGTCTTTAAAGGCTCTAAAGAAAAACTGGCCTTGGGCAATTATTATTTTCATTAACTTTATTTACTGGATGGGTATGCAGACGAGATCTCAGGTAACCGTTTATTTCTTTAAATACAATATGCACAACGCTGGCTTAGCCTCATTTGTACTTAGTTTACAATTCGTATCATTAATTGCGGTTGTGTTAACTCCGTTAACTTCTAAGTTGATTGGGAAAAGAAACACTATGTTGATTGGTATGGTGATGGCTGTAGCTGGTCAACTTTTACTTAGTTTAGGTGCTACTCATCTAAGTGTTTCAATCATTATTATTGCAACAATTATAGGGTATTTAGGAACTGGATATGTATCTGGACTTATTGCTGTTATGTTAGCGGATGCCGTTGACTATGGTGAGTGGAAAAATGGTGTTAGAGCTGAAGGAATTGTTACTTCATTTTCAAGTTTCAGTGCCAAGTTAGGAATGGGAATTGGTGGCGTAATTACTGGTTGGATCTTATCAGTTACAGGTTATGTTGCTAACAAAACTCAAAGTGTTACGGCACTTCATGGAATTGAAATGAATTATATTTGGGTTCCACTCATTGGTTTTGCACTTTCAGGAATCGCTTTAATGTTCTATCATGTTGATAGCATTGAGAAAAAGATGCAAGGCGACTTGGCAGTAAAACACGCTAAAGAAAATGCTGAGAATTAAATTTGAAAAGTGAGTGGATAAAAGGTGATTATCAATAAAGAAGTTATGCGGAATCGAAATGAAAAGTCGGTTCTTCAAGCAATAATTAATAGTGGTCCAATTTCACGAAATGACATATCGAAGAAGCTAGGCCTTAATAAAATGTCGGTTTCTGAAATTGTAGGCACCTTTATTGATAAGCAGATTGTTAAGAGCCTAGGAGAAGATCAAACAACCTTAACGAGTGGTCGTAAGCCGGAATTGGTTGAGTTTAACTCTTCATTTGGGTATGTAGTTAATTTTAGCGTTTCTGGTAAGACATTAGAGATGCTGGCAACAAAGCTAGACGGCAGGACACTTGAACGAAGCATTCAAAATATTGGTGATCAATCAATTGATAAAGTTTATACAATGATGAAGGATTCTATTGATACTATGCCGAAGTTTGACGCGACGAATGGCTTATTGGCAATTTCAATTGCAGTTTTTGGGACGGTTTATAATGGTGAAGTTATCAATTCTCCATTTATTGACTTCTCGAGTTTTGATATTGTTTCAAAACTGAAAGATTTATATAGTGTTCCCGTTATTTTAGAAAATGAAGCAAATCTTTCTGCAATTTTTGAACAAGATTTTAGTAAGCAGGAGTTACAGAATATCATTTCTATAAGTATCCATGAGGGTGTGGGGGCAGGAATAATATTAAATACCCAGCTGTATACTGGTAACTACGGTCAGGCTGGAGAAATTGGTAGAATTGTTATTCAGTCACCGGGAAATGATGGTAAGAATTTGAAAAAATTGGCTAGTTTTGAATCAGAATGGTCTCAAAAGGCAATAATAAAAAAAGCCCAAGAAATATTCGAGGACAAAAATTATGATTTAAAACAATTGGTTATTGATTACAATGAACAAAATCCGAAAATAATTAGCTTAATAGATGATTTTTGTTACCAGCTCGCAATTGTAACCGCAGACCTAATTGCAGCCTTTGATCCACAAATGATATTTTTCAACTCACCTTTGATTGAAGAAATTCCTGAAATATTAAAGAAAATTCAAATGAAATTGTCATTTATGCCTCTTATTCCTCCAATTGTAATGTCAAAAGATACTAACTCAGCCACCTTACTTGGAGGTGCATCGGTTGCAATTCACACGGCATTAAATATGGATGGGATTAGGTTGATATTTCATCATTAATTACCTACAAAGGAGTTATTATGCATGAAAGATAATTCGAAAATAATTTCCCAGTTAACTTTAGAAGAAAAAGCAGAACTAGTTTCAGGCAAAGATTTTTGGTATACAGCAAAGATACCTGGAAAACTAGATTCAATAATGATGACAGATGGGCCTTCTGGACTTCGCAAGCAAATCAATGATCCAGCAGGCTTAAGTCTTAATAATAGCGTTGAGGCAGTGTGCTTTCCAGCCTCAGCCTTAACGGCATGTTCTTTTGATAGATGTGCTTTAAATCAATTAGGTGAAAATTTAGGGACTGCTGCAAAGGCAGAAGGAGTTTCGATTTTACTCGGGCCAGGTATTAATCTAAAAAGGAGCCCATTGGCAGGGAGAAACTTTGAATACTTTTCAGAAGACCCCTATCTAGCTGGTGAACTTGCGACTGAATATGTAAAGGGTGTACAAAGCGAAGGTGTTGGTGTTAGCGTTAAACATTTTGCCGCAAACAATAGGGAAAATAAAAGGTTTACCATGTCTTCGAATATCGATGAAAGAACGCTCAGAGAGATGTATTTATCAGCTTTTGAGAAAGTTGTAAAGAAAGCCCATCCAGCAACGTTAATGTGTTCTTATAATAAAATCAACGGAATTCCCAGTGCGCAAAATAAGTGGCTGCTTTCGGATGTATTGAGAAATCAATGGGGATTTCATGGATTAGTAATGTCTGACTGGGGTGCTGTTTCTGATCATGCTGAGTCAATAAAGGCAGGCCTTGATTTAGAAATGCCTGGAAAAGGAAAACTTTCAGTAGACGAGGTTGTTGATGCAGTTCGCAATGGTACTTTATCTGAAGAAGAGTTGGATGTTTCTGTGAACCGAGTTATAAATATGGTTTCAAAATTCAGCTTACATCGTCAGGACAGTGTAGACTATGATCTTGAAAAGCAGCATGAGTTTTCTAGAAAGCTTGCAGCTGATAGTTTTGTGCTTCTTAAAAACGAGAATCAAATTTTGCCTATAAATGAAACTGAGAAGATTGCTGTAGTTGGGCAGCTTGCAGCTAATCCAAGGTATCAGGCAAGTGGTAGTTCTCATGTTAATGCATATAAACTGGTCACCCCCCTTGATAGACTGGAAAAAGAAAAGATTAATTATAGCTATGATGAAGGGTATAATCTGAGCAGTGATAACGATGATCACGATTTGTTAGATAGTGCTCTTACGGCATCAAAGCAGGCTGATAAAGTTATAATTTTTGCGGGATATCCTGAAAGTATGGAGTCTGAAGGTTATGATAAGGAAGGTATTAACCTGCCAAAAAATCAAACCAATCTAATTAATCAAATCTGTGAAGTAAACGACAATGTTATTGTTGTTTTGCAAAACGGGTCAGCAGTCACTATGCCATGGATTAATAAGGTAGGTGCGGTACTAGAAACGTATCTTACAGGAGAAGCAGTTGGCGAGGCGACTTGGGATGTTTTGACGGGAAGAGTCAACCCTTCCGGAAAGTTGGCTGAATCATTTCCATTAAGGATTGAGGATACACCGAGTTATTTAACATTTAATGCAAACCCTGAAGCTGAGGACTATCGTGAAGGTGTTTTTGTTGGGTATAGATACTACGAAAAAAAGAATATGCCTGTCCTTTTCCCATTCGGTCATGGATTGAGCTATACATCGTTTGAATTTGGAAATATGAATGTGGATGTGGAATCAAATAATGTCAATGTCGATGTTGATGTCACTAACACAGGAGATTTTCCTGGAAAATGTGTTGTGGAAACCTATGTTAGCAATATGACAAGTAAAATTGAAAAGCCAAAGAAAATTTTAGCTGATTTTGATAAAGTTTACTTGAATGCTGGAGAGACGCAACGTATCCACATGGTTTTGGAGAAACGTGAGTTTAGTTGGTATAATAGTGAATCCGGTGACTGGCAACTGGATAACGGCCAATATATCATTTCTGTTGGACAAAGTAGTTCAACAGCTAATTTAATGAGTGATATCAATCTTGACTGGAATAAAGCAAAATTAGATAAGGTAAGTGACTCAACATATATCGGTGATATTGTTAAGAGACCAGAATTTAAGGATGAAATGATCAACTTAGGTCTTAAAGATATATATGATGGTCTGGTTAATGGTACACCGGAGTCAAAAATGTTTAGTAACATGCCACTTCGTGCGGCAACCACTATGGGAGTCAGCCCAGAAGATATTCAAAAGATAATTTCAGGATTAAATAAGATATAGCTTGGTTTTAAAGTGGCCAGTCGAGAGAATTATCTCGACTGGCTTTTTTATAGAGAACCATATGTATTGTGTGAATATATATTTACTCCATCTCAGTGTTCGTGTTAGATTAAGATTAATTAGTTTATAAAGTATACTAACCTAAAAAATTATTAAAATCTAAATTGTGAGGTTGAACTAATGTTTGAACTTAGTAAATCGGATGTATTGCAAAGGGAATCATCGAAAATGGTTCTGCAGCAATTAATTAACGGAGGTATCACCACTAGAGCCCAAATTTCAAGAGATCTAGGGTTAAATAAATCCACAGTTTCGAGTATTTATGACGACTTAAAAGATTATGGAATCGTTACTGAGGTTGGAGAAGGTGAGGCTTCAAAGGTTGGGGGGAGACGCCCAACAAGAATAAAATTGAATGCTGAGTTTGGTTACACCATAAGCTTAGACCTTGCCTATCATCGCATCCATTTTATGGTTAATTATTTGGACGCATCTGTAATTAGTAGAGAAGATATTAATATTGAAGGAGATTCAATTGAACAAATAGTCTCAAAAATTACTGATAGGATAGATTATTATGGTCGGACCACGTCGTCAGTGAATGGACTTTTAGGAATTGGAATTTCAATTCATGGAATTGTTAAGGATGGTCAGATTACGTATTCACCTTTTTTGGATATGGGAGATAAAGATATTAAAAAAGAGTTTGAATATAAATATAACGTTCCTGTTTACCTTGAAAATGAATCTAACTTAACAGGCTTGTATGTTAGAGACTTCCTAAACAATGAAGGAATTAAAAACTTGATTGCAATAAGCATCCACAAAGGAATTGGATCTGGAATTATATTGAATAATGGCTTATTTAGAGGATTCAATGGTGAGGCTGGTGAAGTGGGTCGAACACTGACAAAAACCAATGATGGTCATTATGCAACGATTGAATCTATCTGTTCGGAAGATGCAATCATAAATTATGTAGTTGAACGAAGTAGTGTAGAAAAACTAAGTCGACAAGATTTAATTCGCTTGCTAGATAAAAAAGATAAGCTTGCATTTGAAGCAATGGATAGATTTATCAGTGAAATATCAATGTTAATTTTTAATGTTGCCATGAACTTTGACACAAAATCAATTTATATTGGATCGCCTTTAATGCAAGAAAAACCAGAAATTTTCGGCTTAATTAGTGAAGCTGTACGAAATTTCGGGAAATCTGATATTGAATTAATATTGCTTGATGATTCAGATAAGGCATGTTTGTTGGGAGCTTGTTCGTTAGTTACTCATGAAGTATTGGGGATTAGTGCTGCAGACCTAAATTTTGGTAGCTAGTATGTATGTGTAATATAAGGGGAAAATATGGAAAAATTTATATCAATTCCAGTAGTTGAGTCGAGTATGTACATGTTCGGTGGTCATCAACATACTGTTCCAGGAGGATGGAGTTTTTTTGAGCAAAAGCATCAAGCGTTTGAGTTGATGTGTGTAATTGATGGTGGGCAAACAACTGAATTTAAAAATAATAAGACACTTTCTTATGGACCCGGTGATGTAGTTATAATCTCTCCAGGAACAAGTCATACCAATAAAAATAGTAGTATATTTAAAGAGATGACGTATATATGCTTTCATTTTAATTTTGATAGTCTAAAGTTAAAGTCTAAGCTAATTGGTTACTTGGCAAATAGAGTAATTGATCGGGATAACGAAATTGCGTTAATGTCTAATAGGGTAGCAAGACAGGTTATTGATATTAGTGGCTCTACAAACTTGAGTACTGAGGTTATTAAATTAAAGATTCAGATAGTGATACTACAATATATGGCATATTTAGCTGAAAATGTAGATCATAACATTAATACCAGCGATTCCATTTTTTCAGAACGAGAAGCAACCGTTAGTCAAGAAATTGCGGCGTTAATTCAGTCTAAAGTTGATGATATCGAACATACTGCATTTAGTTTTGGAGATATATGTAATCAATTGGGGATTAGTACAGGATATGGTCACAGATTATTTAAAAAAGTTTATGGAGTAACGCCCTTACATTATATAGAGGATCAAAAATATCAAAAAGCTAAAATCCTTTTAGGGTATGATGAATATTCTATCGAAGATGTGGCTTTTATGATTGGGGCGGGAGATATAGCGGTTTTCAGTAAACAATTTAAAAAATGGTCAGGAGTGACACCTTCCCAATATAGAAGACAGATTTCAAAAAAACGTATCGTTAGATCAAAAACTCAAAAAGGTTATTTTGAATAACTCAAAACAATTAATGTCACAATTTGACAAAAAATAGGCACAAATGGATATACAAATTTTTGATGAAAGCGAATACAATTGTTTTTGTAGGGAACCTATAAAAATAAAATGTTTGGGGAAGTCTGATCGTTTTTCTGCAGGAAACGTTTTGCTTTGTTTAGTTGGTATAACAAACAAACTAAATGAAGAAAATGACTACCAGGAAGGATTCATTGCTATGGATAATAATCTGCAAAAAACCAAGGATGAAAACAACGTGGCTAAAAATGAGTTTGCAAAGCTGACTTGGATAGAAAGAATTAGCTATGGTGCTGGTGATTTAGCACAAAATTTAATCTTTGGAACTGTTGGTTCGATGTTGCTATTTTATTTAACAACAGTATTTGGAATTTCAGCTGCAGTTGGGGCTACTATTTTTCTAGTGGTTAGATGGGTCAATGTTTTTTGGGATCCATGGGTTGGGGCTGTTGTTGATCGGAGTAAGTTTAAAAGCGGCAAATACCGCCCATTCATTCTTTACTTTGGAATCCCGCTAACTGTTTGTGCAGCTCTGCTCTTCTTCCCTATTGATGCTGTTAGAGGAAGCGTTGTATACGCATTTATTTCTTATTTAGCAACTGCACTTATATATTCATTCGTCAATATCCCTTATGGAGCATTAAATGCGTCATTAACAAGAGATAATAACGAAGTTTCAACGCTTACAACAGTTAGAATGACCGAAGCGAATATTGGTAATTTGATGGTTTATACCTTTTTGCCTTTATTTGTTCAGTTAGCCTCTCCAGATAAACAAATTAAAGATATTGGTTTATTTGGAATTAAACTTAACTTAGGAAATTATGCATCACCACACGCCGGCGGAGCCTACTTTATGGTGATGTCGATTTACATGGTAATTGGATTTGCGCTGTTGCTATTCACTTACTTTGGGGTTAAAGAACGTGTGTTACCCACAAAAGAAGAGACAGATTCAGTTAAATATACAGATTTATTTGCCGAAATAAAAAGAAATAAACCATTACAGATTCTTGGAATGTTTTTCTTAATTGGTTTTACCTTTATGTTTTTTGGAAATACTGTATGGCCATTTTATATGCAGTACAATGTTGGGCATCCTGAATGGATGGCATCTATTAACCTAATTGGATCGATTCCAGGGATATTCTTAGTATTCTTATGGCCAATTGTTAGAAAGAGAATTGGAAAGAAACAGTTCTTCTATATTTTCCTTACCTTATTCGTAGTTGGACAAGTTATTCTATGGATCTGGCAAACTTCTGCTTTTAAAGAATCACCATTATTGGGCTATATCGGAAGATTTTTACAACAATGGGGTATAACTTCAGCAACAGGTTATATGTGGTCACTTGTTCCGGAAGTGGTATCTTATGGGGAATATAAATCCCAAAAACGTGTGGCAGGTATTATTAATGCCATTATGGGATTATTCTTTAAGATTGGTCTAGCTCTGGGTGGAATTATTCCTGGTTATATTAATGCATTCTTTAAATTTGATGGTACAAAAGCTACTCAAAGTAATACAGCGCTGATGGGAATTCAGTGGTCGATGATTTGGATACCAATTGTTCTTGCCGTTGTTGCTATGTGGATTATGAGTCGTTATCCATTAAGTGATGCAGATGTTGATCGAATTAATCTTGAAATTGATGAAAGAAAATCTGAAGGAAAACTATAAGTGATTAGGAGTGTAAATCATGAAAATTAATAATCCAGTTCTTCCAGGGTTCAATGCTGATCCAAGTATTATTAGAGTTGATGATACGTATTATATTGCAAATTCAACTTTTGAATGGTTCCCTGGTGTTAGGTTGCATGAATCAAAAGATTTAGTTCATTGGAATTTACTTCCTTCTCCACTGTCGACAACAGAATTATTGAATATGAAAGGAAACCCAGCTTCTGGAGGAATTTGGGCGCCAGATTTATCATATTCTGATGGCCAATTCTGGCTAGTATATACAGATGTTAAGGTGACCGAAGGTGCTTTTAAAGATATGACTAACTATCTTACAACAGCTAAAGATATTAATGGCCCTTGGAGTTCTCCTATTCGCTTAAATGGAGTTGGGTTTGATGCATCTTTATTCCATGATGAAGATGGTAGAAAGTATTTAGTTCAACAAACCTGGGATCATAGAGAATATAAGCATCCGTTTAATGGAATCACACTAACAGAATATGATGTTTCGACTAAGAAGCTTAAGCCTGAAACGGCTCGAACGATTTATTATGGAACCAAAGTTAAACTTGTTGAAGGTCCCCATATCTACCAAAAAGATGGTTACTACTACCTTTTTGCTGCTCAAGGTGGAACCGTGTTTACCCATCAGGAGGTTGTGGCCAGGTCAACATCACTTGATGCTGATTCATTTGCTACAGAACCTGGAGAAGTGTTTTTAACAAACTTTGATACTCCCGATTTGGAAATTCAAAAACAAGGGCATGGTGCACTTGTTAGTACACCGGGCGGGGAGTGGTACTATGCATCGTTAAGCTCACGACCATGGAATCATGATAATGAGTCAGCGTATGATCCTCGTGGCTGGAGCACGCTGGGTAGAGAAACATCAATTCAGAAAGTTGAGTGGGATGATGAAGGCTGGCCAAGAATAGTTGGAGGACACGGCGGACAAGTTGAGGTTGATGCGCCTAAAGATGCGATTATTACTGATGCTCCGTTGGACCATTCTCGCCACGATGATTTTGACGATGACGTATTGGATAACGATTGGAACACATTAAGGGTGCCTTTCAATGCTGAAATGGGTTCGACTGGTAGCGGAAATTTAAGACTAGTTGGAAAAAATTCACTAGCAAGTACCTTTGATGTATCACTGGTTGCAAGTAGATGGCAAGCGTTTAATTTTGATGCTGAAACAAAAGTTAAATTTAATCCGTTCTCATACCAGCAAATGGCGGGATTAACTAACTTCTATAATGATAAACATTGGTCATGGATCTTTGTTACTTTTGATGAAAACAAGGGACGAGTTATTGAAGTTGCTGAAAATAATCGTGGAAACTATACGTCTTATTTGAAAGAAGACGCAATTAGTATCCCTGCCAATATTGAAGCTGTGTACTTCAGGACTAAAGTTAGAAAACAAACATATACCTATGAATATTCGTTTGATGGTAAAGAATGGAAAGAGGTACCTGTTAAATTAGATGCAGCGGTTTTATCTGATGACTATGTGCTACAAACATATGGTGGATTTTTTACTGGTGCATTTGTTGGCTTAGCAGCTGTCGATTATGCGGGATATGACGAGCCCGCTGAATTTGATTATTTCGATTACAAAGAATTATAAAAAATAAAATTATGAAAAGGCTTGCAAAAAATGATCAAGCCTTTTATAATTAAATTTGTAAGTTGGTTGGATAGACAAACTAATTAAAAATAAAACAAATAACTTGGAGGCTATCTTATGAGTTACTGGGATATTGATAAAATTAAATATGAAGGAACAAAAGATTTAAAGTCAGGAAACTTTTTCCAATACTACAACCCTGATGAAGTTATTGGTGGTAAGAAGATGCGTGACTGGTTGCGCTTTTCAGTTGCTTACTGGCACACATTTGATCAACGTTTAGTTGACCCATTTGGTGATGGAACTGCAATTCGTCCATATGACAAGTACTCAGATCCAATGGATCAAGCACTTGCAAAAGTTGACTATGCTTTTGAATTTTACGACAAATTGGGTGTTGACTACTTAGCATTCCATGATCGTGATTTAGCTCCAGAAGGCGATACCCTTCGTGAGACTAACAAGAACTTGGATAAAGTTGTTGACAAGATTGTGGAAAATCAAAAGACAAGTGGTATGAAGGTTCTTTGGAATACTTCAAACATGTTCACAAACCCACGTTTTGTTTCAGGTGCAGGTACATCACCATACGCTGACATCTTTGCTTACTCAGCTGCCCAATTAAAACACAGTCTTGAAATTGGTAAGCGTGTAGGTTCTGAAAACTACGTATTCTGGGGTGGCCGTGAAGGTTACGAATCACTGTGGAACACTGATATGAAGATGGAACAAGAGCATGCAGCTAAGTTGTTCCACATGGCAAAAGATTACGCTAATGAAATTGGCTTTGATGCTCAAATGCTACTTGAACCAAAACCAAAGGAACCATCAACTCATCAATATGATTTCGATGCCGCTACTACTATTTCATTTATGAAGGAATACGGTTTGGATAAAGACTTCAAGCTTAACCTTGAAGGTAACCATGCTAACTTAGCAGGTCATACGTACCAACACGAAATTCGTGTTGCACGCGAAGCCGGTATGCTTGGTTCATTGGATGCAAACCAAGGAGACAAGTTGATTGGTTGGGATATTGATGAATTCCCTTCAGACTTGTACGAAGCAGTAGGAGCGATGTATGAAGTCGTTGAAGCAGGCGGAATTGGCCCTCGTGGTGGATTAAACTTTGATGCTAAGCCTCGTCGTTCATCATTTGAAGCAAATGACCTATTCTACAGTCATATTGTTGGTATGGATACATTTGCTGCTGGACTTAGAGTTGCTAACAAGATGAAGGAAGACGGTGTTCTTGAAGACATCGTTAAGGAACGCTATAGTTCATACAACAGTGGTATCGGTGCTGACATTGAAAGTGGTAAGGCCGACATGAAGACTCTTGAAGACTACTCATTAGACAAGACCCAAAAGGAATTGCGTGACGCAACTTCATCAGATCATCTTGAAAGAGTTAAGGACACAATTAACCATTACATCATTGACACACTTTCAAAGTAATCACTACAAGTATTAGTAACAAATGAATCTTTCTTCTAAAAACAATATTTTCAAAAGGGATGGAATTAACCTTCCATCCTTTTTTGATAAGGGAGGTAATTAACATGGCACAGTGTGTTCTTGGAGTTGATTTAGGAACTAGCTCAGTAAAAGTTTCGGCTGTAACTGCTGACGGAACAATTATTGCTCAAGAGGGAATGGATTTCCCCCTCCAACAACCCAAACCAGGTTATGCAGAACAAGATCCAGAGGACTGGGTTAGCGCAACCACAGTTTCTATTGTACGGTTAATTTTAAATGATCAAATCAAGCCGGAAGACATTGCCGGTATCAGTTACTCTGGTCAGATGCATGGGCTAGTCCTTTTGGATGAGAACAACGAAGTTTTGCGTCCAGCCATGCTTTGGAATGATACTCGTTCGACCAAACAGTGCGAGGAGATTTTGGCTAAGATGGGCGAAAAATTTATCGACATCACTCATAACAAACCGCTCGAAGGTTTCACTTTACCCAAACTGCTGTGGGTTAAAGAAAATCAACCTGAAATTTTTGCTAAGGCAAAAACAATGTTGCTCCCTAAGGACTACCTCAGGTTTAGAATGACTGGGAACTTGGCAATGGATTATTCCGATGCTACTGGAACGGTAATGCTGGATGTCGATACCCAACAATGGAGCCAAGAAATTCTAGAGGCGTTCGATATTCCAGAATCGCTCTGTCCACCACTGGTTCGTTCGATTGATGAAACTGGCAACATTACCCCAGCATATTCAGAGTATTCTGGGTTATCGACAACCACTAAAACATTTGGTGGTGGTGCAGACAATGCTTGCGGAGCAGTCGGCGCTGGAATCGATTCGCCAACTAAGGTGCTTTCAAGTATTGGGACTTCCGGAGTAATTTTAAAGTATGAGCCACAAAAGGAAACTAATTACCGTGGGGTTCTGCAGTATGAAGATCATGCGATTCCGGATGCGTTTTATTCAATGGGAGTTACCTTGGCCGCTGGGTTTTCATTAAGTTGGTTTAAGAAGACGTTTGCTGAAAACGAAGATTTTACTTCAGTTGTTGAAAGTGCGGCTGAGTCAACAGTAGGTGCAAACGGTCTGTTATTTGCACCATATATTGTTGGTGAACGAGCACCTTATGCAGATGCTGATATCCGTGGTAGCTTTATTGGAATTGATGGAATTCATAAGCGGCATGACTTTGTTCGGGCTGTCCTAGAGGGCATCATCTTTTCGTTCAGAGATATTATGGACATTTACGAAGAAAATGGAGCCAAGTTCGACACTGTCGTTTCAATCGGTGGTGGGGCAAAGAGTCCGCTTTGGCAACAAATTCAGGCCGATATTTTCAACGTTAAGGTGGTTTCCCTTAAAAATGAACAGGGACCTGGCCTTGGGGCAGCAATGCTTGCGGCTGTCGGGTTGGGCTGGTTCAAAGACGTTCAGGAATGTACCAAGACTTTTGTGTCATTTAAGGATGTATTTCTACCAAAACCTGACAACGTTAAAAAATATCAACGACTTCATGAAATTTATAAGCAAATCTATCCAAGTACTAAAGCAATCACCGCTGATTTGGTTAAGTACCGAGAAGAAGAACTATAAAGACGAAGACAAAACCGCAAACCTCAAGCGAGGTTTGCGGTTTTTGGTTATGCCAACTTTTTCTCCAACATCGTCTGTCCAACCGTCAACAACCAACAGAAGAACCAGTAAATCACGGCAATCGTTAAGTAGATCGTCATGTAGTCCTGATGGGCGCCAGCAACAATCTGTGCATTCATGAACATTTCACTGACGGTGATCATTGCTGCAAGTGACGTGCTTTTAAACAGATCCAATAAAATATTTCCTAAAGCTGGGATTGCAATTCGAAAAGCCTGTGGAAACACGATTTTTGCCACCACAATTCGGTACGACAAACCTAGTGAGTAGGCTGCCTCCCACTGACCAGTATCCACGGCCATAAATGAGGACCGAAAGACTTCGGAGACAAATGCACTGCTGACGATACTAAACGAAATGATTGCAGCTGGTAATGCAGCAGTATTGAATCCAAAGTAAACGACAAACAAAACCACGATCATTGGTACACCACGCATGAAGGAGATAAAGGCTCTTGCAAGGCGGTGAAAAAGTTTACGTTTACTAAGTTGAGCTAGTGTCAACAAAAGTCCTAAGGTCAAGGCCAGAATAAAACTGATGATTGTTAGGATAATCGATAACGGAAACCCAGCGAGAATTTTTGGTACCGAGTTGAAAGCTAATGGAGCGTCGAAAAAGTTGGGGATTGATAGATAGTGAAGAATCGACATCAAATCACCTGGTTACTATTTAATCGTAAAGTTCCGAGAAATCTTCACGTTAGGCTTCTTGGTTACGTCTGCCTTGTAGTACTTCATAGAAATCTTCTTTAAAGTGCCGTCCTTTTTTAATTCCTTGAGAGCTTTGTTAACTTGCTTTGCTAATTTAGTATTGCTCTTCTTCATTAAAATCCCGGTTCCAGCACCATCATCATTGGTAGTGAAGAACATGTTGGTTAAAATCTTCAAACCATTATTTGGCACAGCTGAAAGGGCAAGTTTTTGTAGGTAGTAGTCATTCATAATTAGATCGGTCCGTCCATTTTTGACGTCCTTTAAATAAACTGAGTTAGCAACGTTATCGTAGTTAACGGTTTTTGCTCCCAATTGTTTTGCCAACTTTTGGTAACTGGTTCCTGCTTCACCGGCAGCTTTTTTGCCCTTGATGTCAGCCCATGAATGGATGCCAGAATTATCTTTTTTCCGAACTACCATACTGTTCCATGAGTGTTTGTATGGGGTAGATAGTACGAATTGCTTCTTTCTAGCAGGAGAGATTGAGAAATCATTAGCAGCCATGTCAACTTTACCGGTCTTGACAGCTGTTAGTTGACCAGCAACGTTCATTTCTTTGAACTCAACTTTACGACCGAGTTTTTTGGCAACGGCTCGAACAACCTCTACGTCAAATCCTGTCAGCTTATTTGATTTTTCATCGTGAAATGAAGTGGGGTAAAGTGTCCCTGACGTGGCCACGGTAATTGGTGCTTTGCTGGAATTTGATTTTCCACAGCCGGTTACGATCAGTAATAAAACGGAAAGCATACCTAATAATCCAATAATTGCATATCTATTTTTGTGAGTCATCTTGTGAACCCTCCTTATGTGATTGCTTTAAGTATAAAGTGATGTAAGCGGTTTAACAAGCAAAAAATAAAAGTTGGATTATCCCTAACATATCAACGTTTTACTCAATGTAATCTTTGTGAAATCACTTCTTAATCTGATTGTCAAGATATTGAGCCTGAATTCTGTGACAAGTTCTTCACATTAATTGGGGATTTTGGTAGTATATATAAATGTTAATGAAACAGTTTTGGGAGAGTTTAATAATGAAGAGCAAGTTTATCAGCAAGGCAATTATTAGCCTGGGTGCTTTATTGGTTTGCGCAACTTACCCGGTTGTGTCAGGCGGGGCTACCACGCACGCACCCGCAAGTGCACGCCAGCAAACAGTTAAAAAATTAAATCAAGTTGAGTTCAGTAAAATGGACGCGATTCCAGTCTACGTTAAGGATAAAAAACTAACTATGACCCACCCCAAGACGGTGTGGTATGCAGTTGGTAAGTCTGTTGCTGGCGATCTTTATGAAGTCCAAAGTGGTAATCAAACTAAAAAGTTGGTTGTACCACGCAAGGCAATCGCAACTGTTGTTAATCGACACTATCGAGTGGCATTGCCTAACACCGCAAGCATGAAGAAGAACACCATCTTATTTATGGGTGACTCAATTACTAAGGGTTATAACGGTTATTACAACTATAAAAATGCCAGTTTCCCGCTGTGGGTTCATAAGTATCTACAAGCTAAGGTCCACAAGCAGGGTCACGTTCGTTCGTCAGTAACGGGTCATAATTTCAACGATCTGTTCACAATTTTGCCAACCATTAATTTTAAGAATCCTAATGTGTTAGTGATTGAATACGGAACTAATGATTATCGCCACAGCACTGCTAGTCTTAAGCAGGTACAGGCAAAGATGACGCAAGCAATCAAATATATCAGAAAGCAAAATCCTAAAATAAAAATTTATGGGATTATTCCACTACCTAGATTTGATTTTAGTGATATCAACACTAGAGTCGGAATTGGTGGTTACACTTTCCCAGAACTACAAAGAGGGATGGCGCAGACCTATAAAAAGTTAGGAATTCCTACCTATAATATTTCTAAGGCTCACCCATACTTCATCAATAAGACAAATTTCTACCAAAAATACTATGATCACCGGGTTCATCCAACTAGCCAAACTTACCAACAATTTGGCTACTACATTAGTCAGTGGTTGCAACAACAATTAACTAAAAAATAATTCAAGTCGAAGGGACTTATCCGAGTTGACGTTGGTCAGCCATGGGTAAGCCCCTTTATTTTTTGTTAAAAACGTTTATACTCAATTATTGTTTGACTCGATTTTTAAATAGAAAGGTTCATCTTTTATGAGTAACAGCAGCACACCACAGTGGCAACGAAACATGCGAGCGTTGTGGTTTGGAAACTTTGCGACGGGGGCTGGAGCAAGCATGTCTTTGCCCTTCCTGCCGCTATTTATCTCCCAAATGGGAAACTTTCCCAAGTGGGAACTAACTTTATATGCGGGGGCTGCCTTTGCAGTGACCTTCTTATCCCAAGCAATTGTCTCGCCACTATGGGGGAACTTAGCTGATAGAACTGGCCGTAAACCAATGTTGCTAAGAGCAGCGTTTGGAATGACGATTAGCGCTACACTAACGGGTTTTTCACCAAATGTGTGGGTACTTATCATCATTCGGGCAATTCAGGGAACCTTCTCTGGTTACATTAATAACGCCTATGCGTTGGTTGCGAGTGAAGTTCCTAGTGACAAAAGTGGTTCAGCGATGGGGAAAATGACCACGGGAACTGTCGGTGGTCAGCTGATTGGTCCGATTATTGGTGGTTATCTTGCTGGAATGTTTGGCTATCGGATTCCGTTTTTCATCTTTGGGTTTATGATGTTCTGTGCATCGATGGTGACCCTGTTCTTTGTGAAGGAAAACTTTACCCCGATTGCTAAGAAGGCGAAAAGTGGAATCAAGGAAGCCTTTGCTGGGATTGCTCATAAACGGGTGGTGTGGGCGATGTTTGCTTCATCATTGCTTATTCAAGCAGCCACCAACTCAATTAACCCAATCATCAGTTTGTTTGTTAAACAATTGATGCATGGTCATGGGAATGTTGCTTTTATGAGTGGAATCATTGCGGCTCTACCTGGAATTGCCACGTTGTTTTCAGCTCCTAAATTAGGTGAGTTAGGTGACCGAGTTGGTCCGCAAAAAGTGCTGTTGTGGGGATTAGCATTCTCAGGAATTGTGTTCTTCCCAATGTTTTTTGTAACTTCAGTTGGATTCTTAGGGGTACTCAGGTTCCTTATCGGGATCGCGGACGCTGCCTTGTTGCCGGTTGTCCAAACTGTCCTGACCCTTGAATCACCAACTCAATCTGTGAGCCGAATCTTTAGTTACTACCAATCTGCTCAAGCATTTGGGTGTGTGGTGGGACCAATGTTAGCTTCAGGGGTTGCTGGAATCTTTGATTATCGTCATGTGTTCTTGATGACCACGCTACTAGTGATTGTGAACTTGGTAATGGTGGGAATTGCGTATCGAAAAGATTATAAGAGATAGAAAAAAGTCATTTCAACGGTCTGTTGAAATGACTTTTTTGTTACTTGATGGCTTTTTGATCCGTTTCTGGTCCAAAAATTCCAATGATTATCGAAGCGATGATTGCTAATGCAGCAATCCCGTAGAAGATAAACGAAGTTGAAATCTGAGTAATCAAGAAGGCAACGGTCGTTGGCATTAAAACGTTTAGCAGCTTAGATGTTCCATTCGCAATTCCTGCTCCCCTAAACCTGTGTGAGGTTTCGAAAAGCTCGTTGGTGTAAATACTAACAACGCTGGCAACTAGGATGTAGAGCGTGATTGTTAATAAGAAACCATTGATTAGGGTGCCTGCAGTAGTTTGTTCGTATGGATATGCGATTCCTAAGATTGCGGTTGAGATAAATGCTGAAATAATTAACTTTTTTCGACCAGTCTTATCAATTAATAGTGCACCGATTGCAGAACCAATTGGGGCGCCAATCATCATAATTGCTGAAAAACCGATTGAACCAACGATGTCGATCCCTTGTTTTAATAGCAACGTTGGTACCCATGAAGTGAATGTGTATTGGCAGAGCAGAGTTGCACTAACCGCAATAACGGCAATAAATAATCCCTTAGAAAAACTGATATGAACAGCTGGTTCGTTTTTATCCTTGAGTTCGCCTTCCTCGTACAGTCCACGTTGAGTTAGTTTTTCAATTATTTCGTTAGCTTCAGAGGTTCTACCTTTAGCTAGTAGCCAACGGGGAGATTCTGGGAAATGTCTTCTCAGAAACCAAAGAATGATTGCAAAACTTCCAATTAAAATGAACATGGAACGCCAACCAAATCGTGGAATCATAAAGGTCGCAATCAATAAGGTGATTGGAGCACCAGTGTTGGCAACAATCGCTGTCATTCCAGACCAGTGGCCACGCCGTTTTATTGGAGCAAACTCATTAACAACTGCGTACCCGGTGACGATTTCGGCACCGAGACCAATGGCTGAAATAAACCTAAATAAAATTAAAATTGTCATGTTTGGGGCGATTGATGATAGTAAGGTAAATGCGCCAAACAGTAATAAATTAAACTGATAGGCGCGCTTACGACCATAAAAGTCGCCTATGTATCCGGCTAAAATTGAACCAATAAATAGTCCTAAGAAACCACTTGATAAGAAGAACGATCCTTGGCTAATACTCGCGAATTTACTCGCGATTAGGGAACTATTGATAGCACTAGCCATGTAAACGTCAGCTGCATCTAGAATCATTCCGGCGCCAGCTAGAGCAAAAACTTTGTAGAACAGTGGGGTTTCCTTGGCGCTGTTAAGCGCGGCTTCTAATTTAATTGAACTTGCTTCCATATAATAACCTCCAATTGTTAATCCATATATGCGTGCATTTTTTCAGGGCTGTACATTGCGTCCCGGTTGTTAACTTTATCGAGACCTACAAATTCATTGAACTTTGGGAACGTAATCATATGGTCCTTGAAAGCCTTGGTGGTTCCGTCCCGCTTAAGGGTTTCAATCAACTCTTTTTCGGCGAATGCTTGAGTGTAGGTCATAGCGTTAGGGTGAACTACAATGTTAAAGCCAAGTCGTTCTAGCTCGGATGTTTCGGTAAGTGGTGTCTTTCTGTCTTCAATCATGTTGGCCATCATTGGAGTATCTGGGAACGCTTCGTGGATTGTTTCCAATTCTTCGATGCTTTGTGGTGCCTCAATGAAAATCAGGTCGGCACCAGCTGCCCGGTAACGTTTGCTACGGTTGATGGCATCTTCAAGTCCATTAACAGCGCGGGCATCTGTCCGTGACATGATTAAGAAATCGTCATGTTTTCTGGTTTCTTCAGCAATTCTAATTTTATGTTCCAATACTTCTGTGGGTTCAACGGTCTTGCCATCCATGTGCCCACAACGCTTTGGCCAAGTCTGGTCTTCGATAAAGATACCGGCAGCGCCAATGGCTTCAAAATTTTCAACGGTACGACGAATATTGTCATCATCGCCATAACCAGTGTCGGCGTCAGCGAAAACGGGAATGTTTACAGCATTTATAATTTCTCGACACCGTTCCAACGTGATACCGAAGTCGGCGATTCCGCGGTCTGGCATTGCTAAGGCCGATGCACTGGAAGCATATCCAGCGGAGAAAACCGCCTGGGCACCACTTGCTTCCGCAACTTTTGCTGCTAGGGCATCAGGAGCAACCATCATGCGGACGATTTTGCCACTCATTACCATGTTCTTAAACTGTTTGCGCATCTCATTATCTTTTTGCATATTCTAGGCCTCCATAATTAATTGTGTTTAGTGCTGCGGTTTTAGCTGCAGTTGCTTGTTTCTCCAAATATCCCTTGTCTAACCAAGCTGTAATTCCAGCAATTTGATTGGTATCTGGGGTCCAAGTTGCAATTAATGGTAGCGGAGAAGGTTCATTTGTCAGTGATGCCAACTCATAATCAGTGAAGTGGTCGATGACGATCGCATGGGCACCAGCTTTAGCTAGGTAGTTGATTCTAGTACGAATTTCTTCTAACCCAAATTCTTTCATGCCTTCTAGTTTGACCCAGAGCTCCGTCGATTCTTCTGAAATTCCATCTAGTGCAGCTCTAGTCTTACCAAGTAAATCTTCAGCAGATGTGATAATGGGGTGTGAGTTACTGTGTGCGGGATAGGTTTGATCGTTCAAAATCATTGCGGTTGCTCCTGAACGTTCTAGCTCTTGAGCAGCGTAATAAGTGTTCAGTGGTGAGCCAAACCCAGCCTGTAAATCTGCAATTAACATTTTGTCAGTTTTTAAGCGCATGTCTCTGAGAAATTTTGAGTATTCTGACAATGTCAATAGGCCCTGAGAATTTTCAGCTAGCAGATTGTTTGCTGCCAGAGTACCGTCTAAATAAATGGTGGCGGACTCGTAGCCGTTTAAGATTTGTAAAGTATTGCCGTTACCAGCTGCTGGAATAATTGTCCCAGCGTTTTCAGTTAGTTGTCTTAGTAATTTATGCATTGTAAAACCTCCTATTTTTTTAAAAGAACAAAAAAATACGCCCCTCGAATTAAATCGAAGGGCGCATTAGATGCACGGTACCACCTTAATTTTGTTGAGAATAAACTCAACCTTAATGATCGCGGACTGATCCGGAATCACTGGCCTTTTAATGGTGGCATCCATTAGACACTCAGGTTCGCATCTACAGCTCAAAGCCTACTTTCAAGAATTAAACGTAATGACCTTTCATCAAACGGTCACTCTCTGAATACGGTTAATAGTTTACTCTCGCTTATCTGTGCTTTTATTTAATGTTCTTTTAATTTATCAAGTATATTAACTCATTATTTTTTAATAGTAAACCCCTTTTTGAGAATTATTTATTGGCAAGGATAAAAAAATGGAAATTGACCGTAGTCAATTTCCACTTTAATTAGTTGTTACTTTATCGCCAATTCTCATCAGTAAACCATTCATACCATCTTCAAGGTAGTACTGCATTTTTCTAGCTTCGGCGCTGATATTAGTTTCCCGAGAGTCCAGAAAAGTTTTTAAGCGGTACACCAATGAGGCACTCAGCATTTCTTGAACGAATACACAATAGTCAGTATTAACCAAAATGTGTTTCTGGTTAGCCATATCCTTGAAGATTGCGCCAACCATACTTTCAATGTGCTCCTTAATAATCTGCTCTGGTGAATTTTGATCATCAATTTTAATTACTCGTTGGTAAAACTCACGGTTGTCATTGAAGTAAGTTAACATTTTAACGACAGTCTCCGGCCAAGTTTTAAACTCGGTACATTTGGATACTGCTTCCTGAACTTCAGACTGGTATACCCATTCCAGAACATCATACTTGTCGTGGAAGAAATCGTAAAATGTTTGCCGCCTCAAGTTTGCAGTTTGCATTATGTTGGTTACCGATATTTGGTTAAAGGGCTGTGATAGTACCAATTGTTTAGTAGCTGCAGCAATTTTGTTTTTGGTTGACATAAATGTCACTTCTTTCGGATCTATTTACGTCAATTGTAATCAAATTACTTCAGTGTGTCGACGATTGCGGCGTTAAATTGGTCGAGGTCATCTGGAGTTCGGCTAGTAACTAAGTTGTTATCAACAACGACTGCCTTATCCTCAACTTCTGCACCTGCGTAGTAAAGATCGGGGCGAACGGTGTTGTACGCAGTCATCTTGCGACCTTTAGTTAATCCAGTTTGGATAAACAATTGTGGGCCGTGGCAGATTGCAAAGGTTGGTTTGCTTGCTAACAAGAATGATTTAACAAAGTCTACCATCTTTTCGTCATCACGAAGTTGGTCAGGAGAGAAGCCACCAGGAATTAACAGGCCATCAAAATCTTCTGGCTTAACATCTGAGATAGCTTTGTCGACCTTGATTTTGGTGCCGTGCTTACCTTCAACAGTTTTACCTGCTTCAAATTCAATAACAGTAATGTCGTTACCGGCTTTTTCCAATGCTTCCACTGGTGAAGTATATTCAATATCTTCTACAAAGTCGGTCACAAGAACAGCAATTTTGCTCATAATAAAACTCTCCTTTAATTCTGTTCAGATTTATGGTGCACCCCCTATGATAAAACCATGAGCACTGCGGTTCAACCCCATAATTTACGGACAAACTCTCCATATTGTCCGTTATCTGACTGCCAAAAAGAATCTAATATGTAATTGTAATCGAAAGGGGATAGCATTATGACAAATGTACTGATTTTAGGGGCAAACGGAAAGATTGCTCATTTAGCTGAAGAACAGTTACTTTCTGAAACAGATGCTCACATGAAATTATTCTTGAGAAACGCAAGCCGACTCCAAGTTGCTGACAGTAAACGTCAGACCGTAATTGAGGGTGACGTGACTGACGCAGAGACCCTAAAGAGTGCTTTGAGTGGTGTGGATGTTGTCTACGCAAACCTATCTGGTAGTAATATTGAGAGTCAAGCAAAAACTGTGGTAGCAGCGATGGATGCTGCTGGTGTAAAACGTCTCGTCTGGATTTCAACCCTTGGAATTTATGACGAGGTTCCGGGGAAATATGGCGAGTGGAACCATCAAATGCTTGATGGCGGTTACCTAGAAACGTACTCCGCAGCAGCAAAGGTGATCGAAGCGTCTGACTTAGACTACACCTTAATTCGCCCAGCCTGGTTATCCAATAAAGACATTGTTGATTATGAGATTACGCAAAAGGGTGAGCCATTTAAAGGTACCGAAGTTTCTAGAAAGAGCATTGCTGACGTTGTTGTTAAACTGATTGAAGATCCAACAAAAGAAATTCGGCGTTCCTTGGGAGTAAATCAACCTGGTACAGATGGCGATAAGCCAAGCTTCTACTAATTTTTTATAAGTATTTTTGGATTAGGCATTGTCCTAATCCTTTTTTTGTGCAATACTTTATATGAAAAATTCGAGGTGTATATATAATGTCATACAAAATTGGAATAATTTTAGGAAGTACCAGATCCAACTCACTTGGTTCAAAAATCATGGATTACTTGAAGAACACTTTCAAGTCGACTGAGGAAGTTGAGTACACATGGATCAGTCTTAAGGACTACCCATTGCCACTTTATGACCATGAAGAAACTCCGTTGTCTGAGCGAATTCAAGGTTTGAATGATGCAGAATCAAAATGGTTGTCAGTGATTGCTGAACAAGATGGTTACATCATGATGACTCCAGAATACGATCATGCGATTACTGGTGCATTCAAAAATGCTTTGGATTACATTGGCCCAGAAGTTGATCACAAGCCAGTACAAATCATTAGCTACTCACACTTTAGTGATGGGGGAATGCTTGCTGCTGAGTCAATTGTGGAAATTCTTCAAATGCTTAAGATGATGGTTCTACCAGAACCAGTTTTAATTTGGAATGCTGATCCTAACTTTGTTGATGATGGCAAGTTGGATATGAGTGTTGAAAACAGTGACCACTTTGCGGCACGTTTCCAAGATGCATTTAAGGATATTGAGTTTTATATTCGTGTGTTGAAAGATAACCCGTTTAATAGGGAGTGAGACAGAAAGCATACGAAGATGCTTTCCCCACAAAGATGACACTATCTGAATAACAGAAAAATGGCCGTGATAATCTCAATTTGAAATTATCACGGCTTTTTCAGTGTCGCAAAGTATGTTTGAGTGCCTAGTTATTGTATAGTAAAAATAAATACATGAAGAGGTGGGAAGATGAATCCAGTGAAGTTGAGAAATGTAAATGTGGGATCCGGGTTGCCAAAGATTGCCGTACCAATCACGGCCAAAACGGTCCCGAGTATCCTCGAGCAAGCTGAGGTAATCAGGGGATACCTTCCTGACATTGTGGAGTGGCGTCTTGATTTGTTTAATGATGTCGATGACTTTTCATTGGTATCAGACGTTAGTGCCCAGCTTCGGCAAATATTAGATGAGATTCCAATTTTGGCGACGTTTAGAACCGCAGCAGAAGGTGGAAACCAGCCCTTTAATGAAGATAAATATTTTGAACTGGGAAACGTGATGGTGACTGACAGATACGTTGATGCAATTGATGTTGAGTTGTTGCGTGATTCAAAGCGAGTGGATAAATTGGTTGAAGATGCCCACCAGAATGGGATTGTTGTTGTAATGAGCAACCATGAATTTCAGCGAACACCTGATAAACAAAAATTAATGCGAAGATTTTCGCAGATGAGTGATAAGCATGCTGACATTTTAAAAATCGCGGTAATGCCTCAAAGTGTCGAGGATGTTTTAACCTTACTGGATGTGACTAATCAAGCCGATAAGCGGTTTGATGAACCTATCGTTACGATGTCTATGGGTAACTTGGGTAAAATCACTCGGGTAAGTGGAGAGTTGTTTGGCTCTGCGATTACCTTTGCGACGGTTGGGCAAGAATCAGCACCAGGCCAATTTTCAATTGGGGTGTTGAGAAGAATGATGAAGAGATTGAAGATTTAAAAAAAGAGGATTGCTCCCAGCAATCCTCTTTTTTATAGCTTTCTTGTACTTTCGCCATCTTCAATTTTAAATGATAGCAATTGGGAGTGTTTAGAGTCTTCGTTGTTTTCCAATAAATGCTCCATTCCTTTTTTGCCAATTTCTTCAAATGGTTGGATAGCCGAAGTGATGATGGGACGGTACAGCTTAGTTAGCTCGGTCCCATCCAAACTCATTACCGATAAATCAGCCGGAACTGCTAATCCTAGGTCCTTCGCCCGATTGATCATTCCAATGGCGACCATATCACTTCCGCCAATCAAGCCCGTGACTTGCTGGCTTTCTTTACACAATTTATTGATGGCATCGACACCATTTTCGTAAGTGAAGTGACCAGTGGTGACAAAATCTGGATTGAACATTATTTTTGCTTCATGCAATGCGTCTTTATAACCCCGAAGTCGTTCTGTTCCAGTATCAGAAAGGTCATTACCGATTAGGCCAATTCTTTTATGCCCACGGGAAATTAAGTATTTTGTGGTTTTGTATCCGAGTTGATAGTTGTCAGTTGTGATAAACGTCGACCCATTTGGACCATGGGCAGTTGATAACAGTACATATGGAATTCTTGATTGCTGAAGGTAGTCTAGATTGTTGCCATCTAATTCAATTGCCACCATGATTATTCCCATGACTGATCTTTCGATTGCGGTTTCTAATGCCTTTTTTTGTAGTTCTTCATTATTTTCACCTGCATATAAAAAGATGACGTTTAAATCGTTGGCAAAGGCAACTTTTTGAACCCCATCAATGATATGACTGGCAAAGTTCGTTTTAGTTGAGGAAATAATTACTGCAACTACCCGGCTTTTCTGGGTGACTAATTCCACGGCACTAGAATTTTTTTGATACCCCAGCTCATCAGCAGCTTGGTGAACTTTAGCTGCAGATTTTTCAGAGTAAAAGCCGGTTTTATTATTTAAAATTCTGGACACGGTGGCTACTGATAAATTTGTTTTTTTAGCGATGTCTTTGATTGTTGCCTTCATGATTTGCCTCACAATTTTTTCTTAGCCCTATTTTATCACAATTAAAACGATTTGATATATTGTAAACGTTTGTGTTTCTTTAAAACAGCTATTGTAAACGTTTACAATTAGTGTTAAATTATTGGTGAACACATAAGACCTATTCTAGGGAGGGACGATTATGATTAATAATCAAGTATCTAGCGAAGAAGTTGAAAAGGCAACTGTTGTGAGCGAAACACCAAGTCATAAGTTACCACAACTTAGGATGTCCACAATTTTTGCACTGACATTTGGTTTCTTTGGGGTAAACATGGCCTTTTCACTTCAGTCGTCACAAATGGGGAGAATTTTTCAGACTTTAGGGGCTAACCCTAATAACCTTGGCTGGTTCTTTATTTTGCCACCATTGGCAGGAATGGTAATTCAGCCATTAATTGGTAAGTATTCTGATAAGACCTGGACGAAATACGGACGGAGAATGCCTTATCTGTTAGTTGCTGGTCCAATCGGGGCAATCGTTTTGATTCTACTTCCAAACGCGGGATCATTTGGATTTGGTTACGGATCATTGGCAGCTTTGATGTTTGGGGCAATTGCGACATTATTCATGGATTTGACATCTAATGCCTGTATGCAACCATATAAGATGGTTATTGGTGACATGGTTAACGAAAATCAAAAGGATATGGCTTGGTCGTGGCAACAGTCATTCTCTAATTTAGGGGGAGTTGTTGCAACAATTGCACCATTCTTACTAACGATGTTTGGCGTTGCTAACACAGCACCAAAGGGTGAAGTTCCTTTAACAGTTAAAATTTCATACTATGCAGCAGCCATTATTTTGCTTCTTTCATCTTTGTACACTGTGTTTTCTGTTCATGAATATGATCCGGTTAAATACGCAGAGTATCATGGAATCGATCCAGAAGAAGAGGACAAAAAATCACCAAGTTTTATTGAATTATTGAAATCAGCACCTAAGTCATTCTGGGAAATTGCTGTTGTTCAATTCTTCGAATGGTTTGCGGTTATGTATCTTTGGACTTACTCAACTGGTGCCATTGCGCAAAATGTTTGGCATACATCAGATGCATCATCAGCTGGGTATCAAGCAGCTGGTAACTGGTACGGAGTTTTGTTCTGTGTTCAGTCAGTTGCATCTGTATTGTTTGGAGTATTCCTTGCAAAGTCACGTCCAGAGCAGCGTAAATTCTGGTACAGAGTGGGTGCACTAATCGGGGCAGCTGGGTTTATCTCAGTATTCTTTATTCACAGTCAGTGGTTGCTGATCATTTCATTTATCCTAATTGGGGTAAACAATTTGACTATGAATACTCAACCATTTTCGCTTCTTACTGAATCACTTGATGGTAAAAACGAAGGTGCTTACCTTGGACTGTTTAACTGCAGCATTTGTTTACCACAAATTGTGGCCTCAGTTGCTAGTTTTGCAATCTTCCCACTAGTTGGTCACTCAATGCCAGCAATGCTCTTAGTTGCCGGATTCTCATTGATTTTGGCGTCACTATCAGTTAGTCTGATTCATTCATCATTTGAAACTAAAAAAACTACGGAGGCAAAATAACATGAAATCCACTTGGTTTAAAGATTCAGTCATTTATCAAATCTACCCAATGAGCTTTCAAGATAGTAATCACGATGGAATTGGGGACTTGAATGGGATTCGTCAACGGCTACCTTATCTGAAAAATTTGGGAGTTGATGTGCTATGGCTCAACCCGATTTACAAATCACCAAACGTTGATAATGGCTATGACATTGCCGATTATGAAAGTATTAATCCAGACTACGGAACTATGGAAGACTTTGATAACTTACTCTCTGACATCCACGAAAACGGGATGAAGCTATTAATGGATTTGGTTGTGAACCATACCTCTGATCAGCATAAATGGTTCCAAGAAAGTAAAAAATCAAAGGATAATCCATATTCAGATTTCTATGTCTGGCGTGATCCAGTCGACGGCCACGAACCCAATAACTGGGGTTCCTACTTTAGTGGTCCAGCTTGGACTTACGTTCCCGAAAGAGGCCAGTACTACCTTCACCTATTTGCTAAAGAACAACCAGATCTGAACTGGGAAAATCCTGTTGTCCGTCAACATGTCTATGACCTAATGAAGTTCTGGCTTGATAAGGGTGTTGATGGATTTAGAATGGACGTTATCAACTTGATTTCCAAACCTGAAGGCTTGCCTGACGCACCAATGCCAGAGGGTGGTGAGTATGGCAACGTTGAACCACTGGTTGCTGATGGCCCTCGTTTAAATGAATTTTTACAAGAAATGAATCGTGAAGTACTTTCCAAGTATGACATCATGACGGTTGGGGAGATGCCCGGTTCAACTCCAGAGGATGCCACTCAATACACTAATCTAGATGGCACCGAGTTAAACATGGTATTCCAATTCCAGCACGTTAATTTGTCACCTAACCCAGATGCGAGACTCGGTAAGTATATTGATTCTAAAATCAAGCTTCCTGAGTTAAAACAGGCACTTTCTCGTTGGGAAGAAGATTTAGATGGCAAGGGTTGGAACAGTCTATACTGGAACAACCATGATCAACCACGGGCAGTTTCTCGGTTTGCAACTGATGATCCCAAATATCGGGTTAGGGCTGCCAAGATGTTAGGAACCACACTTCACTTCATGCAAGGAACACCATTCGTGTATGAAGGCGAAGAGATTGGAATGACTAATAATCACTTCACCAAACTTTCTGAGTACGAAGACCTTGAAGTGAAGAATTTGTACAAGCAAGCTGTTGAGGATGAGAAAATCATCAAGCCAGAACTATTTATGAAGTACGTTGCTGACCGATCAAGGGATAATGCTCGGACACCAATGCAATGGGATGACGGTAAGAATGCTGGCTTTACCGATTCTGAACCTTGGTACAGATTGAATCCCAATTATCCTGAAATTAACGTTAAACAAGCGGTTGACGATAAGGACTCCGTTTACTACTACTACCAAAAACTAATTAAACTGCGCCATGAGAGCGAACTTATTAGATATGGTAACTACGAGCTGTTAGATCCGACCGATGATGAGGTATTCGCATACAAACGTCACTATAATGGCCAGACTCTGCTAGTTATCAGCAACTTTACTGACAAGGAAGTTAGTCGAGATTATGGGCAGGATGCCGCTGATGAACTGCTCATTAGTAATTACGAAGATAAGTCAGAAAATCTTCGACCATATGAAACAAGAGCATATTTATTTAAATAGAAATTGTTCAAAATGATTCCGTTGGCTGTTAGCTAACGGAATTTTTTTGAACTTTTTTAGTTAGCTTTATCCTTTTACCTAGCAAGCTTACATCACAGTTTTCAAAGATTAATTTATCATCTAAATTAAAAAAAGTTGTTGAAAGCGGAAACAATCCATGATAAATTATCATTCGTAAAACATTTTAGTAAACCGTTGTAAATAAACGTTTTAATCAAAAACAATTAATTTCAATAAGGAAGTGAACACTTTGAATAAAGTCACAGTATTAGGAAGCCTCAACGTAGATACATCATTTAGAGTTACTGATTTCCCCAAACCTGGCGAAACTATCAGTGTTAAGGAAAAGGGAAACGCTGCTGGTGGTAAAGGCGCCAACCAAGCAGTTGCTGCCTCACGTTTAGGAGCTCAAACATCATTCATCGGTCAAGTTGGTGACGACGCCTCAGGTCGATTCATGGTGAAGTCACTTGAAGAAGATAATATTGATGCTAGTTGTGTCAGTATCAACCCAAGTGTTGGAACTGGAACTGCAACAATCATGTTGGACGAAGACGGTCAAAACTGCATTTTAGTTTATGGTGGTGCTAACCAAGCAATTACTCCAGAAGATATTGAAGGAGCCGAAGATGAAATTGCCAGTTCTGATTTCTTGGTTGCTCAATTCGAAACTCCACAAAATGTGGCAATTCGGGCGTTCGAAATTGCTAAGGCAAACGGGGTTAAGACAATCTTGAATCCTGCACCAGCACCAAAGTCAATTGATCCAGAATTGTTGAAATTAACTGACATTATCGTTCCAAATGAATTGGAAAGTGCATCAATCACTGGAATTGAAATCACCGATGAAGAATCAATGGTAAAAACAGCTGCCTGTTTCGCCGAAATGGGAGTTGCCAATGTACTAATTACTGTTGGAGACCGCGGCGCATTTTATATGATTGATGGTAAACATAACTTAGTTCCTGCTTATAAGGTTCAAGCAGTGGACACAACCGCAGCCGGTGACACTTTCATTGGGGCATTGTCAGCACAGCTTAAAACTGATTACAGCAACGTTGAAGAAGCAATTTCATTTGCTGAACATTCAAGCTCAATCACAGTCCAAAGATTGGGTGCTCAACCATCAATTCCTCACTTGGATGAAGTTAAAGAGTTAATTAATAATTAGGAGATAAAAAATAATGAAGAAAACAACCGTAATTAATACTGAACTATCAAATGTGATTGCCGGAATGGGCCACATGGATTGGTTGAGTATTGGGGATGCAGGGATGCCCGTCCCAATGGGAACTAAGAAAATTGATTTGGCACTAACCAAGCAATTACCAAGTTTTATGGATGTTTTGAAAAACATCTTGTCTGAGTTAGAAGTTCAAAAGATATACTTGGCAGATGAAATCAAGACTGAAAACCCAGAACAACTTAAAGCAATTAACGAGTTGCTACCTGATGTTGAGGTTGAATTCATGCCTCACTCAGACTTGAAGAAGAACTTAGCAAAGACACACGCATTTGTTAGAACTGGTGAAATGACCGCATTTTCAAACATCATTCTTGAATCAGGCGTTACTTTTTAAAACAATTTGGAGGATATCGACATGGACATTAATGGAACTGAAGCTAAAGTCGTTGAAGAAAAGCACGGTTGGCGCCAGCTAGCCGATGGGTATTTATCAAAAACCCCGATTTTTCAATTTGCGTTGATCTCGTTAATTTTCCCACTTTGGGGAGCTGCAGCATCGCTTAACGACATTCTAATTACTCAATGTAAGACCGTTTTTCAACTTAACGATGCTGCAACAGCATTCGTTCAAAGTGCCTTTTACGGTGGTTACTTCTTGATTGCGATTCCTGCATCGCTGGTAATTAAAAAACAAAGTTATAAATTTGCTATTATGACTGGTTTAATCTTTTATATCGTTGGTTGTGGAATGTTCTTCCCAGCATCACAGGTTGCTACATACACAATGTTCCTTGCAGCTATCTTTGCGATTGCTGTAGGATTAAGTTTCCTAGAAACATCTTGTGATACTTATAGTTCGATGCTTGGACCTAAAAAGTACGCTAACTTGCGGCTAAACATCTCCCAAACTTTGGTACCACTTGGAGATATCGCTGGAATTGTGTTAGGAAAATACTTGATTTTCGGTGCCGTTGGTAACTTATCAGAGACTATGTCACACATGCATGGTGCTGAAAGACTTGCCTATGGTGAAAAGATGTTGCAACTTACTTTGCAACCATATAAGTACATCTTGGTTGTCCTAATTGCAATCCTAATTTTGTTAGCGATTACACCAATGCCTAAATCTAAGGCAGTTAGCGAGAATGCTGAAAAGAAGGATCAACCTTCATTAGTTGAAACCTTCAAGTACCTGTCAAAGAACAAGCGTTTCAAGAAAGGTGTCATGGCACAATTCTTCTACGTTGGAATGCAAACAACTGTCTGGTCATTTACAATTCGTTTGGCACTTAACTTGGGCCACAACATTACTGATTCAGATGCAAGTACATTCATGATTTACGCTTATGCAGCATGGTTCGTCGGAAAAGTTGTTGCTAACTTCTTGATGAACAAGTTCTCTGTAACCAAAGTTTTAACTTTCTACTCATTGCTTGGAACTGTTACTTTGATTTTGACAACTACAATTCCAAACATGACAGCCGTTTGGATGGCAATCGCAACCAGTTTCTTCTTTGGTCCTGAATGGCCAACAATTTACGCTCATACCCTTGATACAGTTGAGGACAAGCGTTTTACAGAAACTGCTGGTGCTTTCGTTGTTATGGCCATCGTTGGTGGAGCTGTTCTTCCAGCTGTTCAAGGATTGGTATCAGACCTTTCAGGTTCAATGCAATTCTCATTCATCGTTCCAGTGATCTGCTTCATCATCGTTACAATCTACTTCTATACTGAGTACAAATACGATGTTAAGCATCCAGAACAAGTAACTGAAAAATAAAAATATAGACAAAAAAGACCAGAATTTAAATTCTGGTCTTTTTTCGACTATGCATTGCTGCGATTGGAAAAACCAATTTGGTGTGAATTGCCGGTTAACTGCGCTAATTACCTGACTTTTTGCTTTCTTCTTCGTGCTCAGTTACGTATTTTTTAAGTGCAGTTTCGATAAGGTTATTCATAGAGCGATTCTCTTCGTCCGCTAATTGTTGAAGGTGCTCTTTAAATTCTTTTTCCAGGGTGATAGTCGTTCTGGTTTTCTTCGCTGATATACCCAACACACACCCCCCCTATAAGTTGTCTTATATATAATAATGTACCAAAGCAAGGCGAAATTTGATAGATGATTACATGGTGATGTATAAGTCGTACTAACGTTGATACAGTAATGATTTAACGAGCTTTTGATTGGTAAGTTATTTATGGTAATCACTTGTTCATGAAAGCAATTCTACCATGCAATTATTTTAAACAGTAGAAATATGCATGGAGGCACACAATTAATTCAAATCATAATCAACTATAAGATTTTTTGAGAAAAAATCAAATTGTTAGCAATCGCTTTCATCGCTTTTGTAAAACCGATTGTTTAACTTGTGTTTCTAGTAAATGCCCGTGGATGGGCATTTTGGGGGTTCCTATAATAAAAAGATAGTGCTACTATAAGTGAGGATGTTCAGGCGGACGTTGTCGTCCAACGAAGGAGGAATCCATTTATGGATAAAGAAACTACTCCGAAGAAGCATCATTTAATTGAATACGCAAATGGTCGCTCTTTGGAAGAAATCAACGGAACTGTTGAGGTACCAAAAGGCAAAGGATTCTGGAAAACATTATTTATGTATTCTGGGCCGGGTGCATTAGTAGCGGTTGGATATATGGATCCAGGTAATTGGTCAACTTCAATTACTGGTGGTCAAAGTTTCCAATACCTATTAATGTCTGTGATCTTAATGTCGAGTTTAATTGCAATGTTATTGCAGTACATGGCGGCTAAACTGGGCATTGTGACTCAAATGGATCTTGCACAAGCAATTCGGGCAAGAACTAGTAAGGCTTTAGGAATCGTTCTATGGATCCTAACAGAGTTAGCTATTATGGCGACAGATATCGCTGAAGTTATTGGAGCAGCCATTGCTTTATATCTTTTATTCCATATTCCATTGGTATACGCAGTTTTCATCACAGTATTTGATGTATTGTTATTGCTATTATTGACGAAAGTCGGGTTTAGAAAGATTGAAGCAATCGTTGTTTGTTTGATTTTGGTCATTCTGTTTGTCTTCGTATATCAGGTTGCACTTTCAAAACCTGATTGGCTTGGAGTGTTTGGTGGATTAGTACCAACTACCAAGACATTCTCTGGTGGACCAAACGTTGGTGGAATGAACCCACTGAGTGGGGCTCTTGGAATTATCGGAGCTACGGTTATGCCACATAACCTTTACCTACATTCAGCAGTTTCTCAAACGAGAAAAGTTGATCATAATGACGAAGAGGACGTTGCACGGACTGTTCGTTTCTCAACTTGGGATTCTAACATTCAGCTATCATTTGCATTTGTTGTAAACTCACTTCTCTTAATTATGGGTGTTGCCGTATTTAAGACCGGTGCAGTTAAAGATCCATCATTCTTCGGTTTGTTCCAAGCTCTATCAGATACATCTGTTTTGAGTAACGGAATCTTAATTGGAGTTGCTAAATCAGGAATTTTATCAATCTTGTTTGCTGTTGCATTGTTGGCTTCAGGTCAAAACTCAACCATTACCGGGACTTTGACTGGTCAAGTAATCATGGAAGGCTTCATTCACATGAAGATGCCATTATGGCTTCGTCGTTTGGTTACTCGTCTAATCTCAGTTATCCCAGTATTGCTCTGTGTTGCCATGACAAGTCGCCAATCACCAATTCAACAACATCAAGCACTAAATACCTTGATGAACAACTCGCAAGTGTTCTTGGCCTTTGCATTGCCATTCTCAATGCTTCCACTATTGATGATGACTAATTCTGCAGAGGAAATGGGAAACCGTTTCAAGAACTCAAGACTAGTTAATTGGCTAGGCTGGATTTCAGTTGTTGCATTAACAGTTTTGAACATGAAGGGACTACCAGATTCAATCGAAGGATTCTTCGGTGACCACGCAACTGCTGCTCAACTGCATTTAGCAGACAACATCGCTTATGTGGTTATCGCTTTAATCCTGGCATTGTTGGCATGGACCATTTATGACTTGTACAAGAGTAACAAGAAGTACAGACTTCAAACTCAAAACGCATAATTTTTAGTTGAGATACACGAGGAATACCGAAACAGCTCTAGGGGACGGAGTTTTAAAGGGGATTACATTCAGTAAGTGATACATCCGCACTGCTGAAGGTAGTAGTTGTTGCACATAGATTTATAAATATAATTATGTCCGCCTGACATAAAAGGAGGTACCAAATCAGTTGATTTGGTACCTCCTTATTTTTGTTCATTAAGCTAATCGCCAAGAATTTTACGAAGTTGTTCTTTTCTACGGTTGAACTCTTTAATGACGTCGTCGCCCGTAAATCCGGCTTCGATAACCTCTTCCAAAATTTCACTAGTGAAGTCGTAACTAGGCTTTTGGTCTACCGCTTCGTAGAAGATTCCGTTATTTACCTGTTTAGGTTCAAACGTGGCGCCAGCGGGTACCTTGAAGTCACTTGGAATCTCCAAGTAGACCTTGCCATCAATCTCTATAGTACTAACAGCTTTCATGTAGTTACCTTCTTTGTAAGTAGTCGTTACTTATAATATAGCTGAATAGGGTGGGGGTTGGCAAAGTAAATCTAAGGAAATAGAAAATGCCACGCATCATTTCGGTGCGTGGCATTCCTGTAAGGTAAATAAATAACAGAATAGGTGGACTTTAGTTTGAAACGCCCAATTCTTTGTTGATGGCAGCCAATTGGTTGCTCAAGTTAGTCTGCTGATTTGTAAGGTTGGTGATGTTAGCGGAGTTGCTAGCAACTTGATCTTTCATTGTGTTGTAAGTATTGATGTATTGGTCATGATTCTTTTTGATTTTGTTGTAACCTTTGAGATTTTGAGCAAGTTGTGCCCATGCTGTAGCTCTAGTCTTAACAGTACCTAATTGTTCTTTAATGTTAAGCCAGTTTTTAACTCTGATACTATCCCAACGAGCATCTTTGATTGCTTTTTGAGCGTTTGTGTATTTGGTGTATGCATCTACGTTTGGCTTATATTCCGCAATCTTCGCCTGCAAATCATTATTAGTACTATTCAAATCTGCGATTCTGTATTTTAAATCATCAATTCTGCTTTGGAGATCACTTGCAGTGCTCTTTGCAGATTCAGTATTGTTACCCTTTAAACCAGTCAATTGGTCGTTCAAGCTCTTAACTTGGTCGTTTAATTGGCTGATTTGCTTTTGACTGTTTTGCAATGCAATGTCAGTTGCGGGGTCAGTTTGGGGTACGTAGACAGTGTTTGTCTTTTGTGAAACAGCCTTGGCCTTAACGTACTTGCTAGTAGTCTTGTAACCCTTCTTGGCAACGGTTACACGGTACTTCCAGTTAGCAGTTAACTCATCGTTAGCCTTCAACTTGAAAGTTCCGTTAGCCTTTGCTTTGCCGTAAGCATAAGTGATACCGTATCGTGAAACCTTCACTTTAGCTTTTGGTGTAGCCTTTCCAGTGAAGTAACGACTGTTTTCAGTTACTTTGTAATGGCTAACCTTAGCCTTCTTAGCAGCGGCAAAAGTAGTTAGGCCTGCGCTAAATAGCAATGTTGTTGTTACTAGTGCGGTTGAAACTTTGTGGTTGTTCATAAATTATCTTTCTCCCATTGTTATCATTGTCAAACGATTGACAAAAGCCATTGTATAATAGTTAATCCCCATAACAAAAGGGGAACAGACAAATTTACGAACAAATTTTTAAGAACCCCCGTTTAATAGTGATTATAATGCCCCGGTTATTATGAATATTATACTTTTGTACAGATTGTTCCCATAATAAAAACGACTGTGCCTTCAAAATAGGCAACAGTCGTTTAGCATAAACGGATTATTGAGCGATAAATCCACCATCAACAACAAATTCTGATCCAGTGGCAAACTTAGATTCAGCCGAGCCAAGGTAGATACAAAGCTCACCAATATCTTGTGGATCACCAATATGCTTCATTGGCGTAATTGAAGCTAATTGCTTGCGTGACTCTTCTGGCAGGATTGGCGTGTCAATAAATCCTGGGTGGACTGAGTTTACGCGGATGTTGTAATCCCCAGTAGTGGCATCAAGTGCTGCGGCCTTAGTCATTGCCCGAACGCCACCCTTACTTGCGTTGTAAGGACCTCCGGTTGGGACACCAACAAAGCCTTCGATTGAAGAAATGTTGATAATTGATCCGCCACCGCTCTTAAGCATTGCGTTCATTCCATGTTTAATACCTAAGAAGGTTCCAGTTAAGTTAATTGAAATAATTCTATTCCAATCTTTCATGTCTAACTGATTAATTGGCACTTGAACTGGTGGAACGCCAGCGTTATTAACAACGATGTCGACCTTGCCAAACTTATTCATGGTTTCTTCGATAACCTTTTCCCAGTCAGCTTCTTGAGAAACATCTTGTTGAACAAAGAGGGCGTTATCCTCACCAAATTTTTCGACGGCGGCCTTTCCACCATCAACGTTATGGTTGGCCGTTAAAACGACCTTAGCTCCTTCACGCACGTAACATTCGGCGATTCCAAGCCCGATTCCGGCAACCCCACCAGTGATAATGGCAACTTTGTCCTTTAAACGATCTGTCATGATAAAACCTCCATTTTTTTGATTTCGGTTTCATAGTAATGGAATTTCTGTAACCTGGTCAAAGAAAGTAACCGCGTCAGGACAAACTTTTGTAGCCGTTTGAAATTCGTAAGTCAATAATTTTGATTTTAGAAAGCAGCTACCAAATGTACGCAATCCCTAAATAAAATTTTTATTCATTTCCCAACTTCGGTATAATTATCTATTGCGCCTAGATTTAAGCGCACAATACATATTTGGGAGATGAATTTATGCATCAATTCAAGAAGGTTGTCTTGGTGTTCATGCTAGTTTTCGGACTGACCATTAGTTCGCAAGCCGTTGTGAATCCGACACCTACAAATGCAGCCACATACGTGTACATTACACGGACTGGCAAGCACTACTTTTATCATCGCCACAATCGTGGTTTGAATCGGGCTAAGAAAGTTTTCAAAGTTAGACTTTCTACTGCTAGACGGCGAGGGTTGACCTTAGCCAAAACCGACTACAATCCTCACAGGAAGACGGTTAAACGGGTCAAACGCCGCACAGTCAGACGAGCGGTTCGGCGAAATCCAACCGTCAAAAAGACAAATTACCATGGCAAGATTATTTCCTTAGTCAACGGTAATCGGCCAACGTTTACCAAAAGCGACCTCTCTACTGCTCGCGGTCCTTGGCAATATTACGGTAATCTTGATGGGCTAAATCGGGCTACGCTAGCTAAGGCAATGCTTAATGAGCGCTTAATGCCGACAGCTGAGCGTGAGCCGCTCTATTTTAACCCGACCGGTTGGAAGAACAAACGTACCAGTACAGGTTGGCTGTACAATCGTTGTCACCTAATTGGTTATCAACTAACTGGCCAGAACAACAATCCTCGTAATCTGATTACTGGAACGCGAGAGTTGAATGATCCGGCAATGCTTAAGTATGAAAACCAGATTGCTAGCTATTTGAAAATGAATTCACGCCATTATGTGCGGTATTCAGTTGCTCCTGATTTTAAGGGCAACAACCTGTTAGCCTCAGGGATTCATATGCAAGCTAAATCAGTTGGTAGCAATGATGTGAGTTTCAATGTTTATATTCATAATGTTGAACCAGGATACACGTTAAATTACGCAACTGGAACTAGTGTTAAAAATTAACTAAAAAAGCCGTATCGCAATTGCGATACGGCTTTTATTATAATTGCTTATTCTTCAGACTTAGCCTTTTCTGCGGTTGCTTTTTCTTCCATTGCTAGAATCTTACGTTCCTTGAACAGTAAGTAAACAAGCAATAAGAAGGCAACGGCAGCAGCTACATAAATTGTGGATGATTGAGCCACCCAGCCAAATTTGGCAACTAAGTTACCAATTAGAGCAGTGGCGGCAGTTTCACCAAACACGTATTGGAAGAATCCCATGAATCCAGTTGAGAAACCAACGGCGTAGTTTGGTACGGCTTCATTAACCATTAGTCCCACTAAAGTAAGTGGGGCGTAAATTAATGAACCAAGGACGAACAAAACTGCCACGATAACAGCGTGGTTTGCACTGGTAAAGTAGGCAATAAGGCAAGCAATCATGCCTAACAAACATAGGAAACATACTAATGCCCGCCGACCTTTTAATGCATCGGAAATTGCTCCCATGATGATAACTCCGGGAACAGCTGCCAATTCAAAGATACCAACTAACCATTTTGCCCAGTCTTCAGAAAATCCCTTGGTAGGTAAGTAACTTGGAATCCAGCTCATAACCCCGTAACGGACAAGATATAGTGACATTGAAGTTAAAGTAACTGCCCAAACAACTTTGTTCATCAAAATATCGTGAACGAAGATGTTCCAAGTTGATTCAGTGGTGACATCCTTAGCGGTTGATTTTCCTGATTCAGTCAATTCAACTTCACCAGAATATTCAGCCATGTTTGGCAAACCTTCAGTTTCTGGACGTTCTGAGTTAATCAACAGCATCAAAGTGGCGATAACTGCTGAAATTACTGATGCTGTAAGGAACACAGCAGTCAATGATCCAGAGAAAAGGAAAGTTGCAAGTTGCACACAGGCCACACATACGAAAGCACCAGCATTATGGGCTGATGACCAGATTGCGTACATGGTTCCTCTGTGTTTCTTAGAAAACCACAGGTTGATTTCCCGCTGACAAGCTGGGGCACCAGCTGCCTGCGTAATTGAAATCAATAACATCAATCCTAAAATCACCCAGAAATTACGGGTGAATCCTAGAAAAGCGTTTAAAACACTAGAAGCATAAAGCCCGGTGGCCAAGAATACCTTGGTGTTTGACTTATCAGAAAGGGCACCCATGAATAATTTAGATATTCCGTACCCAACCCCGAATGTTGATAAGATCAAACCAATTTGGCCGATACTGAAGCCATACTGCTTCATAATTGGTGCCTGTTCAGTCGTGAAAATTAGACGAATAATATAATAGCTAATGTACGTCAGACTGGTAGCGATGATAACCCCGAGTTGTTTGCGCTTGTACACGCTAGCGACTTGATCATCCGGCACCTTTTGCGTAGCGTCAGGCGACGCCTTCAAAAAGTTGAACATATTAAATTCCCCCTAGAATAAAATGAATGCTAATGAAAATTAGTACACTCATAGTGTAATCGTTTCCATATCAAAAATAAAATAATTTTAACGTTTTAATTTACCAGAGAAAAATCTTATAAGCTGTGCGATTGTTGGTTTAATAGGAAAAAATTGCGGTAAACTAGATAACAAATACAGTTATGAAGGTGAAAAAATATGCGTGATAAAACGGATGCTGAATTAGCTCGCTTACTGAAACCAACAGATTTTGGCTCGGCACTTTTATCGGTTTACGCGCGCCATGAAATAGAACGGCGGGCTGAGTTGGGGGATATTAACGCGCTTTTAGCTTTGCAGCGTACAAAGTACGGAAAATTGAATATTCAGATTGTTTTGAATTTGAATAAATCTAAATAGAGTATGAGGGGAAGAAATGAAGTTCCAAATACATAGATACCAACCGCGTCACGCTACTGTTCGAACTGATTCAAAATGGGAAACCTTCAAGCGGTGGTTTGTGATTATTGGTTGGATCAGTTTTATTTTTCACGTTTTAAAGTGGTCGGCACCATTTTTGTTCTTATTACTTCTGGAAACTTTATCCGCAACGTTGAAGTCATTTCCAATGTTTGGGTTGGGCGTGTTTATGGATTGGCAGGAGAAGGATTTTAAGGATCGCGAGTAATTGTTATAAATGAAAAAATCATCTGTGGTGCAGTTCGCATCACAGATGATTTTCTTTTAACTTAGGTTAACCACCTTATTTTTCACCAGCATAAACAGTCTATACACCTCATCACCAGTAATACTGCCAATGGTTAGGCCAAGCAAATTAGCCATCACCCCAATTAGGGTGGTAATTGCCGCTGCAGTTTGGCCTGTACCTAGTTGGCTGAGGCCAACGAACATGGTGATTCCGGGGACCAGGGCAACTAATGACGGGATGAAGAAGATCGTCATCGGTGCCTTGTAGCGTTTGGCAAAATATTGTGAAACTAAAGACAGGATGCCGACGCTAACTAACGTGTTTAGCAAACTGTTGTGGGAGAGGGATGTGACCTCTACGTAGGCAATCCAGGTTAATGCCCCGGCAACACTGATGGGCCAAAACATCGACTTGGATGCGTGAATAATGTAAGCAAATGAAACTGAACAAAGTGCGCTTCCAATAATCTGGGCAACTAACGATACCGTTGTTACCTGAATTTCTCCGGAGGCCTGGATTCCCAAAGGTAGGACTTGAACCAGCGTGATTCCTAGCGAAATTGATACCAGGGTCGTCAAGCTTTCCAGAATCATGACCGGACCAGAGATGAAATAGTCATCGAAGGTATCGTGCACCCCGTTGGTTAGAGCGATTCCAGGAACCATGGGGATGATTGCGGCAGTGTATAGTAACGTTGGGTCGAGCTTGAAAAACTTACAAAACAGTGCGGCCATTAAACCGCCAATGAACGCCGCAATAAATTCCGGCAAGAACTTGTTGTTTAAATAGCGTCTAAAAAATGGATAGGACTGGCTGGTTACCAGTCCGATAATTGCAGCTAAGGCACATTCCAACACGCTCCCGTTTAAAATCAGTGTCACACTTGAACTTAAAACACTATATGCCAGCCAGGAGAACTTTTTCTTGGCTGGCTCTTTTAGTACCTTTTTGATACTCGCCAATAATTTTTGAATTGAAATTTTTTGAGCAGAGTAATCGCGGGACAATTGATTTAATTTGGCGACTTTATCCAAATTAAATTCACGGTTCAAGACGTTTACGAAATCCACATCAACGTTGCCGTTACGAAAAAAGATTGAGTTAATGGTGACGTAGACGTACGATTCTTGTTTTTCATCAGGCGTTAGGAATGTGGAGCTATTGATGATTCGGTTCATGGTGTCTTCGGCACGTTTAACTTCAGAACCGAACTCAATTAGTCCCTTGCCCATGGATAAAACTGCCGCAATTAGCGCCTTATTGTCTGTTGATAGGTCTTTGCTGGGAATGGTTTCCATAGCCGTTCCTCCTTGCGATTACTTGGTTTAAAAAACGCGTTGGCAGCAAGACCGTAGCCTTGATTGCACAACACGTTGTTGTTAGTTAAGGTTTGACTTTATGTAGAAGTTTATACCATTTAGCCTGCATAAGTATAGCGAATCAGTTAGTTATTTTCAATCACGTTTTTGATGGTTTCTGTAAACCCTTGTCCATAAATTGCGTCAATAAAGTAACTATTTAAAGTTTCCACTTCCTCATCAGTTAGATAATCTTTTGTGAAGAATATTCGGTTGTCAATGTCACGGTCGAATAGACTACGGACTTCATTCATATCGTAATGATGTTGATAATCATCTGTATCGTAGCAACATAAAACTTCGGTCCGTTGGTTGCCATTATCCGCACTGACAAGCAATTGATCTCCGATTACAGACTTGATGACACGGACATTTTGATAGCCAAGTTGGTGATAAATTGCTGCTACATAGTATGTAAATTGTTCTTGGGTTAGAGAAAACACAATTTCCTTTTCTTTTCCAAGGTTATCGAAGTAGTAGTCTTTAAACGTCTCTGCATCCAACGTTTTTGAATGAAAGAAATATTGATATAAAAAAATTATTCCGCGAATTAGCCAATATAACGTTAAGACGATTATAACTATCGCTACTATAAGTGCATAAAATCCGAATACCAAAATTAAGCCGAATGCTACCAGTGTGACTAAGGTGCTAAGTATGGAACTAAATGAACTTGAAGACTTGTCGTCCAAGCAGATCATCTCCCGTATGTATTGAATAGTTTAAGTGTACTGCGGGATGGTGGGGGTGGGGAGAAAATTAGCTAAAAAGGATGACAATTTTTAAAATAGAATTGTCATCCTTTTCACTCAATACCTCTCATCATTTCCCGAATTCTGTCCCAGCCACCAGCCGTCACCGAATCCGCTGTCGTAACTGTTGCCGCTACCACTGCTGCCACCGCCAGTTTTACCTTTGACGATGTGACGAATGAGAAAGAATATCCCCAGAAAAATAAGCGTCCAGGTAATGGTGGTATCCCATTCTGGTCCACTGTCCATAGTATGTGTGTCTAAATGTTTCTCCATAAACGCAGAATAGTTCTTGGCAGTGTTAACAATGTTCGTACCACTCATTGTCTGATTATCAATTTTAAAATTGAAGAATGTCTGGCGAATGCCACCCATAGTGGAGTCCATGTCATCGGACATTGCAACTGAGACTGGCTGCTTCATGGATGGTGAAACGAAGATGACGGTGATCATCGTTGTGTTGTTCAATTTGTCAGTCTGCATGGTCGTTGGGTTATTGTAGTCAATCCCAAGTTGTTCAGCAATTTTAACCTTAGCCGATTCCGAAACAGAATCAGAGATTTTGACTTGCCCATGATTGCCAGTGTCGTCAGCAAATCCGGAATCGTAATAATCCGGAGCTGATCTCGATGTGTATACCCAAATCTGTTGGGGCGACTTTAGCTTTGCTAACTTATCATTTATTTGATTAATTTCATCTATTTGACTACTCGACAGTAAGCCCATGTCGTCTTGAATTACCGGTTCTGTTTGGAGCTTTTCTGCATTTGCCGGTATTGTAAAACAGAATGCAAGTAGCAGGGTAAATAAAGTTATGTAGATAGTACGACCTAGTTTCATAGTGATTCCCCCAAAGTATGTTGGTTTAAGTATAGCACTGGGAAGAAGACGGAATTTAAGTATTTTATTTGACACTGTTATATATTGTTATATACTGTTTACGAATGGATAAACAGTTGAGGAAGTGATGAAGTGAATCTGATAATTTCAAAAAATTCAATGGTGCCGATCTATGAACAGATTGTTGACCAAATTAAGAAGCAGATGGTTGCTGGACAGCTACTTGAAGGCACGCCGCTCCCATCGGTTAGAAGTGTAGCCAAGGATCAACACATCAGTGCGTTGACCGTAAAAAAAGCGTACGACCAGCTTGAAACTGAGGGTTTGGTTAACACGGTTCACGGAAAGGGAAGCTTTATCGCAAAAATCAATTCGGATGAACAAGTCACCGAAATTGGTAAAGAAATTAAGACAGAGTTTGGCAAGACAATCAGCAAGGCCCAGAGCTTAGGACTAACTGATAAGCAGATTACTGAACTGTTTTCAGATGAATTGGAGGGAAAGTAAATGCTAAACGTGAAGGATTTAAAAAAGAACTATCCAGGATTTAAACTTGACGTGAGTTTTCAAGTTCCGGAGGGTTCTGTAGTCGGACTGATTGGTAGAAACGGTGCTGGTAAATCGACCGTGTTAAAGGCAATTGGCAATTTAATTGAGCGGGATGCAGGCGAGGTTTCCTTTGATGGGACTGATGTCAAAAAACTGTCCACTGATGGCAAAGAGCAGTTTGGTTACGTATTCCCAGATAGTACAGTGCCAGAAAAGTTCACAGCATTGGATACGGTCAAACTTCTAAAGTCTACGTTTAAACACTTTTCTGAGTCGCAGTTCATGGATTTAGCAGCTAAACTCAAGCTTCCGTTGGACAAAGCAGTTAAGGATCTATCAACAGGTAATCAAGCAAAATTGAAGACGATCATTGCATTGACGCATAATGCTAAAATTTTAGTTTTAGATGAACCGACTGCGGGACTGGACGTTGTTGTTCGCCAGCAAATCATCGAATTACTGCAAGACTACCTAGATGCAGATGAAACTAGAAGTATTTTGATCACCACGCACATTTCCAGTGATTTAGCTTCACTTGCTGATCGGGTGATGCTGATTGATGACGGTAAGTTGATTTTTAAAGAAGATACAGATAAGATTGTCGATTCGTACGCACTGCTAAAATTAACCGAAGCACAATACGACAATGTTGATAAGCAATACTTGTTGAAAGCAAACAAGACCGATTTTGGTTATAGTGCGTTGACCGATCAAAGAAGTTTTTACGCAGAAAATTATCCTGAAGTTGTGATTGAACAAACGTCAATTGATGACATTATCTTGTTTTTTGTAGGAGGGATTGACCATGAGTAGTTTATTCGTACGTGATGGAATTGCCATCAAAAAGTTGGCAATGGCATTTATAATTTCTTTCCTGGCAATGTTGGATCCAATGTTGTTTGGGGCAACGGGACTGTATATTACAATGGCAATTATTGGCGTAAACATGGAGTTCATAACCCTGTTTTTAATTTCTAGTGATCAAGAAAATAATGGTCTGAAATTTCTTTTCACTACGCCGATAACGCGAAAACAGTACGTGACGGAAAAGTTCAGCATATTGTTGGCGTTAATGATTGATTCATTTGTGCTGACCATCATTGCGATGTATATTTTCCACAATCTGCTAAATTGGTCGGTGGAGGAGCAGTCATTAATCAATCAGATTGCCTTAGTTTGCATGGCAATTACCGTTGTGGGCTTTGCACTGATTCCGCTCCAGATTAAGTTTGGTCCAACCAAAACCCAGATGTTCGTGTCCGGAATTGGCGCTGCAGTTGTTTTGATTCTGGGATTAGCATCCTGGATCTTTACCAAGACAGATTTTGGGCAAAACGCCTGGGATAAATTGATGGAACTATATATAGATGACGGTTTCACACCTTTCATGATTGCAGCAGGGTTAGTGACCATTGTGATTTTGGCACTAACGTACTGGGCAAGTTTGAGGAGTGTGGAGAGGTTGGAGTTTTAGGATTAATATAAATGAAAGAGGCCGAGGTAATTTCCTCGACCTCTTTTTTTAGAAAAAAGAGTTGGTCAAAATAGATCAATACAAAACTCTACAAAAAAAATGCAGTATATAATTGTTGCTCCAATAATAATGATATCAACACCAATGTCTGATCCATCAAAATGACTCTTCATGTTGGTCTTCACCGTCCCTTTTTGAGTGGCGAATATGTATTAATAATAGATAGTTAGATTTATAACCGCTGAATAAATAGTTCGCCACCTTTACTTTCTTCTACGCCATTATAAGCATAGCACTAAGAAAGGCGGGGGAATAGGTGTTTGAGTGTTTTAGGTGGCTTTTTACATATTTTGGGGTAATAGAAAAAAGGCAACACATTGATCTGACATTAGTAACTCCTGTGCTTAATAAGGTCATTCCAATGTAAAATAAATGGCGAAATTGACGGACTAAGAAAGAAAAAGCAACTTCAAAATGATGAATAAATCACATAATTTAAGCGAAACAAAGTTGCTCATGCGTTGCTGAAACTACCGAGTAAGAATTGAGACATTGGTGGGTATTGGCATAAAGGTGTTGGTCAGTTAGCAGAGCCATTGTGGTACCGATAAATATTATCGGTACCTTTTTATATTTGAAAGAAATATTTATATATCTTTGGGTTAGTGAACTAGTGGCATGGTAAATCAATATCAGATATTTTAACTAGTAATTTAGGCAATTGGAGATAGGCATATTATTTAATAATCAAAGGTCAACTTACATTAAATTCGACAAATAAGAATTCATCAAGTTTATATGCCCTGGTTAAGCCTTTTACCCGTTGACATTATCAGTACAACTTTGCTACATTTAATTTCGGAATAAAATAATTACTTTTAACGTACTGATACGAATAATCATAATACTATTGGAATATTTCTTAGCTTTTAATTGTGTTTGAGATCATTTAAAAGCATAAAGTTATATAACAAAACAATTGAAGTTGAAATTGATATTCTTTGGGGAGGTAAGTTGTGCCAAAGCTGGTAAATAACAAAGGTGATAACACCTTAAAAAACTTAATAAGCGACAAGGTTAATACTCATTCGAAAATAAGTATACAGACAGCTGCATTTTCTATTTTTGCTTTTCACGCGCTACAAAAGGAAATTAAGCAGTCAAAAGAATTAAGACTTATTTTAACGAAAAGTTTTTTTGAAAAAGAAGAGACGAGTTTTTTAAAAAGGTATGAAATAGCACAGGACAGTGACGGTGTATATGGAAATAAGTATGAAATCAAGTTGAGAAATAAGATGAACACAGCTTTTATTGCTCGTGAGACAGCTCAGCTTATAGAAGATAAAGTAAATGTTAAACAGTTAAGCCCAGATCAAAGTGCACTCGATCAGTTATTGATTCTTAATGACAAAGACATCAAAGATAGTCTAGCAATACCAGGAATGTTCAAGTTTACTTCGGATGGGTTAGGAATTACTGAGTCTAATAATTTATCTTCGATGACGGCAATTGGTGGTTCAGATGCTGACGTTGACGCCGATTATTTTGAAGGGCTTAAAGCGGATTTTGATAGGATTTGGAATGATTCTGACAAGTCTAAAGAAGTGACTAACAAAGTTCTTGATAAAGTAAGAACTATTTATCAGGAAAACACACCCGAATGGCTTTACTTTGTGTCTCTATATCATATTTTTCATGACAAGCTAGAAGAACTTGATGAACAGGATGTCGCTCCCGATGGTTCTGGATTTAAGGAATCTGTCATCTGGAATAAGCTTTATCAATTTCAAAAAGATGGTGTAATGGGTCTTATTCGTAAACTTGAAAAATATAATGGAGTAATACTTGCTGATTCTGTTGGTTTAGGAAAAACATTTTCTGCATTGGCAGTTATAAAGTATTATGAACTGCAACGTAAACGCGTCTTAGTTCTTGCTCCAAAACGTTTGAGAGATAATTGGACACTCTATACTAGACCAGATGTGCGTAATGTATTAGTAGATGATTACTTTAATTACACAGTTTTGAATCATACAGATCTTAGTAGATATAAAGGTGAAAGTGATGGAATTAAACTGGATTCGTTTTTATGGTCAGATTTTGATTTAGTGGTAATAGATGAATCTCATAATTTTCGTAATAATGATACTAGTGTAAATCGAGAAACAAAAACTCGGTATCAACGCTTAATGGAAGACATTATAAAAAAAGGTCGTAGGACTAAGGTGCTTATGCTTTCAGCTACGCCAATTAATAACCAAATGAATGATTTGAAAAATCAAATTGGTTTTATTACCGAAGGAAAAACTGATGCACTAGCTGAATATGGAATCGAAGATATTGACACTACATTGAGATCTGCCCAACGTGCTTTTAATCAGTGGATGGAACTTGATGAAAATGAACGAACAACCCAAAATTTTCTTGATACAGTTAACCCTGATTACTTTAAGCTATTGGATATGGTGACGATTGCACGTAGTCGTAAGCATATTGAAAAGTATTATGATACTGCTTCACTTGGTAGCTTTCCAGAGAGGTTAAAACCAAAAACTGTTAAGCCTGATATCGATGCATCGGGAGAGTTTCCTAATTTAAAAAATGTGTATGAATCCATTGGACGCTTAAACATGGCAATGTATAAGCCACTTAAGTATGTTCTACCCGTGAAACGTAGGTATTACGAAGACCTATATGATACCAAGGTGAAAGATGGAAAATCCGCATTTAGGCAAACAGACCGTGAGCAAGAACTGGGTAACTTGATTCGGGCTAATTTATTCAAGCGACTTGAAAGTTCAATCTTTTCATTTGGATTAACCATAGACCGAATGGTTAACGGTATTGAAGAAATCCTAGACAATATCAAAGCCAGTCAGTCTAATGATGTTGAAATGCCAAGTATTACGGACTTTGATGATGAAGATCTGGAAAATGCGTTTGATGAACAATCAGTTGGTACGAAGACAAAAATATTAATTGGTGATATGGATCTATTGCAGTGGCCACAAGCACTTAAAGAAGATTTGCTTGAATTGAAACAACTTCAAAATATTACACATAAGGTAACCCCTGAAAAAGATGCTAAGCTCATAGACTTAGAAAAAATTATTAAGGATAAGTATGAGCATCCAATTAACCGAAACAACAAAAAGATTATTGTATTTACTGCGTTTGCTGATACTGCAAATTATCTATATGAAAATTTAGCAAATAAAGTTAAAGACAATTTTGGATTTAATTCGGCATTAATTACAGGTGGTTCAACACCGAACAAGACAACCATGCGTGGAGTTAACGCAAATGAGATGAGTGATATCTTAACGAACTTTTCACCAATATCAAAAGGTCGCGCTCAAATTAACCCAAATGCCACTGAAGAAATTGAATTGCTTATTGCGACAGATACAATATCGGAAGGGCAAAACTTACAAGACGCAGATTATCTGATCAATTATGATATTCATTGGAATCCTGTGCGTGTAATTCAGCGTTTTGGTCGTATTGACCGTATTGGCTCAAAAAACAAACGAATTCAGTTAGTTAATTTTTGGCCAAACGTGGACTTAGATACTTATCTTAATCTGGAACAACGAGCCAAGGGAAGAATGGTGATGTTGGATACTGCAGCGACGGGTGAAGATGATTTACTTAATATTAAGCCCAATAAAGAAATGAATGATTTGAAATACCGTAAGAAACAGTTGCAGCAGTTGCAAACTCAAGTAGTTGATTTGGAAGATGTTCATGGGGCAATTTCAATCACAGATATGACCTTTAATGATTTTAAGGCTGATTTACAAAATGCACTAAAAGATCACGAAAAACTGTTGAATGAGGCTCCACTAGGAATGTATGCAATCACTGATACAAGTGGATTTTCTGAAGCTGAACCAGGTGTTATTTTAACTTTAAAACAGCAAACTGATGAATTTGGCAAAGATAATAGTATCTTGCCATATATTGTGGTTTACATGAGGATGGATGGAACTACAAAAGTTAATTATATGTATGCCAAGCAGGCATTGGACTTTTTTAAGAAGTTAACAGTCGGCAAAAGCACTGTTAATCAGCCATTAGTGGATAAATTCTATGCGGAAACAAGCGGTGGAAGAGATATGTCTGTTTACTCAGAAATATTAAGTAAAGCTATTGAAGCAATTAAAGGTAAACAAGACGAAGTAGGCATGGGATCGTTATTCTCTCCAGGAGGCACAAATTTGCAGACAGAATTATTGAATAACTTAGATGATGTAGAATTAATATCATTTTTAATAATTAAGTAGGTGATACATTTGGAAACAAAAGACGTTATAAAATGGTGGGGTTTTCCAAACAGTACGATTATTAATCGTAATTTGCCAAAAACTCAAATCTATCCACATATGAAAGAAGCGACTGACAAGCATTTTTTACAAGATTCTGTGCAAAATATATATGTTTTAGCTACTTTGAGAAAAGATAATACAAACATAGATGTATATGAAGATGATAAGGAACTTTATCAAGAAATCCAATTCCTTTATGTGAAAACTAAAGGAAAAGGTGACTCAACTAAAATATATAAAATGTTGTCGTTATTGATTCCGTATCCATTAGTAATTCTCACTGATGAACCGGACAGTTTTACTATTTATACTGGCCGATTTGAAAAAAAATCAACCGGTTACTTGAACTTAGCAAATATTTATCCGTCACCTGTCTATCAAGATGAAGAATTACAAATGGTTTTACATCGGATATCATTTATCAATCTGCCAAATCAAAACATGAAAGTACTTTATGATGGAATACGTGATGAAATTGCTACATTTATGGCTAAAGTACAATATGGTGAAACTGTAGGGCATATCGATAGTGAAAAGAAAGATAAACTTGATGATTTGAAAAAGCAGATGGAAGATTTGCGTAGCAATATAAAAAAAGAACCTCAGCTGAATCGTAAAATTGACATGCAAATGAAGTTGAAGAAATTGAAGGATGAGTTTTCAAGTGAAATTAATCATTAGGATGAAAGTGTGAAAGGAAATCTAATTTATGATGGATGAGAATAATCAAGTGCCTTCAAATTCACTTGATATTACTGAGCAAAATGTTGAAAAGCTGAAGGAATTGTTTCCTGAAGTACTAACTGAGAAAAAGATTGATTTTGATAAGCTGCGTTTGATTCTTGGTGATCAGATTGAAACAGCACCAGAACGCTATAGTTTTACTTGGAATGGAAAGAAGCAGGCAATGAAGCTGGCACAACAACCAACTGTAGCTACATTAAAGCCGAACAAGGAAAAGTCTAAGGATTGGGATAAAACCCAAAATATATATATTGAAGGCGATAACCTAGAAGTTTTAAAGACTTTGCAGAAATCATATGCTAAAAAAGTAAAAATGATATATGTAGATCCACCTTATAATACGGGAAAAGATTTTGTGTATAACGACAACTTTTCGGATTCCTTAGAAAATTACCTAGAGCAGACTGGTCAGGTTGATAATGAAGGCAATAAGTTAAGTGTTAATTCAGAAACAAATGGCCGTTATCATACTGATTGGCTAAATATGATGTATCCAAGATTAAAGCTTGCGAGAAACTTATTGACCGAAGATGGAGTTGTTTTATTAGTATCGATGACACGGAAGATCATAACTTACGGAAAATATGTGATGAGATATTTGGAGAGAAAAATTTTTTAGCACAGGTTGTTTGGGAAAGGGCGTATGCCCCAATCAACTTGAAGAAAAATTTTTCTCAAAGTCATGATTATATATTGGTCTATGCAAAGAATCGTGAGTTGGTGCAGTCCAACGGAATATCTAGATTATCTAAACAAACAAAAATGTATAAAAATCCTGACAATGATTATAGAGGCCCATATAAAGCTGATAACTTCTCTGTTGGTCCAGCAAATGAAAAAAATATATATGAAATTGTCACTCCTTCAGGAAGGAAGGTAATGCCGCCAAGTGGATATTCTTGGAGATTTTCAAAGGAAAAATATGATGAATTGCGTGCTGATAATCGTGTATGGTTTGGAATGGATGGAAATAACGCACCCTCATACAAGAGATTTGCGTCTGAGGTAAAAGAAACTGTTACTCCAATGACAATATGGAAATACGAAGACGTAGGACATTCCCAAAGTGCTAGCCAATATCTAAAGCATCTTTTTAATGATAAAGCATATTTTTCATATCCTAAACCAGTACCGTTGGTTCAACGAATTGTTGAATTGTATTCTAATCAAGATTCAATTGTCCTGGATTTTTTCAGTGGTTCAGCTACGACGGCAGAGGCTGTAATGCGGATGAATGCTGAAGACGGTGGTGATCGTCACTTTATTATGGTTCAATTGCCAGAACAACTCTCTGAAAAGGATATTGCTTATAAGGATGGGTATAAAACTATTTCAGATATTGCAGAAGAACGGATTCGGCTTGCTGGTAATAAAATTATTCAAGAAAGTTCTACTTCAACAGAACAGCTTGATACTGGGTTTAAGGTATTTGAACTTTCCAAGTCAAATATCAAAAAATGGAATTCAAATCCAGAAGATTTGAATAAACAATTTGAACTACTCACTAATAACTTTGAAGAAGATTCAAAACCACTCGATGTTGTATATGAAATCATGTTAAAACAAGGCCTTGATTTAACTTATCCAATCAATGAAACAAAAGTTGGAGATGCAGTTATTTATGATATTGCATTTGGTTCGATGTTTGTAGTGCTTGGAAACAACATTACGAGTGATATCGCTGGATATATTATTAAGAAAATCGATGACGAAAAAGCTGAAAATTCAGTAGTTGTTTTGCAAGATGAAAAATTTGTTGATGATAGTGAAAAGCTAAATATGATTGAGCGGTTAAACGCAAGTGGTATTCAGTATGATGATATTTTGAGTATTTAAAGGAAGGGAGGTACATACACTTGAAAATACAATTTGATACTCTTGATTTTCAAACCGATGCTGTGAATAGTGCAGTACGTGTGTTTGAAGGCCAGACAATAAAAGAATCTAATTTTACTATCACAAACAGCGACCCTCAAGGAACGTTGTTTGCGAGTGATGGTATCGGGGTTGGAAATCGTATAATTATTAACGAAGAGCAAATGTTAAAAAATGTTAACAAAGTACAAATTTTGAACGGTATTGTTCCAAGTGATAATTTATTTGGAAACAATAAAAACTTTCCCCAATTCAATATTGAGATGGAGACGGGAACAGGCAAAACATTTGTATATTTGAAGACTATTCTTGAAATGAATAAAAAATATGGGTTTACGAAATTTGTTATTGTTGTACCAAGTGTTGCAATTAGGGAAGGTGTCCTTAAGACCTTCCAAATTACAAAAGAATTCTTTAAGAATCAGTACAATGGTGTAGCTTACGACTTATTTATGTTTGATAGTAGCAAACTTGACCGTGTTAGGTCATTTGCATCAGCAACTACAATCGACATAATGGTTACAACGATTCAGGCGTTTAATAAGGATACGAACGTTATGAATCGCGAAAATGATCAACTCGCGGGAGCACGTCCAATTGATTTAATTGCGGAAACTCGGCCGATTGTCATTATTGATGAGCCACAGTCAGTAGATAATACTGTCTTGGCAAAAGGTGCACTTACTAGTTTAAATCCATCGGCGGGATTTCGTTATTCAGCTACTCATCGTGATGGTTCTTACCCAAAAGTTTATCAACTCGGTGCAGTTGAAGCTTATGATAAGCAGTTAGTTAAGCAAATTGAAGTAGCTAGTATTTCAATGGACGAAGATGGCAATCGTGCTCATATGAAGCTGATTGATGTTAAGACGGGTAAAAACGGAATAACAGCTAGAATTGAGGTATATAAAAAAACGAGTAAGGATGCTGATAAGAAAATTTTGAGTTTCAAAGCAGGGGATGACATGTTCACTAAGACCAAGCTTCAAGCATATGAAGAGGTTGGATTCATCCAAGATATTGATGCTACACCGGGATTGGAGTCAGTATATTTTTCTGGCACGCCGGACAAAATAACACTGGAATCTGCCACTTTGGAAGATGAAGTGGTGAAACGTAATCAAATTTCAAAAACGATTGAAGAACATTTGAATAAAGAATTACAGTTTAAACAATCTGGCCAACGTATTAAGGTTCTGAGTCTATTTTTCTTGGATAAGGTTGAAAACTATCGTGTATATGATGATAACGGAAATGCGACTCCTGGTAGATATGCACGAATATTTGAGGAACAATATAATAAGTTAATTCGGTTGCCGAAGTATAAAGTATTAAATGATGTTAACGTTCCAGCTTCTGAAGTTCATGATGGTTACTTTTCTGTTGATAAAAAAGGGAAGCTAAAAAATACTAAGGGCGATTCTCAAGCGGATGAATCAACCTATGAAATGATAATGAAGAATAAAGAAGGACTGTTAACTTTCTATGATGAAGAGAAGCATCATACGGATAAGGCCAATAAAATCAGGTTTATTTTCTCTCATTCAGCACTAAAAGAAGGATGGGATAATCCAAATGTATTTCAGATTGCAACTTTGATTGAGACTAAGGATACGATTACAAAACGGCAGAAGATTGGTCGTGGATTACGTATTGCAGTTAATGAAGAAGGCCAGCGGGTTCCAGGATTTCAAGTGAATACCTTAACTGTTATGGCTAATGAGAGCTATAAAGAATTTGCTGAAGGACTTCAGAAGGAATACGAAGAAGAGGGAGTTGTCTTTGGAGTATTTGATAAGGATAGCTTTACTACCATTATTGAATCTTATGACAACGTAACTGAAGATTTGCAAATCTTTGGAAAGAAAAAATCAGAGCAACTTTTCAATTTCTTTAAAGATGAGGATTATATAAGTTCATCCGGTCATGCAACGGATAAAATGAAGGAAGCGATTGCCGACCAGGAGTTAGAAATTCCCGAAGAGTTTTCAGAACTTGGTTCAAAAATATTGGATGTTGTTAAGTCTAAGGTCAAGAGTCTTGATATTAAAGATGCTAGGGATAAGGTTGAAGTCAAAGTTGTAAAAGAAGCATTAACGGAGGACTTCTTAGAGCTATGGAATAAGATCAAATACAAGACGACATATAAAATTAACTTTGATTCAAATAAGCTAATAGATTTTGCCATTAATGGAAACGAGTCGCTAGAAGGAATAAACTCTATTCAAACCCGCCGAGGAACCTACCTTTATAATAAGGGTATGGTTCAAATGAGTGATGCTGGTGTGAAAGCAAAGGAGACTAGCGAAAGTAATGTAAAAGCGGAGACTCCTGGTGCATATAAGTTGCCAGATATTATAACATTTTTACAGAATGAAACTAATTTAACGCGAAAAACCCTTGTTTCGATATTAAAATCTGTAAATAATTTGGATAGCTTTATTAACAACCCATTAGCCTATATGAACCAAGCAGCTAAAATTATAAATGCTATTAAAAATCAGCTAATTGTTGATGGTATTGAATATACCCGTACGGATGATGAATATGAGCAAACATTATTCACAACTGAAACGCTCAGTGCATATTTAGGAGACAATGGTAATTCTGTAAAAGTTGATGAGACTAAGCACAAAACTGTGTATGACTACATTGTGACCGACTCGGCGATTGAAAAAGAATTTGCTAAAAAAGCCGAGATGGATGACTATGTGAAGTTTTACATAAAACTGCCAGATTGGTTTAAGATTCGCACACCACTTGGGCCATACAATCCAGATTGGGCATTACTTTATGAAGAAGATAATGAACAACATCTTTACTTTATTGTTGAAACAAAAGGTAATGTTAGTGACGAGCAGTTAAGGCCACATGAACGAGAAAAAATCATTTCCGGTGAAAAACATTTCAAAGCTGTTGACACAGATATTAAGTTTAAACGAGTTAAAGACGAAGCTGAAATTCGCGAATAATTATATTTTTTAAAGTAAAAACCACTTCATTTTGAAGTGGTTTTTCTTATAACATCTGTTACTTACTTTGTCGCACTCTTCGCCAACTCATCCATCTTATCAAAGAACTCATCCGCATGAACACTCGTCACGAAGGTAACTTCACGACCGGATTCGGTGATGTAGGTTTTTCCAGCAGATGGTCCGTCAACGACCACGTCTGACTTGATTTGTTTTGATTCAACCAATTCAGGGTACTTGCTTACCAACGTGGTCAACACGTCCCAAAGGTAGTAAGTGGAATCTGCTTCAAATGAGTGAACTAGTGAGTAGCCCATTCCAATCAAATCAATTGCGGGGTATTGGCGTTTCCTTGCCCAGCGTTTTCTAAGTTCAGGAGTCAACGGTACTTGGTTGGTACTATCTAAACTAACAACCGTGATTTTTAAGTTGGAGTCCCAGACGGTTTTAACTGCCTCTGGATCCCAGAATGCGTTCCATTCAGCGGAGCCGTCATGGCCAGGTTCCGAAACGTTTCCGTCAGTGGTCATTGAACCACCCATCCAGAAAAGTTCATCAATGTTATCAGTGACCGTTGGATCGATTTCGATTGCTCTAGCTAAATCAGTTAGCGGACCAGTCATTACAAGAGTGACCTTCTCTTCACTAGCTTTGATTTTTTCAAGCATATCCAAATGTGCGGGTTGCTTAGCCTGCGGTGTTTTGACTTGGCCAGATTCGTTAAGAATTGGAAAATCATCAAAAGAGAATGTGCTTAAGCGCCAGTCTTTTGGAAATTGGTTAACTGCGCGGGAGTTTGACATTGCGACTTCTAAATCATCTTGATGACCAAATAGATCAATGATTTTGCGAGATGCGGAAACAGATGGCTCAACGTAAGAGTCTGCACCAACCGCACTAACACCAATAATCTTAGTGTTAGGGAATTGGAGAATTAGCAGCAATGAAACAAGGTCGTCGACGTTACCGTCGTGGTTAAAGTAGATGGTTTGCAAGGGGATTACCTCCGGTTTTGTAGTTAGGTTAATTGTATATGATATTAAAAATCAATTGGGATAAATTTAAAAATATAAATTTATTTTGACCCATCCGCCTGCAACAGTTATGGATAGACTTATGTCTCAACACTATCTTTTTATGTTTATTGACGGCACGTGATAGAAATGTAACTAGATTAAGTGTATTTTCACATTTTTATAGCACGGTTTTATTATGGTAACAATTCCTGTATACTTAATTATTACTGTGAAATTTTACACAACATTTAGAGTTACAACTAGAGAGGGAAGAATATGATAGTAGGTTATGTTAGGTGTCCAACTAACGTTGATTCAATTAATAGCCCCAATTTACATAAGTTTATCAATGAATATGACATTAATTTAAAATTGCTGTGCTATAAAAGCGAAGTAAGAATCCCACTTACAAAATTGAATCAGGTTTATCAAAAGGATAATACATTTTTTCATAGGTTGGTTATGGAGTTTGCTTTAAGGGGATTTGAAGTAATAACTAACACACCAACAGATGTATTTTATAAAAACATTGAACAATTTGATGATTACTTCACAATTTTTAAAGCAGTTAAACCAAATTTTAATACATTTAAAGATCTGGTTTTGCCAAATGAGATTAGATACTTTCTTGAAAAGTCTGGCGTTGAGAGCAGCGATTATTTTAATGGAATTATTGTCAGTAACCTGTTCAGAGTATTTTTTAGTGCTGATACGAGGATATTCAATCAATTACAAGGTATTGGAATAGTTCCATTAAATGATGATGTTTTAGAAATGACGGTTGAAGAAGTGCTGGAAGCAAATCATAATAAACCAGAAGAACCAAAGCGTGATTATAAATCTTATAAACAAAACACTGAGATAGGTAAAAGTGTCTTTGATGAAAAGGAAGAACTATCTTTTAACAACTTATTAGACGCAGTTAAGAATAATGAGCAAGCAGCTGAGGTTGTATTTCCAGAAATTATTATACATTCTAAGAGAATCCGACAAGCTTTTCAGAGCTGTGGATTAGATGTTATTCATCTTCATAACGGAGAGGTTCTTAGGACTGATTTAGAATTTTTGGGAATGGATGATGACATTAACTTTGTGATGAAAAATGTTGCGGAATATTTACGCCAAAGGGTGGATATTCCAGGTAATGAAATAAGTATAAACCAAAAGAAATTAATGATTGATTCGTTAAACTTAAATGACGGGTTTGTAAGAAGAATTTCAAAGTTGCCCCCCTTATATCAAATTGAATTTTGGCAAGAATTAACTTTTGAGTATCGGTTTTCAATAAAAGAACGATTGAAAGCAATTAGAGATACAAAAATTGAAGCTAATGGTACAGACGAGAAGAAGCTAAGCTTATTTAAAAGGGTATTCAGAAATTTCACCGGTAATAATTATAGTCCAAAAGTAGAAGTCAGCTCAGCAAAGCTGACTAGTGAATTGATAGAAAATTTTAGAGTCGAAGAAATGACAATCGTCCAGGGTATTAAGACTAGACCGATTATTTTATTTAACGAAGTAGATAAAGAATTACTACAGGTATTATTACAAAAAAATTCACATCTTATAGTTTCGGGCTCGCCATTTATATTGCTAGATCAAACAAATAGTGACCTTATGTTAAAAGTTCATGAATGGGTACGGGTGTTTAGAAATTCCAATGAAATTAAGTTTGATTATCTTGTTCAGGATTTTCTGCCATTAATAGGAACTAGAACCACAGATAAGTTTAAAAAAAGGTTTGAAAAGCAATTAAATGATTTCTATGGATTTAAAAGGGATGAAGATGAATTGTTGATAAAGGTAAAGTATGCTAATTAAGGGATACCTGCTACTTTCATATTGTTTCATTAAAGGAGGTGGTAGGTAAGAATAAAAAGTAATAACTCTATTATCAATGCTCACAAGCTAGGCATTATCCTATGAATTATGGTAATACACTCAAATAAAGTATAAATTAAATCTAGGTAATTAGGATATAGATCGTAATTAACTGTATAAACGCGATTTGGAGGATTACGATGAAAGAATTTTATAAAGACCAAAATGTTAAATACATATTGGGAGATAGTTTTGATTATTTGAAAAAATTACCAGATAAATCTATAGACTTGATAGTAACTGATCCACCTTATTTTTTAAGTAATGGTGGCTTTTCAAATAGTGGGGGTAAAAAAGTTAGTGTCAATAAGGGATCGTGGGATGATCCAAACCTGGTTGATTCCGAACAATTTTATTCGAGTTTTCTTGAAGAATCATTTAGAGTTTTAAAGGATAATGGTACTCTGTGGATTTTTGGAACAATGCACAATATATACACAATAGGCTACCTGTTACCTAAGCTAGGATTTAAAATTTTAAATAATGTTACCTGGCAAAAGTCTAATCCAGCACCAAATTTGAGTCGTAGAATGTTTACGCACTCAACGGAAACCATTCTTTGGGCAAAAAAGCAAGGCGGCAAACAGCTGTTTAACTACGATGAAATGAGAGCTATCAATGGGGGCAAACAAATGAAGGATGTTTGGACGACGTCTACAATTAGTAAGTTGGAAAAGAGATTTGGAAAGCACCCAACTCAAAAGCCATTGTCGTTAATGCTGAGGATATTAAAGGCTAGTGCAAACACAAATATGATTATTTTAGATCCCTTTGTCGGCTCTGGAACAACAGCAGTTGCTGGAAAAATGCTTGGAATGAAGGTAATAGGAGTAGATGAATCAGAAAGTTATTTATCAATAGCTAAAAATAGAGTTATTGATATTGAAAACGAAAGGGTTGGAAAGATATTATAGATTTTGCAGAATATATGGGGATGTCTCCAGTAAACAAGTTTCAGTACTTTATGAAGACAAGATTGACCACAAATAGAACGCCTTCGTATTGGGTTAAGTGGGAAAATGCTAATAAGCATATTGCATCATACGAAGTATCATTAAATACACTGAATTACTTAGTTGGTAAAGAAAATATAGCGGAAGAGGCTAGAAAACTCTTTTTAGAGCAACCTAACTTAATAAAAACCATTCCATTGTTAATAGCTAGTCGAGATATGACCTTAGATGTTTTAATTGTTGATGCTGATAATGAGATGTCTCATTCACTTATAGATTTTTTGAATCCCGACATTAGTAAAATTGATTTATATCTAAACTTTATGAAAGATTCAGGTTTATTAAACTTCTTAGAAAAAGAACTTAATGAATCACTTGTAGATTATGTTTTGGGTGTACAAGTAGGCCTAGATAGTAACGGCAGAAAAAATCGTAGTGGACAGCAGAACGAAAGAATCCTTGCGACATTACTTGAGAGGGTAGTTAGTGGAGATGAAAGTTTACATTATCTATTGCAACCTACACAAGTACAAATGTTTAATCAATGGGGCATCCTTGTACCAGAGGTTACTCCATCAAAAAATAAGGGTGGTCGTCGATATGATGGAGCAATATATAATGATTTAACTGAGACAGTGACAATCATTGAAACTAACTTTTATGGTTCTGGTGGTTCTAAACTAAAAGCTGTGGCTGGTGAATTTAGTGATCTTTACAGCGTTAACTTTAAGAATGCAAAAAACGTAAACTTTGTTTGGATTAGTGACGGCCCTGGGTGGGATACTGCAAAAAATCCTATGGAAGAAGCTTTTGCAATCATTCCAAATATTATCAATGTCACTATGGCAAAAAATGGGTATCTTAGTGAGTTGGTAGAAAAATAAAAATAAATCTACGTTGTGGTATTTAGTATTATGATATAAAATGTTGTTATTAAATACGAAAAGAGACTGCGATGAATATTAAAGAAATTGGCAAGGAGTATGGGTATAACCTAAAGGAATTAGCAAATGCCGCTGACATTCCATATACCACGCTAGCTTCGATAAAAGATAAAGAGATTAGTAATTGGAAGCAGGAATATGTAAGTAAACTTTCTGATGTTTTAGATACTGATATAGTTAAGCTTTCAAAAAGTGAGGTTTTGACCCCATTCATTAAGTGGGTCGGTGGGAAACGTCAAATTGTTCGATTTCTGAAGGAATATGCTCCTTCACACTATTCAACCTACTATGAGCCATTCATTGGTGGTGGAGCACTCTTGCTGTCATTACAGCCTGAACGCGCTGTTATTAATGACTGGAACGAAGAATTAGTAAATGTTTGGAAGGTAGTAAAAGATTTTCCAAATGATTTAATTAAGTTGTTAGAAGTTCATAAAAAAAACAATTCTAAAGATTATTATCTTAACCTTAGATCTGCTGATAGGGATGGAAGAATTGCTGAAATGACTCCTGTCGAAAGAGCTGCAAGGTTTATTTTTATGAATAAAACTGGGTTTAATGGGCTTTGGCGTGTAAATTCAAAGGGTCAAAACAATGTTCCGTATGGAAGGTATAGTAATCCTAAGATAATTTCGCCATCATTAGAAAAAGTTAGTAGTTATCTTAACGAGAATGATGTTAAGATAACTAGCGGTGATTACAGAGCGGCAGTTTCTGAGGCAGTGTCAAATGATTTTGTCTATTTTGATCCGCCTTATATCCCCGTGAGTCCAACATCTTCATTTACAAGTTATACTTCAAACGGCTTCGGTTTGTTGCAGCAAGAACAATTAAGGGATACTGCAATTGAACTTCATAATCGTGGGGTAAAAGTTATGCTTTCCAATGCAGATGTTCCCCTGATTGAAGAATTGTATTCGGATAGTATTTTTACTATTAACAGGGTTCAAGCTAGTCGAGCCATCAATTCTAAAGGCAGTGGGAGAGGTAAAGTTGATGAAGTAATAATTACTACTTACTAGTTATCTAACCTCTTAAATCAATCAAATATACTTTTGGGGAGGAGCCTTTAATGGCTTCTCCTATTTTTATGAATCAATATAAAAGGTAAATGGACAGTCATGAGTTGTTTTGACTACTCAAGAACCTTATTAATGAGATCGGACTTTTGGGTGGTCGTGATAATATAGTCTTATAAGTTAGGATTTTTTTAAATACAAGAATTATTCTGATATTTAGTTTGTTAATGCAATATTATGGGGTGAAGAAATGGCTAACAAGTATGAACGTCGAGACACCATAAAAGCAATTGTTTTAGCTTTGCGAAACTTAGGTGGTTCTGCATCAAGAAAGCAAGTTAGAGCAGAGATAGCTAGTAACAGTATCGATGATTTTACTGAAGAAGATGTTTTTGGACAGGTAACTGCAAAGAGTGGTAATAAATATAGTCCATTTATGTTTGATTTTAACTTTGGAATTCAGGGATTGGTAGCAGCAGGATTTATTGAAGGTGCTCAACGGGGAGTTGACTTGGTTTTGACTAAAGTTGGCCGCGATTTTGATATGTCTAGTTTTCCAACTCATGAAATTGAAAGTAAGGTTTCGGAATACTGGGATAAAAAGCATCAACTTAATAAGGAACGAAAAGCAGCAGAGAAAGAAACGGTTCATTTAGATGAACCCGAATCTGTAGATAGTAGTGACGCTGAAGACGTTAGTTCAACTAAATGGAAGTCAGAACTACTAGATTGTTTGAAGAAATTCTCTCCAGCTAAATTTGAAAGTTTCTCTAGATTATTAATCAATAAAATGGGAGTTCAAATTGATAAAGAGCGAGGTATTGTTAAATCTGGCGATCATGGTATTGATGGTTTTGGGTACTTCACTTCTGATGAATTTAGAACTAGTAGGGTTGCAATTCAATGCAAGCGGTATACGGACAACTCGGTTTCAGAACCAGAAATTGATAAATTTAAAGGAGTCATGGACGGATTTAATGCCGAATATGGTATCTTTGTAACTACCAGTCAATTTACTGCTCAAGCCATTAAAAAGGCTAGACAAGGAAATAATACAGTTACTTTAATTGATGGCCAAACATTAGCTGATTTGGTTCAAAAATATGAATTACATATTACCCCAATAAAGACTTATGCATTAGATGATTATTACTTTGAAGAAAATTAATTAAAAGGACACACCACACATGCTTAACTCCTCAAAAAACACCGCCCTCATCATCTCCACCATCGTTCTTGGTTTCTTGGTAGGGCTTGGCTCAATGCTTTTGAGCCTATTTTTTAATTTAATAGAAGAACTATTTCTGCACTACCATGAAACTACGTGGGCCCCAGTTGCTTGGGTATCGGGTGCTGGCACAAGATTTATTTCCATTTTAGTTGGGGGAATCGTTGCGACGCTTGTTTGGTGGCTTGTCAGAACCAAGATGAAGTCAACGGTATCAATCAACCAGGGGATAGCTGGCAAGGACATGCCAGTTGGAACCACCTTCGTCCACGTGCTGACGCAAATCTTTTTCGTTAGTGCCGGTGGCTCTGTTGGTCGTGAATTGGCTCCTCGTGAATTGGGGGCAATGTTGTCACAGACTTGGCAACGACTATTGAAAAAGTTTACTAATCTTGAACTGTCAGACGATGACAGAAGATTGTTAATTGCTGCAGCAGCTGGGGCAGGATTTGCTGGAGTTTATATTGCCCCGATTACAGGGACGATGTTCAGCCTTGAGTTGCTACTAAAACGGGTTGACCAACGGGCAATTCTCGTCAGTGTCACGATGTCGATTGAAGCGATGTTGGTTGGCTCGATTGAAAAGGGATTTCAGCCATACTACGGGGTGGGGCATGATAACTTTTCGCTCATCAGTACGGCAGTAGTTTTACTAATTGCGCCAGTGTGTGGCTTGTTAGGTGGCGGGTTCCGCAAGTTATTTAGTTACGCTAATGCTCACCAGACTAGGGATAACAAGATTCTTTGGCAATTGCCATTAGTTGCACTGATTACCGCGATTACAGCAATTAAGTTTCCTGAGGTAATGGGAAACGGTCGTGCTTTAGCACAAACCGCTTTTGCATCAACGAATCCAAAGTTTATTCTCGAAGTATTGATAATTGGTGCTGCGGTGAAGGCGGTGGTTACTGTCTTGTCACTACGGGCCGGTGCATCAGGCGGAACTTTGACACCGTCAATCGCGATTGGTGCGGTTGTCGGAGTTGTGTTTGGATTGATTTTAAACAGCTTTGGCCCTGGAATTCCGCTTTGGGAGACGGGCCTACTGGGTGCCGTTTCGTTTTTAGCGGCATCACAGCAAGCGCCATTCATGGCACTGTTTATGATATTTGAAGTTTGTCACCTAAACTATTCGGCGCTACTTCCTTTAGCGCTAGGAGTTTGCCTGGCTGTATTTACATCAAGGGTAGTTTTAGGGAAGAAAAATTAAAGGAGAATTCACTGCATGACGTACACTAACGAGCACCTTTCATTCGATGATATCGAAGCTGATAACGAGTACCAAGATTGTACCTTTAGCCCAGCCAACGAAAAGACGATGGTCCAAGACGTTGTTTTCAACCATTGTGCGTTTGAACAGGACGACTTTGACGGTGTTGATTGGACTGACGTCAAGTTCATCAATTGCTCGCTACCCAATAAGACGTTCCACCGTAGCTATTTTGTGGACTGCGAGTTTACGGGATCTTTAATGACGGGAACGGATTTTTCTGTAGGAACCAAGTTGTTGAAAACCAAGTTCGCAAACTGCAAGTTACTGTACTCAAACTTCAGTGAAACCAAGATTGAGCAAAGCAAATTCATCGATTGTGACCTAATCGAGTCATCATTTCAAGACGTCAAAGTGGTCAAAGGACTGAAGTTCGATAACTGTGTGGTTGACGGTATTGATTTTCTAGATACTAACTTGAAGGGTGTCGACTTAAGTACAGCCACGTTCAATGATTTGGTAGTTGATCCAACTAGGTTAAAAGGGCTTAAAATCAATGCGTACCAGGCAAGTTTGTTGATAACGATGTTTGGTGTGGAAATCATGTAACAAAACTCACATACCTCTCCCCAATCACGACCTTCTCAGGTCGTGATTTTTTTGTTTAATCATAGTTAAACGCTCAACTTAATAGGCAGGTGGAACATGTTCCGCGATTTGGAACAAAATCCTAACCCCACCAAAAAGCGTCAAAGCCGTTGATATGACTAGATTTTAGCGCTTACATAATTTATATTTAAGCCATAAAGAAATACTCGAGAATTTCTGAACAACCAAAAAATAAAAATTTTAGGAGATGCTCATTATGAAACGCGACTTTATCGATACTAACGAATACACCAAAGAAGAAATCCAATACATGATCAAATTAGGTATCCAAATCAAGAAGGATATCAAAGATGGGAACTACCCAGATTTACTTTCACACAGAACATTAGGAATGATCTTCGAAGAATCATCAACTAGAACTCGAGTTTCATTCGAAACTGCAATGACTCAACTTGGTGGTCATGCTCAATACCTTGCACCAGGTCAAATTCATTTAGGAAGTGCTGAAAGCGAATCATTAGGTGACACAGCAATTGTTCTTTCACGTTTAGTAGACATCTTGATGGCTCGGGTTGCCAAGCACGAAACTGTTGAAAAGCTTGCTCAAACTGCAACTGTTCCAGTTCTTAACGGTATGAGTGATTACAACCATCCAACCCAAGAAATGGGCGACATCATCACCATGGCAGAACACTTACCTTCAGGCAAACGCCTTAGCGACTGTAAAGTAGTCTTCGTTGGTGACGCAACTCAAGTTTGTGTATCAATGATGTTCATGGCTTCTAAGATGGGTATGGACTTCGTTCAATTTGGCCCAGAAGGCTTCCAAGTCCCCGAAAAACAATTGGCAATCGCCAAGAAGAACGCTGAAAAGTCAGGCTCAACAATCACCATCACTGAAGATGCTGACGAAGCAATGAAGGATGCAGACTTTGTTTACACCGACGTATGGTATGGCTTGTATGAAGCACCACTTTCATACGACGAAAGAATGAAGATCTTCTTCCCTAAGTACCAAGTAAACGACGAATTAATGGCAAAGGCTGCTCCACACGCAATGTTCATGCACTGCTTGCCAGCTAACCGTGGCGAAGAAGTTACTGATAGCGTAATCGACTCACCAGCATCAATCGCTTGGGATGAGGCCGAAAACCGTTTGACTGCCATGAGAGCATTACTTGTTTACTTGATGACACCAACAATGAACTACACTGAATCAGAATTAGACGGATTAAACGATCCTACTTTGAAACAAATGCTATTAGAAAGAGTTGATAACTCCACATTCTAATGTGAGGCGATTCGATTCCTCAACTAGGGGTGAAAATAATGGAAAAGAAAAAATTTAGACTGTTTGATGCAGTTTTAATGGCTGTCGTAGTCGTACTGGTTGTTGAATCGGTCGCCCCTGCAGCAGCAATTGGACCATCACAATTCTTTTGGTGGATAGCGTTATTGATTCTTTTCTTCTTACCATACGGATTGATTTCCGCTGAACTCGGAACCACTTATGATGATGATGGTGGAATCTATGACTGGGTAAGAAAAGCATTTGGTAAAAAGTGGGGCGGGCGTGCTGCCTGGCTCTACTGGATCAACTTTCCAATCTGGATGGCGAGTTTGGCCGTCCTATTCACTGGAGTGATTGAACAAACCTTCCAGGTTAAGATGGGCACGTGGACAAACGTGGCGATTCAACTTATCTTTATCGCAGTAATCACGTTGATTTGTTGCTATCCAATCGCAGACAGCAAGTGGATCCTTAACTTAGCTGCGATTGCCAAGATTGTAATTATCATGAGTTTAGGTATTTTGGGAATTTACGTGGCGGTCACTAAAGGGGTTGCCAGCAAGTTCACAGTTTCAACCATGTTACCTAAGTTTGACTTAAAGAGTTTGAGCTACATCTCAGTTATCCTATTTAACTTCCTTGGATTTGAGGTCGTTACAACGATGGCCAGTGACATGCCAAACCCTAAGAAACAAATTCCCCAAGCCATTATCTGGGGTGGAATTCTGATTGCCTTCTTCTATGTCTTTGCAGCATTTGGAATGGGTGTCGCAATTCCAGCAAGCAGTTTATCAGCATCAGGTGGATTGATGGACTCAATTCTTCTCTTAGTTGGTCAACACAACTGGTTCGTTGTTTTAATCGCCTTCTTATTCATGTACACATTAGCTGCCAACCTGATCTCCTGGTCAGCCGGAGTTAACTATGTTGCTTCATACGCAGCCAAGAACCATGATTTACCAAGTATCTTTGGTAAGATTAATAAGAAGACAGAAATGCCTACTGGAGCAACCGTACTGAATGGTGTGATTGCCGCAGTACTAGTAATTGCAGCCCCATTGATTCCAAATCCCGACTTGTTCTGGGCCTTCTTCTCACTTAACGTGGTGGCCTTGCTAGGCTCTTACATCTTGATGTTCCCAGCATTCTGGAAACTCAGAAAAGATGACCCTAATACTGAAAGACCATTTAGAGTTCCTGGCAACAAGTTCATGATTAACCTTATGACTTGGATTCCAGTTACCTTACTGATTATCACTTTGATTTTTACAGCTATCCCTCTAAACGGCTCAGCAAGTGAAATCAACGACAAAGGCCCAATTCTGATTGGAACGATCATCACGGTAATCATTGGCGAAATCTGCATTGCTCATTCAGAAAAGCAAGATAAAATTCAACAACCAAAAGTTGATTCAAAAATAGCGCATGACAAAGGAGCGAACTAGATATGAACACTTTACAATCATCTCCTAAAAAAGACGGCTTCAGAATGCCCGGCGAGTTTGAACCTCATAAAGGCGTCTACATTCTTTGGCCAGAACGTCCTGACAACTGGAGAAATGGAGGCAAGCCAGCCCAACATACATTTGTAAACGTGGCTAAGGCAATTTCAAAATTTGAACACGTAACTGTTGGGGTTTCAGATGCACAATACGAAAATGCACGCCACATGTTGCCAGACGATGTTGAAGTTGTAGAAATTTCAAACGATGACTCTTGGGTTCGAGACTGTGGTCCATCGTTTGTTACCAACGACGATGGTGAAATTCGGGGAGTCGACTGGACTTTCAATGCTTGGGGTGGCCTGGTTGATGGCCTTTACTTCCCATGGGATAAGGATGACCGTGTTGCCCAAAAGATCACCGAATTAGAACATGCCGACCGTTACCGCTTAGATGACTTCATCCTTGAAGGTGGTTCAATCCACGTTGATGGTGAAGGAACATTGATTACCACTGAAGAGTGCTTGCTCTCAGATGGCCGTAACTCACAACTTTCAAAGGACCAAATCGAAAGCATTCTTAAAGAATACTTGAACCTTGATAAGGTCATTTGGTTGAAGAACGGGATTTACAATGACGAAACTAATGGTCACGTTGACAACATTGCAAACTTTGTCCGTCCAGGGGTAGTTGCCCTTGCTTGGACTGACGATGAGAACGATCCTCAATACGCCATTTCAAAAGAAAATTATGATATTTTATCAAACGCAACTGACGCTCAAGGCCGTAAGATTCAGGTTGAGAAGATTTACTTACCAACCCCAGTTAAAATCACTAAGGAAGAAAGTGAAGGCGTTGACGCAGTCGACGGAACCCTTCCTCGCCAAGAAGGCGACAGATTGGCAGCTAGCTATGTAAATTACTACACTGCAAACGGCGCAATCATCTATCCTGAATTTAACGATCCAATGGACCAAAAAGCTAAAGAAACGTTACAAAGACTATATCCAGACCGTGAAATCGTTGGTGTTTATGCACGTGAAATCCTCCTTGGTGGTGGAAACATTCACTGCATCACCCAACAAGTTCCGCTGGGCAAATAGAGGTGTAGGTAAGTATGGCAAAAATCGTAGTCGCTTTGGGTGGAAACGCAATTCTTTCAAAGGATGCTTCTGCACAAGCACAAAGAAAAGCGGTTGAAGAAACCGTTGAACAATTAGTAAACTTTGTGGAAAATGGTGATCAGTTGATCATTACCCACGGAAACGGTCCCCAAGTTGGGAACTTGTTACTCCAGCAAATCAACTCGGATTCAACTGAAAATCCCGCAATGCCATTGGATACTTGTGGGGCAATGACTCAAGGTAGCATTGGCTACTGGTTCCAAAACGCAATGAAGGAAGCGTTGGCAAAACGCGGAATCAACAAGGACGTAATGGCAATCATTACCCAGACAATCGTTGATGACGATGACCCTGCATTTTCTAACCCTTCAAAGCCCATTGGACCTTTCTATAAAGAAAACCAAGTAGCTGAAATTCGGGCAGAACATCCTGATTGGAATTTGATGGAAGATGCTGGCCGTGGTTACCGAAGAGTTGTTCCTTCACCAAAACCAGTTGAAATCAATGAGTACTCAGCAATTCGGACTGTGGTTGACGCAGGAATCGTTCCCATCGTTTCTGGTGGTGGCGGAATCCCCGTTGTTCGCAAAGATGGCAAGTTAGTTGGTAAAGAAGCCGTAATTGACAAGGACTTTAGTGCCTCGAAGATTGCTCAGCTAGTTGATGCCGACAAGCTGATCATTCTGACATCAGTTGGCGGAGTCTTCTATAACTTTGGCAAGCCAGATGAAGTTGAACTTCACGACGTTGCCGTAAGTGAAATCGAAGAACACATTGCTAACGATGAGTTTGCAAAGGGAAGCATGCTTCCTAAGGTTCAGGCAGCTGTTGACTTTGTCAATGCAACTGGCAACCCAGCCGTAATCGGCGACCTAGAAGATGTTAAAGACATCATCAAGGGAACTGAGGGAACCATCATTCACGCAGTTAGTGAAACGGTTAAAAACTAGAACTTTAGAAAGAATCGGGTCGCCAAAAGCCCGATTCTTTTTGCATAATTAATGGTATGATTTAAATATCAACGGGGTGAAATGAAATGGAAATCAAAGGGACAGTTCCAAAACAGGATAATTACCACCTAGCACCCGAATGGAATCAACATTCTGAGTCATATATGTTGTGGCCAATGAGACCGGATAACTGGCGTGAAGGGGGTAAGCCGGCACAAAAAGTTTACGCAGAGATTGCTAAACACATTAGTGAAGTCGAACCAGTAACAATGTTGGTTAACCGATCGCAATATCAACACGCTCACAGTGTGTTTGAGAATACCAATGTTCGGGTAGTCGAGATGAGTTACAACGATGCTTTCTTTCGGGATTTAGGACCAACTTTTTTGAAGAATGGCACGAATATACGGGCAATCGACTGGGAGTTTAACGCCTGGGGTGGCTTGTTTGATGGGCTCTATTTCCCATGGGACCAAGACAATCTGGTATCCAAAAAAGTGTGTGAACTTAACCGGATTGACTATTATCACAATGACTTTGTGCTCGAAGGCTGTGGTTTTGTAACTGATGGTCAAGGGACACTGATCTTGACGGAAGAGTCAGTTATGTCAGAAGGGCGTAATGGCGTGGTTCAAAAGGAAGCCGTTGAGCAACTGTTGAAGGACTATTTGAACGTAAAACAGATTATTTGGATTGAACAGGGTTACTATATGGATGAAACCAACGGTGACATTGACAACATGGTTCGGTTTGTTAAACCAGGTGAGGTCGTGTTGACGTGGACTGATGATGAGAATGATCCACAGTACCAGATTTCACGGGCAGCATTGCAGACTTTAGAGGCTGCTACTGACGCAAACGGTAACCGGTTGAAGATTCATAAAATCCAAATTCCTTCACCAATGTACGCTAGCGATGGTGAAAGTGAAGGGGTCGATCCGGTTAATGGCTTATTGCCTAGGTATCCTGGGGATCGATTGGTAGCCTCTTATGTTAACTTTTACATTGTTAATGGGGCGGTCATCCTGCCAACGTTTAATGATGAACAGGATGCTGTGGCCATTAAAACGTTTAGTGAGCTGTTCCCAGACCATAAGATTATCCCTATCTATTGCCGAGAGTTGTTACTCGGTGGGGGAAATATCCATTCAATCGTAGCTAGCATTCCGAAATAAGGGGATCCAGTATGAATTTTTTTGAAATAATTAATCCAAACATTGAGAAACTAACTAAAAATGAATATGAAATTTTGGATTACGTTATTAAGCACATGAACGAGATCCATAACCAAAACATTCGGGAAGTTGCTGCGGCGTGTTTTGTGTCCACAACCACGTTCCTAAGGTTTGTCCGTAAAATTGGTTTTTCTGGTTATAGTGAATTTACGACTGTGATCAAATATACAGTTTTAAATGACCAAGAAAAGCCAGCAGCTACTGCTACCTTTGACATGAAGCAATCTGATTACCGCGAAGAATACCTCAAGAATATTGAGGAAACCGTCAGGGTTTTGGACGATAACAAACTGAACTCCCTCTGTGAACTGATGATGAACCGACCAAAAATCTTTATCTTTGCGAAGGGATTCAGCAAGTATGCGGCAGAGTACGTTGAATACTTGTATACCCTAGAAGGATTTCTGGTAGTCTTTCCTAAAAATTTTGAGCAACGGAAGTTGGCCTACCGAAATATTGGTAAGGATGACCTTGTGTTTGTGATGAGTTATTCGGGGGATGACCAAGAGCTGATCCGGATTATTCAGGTTATCAAAAACCAGTGTGACTTTGCTTCCCTCGTTTCAGTGACGGGGGCTAACAACAATAGTATTCAAAATCTAAGCGATTATAATCTATACGTATTTTCTGACGAGATTCACGACAAGAAAATTGAAATCACATCACATGTTTCAATGATAGTGATTATGGAATTGTTGCTGTATCAATTTAGGGAATATAAGGGTGGCCAAGAAAATGTCTGATTTATCCATTTTCTCCTAGACCCACCCGCCTACATTAGCTATACTAGAAAAAGTGAATTTTTTTCGTGCTCCATTCTGTTAGTTGTCGAACTGCCGGTTTGGGGTATTTTTTTGAGCAAATTTAGATGGGAGGGCAGTAGCTCACATTTTTTTAAATATTGATGTGAAATCGTGATCAATCGTAGTGGTATCAACGACTTTGGCTGGGTCGCTATCGCTAGTGTACATAAACGGCGAATAACAAGAATGCCGTGTTCAAGGGGGTTGTGGCGTTATAAGTAATCTTTATAGATTGCTAAATGGTTGACTATAGCACCTTGTGAAATATATCATTTGTTTGTAAATAATGTTAATCGTTTGTCCAGAAATAGGAGGATACATCATGACAGAATATCGTACTGAAGAAGACACTCTAGGCCCCGTACAAATTCCCGCTGACGCACTTTGGGGCGCACAAACTGAACGTAGCCGTAACAACTTCCCAACTGGCTCAAAGATGCCATTGGAAATGATCAAGGCATTGCTTCAAATTAAGAAGGCTGCTGCTCAAGCTAACAAAGAAGAAAAGGCAATTGCAGCTGAAAAAGCTGACTTAATTATCGAAGCTATTGATAGTTTGTTGGCTCTTAGTGACGAAGACTTGCGTAAAGACTTCCCATTGGTTATCTACCAAACTGGTTCAGGTACTCAAACTAACATGAACACTAACGAAGTTGTTTCTCACATGGCAGCTAAGATCAATCCTAATATTGAAATCTTGCCAAACGATGACGTTAACCATGGTCAAAGTTCAAACGATATTTTCCCAACTGCAATGAACATTACTGCAGCAGTTGCCGTTGAAGACTTAAAGAAGGCAACTCAACACTTGATCGACGAATTAGATAAGAAACAAAAGAAGTACTGGGACGTTGTTAAAATCGGCCGGACCCACCTTCAAGACGCTGTGCCATTGACATTTGGTCAAGAAATCAGTGGTTGGAAGAGTGCTTTGGAACATGATTTGGAATACCTTAACCAATTAGCACCAACCCTTGGCGAATTAGCAATGGGTGGTACTGCTGTTGGAACTGGTTTGAACGCCGCCCCTCATTTCTCAAAAATCATCGCTGAAAAGATGACTGAAATCTACGGCATTAAGTTCACTTCAGAATCAAACAAGTTCTATGGCCTTTCACATCACTCTGGACTAAACGTTGTTCACGGTGCCTTCAAGACACTAGCAAGTGATTTAATGAAGATTGCTAACGATGTTCGTTTCTTAGGTAGTGGTCCTCGTGCCGGATATGGTGAATTAAACTTACCAGCTAACGAACCTGGTTCATCAATCATGCCTGGTAAGGTTAACCCAACCCAAGCAGAAGCAATCACAATGGCAGCTGCCCGTGTTATGGGTAACGACGTAACTGTTGATATTGCATCAAGCCAAGGTAACTTTGAAATGAACGTTTACAAACCAGTATTAATCAGTGCATTCCTTGAATCAGCTGAATTATTGGCAGGTACTGAAATTGGCTTTGCTGACAAGATGATTGCCGGCATGACAGTTAACGCTGAAAGAATGGAAGAGTTAGTTGAAAACTCATTGATGACCGTTACTGCATTGTCACCACACATTGGTTACCACGACAGTGCTGTAATAGCTCAACAAGCCCAAAAAGACGGTACTACATTGAAAGAAGCAGCATTGAAGTCTGGCGAAATTACTGAAGAACAATTTGACGCATGGGTTGTGCCAATCGACATGACTAATTACGACAAATAAGACGATTGGTGCGAATTACCAAAACGAAGGAGCAAAACAATGGCAGACAAGTTTAAATTCAGACTGACTGATGTCAGCGAACTAAAAGATAGTTATGACCTAGTTGTGATTGGTTCAGGTGCTGCTGGTTTGACCAGTGCCATCCAAGCCAAAGAATTGGGATTGAACCCAATCATCTTGGAGAAGATGGACAAGTTAGGTGGTAACTCAACTCGAGCATCATCAGGGATGAATGCCGCTGAAACTTTGGTTCAACTTAAGCACAACGTGGTTGATAGCTATGAAGATTTCTTTGAAGAAACTTATGTCGGTGGTGGCAGGATGAACAACACTGAACTATTAAGATACTTCACTGATCACGCTGCACTTTCAATCGATTGGTTAGCTGACCACGGCATCCGTTTGGATGACATTACCATCACTGGTGGGATGAGCAAGATGAGAACTCATCGTCCAGCATCAATGGCTCCAATCGGTGCCTTCTTGGTAACTGAATTATTAAAGCAAATTCAAGAGCTAGAAATTCCTCTATTTGCAGGTGTTAAGGTTAACGAACTTGAAAAGGATAGCGATGGCAAGGTTGCCGGTATGAAGGTAACTGCCAATGGCGAAGCAAAGCACATTGCTGCCAAGGCAATTATTTTGGCTACTGGTGGTTTCGGTGCTAACCAAGACATGTTAGTTAAGTACCGTCCTGACTTGAAGGGCTACAAGACAACTAACCAAGTTGGTGCAACCGGAGACGGAATTCGTTTGGCAGAAGAATTGGGTGCCAAAGTGGTCGACATGGACCAAATCCAAGTTCACCCAACTGTTCAACAAGACAACGCTCATGCTTACCTAATCGGGGAAGCTGTTCGTGGTGAAGGTGCCATCTTGGTTAACAAGTCTGGCAAGCGATTCATCAACGAATTGGACACTAGAAAGACAGTTTCTAATGCCATTGATGGTTTGAACGAAGGCGGCGCCTACCTTGTATTTGGTAAGGCAATCCGTGACCGAGTTAAAGCCGTTGAATTTTACGACTCAATCGGGTTGGTAAACACAGGTAACACCGTGGAAGAAGTTGCTGACAAGACTGGTCTTGATGGTAAGGCATTGGCTGAAACAGTGGCTACTTGGAACAAGGCAGTCGCTGACCATAACGATACTGAGTTTGGTAGAACGACTGGAATGGACCGCTCGATTGAAGATGGCCCATTCTACACTATCCACATTGCTCCAGCTGTTCACTACACTATGGGTGGCGTTGGTATCAATAAGGAAACTGAAGTATTGACTGATGATGACCAAGTTATCCCAGGACTTTATGCCTGTGGAGAAATCGTTGGGGGCCTTCACGGTAATAACCGAATCGGTGGGAACTCGATTGCGGAAACTGTGATTTTTGGTCGCCAAGCGGGTCAACAAGTATTTAATTATTTGAACTAGTACCGAGATACGAGAAGAGGAAAGCTGATGAGCTTAGAAAAAGTTGATTATAAAAAATTCATAGCGCCAGTTTTGGTTGGGCTGATCTTATGGTTTGCTTCACCAATTAAACCGGACAGTGTTTCAATGGCCGGCTGGCATATGTTTGCCATTTTCGTGGCAACAATTATTGGGTGTATCACCCAACCACTCCCCATTGGTGGGGTTGCAATTATTGGTTTCACCATTACAGTATTATCTGGCGTAGTCCCAATCGATACCGCCATTACCGGATTTGGTAACGGAAGTATTTGGTTGATCGTAATGGCATTCTTTATTTCCCGTGGTTTTATTAAAACCGGGCTCGGAAGACGAATTGCCTTCCAATTTGTTAAGATGTTTGGTCGTAAGACTTTAGGATTGGCATACTCATTGATCGGGGTTGATTTGGTGTTGGCACCTGCCACTCCAAGTAACACTGCCCGTGCCGGTGGGATCATGTATCCAATCATTAATTCATTGGCTGAATCATTTGGTTCAAGCCCTAAGGATGGTACCCAACGTAAAATCGGATCATTCTTACTTTACTCAGAATTCCAAGGAAACATTATTACTTCAGCAATGTTTATGACCGCTATGGCCGGAAACCCATTGGCACAATCATTAGCTAAGTCACTAGGTGTCCACATTAGCTGGATGGGTTGGTTCTTATCAGCCTTAGTTCCTGGACTGATTTCATTGATTTTAGTTCCATTTATTATCTACAAGATTTACCCACCTGAAATTAAAGAAACACCTAATGCTCGTGAATGGGCAGAAGGACAATTGTCAGACATGGGTCCAATGAGCAAACCCGAAAAAGCTATGACAGCAGTATTTATCGTAGCGCTGGTTCTTTGGGTAGCTGGTAGTGTTATTCACATTGACGCAACTGTTACTGCATTTATTGCTTTGTCATTACTGTTGGTATTCGGCGTTCTATCATGGAGCGACGTTACTCACGAAACTGGTGCTTGGAATACTTTAACTTGGTTCTCAGTTCTTGTTATGATGGCAACTCAATTGAACACCCTTGGATTTATTCCTTGGTTAAGTAAGACAATTTCAGATGATATGAAGGGCTTCAACTGGATTATCGCTTTGGTAATCATCATCTTGGCTTACTTCTACAGTCACTACTTGTTTGCTAGTGCTACTGCTCACGTTAGTGCAATGTACAGTGCTTTGCTTGCCGTTGCTCTATCTGCCGGAGTTCCACCAATGCTTGCTGCATTGATGCTTGGTTTCTTCGGTAACTTGTTCGCATCAACTACTCACTATGGTAGTGGTCCTTCACCAATCTTGTTTGGTTCAGGATACGTTACTCAAAACAAGTGGTGGTCGATGAACGCCTTAATGGGAATCTTCTACCTAGTTGTCTGGGTTGGTGTAGGTTCACTCTGGATGAAGTTAATCGGTATGTGGTAAGCCATTGTTTAAGATGAAAAGAGTTAGGAAGAGGAATAAAATTATGAAAAAAATTGTTGCAATTGTGGGGTCAAACGCTGATCGGTCCACAAATCGCCAACTTTTGGAATATATGCAACAACGGTATAAAGGTGAGGCAGAAATTGACTTGATGGAGGTCGATGGCTTACCAATTTTCCAAAAGACCCGCGGAATGGTAATTCCAGATCAAGCTAAAGAAATGGCCGCAAAAATCGATGCCGCTGCTGGCGTAATTATCGCCACTCCTGAATGGGATCACAGTATCCCAGCAATCCTTTCAAGTGCGCTTGCTTGGTTATCATACGGAATCCATCCATTAATGGACAAACCGGTTATGATCACTGGAGCTTCATTTGGTAACTTGGGAACTTCTCGTGCCCAAGCTCAACTTCGCCAAATTTTGGATTCACCAGAAATTGAAGCCAGAATTATGCCAAGTTCTGAGTTCTTATTAGGTCATTCACTTAACGCATTTGATCAAAATGGAGACCTGTTGGACGAGAGTCAAAATGAACGTTTAGACGCCTTGTTCGAAGATTTCATGACCTTTACAGATGTAACTGGTAAACTTAAACATACCTATGCGGATGATGAACGCCGGAAAAACGAAATGCATGTTGACTACGGTGTCGAAGGAACTGAAAGGCAGGCTGAACATTAATGATGAAATTAGTTGGAATCGCTGGTTCAATCGGCGAACAATCATATAATCGCGATTTATTGAAGTTTATTGCTAAGAAGTATGCTGGTTTAGCAGAAATCGAATTGGTTGATATTAGTGACCTTCCTGTATTTAACCCAGATAAGGATCAAAGTGAGAGCCCAGAAGTTCAACGAGTATACCAAAAGATTGCTAGTGCCCAAGGGGTAATTTTGGCAACTCCAGAACACAACCATACTGTTCCTGCAGCAATGAAGAACATGATTGAATGGTTGTCATACAATTTGCATCCATTTGAAGGCAAACCAGTCTGGATCGTTGGTGCATCATACCACAGCCAAGGGTCAGCTAGAGCTCAACTTCATTTAAAACAAATTTTGGAATCACCAGGAATCAATGCTGTTGTTATGCCTGGTGATGAGTTCCTTCTTTCTAACGCAAAAGAAGCCTTTGATGCAGAAGGTAACTTGAAGGATGCGCGAACAATTGGTTTCTTGGAAAAGCTGCTTCATAAATTCTTGAAGTACGTTAAGGTTATCGATTTGTTTGATGCTCCAGATACAATGACTGCTGATGACGAGGACCTTGAAGCTAAAGGTAAGGTTAACACCACTATCGAAGGTGTCGACATGAACGATGATGAGTGGGTTGAAAAGGCCGCTGTTCGGGTTCATGCTGTCGATGGAAGTACTTACGTTAAGTTGGATCGTGGGATTTTAACTGTTGATCAACTTAACTACTTCTTGAACACAATGCCAGTTGAGTTGACTTATGCTGATGACAACAACCAGTTCATCTACTACAACAAGAACACTCCAACTGCTAAGATGTTGGCACCACGTCGTCCAGGTCAAGCGGGTGATCCATTATCATCAGTTCACCCTGACCGCGCTGTAAAGCACGTTAAGCAAGTTATTCATGCTTTACGGACTGGCGATTCTGACTTGGTGGCAATGCCTGTTCCGGGTAACGGCCCAGACAAGCACATTATGCATTACTATAAAGGGATGCACGATGAAAATGGTCGTTATCGGGGAGTTAACGAGTGGGTCGTTGACATCATGCCAATCATTAAGTACTACTTAGATTCAACTGGTCAAAAGCTAGTTGTTGATGAAAATAAACGGCCAACATCACCAATTATTGGATTGGATGCAGTTACTGGGGCTTCTTCACACGGAAGCTCAGCAAGTGCTGCTCCACAAGCAGATGCTTCTACCGGAGCTTCAGAAAGTGACGCAACTCCAGCCGCACCTGCAGTTGAACAAGCGCCAGTCGCTGACGAAGGTGGCATCGAAATTGGTGACCTGCTTAACTCAGGTAACAATACCGCTACTGAAGGTATTCAACCAAAAGAAGTAACTGAGACTCCAAAGGCTGCACCAAAGCCAAGTACACCAGCCGCTGCAAAGCCAGAGGTTGATGCGTCAACTGGAGCGTCAGAAAGCTAATATAGGCGAAAAAGCGTGAACCACTCGAGAGAGGGGATCACGCTTTTTGTTTACAATAAATCCCCAAGTTACTGTGGGAGGGCAACTTGGGGATCGGGGAGAATATCAAAAATGGAATTAAGGGTATTAATAAAGAGGTTATGAATAATTGATTCCACCATCGACGATTATTGATTGTCCGGTGATGTAATTCGATTTTTCATCTGATAAGAAAGATACTAAGTTGGCCACGTCTGCAGGCTTTTCACCGCGACCAAGTGCAATTGAGTCAATGTTCTTTTGAAGACTAGCTCCAATCGGAACATTGTAGATTTTAGCCATTTCAGCGTCGATTTGATCCCACATTGGGGTCAAAACAATGCCAGGGCAGTAAGCATTGACCGTGATTTGGTCTTTGGCCAACTCTTTTGCCGCAACTTGTGTTAAACCACGAACTGCGAATTTTGTAGCGGAGTATGCACCGAGAAGTTCAAAACCTTCGTGACCTGCAATGGAACAAGCATTGATAATCTTTCCACCGTGTCCCTGTGTCTTCATTTGGTCGGCAGCGGCTTGAATACCAAAAAATGCTCCCTTGATGTTAACGTCTAAGATTTGTGATAAATCGGCTTCACTAGTTTCAGTGATTTGGCCAATTTTAGCAATTCCGGCGTTATTGATCATAACATTGAGGTCACCTAAGTCTGAGGCTACTCGAGTAACTAAATCAACTAAACTCTGTTTCTCTGCGACATCAACAAAATATCCGCGTGAGTTATTACCAACATCTTCGGCGACTTTCTTAGCGTTTTCTTCGTTTAAGTCAGCCACCCCGACAGTGAACCCATCCTTGGCTAATTGGCGGACGATACCTTCACCAATTCCTTGACCACCACCGGTTACAATTGCAACCTTTGCCATTATCAAACCTCCTTTAAATCACTTGGTCTTTTGACCATCTTGAGTATATAGTGATAGCACCGTGGTGTAAAATAATTGGACGTTTTATTTTTAATAAGACCAAAAAAGTCTATCTTCTAATAAAGATAGACTTTATTTAATTCTTTATGCGATTAAATGTAAGGCTTTTGTGCCTTTTATGAACTTCTCTGCATTCTTAGTGACACCTTTGTAATCACCATTTTTTGCAGGCCCAACCATTTGGCCACCTACACCAACAATATTTGCCCCTGCATCAAACCAAGATTGGAGGCTATCAAGTGAAACTCCACCTGTAACCATAACCTTAACTTGTGGGAATGGTCCGTGTAATTCAGAAATCATTTGTGGACCGACAACAGATCCAGGGAATAATTTGATTATCTCTGAACCATAGGTAAGGGCTGATTGAACATCTGAAGGGGTGAGACAACCAGGAATATACGGAACTGTGTAAAGATTACAAATCTTCGCCACTTCTTCTGAAAATGATGGGCTAACTATAAAAGTTGCCCCTGAGATAATTGCGATTCTGGCAGTTTCTGCCTCTAAAACAGTTCCTGCGCCAATTTCAATATCTGTATCTGTGTATTTTTCACTTAGGCTAGCAATCGTTTCATCAGCATGAGGTGCTGTGAATGCTAACTCTATGACTTTGACTCCCCCGTTGATGCATGCTTCAGCTGTGTTGTAAGATTCTTGAGCACTTTCTCCTCTGATTACTGAAACAACAGGATTATTCTGAATATTTGTAAGTATCTCAGATTTGCTATGCATGTTCTTTTACCCCCGAAGCGTTTTTTTGAGTTTTTTCATAATATTTTTTTAGTTGTTGTTTGGTAGGATATCCATCATTGTCTCCAGGTGTTTGAACTTGAAGAGAACCGATGGCATTTCCACGCAAAGCTGCGTCCACAATACTCTTATTTTCAAGTAGGGCAGTGATCGTACCCAGTGCGAATCCATCACCAGCACCAACTGTATCGATAACGTGATTAACCTTAAAACCAGGAACAAACTCTTTAATTCCGTTGCATGTCTTTACTAATGCACCATCTGGCCCATCTTTTACGATAACCGCCTTAGTTTTTTCGTTATTTAAGTAATAATCTGCTATTTCATTATCAGATTCTAAACCGGTTAGCAATTGTCCTTCTTTAAGGCCTGGCAAAACGATTGTTGCTTGAGATGCAAAGTGGTTGATAGTTTTAACCATGTTATTTTGGCTTTTCCAAAGTGAAGGACGTAAATTGGTATCAAAAACAATTGGAATTCTTTTAGCAATTAGTTTATTGAATAGTAGTTGCATAGTGTTAATTGCCAATGGTGAAATTGCCGGAAAAATTCCTGTAAAATGGGCAATTTTTGTGCCGTCTAAGTTAACTCGATTAATAACATCTGGAGTCAAGTGGCTACATGCTGAATTCCTTCGGTAGTTTTCTACATAAGGGTCGCCACTCGATACCTTAGATTTGAATTGATGACCAGTTGAATATTCTGTACTTGAGAAAATATTTCTAGTATTTATTCCTGCACTATTAATTTCATTGATGATGAACTTACCAAGCGAATCTGTTCCCACTTGTGAAATGTAATTAACGGAATGACCAAGCCTTGTTGCTCCAATCGCAACGTTGAGCTCAGCACCACCAATCTGCTTGTTAAATTGGTTGCTGTTTTCTAACGGAACATCGGTCTGTGTTGAGTTGAATACAACCAGTGGTTCACCAATTGTTAGGATTTCACTCATAATAACCTCCTACAAATAGATGAACTATCTTACTAAGTATCCACCATCAACGGGAATTACGGCCCCATTAATGTAATTTGCGGCATCACTGGAAAGATATACGGCAATTCCCATTAATTCATAAGGTTCACCCCAATGACCGGCAGGAATTCTTGAAAGAATCTCATTATTACGCTGCTTGTCAGCTCTAATTGGAGCTGTATTTGCAGTCTTGATATATCCTGGGGCAATTGCATTAACCTGAACGTTATATGCAGCCATTTCACTAGCAAATGATTTTGTTAATCCTGCAACACCATGTTTGGCAGCAGTGTAAGAAGGAATGAACTTTCCTCCTTGGAATGAAAGCATTGATCCGATGTTTATAATCTTACCTGATTTTTGCTTAGCAAATTCCTTTGAAGCAGCTAGGGAAAGGTGATAAACAGCTGAAAGGTTAATTGCAATAACATTTTCCCAATCTTCATCTTTTGATTCTAGAATTGGATTACGTTTAATCATTCCCGCGTTGTTGATTAAAATATCGATGTGACCAAACTTGGAAATTGCTTCTGAAATTACTTTGTCAGCAGCGCCATCTTCAGTCAAATCCGTTTGCATAAATTCGACGGTTCGACCTCTGGATTCAATTAGTTCGCGAGTGCTATCCCAGCCTTGGGTACCGAAGGTGGCAATGAAGATGTCAGCGCCGGCCTCTGCTAAGGCAACTGCATATCCTTGGCCTAACCCAGTGTTACCTCCGGTCACGATTGCTACTTTTCCGGACAAATCAAACCAGTTCATCTTGAACTTATTGAGTGCAGCCGTAATTTCTTTAATCTCTTCTTCTGATTGTGTCATTGTGTTTTCCTCCAAATAAATTTAATTTGTAATTTCCTATTTGGAATAAACCATTTCCTATATGTGACTTAAGTATATATTATAAAAATCCAATTGCAACATAATTTATCTAATTTTTTTAAATTTGTGAGTATCTAACCATATTTAATGCACAAAAAAAGCGAACTATTTATTTAGTTCGCTTTCAATTTTATGTTGAGTTTTTTTAATATTGGCGATAATTTGATCACGATATTCTTCAGTTAATCTAAATTTTGGAATGCTAATACTCAAGGAACCAACCACCTGATCAAATCTCGAAATTGGAACGGCAATACAATAGCCATCTTTTTCCTGTTCTTCATTGTCTATGGCGTATCCTCGCTTGCGAGTTTCTAATAAGTCTTGTTTTAATTCTTCTTTAGAAGTAATGGTATTTGGAGTTTTCGGAGTAAGATTTATTTTTGATAGATAGTTATCCAACATTTTAGGAGAGTATTGACTCAAGACGGCTTTACCAATTCCTGAACTATACATCTCTCTTGTCAGTCCAATTTTTGAAGTCATATATATTGACTGCTTTTTGGGCTCTAACTTATTTACATATATCATTTTATCGTTTTGAGGAACTGCTAAGTGAATTGCTTCGTCAATGTTTCCTTGTAATTCCTCTAAATAAGGACGGGTTTTTTCCACAAAGTCAGTTGTGGTTGTTTCAATCGACCCGAACTTCATGAATTTTGAGCCCAGTGAATATGTTTTGTCATTACTATTTTTAGATACATAGTATAGATACTCTAGTGTTGATAAAATTTTTGAGACAGTTGGAGCACCGATACCAGTTTCTTGAGAGATCGTTTGAATTGATTTGGGTTTACCATCATCAAGGGCATCAAGAATATCTGAGGCCTTAATTAAGACGGTTCCATACATTTTCTTTTCCATAAAATAATTCTCCATTAATTTCTTATATGGAAACATTGTAGTCCAAAAAAATTGATTTGTCAGATTGATTGTTAAAAAAATATCATTTTCCCTGGACCTGCAAAAAAATTTTATAAACTATCAAAACTTATGTAAACGCAATCATGACGATGTATTCTGTAATTAAAGATGCCTAGTAATGATTTAAAAGTTGTAAATTATTTTGTGAAATCATTTGCAATTTCGTAATTGCTATTTTATACTCTGTTTGTAATTTCCTTTTGAGAATAATCGATTTCCATATAAGAAAACACATTTTAGTTATGGAGGGGTACACTATGGGCGTTATTGATTACATCATGTCTTTGGGGGCAAGTGTAATGATGCCAATTATTTTCTTTGTCTTTGGAATGCTAATTGGTATGGGGCCATCGAAGTCTTTGAAATCAGGGCTTTCTGTTGGAGTTGGTTTTGTTGGGCTGAACGTGATTACTCAGTTACTTGCTGATAATCTGGGACCAGCAGTTAATTCTATGGTTAAGATATATGGACTTCACTTACACACTCTTGATATAGGTTGGCCTGCTGCTTCTGCAGTTGCGTTTGGTACACAGGTTGGAGCGATTATTATTCCACTAGGTTTAGGTATTAATGTGTTGATGTTGTTAACTAAGACAACTGAAACTCTAAATATTGACCTTTGGAATTATTGGCACTTTGCATTTATTGGTTCAATTGTGTCAATAGCAACTAAGAGCTTTTTCTGGGGATTATTTGCCGCATCAATCACAATTATTGTTACTTTAGTTGGAGCGGATAGATCTCAGAAGAAGGTGGAAAGTTTCTATGGTGATGATATGAAAGGAATTTCAATTCCACAGGCTTTCTGTGTGACATTTATTCCATTTGCAATAGCTATTAATTGGGTTATAGATAAGATTCCAGGCTTGAATAAAGTTGATTTTGACGCTAAAAAACTAGAAAAGAAGTTCGGGTTATTTGGCGATCCAATCCTACTAGGGGTCATCATTGGAATATTGCTTGGATTGTTAGCACGTTATCCAATTGCCAAAACATTACAGCTTGGGATTATTTTAAGTGCGGTAATGGTATTGATTCCAAAAATTACGGGAATGTTTATTGAAGGATTGAATCCAATTTCGTTGCGTTCTCAAGAATTGATTAGTAAAAGATTTAAGGGTCGAAAATTTAATATTGGTATGACACCTGCACTTGTTATAGGTCATCCAACCACTTTAGTTTGTTCATTACTTTTGGTACCAACAATTCTTTTCTTATCAGTAGTTGTTCCTGGTAATGAATTCTTACCGCTTGCTAGTCTTTCTGGATTAATTTACCTATTTCCATTAGTTCTTCCATATACAAATGGAAATGTTTTAAGATCATTTATTGTTGGATTAGTTAGTTTAATAGCAGGTGTACTTTCAGCAACAGCACTTGCAACCATTTTTACCTCAGCAGTTAAGATGGTTCAAGCAAACTTAATTCCTGCTGGTACTAGTTCAGTTGCAAGTGTTGATTTTGCCGCTAGCCCATTAGCATGGATTGTTTATACATTTACTACAAACTTTGCTGCAATTGGTTCAAGCATATTAGTAATTGCTACATTAGCATTAATGATTTACAACAGAAGTAAAATTACTGGTGAGAGTCTTGCTGCAAAAAAGAATGTAGCTGCTCCCATTGTCCATCATAATAAATAGTTATTTTATAAAGGTTTCGCTTTTGCGAGGCCTTTTTTGATAAATAAATGTGTTTTAGGTTACAAAGAATGTGGCTTATTGTACAATTTTGTTAAATAAATCAGGGGGAAATCTTCATGGACAAAGGTCGGGTAGCCGCATTTACTGATGCAGTTGTTGCTATAATTATGACAATTATGATTTTGGAATTTAAGACGCCAGAGACGTTTGAATGGGACGGACTTTTGGAGCAACTGCCTTATCTATTTGCATTTGCCGTCAGCTTCTTATTTATCTCAGTAGCCTGGTATAATCACCACTATATGTTTGCTTTAGCACCGAAAATAACGAAGAAAATTTTTTGGTTAAATAGTGCTTGGCTATTTTCAATGTCTTTGATCCCAGTTGCAACTGCTTGGGCTGGAAAGTTTATCGATAAGCCAGTTCCTGAATATTTCTATGTAATTGTATTTTTTATTTGGAGTGTCGCATACCTTGGATTGACGTTGGGAATTGTGAAAGCAGCCAAAGAAAGTGGTAATGAAGAGGCTGCCGATAAAATTTCCGCAATGACGATTTTTCGTTATCTGAAAAGTTGGTTGTCATATGCAGTATACGTAATTGTCTTAGTTGCAATTTATTTTTATCCCCCCAACAGGAATGCTAATTACATTCATTGAACTTGTTGTGATGGCGTTTAAGACGACTGAGGACAGTGATCGAGTGGCGTAATAAAAAAACATATTGTTTAAGGAGAAACAGATGAAACTTAACAAACCTACAATCGGGATCCCCGCTGAAATTCGGACGTTTAACGGAACATTAAGAAATAACGTCAATGAGGGTGAAGTGAAAGCCATTTTAAGGCACGGTGGGTTGCCATTATTGATTCCAACGCGGAATCCTGATGTAGTAACTGAATACTTGCCATTAGTTGATGGACTCCTACTACCTGGTGGTACTGATGTGGCACCACGGTTTTATGGTGAGGAGCCGATTCCGCAAAATGGGGATATTGATCCGTTGTTGGATGAAAGTGAAATCAGATTAATTAAAGAATTTATTCATGCCCAAAAGCCGATTTTTGCGTTGTGTCGAGGAATGCAAATTTTGAACGTTGCTATGGGTGGAAACCTATACCAAGACATTGAGAGTCAAATTGCCACTCCTGTATTTCAGCATTCTCAAAAGAATAACATATCTGAAACAGCGCATTATGTTGATATTGAGTCTGAAAGCAAGTTAGCCAGTATCGTTAATACAGATAAACTATTAGTAAATAGTCACCACCATCAAGCAATTAAGCAGGTCGCTGATGAACTTCACGTGACTGCCAAATCAGGGGATGGAATAATTGAGGCCGTTGAAAATTCGGATGGTTCAATAATGGGAGTCCAGTGGCATCCGGAACTCATGTTTGAAGGGGATGTGGTCGAAGATAAGTTGTTTGAGGAATTTTTGGGTCGAGTTAAAAGTATAGGTTAATAGAAGAACACCCCAATTCATTTATAGAATTGGGGTGTTCTTTTTGTTGCTAATAAAGAAATATTAGTGAACCAAGTTAATAACTGTTTCAACACTAGCGAAAGCCATGAATAGGACAACGACCCATCCCGTGATTGTTAACCACAATGGATGGCGGTATTTAGTACCCATAATTTTTGTCCTGTTAGATGCAATTAATAAAATCGTAAGTGCGATTGGCAATACAAATCCGTTCGCCGCACCAACGACAACTAATACTTGAGCAGGGTTACCAACAAAGTAGAAAACAGCAGTTGATAGAACAATGAACGCGATAATAAATGCAGTTCTGTATTGTTTGAAGGCACCTTCTTGCTTGCCACCAACAGCATAATCCAAAAATGAAGTTGAAGTAAAGGTTGATCCAATAATTGATGACATTCCAGATGCAAAAATTAAGAGGCCAAAGAATTTGTATCCAAACCCTCCAGCTGCTGATTGGAAAATTGATGCGGCTGGGTTGGCGGGGTTAAGCTTTGCACCAGTAATGACGACAGCAAGACCCGCAAGGAACAACATTATACGAATTACTGAGGCTAAACCAATTCCTGTTAGGGCACCTTCATTCACGTATTTAATGTTTTCTTTGCCATGAAGACCACCTTCTAATAGTCGGTGACCACCAGCGAATGAAATATATCCACCAACAGTACCACCAACGATTGTAACGATTGAGTAGAAGTTAATTTGAGTTGGCATGAATGTATGATGAATTGCAGGAGCATAAGGAACTTTCATTATTGCTAAAATATAAGCTAAAATTCCAACTTTAATAACTGCAAGCAACATAACCGTTCGGTCCATCGCCTTAAGTGCATTCTTAACAATCAAGATTTTAACGGCAATTGCGGCAGCGATAATTGCACCATTTTCAGGAGAAATACCAAACAGAACGTTAAGACCAAGACCGGCTCCACCAATGTTACCGATGTTGAAAAAGAAACCACCAACGGCAACTAAAAATGATAAAACATATCCTAATCCGGGAAATACATCATTCGCGATAACTTGAGCTCTTTTTCCTGAAACAATAATGATTCTCCAAATATTAAGTTGAACCACAATGTCGACCAAGATACAAATTCCAATTGCAAATCCGAAGTTTGCGCCCATTTGACCAGTAAAGGTAGCAGTTTGGGTTAGAAAACCTGGACCTACGGCCGCCATTGCCATTAGGAAAGCGGCACCCATTGCGATGCTGCGTTTTTTCTTTGCCTTAATTGCTGGGGTTTCAATAGTTACGGGAATATCTGTAATTTTTTGGGCCATAAGCGGTCTCCTTTCGTGGATACCTAATAAGTTGCAACGTCAATTTGTTCATTATTCAAAGTTTTGTGTAACTGACTAACTATCTGTAAAGCTGCATCGTTGTCGCCATGAACGCAGATGGAATTAACAGTTAATGGAACGGTTTCACCTGTGATTGCGGTGACGGCTTGATTTTTAATCATTTCGACTGTTCGCTTGGCCACTACCTCGGGATCTGTTAGAACAGCATTAGGCTTCTTTCTGGAAACTAAGCTACCGTCTGCTTCGTAATTTCTATCTGCAAATACTTCTTGGGCAACTGGTAGTCCAAGTTGTTTAGCGGCTTCTACCAACTTTCCGTTTGATAAGGCGTAAACGGTGAGATTGGGGTCAAACTCCTTAATTCCTCGGCAAATTGCAAGTGCTAAGTTGAGATCCTTCCCAGCTGCATTGTACAGAGCACCGTGTGGTTTGACGTGATGGAGTTTATGGTTGCTAGTGAATCCAGCAAGGGCTGCAATCTGATAAGTAACCATGTGGGAAACAGAATCTAGACTCATATCCATTTTTCGACGTCCAAAACCATCTAAATCAGGGAAACCTGGATGAGCTCCAACACCAACGTGATTTTCTTCAGCAGTAGCGACTGTTTTTGCAATTACATCTGGGTCGCCAGCATGATACCCACAAGCAATGTTGGCAGATGTGATTAGAGGGATGACCTGGTCGTCTTTTCCAATATGGTAGCGGCCATAGCTTTCCCCTAAATCACTATTTAAATCAATTTTTAACATAATAGAGCCTCCTAATACTTCAAAGTGGTATTAATAACATCAGTTACAAGCATGTGACCAGGTGCATGGGTGATTACTAGGGGTGGTTTGGTCTGCATGATAACGTTTTGAGGGGTTACTCCACATGGCCAGAAAACTGGGACTTCACCTGGCTTAATGGTTACAGAGTCACCATAATCAGGTTGATTTACATCACTGATTCCAATCGCTTGTGGATCTCCGATTTGAATAGGAGCACCGTGTACTTTTGGCATACTTGCTGTTACTTGCACTGCAGTTGGGACCTGTGCTTCTGGAATGGGACGCATACTTACAACCATGTTTCCATGAAAGATTCCAGCTGATTGGAGAGGGATGTTGGTATTAAACATTGGGACGTTTACATTCTCAGTTATATTTCTAACCTCAATTCCAGCAGAAATTAGTTCGGATTCGAATGAGAAACTACACCCAATTAGGAAGCTTACGAAATCTTCCTGCCAGTAATTCTGAACCGATGTGACTTCATCCGTCACTTCTCCATTTTTGTAGATTCTGTATTTTGGGAAATCATTCGCTAAGTCCACGTCCTTTGCAAATACATTTAGCGAACGACTACCAGCATCACTTACTTCTAGTACTGGGCAAGGACGAGGATTTCTTTGAGTAAATAGCAGAAAATCATATGCAAGTGATTTAGGAAGAATCACAAGATTAGCTTGGGTATATCCAGGACATAAACCACTTGTTGGTAATGAAAATTCTCCACTTCTAATTTTTCTTCGTAATTCTACTGGTGTTAAGTTTGCTGTTACGGTTGTCATTAAAATCACTCCTTCCCATCAATCTTTTGGTCGAGCCAATTGACGTTAGTGGTTTGCTTTTGAACTTCAGGTTGTTCGAGAATTTGTACAAGTTGGTCCAAATTAGTTTCTATTCCGTCAATTACGGTTTCATCTAGTACGGTAATCATCCTGCGAATAACAGATTTTCGTTCTCTGCCAAACACGATTAGTTTAGCAATCATTGAATCGTAATTTGCTGGAACTGAATATCCTTGATAAATGGCAGTATCGACTCTAACACCATGTCCAGTTGGAAGATGAAGCCCAGTGATTTTTCCGGGTGTAAAGGCATTGATTCGACACTCCAGAGCAAAGCCAGTCTTTTGGGGTCGCCTTTTATTTAGTTTGGCACCTGCAGCGACTTCAAGCTGCATCTGTACCAAATCAGTTCTAGTGGTTAGTTCAGTGATGGGGTGTTCGACTTGAATTCTGGTGTTCATTTCCATGAAATAATAAGAACCATCAGGATTGTATAGAAACTCAATCGTTCCCAATCCCTCGTACCCTAGAATTTCAACAGCATTTTCGCAACGCTCAAAAATCTCTTTTCTGGTTTTTGCTTTTAATACGACTGCTGGGGCTTCTTCTAATACTTTTTGGTGACGTGCCTGGATAGTACAATCGCGTTCACCCAGAGCGGTTACATTTCCGTACTGATCAGCAATAATCTGAACTTCTATGTGGCGCGGGGTGGCTAAGTATTGTTCGAGATACATATGATTATCATTAAATGATGAAATAGCTTCATCTTGAGCAGTTGAAAAGTTATCTTTGAGCTGTTCACGACTTTCAATGATGCGCATACCTTTACCGCCGCCACCTGAACTTGCTTTTAGCATTATTGGAAAGCCAATCTCATCAGCTTGGATTAAAGCTTCTTCAACTGTAGTTACTGCTTTGGAACTACCCTTTACAATTGGCAAGCCAGCAGATTTCATGGTTGCTCTAGCCCGTTCTTTGTCTCCTAAAAGATCAATCATTTCTTTTTTGGCACCGATAAACTTTATTTTTTCTTTGGCGCAAGCTTCTGAAAATTCTGAGCTTTCGGAGAGAAAGCCATATCCAGGATGGATTGCATCTGCACCAGTTTGCTTTGCGGCTGTAATTAAAGCGGCGATGTTCAAATAACTTTTAGTTGGTGATGGGGGGCCAATACAAACTGCTTCGCCTGCGAGCTTAACGTGCATTGCTGAACGGTCTGCAGTTGAATAAACTGCGACTGTGGGAATTCCTAAATAACGGCATGTCTGAATAATACGGACGGCAATTTCTCCACGGTTAGCAATTAGTATCTTGTGGAATGGCCAAGTTGAAACGGGATTATTTGAGGCGAATAAGCGGTTGACCATATTCAACCCCCTCTCCATCTGGAACGAGAATTTCAGCAACTTCTCCAGCTTGATCCGACTTAATATCGGTTAGCATTTTCATTGCTTCAATCAGGCCAACTTTGTCACCGACATTAATCTTGTCGCCAACTTTTACAAAAGCAGGTTCATCAGGAGAAGGAGCCTGATAAAATGTTCCAATCATTGGAGCATTGATTGTTTTTGATTTTTGGGTAACTGTATCAGCCTTTGGTGAAGCATCTGCAGGGGTTGCAGTTAAGGGAGAGGACGACAATTCTTGTTTTACCTCAATTTTTCTGTCATCCTCCTCAAATGTAATTTCAGATAGGTTATTATCTTTTAAAAGTTTGATTAATGATTCGATATCACTTGTATCCACGATTAAACCTCCTCAAATAGTTCTGATATTCTGTGACTTGCAATTCTATTAATGCCGTATGGAGGCTTAAATAGCGATTGGGTGATTTGGTTTTGTAATTTATTTAGTTGTTGGCTCTGCTTTTTGATTAATTCGGTAGATTCAGAAAGCGATATTTCTTTGAATCTTAGTTTAGTTCCTGGTTGGCTCTGAACTAGCAAAGGAATATCCGCACTGGAAACAGCAGCTATGACTGGGTAACCACCCGTCGTTTGTCTATCAACCATTAAGACGATTGGTTGGCCATCATTGGGAATTTGGATTTCACCTCTGACAGTCCCCTCTGAAAGCAAGCTTGATAGATTTGAACCGATCTTTTTGCCTGAAAGGCGGTAACCCATTCTGTCCGATTGGTTTGTTAATGTAAACGTCGTCGAAAGAAGAGCCCTTCTATCGGTATCAGAAAACATATTCCACTGAGGCCCCTTAACAAATCTGATAGTTTTTTCTGCATCTGTGTTTAATGTTGATGCGGTCTTTCGGTGGTAATAGCCAACCAACGTCTCTGAACTATGGATCATAACGTTGTCACCAGATTCAAGTTTTCGACCGTGGAATCCGCCAATTCCGATTCTGGTTGTGGTGGAATAGCTATTCATTAGTTTTGGCACTGATATTCCGCCCAAAATTGCTAAGTATCCAAAGCGTCCTTGATGGCAGGCACCAATTGTTAGTACGTCATTAATGTTTGCTTGGTAAACTTGGTAGGTATTGATTTGCTGTCCGTTTAGTTTAGGCTGATACTCTGCACCGGTAATTGTAAAAAAAGTAGGACAGTTGAATTTGATGGTTGGTCCACTAAATGCGAACTCAAAGACAGCGGTGTTTCGTTCATTTCCGAGAAGAATATTACTAGTTTCGGCAGAAAGGAAATCCATATATCCCGACTGGGGAAACCCCTCAATCTGGTAGTTTAGTCGACCGCTATCTTGAACAGTGGTTTGAAACCCTGCGTCTAAGAATGTAAGATTATCCATTTGTAGTCACCACCTTTGGCTTGAATTCACCCGCTCGATCTTTTTGTTGGATGTCTAAAAATTCAGGCTTAGAAACTGACTTGAACTGAATAAAATCGCCAGCTTGGTAGAATGGTTCAGGATGAGTGGAATCGTATAAATTAATTGGGGTTTTACCAATTAATCGCCAGCCACCAGGAGAATCAACTGGATAAAAACCGGTTTGGCTGCCTGCAATTCCCACACTTCCTGCGGCAATTTTTAGCCTTGGCTTTGATAGTCTTGGCATGGCAATCTTTTTATCAACACTTGCCATATATGCAAAGCCAGGCAAGAATCCAAGAAAATAGATTAAATATTTTTTACTAGTATGCATTTTTATGACTTGCTCTGGTGTGAGACCGCCAAAGGTTGCTACATCGGTTAAGTCAGGAGCAAATTCCGAATCGTAGCAGACAGGAATAATCCAAGTTTTAGTTTTTACGCTTGAAGCGTCAGGAAGATTTTTAATTAGTTTCTGGATTTTTTCAATCAAGCTCTCTCGGGTTGTTAATAATGCGTCAAAGGAAACTAGCAGGGTGTGGTAGGCAGGGACAACTGAAGTAATTCCATCCGTATTGCTGGAAACTATACTTTTGGCAATTATTTGTAATGTCTTGTTGATAGTTGGATCGATTTGGTTAGCGAACTCAATGGAAATTGACTGGTCGCCAACAGGGATGATGTTATAATTTTTCATTGATGTCCTTCCTTCGTCTTTGAGCGAAAATGAGAAAGAAAATAATTTAATTAGTTTTTATGTAATTTTAGAGACAATAAATGGCCTTGTCAATAGACGTTCGTTATCAGATGGGTAACGAACATTATAAAACGATTATAAAAACTGCAACTTATCACATTTTGATGTTAATGATAAATCCCGCAAAAATTAGCATCTAACACCTAATCACGACATATATATTGCCCTTATATTTAAAATGTTCGGTTACACGGATTGGTAAAAAAACGAAAATAAAGTTGATTTAATTAGAAGTTGATAAAAAATAACATATTTAAAAAGCCCCGTAAAAGTTGTTCACACCTCATTTTTGGAAACTATATGTAAAAAATACTAATTTGTAATTATGTAATGTGCTGAACGACAGTTAAGCGCGATTATGAGTATGTAAAGAATGAGTTGAAAAGCTAAGAATTATAAAAACTAGAGGAATTTTGGTATGATTTAAATATTGATGTGACGGTATTTATGGGTGTTAGTTACTATAAATTCAAATAACGAGGTGATCAACTTGTCAATTCAAACAGTACTAACTCCAGAATGGATAAAATGGGGTAAGGAACAATCCGAAAAGTTTGATAATTTAGAGGGTTTTGTTGCCGGGGAAGGTGGTATGAACCCGAAAATTTTGCTTTTAGGTGAAGCACCTGGTGCCAAGGAGATTGAGCTTGGCCATCCATTTCAGGGACCTTCCGGTAAGGAACTGGATCGCTGGCTTGACTCACTTGGGCTGACCAGAGAAGATGTTTACATCTTTGGGGTAGTCAGTGCTAGACCGTTTAGGGTTGGAAAATCTGGTTTAAAAAGTGACCGTCGCCCTAATAACAAAGAAGTGAAGGCGTATGCGCCAATGTTTGATTACGAACTGGTGCAGTTTAAAGATAAATTATTGGTCACGATGGGCAACGCTAGTCTCCAGCGACTTTTGGGGAAGGATGCTAAAGTCGGCGAGCTCCATGGACAGTTGCTCAATGAGTCTGTCCAACATTTCAATGAAGCGACCGGCAAGTTTGAATGGACTAAAAATAAGTACGACATTTTTCCGTTGTACCACCCATCATATTCAAAGAGGTTTAAGGCAATGAAACCGGTGGTGGATGAGGATTCGCGGAAGTTGAGGGAACTATTGAAAAAATAAGGAGATAAGTAATCGTCACTAGAAATCTGACGACTGGCTTATCTCCTTTTATTATGGATTTCTTAAGCTAACACCTAAATTTTGATTTTTAAACTTGGCTTAAGCTAGCCACTGTATTCTACAAACAATCAATAAGCGAAAGGAGTGAATCAACTTAGTTCATAGCCATCAGCACTCGCTGAAGTCGATTAATGAAAGGAAGTTACTATATGAAAAATAAAACACTAATTATCACTGCAGGCACAGCCGCAATTATCGCTGCGGTTGCTGTTGCCACAAGTTCGATTCACAAAATATCAGCACGGTATTAACCTCTAAATAAAATAAATGGTCAAAACACTCTCGAAACAATACCACAACAAATTAACCACAAATGTGGATAACAACTCAGTGTTCTTCAACGCCTAAAAAATATTTTTAACTTTTAAGCTAGTTTTAAGTTAGAAGATGTAAATTAAACACAATTAAATATGGTTGAAGCATTGGAGCCAACACCCCCTCTTAATAACAAATTGTAGAAACTCTTCATTTACTCCCCCAATATATTAAATCGTAGAAAATACAATCCGTTGACTCCAAGATCCATCATTTAATTTAAAACTTAAAAATAAGCCGATTCCCTTGAAGCAGGAATCGGTTTTTCTTTTGGGAAAGATTAAATATAATTGCCAAACTTAACCTTCATTTAAGCTTCAGAATATATTATGTAGTCATCCTAAAAGAAAGAAGGTATGCGCTTAGTTTTTAGGTTTCCCCAAAAAAGAATTCAGAAAAAAACTTAAACCAATTTAAGGTTGGCTTAAGGTAAGCAAGTTACTATATAGACACTTAGTTAAATGGTTGATGGCTCGACCATCATGAGTGATCTCATCTCTTCATAATTATTCATCTCCCCCAAAATGTATGAACAAGTGAAAACAACGATTGAGTGAACTTAGCTGACATCATTTTAACTATTAAAGTAGAGAATAAAGCCCCTAGAAGTGAAAACTTCTGGGGGCTTTTATTTTGCTAAAAGTTCTTGCGAAATTGCTCTGGAGTGATTCCGTAATACTTTCGAAAGTGAAAAATAAATTGAGAAGACGTTCCAAAACCAATTTCGTAAGCTACTTTATTAACTTCCCAGTCGGGTTTAGTAAGCAAAAATTCTTTAGCTTTCTGCATTCTGTAATCATCCAAATACTCAAGTGGAGTTTGATTATAGATTTTGTTAAAAATTCGGTTTTGGTAGGCAGTTGTGTAGCGGGTAACTTCTGAAAGCGTAGCGTTAGTAATTCTTTCGGGGTAGTGCTGGTTAATGTATTGGATGATCTTGGAGACAATTTCTTGGTCATGAAAGGTGGTCCGTCGCGCGTACAGTTCGTTTTCGTGAATTAATGTAAGAAATCGGTAGATATTCACCGACTGTTCATTTAGTGAAATTAAGTCCTTATTGACGAAGGTATCAAAGTATTTAGAAATAAATGTTGCTAGTTCCGGAGCCAACTTGGGTAATAGCACGTAATCTTTTAATCCGAATAAAGAAGTGATGGGTTCGGCCAGGGTGCCATCAAATGTTAAAAATGACGTCATCCAGGTGTCGCCTTCGTTAGGATGATAACTATGAGGCAAGCGGGATCGCATTAGTAACCCTTGATTAGGGGATAATGCAAAAGATTTGCCATTTATTGAAACTGTCCCACTTCCAGCTTCTGTTTGTAACCAATGATATGTGTAGTATCCGTTTGGACGCTTCATATCCTGTTCTCGCCAGTTGTATCCAATGCTGTCGCAATACAGCGGTAAGACATTTGTTGGTTTATTAAACGCAATTCGCATTCGTATCCCTCCCAAAAATAGGTTCAAAATCTGATACTTTAAAGTTAATTTATGACATTATGAAAGCCCTTACAATATAAACTTATAAATGCAAGGTAACAGAAATCCTTGTATTAAAGGTGTTTAGTGCTCTGCTTTTGCTCTAATTTAATTTTACTTCAGTTAACTAAATACCGCTATTTTGTTTTGGAGGTGTATCAAATTGGATACTCATATTGAAGATCAAGCAACTAAGGCACAACATCCAAAGAAAGATAAAAGTTTAAGTTCAATTGTATCTTTTGCGATTGCTAACTTGGGTGGTTCTGCTCTATATATGACATTCGGAACTTACTTTATGATTTATGTAACTACCGCAATGTTTACTGGAGTACCTGCAGCAACGGCTAATAAATTAATTGCAATGATCACGTCGTTGGTATTTATCATTCGGATTGCAGAAATTTTTGTTGACCCAATTTTAGGAAATATTGTTGATAATACTAATACTAAGTGGGGAAAATTTAAACCATGGTTGATAATTGGTGGAACAATTTCCGCATTGCTATTGATTGTACTGTTCTCAGGAGTGTTTGGATTATCTAGAATGAATCCCCTTTGGTTTACAATCTTATTCATCCCGATTTTTATTATCTTTGATGTTTTTTACTCATTCAGAGATGTTTCTTATTGGGGAATGGTTCCAGCATTAACTGAAGATAGTCACGAGCGGTCAATTTATACGGCAGCTGGTAACTTTACTGGATTTGGTCAAAATATCGTCACAATGATTGTTGTTCCCGTCGTTACATACTTTACCTTCGTATTTACTGGTAAACATAACGAAGGTCAGGCAGGGTGGACTGTGTTTGCCGCAATGATCGCTGTGGTTGCGATTATCTGTTCGTTTGTTGTTGCTTTAGGAACACACGAAAAGAACAACGCAATTCGTCAGGTAACTAAGAAGAAAACTTCTCTCAAGGAAATGTTTTATGGTCTTGCTCATAATGATCAAATGTTGTGGACAGCTTTACCTTACTTAGTTTACGGTTTTGGTAATGCTGCCACCGCTGGGCTAATGTTCTACATGTTCAAGTATGTTTTGGGACAGCCGGGTGCATTCTGGATTTCAGGAATTATTCCAACGATTGCTGGTTTCTTTACATCACCACTGTTCCCAATTATTAACAAGTACGTGCCAAGAAAAATCATTTACTGTGTCAGCATGATTTCCATGATTTTGGCATACGTGATTTTCATTGTTTCAACTGATTCCTTACCAATGGTCATCTTTGGCTTAGTTCTTTACTATGTTCCACAAGGATTTATTTTTATGACCATTATTTTAACTTTGACCGATACCATCGAATATGGTCAGTTGAAAAATGGTAACCGGAACGAAGCTGTTACGCTTGCAATTAGACCAATGCTCGACAAAATGTCAGGAGCCCTATCAAATGCCATTGTTGGTTGGGTTGCCGTTGCTACCGGAATGACCGGAACAGCAACAGCGGCATCAATTACTCCTGCTGGAATTCATCTATTTAAGGGAGTTGCATTTTACGCTGGTTTAGTATTGCTGATTCTGGCTTTAGTTATCTATATGACAAAGGTTAAAGTTACTGAAAAGAAGCATGCTGAAATTGTCGAAGAACTACAAGCAAAATTGGCTAGTGAAGGTATTGAGGGAGATAGCAGTGAAACTGTCGAAACCAACCAAAGTGTCACGGAATTTTTGACTTCACCAGTTGAGGGTGTTGTTCAGAAGCTGGATGAAGTGGAAGATGAAACCGGCCATACAGGCGTTCCTGGAAATGGTTTTGCTGTTCGTCCGCTAGACGGCCATATCTACGCACCGGCAAACGGGAAAATTATTTTATCATTCACAACTAAGCAAACGATTGGGTTCGTTACGGATCAAGGACTCGAGTTACTGATTCACGTTGGTCTTGGAACGGTTAATATGCGCGGAGAAGGATTTATTACGCACTTTGTTGAGGGCCAACAAGTAAAGAAGGGTGACTTACTGTTAGACTTTAACCGTGACTTGATTAAATCCCGTGGTTATAAAGATACGGTACTGATTCTATTTACGGAACAAAAGAAGATTGATCAGGAAAACATCGAAGTAGGTTCAGGAGAAACAGTTGATGTTAACCATCAAGTTGCAAAAATTAGTTTTAAGCGTTGATTTAGTAAGCGGTTGCACATTTTATTCGCTATACTATAAATAATGATAACAAACACAAGAAATGAGAGGAGCATTCCATGACACCAGACATTACATGGTTAGACGATCCGGAAACTTTTCGAGTCGGCCAAATTCCAATTCATAGTGACCACCGATTTTACGCGAATTATCGTGAGTTAAAGGAACATCAATCAAGTTTAATTAAAAGTTTAAACGGTACCTGGAAATTTAAATTTTCTAAGACGCCGATGGACAGACCACAAAATTTTTACCAAACGAGTTTTGATGTCAGTGACTTTGACGACATTAAGGTTCCGTCTCACATCGAGTTGAACGGGTATGGTCAAATTCAGTACATCAACACTTTGTATCCTTGGGAAGGAAAGTTTTTTAGACGACCAGCATATGTTCCGGATGAGACTGATCCACAAGCAGGGATGTTTAGTAAAGGACTAGATAATACTGTCGGCTCTTACGTCAAAGAGTTCGAACTTCCTGATAACTTTAAGAATCAACGGGTTAGCGTAGAGTTTGAGGGTGTCGAACGCGCTATGTTTATCTGGATCAACGGTAACTTTATTGGTTATTGCGAAGACAGCTTTGCGCCTTCTGAGTACGATTTGACACCATACCTTAACGAAGATGGAAAGAATGTTTTAGCTGTTGAGGTGTTTAAGCACAGTACTGCCTCCTTCCTAGAAGATCAGGATATGTTCCGTTTTTCTGGAATCTTTAGGAGTGTTAACCTGATTGCCCGTCCTAAGGCACATGTTGAGGATTTGACGATTAAACCAACGTTATCTGATGATTTTAAGACTGGCCAACTCTCAGCAACCACTAAGTTAACTGGCGCGGATTTGACTGGTGCCACTGTTAAATTGAATGCGGTGGATGCTGAAGGCAATGTCGTTTTCAGTGATGAAAAGACAGCTGGTGAAACAATTGAGTTTAAGTCAGGTGCCCTAGATGGTGTTCATCTTTGGGATAATATTGATCCATATTTGTATTCTTTGACGATTGAAGTTAGGGATGCTGACGGATCATTGATGGAGATTGTTCCTTACGACTTTGGTTTCCGAAAAATTGAAATTAAAGATAAGGTAATTTTGCTAAATGGTAAACGCCTCAAATTAAATGGGGTTAACCGTCATGAATGGGATGCCCACTCAGGAAGAGCAATCACACTTGCTGATATGCAAGCGGACATGCAGACGTTTAAGGACAACAATATTAATGCTGTTCGGACCTGTCACTATCCAGACCAAATTCCTTGGTACTACATGTGTGACCAAAATGGAATTTATATGATGGCAGAAAACAACCTTGAATCTCATGGGTCATGGCAAAAAATGGGCGCGGTTGAGCCTTCATACAACGTTCCTGGTTCGTCACCTAAGTGGCTGGGAGCTGTGCTAGATCGCGCCAAGAATAACTACGAAACGTTTAAAAACCATACCAGCATTTTATTCTGGTCATTAGGAAACGAATCCTATGCAGGTGACGATATTGCGGCTATGGACAAATACTACAAAGAAATGGACTCAAGCCGACTTACTCACTACGAAGGGGTCTGCCGTAACCGTAAGTATGAGGATCAAATTTCGGATGTTGAAAGTATGATGTACTTCCCACCAAAGGATGTAGATGACTATTTGACCAACAATCCTAAAAAGCCATTCTTGAGCTGTGAATTCATGCATGACATGGGAAACTCAATGGGTGGCCTGGATTCATATATGAAACTGTATGATAAGCATCAAGGATACTCAGGCGGATTTATCTGGGACTTCATTGATCAAGCGTTATTTGTAACCGATGCAGTTTCGGGAAAACAGGTATTACGTTACGGTGGCGATTTTGATGAACGCCATTCAGATTACGAGTTCTCAGGAGACGGAATCATGTTCGCTGACAGAACTGAAAAACCAGCAATGCAGGAGGTTAAGTACTACTATGGAAAATACAAAGAATAGTCTAAAACTAGTTTTTGGCGATGGTACACTTGGCGTTGCTGGGGACAATTTCCACTACATCTTTAGTTACGAAAAAGGTGGTCTAGAATCTTTATTAATTGATGGAAAAGAATGGTTGTATCGAACACCGAAGCCAACTTTTTGGCGGGCAACTACAGATAATGACCGTGGTAGCCACTTTAGTGAAAAATCAGCTATGTGGCTGGGCGCTGACATGTTTTTAAAACAAGTTGGAACCGAAGTTCAAGTGGATGGTAAACCAATTGAGATGCCAATCGCTCCGGTCAATAATCAATACGGCCCCAATGAGGTAGCTAGTCAAGCGGGGGTTACTTATACGTTTGAAACGCCTACGGTACCTGCTACAGAAGTAACCGTAAAATATGTAGTGGATGCTGATGGCAAGATTACTGTTACCAGTCATTTCACTGGAAAACAAGGATTACCAGAGCTTCCTGTTTTTGGGTTTAGAATGATCATGCCAACTGCAGCTGACGGTTTTTCTTATACTGGACTATCGGGTGAGACGTATCCTGATAGAAAGGATGGCGGGATTCTCGGAACTTACGAGGTTGAAGGAATGCCCGTTGCACCTTACATGGTTCCACAAGATTGTGGGGTTCATATGGAATCTAGTGAGGTTGTGGTCACTAGAAGGACAACGCAAAATAATGCGGATAACGATGATAACCCGTTTAGTTTACGAATTGAAAAGACTGATAAACCATTTGCATTTAGTTGTTTACCATACACAGCTGAAGAGTTGGAGAATGCCACTCATATCGAAGAATTGCCACTAGAAAGACGCACGGTGCTCACCATTATGGGAGCTGTTCGTGGAGTTGGCGGAATCGATAGTTGGGGTGCTGATGTTGAAGATGAATATCACATTTCGGCTGAGAAAGATATTGAGTTTGCTTTTGAAATTGAGCCGTAATGCAAAAAGGAACGCCTAAGGCGTTCCTTTTTGTATTTCCATAGAATATCCCATTTCACCCGTTTCATCGTCAACTTGTTTACTAATTACCTTAAATCCTAATCGTCTATACAACTCAAAGGCACGTGGATTCTTCTCGTAAACATGCAATGTGAGGTGGGGATGAGTTCTGATAGCCACTTTAAGTAGTTCACTACCAATTCCATGACTTCGATGATTGGTAGCAACGAACAAGCCGGCCGCATAATCATTTACCAGCCCAATGAAACCGATGATTTTGTCCTCATGTTCGGTAGCAACGTAAAGTTCTGATTGTTTAATTGCTCCACGAACCTCAGCAACGTTGGCTAGCCAGTAGTTTCGACTAATAAATGAATGGGCATCCAAGTTTCCTTGTAACCAGAGATCCATGATTTGGTCCATTTGAACGGGTGTCGGGTTAGTAAGTTTAGTAACTTTATAGATATCGCTCATCATAAAATATCCAAAGGTTGTTTGCTGGTTGGGGCAGGAAACTCGCTATCGATCATAAATAGTTCTTCCTTTGATAACTCGATGTTCGCTGCCTCAACGTTTTCTCGGGCGTGAACTGGATCGCCTGATTGTGGGATTGCTAAGACATTGCCATTTCTAATGACCCAAGCCAAAAGAATTTGATAAGGAGTGGCCTTATGGTTACCAGCAATTGCTTGGATTACCTTGTTTTTGGTTAGATTCTTACCAAATCTATCCCCTTGAGCGACCGGAGTGTACGCAATGAACGGAATTTCACGTTTTTCTTGCCATGGCTGGAGATCAAATTCGGTGCCACGACTACCAAGATTATATAAGTCTTCGTTAGCAGCAACTCCCTTGCCACCTGGTAATTTTAACAATTCTTCCATATCACTGACGTCAAAGTTGGAAACGCCCCATTGGCGGATCTTGCCTTCCTCCTGAGCGTTTCTCAAGGCCTCAACAGTTTCAGACAGCGGTACGCCACCACGCCAATGGTATAGGTATAAATCAAAGTAATCTGTGCCAACTTTAGCGAGGCTAGCATCTAAGCTTTTAGGTAATTGTTTGAGGGATGCGTTTGATGGTAGAACTTTATCAATTATAAACAGTTTGGTGCGATCAAGTCCTTTGATTGCTTCACCAACTAAACTTTCGCTATTTCCAGAACCATACATTTCTGCAGTGTCAATGACCCGAGCACCGGCTTCAACGCCAGCTCGAATAGCACTAATTTCTGCGTCGCGGGTTTCTGCATGGTCACCCATATGCCAAGTTCCCAAACCAATTGCGGGAACGGTAATGTCTCCAATTGTGATTGTCTTCATCTGATATCGTCCTCCTTTATTTCAATTCTAAGCTAGCCAGGTAAAAAGTTCATCGGCTTCTTTTTTAGAAATGTAGCGAAGCTCAATTTCTTTATCATTGTTTTTTGAACGGACGTGAATCTTAAAGTGGGCCAGCCCCTTGTTGGCCATCCAAACTGACTGGCGAACGGCGGATGACTGAATATTCTTAGTTTCAACAACATAGATGGATCTTGTCAGCAAGTGGCCATCAGAGATAATTAACTGCTTGTTACCAATGTAGTAGCCGTTATTTTTAGCTGAGTACCAACCGACCCAAACAGCAAGCGGAATCAACACTAAACTAATTGCTCCCCAAAATCGGAAAAATACGATACTTGGAATAATTACAATTAGACTAATTAAAATGGCATTACGAATGTAGTACCAGTAACTGCTATGAGCAAGGCGGTTTAGCTGAGGCATTGAGTTAGGAACCCAGCTAACAAATCCGTTAACCATTGTGGCCGCCTCGTCGTTTTTGATTACAGGAACCATTGTGATGTCGCTTTCGTCCTCTTCTTTACCAGCTTTTGATGCCACAATCGTTTGAACTGTGGTCAGATTGAATAGCTGGCGAATGACGTTTTGCTTAAACACGATTGCTTGAATTCGTTGTTGCTTAACGCTAAATGACCGCTTGGTAATTAACCCTTGAGTGGTTTGTAATTGCCCATTATTTTCTGAGAGGGTGAATCTGTAGTATTTCAACACACTCATTAAGTAAGATGCAATTAGGCCAACTACCAACACAATTACCACACCACCGATAATGATTGGCAGCGATTCATGACCAATTTTGCTAAATGCACTATTGATGTATTTGTCAGGAATAGCTTCCTGAACCTTTCCATATATTGCTCCTAAAATTGCGATGATAGGCAAGATGCCCAACGATGTTAATGAAAATAAATTCAAGTCATGGTTGTTGATCCTATATGTGTTTTCGTCGCCAGTTTCTAAGTTCTGCGAAATGTTGTGAACTTCTAAATCGCTTCCTGGTTGGGCACCCTGACGGTAGGTTTCGATTTCTGACCTAACGGTATCTGGAACCATTGGTAATACAGCTTCCGCTTTGCCATCTTCGTGCCCAGCGGTTTCGATGTAGATAGTTTCTAAGTGAAACGGAATCAAGAAGAAGAGTTGGCTTTGGGTGATAGTCTGAATCCGGTGGTATGGGATATGAATATGCTTCTTAATAAATATCCCTCTGTTGATGGTGACCATTTTGTCGGTGATTTCGTACGTAAATACAACGAATCTAATAACCGAGATTGCGACAATCAGTACCACAAAACCTGCAATCACCAAAGGTAGGCTTATGTGGAGATCTTTGAAAATATTGAGTACAGAGGCAAATGATACGAAGATTACCCATAACCATTCAACTAAGGTCTTATAAATGAAATATAGCAGAGCCACTGGGCTAAGGTGTTTCTTAGACGTCATTTTCAACCGCCTCCATTGCCTTTTCCATGATTTGTTCACGAAGTTGTTCAGCGACTTCTGGTTCAAGACCGTCGATTGCATGATTAGTTGAAGCAGTTGTCACCGTGACTGACTGAAGGTTTTGCGATCGCAAGATGGGTCCCTGTTCAATTTTAACGTCCTGAACTCTAGCGATGGGAACCGAAACCCGTTCGCGAAATATAAACCCCTTTTGAATCTGGACAGCATCTTCCGTGAGTTGGTAGCGGAAGAAGGCATATCGGTATGAAATCAAGGCAAACTCACCGATACTAAGTATTAGTCCTAATCCAAGAGCAACGTATGATAAGTAAACTAACCATCTCCATTCGGTTGCTAGTCCGATAGTAAACGCTACTCCAAAGATAACGATAGTAGATAAAAATGTCATTAAAGCTGAAAATTTCCAAACTGTTTTAATTTTTACTGGTAATTGAATTGCTTGATTCATTTGGCGACTCCTTTTGGTGCAATATTTGAGTTAATGATAACAAATTATGCCCCATAAATAATGGATTGGCGGTAACTTTCACAAAATCATCTAATTATGGATTGAGGATAACTGTTTCAGACTTTAAAAGTGAAATTTAAAAACAAATTATTTATAATTATGGTTGTAGAGATGTAGGTAAGGAACTAAAAAGGAGGTACTAACCATGTCATTAATTTGGACATTAATTATTGGTGCAGTTATCGGAGCAGTTGCAGGTTGGATTACAAAACGTCCATCCGGATGGATTGCAAACATTATTGCGGGCTTGATTGGCTCTTGGCTAGGAGAAAACCTTTTAGGATCATGGGGGCCACAGTTAGCGGGGATGGCATTGATTCCTTCTATTATTGGGGCTTGTGTGTTGGTATTGATAGTAAGCGCACTATTTGGAATGAGGAATAAGACGGCTTAACTGCTTTTGAGCCTAATACTACTTTTAAATTATAGTCGGTGGTACAGAAAGTATTCTCAGATGCTTTTTGTACCACCGATTTTTGTTCTTCAAGTGAGTTGACCTTTACATAAAAAATCTCGTATAATCTACTCTATTGGACTTGATTCGAAAGAGGGGATTAGTTATGTCTAAAAAGGTAAGAAATGCCATTATTGTTTTGATTTTTGGAAACTTTTTGGTATGTATTGGGATGAGCTTGATTTTCCCAGTTATGCCGTTTATTAAAAATGAACTACATTTATCGGCGACTGACATGGGAATTATGAACTCGTTGTTTGCGTTGGCACAGCTAATTGCCTCGCCGATTGTTGGTCAGATCTCTGATCGAATGGGTAGAAAAAAGATTTTGGTAGCTGGTCTAGCTTTGTATGCTGTCTCGGAAGTGATGTTCGCTGCCACCAACTATCTGTGGATGTTTGATATTTCTCGGGTAATTGGGGGACTGTCAGCAGCGATGGTGGTACCAACTACTAACGCATTGGCTGCGGATATTACCACGCCCAAACAACGTGCTAGAGTAATTGGATTGTTGTCAGCGGCATTCAGTGGGGGATTGATTTTAGGACCCGGTCTTGGCGGTATCCTTGCTAAGATTGACTACAAGGCACCATTTTGGAGTGCAGCTGTTTTGGGTGTCCTCTCAATGATTTCCTTCATTGTGATGTTGCCTAAAGACGAAGATATCAAAGTACTTGCCAATCAAACTGGGGGAGAGGTCAAAGATCCCCGAGCTGGTAGAGCTAGTTGGACTCAAACTAAAGGAATTTTATTTGGTCCGATGGGATTACTGTTCTTGATGATTTTGGTATCATCATTTGGACTAGTTGGATTTGAGAGTATTTATAGTTTGTACGTTAACGAAGTTCATCATTTCACTCTAGAAAACATTGCGTTAGTTTTGACGCTTAATGGATTTACGTCATTGTTTTTCCAAGTTGTCTTGTTCGACCGGATGGTAACGTGGTTGACTGAGAAACGATTAATTAGATATTGTTTCTTCCTAGCATTTGCTGGAACGATTTGGATTATCTTGGCCCATTCAAAAATTGAAGTTATTGTGGCAACTTTAATTGTGTTTACGATGTATGATTTATTGAGACCAGCAATTACCACATTGCTGACAAAGGCAAGCACCACTAACCAAGGTTTTGTTAACGGAATCAACATGTCGTTAACCAGTGTTGGAAATATCATTGGCCCAATTGTTTCCGGTGCTTTGCTTGATTGGAATTACCACTACCCATATATAGTAGTTACGGTATTCCTTTTCGCTTCATTTATTTTGACCTATAAGATTAAAGATAGTTTTGCCCACGCAAAGGTGGGATAAGGAATGGCTGCGAGGATTCGCGGCCTTTTTTTATTGGGAACGTAGTGGATCTGAGCCCGTCTTAATTTGACATTTATACGTCCACAGGTAATAATATTGATTAAAAATGACCGGTAGTCAGTTTTGAAAGGTGCAATATGAATTTTTTATCTGATGAAGAAAAAGCTGCTAAGGCAAGACTTATTGCCAATACAGCTAAAACAATTTTTAAAGAGCAGAGTTATCCCGAAATTACGATGGCTGTTATTGCTAAACGAGCTGGGGTTTCTAAGGGGACACTATTTAATTACTTTAAAACTAAAGAAAATGTTTTTATGTATCTACTTTTAGACGGATACCAGCAGTATTTTGCGGGTTTTATCAATAGATTAAATGCCGCTGAAATAAACAACTGGGACGAGTTTGCTAATTGGCTTTTAGTTGAGACTAAAGACATGGTAACTAACGAGACAGTTATACTACGGCTTAATTCTTTAAGGGGACCAATCTTGGAACCCGGAGCTGATCGTAAACAAACGCTCGCACAAAGGGAACGTTTGTACGTCATCAACGAAGAGTTAGGTGAAATGATTCATCAAAAATTACCACAAATTTCTGTTTCAGCAGCTAGCCATTTATTTGTAATCCAAAGTTCAATTGTTAGTGGATTGATGAATTTGTCTGGTTTGAGTGACTTTAATAGCGAACAAATTGGGGATTTTAAGGACTTTAACGTTAATGTGGTCGCAGAGTCAATTGAGACCTTTCAAGATTACCTAAATGGATTTTCAGAGAGGAATGGCATCAAGTGAAAAACGTAAAGCAAATTCGTAACTTTGCAATCATCGCGCATATTGACCATGGCAAATCGACTTTGGCAGACCGAATTATGGAGTTAACGGATACGATTAGTGAACGGGAGCAGTCTGATCAGTTGCTGGATGATTTGCAGGTTGAGCAAGCCCATGGAGTGACGGTAAAATCGAGAACGGTTACTAATGAGTATCAGGCCGGCGATGGCCAAAAGTATGAACTAAACTTTATTGATACGCCGGGGCACGTTGATTTCGCATATGAGGTCTCACGGAGTATGTCTGCCTGTGAAGGGGCAATCTTATTGGTCGATGCAACAAAGGGTGTTCAGGCACAAACGGTTGCAAATTTTAGGCTAGCTAAAGCTGCAGGTCTAGCAATAATCCCCGTAATTAATAAAGTTGATAGCCAGTCTGCAGAAGTGGATCGAGTAGAATCTCAGATCCATAATTTAGATGAGTTACTAAAAGATGAAAAAATTCTCAAAATCTCGGCTAAAACTGGATTAGGAGTTCCTGAAGTCTTAGAAGCCATTGTTGATAAAATATCTGCGCCAACTGCCGATGATGGCGATGAGTTGAAGGCGTTAGTTTTTGATTCTAATTACGACCAGTATAAGGGAATCGTGGCGTTAGTTAGAGTGGTTAGTGGCAACCTAACAAAGCAAAGACAATTAAGATTGATGGCCAATCAGACCGATTTTAATGCGGGTGAGGTGGGGATTCTAACCCCTGACAAAAATCCACAGGACAGTTTAATTGCTGGAGAAGTTGGCTACATAATTACTGGAATTAAGGATCCTCAAAAAGTTAGGATTGGCGATACGATTACCTATGCTGAGGCACCAGCAAAAGTAACCTTACCAGGATACGAATCCTCAGAACCGGTTGTGTTTGCTGGACTATATCCAGATGAGTCGAGCTACGCTGATTTGAAATTAGCCGTGGAAAAGGTTGCTTTAAATGACCCTGCTTTTCACTACAGGGAAGAAGTTTCGGACGCATTAGGGCCTGGATTTCGGTGTGGGTTTCTTGGCGGATTTCATTTGCAAATCATCCGTGAGCGACTAGTGGATGAATATGGGGTCAGCGTTTTGACCACCTCACCCAACGTTACTTACCATGTGACAACTAGCGATGGACAAGCATTAACAGTTGAAAATCCAGGCCAATTTCCAGACTTTTCAGAGGTGCAATACGTTGAGGAGCCGTTTGTTAGGGCAACTATTTCTACGCCTAACGAATTACTTAGCGAGGTTATGAAGTTAGCTGAGCAGTATAAGGGGGAACTTGATGATTTGCAGGATAATAACGGCCTGATTGACGCAATTTATAATATGCCACTATCAGAAATTGCCTTTGAATTTTTCAATAAACTTAAGTCGGTTAGTCATGGTTACGCAACGTTATCTTCTAAGATGATTGGCTATCGGGTCGCTGATATGGTGCAGGTGGATGTCAGAATTAACTATGCTGACGTGGATTCATTGGCATTCGTAACTCACCGATTGGATGCACCAAAACAGACGCAAGAGTTAGTACACAAGTTGAAGTACACAATTCCTAGAAAGCTTTATCCAATGCCAGTCCAAGCGATGGTTGAGGGTAAGGCGATTGCTAGAGTTGACGTGCCACCATTAAGAAAGAATGCTGCGGTTAGTGGCGATAAGAAGAGTGTATCTAAGAAACAAGCATTGTTGAGACGCCAAAATATAAATAAGAGAAAGGCAGCTCAGAATGATATTAAACTGCCACAGAGTGTGTTTAATGCAATATTGGAAGTTCATGATGTGTGAATTAGAAGTGGTAAATAAAAAGAGGCTGGGATAAAAACTAGGCCCATCAAAAAAATACCGTTATAATTTCATTTTTTGAAATTATAACGGTATTTTCTCTTTTATACAGATAGTTGCTACTCGCAAACTTCAGCACAGTCTCTGTCGCGACTAATCGTCACTACTCGTGCCGATTAGTATGCGTCATCGTTGCGGGGGAGCTAAGACGAAATCAGAGATTTCTTTAGCTCTCCCTTATTTTGTTATGTAGACAATATCGTCGATATCATCCTCATTAATTTTTTTTGAATGGTTAAAGAGGTTAGTTAAGGTAATTATTCTATCCTTTACTCCGGTGACGTTACCGATTAAATCCTGTCGGTGAAACACCTTTTGTTTATTGAAAAGTTTAATTTCAACGATTGCTCCGTTGCGCATTGCGTCCTCGGCAATTGCGCTGATTGGTAAAATTTGTTCCATGTAATCAACCTCCGTTCGGTTATTTAATTATACGAACACAAGTTTGTATATTCAATCTTGATTTTCCATTTTGGATGTTGTATTAGCCAGAAAAAAATTTATAGCAAGAAATTCGTACGCAAAATACGTTTACTATTTTCCAATGAAAAGACCAATTTTCATTCCTCAAAATTAGTTAATCATTTCATGATAAAATGTCTGTATACGACAAAGGAGAAAATACATTGGCAAAACAAGGTAAGTACGCAAAATCAAGCAAACAAAAACAAATCAAGCAAATTTTAAAGGCAAAACGCAAGCCACAAGAAAGAACAATCAACGATTCAGAGTTCGAAGATTTCATGCTTGTTCGCTACGGTTTAACTTTAAAGAAAAAACTTAAGTTAGCAGTTAGAGAATCAATGCAACGATTCTTACAACAGTGGATCGTTATTGGCCAGGACCAACAAGTATGGTCGATTGAAGAATTATTACCTCAAGTACTACAACAAATTAATGTTGGGGTTCCTTGGCAATTTTATGAACAAATTGCAGATAACTTTTCTGAATTCCAAGGATTTTTAAATCGGGAGTTAAAAGCTGTTCCACTTAAGGAACGAAAAACAATCAGTGATGAGTTGGATGCTAGCGGGGTTAACGAAATTATTGCTGGCCAATTAGCTGCTAATACGTTTATCGCAACTTTAGGTGGCAACCAAGAAAAGCTTCAACAAGTTACCCAAGAACAATTAGAAGCAACAATTACTAGTTTTAGTAACGAAGGTACAATTGACTGGGAAAAGGTTCGGGGAATCTTTGAACCACTTGGATTTGACGTTCCTGATAACTTTGATGTACCAACTAAAAAATGGTTACAAATGATTTCAGAAAAATAGGTGATTCTATGGATCAGCATCATGCTTTAGAATGTATAAATTTAGTGCCAATGTTTAACACATTGCCGTTAGACCAGCGTCAACAATTAGCTGATTTGGTTGTTCAAAAATTTTATCCCAAGGGCACAACGATTTATATGGCCGGAGATAAACTAGGCCAGTTCATGATTGTCGATAAGGGTCAGCTGAAGGTATCAACGGTAAACCGAGATGGTAAGGAACAAATAATTCGGGTTCTCCTTCCAGGGGAGTTTGATGGCGAAACTGCACTCTTTTCTGGAAACTCGCGAAATGCCACATCAGTTGCCCTAACCGATTCAAACATTTGTCAGATCAGTCAAACATCATTTCAACAACTACTAACCAAGAGCCCTGATTTGGCAACGAATATGATGGCATCGATGGGAAGTCGAATTACTGAGTTGGAAAACGAAAAGGCGGTCGCATCAACTGCCAGCGTTACCGAAAAAGTTGCGCGTTATTTATTGGAAACTAGCGCTGGTGAAAAATCGAAATCGTTTAAATTACCGCTGAAGAAAAAAGATATTGCGGTTTATTTAGGGACAACTCCAGAAACAATTACCAGAACGCTGAAAAAGTTCGCAGAACAAGGGCTAATTAGTACGGCTGGAGCAAAAGTCTCAATCATCGATGAAGACGGGTTAGCACTGATAGTTTAGCGCTTACAAAAATTTGTTCAATAAATTTCTGTATTCATTGATTTATACGTACGAATATTTTATACTTAGATTTGTAAGGTAAATAACTAACGAACGGTGGAGGAAAAACCGATGGACAAAAATCATATTAAAGATGAAATTGTAAGCGGAAACATCTCGCTTGGAATTGAACTTGGTTCTACACGTATCAAAGCTGTCTTAGTTACCGATGACTTTGAAACGGCTGCCTCAGGTGATTTTATCTGGGAAAACGAATTGGATAACGGTATCTGGACTTACTCAATCGATAAAGTTTGGACTGGAATTCAAACTAGTTACGCCAACATGGCATTACAAGTTCATGATGAATATGGCGTTGATCTTAAGAAGATTGGCTCAATTGGTGTAAGTGCTATGATGCACGGTTACATGCCATTCAACAAAAAGGGTGAACTTATAGTTCCATTTAGAACTTGGAGAAACAATATCACTGGTCAAGCTGCTGAAAAGCTGACTAAGTTATTTGATTTCAACATTCCAGAACGTTGGAGTATTGCTCACCTTTACCAAGCAGTGCTTAACAACGAATCACACATCGATGATATTGATTTCATCACTACACTTGCAGGATACGTAACTTGGAAGATTTCAGGTCAAAACGTATTGGGTGTTGGTGATGCCTCAGGTGTATTTCCAATTAATAACGAAACTAAGTCATACGACCAAGAAATGCTTGATAAATTCAATGACCTTGATGAAATCAAAGCCCGTTCATGGAACGTTCCTGACGTATTACCAGCAATCTTGCCAGCCGGTGAAAAAGCTGGTGAATTAACCGCTGAAGGTGCTAAATTACTTGATGCTTCAGGTCAACTTGAAGCAGGATCATTAATCGCTCCTCCAGAAGGTGATGCTGGTACTGGTATGGTATCAACTAACGCTGTTAAGGTTCGTACCGGTAACATTTCAGCCGGAACTTCAGCATTCTCAATGGTTGTCCTTGATGGCCCAATGAAGGCAGTTCACCGCGATATTGATATGGTTACTACTCCAGATGGAGCACCAGTTGCCATGGTTCACGTTAACAATGGTTCTTCAGATATCAATGCCTGGGTATCATTGTTTGGTGAATTTGCTCGTGCACTTGGTGTCCAAGTTAAACCTAACGATTTATACGGAACTTTATTCTCAGAATCAGTTAAGGGTGACCAAGATGCCGGTGGCCTTGTAAACTTCAGTTACCTTTCAGGTGAAAACATTACTCGTGTTCCTGAAGGTCGCCCAATGTTTGTAAGAAAGCCAGATTCAAAGATGAACCTAGCAAACTTCATTAAGACTCAATTGTACTCAGCATTTGCTCCATTGAAGATTGGTATGGATATTCTTCTTAGAGAAGAACACATCAAGACAAACGTACTGATTGCTCAAGGTGGTGTGTTCAAGACACCAGTCGTTGCCCAACAAGTTTTGGCTGACGCTCTTAACACTCCAATTACTGTTATGGACAACGCCGGCGAAGGTGGCCCATGGGGTATGGCAATTCTTGCATTGTACGCAAGCAACAAGAAGAACGGCGAAAGCTTGGCAGATTACCTTGAGAATCGCGTCTTCAAGGATGCCACTGGTGCAACTCTTGAACCTGAACCAGAAAGTGTTGCTGGTTACGATAAGTTTATCGATAACTACAAGGCTGCTCTTCCTGCAGAACAAGAAGCTGTTAAGTCAATGAAGATGACTAAGTAAACAAAGTTGTCCGGATAATTAACTATGCCGATGTTAAAAACTGATCAGTTAACGACCGTTTTTTGACATTGGCATTGTTAGGTAAAACGTAAGTTTTGAAATAAAACTAATGACCATCAAAAATTCGAAAAGGAAGTTACGAGAATGCTAGAAAAGCTCAAACAAGAAGTCTACGAAGCAAACATGAAATTGCCAAAGCTTGATTTGGTTACCTTTACTTGGGGTAACGTTTCAGGTATCGACCGTGAAAAAGGTTTATTTGTAATCAAACCATCAGGTGTTGAATACGATGATATGAAGCCAGAAGATATGGTTGTTGTTGATTTGGACGGTAAAGTTGTTGAAGGTGACATGAACCCTTCTTCAGATACACCAACTCATACTTACCTATACAACCATTTCCCAAACATTGGTGGAATTACTCATACTCATTCACCTTGGGGTGTTTCATTTGCTGCAGCTAAGATGGATATTCCTGCTGTAAGTACTACTCATGCAGATACTTTCTACGGTGATATTCCAGCTGCTCCAGCTTTGACTAAGGAACAAATTGAAGAAGCATACGAATTAAATACTGGAAAGGTTATCGTTGACGAATTTGAACGTCGTGGTATTGATCCAGATGCTGTGCCAGCCGTATTGGTTAGCCAACACGGACCATTCTCATGGGGACCAACACCAGACAAGTCAGTTTACAACGCAAAGGTATTGGAAGTTTCAGCTGAAATTGCATACCATGGTTTGCAATTGACTAGAGATGAAATCCACGTACCACAATACTTGTTGGACAAGCATTACTACCGTAAGCATGGTGCGAACGCATATTACGGTCAAAACAATGCGAAGTCAAAGAGCCATGCGGAGCATGAATAAGGAATAGAGTGCTGACAGCCTTGGGAGACTTTGAGCATTAGCTTAAAATTTTGGATTGAGCAAACGAAGTGCGCAAGGCAAAATTTGGAGCTAAGAGAAAAGTCTGAGGCTGGAAGCCGTTCTGGTAGAGTGTCGAACTCAATCGGGTAATCCTCGGGGTTAGATTGAGTGAACACGTTTTGGCTATGTTGCCGTTGGCAAACAGCAAATTCTAAAACCCAACACAAACAAAAAAAGACCACCACGGCATTTTACCGTGATGGTCTTTTTTTATTCTTCAAAGTAGTCAGGATACTGCTTAATCACATCGTTTTTATCAACCAATTGCAAATCCAAATGGTCCTCAATGATTTTGTCAGCATCGCCCTTCTTATCACCTTTAATGGCATCAATTAAACGTGCATGGGCATCAATCAATGGGGTAGGGGATAAGTTGGTATCGAATAAACGGAGATATCTGAATCGGTTTAAGTCGATGCTTAAACTCATTAACCAGTCCCAAATACTACCGTGATCTGTGAATTTGTAAAGCGAGGCATGAAATTCATCATCGGCTTCAAAAAATGTTCTTAGTTCATTTCGACTAATTGCTCTTTTTTGTTGAAGCAATAAAAATTCTAGGTCTTCAATGTTTTGTTCGGTGTGGTTGGCGGTAATTTCACTAACAATTTTACGCTCAAGAGTCTGGCGGGCAAACCGAGCATCTAAGGCTTTCTTGATATTGATCCTGGTAACGAAAGTTCCACTTTGGGGAACAGAGTTAAGTAGGCCGTTTCTTGATAAACGGAGCATGGCCTCTCTAATTGGGGTGCGGCTCATTTCGAGCTGCTTTTCGAACTCATGGTCAGAAACTCGTTGCCCAGGTTTTAGTTCCAAGGTAATTATTGAATTGTATATTGTGCTGTATGCACGATCTTGTAGACTTTCCATTATATTGTCCTTTGTGTCGAAAATTATTAACATTTAAATCTTATCATAAATCTTATTAAATAAAGTAAAAATATGTGTTGATAGCGGTTACAGAAGATGCTATCATATGTATATAGTATACTAATATATTAATTAAATAAAGAACAATTTTTGTAGCCAGCAAATTTTATTTATAGGATGGACAAACGTAATTCCTTTGCGGGTTTGATCAGTGCCGTTTGTTATCAACTATTAGATTTGGGGCTTAAATTAAGCCCATAACTTAAGACGTAGTTAGCTGCAAAAATGTTTTCTATATACTAGAATACTAATATATTCGTATTTAAATTTTGGAGGCAGAAGATGAAGAAGCTAGATATGGGCTTTCGCTGGTTTGGCGAAGATGATGACCCAATTACGTTAAAGCAAATTAGACAAATTCCTGGTACTACTCAGGTTGTGGCATCACTGTACGATGTTCCAGTTGGTGAAGTTTGGCCAGAAGAAAAGATTGCTCACTTGAAGGAAACTGTTGAAGCGGCTGGCCTTAAGCTTGAAGTAATCGAATCTGTTAATATCCACGATGACATCAAGATTGGTTTGCCAACTCGTGATAAATATATTGAAAACTACAAGCAAACAATCCGTAACCTTTCAAAATACGGAATTAAGGTAATTTGTTACAACTTTATGCCCGTATTCGACTGGTTGAGAACTAATTTGCATGAACCCCTTGAAGATGGTTCAAATGCCTTGGCATATGATCCAACTATGGTGCCTGACGATCCTAATGAAATGATTGAAAGAATCAAAGAAGGCTCAAAAGGATTTGAAATGCCAGGATGGGAGCCAGACCGTCTTGCTGAAGTTAAAGCCTTGTTTGAAAAATACAAGAGCGTTGATGCTAAGAAGTTAACTGAAAACCTTAAGTACTTCCTTGACGAAATTATTCCTGTTTGTGAGGAAGCTGACGTAAGAATGGCAATGCATCCAGATGATCCTCCATTCCCACTATTTGGTTTGCCAAGAATCTACAAAAACCGTGATGACATGGTTGCCATTGAAGAATTAAACGAATCTAAGTACAATGGTTTCACTATCTGTACTGGTAGTTTGGGCGAAAACCCTAAGAACGACCTTCCTGCAATTATCCGAGAATTTGTTGGCAAGGACCGTGCACCATTTATCCATGCTAGAAACATCAAGTTTACTAACGCTGAAAAGACTAAGTTCCATGAAGCTCCACACTTGTCAGACGAAGGTTCACTAGATATGTACGAAATCATGAAGGCATTGGATGATAGTGGTTTTGATGGTTACATCCGTCCTGACCATGGTAGAAATATCTGGGACGAAGATGGCCGTCCTGGTTATGGTTTGTACGACAGAGCCCTAGGAATTACTTACCTAAATGGACTTTGGGAATCAATCCAAAAGAATAAGTAATCTAAACAATATATTGATTAATTAAAAATACCGCTTGTGATTAACCCATCAGGGAATAATCACAGGCGGTATTTTATTGTTTAAAATTGGTGATTTTTGATGCGTTGGTACTCTTCTTGGGTAATTGAGATTACCGTCCCATGGCGGGCGCGAGAAGGCATGTGGTATGCGGATTCTGGTAGTTGCTTAAATTCGCCCTTAGGAAGGTTATTTGATAGTAATGGAAAGTATCCTGATTTTGAATAATTATCTAGAAGTAAAACCCACTTGGATTGGCCAACTAATTTGTATATAGTTGGTCCTTCAACCCCTGAAAGTGCAGTTAGTGCAGGAGAGGTGACTGGTTGAGGGGTAGAGGCCAATTGTTTCAGACGTTCGGCAAAAACCCGCTTATCAGTTTCATCCTTACTAAATCGATAATAGTGATCTCTGTAGTGAATGACGGTGGTATCAATTGTGCTGTGGTCTTTTTCAATCATCAGTTTTGGTGAACTAAAGTTAGTGAAGTCTAGAGTGGTAGCGCAATAAACTCTTTGCTTCTTATAGTCATCTTCATTAGTTTTTGAGGACCAATAAACTAAAAATTGATTAGTTACTGGGTCATAGGTTGCCTCTGGAGCCCAGACACAACCGAAGCCTTCAGGAGCTACTTCGATTAATTGTGGGGCACTCCAATTCAGTAAATCATCAGAATTTGAGATAAGTAGACTGCGGCTACCGATTCTCTGAACTTCACCCCAGTTATCAGCTTCATGCATCTTTAAGTCAGTGCCGATAATTGTGTACTGATTTGTTCGTGGGTTTTTAATAATAAATGGATCACGTATCCCGTGGGTACCAGTGTTTGAAGTTAGTATGGGGTGATTATCGTTTATGTCTTGCCAGTGTAAGCCGTCACGGCTAACGGCAAAGAATATGCTTTCACCATCAGCGTATTTTTCGCCAGCAAAGTAAGTAAATAAATAATATCCGTGTTTTTTCATTTGGAAATTCCTCGCTTTATTAGTATGTAAAAACAGCAACAACTTTATGAGGTTGCTGCTGTTGATTAAATTATTCGTCCTTCTTTTTGATGTGGGCACTAGGTTCTTCGGACAACATCTTTGAAAAGACATCTCCCAGAGTTTCGCTTTGATCCTCAAACTTTTTGTTTAAAATCAGTTGGCGGAATTCTTCAATTGATAAGTGCTCGATATCTTTGAATGGTAGTGGGGGATTTGATTGTTTTAAACCAGTTTTAAGGGTAACAACTAGTCCCTTTTTGCTATCTAAAGTTACGGTGTAATACTCGTAGTAACTGGGAGTATCATAGTTACCGGTTAACTCTTTGTGTTCATGAAAGTATTTAGTAATAAATTCTTCAAAGCCTTCCTTAGACTGTAAGGCAGCTTTCCAATCTTCATTGTTTACAGACATGTAAATCCTTCTTTCTACTGTAAATTATAGAATTACCGGACACGTTTGATGGCCATGATAGCAGCACCACCAATGATTTCCATTGCAACGGCGAAGATAAAGATTGATTGGTAACCGAAGGCTTCAACGATTGCTGAGGCAACCATGGCACCAAGCATTTGACCTAAAGTGTTGGCCAAGTTAATTAAACCTAAATCTTTTCCGGCAGTATCAGATGATGGCAAAACGTCCATGTTAAGGGCACCGTCAACTGAGTTGTAAAGTCCATTACCAAATGCAGCGATAATTGCGTATACAAACATTGCCCATGGGTGACGGATAAATAGTGGGAAGAGGGCAGCTGCACCAAGAGCGAAGGTTGCAATAACAACTGGTGCCTTAACTCGCTTCATTTTATCAGCTAATGGTCCACCAACTAAGGCAAAGAATACACCGATGAATAACATGATCATTGAGAAAATAGAGATTGATTGACCGGCTGATTTTGTACTTTGGCCGATGTAATCTGTAAAGATAAATAGTTGGAAAGTAGTGACGATTGTTGAACCAACAACCATGAAGAACTTACCAGTTAAGGCAAGATAGAAATCACGGGCATCATGGGTTGGGAAGAAGAAGTACTTCTTCAATGATTCTTTATTAAAAGCAACCCGTGGTTCTGACAAGTTACTGTGTTCGTTAATCAATAGTACATGAATGATTGCAAGTACAACGGTCATTGAAGCCATAACATAGATACCAACTTTTACATTGCCAAGGAATTGAGCGGCAAGTAAAGCGAAACCTTGTTGGGCAATGGTAAATCCAACACCATAGAATGTTGAAACAGTACCACGCCATTTAGGGGCAACTCGATCAGAAATTTGTGGGTATATCGCAGCTGCAATCGCATTTTCAGCTGCCGCCGCGACAATCCAAACAATTATAATTCCCCAAATCGACGTTAGGTTAGCAATGATAATTAGTGATATTGCCACCAACACAGTACCAGCAACTATGTATGGCTTACGTTTACCGAATTTAGTTCTAGTAACATCTGAGAATGCACCGAATAGCAAGTTAGCGACCGCACCAGTAATTGATGCAATCGTTGCTAAGATACCAACGGCCCAAACTTTGTTTGCTGGATCAATTTGTGCAAATAGTTGTGGAATTAAAACACTTCTAGTAGAACCAATAGGTCCGTACCAACATAATGGTGCCAAAAACATTGCAGATGATACTAACCATGGTAATTTTGGTTGTTGTTCATCTTTAATGACTGCGTTAGTGATTTCACCAACCGCAGTTTTGACGACCTTTTTTTCTTTATTGTCTGCCATTTTTGTTACTCCTTTGTTTAAAGTAAAAGAGAATATATAAGCGCTTACATCCACCATTATAATCATTAACTGGCAAAAGTACACAAGAAATTTAGTAATATTTTTTATATTTTAGTAAATTTTATTCACATGACGTAACCGTTTTCTTTGTTATATAAAGGAAACGCATTTTTTTCAACGAATGTGTGAAGGACAGTAAAAAAATGTTAAAGAGCAGATTGTTTAGAATTTTTGTTGATTTTTACTAAAACTATTTTATACTTATTTTTGTAATCGGTTTCAAAAAAACGGAAGGACAGGTGTCATATGAGTTATCGAAAATTGTTTAATGAACAGATCAAAGATAATCCGTTAAGAACTAAAGCTGATGTTAAAGCTGCTTTAGAAGATATCCTTGAACCAGCAATGAATGTCTTAGCCCAACAAAAGCGAGCGGGTAGATTTAGAATGAGCGACAGCGGTGCCGTTTATTTACAGGATAAGACAGAAATTGAAGGATTTATGCGTTTGCTCTGGGGCTTGGGGCCTTTCTTTAGTGATGAGCGTAGGGTATATGAAAAACCAGAATGGTTTGAGATGGTGTCTAAGGGAATTCTAGAAGGAACAAACCCAGAATCACCTGATTATTTTGGTGGTGATCTTGGAGATTATGACCAATTATTTGTCGAAATGGGTGCTTTGACTGCATACCTATATGAAACTAAGGATTACTTTTGGGACCACCTTTCAGAAGTGCAACAAAAGCGCATTGTTGACTGGATGGATCAAGTTAATTACAAAGTTGTCCCAAAGACTAACTGGCTATTCTTTAGAGCAATGGTCAATCAGTTTATTACGGATTCAGGATATTATGATCGTTCCAAGCAAGTTGACGATGACTATGCAATAACTAACACTCACTACTTAGATCATGGTTGGTCATATGACGGTTATGAAAATCAAATTGATAATTACATTCCATTTGCATATCAGTTCTTTACGATTTTGACTGTTGGATTAACTAAGTCAACTAGCAAACAAGCTGAACTGTTGAAGGAACGTGCCAAGGCATTTGTTCCTAGTTACGCTAACTGGTTTGCGGCTGATGGTGCAGCCTTGCCATATGGACGTAGTTTGGATTATCGGTTTGCTCAAGCGGCTTTCTGGGCAGCGTACTCATATGCTCACGTTGATATGCCTGAAGGTTACACAATGGGTGACATTAAGCATTTACTTCTTAATAACCTCCGTTGGTGGTTCAAACAAAATATTTTTACTACCGATGGCTTGATTCCAATTGGCTACTCATATCCAAATATGAACTTTGCTGAAGGGTATAACGGACCAGCATCAGCATACTGGGCACTCAAGACATTTATCTTCTTTGCTCTTCCTGATGACGACGAATTCTGGCAAGCAAAAGAGAGCGATGACTTTAAGTTTGAAAAGAGTAAGTTACAACCAGAACCAAGAATGCTCGTTGAACACAGCAAGAATGGATTAGAAGTTCAAGCATTTACCGCTGGTCAACACTCACATGAACATGCTCATGGTGAAGCCAAGTACGAAAAGTATGTTTACTCTACAACTTTCGGTTTTTCAACGCCAAAGGGTAGTGTTTTATTGAAGCAAGGAGCTTTTGATAACACACTGGCCGTTTCTGAATCAGAAAACTTCTGGCAAACCGCCTTTAAGTATGAAGATTACGCAGAGCATGAAGACTACGTTTATTCTGATTGGAAACCATATGATGACGTTGAAATTAAAAACTTTGTGATCCCTCATATGCCTTGGCACGTACGTGTTCACAAGATCCATACTGGAAGAACCTTACATCTTGCTGAAGGGAGCTTTTCAGGACCTGAAGCAGGGTTGCCAGAACAACAAGAAATCAAAACTGATGTCCCTAACTCAGTCTTTTATAAAACTGAAGTAGGAATTACCGGGATTGTTGGTTACTCTGAAAAATTAACTGCAGAACTATCAACTCCAGAGCCAAATACCAACATCTACTTCCCAAAGACTAGAATTCCTCTACAAAGTGGAGTTGTAGATCCTGGAGATTATGTATTTGTTTCACTATACCTTGGTGACCGTGAACTAGAGTCCCTTGATGAAAATGGAACGTTAATTATTCCAACTGTTGAATTAGCTGATGGTAAGGTTACATTTAAAGTTTCTGATCAAGAATTTATAACTGAATTAGCTGAGTTCTAGTTAATTATCAGTATTTTTAGGAAAAATTGGCATAATTTGTTAAACTAGTTTAGTAATCGTAATGATTTAAATTTGAAACGGGGTGCGCGGATGAGCTCAGAAAAGGGACCAACAATTAAAGATGTAGCAGAACAAGCGGGGGTTTCAATCTCAACCGTCTCGCGTATCCTAAACTACGATGATACTTTAGCGGTTACCAATGACACTAAACAACGAGTGTTCGAGGTTGCCGAGCGAATCCAGTATAAGCGTAAGCCAAGAAAAAAGAATAAGCCTGTTTCTCAAAAAATCGCAATTGCTCAATGGCACTCAAATCAAGAGGAACTAACTGATTTATATTACCTACAGATTCAGTACGGAATTGAAAACAAAGCAAGTAATACTGGTGCTACAACTGATACCTTTTCAATAAAAAACTTAGATAATGATACGATTTCAGATTTTGACGGAATTGTGGCAATCGGGAAATTTGATAAAACCGAGGTTGATAAGTTGGCAAATACTGGAAAGCCAGTTGTGTTTGTTGGTCAAGATACTTTGCAGTATGGATTTGATAGTGTAAGAAGTGATTACATTACCCCAGTTAAGCAAATTATTGATCATTTCTTTGAAGAGGGAATTCGAGATATTGGAATGCTGAGTGGTCAAGAAACTACTGTAACTGAAAAGAATCTAGTTCCCGAACCTAGACAGCAGACGCATAAAGATTATCTAACTGCTAAGGGAGTTTTTAATGCTGATTTTGTATTCAACGGTGAATTTGGCCCGGATTCCGGATATCAATTGATGAACAAAGCGATTGATACTTTAGGTGATAAGTTGCCACATGGGTTCATTGTTGCTAGTGATACGATGGCAGTTGGCGCGATTAGGGCATTGAATGATCATGCTATCCCAATTCCTGATCGCGTTAGCATCATTAGTTTCAACGATGTTGCAATTGCCAAGTACACCACTCCTCCGTTGACAACGGTACATTCACATACCGAAGCACTTGGTGAGCGGGCAATTGAGTTATTGCAACAGCGAATTAAGAACCCTAAAAAGATTCCAGAAACAAATACATTAGCTACTGAAATTGTGTATCGAGGTAGTAGTTTATAATTAATGTAGAAGGTTATTTCTCGTTAAACGAGGAGTAGCCTTCTTTTTTAGTAAAATAATGTGTAAGTTTGATAAAAGTTCTTCTTTTTTACTAAAAAACATTGACCGGGACTTTTTTGCTAGTACAATAAAAGTTAAAGAGAAAGCGCTTACCTAATTTGATTTGGAGGATACAACAATTATGGAAACAAGTTTACTTTACCCAGAATTAAATGAATATCGCTACGACCGCAAGCTTGATGGTCTTTGGAACTTCAAGTTTGATCCAAAACAGGTCGGTAATCAAGAAGATTGGACTAAGGGATTTCACGATGGCACCAAGATGCCGGTTCCTGCCAGTTTTAATGACTTTTTTACTGATAAGGAATCTCGTGAATATGCTGGAGACTTTTGGTATTCAACCAAATTTTTCATTCCAAGTGACCTAGCTGACAAACAAGTTGGGATTCGGTTTGGTGCTGCAACCCACCGGGCAACTGTTTATGTTAACGGCCAAGAAATTCGTAGTCATGAAGGTGGCTTTCTACCATTCACCGCTGATATTACGTCTGCAGCAAAGTTTGGTGCAGATAACGTTGTTTCGATTAAAATCAACAATGAATTACATCGCGATGCTCTTCCTGCAGGGGATACGATCACCCTTGAAAATGGTAAGAAGATGGTAAAACCATTTTTTGACTTTTATAATTACTCAGGTTTGAACAGAAGTGTTCACTTAATTGCAACTCCAAAGGTAGCTGTTAGTGACTACTCAACTACATTTGAACTAGGTAATAATTCAGCTAAAGTCAATTATTCAGTAGAAATTACTGGTGATGCAGACGTTAAGGTTAGTCTAGCTGATGAAGAGGGCAATGAAGTAGCAACTGCCACTGGTAAATCTGGTAGCTTAGAAGTTACTAATCCTAAGTTATGGAATGTTAGAGACGCATATTTGTACACAATCAAAATTCAGCTAGTCGATGGTGATCAAATTGTGGATGAATATTCTGATGAAATTGGAATTCGAACAATCGAAATCAAAGGCCACGAGATTTTAGTTAATGGTAAATCTGTATACCTTAAAGGATTTGGCCGCCACGAGGATAGTATTTTCTCTGGCCGTGCATTTGATCTTAACGTTGAAAGAAAAGACGTTGAGTTGATGAAGTGGACTGATGCTAACTCATTTAGAACTTCACATTACCCATATGATGAAGAAGCATACCGCTTTGCTGACCGTGAAGGATTCTTAGTGATTGATGAAGTTCCTGCGGTTGGATTTAAGATGGCAGCCGCTAGTTTCTTAGGTGGATTGAACGCATCATTCTTTGATGGTGATTGGACTGAAGAATTGCAAAAGAAGCATTTGGAACAAATTCACGATATGATTTTACGTGACAAGAACCATCCATCAGTATTTGCTTGGAGCTTGTTTAACGAACCTGATACTGTAACTGATTCAGCCGTGCCATACTTTGCCAAAGTCTTTGAAGAAACTAAAGACTTAGACCCACAACACCGTGGTCGGACATTCACTCTTAGTGAAGATGATACTTACGAAGCATCAAAATGTAAGCAATTCCCAGACCTATACCTTCTTAACCGTTATCCAGGTTGGTATCACAAGTGGGGATTTGAAATCTCAGATGGTGAAGCTGGATTAAGACGTGAGATGGATCAGTGGAAGAATTCAGATATTGATAAGCCACTAGTATACACGGAATACGGTGCTGATACTGAACCAGGACTTCATAAATTGCCTTCAATCATGTGGAGTGAAGAGTATCAAGTTGAAGTTCTAGAAATGTTTGGCCGAGTGTTTGATTCATATGACTTCATTCGTGGTGAACAAGTTTGGAACTTCGCTGATTTCCAAACTGTTGAAGGAAATATGCGGGTGAACGGTAACAAGAAGGGTATCTTTACAAGAGATCGCCAGCCAAAAGCAGCAGCTTTCTTCTTAAAGAAGCGTTGGGAAAAACTAGGCGACTAAAAGCCTAAACATAATTCAATTGGAGGGATTACATTGAATAGTACCAGTTTTACGATTGATGCAAGCGAGTTGTTAACAACCTCGGATGCTAATACCTTTAAGGGATTTGGCTACATCAACTGTAACAATTCATCAAGATTGTTGATGGACTACAAATATGAACATCCAGAAAGTTATCAACAAATTCTAGCTACCTTATTTGGTGGTAAGCACCCAGTAATGCGAATGCTCAAAGTAGAACTGGGTGACGATGCTAATACCTCGTCTGGTACAGAACCAGCTCCAGTTAGATCCATTGATGGTGAAGCGAATGTTAAACGTGGGGCAGGCTATCAGCTAATTGCTGATGTAAAACGAATCCAACCTGATATCAAAACAGCCTTATTACGCTGGGGTGAACCAGGATTTTTAAGGCCGTTTTGGACAGAGGTTAAGAGTTCGGATCACGACAACCGAGTACCTGAGTCTGCTTATGAACCAATGTACCAATATTACAAGAAAACAATTGTTGCGGCTTATGAAACTTACGGGTTTGTGTTTGACTATGTGAATCCAGATCGTAATGAAAATAAGCACCCAATGTATAAGTGGACAAAGTGGTTTGCAGACCGAATTAAGAGTGACATAGATTTTCCCAATGGTTTTCCGGTGGATGAATATCATGCGATTAAAATTATCGCTGCCGATCAGAACTACGAGACTGACTTTGGGGATGCTATGGTAGCGGATGCAGAACTCAGAGATAAAGTAACTGCTGCTGGTTTCCACTATAATACTGACGACAGTCCAGATAACTCGTTTACGAAACTTGCTGATGAGTATCATAAGGAAGTTTGGTATAGCGAAGGAATTGCGCCAATGACCTTTGGCAAGTATCGAGTCAAAGCAAGTAACGGTGATGGAATCGGTGGCAAGCAGTCAGGGCTGGATGTTGCCAACCGAGTAATCAAAAGTTACGTAAAGTCGCGGCGTAGTTTGTATCTGTTCCAACCTGCCGTTTCGGCCTATTATCCAGGGGTTAACTACAGTCACAAAGAGCTAATTTCTGCCAGCCGTCCATGGTCAGGAGAGTTTGATGTAGACAACGTTGGACTTCAAATTATCAAGCACTTTACTGACTTTGCCAAAACCGGCTGGGAAGATTGCGGCGCTTGGCGGATTCTAACTAGTGCTTCTGATAGCCAAGTTGGCGGAACGGAAAATCTGACCGAAGATACCTTCAAGCCAAGTTACTTAACCCTAATGTCTCCAGACAAGCAAGATTATTCGGTGATTTTTGTTAATGACGGTCCTGCTGGCCGTGAGTACGAAATCTCACTAAAAAATATTCCGGAAAAAGATTTAGATGTTTGGGAAAGCCAGGGACCTAAGAGTGCAGAAGAAGATTATGATGCTAATCTAAAGCGGCTACGAGAGACGATTGATTTTGCAGATGTAGTTAAGGTGTTCGTACCAGCTCATAGTATTGTGACTGCCACGACGTTAAAATTAGCTGACGATAATGAAGTTAAGTATCAACGAATTACTTCTGGTAAAGATGAGAAGGTCTTAGTCCAAGATGTACGAACAAATTTGTTGTACTCTGATGACTTTAGTTATTCAGATTATCCTGCTGACTATCTAAGCCGCCGAGGAGGGACTCCAAGGTTTACTACCGACCAGGGCGGTGCTTTTGAAGTCGTTCAGACCCCAGAAGGAAACGTTCTGCAGCAAATGATTACCGAAAAGGAACGAGCATTAGACTGGGAATACTCATACGCCCCTAACTTTACTTTGGGGGATGACCACTGGACAGATTACAGTGTCAAGTTGGACTTCCAGTTTGATAACCAGACAATTCAAAACACTGCTTATGGTAACTACATCGGGATTGGTCTGTACGAAATGACTGATGTCAAGGGGAGATTGGAAAGTGCCCCTTATGTATTCAAGCTTTATACTGACGGGTCTTATCAACTACTTAAGGATGATCAAGTTGTTAATTTAGGTTACGTGGATGGTTTGGATTTAGATGCTCATCATATCGTTGAGTTTACGATTGTTGACGGGATTCTGTATTCAAAAGTAGACGATAAAGTGCTATTTAAGTACGTTGATGACGAAAATATTCACTACAGTGGTCGAATTAAGATTGGAACTGGTTTTTACAATACTAAAATTCATAAAATCACTGTTATAAGTATCTCTGGCGGTGTCACGGTCACTAAGACTCGCCTAGATGACTTAGATGATCAGATTATTTACGGCGGAAACTGGAATCACGTTTGTGGCCTTGGAAACACCATCTGGAATCGTTCTTTGTCTTCAGCTCAGGGCGATGGTGAGAATAACTTCAAATTCGAATTTGACGGAACTGGCTTTTCACTAATTGGAAAGCAAAACCGCAGATCATATTTAAAGGTGTTCATTGATGGACGGGTTGTTTTACCGAGTGTTGCCAGCCAAAAGGGTGCTGATAAGTCAGAAGTGCTGATTATCCATGACCTACCATATGGTCACCATGAAGTTAGGGTGGTGGTAACAAAGGGCAAGTTTACCCTGGATGCAGTGGATATTAGTGATGATTTAAGAAAATAACCTAGTGAGTATGAAAGAAGGAACTTTTTACATTGGCAGATTCAATTATTGTATACAACCAACCAGACCAGAACATGTTTAATGTCTCAAAGAGCGATGATTTTTCAAACCTTGACTTAACGGAAATTGGACTGAGTGATAACGCTAATCTTAGTAATCTAGTTAATCAAGAAACATTTGCCTTGGTGTATAACGGCACCGAGTGGGAAAGCCAGACCTACATGCAATGGGAAGACTTAAGAATTAATGAAGCATTAAAAGATGTGAAGGGTCAGTATTCACAACCAACTCAAGATATTCTTACTCAGTTTGTTGCCAGTATGGATATTAAGTACCAAGGTAAGAAGTCGTGGGTAGAGTTATTAAATGAACTCGGAAAGGCGATTGAAAAGTAAAACAATGATTTACGATTAAAAACGGTATCGGAGTGCCTTTTTTTATTGGAATAATTAAAAGCGCTTACAGGAAGGACACTAAACAAATGAAGAAGATGTATTTAGCAGTATTATCGTTTGCAATTGCGTTGACCTTTGGCTCACTAACGTTGCTAGCTAGCGAAAATAAAGTTAATGTGACTAATCAAAAGATTAATTTAATGAACAAACCATTGGGAGTTGATCAATCAAAAGAACCAACGTTTTCTTGGGCGATGACCGATAACCAAAACAACAGTAAACAGACTGCCTACAAAATTAGTATTTACCATGAAGGTTCAAATTCCCCTGTTGTGGAAACTGGATGGACCCAGTCAGATAATTCTACAGGAGTTCATGTTGCCCAAGTTAGCCAACTTAAAGACAATGATTTATACAGTTGGACAGTTCAGGTTAAAGATAATCATGGGAATACCAGTGGACCATCAAATAAGCAAAGTTTTACCACTAAAACCGACTGGCAGAGTAAAAACTCAATCTGGTCACTAAAAAATAATTCTGGAGTGGACGCGAACTTTGTGTTTGCAAGAAAACGATTGAATATCAACAATCCAGAAAAGATTGAGAAAGCTGTGGTTAGTGTTGCAGCCAAAAACAATCAAGAAACCCGCCAATTCGTTGATTCGTTTTACGTGAACGGAAAATTTGTCGGTGAAGGTCCAGCTAGAAATAATGGCAATACTTACTATTACAATAACTATGACATCACTAATAATCTGCGTAAGGGTAAGAATGTTATTGGAGCACTGAATTATTCGTTATTGGATTCTGGTTTCTTAGCCCAAATGACGGTCTACTATAAAGATGGAACTAAAAAAATAATGACTAATAGTGGGGTGAAAAATTCTGGATGGCAAGTTTACGATGGAACCAAAGCGTTTGGTGATAATGGCAAGGATAATTTAGGAACTTTTTACTTCAAAGCAGCACCTCAAAATATTAATCAAAAATATTTCCCTAACAATTGGACTAACCCTAAAAACACTTCTAATAAGGGATGGAAGACGCCAACAAGCCACGGTAATTATTTAGTATCAAGTGATCAACAGCTTGAAAGCTACCCAGTAGATAATGTTCAACGTAAGGTTGTTCGTCCTCAATCAATTAAGAAATTAGCTAATGGCCACTATCTGATTGATATGGGTAAAGAGATTGTCGGTAGTTTTGGATTAAGCAATTTAAATGTTAAATCAGATAGAACTGCTGAAATTAGATATGGTGAGGAACTTGATGGTAACTCAGTCAAATGGAGAATGCGGACTACCAATAATTATGGTGAGTTTTGGAGCTTCCTTAAAGGTAAGCAGACGGTTGAAAATACTGATTTGCTAACTTATAGGTATGTAGAAATTTCTAATTTACCAGCAGATTTGAAGACAAACAATGTTGAAGGACTAGCCCTTCAACAAGAATTTAATGATGAAGCATCGAACTTTAAATCTTCAGATAGTGCAATGAATAAGGAATATGAATTATCCAAGTACTCAATTAAAGCTACTAACCAAGATTTGATGGTTGATTCTCAATCCCGTGAACGTGGGGTTTATGAGGGAGATACATTGATCAACTCACTATCTTCATACTCGGTAGATAATAACTACGCATTATCAGCTTTTAGTACTGAGTGGGGCATTAGTAATCCGACTTGGCCAGCAGAATATGGCTTCTTCTCAGTCATGAATGCTTGGAATGAATATTTATATACTGGTGATAAGACCTTATTATTAAAGGAATATGATGCGTTAAAGGCTAGTCGTAACGACTTATTTACACATGATATCGATGCGAACGGATTAGTTAGAGATGAAAACACGTCATCAAGCACTATGAATGCTGTGCTAGTCGATTGGCCACAATCCGAGCGTGATGACTATACATTTGGTAAATATGATACTGTTTTAAATGCCTTGGCATATGGTGCATATAGAGATATGTCCAAGATTGCTGACGCGGTTGGTAATCAAAGTGATAAAGCCGCATTTACTAAGTACGCGGACAATGTAAAATCAGGGATGATCAAAAATCTTTATGACAGCAAAAAAGGACAGTTTAAAGATTCAGAAGCAACTGACCACGCTTCTGAACATGCCCAAGCATTCCCACTAGCAATGGGAGTTTATGACACCCCTGAAATGGCTAAGAATTTAACTCAGAAGATTGATGCTCGTGGAGATGGATTCCATACCAGTATTTACGGAGCATACTTCGTTCTTCAAGGACTTTATAATGGTAACGATTCACAACAAGCAACTAAATTGTTGAATTCGACTGACATTAGGAGCTGGTTGCACGTTATTGATAACTTGCACTCAACAATTACTCCTGAGGCATGGGACCCATCATTGAAGCCTAACATGACGTTCTCTCATCCTTGGGGATCTGCTCCAGCAACTCAATTGATTCAAGGAATGTTTGGACTTAAACCAACTGCTCCTGGATACAAGACCTTTGATGTTAAAGTTCAACCAGGAAATGTTAATAGTGCTGCAATCAAAGTTCCGACTGCATCAGGAACAATTGAGGTCAGTTACCAAATGAGTGGAGATAAGCTTACGGCTAAGGTAACTGTTCCCGCAAATACTAAGGCAACGGTAATGTTACCAAAGGCAAATGGAACGGACTATACTAAGACCGAATTAGGTTCTGGAACTTATTCATTGAGTAATTAGTTATTTCCTAATCATATAACTAGTTTTAAAGAGTATTATCTAAACAAAAAAAAATCCAAGAGAGCGGTCAAGAAAGCATACGAATATGCCTCCTTGCCGCTCTCTTGGTTTTTTGTATTATAAAGTCAGTCCGTGTTGAATCGACAGCCTAAGCTACATGGATTAGCAAGCTCTCAGTGGTCGTTGCTGGGCAATCTAAGGTTAGTTTGGTAAGTGTCGGATAAGAAGGCTTCTTGCCTAAAAAATAGCGCGTTAGAAAAGCTATGGGCTTTCTAACGCGCTATTTTTTGCTTAATAGACTTTATTTTGACTCTTGAATTTCCTCTAGAGATTTTCCAGCAGTTTCTTTAAAGAAGAAGTGAATGAATAATCCCATGATGACACAGAAGATACCGAAAATTGCGAATGTCCAAACATCACCAAGGTTATCAAGCATCATTGGGAACAATTGGGTTACTGCGTATGTGGCACCCCAAAGAGCAAATGATGCGAGAGATGATGCACGACCACGAATCTTATTTGGAAGCATTTCTGAGATAAGAACCCAGGCACCGCCACCCCATGACATTTCGAAGAAACTAGTGTGGATGATGATCAGGGCAATGACGAAGATATCGAATGCCTTTGACATATCGCTTTGGCTGAAGCAGTAGGCTAGTAGGAACATACAAATTGCCATTCCGTAGCCACCCCATTTAAGAAGTCGCTTTCTACCGAGCTTGTCGATCATTCCCATGAAGAAGGCAACAAAGATAACTTTTACTAAACCAATTAAAACGGTTTCTACCATCGCAGCATCGGTACCTGCACCGGCATTTTTGAAAATAACTGGGGCATAGTAAGCAACGGCACTTACACCAGTTAATTGTTGGAAGATTGAACACATAATGGCGATGAACAAGGCCATTCGAGTTCCCTTTTTGATAATTTCTTTCCAGAAATTACCACTGTTATTTTCTTCTTTCAGTGAATCTTTAACACTTTCAACTTCATTGTTGATAGTTTGACTACTTTCATAAGAAACCCGAGTCATAATTTTACGAGCTTCTTCGTCTTGATGCTTACTAATTAAGTATCTTGGACTTTCAGGGATTAAGAATAGTAATCCAAAGAATAAAATTCCGGGGATGATTGCGGCCATGAACATCATGCGCCAGCCAACGTTTTGGTTCCATTCCATGGTGTGGGTGTTGGCAATCAAAGCATTAACTAGATAGACTATGAAAATTCCAGTTGCAACGGCAAGTTGATAACTACCAACCATTTTTCCACGAACATTCTTAGGAGAAATTTCTGCGATGTAAAGGGGAACTAATGTGGATACCATACCAATTCCTAGACCACCAAGAAGTCGTGATGCAATTAGAATTCCAACTGATGGTGCAACTGCACAGCCGACACCTGAAAGAGCAAAGAAAATTGCTGAAACAAACATCATCAATTTCCGACCAATCTTATCAGCAAGGTAACCTGCAATCAGGCAACCAACCATGGCTCCCAAAGGGATGCAGCCTGAGATAAAACCGAGCAGTCCACTGGACATTTTGAACGAGTGACCGATAAACGAAACTGCTCCTGACATGACACCTTGATCATAACCAAACAAGAGCCCACCAAGTGCTGCAACGAAAACGGTAAGCGTTAAATACTTGGGGTAAGCACGTTTGTGTTCCTTGCTAGACAAGGGCGTAGCGTTAGTTGTTGCTTTCATAATAATGCCTCCAAATAATGAATAAAATCAATAATTAATATATTAGTATTTCAATACAGATAAAGATTAGCACAAAAATTCACATTCTACAACAAAATATAAAGCGTTTTCAATAAAATTCGACCAAAAGAACCCCTTGATGTACTGAAATAGCAGCGTTTGTCTGCTTTAGATATTTTGTAAATTATTTTTAATTGTTTGTTAAAAATGTTGATTTATTCACAAAAACAATGAATACACACTAAAAAAGGCACCCCCAATAAGTTGAGGGTGCCAAGATTTGAAAAACTATTTCACTTTTAACGATTCATTGCTGAACCACCAGAAATAATGCTACTAATTTCTGATTCGGAAGCTAGGTTCCAGTCGCCACTAATTGTTAGCTTGTAGACACTAGCAGCAATTGCGAAGTTGATTTGTGCCTGTGGATCCATTCCATTCATCATTCCGTGGACTAAGCCCGCTCCGAATGCATCACCACCGGCAACACCTTCGTATACGTGCATATCGTAAGAACCACCTTGGTAAAACTTTCCGTCTGTATATAGAAGTGCTGTCCAAGTACTCTTTTCTACGGATAGGATGTTTCTAACTACAGTCCCAACTGTTTTAATGTTAGGGTATTGATTCTTTAATTCCTTCATTGCGTCTTCAAACGAAGCGATTTGGTTGATACCGTTTGTCATGTCACCGTCAAATGCCTTGATTCCAAAAGCTTGTTCAAAGTCCTCATCATGGGCTAACACAACTGAAACCTTTGGCAACATTTGCTTAGAAAATGCTTGAGCTTCTTCCACTGACCATAGTTTGCCACGATAGTTAGCATCATAAATCACTTCAATTCCGTGTGCATTACAGTAATTTGCTGCAGCAAGTGTTGCTTCTTGTAGTTCTTTTGAAAGGGCAGGGGTAATCCCTGATACATAGAAGTAATTAGTGTCACCTAAAATTTTGCTCCAATCATACTCATCGGCTTTTGATTCAGAAAAGGAACTAAATTTACGATCATAAACGACGTCAGTTCCCCGAACACTAGCACCTTTTTCAAAGAAATAAATTCCTATTCTATCTCCGCCACGAACGATATTTTTAGTATCAACGCCGATGCCACGCAGTTTTTGAATTCCCATATCACCTAGGGTGTTTTCAGGAAGCTTAGTTACGTACTGTGCGTTATCTCCTAATAGAGTAAGTGAAACGGCAACGTTAGATTCGGCACCGCCAAAACTTGCTTCAAATCTGTCACATTGGCTGATCCGCTTTGCCGATTCTGGCTTGAATCTCAACATTAATTCACCAAAGGATGTTAATTTCATAGTTTTCAATCTCCAATTTTTGTGATATTATGAGTGCGCTTACAAATATTGTATATTAATATATCAGTATGTCAAACGTACTTTAATTAAAGAAATAAATCAAATTAAAAGAATAGTTTGACATTAACTAATATATTAATATACTTAAGGTAACAAAAAAATTAAAGTGAGGGTGAACCTTTTGAAACGAGTAGAGATTCTTAACAATGTAAAAAAGGCTGGTGTCGTTGCTGTAGTTCGTGGCGATTCAAAAGAACAAGCGATTAAGACAGTTGATGCAATTGTCGAAGGTGGCGTTAAGGGAATTGAGTTAACGTTTACTGTTCCTAACGCTGACCAAGCAATTAGTGAATTAAACGAAAAGTATGCAGGAACTGATGTAATGGTTGGTGCTGGAACTGTATTGGATCCAGTATCAGCAAGAATTGCCATTATTGCTGGTGCCAAGTTTATTGTTAGCCCATCATTTAATGAAGAAGTTGCTAAAATTTCAAACCTTTATCAAATTCCATACATTCCAGGAACCTTTACAAATACTGAAATTCAACATGCTCTTGAATTTGGTGCTGACATTGTTAAGCTCTTCCCAGGAAGCATCGCACAACCAGGTGCAATTAAAGAAATTCACGGACCATTCCCATACGTTAGTGTTATGCCTTCAGGTGGCGTAAATGCAGACAACCTTGGCGAATGGAAAGAAGCCGGTGCTTTGATTGTCGGAGTTGGTGGTTCACTTAGTGCTCCAGCTGCAAAGGGTGATTATGCAGCAGTTACTGCTAATGCTAAAGAATTGATTTCTAAATGGAACAGTTTCGAATAAAAATTAAATAGCCGTTAGTTCGGCTATTTTTTAGCTTTTAAGTGAAATCGCTTACCAGTACAATGGTATTCAGGAGGATTAAATTCTAACATGGTAAAAATTACGGATAATTATATTAATAATCAAGCATTCGCGGACGCCGGAATCTCTGTTCCAGATTACGATGATACTAAGCTATCTGGAAAAACTCGTTGGGTTCATTTTGGTGGTGGAAACTTATTTAGGGCTTACCACGCCGCAGTGGCCGACAAATTGCTATCAATTGGTGATCTTGATGCCGGAGTTGTGGTAGCAGATACTCACAGTAAAGCTGTGATTGAAGATGTGTACAAACCCTTTAACAATAAAATATTGCGGGTAATTACAAAAGATGATGGAAATTTTGATAAGTCATTACTTGCTTCAGTTTCTGAGGCATTATATTTAACGCCTTCAGAAACAGATAATTGGAAAAAAATGAAGGGGATTTTCGAATCGCCTGAGTTACAGCTTGCATCATTTACCATTACTGAAAAGGGTTATGGTCTTTGGAAGTCAGATGGTGAGTTAACAGATGTTGTCAAAAAGGACATCGCTGATGGCCCCGATAGCCCTGTTAATAATATGGCAGGTTTAGCATCATTGATGTTTGCCCGTTTTAAAGCTGGAAAGTACCCGATGGCATTATTGAGTACCGATAACTTTTCACAAAATGGAGATAAGCTGAAGAAGAGTGTAGTTACGGTAGCTGAAGGCTGGGCTAAAAATGGTTTAGTTGATAGTGAGTTTGTTGACTACTTGAAGAACGATAAGTTAGTTAGCTTCCCACTATCAATGATTGACCGAATCACACCAAACCCTTCAGAAACGGTTGCTAAGAAATTGGCAAACGAAGGCTTTGAAGACTCTCAACTTATTTCAACTGGAAATACCGACTTTGCCGCATTTGCTAATACTGAAGAGGTTCATTACCTGGTTGTTGAGGACTCATTCCCTAATGGACGGCCATCATTTGAAAAAGCTGGGGTTATCATGACGGATAGAGATACTGTTAATGATGCCGATGAGATGAAGGTTACTACTTGTTTGAACCCATTGCATACTGCCTTAGCAGTTCATGGTGATTTACTAGGATTTGAATCAATTTCTGAAGAAGTTAAGGATGAAGATATGCTTAACTTGATAAAGCAAATTGGTTACGTCGAGGGCCTTCCGGTTGTTAAGGATCCTAAGGTTATCGATCCAAAGGACTTTATCGACCAACTATTAAACAAGCGATTACCAAATCCATACATTCCTGACAAGCCTCAACGGATTGCATCAGATACTTCACAAAAACTTGCTATCCGATATGGGGTAACCATTTCTCACTATTTAGATGCAAGTGACAGAAATGTTTCTGATCTTCACTTTATCCCACTTGTATTGGCAACTTGGTGCCGTTACTTAATGGCAATCGACGATAATGGTGAGGAGTTCACACCAAGTCCAGATCCATTGTTAACTGAACTTCAACCAAAGGTTTCGGACATCAAACTTGGTGAAGACGTTAATGTTCACGAACACTTGAAGGACATTTTGGCGAACAAGGCGATCTTTGGTCATGACTTGTATGAAATTGGTTTAGCTGATCAAGTTGAATCGTACTTTGCAAAACAAATTAGTGGTAAGGGTGCCGTTCGGGCAACATTAAAGGCCACTTTAGCAGAATTTTCTAAATAAAAGAGGAGATTTTAAAAATGTCATTATTGAACGATGATTTTCTATTAACTAATGATATGGCAAAAAAGCTTTTCCATGATCATGCTGAAAAAATGCCAATTATTGATTTTCATTGTCACTTGGAACCAAAAGAAATTTACGAAAACAAGAACTATGACAATATTACCCAGGTTTGGATCAATGAAGGAAACTTTGGGGACCATTATAAGTGGCGGTTAATGCGCGCCAACGGGGTCAAGGAAGACTTGATTACTGGTGATGGTGATGATTACGAAAAGTTCATTGCTTGGGCAAAAACAATCGAAAAAGCGTTCGGCAACCCACTCTATGAGTGGACGCACCTTGAGTTAAGACGTTTCTTCGGGATTGATGATGTTTTCAGTGAAAAGACAGCCCCAGCAATTTGGGAAAAGGCTAATAAAATGTTGGCAACTGAGGACTTCAAACCAAGAAACTTAATCAAGCGTTCTAATGTTGAAGTTGTTTGTACAACAGATGATCCTGCCTCAGACCTTAAGTATCACAAATTACTTAAGGAAGAAGAAAAGGAAAACGGATTTAAAGTATTGCCAGCAATGCGTCCAGACGCTGTGTTTAACCTAACTAGTGCTGGGTATGATGACTACCTGAAGCAGTTATCTGCAATTTCAGGTAAGGACATCAATTCATTTAAAGACTTGATGGCTGCTCTAGACCAAAGATTTGATTTCTTTGAAACCATGGGCGGTAGCTTATCAGACCATGGCTTGAATTTCTTCCGATTTAACAAGGCTAGTGATTCAGAAGTTGATGCAATTATCAAAAAGGCTCGTAATAACGAAGATTTGACTGAAACTGAAATTGATAAGTATCAAACGATGGTCGTTGAAGAGTTAATGAAACTGAATAAGAAGCACAACTGGACAATGCAATTCCATATGAATGTTATCCGTGATGCCAACAAGCCAATGCTTAAGGCATTTGGTAGTAACGGTGGGTTTGATTCGATGGGAACTCAAGCTGATATTGCAGATCAATTTATGAAGTTATTGATTGATATGCAATCAGAAAATGAATTGCCAAAGATGATTTTGTACTCACTTAATCCAAACGATTGGCTTCAATTAGCCAGTGGAATGGGTGACTTCCAACAAGATGGTGTTCAGAAGATTCAGTTAGGGGCTGCATGGTGGTTTAATGACACCTACACTGGAATGACCAACCAACTTACAACTATGGCAGAACAAAGCTTGTTATCAAACTTTGTTGGAATGTTAACGGATTCACGGAGTTTCTTATCGTATCCACGTCATGAGTACTTTAGACGAGTTCTATGTAATTTGATTGGAACCTGGGCAGAACGTGGTCAAGTTCCAGAAGATGAAGAATTATTGGGTAAGATGGTTGAAGATATTTCGTATAACAATGCACACGACTATTTCGGCTTTTACAAATAATATTGTGAGGACTTGGGGTATGAGGCCGCATACTCCATAAAAATTCCTTTCCTCATATAATAATTGCTGACACCCGCTGCTGGAGCGGGTGTTTTTGTGTAGAGTGTGAGTATAAGCGGGTGATTTCGAGGATTAAAGAAATAACGGCATTACGATTGAACTTTATCGTAGTGCCGTTATTATTTTAAACGTAGGAATCAGCTTATATGAACACGTTTAGGCAGTGTAGCCTACTAAGCGGAGAAAAATGAGCAACTGAACACGCTTTCGAAACACTTTATCGTAGTGCCGTTATTATTTTTAAACGGATAAGTCAGCTTCTACTCCAGAAAAGACCTCCATACGAAAAAATCTAGCCATCAAGTATTGGGACATACAAGAGATGGCTAGATTTCTTTGTGTGGAACTATGAATTATTGTGTATGATAATTCATACCTTAATGATACCATTTACTGTCAAATAGGCAATGACTGGTTGCGCACGATTAGACAATTTTTTTAAAATATGAATCAACGGTTATATCACTTTGACATGACTTTTAAGCGGAATTGAAACTTCAAATATTGCACCATTTGGTTGATTGTCCCTCACGGAAATTTTTCCGTGATGTTGGTCAACGATAAATGATGCAATTGCTAAACCGAGACCATTGCCACCGGTTTTACTATTTCTTGATTTATCAGTTCGGTAGAAACGCTCGAAAATCCGCTTTTTATCTGTATCTGGGATTCCCGGTCCATTATCGCTAACCTTAATCTTCAAGTTATCCTTAATTCGTTGAATATCAATGCCAATCTCACCTTCAGTTGGGGTGTACTTGATTCCGTTATCAATCAAAATTACTAACAGTTGGCGAATCAAGCCACCATCAAAAGCTCCAGATCCTGGAGTATCAATATTTACAGTTAGGTTTTTATTTTGGCTGGCAGCAACATCTTTGTATGGCCGAATTACCTCGGTAAAAAAGGTGTCTAGTTTTTGTGACTGCAAATTAACTTGGACAACATCTGCATCAGACCTAGACAACGTTAGGAGCCTATCGGTTAACGTTTGTAGCTGATTAACACTGTTGAGAGATGTGGAGATTTTCTCCGCTTGATCAACAACTTTATCATTGGGCTTAGTTAACAAGAACTCAAGCTGATTACGGATAATTGTTAGGGGAGTTCTCAATTCGTGTGCGGCATTAGCACTGAAGTCCCTTTGACGCCGCCATGATTTTAAGATTGGCTTCATGCTGGATTTTGAAAGGTAGTATGCAATACTAATTGCTAGAATCCAGAAAATAATAATTGTGATAAAGATTGCCTTTTGGAAGCTTTTTAGAGCCAGGAGATCAGCATCTATGTTTTCAACGATCATTGCATAGTTACCTGCATACAGGGCGTTTTCATTACTTTCAGGAACCTTTACTAATAATGTTCTAAAGTGGCTAGTAAAGTTTTTGGAACTGATTGTCATGTCATAAATTTTATCAGTCTGAGTTTTATCTAATTTTATACTCTTGATAAGTGAGTAGAAGTGGTCACCTAGCATTGGCTTGTTAATGATTGTGCCATCTTTATCAAAGATGATTGTTGATGATCTGAAAGGGCCACCTACAGATGGAGTAATCTTTGCCGTCCCCTTGTTAGGGTCAATTCTTATTGATGGTTGCGATTGGTTGGTTAGGATTTGGCTCCGCTGATTTTCCAAACCAATATCAACGTTTTGCATTACTGAATGTTGAAAAATTCCGAACACTGTAAATCCAAGCAAGATAAACAGTACGGCAAAGGCAATCAGTTCCTTAACAAAGAAGGTTCGCTGCTGTTTTTGCTGAGGGTCATTTTTTGCCAATCCTATTCCTCCGTTTCAAAAATGTAACCAACGTTTCTGATGGTTTTGATGGGTTGAATTTCCGCTACTTGCTTGATCTTCTTTCTCAAATTACTCATATAAACTTCAATTACTGATAGAGCAGTATCTGAGTCGAATCCCCATAAACGGTCAAAAATTTGATCTTTGGTAATAATGGTGCCGGGATTTTGCAAGAAGTAAACTAATAAATCATATTCTTTACCGTTCAGTTCAAGGTTAGTGCCATTAACCTTGACTGTGCGGTTTTTTAAGTTGGCACTAAATGGTTCAACGGTTAGTTGATTTTCATCACCGATTCGTCCAGAACGCTTAAGTAGCGCTTTTACACGTAATAATAATTCTTCTCTGTGAAATGGTTTAGTGAGGTAGTCATCTGCCCCTAATTGAAAGCCGTGGACCTTATCATCTAGAGTGTCCTTGGCAGTCAAGATTAATACGGGCATATCCAACTTATCATCGGTCCGCCATTTTTTCAGTATTTCAAAGCCATTTATTTCAGGCAACATTAGGTCAAGTACAACTAGGTCATAAATACCGTCTTCTCCTAGCATTTGGCCTTCAAAGCCGTCGTAACTAACTGTTACCTTACCAAGGTCGTCTAAAAATAGTTTAAGACTTTTTGCGAGATCTTCATCGTCTTCGATTACTAGAATGTTTAAGTCGTTCAATGTGGTACCTCCAGGTGTATCAGTAATATTTAATAGTTAATTGAATTTATTCAGTGTACGGATTGAAATGGATTTGGTCAAATTAATTTGCAATATTTTGATAATTAATAATATTTAAGGTTGGCTTATGGTGAGTTAATTATGATTAATAAATACTTACACTTTAATTATTTAGGAGATAAAAATGCAATATAGTAAAGCACCCCAGCGAAAAAAATTTGACTGGGTTTTAACAGCAATTATAGCACTTGCACTATTTTTATACGGATGGCAATGCTGGAAAGCGGGAAATGCTAACTCGTTTTATACATCCGCAATTAAGAGTATGACAATGAGCTTCAAGAATTTCTTCTTTGCCAGTTTTGATCCTGCAGGGTACATCACAGTAGATAAACCGCCAGTTGCACTTTGGTTTATGGCAATCAGTGCTAAAATATTTGGCCTCCATGGATGGAGCATTGTTCTTCCGTCAATATTGTTTAGTACCGGTTCCGTATTTTTGATTTATAAGCTGGTAACTCCGCACTTTGGAAGAAACGCAGGGCGGATGGCAGCATTAATCATGACGCTTACACCGATTGTGGTTGCCAACGCACGGACTAATAACATGGATGCAACATTGATGTTCTTCTTGTTATTGGCTCTCTGGTTTTTGGACAAAGCGGTTCAGACAAGCAAAACTCGTTGGCTACTGATTAGTTTTGGACTTGTCGGAATTGGATTTAATATCAAGATGCTTCAAGCATTTATGATCTTGCCAGCGATGTATTTCTTCTACTGGATTGCTGGTCATGAAAGTTGGAAACAAAAAATTATCAAGACACTTTTGGCCACGCTGTCACTAGCTGTCTTTACGTTGGCTTTGCCGATCACTATTGATTCAATCCCGGCATCACAGCGTCCATATATCGGTGGGTCTCAACATAATTCAGAGTTAGAACTCGCGTTTGGATATAACGGTACTCAAAGACTTACGGGACAATCTGGTGGCGGTGGTGGTGCCATGCCAAGTGGGGGTAAACACAAGCAACCTAAGGGAATTCCCTCCGGTGTTAAGAAGAAGCTCAGTGGGGAAAAAATGAAAGCACCAAAGATGGGCGGAGCCGGTAAAAAAGGTGGCGGTGGTGGCGCATTTAACATTGGAACTGCCGGACCATTCCGCCTATTTCAAAAAGAACTAGGACCACAAATTAGTTGGCTATTGCCGATGGCAATTATCGGATTGATGTTTAGTCTGTTTGCATATAAAGACCGACGTCGTCGGTGGTATGAACTATCCGAACAGCAAAAGAATCTGTTGATGTGGGCAGGCTGGTTAGTTCCGGTTTATGGATTCTTTTCAATTGCGGGATTCTTTCACCCATACTACATGATAATGTTGGCACCTCCAATTGCCGTCATGGCTGGTGTTGGGGTCACTAAGTTAATTTCGGGGATCCGAAAATCCGGAATAATGAGTATTTCTGGTCTTACGTTGGTTGTTGGCGTTATCTTAACTGGAATTCTTCAGTTGTGGTATGCCTATGAATATTATCCACGTTGGACAGGCATTTTATTTGGACTGATTATCCTATTGGCAGTCGCCTTAGTTGTACTAAGAAACCATCAGAAACTGATTCGTTACGGTAGTATTGCCGCCATAATCGGAATCATGGTGATTCCAACATGGTGGTCATTGACACCAACAATTGCAGCTGAATCCGCCGGAATTCCTAGTGCTGGACCTGATTTATTATCCAATAAACAAGGAGCTACCGGAATGGGTGGCGGAGATATGGGTAACCAGCTCAACACCAAATTGCTGAACTATTTGGAAAAGAATCAGGATGGTGCTAAATATTTATTCGCCACTAGTAGTTCTCAATCAGCAGCACCATACATTATTAAGACTGGAAAACCAGTGATGGCAATGGGCGGCTTCCAAGGATCCGATCCGGCCATTACCTTAAAGGAGTTAAAGCAGCTCGTTAAGTCAGGCCAACTTAAGTATTTTTACGGTGGTGGAATGATGGGTGGTCAAGGATCAAGTAGTAGTGAGAATAGCAAAATCATAAGCTGGGTCAAGAAAAATGGTAAGAAAGTTGCAAGTTCAGAATATCTGGATAAGACAAGCAAAAATAACCAACCTGGGCAGGTTAGTCAAACTAGAAAATCACGTAGTACCAACAAATCTAAAGCTAGTGGACAAATGCCCAATAGACCTAATAAATCATCAAAGCAAGGACCTGGGTTTAAAGGCAAGGGTAAGCCAGGTAAGAATTTAAAACAAAATCCAAATCCAAAACAAAAAGCAACTGGAAAACAAACTTCAAATTCGAAGCCAAAGCAAGGAATGAAACAGCCGCAAGGACCAATGGGCGGTGGCAATCAAGAGACTTTGTACGACTTGTCAGGAATTTATAAATAAAGGAGGAAGGCAATGGTAGAAAAAGCAGATTTAGTTTCAATTGTTCTTCCTGTATTTAATGAAGAAGAGCTAATTGCAACCACCATCAATAAACTAGAAAAATATGTGGAAACAAGAAACGAAAGATTTGAACTAATTTTTGTTAACGATGGTTCAAGTGATAGAACTGTCCAGATAATTAAACATCATGCGTCTAGAAAGCCAAATATTAAGTTAGTTAATTTCTCAAGAAATTTTGGCCACCAATTAGCCATCACCGCGGGAATTAGATACACATCCGGTAGTGCCGTTGTGGTAATGGATGCGGATCTACAGGACTCACCTGAAATTATTTCAAAAATGATTTCAATGTGGCAACAGGGATACGACGTTGTGTACGGTCAACGGGTTGCAAGGGCGGGTGAAAGCAAGTTTAAGAAGTTCACAGCGGCAACATTTTATCGTTTGTTAGATCGAATTACTTCAATTGAAATTCCAGTAGATACTGGTGATTTTAGACTTATGGATAGAAAGGTAGTCGATGTGTTGACCTCGATGGACGAACCAGAACCCTTTGTTAGGGGGATGGTAAGTTGGGTTGGCTTCAAGCAAGCAGCTGTTCGCTATGAAAGACAGGAGCGAATTGCCGGTGAAACCAAGTATCCTTTGAAGAAAATGTTTAAATTAGCAATGGATGGCATTACTTCGTTTTCTAATTTTCCTCTTAAGTTGATCAGCATCATTGGTTCCGGTTTATTTGGAATTGGGGTTGCTTTAATCTTAGGGTGCTTGATCTTTAGTTTTAGTGATGTTGATATTTTAGCAAGCGTTGTCGTTGCAATGGCTGGTGCAGTTATTACTTCAGTTGGCGTTCTTGGGTCCTATATTTATCGGACATTCGTTGCATCAAGGAAACGACCACTATATGTAGTGGAGTCAGCGGTTGGATTTACAGAAACCGTTAGTCAGCCAAACTCAGCACGGACTGGTTCAGTTGTTAGGTTTAAAGTTGCTAACAGAGATTCTCAAAGCAATCCAACTTAATGGGAAAGATAATTTATAAACATTTGAATTTAAGCCCCGTTTAAGGTCAGGTTAAGTCACCATTAAGTTGGCTTTTATATACTATCTTCAACAGTTAAGCAAGGCGCCTTCAACTGTGGAATATGTGAATATAAAAGAGGTATTTGAATATGAAAAATGTAAAGAACAATTTAGTAAAGGCAGCGGTTGCTGTCTCAATGATTTCACCCGTAGCGTTAACATCAGTCGCTGCAAGTGCGAACGTTGCCCCTGGTAACAATCAAGTTCGTCAAGAGCGGGTAACTGATCAAAATAAGCAACAACGATCAAACGTTGATAAAACCAAATCAGCAAATAGTGCTAAAGTTCAAGCTCCTCGCCTAACGGGCTCAGAATTCAAGAGTGAGAATCGTGGTCAGACCACAAGTGTCTCAGCCCCATACTTACTAAATGTGTTGAAGTATAATGTCAAAACATACACAGATGGAGGTGCTGACAGTGGCAATCCATTCTCAATCCGAATTTACAAGAACGGTAACCTTTATAAAACAATCAGTTCGGACAACGGAACCTTAACTGGTTCACTATTGGTCGGGAAGGGTAACTATACTATCAAAGTTTACACAACAAACAATGCCAACCACTTTACAGGTGGATTGTCACTATAAACCACAAAAAGCAGGCCTGTGAGCCTGCTTTTTTGCTGTCATGTTTCTGGGTGAGTTAGTTGCTTATTTTTTAAAAGTGTAGTTATATATACACCAGAATAACGGGATTTTGGGGTGAGAGACATGATGGAAAAAGATGAAGAATTTTACCAAAAGCTATCCACGGGAATGATGTTGGCAACTGCAGCAGGTTCCCTTGATGCATACTCATATTTACATGACGGCGGAGTATTTGCAGGTTTGCAAACTGGTAACTTGATCCTAATGGGGATGCACATCGGTAGTCGTGACTTTAGCCAGGCTGGCCTTGAATTGTTCTCAATATTTATGTTCATGATTGGGGTATTTATTATCCGAGTCATCCAGCAACATTATCCAAGTGAGGTAGCATTAAAGCGACAATCTCTGACGCTAATTTATGAAATAGCAATTTTTGTTTTGGTGGCATTCTTAGCACCGCTTATGCCTAGAATGCTAACTGCAGGATTCTTGTCAATTGCGGCAGCCGGGCAGCTTCAGGAGTTCCGACTTATGAAGGGCAAGCCTTTCACTTCATTAATGATGACGGGACACTTGAGAACCTTCTCTGAATCAATTTTTGACTTTCTAACAACTGGTGACAAGGACGCCGGAAATCGTGCAGGTAGAATTATTTTAGTGATTACGGCGTTTGCATTTGGTGCCTTTTTAAGCGGATTGTTATTACCAATTTTAGGTGCTAAGACGATTTTAATTTCTGCTGTGGCTTTGTTGTTGACGTTAGTCTTTGGACGCTAATTAAATAATTTTAGATTATAGGCTGGGTAAAGTTTGAATTATTAAACTGCTCAGCCTACTTTTATACCTTTACATTGCATAAATATTTATAATAATAAAAATAAAAGAATATTTTTCTAAAACTCCTTGATTTTATAAAACCAGTAGTGTAATATACAAAACAATTTATAAAATAATCATCAAATGAATAAAAAGGGGTGTGCATATGAAAGTCGCGTTAATTGGATTGAGTGGGTACGCAGGTAAAGTATTATATCAATTGTTGGGTGGCCATTCCCGAGTAAATCAAGTAAATATCTACGATCACAACGTTGATGAGGTTACCACTGTTGCGGATACATATAAGGGAATGATTGGTAACCGAGACCGAGTTTATCCATATGACTATTCAGAAATTATGAATAAAAATGACGCAGCTTTCTTTGCCACCCCAGCCGGGGTCACCTCAAAACTGGCCCAACCGTTTATTCACGAAGGTTTTCCAGTCATTGATTTGTCAGGAGATTATCGGTTAACTGATCCCCAAACTTATGAAGACTGGTATCACAAGCCGGCAGCAGTTAGCGGATTGGACGAAGCAGAATATGGAATTGCTGACTTCAATCATTTAGCTTCAACTACTAACTACGTTGCCAATCCTGGGTGCTACGCTACGGCCACGCTAACAGGATTAAAACCTGTATTTAATTCTGACATGTTTTCCTTAGACAGTGTGATTGTGGATGCTAAATCTGGAACCTCAGGAGCTTGTAAAAGGTTAACTGAGAGTAGTCATTTTACTAACGTTAATGAAAATCTCTCAGTATATAAACCTAATCAACATCAGCACATTCCAGAAATTATGCAGCAACTCGTCGAGTGGAATCATGAGGCAAAGCCAATTCAGTTCACTACCTCGTTGTTACCGATTTCTCGAGGAATTATGGCAACTATGTATGTTAAGGTTAAACCTGATGTTGGAATTTCAGAGATTGATGAATTGTTTGAAGCAGAATTAGCGGATGCTCCATTTACTAGATTTACAGGGACTGAACTCCCGGATATCAAGGAAGTGGTTGGAACTAACTTCTGTGATGTTGGAATTGCCTATAACGAAACTAATCAGACGTTGATGATTGTCAGTGTAATTGACAATTTGATAAAGGGTGCAAGTGGCCAAGCAGTCCAGAATTTTAACCAGATGTTTGGCTTTGCTGAAGACGAGGGGCTAAAGTTGGCCCAAGTGACAGTGTAAGGGAGACAGGAATATGCAAGAGATAGAACAACAAGCAACTGAAATTGATTTTAAATGGCCCCTTGGATATAGTGCTGGTGCAACCAAGTCAGGGATTAAACAGAATAAGTTAGATTTAGGCTGGTTAGTTTCTGAAGTTCCAGCATCAGCGGCAGGAGTATACACAACAAACCAGTTCCAAGCAGCACCCACTAAACTAACTAAGGCAACGATTAGTGCGGATCAGCAGCTTCAAGCGGTTATTTTGAACAGTGGTAATGCAAATTCGTGTACGGGTAAGTTAGGCAAGCAGAATGCGTTGAAAGAACAGAATATGATTGCCGATAAGTTAAACATAGCTCCTGATTTAGTTGGGGTCGCTTCCACAGGCATTATTGGCAAACAACTTCCGATGGCAAAAATTGAACAGGGGATTGATGCTTTGCAATTGTCAGATTCAATTGCGGTCACGGAAGCAGTGTTAACGACTGACACTCATCCCAAAACCATTGCGGTGCAATTAGATCTTTCTGGCAAGCAGGTTACGATTTCCGGATTTTGTAAGGGCTCAGGGATGATTCATCCTAATATGGCAACGATGCTTGGCTTTGTGACAACTGATGCAAGCGTAGATGGAGATTATTTACAGCAACTTTTAATTGATGAAACCAATAATACATTTAACCAAATTACGGTTGATGGAGATACCTCTACGAACGACATGGTTGTATTGATGGCTAATGGAATGGCAGGCAATGTGGAAATTGATGATTCATCTAGCGAAAAAGAAAAATTCGCTTTGGCAATCCACCAGGTGCTGGCTTACCTAGCAAAACAAATTGCTGAAGATGGTGAAGGTGCATCTAAGTTAGTAGAGGTTAATGTTAAGTCGGCTGCCACAGAATTAGAAGCCAAACAGGTTGCTAAAGAAATTGTTGGTTCTAGTTTGGTAAAAGCCATGCTCTTTGGTGAAGATGCAAATTGGGGCAGAATTATGGACGCTATCGGGAAGACAGATGCTTCGCTCGATGTTGATCACGTTAATGTGTGGTTGAATGGTATTCAACTCGTGAAGAATAGCGAACCAGCAACATTTGATTTACAACCAGCCCGCGATTCATTGAGCGAGCATGAAGTTGTGATTGACGTTGATTTACATGCCGGTAATAGTGTGGGAACAGCTTGGGGATGCGATTTGACGTACAAATACGTACAGATCAATGCAGCATATGAATAGGTGATTATATGAAAACTTATGTAGTGAAGATTGGCGGACAGGCAGTAGAGGATTTGAACGATAGCTTTTTCAGCCAGTTAAGATTATGGCAGACCGCTGGAATTAAGGTGATTATCGTCCATGGTGGGGGTCCACAGATTGGGAAGATTAGTCAGAAACTAGGAGTTTTGGCTCCTAAAATTGACGGAATCAGGGTGACTAGTGAACAAGAAATTGCTGTTGTCCAAGCAGTATTGTTGGGAGTAGTTCAGCCCCAACTGATTGATAAGCTTAAGCAGCACCAAATATTTGCCAATTCGCTTAACTTAAATAGCAATGTTGATTTGAACGGAACAGAGATTGACACCAGTCAATACGGTCTGGTTGGTAAGTTGGTTAGTTGTGATCTAGATCCAGTGCATTCTGAGTTGGGTATCGGCGTTCTCGCCCCATTGGTTAAAAATCAGTTTGGACAGTTACTTAATGTTAATGCGGATAGTTTTGCTGCAGGACTGGCAAAACAAATTCAGGCGGATAAATTATTATTTTTAACTGACGTTCCTGGGGTTTTGCACGAGCATCAGTTGATTGAAAAACTATCAGAGTTGAAAGCTAAAGAACTGTTTCAAGATGGTGAGATCACTTCAGGAATGATTCCGAAAATCAATGCTGCTGTAACCGCATTAAAATCCGGGGTTAATTCGGTGGCAATCACTGGAAGTTTGACCGCTCCAGGTACGGAAATTAGTTTAGCTAATGAGGAGGTAATTTAATGACACATTTATTTAATACATACGCCCAGTTCCCAATGGAAATTGTGGACGGCCATGATTATCATTTGGTTGATAGTATCGGCACTGAGTATTTGGATTTTACCAGTGGAATTGGGGTCTGCAGTTTTGGGTATAGTAATGAGCTAATCACAAAATCGGTTACTGAACAGATTGGGAAGGTATGGCATACTTCAAATCTGTATCCCAGTCAGATCCAAGAAGATGTTGCTAGCTTGTTATGCCCTGTGGGAATGGTGGCATTCTTCTGTAATTCTGGGACCGAAGCAAATGAGGCGGCTTTTAAACTTGCCCGAAAAGCCACTGGCAAAACCAAAGTATTGGCATTTAAGAATGGGTTTCACGGTCGTTCATATGGTTCAATGTCTTTGACGGGAAATCCCCACATTTCAGAAGGATTTGCGCCTTTAGTTCCTGGGGTTAGTTTTGCGACTTATAACGATCCAGAAAGTGTCGAAGCCGTCACTAATGATTTAGCAGCCGTCATCTTAGAAGTTGTCCAAGGTGAAGGTGGAGTTGTTCCCGCCAATGCTGACTGGATTAAGGCGGTTGAATTAGCTTGTCACCAACACGGCGTTTTGTTGATTGTGGATGAAGTTCAGACGGGAATTGGCCGAACAGGTACAAAATTTGCATATGAACAATATGGGCTCGATCCCGATATCATTACTAGTGCAAAAGCATTGGGAAATGGGCTTCCCGTTGGAGCAATGATTGGCAAAGAGAAATTAGTTGGGGCGTTTGGACCTGGAACGCATGGAACTACGTTTGGTGGTAACAAGGTGGCTATGGCGTCTGCTAAGGCAGTGTTGACTCAACTAACACCAGAGTTTTTAAAGGTGGTTCAAGAAAAAGCAGAAACTTTGTGGACCAAGTTAAAAAATGAAGTTTGCTCACTACCTGCAGTTATAGAAGTTACTGGCCAGGGGTTGATGATTGGTATTCATCTAAGTGATGAGGTACCAGTTATTGATGTGATTAAAGAGCTGCACAAGGTAGGAATGTTAACGTTGAGCGCAGAGCATAACACTCTGAGACTACTACCACCATTGATTATGCCGGAAGCAAAGTTACTGGCAGGGGTGGATATCATAAAACAGGTGATTGAGAAAACAAGTGTTGGAACAATGTAAAACAAGGCCCAGATTTCTTTGAAATCTAGGCCTTGTTTTAATTATCAGCGATTTTAGAATATAGTACTGCGTCCTCATATTTACCATTATTCATCAGATAATCCTTTAAAACAGCATCCTGATGGAAAAATCGACGTTCGGCAACCGCCCGACTTTTGGTGTTAGTGGTAACTGCAAACAGCTCTAGACGATGGATTGCTAGCTCATTGAAGGCAATGTCTTCAACGGCTTCAAGGGATGCAGTGACTGCTCCCTGTCCTTGGTAACGCTCGCTGAGCCAGTAACCAATTTCGCCGCGGTGGTGTTCTTGGTCAATTGCATGAATATCGATCATTCCAGCAACTTCGTTATCTACAAGAATAATGGCAAACCAGAAGTTACCTTCGGCCATCTTTTTAATCCCGTAATCGAGAAATGAGGCTTCATCTTGAACAGACATCATTTGTTCGGCCCATGGTAGCCATTGGCTAAAATCTCGGCGGTCTTCGTCAACAAGCTCATAGAGAGCGGCAGCGTCAGAAACCGCTGGTAGTTTAAGTGAGATGGATTGGTTAACTTGATGTGTGAACAAGAAAAGACCCCCTAATGAATGTTAGTAATAGTATATACTTTTTTTTATAAGAGTGCTGAGCCTCACGGGAATTCCCGAGGATTAGCCAGCCAAGGATTGCGAGCAAACGGAGTGCACGGACAGAATTTTGAAATTGGAAGAGGAGATTGTGGAGGGAAGCCGTTCTAAGAAAAGAGTGCTGAGCTCCACGGTAATCTCCACACATAAAAAACGGTCAGAATCTAATAAATTCTGACCGTTGGCTACTTGATCCAAAATTAACTGAAATCAATTAGTGCTTATATCTCAAATGTGATGCCTTAGCAATTCCGACCGCAATTAAAGCAGCGACCCCAAACGATGCCAGTTCTGGTAACATTTCTCCGATTCCCCAATTAGCAACAATTCCTGCTAAAATCGTACCAAAAATCAGTGTGAATAAACCAATTAATGAAATTACCATATTTCTGTCCATAATTATGCTCCCTCTCATAAAATATTGGCAGAACCACGCAGCCAGTGAAAGTGCCAAAAGTAGATATATCAATAAATGGTTGCGCTTTCATCATCCATATCCATTATAACTAACTAGCTAATTATTACCACCCCTTACCAGTTAAAATTTGAAGAAAGTTTGCATTTATTCAGAATTGTGAGGTCTCACTTTGTAAATTGAAGGATACAAGTATTAAGTCCTATTTGTGTGCCATTAGATAGCACCTTGTTCGTTAACCTGGGTTAAGGTGGTCAAATGTGAACGATAAATATCAGCAACCTATACTTTAGATACGATAAAAAGATTAATCTAATTTTTGATTACTTTAATTTAAACATTGATGGTAACAGGTGGTTAGGATTAATTGGTCGCAACACTCGTAGAAAAATAGTGCGCCCTGAAAATGATTGATTTAATTTGGTAGCGGCATATAATTGAATCAACGAAAATGATGGAGGCGCTAACATGAAGGATGAACGCTGGAACAACGCACTTTACAAGACGGAAGCAAGAAATGATACGGGGCTTGAAGGATATGCTTATGTACCGGATGGCATTGTGGTTAAGACCAGTAGTCCGCTTAACCAGCACCCAGGATCGAATCCAGAACAGTTGCTGGGGATGTCGTTAGCAACATGTTTGAAGTCGACACTTGAAGCGATTGAAAAGGAGCGGGGAATTGAGCATTCTGCGCAAGTCCATGTCCAAATTGCCTTCATTGGTGAACGAGCAAAGTACCAGTTTTTAGTTAATGCTCGAATTAGGGTTCCTAAGGTTGATTTAGCAACAGCTGAAGACATGGTGAAGGAAGCAGAAGGTCGATGTCCTGTGTCTCAATTGCTGTCGGGTAGTGCAAATTATACTGTGGAAACGGTGGAAGAGTTTTAGTTAAACAAAAAACGAGTCTTGATGCTTAAAAACATCAAGACTCGTTTTTGATTTTTAATTCAACTAACTATGCTCTCCAACTTTCATTTGAGTATGCCATCTCCCAAAAGTTAAGCTCGTAATAACTACTCCTGACAAATGCAGTAATCATTTCTTGTTGTTCATTAACATCGGCATTAGCGCCAAAATTATCAACGATCTCAATCATCTTATTAGTTGAGTCTGTAAATTCGGGACTGTCGTAGGTTTCTATAAACTGTTGGTATAAATCTACTGGTGAGCCATTAGCGATTAGTTGTTTTCCAATTTCGTTGTACAGCCAATAGCAAGGGAGTAGTGCGGTGCAAGCTCTCGCAGCCGTCCCTTCGTTAAGCTCGTGATACATATGGGATACGTAGCTGTAAGCATTAGGTGCAATTGGTGTATCCTTCATTTCATTTGCGGTGATCTCAAGTTTACTAAAAAATTCTCGGCGAATTTCATTTTCACCTTCATTTAGCCCCTGAGCACCATCAATTAGGAACCGCTTAGTTTGTTCATCATCAACTTGATTGGCAATTTTATAATGGAGTTCTCCAAAGTTTTTTAAATAATAATTATCCTGTTTCAAATAGTAACGGAAGGTGTCCATTGGCAGACTACCGTCAGCCAACTTCTTAATGAAGGGGTGATTAAAACTTTTAGTCCAAAGATTATCCGCAACTTTGCGCATTTCGGTTGTAATTCCTGGCATGTCAGTTAGCTCCTTGTGAAGAATTTTTGTGATTTAATTTTATCATCAAAATGGTCAATGCGATTAACAAATTTTGGTTGTGAAATTAATAGTAATTAATTGCTATTTGGAAACCTGCTAGATAAAATTATCATGAAAGCGTTTCAAAAAGTGAAAGGGGAAATCAGACATGGATAGATTAAAGGATAAGGTAGCAATTATCACAGGTGGTGTTGCCGGAATCGGGCTGGGGATTGCAGAATGTTTTGTTCGTGAAGGTGCTAAGGTTGTTATTACCGCAAACCATAACGTTGACGGTGGAAAGAAAGCCGTTGAAAAATTTGGTGATGACAAAGCACTGTTTGTGCAACAGGATGTTGCCGATGAAGATTCATGGAAGAACACGATTGATCAAACTATCAAGAAGTTTGGTAAATTAGATATCTTGGTCAACAATGCCGGAATTGGTGGCAAGAACATTCCAATCGAAACTGCTACTTTGGAAGATTGGAACCAAATTGTTGGGATTAACTTAACGGGGAACTTCTTAGGTGAGAAGTTCGGAATCTTAGCCATGAAGGAACATAATGGTGGTAAGGGTTCAATCATCAATGTTTCATCAGTAGCTGGTTTGGTTGGATTACCACTCAACCCCGCTTACTCCGCAACAAAGGGAGGAACAAGAATGTTGACCCACGCAACTGCACTTCAACTCGCACAACAAAAGGTTGATATTCGGGTCAACTCAGTTCATCCAGGTTGGATTGATACTAATATTGTGCCAGATGCATACAAGGATGCGATTGTTGCCGGAATTCCAGTTGGTCACATGGGTGAGCCAAAGGATATTGGTGAAATTTGCGTGTACTTGGGCAGTGATGAATCCAAGTTTGCAAATGGTGCAGAATTTACAGTTGATGGTGGCCAAAGAGCTTAAAAGCTTGGAACAATAGTTATCAAACAGAAAAGCGCAATGATGATTTAATCATCATTGCGCTTTATTGATTTAAACATAGCAGGCTCTGGAAAAAAAGTTAGTTGCATGTCTTTTAATTACCAGACTGAATGCTTACCATTTGCCAAAACTTTTGGCTTGGCTGGTAATTTTTTATATACGAATAAAGTTCGGATAGAAAAGCAAATTGCTACGATTCCAGTCACATAGAACCATGGATTGTTTGAAAATGAGAAGTATGAACTAGTTAATGACCACATGTTATTTGGCAAGAACGAGTTGACTGTCCCAATTAGGATTACGATTGCTAAGCCAAAAGAAGCACCTTCGCGGGTTCCCCGTTTTTCCCAGTACAGACCAGGCATGATTCCCATTAAAACGTTAGTGAAAATGTACCATTTTAACATTGCGGGATCATTCATGAATACCCTGAATAAGTTAACTGTTGGAACCATTACTAATACCCATCCACAGACTCTCATCCAGGCGTCAGCAACTGAAATATTACCCCAAATATCTTCACGCTCTAGGTAAACACATTTAACTAGGTTATAAACCTCAAATAAGGTCCACACAACTTCTGCAATGGAAGCGGCATTAAATACCCAAAACCCACCAACTGCGTGTGATGCGGTGGCAAATACGAAAATCCCCATAGAATCAATAGCAAAATAATAAGAGTGCATCAAAATATTGTATGGTGATTTAGCTTCACGATTTACTAATAAAAAGCTGTAAATGTATTCAATAAATCCAATTGCAAAAGTTAAACCAGCAATTCCTAAAGTTAACGCAAAATGAGGATTACTGGGACTGAACGAATGAACAAATTCGTTTAAGGAATATGACGTCCCATGATATGTTGCAAAAATACTGTTTAAAAAGTTCCACATAATTATTCTTCTCTTCCAAAAGATATTGTGCCTTTACTTGTTATTTATTTTATTGCTTTGTAGAATAGCTTTAGCGCCAAAATACAGTAAAGTGTGCAATATCTTTAGGGGAATTATTATGGACAAGCGAATTGAAAAAACTAGGCAAGCTTTAACCAGTGCATTGTTCGGTTTGTTAGAAGATGAGCCGATTGAAGAAATCACGATTACAAAACTATGCGCTAAGGCACATGTGAGTCGCCGGACATTTTATATGCACTATTCCAATATTTTTGAAATTTTTGAGGACTTCCGAGATGAGATGGCACTAAAGGTATATCGAGCTCTCAATAATGAAGCATCTGTGTCGAGCGATATCATTACGATTTTTGACAAAATCCTGATGTCAAATTACCAAGGGTTCAGGCAGTTATGCTTGAATAATCGTCATCATGCCTTGATTGATGATTTGCATAAGATGCTTTTTAGTACATTTCAAGAAGTCCTGGAAATCAGTGATGATGATAGTCCAAAGAAATTGGCGTTAGAATATATTTCGTTTGGCATTATCAATTCATATGTATATTGGTTTAAGCACCCAAATTTTATGAGTTATGAAGAACTAAATGAAACCAACAGAAAGATTATTGACACTAATTTAAGGTTGGTTAAAAAGTAAACCAGTGGGTAAGTTATAAAAACAGCTGCGATAATTAATCGCAGCTGCTTTTTGTTTTTTAATGGATTAAATGAAATTGTTAGGGCTCCTTAACGTCAAAGTTTCGATCAATTGTTGATCGGCCATTTTGATAATCAAACTTAACCCCCGGTTGCACGTTAAACAGATAAACATTAAAGTTTAAACTTTTATCAGTGCTGATTGCTTGCAGGTGAATTCCGCGGGCCATCAATTCCGAACCTTTGAAAATTGGCTTAGCATAAAAAATCACCTTTTTGTAGTCATAAAGAGCTTGGCGAACTTTTTGCTCATAAATTGTTTGAACTTTTTGATTTGAGAATGATGTTTGGGTAAACAAGTTCTTAGGGTTATTTTGGTCACCCACGTCAGACCCCACGTATCGACCATCAGAATTAATTCCACCCGAAAGTGAGTAGGCAATCAGATGGCCACGGTTGATGATTGGTTCTCCATCGACAAATTTCTGATGCCACGCAGTTGGACGGACGTATTGACGCTCACGACTATTATCGGAAGCTAAGTTGTGGTTTTCTAAGTAGGCAACATTAGCTCCGCTTGTGCGGTTGTACTGGTCGAGGTTTTGGTACTCGACGTGGTTACTTTTCCAATCTGCCGGGTTTAGTGTCGCCTTGTTATTATTTATGTAAACTACGCTGGATTCGCCAGACTTAAAATCAAGATTTGATAGCTCATCCGATTTAGCAACAGTGCGTGAATTGGTGATATTATTTTGAGAATTGTTTTCAAATAAATTTCCCTTAGAAATTCCGTTGACTACCCAAATAACAAGAAGCAATGCGAGGGCAGCAATTGTGCTTTGGGTTGTGCGCTTGTGGTAGTATCTTCGTCTTTTTGGCATGGTCATTCCCCTTTAATAACTTACCTAATAACGATAACAGCAAACGTTTGTGCGGGCAAGTAAAGCCGTACCTTTGTAAAAGTATGTAAAGGGTGTGTAAACCTTTGGTAAATCAACATTTTCAGCTGCTAATCGAGGTTACAATCAGTTTGTAAACAATTATGTGAAACGGAGATGAGCTGATTGAAATTACATCACACAACTGGTTTAGGAATAATTGCGGTGTTCACAGGCATTGCACTGGGGTGTTTACCCGGATCGACGACAGCTACTGCCAGCCATAATCCTCAAAGTGTAAAGGTAAGTTCATTAACTGGAAATTCTAGGCCTAACGTTACGTTTACTGGGAAGTTTGCTCTTTATCGAGATCCCCAAACAAGTGGTTCTAGGCAGATAATCTTGACCAAATCCCAATTGAAAAGATTGGCAAAAAGTACCAATTCAAAGGATAACTTTGTTGCTCTAAAAGTTGCTAAAGAAGCAAATGGGAAAAGATTCTACTGGGTACGGTCCTTCGATAATCGATATCAGGGTTGGATTTATGGAGGCAAGCAACCTAAAAGATTGAGCGGTGGAGTTAAGCAATTTATCACTTTTAAGGAAAGCTCAGTTCCAGAGAGTTTGATCACCAAAACGTTTAAGTTGGCAACCTTTGGACTGGTAAATGATGGCAAAAATTCTACATATATACAACCAATGAATACGGTTTTGGGTGCTGGTAGAACAGTGAACTCATTAATTTCGTATCAAGACTCAACATTTAGAATTGATAAAATCGGGGAACGAACCCGTGAAGGAGATACTTGGGTGCACGTTAAGAATACTGATGCAAAAGACACAAGGGCTAACGGTTGGATTGAACTGAAAGGACTTGTTGAAGCGGAGCCCAAGGTTAGTGATGACACTGTTAGAATTGATATTTTAAACAGTGCTGGTCATCTGATTAAGTATTTCGACTACCAGAAGCCTGGGGCTCAGAGCGGCCAAACTTTGGGAATCAGTTATCTAAATGATGGAACGCCCGTCTGGCTTTTGAAGGCTACGGATCAAAAGAAAATTCAGGACGCAGTCAGGGCATCATTATCTGGCACAGGCTACACTTTGGATGCGATTACTTCAAGTAAGGGTGGCTTTTTGGCTCAGGCAACCTTTGGTGGTAAGGCTGCATTAACTGCCTTGCCAACGATTAAGATTGGTGATGATGCAATTAGAATCAACGTTATGGATCCAAATGATTCTGTGATTGGGTACGTTGATTTTGCAAGAAAGGAAGCACAAAGGGGAACGAAGGTTGGCAGTTTAGGTGCAGATGAAAGAAAACAGATTCAATCGCAATTAGACGATAAGTTTAAAGCGTCAACGTACCAGATTAAGTTAACTGATAGTCAGTACCAGCAGATTGCTAATGGTAATTTTGGTGGCCAGGTGTATGTCTCAGCCAGCTCTAAAACTAACAAGATTGCGGATAACGCTGTGCGAATTAACCTTGTAAGTGGTGATAACAAAAATGTAGTCCGGAGCTTTGATTATGTAAATACAGATTCCGATAATCCCGCTAAAAAGGGAAGTACCTTGGGAGCAATCAATAACGGTAAGCTGCAATTGCTACCCGCAGATCGGTTAGCCATTATTCACCAAGCAATTGCAATTCTGGATGGCACTGGGTACCAAATTGGTAACGGAGAGCAAATTTCTGATGCCGACGCTGATAGGTTAGCAAGTGCTAAGTTTGGTGATTCGATAAACGTTCCAGTTCAATTACAGACCAGTCGAGGTGACATAAATGACTAAATTAAAGACAACTTTATTGATGCTGGCAACATTTGTTGCAGTTGGTGGGGCAGTGGAAGTTGCCCAAGCTGATGTTTTAGACGTTCCTAGTAGTAGTACCAAAAACATTCCAGTGGTGAATGCAGGCAATGTCCTGAAGGACTACACAAAGAATAGTTTGAATGCGGTTGATAACCTTACTGCAAAGGGCAATATGGATCGGAAATATATTGAAAAAGAGTTGGATTTCAATGAAGCAGCCCCGATAAATAATTATCAAACAACCGCTGACAGCACCAGTAGCAATTCCTTTAAAACAGATTTATATTTACCAGATGGATTCAACGTTACCAGCTATCAGCATGGAAACTTTCAAAACGTAACGATGGATGATTCAGGGAATATCTATTTTGCAGAGTCAAACGGAAGTGAAACAAATTTAGGGGTAATTATTAAATACCAACTTTCTAAACTAAAAAAGCTGGGAACTGAGTCAGACCCGATGATTTTATGGCGGGCATTTAATTACTACAATCCATACACGAAAGACGGCATTGCTCATAATCAGCAGTATTCAGATGTGGCAGATAGAATCAAGACGGATAAGCAAGAAATAAGGATAACTAAGGGGAAGCTAGTACAGAAAAGCAGTTCTAAATTGAAATTACGACTTAAAAACCAGAATGATAATTTGAAAAAATTCCAAGATAAAAATCACGCTTTACTGGAGTACGCAAAGGTTGCTAGTGCTGCGCAATTGAGCCCACAAATTGATATCGGTCATGGCGAAACGCTTGCGTTTAATCCGCAAAATCGGCATCTATATATTGTTCAGGATAATACGCTGACTGATTTGGCAACGAGGGACCAAAATAATGAAGTTGTTGAAATGGATGCACAGTCTTTAAACCCAATTAGACAGTACAATTTTCAGATGCATAATGGGACTGATGGAAATCTGCAGTTACACACTTTGACGTTTGATAAAGCGGGGAATGCTTACTGGGGTAGAAAAATTGGAATGGGTTATATGTTTTTCTATGGCCGGTTAGATAAAAATAACATCCAATTTCAAGCGGCTCCATCATACATGAAAAATCGGGGTGGCTCGCCCAATCAGGGTATAAGTTATAACCCTGCAAACGACCGAATTTACTACGTCACTGATGATATTTTGACTTCAATTCCGGCTCAGCAGGTTCGAGATGGTAGTTTTAAGCCATCAGATATTCACTACACAGCGTTAACATCTAGGCGTGAGTGTGAGAGCTTAGCATTTGATCAGGAAGGTCATGGATATTTACTAATGTTGTGGCCGGCGGAAATTGTGAGGTCGCAAAAGCCGTTGAATTAATGGGGATGACTGTTCATTAAGATTTTTACGTCATTTAAAATAAAATAACGCCCACCAGACTGATGTTCAATCTGATGGGCGTTGTTTACTAAATTCAAAATATTAAGAAAATGATCGATGAATACCGTTTAGTTCAGCACTCTAGTAGAACGGCTTCACCCAGCAGTTCACTCTCCTAAGCACAAATTTTTGTCCGCGCACTTCGTTTGCTCGCCCAAAAATTTGCGCCTTAGTGCTCGTAAACTCCCGCTGGGTTCAGCACTCTGTTTTCTATGGCAAATCATTTCCTGCCGCAAAGTACAAGTCATACCACTCCTGCTTTGTCAGCTCAACATCCGCACCCTTAGCACTATCCTTGATGTGCTCTGGATTCATCGTTCCCAAAAGAACCTGAACGTGTGCTGGGTGACGCATAATCCATGCCGTTGCAATGGCGTTCTTTGATACCCCGTACTTATCAGCAAGTTCTTGCAACTTGGCGTTTAGTTCAGGGTACTTAGGATCATTAATGTACATTCCTGCAAATAATCCATAGTTGAAAGGTGACCATGCTTGAATCGTCATGTGCTTTCTTCTCGAGTATTCCAGAATTCCACCATCATGATCAATACTTCCGTTATCGATCATGTTAGTGTGCATTCCGCGAGTAACCATTCCAGAATGAACTACGTTAAATTGAAGTTGGTTGATAATCAATCGTTGGTTAACCCATGATTGAACCATTTCAACTTGTTCAGGGTTGAAGTTTGAAACCCCAAAGTGGCGGACTTTACCTTGACGTTGTAAAGTATCAAAGGCGTCAGCTACTTCATCCTCTTCCATCAGTGGATCTGGTCGGTGAAGTAGGAATGAGTCCAGATAATCAAGGCCCATTCGTTCCAAGATCCCATCAACTGATTCAATTAGATGTTCCTTCGAAAAGTCGTAACGAGCACCGAATACCAAGCCGTCATGACTACGTTTAGGGTCGAGAACAATTCCACCCTTTGATTGAATAAAAAGCTTGTCACGGCTAACGTTAGCTTGCTTTAGTGCCTCTTTAAACTTAGTTTCTGATTGACCTTCGCCGTAAATATCGGCTGAGTCAATGTAATTGATACCTGAATCTACGGCAGCATTGATGGCATCAGCAGCCTTACCAGTTTCCATACCGGCCATCCGCATAATGCCTAATGCGACTTGGGATGCTTCAAAATTTGTGTTTCCAAGTTTAATCGTTTTCAAGTGTATCAGTCCTTTCTGAATTCCATTATAACGCTTTCAGTTAAACCTTAGTTTAAGAAATTGCTGAGGGGATTATGCTATAATTTTTTTAACAAATCAAGAGAGGGAGACTATTTCGTGAGCCAAACTCAAATTATCGAATTAGTAAATCAGTATGGCTATCTAGGAATTGCCTTCCTGATTGCCATTGAAAATATCTTTCCACCAATCCCGTCCGAATTAGTTTTAGTGTTTGCTGGCTACTTAACGATTTCCAGTGATATCAACATTATTGGTGCAATTATTGCTGCAACAGTCGGGGCGTATCTTGGTGCATTAGTCTTGTTTGGGGTCGGAAAACTCCTAAGTGTGCATCAACTGGAAAAAGTTCTGTCCGGAAGAATCGGCCGAGTGCTTAGGTTAAAAGGCAGTGATGTCGTCAAGGCAGGAAACTTTTTCTCTGAATACGGGGGTAAAGCAATCTTCTTTGGCCGTTGTGTGCCGGTAGTGAGGAGCTTAATTTCGATTCCAGCGGGCATGGTGAATTATCCGTTTGCAAAATTTAGCTTATTTACAATTCTCGGAACCTTAATTTGGAATACAATTTTGATTATTGTTGGTCATTATGCTGGCCATGCATGGCAACACATTCTTGGAATTGTCGATGAATGGTTGGTTGTGATTTTAGTAATTGCAGTCGTGGCAGTTGCTGCATTTCTTTATTATCGATACTCAAAAACTAAAGCGAAGATTAAATAAAAAGTGGGTACCTAAGGCATGATAAATGCCTTAGATACCCATTTTTTTGTTGGCACCCAGTAGTTAATTAGTGAATCGTTCCGTTATTTTTGTTATACTTTTAATAACAAAATAATTATCGAATGGAGTGAGCACCATGTCATGGTATTCAAATGATGCAAACTCAGTAATTTCAAAGCTCAACACCGATCGAGCGTCGGGGCTAAGCAATGCTGAGGCAAGTAAGCGAATTGATTCTTACGGTCCCAACGAAATCACCCAGAAAAAGAGTAAGCCAGCTTGGCTCATGTTTCTGGAAAGCTTTAAAGAACCACTGATTGTTATCTTGTTAGTAGCAATCACGATTGCAATTCTAAGCTCAATCTATGAGTTTAATTCAGGTAATTCTGAACATGGAGTGGCCTCACTATATGAAGCGGCCGCAATTTTTATCATCGTTTTAATCAACGGGGGTCTAACCTTCCACCAGACTAGGAGTGCGCAAAAATCTCTGGATGCACTGCGTGATATGCGCCAACCGCATTTAAATGTGCTTAGAGATGGAACGTGGACATCGGTTGCAGCTGACGAGCTAGTTCCTGGAGACATAGTTAGTGTTAAGTCAGGTGACTTTATTGAAGGCGATATGCGTTTCTTTAAGACGTCGGAATTACAGGTTGACGAGTCCCAATTAACCGGTGAATCCGATGCGATTACCAAAACTACAGATAGTTTGCCAGAAGATACTGATTTAGCGGACAGAACTAACATGGGATTTTCAGGATCGATGGTAGTAAACGGAAATGGTATCGGGGTAATCGTTGCAACCGGGATGGATACGGAACTTGGTAAGATTGCTGACTTAATGGATGACGAAGACACCCAAAAGACGCCAATTGAAAAGTCGGTGGCTGATTTAAGTAAAAAGTTAATGTTGATTGCTGGTGGAGTAATTGTCTTTACCGTTGGATTTGAATTAACTAAGCAATTTATGAACGTTGGCACAATCACGGTATCAGACATTGCTGGAATCTCTTCAACGGCAATCGCAATCGCCGTGGCGTCAATTCCAGATGCGATGCCTGTGGTACTTTCAATCGTGTTGACGATTGGCGCCAAGTTGCTCGCTAAATCTAAAGGCCTGATCAAATCATTAAGCAGTGTGGAAACCCTTGGGGCAACAACATACATTGCTTCTGATAAAACTGGAACTTTAACTAAGAATGAGATGACGGTAACCAGATTTTATTCAAATCGCAAGAAATTCAACGTGGAAGGAAATGGCTACACTCCGTTTGGTGATATTCTTGATGATAAATGCGAGGTCGCTGATGAAAAGGACTATCGCCGTTTCTTTGAAATTGCTGCCTTGAATAATGAAGCGGAAGTTAAGCCGGACGAGAACCAGAATTGGCGGCCGTTTGGTAACCCTACTGATGTTTCTTTGGTTGTCATGGCCAAAAAAGCTGGGATTACCAGAGATCATCTGTTAGAGAAGGAAGAAAATCGGGATATTGATGTGCTTAGGGTGATTCCGTTTGATAGTACTAGAAAAATGATGACGGTGGTTATCAAAGAAGATGATCAATACTACAGTTTAACTAAAGGCGCACCTGATGTGGTAGCTGTGAGGACAACTGGTGCGTTGGTCAACGGAGAACAGGTTAGCTATTCACAAATCGCTGATGAAGTTGACCAAACGATTCTGGAGTTCGCTAATGATGCATTGAGAACTATCGCTATTACCCACAGAAAAGTTACTGAAGAGCAAGCTTATCACGGTACGGCTGAGGAGCTAGAGCAGGATTTATGCTTCTTAGGAATTGCTGGAATCATTGATCCCCCACGTGAAGAGGTTAAGGATGCCATCAGTAAACTGACTGGGGCTTCTGTTAACGTGGTAATGATCACCGGAGACCACGCTGCAACGGCAAAAGCGATTGCTAAGCGACTAGGAATTATTAAGAGTGACAGTGCTGAAGCAATTGTGGGTAGCCAAATCGAAGAGATGACTGATGATCAGTTGAGCGAAAAAGTTTTGGATACAAGAGTTTACGCTCGGGTTTCACCTGAGCATAAGCAAAGAATTGTGAAGCAGCTTCAGCGTCACCGCCAAGTTGTGGGGATGACTGGAGATGGAATTAATGATGCTCCGGCACTAAAAGCCGCAAACATCGGAATTGCTATGGGAATCAATGGAACTGAGGTTACGAAAGATGCCGCAGATTTAATCTTATTGGATGACAAATTCACGACGATTGAGGCTTCCGTAGAATCTGGGCGGACAATCTTTGGTAACATCCTGAATTTTATGCGCCATGAGTTGACTACGAATGTGGCCGAAGTTCTATCACTGTTACTAGGGGTGGTGTTAATCAACACTACTATCGGTGAAGTTACTGCAGTTACCCCAACCTTGACTGCCTTGATGGTGTTGTGGGTCAACATGGTTAGTGACTCAATGCCTTCATTCGCATTGGGCTATGATGAAGCAGAAGCTAACATGATGAAAGAAGCTCCTCGTGATACCAGCCAGTCAATCTTAGCAAATGGGATGCTAGGACGAGTGCTACTAAGGGGATCTGTCATGGGTGGCCTAGTATTCTTAGGCTTCATCTGGGCTGCAAGTAGTGGCTATTCTGTGGCAGAGTCACAGACTGTTGCCTTTCTTGTGTTGGTATTTGGTCAGCTATGGCACGTGTACGATGCCAGAAGCGCCCATACACTGTTTGACAGGAATCCGTTCTCTAATTCACGGTTGACCCTAGCAGTTGGGTTCGCTGCAACCTCATCTGTGTTGGTGACCTTGTTACCATTCTTCAACGAAGTGATGGGAACAGCGCCACTATCAATGCCTCTGTATGCTGGAATCATTATCATTTCAGCGGTTCCTACGTTTGTACTGTCAGGAATCAAGAAGGCGTTGGGAAAATAAATGTATGACATATACAAAAACCAGCCATGATTTTATAATCAAGGCTGGTTTTTTCTATCTATACGTATTTTTGGTATCTGTTTTGCTTAGATGTTCAAAGTACAAGCGATGCTTCTTTGAGAATGATTCCAGCAAAAAGTCAGCCAGAATTAGTACGATAAACACGGTAATGATAATAATGGAGATGTGAACAATCCCTAAATAGCTACGAGAAATTGTTCCAGTCAACTCTAACATTTTGAGCCATACCAGTACTAAACCGCCAGATAGTCCGTATGCAAATATGTTTCTAATAATAACTTGCCACCAAAGTGGTTTCTGGTTGTACTGATCCGTCACTTTAATTCGGACCATTCGCATCCCAAGCGATTTGCCCCAGATAATCTGCGGGATAACCACCAATATGATTAGAGAAAGCGCGAAACCAAAGTCACGAATAACAGGCACGAAGTTAAAGATAATTGATAGTGCAAACACGACAATCATGTCGAAAATAAAGGCGACTGCCCGACGAAATACAGAAACGTTTTCGGTTAACGAACTTGCCCGTTTCATTACGTTTTCTCGAGTAGGTAGCCAGCGGAGAAGTGGACCCGCAAGCAAGAACCCAATTACACCACCCAAAGTGTTGAGCATCAGGTCATCAATATCAAAGAGCCTATAAGGGCGGGGGTAAATACCGTATAGCCCACTTAGTTGGGTGATTTCAAAGAATAATGAAAGTAGGAATGAAATTAAAATAGTTTGTTTTATATTTCGCTTGAAGTAGTAGCGAAGGTAAAGCCCAAACGGAACTGTCAGAACCATGTTGAAGACTGGTTGGATGACGGTGGGGGCTTTTAATGCAGCTACCCAAGTTCCTGGGTGTAGTGGCGAAAATGGATTGTATTTAATAAATTCAAGAATAAATGTAAATGGCTTTAAATTATATTTTGGTGTCGTTAAATGTTCCACATAACTAAGTGGTGGTAATGGCAGAATAATTAAGAAATACGCACATAATAAGTAGAACACAAAGGTATAAAGCATGAAGATGTTCCATTTGGGGATGGAACCGTACTTGTGATAATTGATTAATAAAATTGGAAACGTGATTAAAATTGCAATGAATGGAAATGCAACTGCAGCCGTCATTACAACATGAATATATTGCGACATCAGTTTCTCCTTTACCGGGTTATTTTAATGATTTTTACTTTGAAACTATTATTTGGAGCGGAAACAGTAATCGTGTCCCCAGTTTTGTGATTCATAAGTGCTGCTCCAATTGGTGAGGCAATTGATATCTTTCCATGATCAATATCAACCTCTGGAGTACCGACAACTTCATAGGTGTCAGTGTCGTTATCGTCAAGATATTGGAACGTAACGGTTTTGCCGATCTCAACAATATCGTTATCGCTTGGCTCGTAGACTCTAGCGTATTGGAGCTGTTTTGTAAGAAACCGAAGTCTGCTTTCAAGGTGCCGTAAATCACGCTTAGCAGCACTATATTCAGCATTCTCAGAAAGGTCTCCAAGTGCTCTAGCAGCTGCTAAGATTTTAATTTTTTCTGGTCTTGACGCTTTTAAATCTTCAATTTCTTGCTCTAACTTTTCGTATCCCGCTTTAGTAACGTCATTAAACTCGTCGTCCATCCGCAATCCCCCCTGGATAGTATATGTACTTGCCTTATTATAGGAAAAGACCGGAATAAATGCGAATGAAAATCCATAGAATATAAAATTTATCGACCAATGTGACACAAATGTTACGATTTTCATAAGATGATTAATAAATATGTAACTTGACAGATATCCCCCTGTAATTCCGATGCTGTATATTATCCATCGTTGAATAAATTAAGGGGAGAAATAATCTTTATGAATTTCAAGAAATTAGTTGTAGTTTTAATGAGTGCTTTAACATTGTTTGGCACATTCGAAAGCGTTGTAACCCCAGATGTTGCAAGCGCTAAGACTAGCAAAGTTTACAAATCAAATTTATCAAAGGCTAATCAAAAGGCCAAGGCTTGGATCGCATACCGTGAATCAAGAGGATCATACAAGGTAAGAAATGGCCAATACATTGGTCGTTACCAACTGTCAGCTGCATATCTTCATGGTGATTGGTCAAAGACCAACCAAGAAAAGACTGCTGATCGTTATGTGAAGAACCGTTATGGTAGCTGGGTGAATGCTAAGCGCCACTGGTTGTCACATGGGTGGTATTAAGAAAATAGAGTGCGAACTCAATCGGGTAATCCCGAGGATTAATGAAATAACGAGCATTACGACGATTTGTCGTGATGCTCGTTATTTTTTTAAACGTAGGGATTAGATTGAGTGAGCACGTTTGGGAGTTGCTGAGAGATACACAGTAACCTGAAAGGTTGAACACGTTTTGGCTATGGTGCCAGAACTGCGACGAGTTGTCGTGATGCTCGTTATTTTTTTAAACTTAGGGATTAGATTGAGTGAGCACGTTTGGGAGTTGCTAAGAGGTACACAGTAACCTGAAAGGTTGAGCACGTTTAGTCTATATTGCCAAAGTTGCGACGAGTTGTCGTGATGCTCGTTATTTTTTTAAACGTAGGGATTAGATTGAGTGAGCACGTTTGGAAATACATTAAAACGACTTAAAATCCGAATTTTACCCATACCAACCACCTAAATCCGAACATTAGTCCGTAAAATACAAACAAACGATTTCTGAAAACGGTTAATATTCGGATTTTCGTTGCCATTTCCCGAACAAAATGTTAACATTAACCTATTCTAAACGATTAGGAAAAGGTGGAAGTTAATGGATAATGCATCAGCGCCAAAAAAGCAGTCACAAGTTAGAAATGCGATTCTTGGTTTTCAACATTTGCTTGCGATGTACTCAGGCGACATTTTAGTTCCGTTATTAATCGGAACTGCCTTGAGATTTAATGCTGTTCAGATGACGTACTTAGTTTCAATGGATATCTTTATGTGTGGGGTTGCAACGCTATTGCAAATCAAGCGAACTCCAATTACAGGGATTGGGTTGCCAGTTGTTTTGGGTTGTGCGGTCGAATATGTTGCCCCACTACAATCAATTGGTAAGAACTTTGGTTTAGGTTACATGTACGGTGGAATTATGGTTGCCGGACTGTTTATTCTTTTAATTGCAAAACCATTTGCAAAACTGCGTAAGTTCTTCCCTCCAGTTGTTACTGGTTCATTAATTACATTAATTGGTTTTACCCTGATGCCAGTGGCGTTCCAAAACCTTGGTGGTGGCGATACTACTGCTAAATCGTTTGGTGATCCAACCCATTTGATTATTGGTTCATTTACAGCTTTAGTTATTATTGTGCTCAACATTTGGGCTCGTGGATTCATCAAACAAATTGCCATTTTAATTGGGATTGTAATGGGAACATTACTAGCAGTTGCGATGGGAACTGTAGACTTTGCTTCAGTTGGCCAAGCTCACTGGGTTCAATTACCACAATTATTCTATTTCTCAGCACCGAAGTTTGAATGGTCATCAATTGCTACATTAATTTTAGCCGCATTGACCTGTATGATTGAATCAACGGGGGTATATTTTGCTCTTGCTGATATTACCAAACGTGATCTATCAGACGATGACTTGGCTAGAGGATACCGTTCAGAAGGGCTTGCCGCCATCCTGGGTGGATTATTTAATACCTTCCCATATTCAACATTCTCACAAAATGTGGGAATCGTGCAATTATCAGGAATTAAGAAGTTAGCACCAATTTACTATTCAGCATTTATGTTGATGATTTTGGGATTAATTCCCAAGTTTGGGGCGGTTGCTACTCTAATTCCAAGCTCAGTTCTTGGTGGTGCAATGTTGATCATGTTTGGGATGGTTGGTGCTCAAGGTATCAAGATGCTCTCAGACGTTGATTTAAACATCAGAAACCTATTAATTATTGCGATTTCAGTTGGTATGGGAATTGGGGTTACTACTCAGCCTGCTTTATTCCAATACTTACCATCATCAGTTCAAGTTATTATGAGTAACGGAATGGTTATTGGCTGTTTTACAGCCGTAATTTTAAACATTCTGTTGAATCACACTGGTCTAAAAGATGTTGTTACAGAAGACTAAACGGATAAAAGCCACTCTCGAAATGAGAGTGGCTTTTTCAATGTTGCTAATATTTTTTGTAGCCATTAAATATAAATGGCTAATATTTTACTCTAAGACGTGTTAGTCTCGCTTGGGAGTGAGCTCTTTGAATACATCTGAGATGATTGTCACCAAGTCATCAACTGGTTCTGCAGTCTGTTTTGATTTGATGTATGAAATTCCGAAGTCAGCAGTAAGCATACCCATTGGAATTCGGGCGATGTTGATGTCTTCAGTTTTTGCATCAGCAAGCTTGTCCTCAGTGACGTAATTCTCTGGAATAATTGATGCCCCAATGTGGTTAAGCGCTAATTCGGCAGCTAAACCAACATCCGGTACTTCAATACTATATTCGACTGCAACACCCTTATCATGAAGGAAACTAGCGATAAGTCTGTGATATGTGTTGTCATGGGGAATACTGATAAATGATTCGCCCGCCATTTGCTTGAGGTCTAGCTCTTCAAAATCAACAAACGTCTTGCCTTCTTGGTAAAGGGCAGATGACTTTGGAATTACCAATACTAGTGGTACCCGAGCAACTGGTAAATATTGAATTTTTGGACTTTGAAGTGGGTTACCGACGAAAAAGTCTAATGATCCGGAAGTCAAACGCTTTTCAGCATCACGACTTGGAATTGAAATAATTTGCGCATGCACTTTAGGGTATTTATCATAGAACCTAAGGAGGACTGGCTTATAAACTTCGTTGGTAACCGCCTCATTTGATGCTATCGTAAGGTGGCCGTATTTAAATTGAGACAGATGGGTCATTTCCCGGTCAAGATTGGCTCTTAGTTGGTGTTCATCTTGTAAGAAGCCAAGTAATCGTTCGCCGGCGTAAGTTAGCTGAATGGGGTGAGATGATCGGTCGATTAATTTAACACCGAAATTGTCCTCCGCATTTTTGATAACTCTACTAATGTAAGGCTGGGTCACAAATAAAGACTGAGCAGCCTTTGACATATTTCCTTGGGCTTTGATCTCTTCCAGAAATGAAAGTAGCTTACTGTTCATACTTTAATTTCTCCTTTAGAAAAAATTTCTTTGAGGTTATAAAAACTGGCGTATTCATTACACACATTATATAGCATCAGCTAACTCGACGCATTTCCTATGCCCGTGAATACAGTGTATGTCCCAAGTGAAAAACAAGTTAATTATACCCATTAAAAACGGGTTAGTAAAGGGGATGGGCGGTTTCATTACTTTAAATTTTGTTGACAAAAAATAAGTTAATGGTATATTTAAATGGTAATTAATACTATTTGAGAGAGAAGGTAGCGTCTTATCGCAAAAACATCAAAGATCCAAAAAGAATTAAAAATCGAAAGAACAGTGGCAAAATACGCTGACTTACGCCGTGAACTCAAGGCTAAGGGCGATTACGCAGCTCTAAGTAAGCTGCCAAGAAACGCCTCACCTACAAGAATCCACCGTCGTGACGAAATCGACGGCCGTCCACACGCATATATGCGTAAGTTCCACATGTCACGACTCAACTTTAGAAAGTTGGCACACGAGGGTAAATTACCTGGTGTTAAAAAGGCTAGTTGGTAATATAGCGTTTTACTTAAAAGCAATCTCAAATGATTGCTTTTTTTTGTGGTTTTAATTACCTTAATAGTTAATAAAACAATTAGCTAATAGGAGAATTGAAATGCGAATTGAACAACGGCCAGATTTTCAAATCCATTTACAAAATCTCAAGTCAAAAGATCAATTATATCTAGAAACTATATTTAATGTGGCAAATGGACACATTGGGGTCAGAGACTCTAACCCGCTTCAAGGAAACAATCCGAACTATGTGGGGACACCAGGGCTATTTGTTAACGGATTTTACGACTATTACCCAATTGAGTATGGGGAAAAATATACTGGATATCCTGAGAATGATCAGGTAATCAACCGATTATTTGATCCGCGGTACATCAGAATTAAAGTTGGGGATGAGAATTCTTCCGTAGACTTCTTCAAGTCAGAAACTGTTGATAAGAACCTGGACATGCAAACGGGGTTACTCCACGAAATATTTAGCGTAACAACTCCCGAGGGCAAAATATTTAACCTAGTTGTTGAGAGCTTTAGCAGTCTTGCGTCTGACAATGTTTATGGAATTAAATATGGGGTTGTGCCGGTTAACTTTGATGATGATATTGAAGTCATCAAAATGCATAGTTACATCAATCAGGCTACTAGTTCGACTGTTTCAGATGTCCGGGTTAATGAATCAGAAGGACACCTGCAGCTTGATTTTCTTGAAGGATATGACCAACCCAGCTACTTGATTACTACGTATAAGAGCCAGCAGGGGGCAATCCTTACGTATAATGGTAAGGGCTTTAAGCTGGAGTATTACAAAGACGAAAATAATCATTGGGGCTACCATGCTAAGTATCATGCCAAAAAGGGCTCACAAAAAGAGTTTGAATTTCTATTCTCCATTGGTGATGTTCATCCATTGGTAAATGCCCAGATGTACGCGGACCAATACCTTGCAAAACTAAATGAACATATTCGGCATACTAGTTTTAAAGCAGAACTAATGGCATCTGCTCAAGTATGGCAAACGTTTTGGCTTCACAGTGATGTGGAGATTGATGGTGATCCACAAGTTCAGTTAAGTTTGCGGTTTAACTTATTTGAGCTGCATCAGTCGGCTGGACGTAATGCGCACACAAGTATTCCGGCAAAGGGGCTGTCTGGAAGTGGTTATGGTGGTCATTACTTCTGGGATACTGAAATTTTTATGTTACCGTTCTTTATTTACACGAACCCAGAACTTGCTAAAAAAATTCTGATGTATCGTTACCAAACTCTTAAGCAAGCGCAACGGCAAGCCACTCAATTTGGATTTAATCGTGGTGCTATGTATGCTTGGCGAACAATCAATGGTTATGAAGCTAGTGCCTATTGGCCAGCCGGAACGGCTCAGATTCATATTAATGCGGACATTGCATATGCAATCGAACAGTATTATGAAGTCACTGGTGATGATGACTTTTTAGCTGACTATGGTTATGAAATCATTGTTGAAACGGCCCGCTTTTACATGGAATGGGGAAAATTTACCGAAATTGATGGCGAACGTCGGTTTGTTATCAATCGGGTAACTGGTCCTGATGAGTATAGCGCGATTGTTGATAATAATTACTATACAAACAAGATGGTTAAGTTTAATTTGAGAATGGTTGAGAAGTATGCAAAACGGTTTGAAAATACTGACCTATCAAAACGGCTTAGCTTATCCAAACAGGAATTGGCAGAGATCAAAGAAGCTGCCGATTTAATGTACTTACCATTTGATAAGGAAAATAACGTCAAATTACAGTATCAAAACTTTGATAAGATGAACAAAATTAACCTCAGTCATATCGATACTAGTGATTTTCCACTACTACTACACTATCATCCGCTAATGTTGTATCGGAGCCAGGTTAATAAGCAAGCTGATACCATATTGGCTGATATCCTATTTCCAAAGGGATACAGTGATGAGGAATTAACCCGAGACTTTGATTTTTATGAGCCAATCACGACCCATGACTCGAGTCTATCAAAGGCCATCTTTGCGATTGCAGCGGCTAGGATTGGCAAAGAGAAACAAGCGTATAGCTTCTTTGCACAAGCAATTGAGACTGATATTCAAAACTCTCATCACAATACTTCAAATGGAATTCATGCGGGAAGTTTGGGAGCTGCATGGGAAGGAATCTTTTATGGATTTGCTGGGGTGGTTAATAATGCAGAAACGTTCTCGATGTACCCTAAATTACCTTCACAGTGGAATAGTGTGAAGTTTAGAATCTTTCTCTATAATAGCGAGTATATATTTGCAATCTATGAGCACGAGGTCCGAGTTAGCCTGTTAAGCGGTACGGGGACAACGATGATAATTGCTGGAGCAGAGTGCGAACTAACTAGGGAGAGCCCTAATCAAGTGATTAAATATTAGAGCCTGATGAAATTTACGATTGCTTTGTGGTAATCGTCGCCAGTTTGTTTTATCATTTGTTGGTAAGGTTATTCATATAAAATTATCGAATTGCTTTTTTTAAACAAATAATATAAACAAACTTAATAGTTGGAGGCATTTTCAATGAAGAAAGAATCACGCCAAGCAAAAATTGAGCAGATCATCAATCAATTTACCATTACGACTCAAGAGGAATTGATGAGTAAGCTTAAAGACACTGGCATCAGTGTTACTCAAGCCACGTTATCAAGAGATATCCGTGAGATGCAGATTGTAAAGCAACCAGATAGTTCAGGTAATGCTCGATACATGATCTTTAAGTCTGGGAACCAAAACGAACTGGAACGCCTTAATCGGATGATCAATAATTCAGTGACTGATGTTAAACAGATTGAATTTGTTAATGTGATCCATACGCAACCAAGTTATGCCAACCCTTTATCTGCAGTTATTGATGACTTGCGCTTAGATAATGTGACTGGGACACTTGCTGGTTATGATACAATCGTTACCTTTTGTCCAAGCAAGCAGGCTGCAACAGAGGTTCATGATTTCTTTATGAAACACGTAAACCCTGATTTGATGGTCTCTGTTAGCGAAGAATAGTCGAAAATCATACATTCTATTCTGAATAGTAAAAAAGTAAGTACGTGAAAAATGCCGTTTCTATGAAGAAACGGCACTTTTTTTGTGATTATTTTTTGAATAAATTTAAACGGAGGGTATAAATAACCCAACTCTATTAGATAACGATGGCCGTGTAATCGCTTAACCACCTGTTGGATTGCTATTTTTAAATCTAATCAAAAATTTATTTTCTAATTTAAAATATTTTTTGTGAATAATTATCGAGCATATTTATTGATTGTGAATTATTTGTCATATAGAATGCCAAATATACGATTACACTTAATTTTGTTAGAAATCTCTCGTTTTGTCTGAGAGTTATTTCTTGATAGCGGTTTCAGAAAGAATTATGATGTGGTTGTATTAAGAAAGGAACAGGAGGCAGTAATATGACAAGTCCAATTCACAACTTTTCGGAAATCGGTAAGTTAAAGACAGTTTTGCTTAAACGACCAGGACATGAAATTGAAAACTTCACCCCTGATATGATGCCAAGACTTTTGTTCGATGACATACCATATTTACCTAAGGCACAGGAAGAACATGACTACTTTGCAAACACACTTCGTGATAACGGAGTAGAAGTTCTTTACCTTGAAAAGCTCGCTGCAGAAGCATTAGATGCTGGCGGGGCCGAATTAAAAGACAAGTTTTTGGAACAGATGTTAACAGAATCTGGATACGCAACTGGGGCAACCCATGATGCTTTGAAAGAATATCTTGCTAGCATGAATAACCAAGACATGGTCAACAAGATCATGGAAGGTATTCGCAAGAATGAAATAGACTTTGTGCCAACTGATTTACAAAGCATGGCCGAAGACGGGGACTATGAATTCTACATGGATCCAATGCCTAACCTCTACTTCACTCGTGATCCTTCAGCATGTATAGGGGAAGGTTTGAGTATTAATCATATGACTTTCGCTGCTCGTCAACGAGAATCATTGTTTAACCAAATCATTATTGAACATCATCCACGGTTTGCTAACCAAGGTGTTCACGTATGGCGTGATCGTAACCACAGCACTCGTATCGAGGGTGGGGACGAATTAGTCTTAAACGACCACGTTATGGCAATTGGGGTTTCACAAAGAACTTCAGCTGATGCGATTGAAGATATCGCTCGTAACCTGTTTAAAGACAGTAACTACGACACTGTTATCGCAATCAGTATTCCTCATAACCATGCAATGATGCACTTAGACACTGTGTTCACTATGATCAACTACGATCAATTTACAGTTCATCCAGGGATCTTAGGTGAAGGTGGCCATATCGACACTTACACCCTTACTCCTGGCCAAGGCGAAGGCGAGATTCATATCCAACACAAGACAGACCTCAAGGAAACCTTGAAGGATGCACTTCACTTAGATGATCTTGACCTAATCCCAACTGGTAACGGTGATCCAATCATCGCTGGTCGTGAACAATGGAACGATGGCTCAAACACTTTGGCAATTGCACCAGGCGTTGTTGTAACCTACAACCGTAACTATGTTTCAAACGAGTTATTGAGACAACATGGCCTTAAAGTACTTGAAGTTATTTCAAGTGAATTATCTAGAGGTCGTGGGGGTCCACGTTGCATGAGTTGCCCAATCGTTCGTGAAGATTTAACTAAATAAACTTTAAAATCAAGGGAGAGTCCACAATGGAAAAGGATTTTAGACAAAGCGTATTCCAAGGCCGCAGTGTTTTGGCCGAAAAAGACTTTACTGCCGCAGAATTGGAATATTTAATCGACTTAGGCCTACACTTGAAGGCATTAAAGAAGGCAGGGATTCCACATCACTACCTTGAAGGCAAAAACATTGCCTTACTTTTCGAAAAGTCATCAACTAGAACTCGTTCTGCATTTACCACTGCAGCTATCGATCTAGGTGCACACCCAGAATACTTGGGTCAAAATGACATTCAATTAGGTAAGAAGGAAAGTACTTCTGATACTGCCAAGGTTCTTGGAGGTATGTTTGACGGAATCGAATTTAGAGGTTTCAAGCAAAGCGATGCTGAAATCCTTGCCCGCGATAGTGGAGTTCCAGTTTGGAATGGTTTAACTGATGAATGGCACCCAACTCAAATGTTGGCTGACTTTATGACTGTTAAGGAAAACTTTGGTACTTTGAAGGGCTTAACCCTTACATTTATGGGTGATGGCCGTAACAACGTTGCTAACTCATTGTTAGTTACTGGTGCCATCCTTGGTGTCAATGTTCACATCGTTGCTCCAAAGAGCTTGTTCCCAACTGAAGAAACTCAAAGCATCGCACGTGGATTCGCTGAAAAATCAGGTGCTAAGATCCTCATCACTGATGACGTAAAAGAAGGTATGCTCGGTTCAAACATCGTTTATACTGACGTTTGGGTATCAATGGGTGAAGATAACTGGGAAGAAAGAGTTAACCTCTTGAAGCCATACCAAGTAAATATGGAAGCACTTAAAGCAACTGGCACACCTGATGATCAATTGATCTTCATGCACTGCCTACCTGCCTTCCATAACACTGAAACTCAATATGGACAAGATGTTGAGAAGAAGTATGGAATCACTGAAATGGAAGTTACAGATGAAGTGTTCACTAGCAAGTATGCTCGTCAATTCGAAGAAGCAGAAAACAGAATGCACTCAATTAAGGCTATGATGGCCGCAACTTTAGGAAACATGTTCATCCCTAAGGTTTAATACGAAGAGTGCACCTCTAACGAGGGACACTTCAAAGAAGGGATGGGATATCAATTCCGTCCCTTTTTGATTTAAATTGTTGATTTTGGAGGAAGAACAGCATGGGAAGAAAAATCGTAGTTGCACTAGGTGGTAACGCCATTCTATCAAAGGATGCCTCAGCCAGTGCCCAACAAAAAGCACTTTTAGATACCGCTCAACATTTAGTTAAGTTTATCGAAAACGGAGACCAACTGATCATTTCTCACGGGAATGGTCCTCAAGTGGGTAACTTGTTACTTCAACAAGCTGGGGGTAGTACTCCAGAAAACCCAGAAATGCCTTTGGATACAGCCGTTGCGATGACTCAAGGAAGCATTGGTTACTGGATGCAAAATGCCATGAACCGGGTTTTAAAGGAAAAGGGAATGGATAAAACTGTTGCTACTGTGGTTACACAAGTTGAAGTTAGTCCTGATGATCCTGCATTTACTAATCCAACCAAGCCAATTGGTCCATTCATGTCAAAGGATGAAGCGGATGAGGCTAAGGCAGAGAATCCTAACTTTACCTTTGTTGAGGATGCTGGCCGTGGATACCGGCGGGTTGTTCCATCACCAAAACCAATCAACGTGGTGGAAACCCAAGCAGTTAATACCTTGGTTGACGCTGGTATCGTGCCAATTTCAGTCGGTGGTGGTGGAATCCCAGTTGTCACTAAAGATGGTAACTTAGAAGGCCGCGAAGCGGTTATTGATAAGGATTTTGCTAGTGAAAAATTAGCTGAATTGGTTGGTGCTGACGCATTAATCATTTTGACTGCTGTTGAAAATATCTTTGTTAACTTCAATAAACCAGATCAAAAGAAATTGGAACACGTTACCGTATCTGAATTAGAGAAGTACATTGATGAAGACCAATTTGCTAAGGGAAGCATGTTGCCAAAAGTTCAGGCCGCAATCGACTTTGTTAAGGCAACTAAGAGTGAAGCAGTGGTTACTGCTCTTGATAACATTGATGGGTTCATCAATGATGGATCAGGAACAATTATTAGTGCGGATTAGTCTGGGGGTTACGGACATATAATTTGCACTTAAGTTTTTCAAGCAACATAATAAAAATGTTCTGGGGAATCCGAAAATGATAGATAAAAATGACTATACAGAATGCTTACTCAAAATTAAACATCATCCAGAGTTCGCGGGAATGAGCGAGCGGGATATGGATGAGCTTGTGAACGCAATTACGATAAAGGAATATCACCGTGGCCAGGTTCTTTATGACCAGGGTGACCCCCGCAATAATTTTTATTTGATTATTTCCGGTATCGTAAAGTCACTACACTATGACGAAAATGGCGATGAGAAACTTTACTTTTACATCAAGGAAGGTAAGACGTTCCCATTTATCGGTTTGTTTTCTGGCGAGAACTATAGTTATAGTGCTGAAACAATGTCAGAGGTTAAGTTGGCAATTATGCCAATGCAGCTGTTTGAAAAACTGTTGAAGAAGAATCCCGACATGATGGTTTCCGTGATCAAGGAAATGGGACGTATCATTAACACAACTGAAATTCAGTTGCGAAAGATGGTAACTACCAGTGCCAAAAAGCGAGTGGAAAGCGCCGTCGAGTTTTTGGGAGAGCAGATTGGTGAGAAACAACCGGATGGCACGATCTTGATACCTTATCCAACGACACTGATTGAATTATCGAAAATCAGTGGAACTACAAGGGAAACAACCAGTCAGATGGTGTCAGAGTTAGTTAAAGACCAGAAGATTTTGTATGGCAAAAAGTATTTTCGGATTTTGACAGATAACAAATAGGGGTTTTACCTAGTTAGGGAGTGAAGAAATGAAAGAACATGATGGAAAATTAGGTTTAATTGAGTTGATTGGTTTAGTTGTTGGATCAATCATCGGTGGTGGAGTTTTCAACTTGATGCATGATATGTCTACCGACGCTGGTGCCGGTGCCATCATCATTGGTTGGGTAATCACCGCAATCGGAATGGTTATGTTAGCATTAACATTCCAAAACTTAACAATGAAACGACCAGACCTGGATGCCGGAGTATATAGTTACGCCGAAGCTGGGTTTGGTAAGTTTATGGGTTTCAACTCAGCGTGGGGCTATTGGCTATCCGCATGGTTAGGAAACGTTGGTTATGCAACATTACTGATGAGTGCCGTTGCATACTTCTTGCCAATCTTTAAAGATGGTCAAAACATTTGGTCAATCGTGGCTGCCTCATTCATTTTATGGGCTTGTCACTTTATGATTTTACGAGGTGTAGAATCAGCGTCATTTGTTAACACGATCATCACGATTGCTAAGTTGATTCCAATCTTCTTATTCTTGATCATTGTATTATTCGCATTTAAGCTCAACATGTTCACAATGGACTTCTGGGACACTGCAAGTGGTAACTTTGAATGGGGCAGCGTTCTCTCGCAAGCCAAGAGCACTATGTTAGTAACTGTTTGGGTATTTATCGGTATTGAAGGAGCCGTTGTTTTCTCAGGAAGAGCTAGAAAACGTTCTGATGTTGGTAAAGCAACTGTTCTTGGTATCATTACCGTTATCTTGATTTACATGCTGATTACATTGCTATCATTTGGTGTAATGAGTAGAAACGGACTTGCACACTTGTCACAACCAGCAATGGCACAATTGCTAGAAAGCTTAGTTGGTAAGTGGGGTGCCGTAGTTGTTAACTTGGGACTTATCATTTCTGTGGTTGGTGCTTGGCTTTCATGGACAATGTTTGCCGGCCAACTTCCATACGAAGCTGCTAAGGAAGGAACATTCCCTAAAGTATTCGCCAAGGAAAACAAAAATGGTGCACCAATTAACTCGTTACTCTTTACTAACGTCTTAGTTGAAATCTTTATGTTCTCATACTTGATTACTGCTCAGGCTTATAACTTCTTCTATTCAATCGCTAGTGCCGCAATTTTGATTCCATACGCATTTTCAGCCTTTTATCAACTGAAATTCTCGTTAAATGAATCAAGCGGATCAGCTGGAAGAACTGGAAACATTGTAATCGGTGTAATTTCAAGTATCTATGCATTGTGGTTACTGTTTGCCGCCGGAGCAAGTTTCTTACTATTAACTTGCATCTTGTTTGCAGCCGGAATTCCAGTTTACTGGATTCTTCAAAAGAAGGATAATCACGCAGAAAAGGTATTTGGACCAGTTGAAAGGGTAGTCGCAATATTAATCGTGATTGGTGCGATTTACGCAATCTACGGTTTGATTGTTGGTCAGATTACCTTCTAAAACCACATTAATGTTTAATTAGGGGCAACTATTAGCTTTCGGTATTTTGCTGAAAGGTAGTGGTTGCCCCTTACATATTTATGACTTTTCCGTGAAGATTGTGAATTTTGTGTGGCTAGAAATCGAAAAAAGATTGATTTTTTGTCGATTAAGGTTGCTAATTTTTGTGAACAATCAATAATAGATATTAATCAATCAAGAAGGACAGGAAAATGAATTCAAAAAAATGCAGATTTGCTAAGGTATTTGGCATAGCTTGTTTAATGGGTTTAAGTTTAAGCACAGGCTTAACGGTCCAGGCGCAAGCTGCAGTTATCCCTAAGAGTATTCGGGGTAACTGGTACCAGTATCTAGGAGATCATCACTATGCCCGAATCCGGTTTACTAAGCATACTGTATCTTACCGGAACTTCAATGAGGGTAAGTATCAGTATGAAGACCCAATAAAATCAACGGCAAAGAATGCCAAGGGTAAATGGGTTGAAATCAAAAGTTCTAAAGATCATGGTACCGGAACTTTTTACCGGGTAAGTAAGAGTGGAAAGTACAAACAACTTCAGGTTGCGTATGGGGATGATGTCGAAAGGGTCACTTCGTTCAATTATTACCGTGCGCATGTGCATAAGCAGTGATAGAGACTGGAAGACCCTTTAAAGCATAAGATCACATATCAACTGAAATAAAAATGCGGCGATATCTTAAACTAGTTAATTTATCGTCGCGTTTTTTTAGTCAGTAGTCGTTAGCACCATTCGTTGTTTCATGATAAAATGAGACTAGTGATATTATATGGAGAATCTAACATGATTAAAAAAATCTATTGGGATAGTGTTGAGATTGAGAATACAAAATTCTTTTTCACCGTTACGGACAAGGGGATAAACTTCGTTTCCAGCCCAGGGAAAAAGTTATCAGAGATGTTTGATTTTTATCCAAAATCCCGGTACCAAATTGAATTTGACTACGATGAGCTAAAAACCTCCCATTATCGTGAACAATTTGAAGATTACTTGGCTGGTAAAGAGCGCCATTTTGACTTGCCTATCGATGTTTCTGAAGCAGGCACAGAGTTTCAACAGCTAGTCTGGGAAACTGTGGAGGAAGTCCCATATGGGGAAACTATGAGCTATGGTGACCTGGCTTCAAAGATCGGCAACAGAAAGTCGACCCGGGCGGTTGCCCATGCTGTTGCGTTAAACCCAGTTTTGATTATGATTCCATGTCATCGAATTGTTAAGGCTGATGGGGAACCTGGTAAGTATCGTGGTGGCGAGGCACAGAAAAAAGCACTTCTCCAACTTGAAAGAAGTGCCCCTAAAAAGCGTTTTATTCAAAAGTTACCGTTACCTAATCTTAGTCAACTAGGTAAGCCTGGTCTTTAATTAAATCAAATGGCTGATGATGTTCGTTTATCTTGGCTGCTGCTTCTTCATCAATGAAGTTAGCAATCTTCCAAAATTCGGCTGAGTTAGTTGCACCATCTTTTTCGCCAATGACAATGAGTTTAAGCTCTTTGTTGTTGGCGTTTCTTATTTTTTGAAGTACTTGAACGTCGATAGGATCCTTATCGGGAGACCAGCTCATAATTACGTAACCAACTTCATTACCATACTTTTCAATGGCAGTGAGCGCATCAAGCTTTTCAACGTTAGTTACTTGGTGGTTACCAGTTTCATTTTCGGATTCCCAAGCCAAACTGTCGGTTGGAAAAACTTGTTTTCCTAAATTTTGGAGTCCCTTAGAGATATAGCCATTCCCTGCCATAACTTCAAGAACGGCCTTATCCCCGATGTAATCGGCAATTGAACTGACGAAGGGGGCAGAGATATACGCCCACATTCCGTACGTTTCCTCCAGATAGTCTCGGTATGATCTGAGCAATTTATCGACCTTGGGCAGAGCATCAGTTAGTTGGTTCCAGAGTTTATCCCCTTCAGGATCGCCCTTGGCATATTTAGCATTTACGATTTCAAAAATTTGATCTTGGATATTGTCTGGTAAAATCAATTCTGGTAAGTCTTGAGGTAGGATTCCTGATTTTATTAAGCGGTCGCTTTGCAGGACATTATTAATTAGAAAGCCGATTTCAGGGACAGCAGAAAAAAGATCCCGATATGCGTTCATTTGCGAGATGTAGTCGGAATCAGGATTCGATTTATTTGAATGAGAATGTTTATTTTTTAAAAGTTGTTTCTTCTGTTTTTTTGAGAGCATCTTAAAATTCCTTAATTGTCATTGATGTTAAGGTCCAACTGTTCTTGAAATCCATTTTGGAACCCAGGTTTAACACTGCGATTTTCTTTACCATGTAAGTATCCAGAAATAAGTTGGTATACTTCATAACGATCGGCAGAAGAAATTGTTTGGCCGTTGAAAGTTAAATCCTTATCGGAGATAAATAGTCGGCCTAAATCGTAAGTGGTGTTTTCTGATAAGCCCGTGATGTAGTCCATTGTGACGTCAAAATACTTTGCGAGCTTTTGAACTTCCAGATATGAGGGAGTCCTGACCCCTCGTTCCCAGTTTCCAATTTGAGCAGGGGTGTTTTCATGCTGCTTGTCAGTTGGAAACATTTTATTCAATTCGCTAGCCAACCCCTCTAACGTAAGGTGTTGCCCAGTACGGAGCGCTCTCAGTCGTTCAGAAAACATATGATCACCATCCTTGTTATTACTTTCATTATACTGCATTTTAGCAGTTCTCAAAAACTTTCCATTTGATTAATGGGATGATGTGTTATTATTATCGACGTTATGACTTTAATTTAAGGATGAATAAGATGAAAAAGAAAACCAAAGTAATTACAATTGGCGCCTCTGCGTTAGCCGTTGTAGCAGCCGGCCTGTTTGGAGCAGGGATGTACTTCTATAACGTGGCGGTCGTTCCTGCGCCTAAGACATTCTTGTCAAAGGACAAGCCAATCCGCAAGAATAGTCCAGCATATCCTGCCCATAAATGGTACCAGGATGTAGAAAAGGATAAGTGGTATGAGACTTCAGCTGGCCAGAATTTAAAATTGGATGCTAATTACATACCGGCAGCTAAGAAAACAAACAAGACGGTGCTGGTTGCTCATGGTTTCATGAGTAATAAGAACAAAATGTTTTCGTATGCCTACATGTTTCATAATTTGGGATACAATGTTTTGCTGCCAGATGCTAGGGGCCATGGGCAAAGTCAGGGTGACTATATTGGGTTTGGATGGCCTGAACGTCTAGACTATTTAAAGTGGATCAAACAAGTTGTCAATAAGAATGGCGAGGACTCGCAAATTGTTGTGTTTGGTGTCAGCATGGGTGGCGCGACAACAATGATGGTCAGTGGGGATGAAGGGTTGCCAAAACAGGTCAAAACCTTTGTTGAAGATTGTGGTTACACTACTGCCTACGATGAAATTGCTTACCAGGCTAAATCAATGTACAGTTTGCCTAAATTTCCACTAGTAGATATTGTTAGCCTGATTACTCAGGCCAAGGATGGCTATAACTTTAAGCAAGCGAGTGCTTTGAAACAAGTGGCAAAGAATCACCGACCAATGATGTTCATTCATGGATCTAGAGACAAGTTTGTACCAACAAAAATGGTCTACCCGCTCTATCATGCTACAAAGGGGCCAAAAGAATTATTGATTGTAAAGGGAGCTGCTCACGCCCAGTCCTACGACAAGAACCCAAAGTTATATACAGAAAAGGTGAGTGCATTCCTAAACAAGTATGTTAAATAGGAAGAAAAAGTACTGAAATGTTGTTATAATGAGTTGTATCGAGTTTTTTGAAGGGAGGTGCCTGAGTGATATTAATAATTGGATTAGCAATTATCGCAGCTGTGGTTGCTGGAGTTGCGGGGATGAAGCTTGAGCAAAAGAAGCACGCTCAGCAAATTGAGCAAGCAAAGCAACAAGCTGATAAAATCATTGAAAATGCCAAGTCAGACGCACAGAGCGTTAAGACCGAGGTAATAAATGAAGGTAAACAACGTGCTCAAGAGTATCGAGCCTCAATGAATGAGGAACTTGATAGTTATGAGGCGGATAACCGTACTCGCCAGTCTCGGATTGACCAAAGGAATCATGGGATTGAGCAAACCAAGCAGCGACTTGATCAAATGCATACAAATTTGGCTGAACAACAAGTTGAACTTGATGAAGCTAAAAATGAAATCAAGGAATTGACCGACAAACAGCATTTATTGGAAACTGAGCGGAAAGTTGCGTTACAAAATAACGCTAAACTTAGTTATGAAGCTGCTACGGAACAAATCATCGACCAATTAAAGATTGATTTGAAACGTGACCGTGACGTTGAACTTCGTTACCAAAATGATGAAGCAAAAGTAATTGCACCTAAAATGGCTAGAAGGATTGCGGATGACGCAATCCAGCGTGGACCAGTTGATTATCCGCGGGAACATGTAGAACATTCTGTTGTGCTACCAGACAAGGGCACTAAACAGAAACTACTTGGTCGTGAAAATACCAACTTAAGGTACATTGAAACCCTGACTGGAGTTGACATTGTCTTTGACCGAAACGAACCGTTAATGCTTCATGTGGTAACCTCTGATCCGTTGAGAAGAGAAATCGCTAGAACTGTTATTGGAAACTTGATGGTTACCAGACAAATTAATTCACAGACGATTGAACAACAAGTTGAAACTGCATCAACCAATCTAATGACAGAAATTCGCAAGACTGGTGAGGATGTTGCTACTGGCCTTCACATCGGATTTGTTCATCCTGATGAGATGAAGATTCTAGGTAGGCTCAAGTACCGGACAAGTTATGGTCAAAATGTATTGAACCACTCGATTGAAGTAGCTAAAATTGCAGGTTTGTTGGCCGCTGAATTTGGGCTCGATGTTCAAATTGCAAAACGGGCCGGCCTATTCCATGATATTGGAAAGGCGATTGACCATGATGTTGATGGAACTCACGTTGAACTTGGAGTTCAAATAGCTGAAACCTATGGTGAAGACGAGCGAGTAATTAATTCAATCGCTTCTCATCATGGTGATGTTGACGTTACCACCCCAATCGCCCACTTAGTTGCGGCAGGGGATTCAATTTCTGGAGGCCGTCCAGGTGCCAGAAGTGAGTCGGTTGAAGAGTATATCAATCGTCTTCGGAGTCTTGAAAAGATTGCCAGACAACAACAAGGGGTTAAAGATAGTTTTGCCATTCAGGCAGGTCGTGAGGTCCGCGTGATGGTTGATCCAAATAAAGTGGATGACGCTAAAAACCAAGAGTTATCCAAGCAGATAAAGGATCAAATTGAGGATGAACTTACTTATCCAGGTAAGATCAAAGTTACTTTGATTCGCAGTTTTAAAGCAGTATCGTACGTTGGTGCTGACAAGAAGAAAAAGAAAAGGCGTGCCTAATGGCTCGCCTTTTTTGCTACTTATTTTTTGATGATTAGTTTGATTGCTTCATTGATTTTTTGTTCTTGGGCAGTGGTATCATTTTCAGGATTTTCCAAACAATCTTTTAGATTCTCAGCAACGATAACCCCAATTGTACGATCAACACTTGAGCGAATCGCACTTAACTGGTTGATTACTTTTAGGCAGTCAGAATCATCAGCAATCATTTTTTGAACGCCTCTGAGTTGGCCTTCAACTCGTTTTAAGCGATTTATGACTGATTGTTGTTCTGCCATTAAGCAACAGATCCTTTCCATGCGAGCATTCCGCCCTCAACGTTAGTTACAGAGTAACCGTTGGCTGATAAGAATTGACTAGCCAATTGAGAACGGCGACCCGAACGGCAAATGATGTAGTAGTGAGTATCGTGATCAAGCTGACTAAAATTAGTGTTTAAGGTACTAAGTGGTAGGTTGACGGCACCTGGGATGTGCGCCTCTGCGAATTCATCTGTTTCACGAACGTCAATAAGTGGTACAGGGGTTGAAGTTTCCTTGGTGTAAAAGTCATTGCTATTAATTGAATCCATCATAATTTGATTACCTCGATTTATTTTTGTCTAAATAACAATATACCCCCGGGGGTATATAAAAGCAATCACCAAAATATATTATGGTGGAAAATTATTTGAATCAAAAACGACCTACGATGCAGAAAGCACCATAGGTCGTGTTTTTAAATATCAATGGCTTACTTTTTCCCAGAAATCACGTTGAAGTTATGGTTATTGGTTGCTTCGATTACTGGATGTTTCTTTAAATACTCGAGGAAAATCTGCGAGATGATTGTATCATCTGTTTTGACGATTTTATCTTTGGTAAACATGGGGTAGTGACCACCACCGTTGGCCCGATAACGATTAAGCACTACTCGCAGTTTTTGTTCTGGGCTTACTGGTTCGCCGTGATATTCGAGCTTGGTCACGCGACTGCCAACGGGTTTGGAAATGTCTAAAGTGTAGTCAACGCCTTCGTACATATCATAATTATAATAGCGGTGTTTTGGAAAAATGAATTTTTCGTTAACGACAACTTTGCCACCCTTTAAAGCGAAGTATTCAGCTGAAACTTCAAGGGCTCCCTTTAGGTCCGCACCCGAAATTTCAGATACCACTAATGTGTTGGGATAAACATAGTTGGTAATGATGTTGCGCATGGTAATTGGGTTCGCAAATCCATGGGCTTCGTTATTGTATAGAGCCGTTGCTGAGATGTCGACGCCCATCTTTTCCATTTGGACCTTTTGAATAAATTCAATGAATGAAGAATCTTCAGTTCTAGCTGTAAACGGATCTAGGAATGATAAATCGCCTTGGATTCTTGAAAGGGGGTGGTCTAGCCAATGAGCAACATCTTTAGCAAGAGGGGTTACTGTTTTACTAATTCTTTCATGGACGGGATAATCAGCCACACTGATTAATTCTGATTCGCTTTTGGTAATTCGCTTTTCTGAAGCGGATACGTTAAGGGTGATTCTACCGATAAATTCACCCCGGAATCCTGGCTGAACAATTGGTTTTTTGAATAAATGGCTTTCAATCTTCCTGTGTTGATGACCAGAAATTAAGGCGTCAATCTCTGGAAATTGGCTTAGCAAATCATAGCCTTTGTTCTCTCCAGGATTAATATCGTTCCAGTTGCCAGTATGGTCACGTTCAAAGCCACCATGATAAACAACGACGACAAAGTCAGCTTGCTTTTTTATTTCAGGAATATATTTTTCTGCAGTATCAATTTCTGACACTAAGTTAAAGTCATCTAGGTCGTTTACGTTTTTCCACTTTTTGGTACTGGTGGTGCTTAGACCTAGGAAACCGATTTTACACGGGCCAAAATCCACAATTTCGTATGGTTTCCCTAACATTGGTTGGTTATTATGATCAACGATATTGGCGCAGATGAATTTTCTATGTGATTGACGCATTACGTCTCGCAAATAGCTTAAGCCGTAATCAAATTCATGGTTGCCAATCGTTCCTAACTCATAACCCACTTCGTTGTAACATTCGGTGTAGATGTGTCGATCAGTATCGTCAGCTTTTTTGGCAGCATAATAAGACAATGGAGAGCCCTCTAAAAAGTCCCCATTGTCGACTACAATGATTTTTTCGTCTTTATGGTGCTGCTTATAATCCCGAATGGCACTGGCTGCTTTTCCAATTCCAAACGGTTTATTTAAGCCCTTATCAACATAATTAGTAGGTTCAATGAACCCATGTGTATCACTAGTACAAAGAATTGTTATTTTCATATTTTCACCCGCAGATTATCTATGAACTCTAGTATATATAACATTGAATGTAATGTAAATTATCCCAAAGAAAGAATCATTAATCAGTTTCAACCGACTGTAAATAAACCATTTGGTCGGTAGCAATGCTTTGATTTAGTCGATCTGAAAGTTCCTTATCAATGTTACCTTGTCTAAACCGTTCTGAAACGAATTGATACTCAAATTGAAGTGCTTTAATCAGTAGTTCATTGCGTTGAACATCGGTTTCATGATCGGCATCTTCTCGCATGTGGCGGAAGGTAACGGAGCGGCGGACAAAGCTTACTGAGTTACTGTTCTCCATGCTTTCGATTTCATCAAGGTACTCATTTACCCTGCTAAATGCTTCATCTTCAATCTGCGCACGCAACGCATGAAGTTGATCTCTTAGAGCAGCACGGCTTTCTTTGTGCTCTTCTGGATCACGCTCAACGAATTTTCGTTGGGCTTTTCTTGCCCACCGTTTTGAAATTGTTAACCTAATGAAGAAACCAATCTTTTTAAAAATGCCACCAGGACGGTTTGGGTTTACCAAAAATCTTCGGGCGGCAAAGTTTGCCAATTTCCGATCAATCTTATTATCTCCCAAAGTTTCTACGATGGTTTGGTACTGAATGGAATTAATTTGGTTCATAATTTCTTGAACCTGTTTTTTGTTGGTAGTTCCTTGTTTCTTTTGGCTATCAAGTAAATCCATTACATAGTTGCGGTCAACTAGGTTAATTGTTGGATCAGAGCGAATCTGCTGAATACTGTAATTGACCATTTGGTTTCGATAACTGTTGAAGCTAGCGTCATCATGGCGTTCTCGTCTGTCTAGTATTAGTGGGAGGACAAATGTTGGAACTACTAAACTTAATAAAATTACAATGGTGGCGACGAAAATGATTTCATCTCTGAACGGAAAGTCGTGGCCATTGATAGTAAAGGGAATTGATAACGCCATTGATAGCGTAATGGTTCCGTGAATTCCGCCGATGGCAATTAAGAATGAATCTTTGGTAGAGTTCTTAGTTTGGGTATCTGGATGGAGATTTACTAAATTAAATTTAGCCCACATAAATCTAATCATTAGCATTCCAAGATATAGGACAACGGCTAACACTAACAACTCCATCAAGAAATGGTTGGAGAACTGGGTCATTTTCGAAATCACAGTTGGAATGGTGACTCCCAGCAAGACAAACACAATTCCAGATAACAAGCTGCTAACAACTTGCCACGAGGCTTTGATAACCAATTGAACATCAGTTGAAGTTAAACGTAGACGGCTAGAGTAAAGGCCATGTAGAATTCCTGCGGCAACAACTGCTAAGATTCCGGAAGCATGAAATTCTTCAGCGACTAAATATGTAGCGATTGGTGACATTAAGTTTAATGGAACCAAAACGGTTGAGGTATCCATCGATTTTGAAATTAAAAATCCTTGTAAGGAATAAAATAATAATCCAACAATGAGGCCGATAAAAATTCCCCCAAAGAAGCTGATTGAAAAACTTGCCAATCCATTTGCTAAGGAGAAATCACCAGTTGAAAAGGTTAGGATAGCTAAGTTAAAAACAACGATCCCCGATGCGTCGTTAAATAACGATTCATTTTCAAGGGCTCCAGAAACATGGTGGGGAATTTTAATGTCTGTAGTGATAGATGATAAGGCCAGTGAATCAGTCGGGGTGATGATAGCTGCCAACATGATTGACAATGTTAGTGGAACAATCGTCATTAGTGAATGAAAGAGGATTCCCATTAATATTGCAGTAGCAATGGCAAGAAACACAGCCATTGAAAACAGTTGGCCTAGTGAAGTTCGAAATTGTTTTAGATTGGCTTTTGTACCGTCTGTGTATAATAATGGAGCGATTATGCAGATCATAAACATCTCAGGATATAGTGAATAATGGTGGAATAATGGCAGAAATGATAGTGCAAAACCGCAAGCAATTTCGAAAAATGTTAGCGGAATTTTATCAAATGCGGAGGCAATTATGTTTGAAATAATTGCGGCCACAATAAGTAGTGTTACAGAATAAAACGTTTCCATAAAAATGTCCCCCAAAAGCGTTATTAGTGCTATTATAGGTCACACAGGGGGACAAAAAAAGGGAAAATGATTGTGAAAAAGTGATTGTAAAAAAGTAAGTAACGGTGTTGACAATAATTATCGCTGTGATAATATTATACACAAGGGATATGTTGTACAAGATAGCCTATAGGGGGGATATAAATGTTAAATTTATATGTAGCACAAAGCAGTGCATCAAGTCGGAAAGCACGTGCATGGTTAAAGGGGCACAACATCGAATTCAAGGAAAGAAACATTAATTCTAATCCTTTGAGTGCTGATGAAGTGAAGAAACTATTGCGCTTAACCGAAAACGGTAGCGAGGACATCATTTCAACTCGCTCCAACATTTATAAGAAGTTGAATCTTAATTTAGATGATTTGTCAGTATCACAACTAGTAAACTTGGTTGTTAAATATTCCGATTTAATTAAGCGACCAATCATCTTTGATGATCACCGGATTGAAGTCGGATTTAACGAAGAAGAAATTCGTCGGTTTCTACCACGCAGTGTCAGGGAAGCTGAACTTCGTGAGCTTGAAGCTCAGATGATTGGATAATCAACATTACGTATAAGTTATGTTGAATCCAAAAGCCAACATTTTTGATGTTGGCTTTTTTTGTTGCTTTATTTAAAATATCTGTTCAATTGTTCACATATGGTTGTACAATATAGAGGTAATTAAGGAGGACGCGCACGTGATTAAGATGATTGCCCTTGATTTGGATAACACGTTATTAACTAGTGAAAAAACCATTTCAAAAACTAACGAAGCTGTACTTAGGGATTTACATAGTAAAGGAATCAAAGTAGTTTTGTGTACTGGTCGCCCAATTAATGCGATTTGGCACTTGATTGAACAACTTGATTTATTACAGGACGAGGACTTCACAATTACCTTCAATGGTGCGTTGGTGGTCCATAACCGCGATAAAGCTGAATTAGCTAAGAGCGGTGTAGATAAGGCTCATTGGCAAATTCTACATGATTTTGCCCAAGAAATTGGCGCCCCATTGGATATTCTGGACTTCGAGCAAGTGTACTCAGTGACTGACTTGAAACATTCTTTGTACGAAGAACAGTTCCATGGCCAATTGAAATTTGATCATATGCCATTTGCTGACTTAGATGATCAAAAATTGTATTCAAAGGCAGTGATTTGTGATCGGCCAGAATTATTGGACGAGTACGAAACTAAATTTACTCCAGAACTAAAGCAGAACTACCACATTGTTAGGTCACAACCACACATCATGGAATTTCTTGCTCCAGATATGGATAAAGTTGTGGGACTCGGAAAGTTACTTGAACACTTTGGTTGGAACTTTTCAAACTTGATGACATTTGGGGATGCTTCCAATGATCTTGGAATGATTGAGCACGCTAAAGTGGGGGTCGCAATGGCCAACGCTAGTGATGAGGTCAAAAATGTTAGTGATGCGATTACTTTGTCGAATGATGACGATGGTGTTGCTGCATTTTTAAAGAGAAAAGATACCCAGGAGCTGTTTAAATAAGACTAAAAAACTAGCTAAGATGTTGGAAAACAACTTAGCTAGTTTTTTAAAATTACCGATATGGCTACCGGCTAATTTTCTTTGAATAGTCCAGTTAGACGATTCATAAATTCATTTAGATATGCATCAACATTAGCGTTTACCGCTACTTTAACATTGGTGTCAGGTTCTGAAAGTCTTGCTGGATCCCCAACAGTTCTACCGTAAAACTTATCATCAGTAGTTACGTACATATTCAAATCTAGGCAACTAACGAAGTCGGGATTGATTGCAACCCCAACAGCAAATGGATCATGCAAAGCACATCCGTGCAAATCTGGGCTAGTAACTTCGTAGGCTTTGATATAATAATCAACGATATCAGCAAATGCCTTACCTGACTTCGTGCCAAGGTCACGCCATTGTTGAGTTTCTTTATAAGTTAATAGGGTTCTCAAAGTAACATCAAGACCAACCATCGTTAAGTGGAGTGGGCTGGTAAATACACGGTTAGCTGCAGCTGCATCTTGTTGGATGTTTGCTTCAGTCACGTTAGATACGTTACCAGGAACTGTTAATGCACCACCCATAATTGTGACATTACCAATTTCTTTGGTAATTGAAGGATCTTTTTGGATAGCAGCATCAAGGTTAGTTAATGGACCCGTTGGAACTAAAATCAAATCTTTACCGTATTTTTTGACTGAGTCGATTAAGAAATCGATGGCATCGTCTGGATTTTTTGATTCAACCGGACGACTTGGTGCTGGAAGTTCAACTTCACCAATTCCATTTTCACCATGAATCTGTGCTGAAACAGGCATTCTGTCGAAGTGATCATCTTCAGATGAATGTGATAAACCAACGTACACGGGTACATCGGTTACTCCAAGTAATTCGAGAATTTTCAGTGAGTTGATTGCACCATCTTCAACGTATAAGTTTCCGTATGAACCAACAATCCCGATTAGATCAACTTCGGGTGAAGCGACTGCGTAGGCGATTGCCATTGCGTCATCAATACCAGTATCAAGATCAAGAATCATTTTCTTTTGGGCCATTAAAAACTACCTCCAGTTATTATAATATCAGTAATGAAAACCCTTTACTTAATAATACTCGATTATGACTTAAAACTCAATTTTTCTACCACTTGAATCAAATTAATTTCTAGTTTACGCTTAGTAAGACTGATAAACAGGGAGTTCTATATGGAAAATAAAATTACGAGCACCTTTCGTAAAATGTGTTCATTTTTATGGACAGGTGTTAAGCGAAATTATGATAATTTAGACGACAACATTGCCAAGCATCTGGGCGATAATCCTGATGAGACGGTCGAAATTCACCTTTCTAAGATGTTCTCTGAGGTATTTAAACGTCATACCAAAGATGAGGCTGACCGTTTGTTTATTGTGGGAACCCGGACGACGACTCCTAGCTTAAAGAAAGTCTCAAGTCGCCCAGTCAAACCTTGGTTCTTCACTCGAGTATTTTTAGTCCTGGCAGTTAGTTTTTCAATGCTAATGCTGTTGTTGTACCTATTCCAAAGTGATAAGGCAATTCCAGGAATGATTTTTATTGGATCGTTGGCGGTGCCGTTTTCGCTTTTGATGATGTTTTTTGAAATTAATGTGTATCAGAACATTTCGGTCCTGCAATTACTGACGACATTCCTGGTTGGTGGAATTATGTCGTTGTTGGTTACGATGAGTTTGTATTTAGCGTTACCAATTAAAACGACAGTTAGTATTGAAAACGCATTGTTAGTCGGTTTTGTCGAAGAAGTAGCAAAGTGTCTCGTAATTATTTTGTTTATCAATCGCTATAAGGTGAACTATATATTTAATGGGGTGCTAATTGGTGCCGCCATTGGTGCGGGTTTCTCAGTGTTTGAAAGTTCCGGTTATGTGAGTGAGTATGGACTGTTTACCATCTTTACGCGAAGCTTCCAAGCCTTTGGAACTCATACCGTGTGGGCGGCAATTGTTGGCGGGGCAATTATTCTAGGTAAAGTTAGAAAGAAGCCGTTTACGGTGCGTGACTTCTTTACCAAACCCCGATTCTTTATATTCTTATTACTAGTGATTGCCCTACATACCTTTTGGGATTGGGACATTCCTAATACCACAATTGTGATGTCATTGATTCAAGAAGCGATTGATGTCATTGTTGGTTGGTTTGCAATTACGATCCTGATCGATGCTGGGTTACGTGAAGTTAAAACCCTTCAGGGACAGATTATTACCAATAAAAAAGATAGCCGCAGAATGCTTAAGCGGATTAAAACTAAGTAGGAGGATTATCATGGCTGAAGCTCTAGAAACTTATGATATTACGGTAGTTGGGGGCGGCCCTGCCGGGATGTTTGCTGGCTTTTATGCTGGATTAAGAAATGCCAAAACGCAAATTATTGAGAGTCTTTCGGAATTAGGCGGTCAGGTAGCTGCTTTATATCCAGAGAAAACAATCTTGGACGTTGGTGGTTACCCACAAATTAAAGGGCGTGAACTGGTTTCCCGTTTGGAGGAACAGCTTAAGACCGTTGACACTGAAGTTAAGTTGAACACTACGGTGCAGAATGTTCGCCAAGTTGGTGACGAATTTGAAATTGAAACTAGTACTGGTAAATCAATGACCAAGGCAATCATTATTGCAACAGGGGTTGGTGCCTTTAACCCAAGAAAACTAGCTGTTGATAATAGTGATGAGTTTGAAGGCAAAAACCTCTTTTACAGTGTTAAAAATCTTGAGCACTTTAAAAACAGAGAAGTGCTTGTCGCTGGTGGTGGAGATTCTGCGATTGATGAAGCTTTACTACTTGAATCGGTTGCTAGCCAGGTTTACTTGCTGCATCGTCGTGACAATTTTCGGGCGATGGAACATAGCGTTGATATGCTAAACGAATCTACAGTTGAACCAGTAACACCATTTTTGATTCATTCATTGAGTCAAGAAGGTGACCGAGTTAAGGTCGAAGCTAAACGAATGAAGAGTGATGAAGAGAAGACGATGGTCGTTGATGACATCGTTGTTAATTATGGCTTTATTGCACAGGATGATGCGTTGGCAGGATGGGAAGTACACCCTGATGGACAACGAGGAAAGATCCATAGTGGGATGAATGGAACGACGAATGTGAAGAACGTGTTCACGATTGGTGACGTGGCAGAGTATGAGGATAAGCAGCCTTTAATTGCTACTGGATTTGGCGAGGCACCGATGGCGGTGAATGCGGCGATGAAGAGCATTTATCCGGATCGACGCGGACCCGTGCATAGTACGTCGATGAAAAGATAAGAGTGCTGAACCCAGTGGTAGTTCACGAGCACTAAGTTGCAAATTTTTGGGCGAGCAAGTGTAATGCGCGGACAAAAATTTGTGCTTAGGAGAGTGAACTGCTGGGTGAAGCCGTTCTAGAATAGAGTGCCGACCGCAAGCGGTAATCATTGAGCACTAATTTAAAAAGTGGGAGCGAGCAAACGGCGCGGTCTCGCTTTTTTTAAACGTAGGGATTAGATTGAGTGAGCACGTTTTGGCTATGTTGCCATTGTAGGGATTAGATTGAGTAAGCACGCTTTAGCTATGCTGCCATTGTAGGGATTAGCTCGAGCCCTTCTTCACCACACCACCTACCAACTATGTCATAATTAACCTAAAACCATAGGAGGTGTCATCATGTTTGAAGAGTACTTACAAAAGATTGATGAGCCTGATCACCGTGAAAAAATGTCGTTGGTTTTAGACTGGGTTGCGAAGTCTTACCCCAATCTTGATGGTAAGATTGCTTGGAATCAGCCGATGTTTACTGACCATGGGACCTATATAATTGGGTTTAGTCATTTTAAAAATAATTTTGCGGTTGCTCCAGAGCAGTACACTATGAATAAATTCAAACAAGACATTGAGGAATCAGGATACACATACACTAAAAATTTTGTGCGAATTGGTTGGAATGAAGAAGTTGATTACGGACTTTTAAAAAAGTTCATCGACTTTAATATTCAGGATAAGGCGGACATGACTTTATTTTGGCGAAAATAAACTGAATGAGCTAATAAAAAAAGCAGGTAAGAATTTTAGTTTAAAATTCTTACTTGCTTTTTGGTTGTCATCATTGATTACTTCAATATATTGAAGTATAATAACTGTGCATATTTGGATAGGGTAAAAAAGCCCGTCAAATAAATCAGTAGCTGTCCGTTAGGTCCTTACTGCTATAAATAATCTTGGAGGTGATTTTTGCGTATACAATTAAGTTTTAAAAAATTTGAGGGGGATATTAATTTGGCGGGGGAAATAGATAAATATTTGCAAAATCATCAGATTTCAAGGTATCAAGTTAGCAAAATCACTGGGATTAATCAAAACACTCTCTTTTATGCTAATTCGAAACCGGTTGGCAACATCAGCCTGAAAATTGTGTTAGCGTTGTCCGCTGCAACCGGCGATAGTCCTGGATTTGTGGTTGATAAATTGATTGAGTTTCAAAAAGAATAAACCAGTTAAATAAAGTTGAATGGAGCGTAAGCATGGGAAAACACGGCTTAAAAAAGATTGTGGTAACTTCCTCTACAATCGTAGGGATAGTGATTGGGTTTGGCTACAGCGCACAAGTTGCATCAGCATCTAGTAGAATGAAAATATTACATAATACCGTGGTAGACTCATATATTACTGTAATGGCTCAACATGGGAATATTTGGGCTAATCGTCATCTTAAAACTAAGGCTCATGATGCAAGTCATTATTTAACTACAAAATTTACAACGCATCGCTTTATTACTGTGAGAAAAACTAATGGTAAGAAAGCCTACTATTCTTACATTAAAAACAAATCTGGTAAAGTTCACGGGTGGATTTGGAACGGTTATCTCACTCAAATTGTAAACAAAAAAAGTAAAAATAATAACAAACCTAAAAAAGATAATGACAAAAAGAAATCAACGGCTACTGATGAAAATACCGTATGGAACCCAGATGATAATAAGAGAATTAAGTATGACTTTACAGAAAGTGATTTTAGAACATCATTTGTTAAATACTTAAATGAAGAAAGAGCAAAACGTAACATTGCTCCTGTAGCTGAAAGTGGCACCCTAGATAATATGGCTCATGAACGGGCAATTACCCTTCCTACTAATTTCGACCATTATAAAGATGGTCATGACTTACCAAAAGAACTTTCTGCCAAAGAGAGCATCAGTAATTGGAATGGTGAGTGTTTAGCAATATCTGCTGCTGACGTTGATGATCATGGTTTTATGAAAAATGGGTTTACTGGAGATTCAGTTGCTAAAGAGAGTGTTTACGAAATGATTTATCAAGATGATCAATCGAACAATGGTCATAAAGAAATTTTACTAGATAAAACTAGTAAAACTATCGGTATGGGAACAATAATTGATCCTTCTGACAAGACAGTATCTATGGAGGCAATTGAAACTGGCAGATAATCATTATTATATTAAATGTGTTTGCTGAATGTGAATCAGATAAAAATTATGATTGTCCATAAAGATGGTAAAGGTATGTAAGAAAATACAATCATAGTTTCAAAAATTCATAAAAGAACGTTTGAATTTAGAAAAGTAATTATTAAAAAGTTTTTCTCACAATGTAGTAATTGGAAAGCAGGAACTGCCAAAAGTATATTAATCAGAAACACTAACTTGGATAATCATCAAGTACTAATCATATGAATGGAAGTGATTACTATCGAAAACATCGCAATCATTAAGTCAAAGAAACTATCAATAAAAGAAGATCGGTTTGTAGTAATTGATATTGATACTGGTGAACTGCTAGATGATGGTAGAGGCTATGGCTATAAGAGTGAGGAGAAAGCTCAAAAAGCATTCAACTTTAAAAATCATTATTATCATATCAGCCAACTAAACAAGATCTAATCAAAGCATGGTTAAATAATCCGCATAATGACTATATTATGGAGGTAATCTATAAAAAAAGTATGGATTTAGGTAAGTATCATAGGACATTTACCAAGACTAGACTTGCCAAGATTCTTGATAGTTATGGGTATACAAGCCTACCATTTAGTGTTAAAGACTTTTTTAACTATATTGAAAATAACGGAATTTAAATATCGGCAACCAAGAAACTTCTTTTAAATATTAAAAGCTCCTAGCATATTGACGCGGAAACAATTAAAATTCCGAGTTCATATGCTAGGAGCTTTTTTGATTCTTGATTGGACGTTATTTTTTCTTCGTCGTTCTATGACTTGCCTTCGCATTCACAGTCTTTTGCAGCTGACTGACCTGCTTTGACAAGTGCTCGACCTGTTTGGTTAGTTGTTTAATGCTTTGGGTTTGTTCGTCTTCTTTGTCCTGATCCGTGAAGAAATCAGTGATCGTTGAAGTTAGCAAACCAATAAAACCAATTCCGCCAAACATGAGGACGGCTGATATGAGTTTCCCGCCACCAGTCGTCGGGGTAACGTCGCCATAGCCAACGGTTGTCGCCGTTGTGATTGCCCACCATAGTGATTTCTCGAGGGAATCATGTTCAAATGAAGCGAAGATTAGCGAGCTAAAAATCAGAATAACCAGACTGATTGACAGTAGATAAATAAAGCCAGTATCGTACAAGAAATTATGAAGCTTTTTCGTAAATTTCCCTGACCAGCCTAGTTTCCAAAACAGATGGTAATAGCGAATGATTTGCACAATTCGGGAGATCCGGAAAAACGAGAATACCGGATGGGATGGAATTAATGCAATTAAATCAAACATATTCTGAATCAAAAATGTTTTTTTGGACTTAGCTGCCCAAAATCTGATGATGTAATCAGCGAAGAAAATAATCCAGATTCCAAAGAATGTTACCGATGCTAGGCCATGGCGAAGTGAAATATCACCAAGTAGCGACAGAACGGTAAGGACCATTGAAAAAATTGCCAACATTGATAAAGCTATGTTGTAGATTAATATTAATCCTGATTTAACATTTGAATTCACAGTTAATGACCTCGATTATCGAGAACTTTCATGAGTTGCATCTGGGTTGGTAATCTTAATTCTGCTTGAGTTAGTTGTCTTGTGATGAATTTCAGGAGCATTTGTCTTGTACAACTTCTGAGTTGATTTATTACCATTTTCAGAGAACAAGCTCTTGGACTTTTTACCCAATTTCTTTTCGATGTTGATTTCTTTATCTAAACTATTGGCGTAATTGTATTTACGAGGATCAACACTTTCAAATCCTTTAGGGTGATAGAAACGTAATAAGTTTTTCTCGTTTAGTGAATCGGAAAGTGAAAGCTCAGTTTGAACTTTATCTTTGTTCTTTTTGACCTGTTTTCTTTGAGTTTTAGTAAGCTTGGCTAATTTACCAGTCCGGTTATCATAAACGTCGCCACTGATAGATGTGTAGTGGGGGCTTACCCAATCTTGATTTCTGAATGCGACAACTTGGTCATGTTGTTTTGAAAGGACATCTGTACCAAATTGGACGTAACGCTTAGTGCTAATTCCTAATAAATGCATGATGGTAGGTAATACATCAATCTCTCCAGCATACTTATTAGAAATGAAACCTTTCTTAGTTCCAGGCATGTTGACCATGAAGGGAACTCTTTGCATTTGGGCGTCATCAAAATCATCCCAGGTGTCTGGATTCTTACCTAACGCTTTAGCTAAGTTTTTATTCTCAGAATCAGAAATTCCGTAGTGGTCACCATAAAGTACAATCATTGAATTCTTCAATAATCCAGACTTCTTAAGGTAACGATAGAACTCGTGAACAGACTGGTCAAGATAATGAGCCGTGAGGAAGTAGTTGTTAACAACGTCATCATCAGTATTAGTAGTCTTAAAGTTGGTATCTTCCTTATCGAGATCGTAAGGGAAGTGGTTAGTAACCGTTAAGTATTTTACGTAGAACGGTTGTTGTAAGTGCTGTAGGTACTTAATGGAATCGTTGAACAGTAGTTTATCTTTTAAACCATATCCAAGTGATCGGTCACCTGTGGTGTCAAAGTAACTGGCATCAAAGAAGTTTTCGTAACCCATGTTTTTGTACACGTTGTTTCGATTCCAGAAACTGGCGATGTTTCCGTGGAAGACGCCACTTGTGTAGCCAGCTCGTTGTTTAAGGATTGCTGGGGCTGCCTGGAATGTGTTATCACTACCGAGTTGGGCAAATAATGATCCTTGTGGCAATCCATAAGTACTAGTTTCGAGCATGTTTTCAGCATCGGAAGTTTTTCCTTGACCAACTTGGTGGAAGAAGTTGCGGTAGGCAAACGTTGATTTGCTCTTATATAGTTTGTTTAAAAATGGAGTAACTTCTTTACCATTAATCTTTTGACCAATTAAGAATTGTTGGAAACTTTCCAAATGAATCACGATGACGTTCTTACCCTTTGCCATTCCGTAATACTTTTTATCTGGTTTGGCGTAATGCTTACGAGTGAATTTTAAAACGTTGGTTAGTTCGGATTTAGTAGCGGTAGCCCGCAGGTCGTTGTTATGCTGTGACTTCATCCCATCGTAAACTGTGAACGCGTCCAAGCCAAGATACTTAACGATATAAGTCCTGTCAAAAGTCCTAGTTAGGAGTTGTGGTCGATCCATTTCACCTAAGGATAGGTTGATAGTAAAAAATAGCATTGCAAACGATGTTACGGCCAAACCAATCCGTTTATTGAGAGGGCGGGGGTCAATCTTAATCTTTTTAAGTCCTAACAATACTACTACCGCAACAATGTCAATCCAGTAGATAATATCGTGAACGTTGGTTAAGGCAAGCGAACTTCCACTCAATCCCTGATTTACTTTCGAATAACCGGTCATTGTGCTGACAGTCATGAAGTCAGTAAATTCTCTGAAGTAAATAACGTTTAAGTACAGTAGAACCGTTTGGAGAATGGCAATTAGAATTGCTAGAGGGTAAAATACCCGACTCTTTTTGAAGTAAAGCGGGATTCCTAATAATAGTGCAGTGGTTGCGATTGGATTGATCATTACGATTATAAATTGGAAGGGATTTTGAATTCCTAATTTAAAGTCAACAAAGTACGCAATGATGGTCTTTATCCAGAAAAGCGCAGCTAAAAGAACTAGAAACCCTCGGCGGGTACTGCTCTTTTCCAGAATCTTATTTATATATTTCAAGACGGGGCTCCTTAAATAGTGTTTACTTGTTTCATATTACCAGAGTAAATATGAAAGTTAAGGAAATTTTTGAACCTTGCAAAAATCTTAACCGAATCTGGTCCTCGACTGATTATAGTTGGTATACTTAATGTAGTAAACGTAAAGGACGTGATTTTTTAAAATGGCAAAGAAATTTACATTGTATATGGTGCGTCACGGACAAACGTATTTCAATATTTATAATAAGTTACAAGGGTGGAGTAATTCGCCATTGACCGAAAAGGGAATTCAAAATGCGGTTGATACTGGTGAAAAACTTGCCAATGTTAAATTTGCAGCGGCTTACTGCAGTGATACTACTAGAGCTATGGATACGATTCAAACAATTCTTGATAAGAACCAAGTATCAGATGTCAATCAACCAATTACTTCAATGCATTTTCGTGAGGAATTTTATGGATACTATGAGGGTACCGATATGGATCAAGCGTGGTATTTAGCAGGTGCACCTCATGGATTGCCAACGTTCAAGGATATTGTTGCCGAGTATTCGATTGGCAAAGCCAAGGACTTCTTGAAAGATGCGGATCCGTTCCATCAGGCGGAAAACAACGAAGAGTATTGGGAACGGGTTGATGCTGGCTTTGATCTAATCAAACAAAATCCTGACATCTCAGATGGCGATAACGTTTTGTTAGTGAGCCATGGAAACACCTTGTTGAGTGTGGTTGAACGATATGGGAATGGTCAGTTTGATATTTCTGAACGCCCAGCCAACGGTAGTCTCACTAAACTGGAATTTGATGGCGACGATGCCAAAATAACAGCATATAACGAAAAGTAGGTAATGATATGGAAGTAAGAAAAACTACGGATTTAACCAGTCCCGTGTATACAGATGCCCGGATGATTAGAAAAACGGTATTTGTTGAAGAACAAGGTGTGGTTCCTGCAATTGAATTTGACGGAAGTGATGAGGCGGCGGTGCATTTTGTTGCCTATGTAGATGATAAGCCAGCTGCCACTGCGAGAGGTACTCTAGAGGATGATAAGGTGCATATTCAACGAGTCGCTACTCTAAAGCCATACCGTGGTCAGGGAGTTGCTAGAGCGGTTATTTTGGCTTTGATGGATGATTCATCATTTGCTAGGGCTAAAGAGTTTTATTTAGGTGCTCAAGAGACGGCGATTGGATTTTATGAAAAGCTTGGGTTTGAAGTTACCTCTGAACCATTTATGGAAGCAGGAATCCGTCACCGAATGATGAACCGTAAGCTATAGTTATTTAGTAAATATGTAGTACAAAAAATCATCTATGACCTTTCGTCATAGATGATTTTTTTAATTTATTTAGTTGTTGTTATGTTGTGAAGTTAAATAGGTTTGGTATTTATTAGTCGAGGTCAGCAACGTGAGCTGCGCCAACATAATGCCACCAAGGGGCCTTAACGCTTTCAGTAATAACTCCACGGTTTTGAGCATCGATCATCTTACCGCCACCAATGTACATACCAACGTGTGAGATTGATGCTGAGCTACCACCGAAGAATACTAGGTCACCTTTTTCGATGTTCTTGTAAGCAACATGCTTGTTAGTGTTGTATTGTGCTTGTGCAGTACGAGCGATTGTTACTCCAGCTGCCTTTTTGTAAACGTAGCTAGTGAAACCTGAACAATCAAATGATGTAGGACCAGTAGCGCCCCAAACATATGGAGTACCAAGCTTTGACTTAGCAGTGCTATAAACTTGTGAGAAAGTAGCATCTGTATCAGCCTTTGCCTTAGCACCTGCATCAACTTCGAAGAAACCTGCGGTCAATAATGTGAACAATGCAACTAAACTTAACAAAACATTCTTATGTAATTTCATAACTTTTCAACAACTCCTATTCGTATTTAACAGGGAATAGAATACCAATTGAATGTTGCAGAACTGTGACAAAACAATATCAAACCAGTTAAATGAATTTGTCAGGTTGCAACAGCTTTCACAATGTTTGGCCGGACAACTTTCATAAACGCTGGTATATAGCGAATAGTTACTGTAATAAAAGTGCCTCCATCTTTGTGAAAAGATGGAGGCACTTTTAGTTAAATTTACTTGTTTTTGATGATATTTTCCTTGCTAGGGAGTGTAACAGCTAGTTTACCTAACGAAACGATGATCATTGGTAATACTAAATAGAATGCTAACGTTGTGTAAATTAAGATTAATGCAACCTCAATTAATGCATTCGAAGCGCCAAATGTCATTGCAATTGCAAATGCGATTGCAACAAGGACAATGTAACGGACAATGGTTCCGTAACTTTTGACTGTTGGAATCAACCATTCTAGTAAAGGCAACTCTGTGTAACGTAACGACAATCCAAGGCTGATTATTTGCCAAGAAGCTATCGCTGTTAACAGTCCTGCAGCAATAATTGGTACTTGCCAGTCAAATGATTCTACGTGAGCAATGAAATGCATTGTAATGTATGTTAATTGAAAACCAGTGAAAGCCGAAGCTACAAAGGCGGCAGTCCAGTAAAGTGGTTGCAAAATGGCTCTGCTCAGAATGAATACTGCAAGTAGCATGCCAATAATTAGTACGGATAATAAGAATACAAATTTATTGTTCATTCTACTTTCAATGGTGGACTCGATTACTGGCTCACCGGTGACCGCAACTTTGGCCTTTGCGAGTGGGGTACCCCTAAGTTGCAACTTGATTTGTTGTTGGACATCTTTAACTCTTTTGAGGTTGCTTCCTGAATCGGTATCTTTATTAAAGACAACTTGTAACATTGTGGTCTTTTGATCTTGACTACCAAAGTTTGCCATTGTTTGCTTAAAGTCTGAACCCTTTAACTGTTGAGGAGTTACATAGTAAACATTGGCTGCCTGTGAGCTTTGCAGCCCGTCAAGGTAATCATAGATGTCATTTAATTGGTCGCTTGAGGAGACAACGTTTTTGTTAACGGCCTGTAACTGCTTATTGATTTGCTTAATTTGCTGACTGTAATCTTTAATGTACGTGTAATTTGTTTGGCTGTAATCTTGAATGATTTGTCCGGTTGAAACCAATTGTGACAGACCAGATTCAACTGTTTGCAATTCTTCGGTCAAGTTCTTGATTTTGGCTTGATAACGGCGAATCTTCTTGGATGCGCTTCTTCGTTCTGATGAACTAACCGAACTAGTGGCTTGGCTCACCTGATTAGAAAGACTATTACTGCGAGAAACAATTCTATCACTACGACCAACAAGCTTTTGCATGTCCTTAACTTGTTGCTGCAAATTAGCCAGGTTCAGGTTTCTTGCGTTAGTTTTAATTCCAACAGAAGCTTTTTTAAGCTGACCGCTTGCCTGCTTTGTATCAAATGAAATTGCCTCAAGTTGATTTGAAACGTAGTACTTTTCAATCTGCATGCCACCTGGTTGCGTTAGTGAATATACAGAATCAACGTTCTTATTAGCCTTTAACTTGGTGGTTAACGCATCGAGAGGTTGTAAATACTTCTCGTTATTCAGTGGCTTGTCGTTTTGAATGTAGACGATCATTGGCGTTGGTTTTCCTGGAGTAAAGTGTGCACTTAGGGTCTGAGCACCTTTAACCGCTTGATCTTGTTGGGTAAGGTTAGTCATTGGTGAGTAACTCAGTTTGCTATTGAAGAAGTAAATGAACGGTAAGATGAGGTATAGCACCAAAAGCAGACTGGCAAATGGTTGCCACATTGAGAACTCCCCGGCCTTTTCAAAGTAGGTAGCTTTAGAAATCTTTGATTTTGAGCTTGTTGGCCAAAAGATACTTTCTCCAAGTGCTGACATGAACACAGGAGTTAACGTCAGTACGGCCAGAATCAACACTGCGTATGCAATCGATAAAACGTATAGTGACTTAATTTCGTTGAAGTTTATAAACGTTGTGCATAGAAATATAAATGACAACGTTAAGCCAACAACAGTGACTGGAAATCTCAAATCAGAGATTGTCTGTTTTGTAGAGTAGTGCGATTCAGGCTGGGCTTTAAGCAGCTCTCGAAAACGGCGCAGTATGTAAATTTGCCAGATGGTACCGATCATTAAAGTCGCAAATCCTATTTCTAAAACTGAATAGTCGGAAAATGGCCAGTTGAAGTGCATTGCTAAATGCAAGCTAAGACTGTACGTCGTAACAAACGATGCAAATAAAGTTACAAATGAAACTAGTGCTGCCAGAATCGAGCGTAGGTAAATGGCAATAATCAACGTTGCCGCAATGAAGAGGGCAATTAGACTGACCGTGGTTACCTTAGCTATCTTAGCGTTATTAACATCGCGAACAACTTCTGGACTGGTAACGTATGACTTCAAACCAGAAACTTTTGCTTGATCAACTAACTGATTAGTCAAAACCCGCAAACTATTTCCGTTATTAGAGATATCAATGGTGGCAACTTCTGTCGAACCATCCTTTGATAACATTGCTGGCTTTCCCTGTAAGTTAGTATCAATAGTGGAAATCTTTTTGATACTATAGTAAGACTGATTATCCTTTAGTTTGCTTAGTTGAGTTGCAATGTCTTGCTGCTGCTTAGCGGTTAACTTACCCTTGGAACTCTGATACACCAGGTCCATTGTGAAAGTATCCTTAAGGCCGTACCCCCAATCATTTCTGATTTTTTGGGCCTTAGAAGGCTGTGACTTTGCCGATAGTTGAGGCTGATTGTACTGCTGGATTGAAGTGGTGATGTTTGGAGCTGAAATGATTGCAATGAGTACCACTATCAACCATACTATTAGGGTAAATATTCGATTTTTATGTAATTTTTGAATTAACTGCTTCATATTACTCGGTCTCCTAGAATGTTTGTAAATACAACTACTATAAGGATACCATTTAATTAGAAGTCGCTTAAGGAATTTTAGCCAAACAATCAGAATTACTATTGATTTTACTTAAACTTAAGAAGTGGGGTGGCAAATTTGTGTACGAGTATTTTTCAAATTGGGCAAGAAGATGGCAAACACGTCCTGGCCAGAACTATGGATTGGCCCCGATTAGGTGCAAAACCAACCTTTGTTCCGAGAAACTTTCACTGGCAATCAGTTTTTGATAACCACGAATTTATCAGTAAATACGCAGTCTTGGGTTCTGGAGGGCAACACGACAATGAGATTGATATTTCTGATGGCGTTAATGAACATGGATTGGCTGTCCAAAAACTAACGTTTACAAACGGTTCAGAGCTTACGGTTGAGCCAACTCCAGGGAAAACACACCTTGCACCTTTTGAACTTTCCTACTATTTATTAGCTAACTTTGAATCGGTTGAAGACATTGTGGCTAATATAGAACAAATTGAGTTGATGGCTGACAAGTACAGCCTAAAAAAATATGGTCATTCAGAGCTACACTTTGCAGCCAGTGACCCAACCGGAAGAATTGTGGTGATTGAACCAGTGACTCACCCAATTGAAGTGATTGAAAATCCGCTTGGAGTAGTGACCAACTCAAACCATTTTCAACGCCAGCTTGCGCGCCTAGAAGATTATGTTGAATTTACTCCAGATTTTAAAAATGGGACGGTACCATTAAATACTCCGAGAGTAACGACCCGTAGCGTATCTGGTAAGATGACACCGCCGGGATCTTATACCCCTGGTTCCCGATTTATTCGGGCTGCATATCTTAAAGAACGGATTGATTTACCAATGGATGAAGCTGAAGCGGTTGATAATTGCTGGCACATTCTGGACTCCGTCAATGTGCCAAAGAGTAGTGAACACCAGCCAACCTATTCAGTTTACCGAGCGGCCGTTTGTTGTGAGAGCAGAACGCTATATTACCAAACATATCATTCTAAGCAAGTTCTCAAATATCGGCTGACAGATGAAATGATTTTATCAGAAAGCCCCCGTTTCTTTCCGGTAGATGATAAAATAAGCTTCACAGAAGTTAATTAACGTGCTTAATATATATGTAGGGAAAACTGGAAGGGGTTTGATCGTTGAACATTATTGAAAAGCTTTACGGACCGTTCTTTGATGTGCACAATTGGGAAACGGTGATCACATCGTCTTCTGACTGGCTAATTATTTTTTCACTGGTTGTTATTGAGTGTTTACTATCAGTTGATAATGCTGTGGTTTTGGCTGCACAAACTCAAGTGTTGCCGACTAAAAAGCAACAGGAAAAATCACTGTTTTACGGGCTGTGGGGAGCTTACCTATTTAGATTTCTAATTATCGGTGTTGGAACTTACCTGATTAATTTCTGGGAAATCAAAATTTTAGGTGGAGTGTACCTGCTTTACCTTGTTTGGTCTTACTTTAGAAAAACAAAGGTTGTCCACACTAAGAAGTTGGCTTCCGATAAAAAGGGACGTAAAATTTCACTGTTCTGGTCGGTTGTTATTCAGATTGAGTTTATGGACGTTGTCTTTTCAATTGACTCAGTACTTTCATCATTGGCAATTTCGCCTAATCCAGTAATTGTGTTAATTGGTGGGTTAATCGGGATTCTAGCAATGCGGGGAGTCGCTGAAGTTATTATGAAACTGATGGCCAAGATTCCAGAATTACAACCAATGGCATATGTTTTGATTGCATTGATTGCTATTAAACTGATATTATCTATTCCGGCAATTGATATTGAAATTCCGGCCACATGGTTCGGATTGATTGTGTTGGGTGCAATCGTCATTACGATGATCATCCACTTCGTTAGAAAGGGTAGAAATAAAAATGAGCGTAACGATAACGCGGGATAATTTAAATTCCGAAGTCGATAACGACATTACAGTCATTGATTTCTGGGCTCCTTGGTGTGGCCCATGTAAGATGATGGATCCAATTTTAGAAACTTTAGAAACTCAGTATGAGGGAAAAATTCACTTCGGTAAGATGAATGTGGATAATAACCAAGACATTGCTGAACAATATAAAGTAATGAGTATTCCCAGCCTCGTAATATTCAAAAATGGTGAAGCCAAGGAAAAGATTACTGGTGTTTATCCAAAAGAAAAGTTAGCTAACTATTTAGATAAAAAGCTTGCTGAAGTGAAAGATAATAAATAAAGGAACGGCTATTGGCCGTTCCTTTATTTGTATGGGTCGATATTTTTGGTTTTGGCAATTTTTTTAACCTGACGATCCAACGTATCCAGATTTTGTAGCGACAAGGTGAATAGCGGACTAAATAGGTGCCGTTTGTTAGGATTAGGAATCTCCTGAGTTTGTTTTAAGTCCGGTAAGAAAGCAGCTAAGTCAGCTTGAGTTAGTTCAAGTTTGCGGGCATAGTATAAAACTCGGTGATAAACCCAATTTTTAAAACAAAGATAATAAATAATTAAAGCTGCGGCTACGTACCAGAACACGGTCCAGGTGATGCCGACTCGATTCGGTGCGAGCAAATTAAATCCTAATGTTACAATAATAAAAATACAGTATGTTAAAATACCAATAAGCGTCCATTTGGTTTTAGATGTCATTGAGATACCCACTTTCGAGTTAGTTCAGTGATAATTATATATCAATAGTATTTATACAGATAGAGAGATGAATTGATTTGCAATATACAATCGAGACAGCAACTCCAGGTGACTATCCCGCGATAGATAAAGTAATCGCAAGAAGTTATTCCAAGGGTGATGAAAATCGGGATGGCGATGAAGTTTCAATGGTTCACCGACTAAGAGGATTTTCTAAGTATCGATCGGATTTCGAAGTAGTAGTGAAAACAACTGATGGTGAAATTTTAGGCCACGCGATGATGATTGAGGTAGTAATTGGTGATAATTCTAAAGAACTTCCAATTACTTCAATCGTTGAGTTAAGTGTCGACCCAGATTATCAACGCCAAGGAATCGGCCAACAGATTCTGCTTGAGATTGAAGCCCGAGCAAGATTGGCTGGATATCGGGCAATGAGTGCGGTTGACTTTAGTAATTTCTTTACTGAAAATGGCTACATCTTTGCCGATAACTTTAACGTTCACTCAACACTGTCAATTGATTTAAATGCAAACCTGATGAAACTGTTATACGACGGTGCTTTGTATAATCGTGGCGGTAAAGTTTATTACCCTGAAGAATTCTTTGGGGTTCGTCATCTTGAGGTTTAGTTGACGCTTAATTTTATAAATGATATTATTCAACTCGTAACAATGATTGATCCACATTCGAGTAGTTTGGTTGTCTGGGCGCAAGAAAGCCGGTGGTTGATGCGAACCGGTCAGGGCATCCAAACAAAATACCGTGGAGTGTCATTCGGAAAATAACTAGAACCGTTAACATCTAGTGAGAAAGCTCTTTTTGTGAGCTTAAACTGGGTGGTACCGCGGATTGAATTCGTCCCTACTGTGACTTTACGTTGCAGTAGGGACTTTTTTTATTTTCTAAAACTATATTTTGGAGGATTTGGATATGCAAGAAAAGAACGCCCCTAAGGTGGAAATAATTGAAGGAATCGTAATTTTGCTAGCAATGCTTTTGATTATGGGCTTCAGCGTGATCAAGTTAGCAATTGCTCCTGAAATCCCAATTTTACTAGTAATTTTTCTATTGATTTGCTGGGCAAAAGTTAGAAGATTCTCGTGGGATGCAGTTAGCGAGGGAATTATTGATGGAATCAAGACAGGAATTATCCCAATCTTCATCTTTATTTTAATCGGTATTCTGATCAGTACCTGGATTGCGGCGGGAGTCATTCCATCACTCATGGTATTTGGTTTTCATTTGATTTCTGCAGAGTGGTTTTTACCCTCAGTATTCTTGGTATGTACAATTGTAGGAACTGCGATTGGTAGTGCCTTTACAGTGGTATCAACAGTTGGAATTGCGTTTATGGGCATGGGAATTACTATGGGCATGAATCCTGCGATGGTTGCTGGAGCAATCATCTCTGGAGCAATTTTTGGAGATAAAACATCACCACTTTCAGATTCAACTAATTTAGCTTCGGCAGTTGTTGACGCTGATTTATTTGCCCACATTCGTAATTTAATGTGGTCAACGATTCCTGCATGGGTGACTACGATGGTCGTGTTTTTGATCTTTGGGCAGAGCGGTAAGGCATTATCTGCCAAGGCAATTGACCAGACTGTGAATGTGTTAAACCAACATTTCAGTATCTCTGGATGGGCATTCCTACCAATTGCGTTAATGTTCATTTGTGCTTGGAAAAAAATTCCGGCAATTTTTACACTGTTTATCAATATTGCGGTGGCGACGGGGATGCTATTTATTTACGCTCCGCACACAAAAATCACTGATTTGGTAAACATCATGACCAACGGATTTATTTCTCATACTGGTAATAAGGCGGTTGATGCGTTACTAAGTCGTGGGGGAATTACTTCAATGATGGCAACCGTTAGTCTAATTGTCTGTGCGTTGGCGTTAGGTGGATTACTGATGCGGTTTGGCATCATTGATTCCGTGATTGGACCGCTATCAAAGAAACTCAAATCAACTGGTTCCTTAATTTTGGCCGTTGTTCTTAGCGGGATTGGGGTTAATATCTTTGTTGGTGAGCAGTACTTGTCAGTGATTCTACCTGGTAATGCATTTAAATCTACCTTTGAAAAGCAAAAGTTAGCCGCTGTCAGTTTAAGTCGGGCGCTTGAAGATGGTGGAACTGTGATCAATTATTTAATTCCTTGGGGAGTTGCTGGAGTGTTCGCAGCTAATACATTAAAAGTTTCCACATTGGATTATTTGCCGTTTGCCATATTCAGTTTGGCATCGCCAATTTTTTCAATCCTAAGTGGGTACACCGGAATTGGAATTAAACACCAGGGTGATAAGTCCCAATAATCGCCTTGCTAAAAGGGTTAAAGTGGTAATGGTACCCAAAAACTGTAACCATTTACATTGCAAAGTGGTTACATAAATGACAAATTAGGCTTGATTCTTAACATCCCCGACATTTTCTAGTAACACTCATCCTATAGTATGTTGTCCGTTGTTCTTAAAAGAACGATTAACATCTAGTTATAGGAGTGTATTATATATTGAAGAAATTATTCTCTACGATTTTCGCAGCGTTTGTTGCACTACTCTTTCTCGGAGGCTTCACCGCGGGAGAGGCAACGACCGTTACGGTTCATTCTGGCGACACCCTTGGGGGGATTTCTAAGAAATTCGATGTATCAGTTAATTCGATTAAAGAAGCCAACAATCTTGAAAGTAACTTAATTAAGGTTGGTCAAAAGCTTAAGGTGCTATCGGGCACTAAGAAGGCGGACCAACAAAAGGAGCAGCCTGCTAAAAAAGCAGAGACACCAAAGCCAAAGGTAAACACGTATAACCAGACGGCGGCAGTATCTGTGGAGACTGCTAAGGACTTGGCTGCTAAGGCAGACCAAGGCTCACCAAAGGCATGGATTGCCTATCACGAATCAAGAGGATCATACAGTGTAACGAATGGTAAGTACATTGGCAGATATCAGTTGGATGCTGCGTACTTGCATGGGGACTTTTCTCCGGCTAATCAGGAGAAGGTAGCGAACAATTATGTGAAGGACAGATATGGCTCATGGACGAATGCTAAGCAGTTTTGGCAGAGTAATGGGTGGTATTAAAAGAGTGTGAGCCCCTTCGGTAATCACTGAGCATTAATATAAATAACGCCCGTAAGATTTGTTTTTTAATCTTGCGGGCGTTATTTGTGTTAAGCGGAAGTGATTGAAGGGGTGAACACGTTTAGGCTATGGCGACTAAGAGCAAACGAAATGCGCGGTCTCACTTTTTTTAAACGTAGGGATTAGATTGAGTGAGCACGTTTTGGCTATGTTGCCGGTATAAAGATTAGAATCATTGAGTACTAAATTGAAAAACGGGTTGAGCCAAGTATGAGCTCAACCCGTTTTTTATCTAGGCACAATAACCTGAAAGGCTGAGCACTTTTTGGTCATGTTGCCAACGTAATAATTAGATTAAGTGATCCCATTTAGTCAACCTTACGGTCATCTTTGCATCAATCCAACCGACTTAAGCCGACATCATTCAACCTCCCACGACCAATCACATATCCACAGCTGTGAAGTTAATCCTTTTCACAGCTTTTTTTAAACTAAAAAAGCGCTTTTCTTCTATAATATATGACCTGTCATTACCACGTTACCTTGTTACCTATTGATACATAAATAAAAATTAATAATAGCTATAAATTAAAATTTAATTAGAATATACTATTGTAAATTAGAAAAAAACACATTATCATTGATAACTAATATAACAATATTAATTGGGCGGAGGAATGAATAATGTCAAACAACAGTAACGAGGGACTGTTGAAGATTAACGGCGTCTCAACTGCGTTTAAGATATCAGGCGAGTACTACGATGCCGTATCTAACGTAAGTTTAGAAGTCCACCGTGATGAGATTCTTGCCATTGTTGGCGAGTCTGGATGTGGTAAGAGTACGCTAGCCACAACCGTCATGGGTCTGCATGATCCAAAGGAAACTAAAATTAGTGGCGACATTGAATTTGAAGGTCAAAACTTAACTGAGCTTGATGAAGCAGGTTTTGACAAGGTTCGGGGAAAGAAAATTGGAATGATTTTTCAAGATCCGCTGTCTGCACTTAATCCTCTAAAGCGAGTAGAGGATCAGATTCAAGAAGTAATGATTTATCATACCGATATGAATCAAGAACAGCGGCATGCACGGGTCATTGAGTTACTAAATCAAGTCGGAATTATTAATCCCGAACGAACGGCACATCAATTTCCACACCAGTTATCCGGTGGTATGAGGCAAAGAATCGTGATTGCGATTGCGATTGCCTGCAAGCCGGACCTGATTATCGCCGATGAACCAACCACTGCTTTGGACGTTACGATTCAAGCCCAAATTCTTGATGTATTAAGGGATATTCAAAAAGAAAACCACGCTGGAATTATTTTAATTACTCATGATCTTGGTGTGGTTGCTGAAACTGCTGATCGGGTGGCCGTGATGTACGCTGGTCAAATCGTTGAGCTTGGTACAGCTGCCCAAATTTTTAATGAACCTAAGCACCCATACACTCGTTCGTTACTTCGTTCGATGCCACAAAGAGATTCAGAAAATGATGATTTGTATGTCATCAAGGGAATGGTACCATCACTGCAAAGAATGCCTAAACAAGGTGATCGGTTTGCCCCTAGAATTCCCTGGGTACCAGCTTCTGCCCACGAAGAGGAGCCAACAATGCATGAGGTTGAACCTAATCATCTTGTGCGGTGCACCTGCTACAAGGAATTTACATTTCCAGATGAGGAGGGTGGCCTAGCATGAGTTTAATCGAAGTGAAAAATTTGAAGGTCCACTATCCAATTCGTGGCGGATTCTTTAACCGGGTTGTTGATGAAGTTAAGGCCGTTGACGGGGTTAGCTTTTCAATTGACGAAGGGGAAACTGTAGGTCTTGTTGGTGAGTCTGGTTCTGGAAAATCAACCACTGGTAAGGCAATTATCGGTCTCGAAGAGGTTACCTCTGGGTCGATTCTTTACAAAGGCAAAGATGTGGTTAAAAAGTCACACAGAAGGTCAATGAAATACGATGAGGCAGTTCAAATGATTTTCCAAGACTCAATGTCTAGTTTGAATCCTAGAAAACGGGTTGAAGACATCATTGCGGAGCCACTGAGAAACTTTGGCAACCTCAGTAAAGACGAAGAAAAGCTTCGGGTCTTACAACTATTAGATATTGTTGGGTTGGATGCTGATGCACTTTATAAATATCCTCACCAATTCTCTGGTGGTCAGCGACAAAGAATTGGGGTTGCCAGGGCAGTTGCGACTGACCCCAAGTTAATTATTGCTGATGAGCCGGTTTCTGCTTTGGACCTATCCGTTCAAGCACAGGTCCTTAACTTTATGAAAAAGATTCAACGTGAATTTAACATTTCATACCTATTTATTTCTCATGATCTTGGAGTGGTTCGCCACATGTGTGACAAGATTGCCATCATGAATCGGGGCCGCATCGTTGAATTTGGAACGCGAGACGACATTTATGACAACCCGCAACACATTTATACTAAACGGCTTTTGGCGGCAATTCCTGAAACTAACGTTAATAATCGGGAGGCACACAGGAAGGAACGTCTCAAGATTGAAGCGGAATACCAGAATAACCAGTCTGCATATTACGATGCAGACGGCATGGCGTTACCACTAGTGCAAATTAGTGACACTCACTTTGCAGCACTACCTGAAGATGGCGGACAAACAAATGGGGAGGTGAATGGATAATGTGGAAAACAATTTTACGAAGAATTTTGATTATGATTCCAGAATTGGTTGTTCTTAGCATTCTAGTGTTTTTACTTGCTAAGGCGATGCCGGGTGATCCGTTCACTGGTTCCATTAATCCTCGAGCCGACCCTGCCCAGATTCATCACTTGATGAAGATCAACGGGCTTTACGACCCTTGGTATCAACAATACTGGAACTGGGTGGTTCACTTGTTCCGCGGCGATTTGGGAATGAGTTACGAATACCAGGAACCAGTTGTTGATTTGATTAAACAACGGGGAACAAACACCTTGTGGTTGGCTGTGTTCACAATGATTTTAACTTACGTGATTGCATTACCACTCGGAATCTATGCTGGACGCCGTGAAGGTAAGTGGCAAGATACATTGATTCGGGTTTATACCTACGTCACAATGTCAATTCCGTTCTTCGTTGTGCTGGTTATCGGAATTTGGATTTTTGGTTACGGCCTTAATATTTTCCCAACCAGTGGTTCAGTTTCTTCATCAGTCAGTGGTCTGGGAGCGACGTGGCTGTCTCGGTTAGGACACATTATTTTGCCCGGACTTCTGGGTGCGTTATTTGGGACTGTAAACATCGTCCAGTATCTGCGTTCCGAAGTCATTGATGCAAAACATTCAGATTATGTTCGGACTGCCCGTTCAAAAGGGGTACCAATCAAGGACATTTATAAGCACCACATCTTTAGAAATTCGTTGCTACCAATTGCTGCATTCGCTGGATATTCAATTACTGGATTGCTTGGTGGTTCGATTTTTACAGAAATGGTGTTCTCATATCCAGGTATGGGATTACTATTCTTAAACGCAATTAATTACCGCGATTACACCGTAATTACCGCACTAGTTTTGTTGTATGGTTTGTTAAACCTGTTAGGGACGTTGTTGTCAGACATCATCCTGAGTGTGGTTGATCCAAGAGTTCGGGTTGAGTAGGAGGCGAAGACATTGGATAAGAAAACTAGTAAATTAACTGATATTTCGCCAGAGGATTTGGACCGACTGGAAAAGGAGGCCGCTGAAGAAGCCACGCCGTCACGTTCGCGAATCATGTGGAATGAGTTTAAGGCTGACAAACCAGCACTGATTTCTCTGATATTGATTATTGCCTTCGTGCTGTTTGTTATCATTGCGTCATTCTTCTTGAATGTGAACCAGATAATGAGTACGAACATCATGGACTACTACAACAAGCCGTTCAGCAACTTTTTCTTAGGTGCCGATTCTGGTGGTCGCTCGATTGGTAAACAACTAATTCTTGGTTCACGAAACTCAATTTGTATCGCCATCGGGTTGACGGTAATTTCCTCAACCTGGGGAATTATTTGGGGCATGGTGTCAGGTTACTTTGGTGGCAAAGTTGACTTGGTTATGCAACGTGTTTATGACTTTATGATGATTATCCCAATGCTGATGACAATTATCGTTATCGTGACGATTATTCCTAATTACAATGCCATCACGCTGACCTTGATTCTATCAGTATTCTACTGGATGGGAACTTCCCGACTGATTCGGTCACGAACATTAGCTGAATCTCAACAGGATTACGTCAAAGCTTCTAAAACGTTGGGCACTAGTGATTTAAAAATTATCTTCAGAGAAATTATGCCGAACATTTCCTCGCTGATAATCATTGACACCACGTTGTCATTTGCTGAAAACATCGGGGTTGAAACCGGGTTATCATACCTGGGTTTTGGACTACCAATGGGAACCCCTTCACTGGGTACCCTGATTGCTAATGCGAACGATCCGCAAAACATTACTCAGTATTGGTGGACATGGTTGCCGGCAGCTTTGGAAATCATTATTTTGTGTCTATCAATCAGTTACGTCGGTCAGGTAATTCGGAGAACTGCCAACGCTACGCAACGTAAGGGAACTGAGAAATAAACCAAATTTCAATTAAGGTGATGATGTGGAGATCAAAATAAGTCAGGAAACTCAATCGTTGTTAAAAATTGGAGGAGATTATTATGAGCAAAAAGAAGTGGGCAGCTGCTGGTGCAGTGCTACTTTCTGCCGTTGCATTAGCAGCGTGTGGTAAGGGTGGCAATGAGTCATCCGGTGCCGGTAGTCACATTAAACTACCACAAACATATAGTGCCAAGGGTGCAGCAAAAGGTAACAATTCTACTCTTTATGGAGCAGAAGTTAGCGATGCGCCATTTAAAGGAATTACTTTGGCTGTTTTGCAAGATAATGCTGAAGATGCTGACGTATACGCCCCCGGTGGTAGTGACGTTCTGTTTAAGACTGATAAAAACTACAAAATCATCGATGGCGGACTTGCTAACCAAAAACTTGACCGGAAAAAGAACACCGTTACTATCACTTTGAGAAATAATGCGAAGTGGTCAGATGGCAAGCCAGTCGTTGCCAAGGACGTTGAGTATTCATACGAGATCATTGGTAATAAAAACACCACGTCTCAACAGTACTCATCAGACTTTGCTCGGATTAAAGGGATGGCAGCATACCATGCCGGCAAGGCCAAAACCATTTCCGGAATTACATATCCTGATGGGCAAAATGGTAAGAAGGTTGTGATCCAGTACAGTAAGTTATCACCATCAATGAAATACGCTGGTAACTCATTTGTTTGGGGAACAGTTTCTCCATACCATCACATCAAAAACATTCCAATTGCAAAACTAGCTTCATCAAGTGCTGTTCGGAAGACCCCAGTCTTTGTCGGACCTTACAAGCTTGCTAAGCAGGTACAAGGTGAATCAACTACTTGGGTACCAAACAAGTACTACTACGGACCAAAACCAAAGATTAAGCACATTACTTTGCAGGTTGTTTCTTCAAGTAACGCAGTTTCGGCATTTAAGTCAAAGAAGTATGACTTCGCTTTGAGCCAAGTGCCAGGTAGCCAATATAAGAATATTAAGAAGGCAGTTAAAGGTTCATATGAATTAGTTGGAACCCCAGCTCCATCATACGGTTACTTTGGATTTAACTTGGGTCACTTTGACACTAAGACTGGTAAGAACGTTATGGACAAAGGCATGAAGATGAGTAACAAGAACTTGCGTCAAGCCATGATGTACGCACTTAACCTTGATGCCACTTACAAGAAACTGCTTAATGGAGTTAGTTGGCATGCTAATACGTTGATTCCACCAGTATTTAAGAAGTACTATGATGCTTCAAATCCTGGGTTTAAGTACAACGTTAAGAAAGCTAACAAGCTTTTGAACCAAGCTGGCTACAAGAAGAAGGGCAAGTGGCGGACACAACCAAATGGTAAGCCACTGGTAATTCACTTTGGGGTTATGCAAGGGTCTCCAGTTTCAGAAGCAATTTATCAATCAGAATTGCAAGCTTGGCATAAGGTTGGTTTGAACGTTAAGATGACTTCTGGCAAACCAATGGAAATGAACAGTTTCTATTCAACACTTCAAGCACCAAAACAAAACAAGATTGATATCTTCAATGCTGCCTGGTCAGTGTCATCTGAACCTACTCCAACCCAGATTTATGGTGAGGATGCACCATATAACATGGGTCACTTCGTAACCAAGAAGAATACTCAATTGATGAACGAAATGAACAATGAAAAAGCTTGGAGTAGTTCATACAGAGTTAAGAAGTTCAAGGAATGGCAAAAGTACATGAACGATCAAGCTGCCTATGTTGCTGATAACTTCTCGTACAATTACACTCCAGTTAACCACCGAGTAAAGAACTTTGACCTAAGTAATGATTCAGGCCCACTTACTCCAGGTTTCTGGGACAAATTGGAATTAACTTCTAGTAATTTGAAATAGTGGTTTGATTGACAAACCATAAACGAAAGGGTCATGATGTTTTTAAGAACTAAAAATGTCATGGCTTTTTTTGGAATCGAGGGATGAGGATGAAAGCAAAACACTGGTTTTTGCTCAGCTTTTTAAGTTTACTAACAATTAGTCTAGCGGCTTGTGGTAAGAACAGTTCGAAGCCTGCTACTAATCATGTTGATTTACCATCTAGTTATTCAGCCAAGGGTAAGGCAGTTTCGACGGGAAACTCAACTTTGCGAGTTGCTGAAGTTAACGACGCACCGTTTAAGGGAATCTCTTTAGCAGTATTGCAGGATATGGTTGAAGATCAAGATGTGTACTCGCCAGGTGGGTTGGAAACTTTGTTTAAAGCGGATAACAACTTCAAAATCGTCAATGGTGGGCTAGCTAATCAGAAATTAGACCGCAAGAAGAATACCGTGACAATCACATTGCGGAAGAACGCAAGGTGGTCGGATGGTAAGCCGGTTATTGCTAGGGATGTTGAGTACGCCTATGAAATTATTGGTAATCAAAACACCACCTCTTCTCAGTATTCAAGCGATTTCGCGAGAATAAAGGGGATGGCAGCGTACCATAATGGAAAAGCCAAAACCATTTCTGGAATTACTTATCCAGATGGGCAAAATGGTAAACAGGTTGTCATTAAGTACTCTAAGTTAGCACCCTCTATGGAATATTTAGGTAACTCTTTTGTTTGGGGGTCTGTTGTTCCTTATCATAAATTGAAGGGCATCAAGATTTCTAAGTTGGCGTCATCTAAGCCTGTGCGTAAGAATCCGGTATTTACTGGACCATACAAGCTAGCTAAGCAGGTGGATGGTGAATCGACTAGTTGGGTCCGCAATAAGTACTATTACGGGCCAAAGCCTAAGATTGGTAAGGTTCAGATACAGGTTGTTTCCACTACGAATTCTCTCGCTGCCTTCAAAGCAAACAAGTATGATTTTGCGTTGGGAAGTTTACCAACTAGCCAGTACCAAAACGCTTCGAAGATTAAGGGTTATGCAATGACTGGCAGACCATCTACTTCATACTCATACTTTGGATTTAACCTTGGTCACTTTGACACTAAGAAAAACGTGAACGTGACCGATAAAAACATGAAGATGGGTAATAAGAAGCTTCGTCAGGCCATGATGTACGCAATTAACCTTGATCAGATGTATAAGAAGCTGTTTAACGGAGTTAGTTGGCGGGCAAATACACTCATTTTGCCTAACTTCAAGCAGTATTACGATAAAAAGAATCCTGGTTTCCCATACAATCCAAAGAAAGCCAACCAGTTGTTAGATGAAGCTGGTTACAAAAAGAAGGGGAAGTGGCGAGTTCAACCAAATGGTAAGCCACTTACCATCTACTATGGCGCTGCTGAGGGTTCATCTACTCTTCAGGCAATCTATCAACAAGAACTTCAGGAATGGCATAAGGTCGGTCTAAATGTTAAGATGGCCACTGGAAAACCTATGGATATCAATAGTTTCTATACCACCATTTCTGAGCCTAAACAAAACAAGATTGATATCTTTGATGCTGGCTGGCAGGTTACTTCTGACCCAACACCTACTCAATTGTACGGCGCTGATGCAGCCTACAATATGGGACACTTTGTTTCTAAGAAGAATACGGAGCTGATCAATGCTATCAACAGCGATAAAGCTTGGAATTCAAGTTACCGGACTAAGAAATTCAAGGAATGGCAACGGTATATGAATGATGAAGCTGCGTATACGCCTGATAGTTACAGCTTTAGCTTTACTCCAGTCAATAAACGATTGAAGAACTATTACAGCACCAATGCAGTAAATTACTTTGTACCAAGTTTCTGGCAGAATTTGGCGATGACTAAATAAAAAAATAGGTAGTAATTTCTTTCGAAATTACTACCTATTTTTTGTTTACTCACCAATTCCCGTTTCCTTAAATGCCTTATTTAACTTATCTGATACTCGTTTGATCCTAATCTTAAGGATTGATCCCAATAGGATGGCAACGGCTGACATAAACGTTAGGAAAAAGAAATCTACCCCCAGACTCTGGATGTTGATACCTCCGATTGCTTCTCTAAAGGCGCCAACTCCGTAAGTGAATGGGAACAATGGCTGAATGATTCTAAAAATAAGTGGATTCAACTGGACTGGGTACATGGCTCCACTACCTGCCAGTTGTAATGCGACTAGCATTACCATTAGGGCGGTTCCCAAGTTACCAAGTAACGAGGCCGCAGTGTAAATCATAGTTGAGAATGTCAGCGATACAAACATGCCGACCAAGTAAACCACAAATACGTTAGCCACGTGGACGTGTAATACCAGAATTGTTGAAGTAATGATAATAAATGTTTGGATCAATGAAAGCGTCCAGAACAGCAGCATTTTGCCGAAATATTCTTCATGCCGACTAACCTGTCGGAAACGCCGTCTCTTTGGAACGGTTGTTTTAAGCACGGCAATCAGCATCGTGCAGCCAACCCAAACCGAGAGGGCCATGTAACTTGGAGCAAATGCTTCACCGAAGGTTGCGACTCGATAGATGGATTCGGATTTTACGTTGAATAGGGTAGTTAAATCTCCTGCAAGTAGCTTAGGGTTGCTTTGTAAGATGCTTAAAATCTCAGCAATATCGCCGTTACTTGTTAACTTAAGCTTATTACTGATTGTTGCAATATCACCCTTGTACGCATCCAGTTGTTTGGCCAGCTTGTTTGTCGAATTAGCGATTAATTTGTTACCAGAAATCGCACTATCGATTGCATTATCGTTTAGCTGTTTAACTCGATTAACGCTACCCAAGATTGAGCTGGCCTTTTGTGAGCTGTCAATTGCGTTGGCGACCATGCTATCAATTGCTCCAGAAGCTGAGTTCAAAGAACCGGTGATACTGTTGTTAAGCTGTCTGCGAACTTGCTGGTTGCTGCTAATAACTCGGTCGACAGCTGAACTAATGCTAGCTGCAGAACCATTAGTACTTGCCTGAAGTGATCTCAAAGCTGATGATTCAGAACTTAGGCGGCCAGTTGCTGAGTTAAGCTGGTTAGTTAAGGACTTGATTTGGGAATTATTACTATCAAATGCACTTAGAAACGCTGCCAAAATTTTTGTTTGTGACTTTATAATATCAACTTCAGACTTCGCTGCCTGCGACAGGCTACTAATTCTGGATTGATTTCGTTGTTTTAAAGCGGAATTAAGCTGGCTAACCAAGCCATCCACTCTTGCTTGGCGTTGATTAATTTGTGATAGGTTATCTTTTACAGTTTTACTAGCTGAATTTAAAGATTGGCGGGTATTTTGAAGTGTCCCAGTGTTACCATCGGCAATTTCTTGAAGCGAATTATTCCCCTGAGCAGCTTGATTTACGACCTTGAGTTGTGACAAAGCAGTTGTCATTCCGTTGGCGGTGTCGTTGATTGCCGATAGCGAGCCGGTTGCTAATGTCATGCCATCATTTAAAGCAATAATTAGATCCTTTAGCTGGAGGATGTTTGCCTGCTTATTGCTCAACTTATTTCCTGCGTTGTTTAGATAAGAAAAGATCGTTTCGTTAATTTGAAAAACAAACTTCTTTTTGATTTCGGTTACCAGTGACTGGGCAGCAGTTTCGGTGATTTTAACTCCCATTGGGCTATTTTTAGTGTTCGTTTTAAAAGTCACGTTAGCTTTTTGAGGGTTATTTGAGGCGATACTGGTTAGCTTGCTTGAAAAATCCTTGGGCAAAACTATTTCAGCATAGTACTTTCCTTGCTTCAGTTTTCTTTCAGCAGTCGCTGAGTCAACGAATCGCCAGCCAATCTTTTTATTGGACTTGAGCGACTTGATTACCTGTTTACCAAAATTAAGCTGTTCACCGTTAAAATTGGCCCCCTTGTCTTGATTTACGACTGCGACTGGAATCCGTTCGGTTTCTTGAGTACTGTATGGATTCCAAATTGCTCCGACATTGACTAATGTGTACAGGCTAGGTAAGATACACAGCGCAGTTAGGGTTAACAAGGCAGCCTTGTGTTTAAAAATAGCTTTGATATCTCGTAGATATATTTTTCGGATGTTTCTGATCATGATAAAAACCTCGATGTTAAAACAAATAAAAATGGGTATTGTCCAATCGCTAATTGAGATATATTATATAGTAATGCATATGTTAACTATTAACAAGCTCAATCTAATTTGGGTATTTAACTAAAAATGGGGTGAACCTTTTGAAGAAGAAACTATTTATAAGAAACTTGCTATTGCTAGCGAGTGTTGTGATCAGCGTAATCGGCTTAACAACCATCAATTCGTCTGCAAAATCAAAGGGAGCTACGGTGGTCAGTACAAGGAAGATTGCCAAAACTCCTAACAGGTTGGTTAGCGGCTATCTGTACACTACGGCTAGTTTGACGAAGAAGGCCCATAATGCTGATAACTATCCAAGAACAACTTTTTATACTTACCGTTCAGCCACGATTCGTAAGGCTAATGGTAACAAGGCCGTTTACTATTATGTAAAGAATGGTAATGGTCGTGTTAAGGGGTGGATTTGGCGTGGTTACCTAGTACGGACATTTAACTTTACCAAGCAGAGGGCTGAACTCCGTCATATTTTGAATCTAATCAACTCGATTTCGTTGAAAAATCGGTTGAGCGTTATCCGTGTCTTAGAATCTATCAATAAGCATGATTCGTTAGCTTCGCTGATCAAAAAGCTGGATAATCTATCAGGCACTTTGATTAACTCTAATGATATCAGCAAAATCAAAGAAATTAATCAAACAATTCGCAAAGATGGAGTAAAATTAATTCAACTAACCCAACAAACATTAAATAAGACTTACAAAACGATTGAGAATATCAATCAAATTACCGACCAAGTTTATAACTTTACAAGATTTATTTTGAACCTGCTACCATAGAAAAGCTTGAGGCCCTATGAAAAATACTATTTTTAAACTGTTTAAAAGAGATATGTCTAAAATCATCCACAGCAAGCCAGTTTTAATCACAATTCTGGCTTTTTGTTTAGTGCCTGCTTCATATGCAGTGTTAAACATAAAAGCATCGTGGGATCCGTATTCTACCCAAAACATCAGACGGTTGCCGATTGCTGTGGTTAACGATGATGAGGGCAGTACGTTAAATGGTAAAAATATCAATGTCGGCAAAGAAGTTATTTCTAAGCTGAAGAAGAACCATGACGTTAAGTGGATGATTACTAATGATTGGGATGGTAATAACGGTCTTGATCAGGGAAAGTACTACGCAATGATTGAAATTCCTAGTGATTTTTCTAGTCGCCTAGCTTCGCTTGCCAGTGATAACCCGCAAAAACCAACCGTTGTATATAAGTCTAACGAAAAGTTGAATCCTGCAGCTACCAAAATTACCGGTCAGGCTAAGGACACACTTACTGAGCAAATCCGGAGTAATTTCACTCAGTTAAGTGGATCGTTAGTATTGAAAAAACTTAATCAAGTTGGTGCCGACCTCGATTTACACCGCCCCGAAATATTGGGGATTCGTAATTCTTTGAATGATTCGATTGGTGAAATCAAAAGGGCGGATCAGCATTTAAATCGGGTTAACCGAAATTCAAAAGACGTTCAAAAATATCTTAAAACAGTTAAAAATGGGATTCCCAAGGTTTCTGCACAGATTACTGATTTGAGCAATATTTTAAGTCAGCAACAAAATTTAATTAGCACTACTAAGAACAACTTGGATGCAACTAAGAACAGTGTCAGCAACGCAATGGATTCAATTCAAAACCAATCGGATTCCTTGCAATCAGCTATTAGTGGAATTGATCCGGAAACCAATTCGGGACAGACATTGGCTAGACAAGCAAAAGTTGCCAGTAGGGCAGGAAATGCTTTGGTGGCAGGACTGAACGATGGGATTCGCGTTTTCGATATTGTGGGGTCAATTATTCCTAGCAACCGAATCAATAATCTAGTCGTTAGTTTTACGAATGCTAAAAAGCAAATTAAGCAACAGCAGCGATACCTAAATGAGTTACAAACGGGTAGCGGTAAGAACACGACGAGGTTTACTAACAAAATCAACAACCTGAATGACAAAATTCAAGATGAGTTAGGCTCGGCGGCAACAACCGCTAACTCCACCGAGAACCGGCTAGATTCACTTGGGGACACGACTGCATCTGACTCTTCTAATAATTCCGACTTGATTAGCTCACTCAGAGAGGTAATTCCTGAATTAAAAGCAATGCAAAGTGCAGGAAATTCGATTAGCGGTCTGTCCGTTAATCGGGTGAAGTCAGTCCAGGAGAAACTAGATAACATTAAGTCACAGTTAAGTGACTTAGATGATCAGCTTAGCTTCCTGAATAGTCGCAATTTAGATAAGTTAATTAATCTCCTAGGTAAAGACCCTGATATTGCTAGCATTTTGGCCTCACCAATCAAGTTGAAGAGTAAAGAACTTTATAATATGGGGGTCTTTGGTTATGGAGCAACTCCATTTTATACAGTGTTATCAATTTGGATTGGGGTGTTGTTATTAACCACTATCATCTCCTGGAAGTATGCGGTGGGAAGCACAATGAGGGAAAATAAGATTCGCTACTACCAGACATATGGCGGAAAGTTCTTGCTTTACCTGACGATTGCGTTCACCCAAACACTATTTACTTTTATCGGGGAGATTGGTTTCCTAGGGATTCGACCGCATAGCTTGCTGGCGTTTATCCTCATAGATTTCTTTACGGCGCTAGTATTTACAATGATCATCTTTAGTTTGGTATTTTCGTTTGGAAATGTTGGTAAAGTCGTTGGTGTCTTGCTGATGATCCTGCAGATTTTTGGTACTGGTGGTTTGTATCCACTAGAGGTTATTCCACGAGGGCTAACAAGTTTGACACCATACTTACCATTTACCTATGCAATTAGTGCGTTCAGAGAAGCCATCTCTGGCCCAGACTGGGGAATTTTCTTCAATGATCTATTAATCTTAGCTGGATTTGGATTGTTCTTTGTGATCCTCACTCCAATTTCCCGACGGTTATTTAGAAAACCGATTCATGCGCTGGAAGAAGGATTTGAAAAGTCTCAGCTATAAAAAAATAAGGATTCAGATTGGCGTTGCCAACCTGAATCCTTATTTTTTAGTCGCCGTTCATAATTGAATTCTTAACTACTACGTAGTCAACGGTTCTAATATCTGATAATTCCTTACCACCTGCGTAAGAAATTGATGATTGGAGATCTTCTTGCATTTCGATTAAAGTGTCTTCCAAGTGGCCACGGTATGGTACCAGCATTTGGCGACCCTCAACATTACGATAAGCACCCTTTTGACGTTCAGAAGCTGAACCCCAGTATTGCTTATATTTCTTGCCGTCAATACTGATTAGGTTACCAGGAGTTTCTTCATGACCGGCCAAGAGAGAACCAATCATAACCATTGAAGCACCAAAACGGACTGACTTAGCGATATCACCATTAAACCGAATTCCACCGTCAGCAATCATTGGCTTTTTAGCAGCCTTTGAGCAAAGACGAAGGGCAGCTAATTGCCAACCACCAGTACCAAAACCAGTTTTTAGCTTAGTGATGCAGGCCTTACCTGGTCCAATCCCAATTTTAGTTGCGTCGGCACCAGCATTTTCGATTTCACGAACTGCTTCTGGAGTTCCAAGGTTACCAGCAATCAAGAATGTTTCTGGTAATTTTTCCTTGATGTAGTGGATCATGTTAATAACAAAGTCTGAGTGACCATGGGCAACGTCAATGGTGATGTATTCTGGCTTAGCATCTTCCTTAACTAATTCGTCGATGAAGTCATATTCACTGTCCTTGATACCAACACTAATTGAAGCGTATAGGCCAAGTGAGTGTAATTCCTTAACAAAATCAGTTCTAGTTTCTGGTTGGAAACGGTGCATGATGTAGAAGTAATCATTTTGTGCCATCCAGATTGCTAATTCTTTATTCATTACAGTTTCCATGTTTGCAGGAACAACTGGAACTTTAAAGGTCTTAGGGCCAAACTTTACAGAAGTGTCGGCGTCTTTACGGCTCTTAATGATACATTTTGCGGGAACAAGTTGAATGTCTTCGTAGTCAAATACTTCCATAGTTAGTTATCCTCCGTGGGTTAATCCCAAACGTTGCTTACGATGTTTGTCTGGTTACGATCTGGGCCAACTGAGAAAGTGGCGAACGGAACGTTAACCAATTCAGATACGCGGTTTAAATAATTTTGGGCATTCTTTGGTAATTCATCAATTGTCTTGCAGCTGGTGATGTCTTCTTCCCAGCCAGGTAACTCTTCGTATACTGGTTCGCACTTGTCTAATTCACTCAAACTTGCTGGATAATGTTCGATTGTTTCACCATTTAACTTGTAGGCGGTACAAATCTTTAGAGTTTCGATTCCAGTAAGTAAATCAAGCGAGTTTAAGGCGAGGTGAGTAAAGCCACTTACACGGGCTGCGTGGCGTAGAACAACGCTGTCAAACCAACCAATTCTTCTTGGACGGTGGGTAACAACTCCGTACTCATGACCGACTTCACGGATGTGATTACCGATTTCGTCATGCAATTCAGTTGGGAATGGACCTTCACCAACTCGAGATGTGTAAGCCTTGCAAACACCAATTACGTGGTCTACTCGGCTAGGGCCAATTCCGGCACCAGCGGCAACACCAGCGGCACTAGCGTTTGATGAGGTAACGAATGGATACGTTCCTTCATCAATGTCTAGCATTGAACCTTGAGCACCTTCGAACAGAACGTTTTGTTTGTCGTCGAGAGCCTTATTGATCAGGTATGATGAGTCGACAACGTGTTCTCTAATGCGGTCAGCGTATTCGTTATATTCTTTATAGATAGCTTCGAAGCTAAGTGGTTCAACCCCGTAAAGCTTAGTTAATAGTTCATTTTTGATTTCTAGAGTTGCTTTTAAGCGTTTGTAAAATTCATCTTTGTCGATCAAGTCGGCAATTCTGATTCCAATTCGTTCGTATTTATCCATGTAAGCTGGGCCGATACCTTTTTTGGTAGTCCCAATCTTATTTCCACGATGTTGTTCTTGAAGTTCATCAAGTAAAGTGTGGTATGGCATAATGACATGAGCACGATTTGAAATCAGTAGATTGTCAACTGATACACCGTGATCAATGAGGTAATCCATCTCGGTGATGAGGGACTTAGGATTAACTACGACCCCGTTACCGATAATGGAAGTTTTGTCCTTATCAAAGATTCCTGAAGGAATGAGTTGAAGATGGAACTTTTCGTCGTTAAAGACAATGGTGTGGCCAGCGTTGTCTCCGCCTTGATAACGGGCGGTGATATTTGCGTTTTGGCTGAAGAAATCGGTAATCTTACCTTTTCCTTCGTCTCCCCACTGACTTCCAACGATCACAATAGATGACATGTAAACACCTCTAAATTTTATTGCTGAGTAATTTACCCAGCATTTATTATATTAGCAGGAGGATTCTTAAATATCAACCGTAAATGTTGATGATTTTTATTAGTGTACGGATAATCGTTCGAGTTTCGGTTAAAAAAGCGAATATTAGCACTTCGTTTCCATATAATATGGATAAAACATGAACAATATGTTAATATTGATGTGTTAATTCGTTAAGAGAAAGGATTTAACTATGATTGATAGATATTCCCGCCCAGAAATGAAACACATTTGGTCACTTGAAAACCAGTATGATGCTTGGCTAAAGGTTGAAATTGCGATTGACGAAGCCTGGTCAAAGCTTGGACACATTCCTGCAGAGGATGTTGAAAAGATTAAGAAAAACGCTAAATTTGACGTTGATCGAATTGCTGAAATTGAAGCTGTTACTCACCATGACATCGTCGCATTTACCCGTGATGTTTCTGAATCATTAGGTGAAGAACGTAAGTGGGTTCACTATGGTGTTACCAGTACCGATGTCGTTGATACTGCCTATGGTGTCAGAATCAAGCAGGCGGACGAAATTATTCGCCAAGACATTGAGAAATTTATGGAAGTAATTAAGAAGAAAGTCTATCAATACAAGGACACTGTAATGATTGGCCGGACTCACGGAGTTCAGGCTGAACCAACAACGTTTGGTTTGAAATTAGCACGGTGGTACTCAGAGATGAAACGGAATCAACAACGTTTCGAAGCTGCAGCTAAGGAATTAGAGGTCGGCCAAATTTCTGGGGCAGTTGGAACTTTTGCGAATGTTCCTCCATTTGTCGAAGAATACGTATGTGAATCATTAGGAATTAGAAACCAGGAAATCACCTCACAAGTTCTACCTCGTGATTTGCACGCTGATTACATTTCAACGTTGGCATTAATTGCGACTGGTTTGGAAGAATTTGCGACTGAAATCCGTGGTCTCCAACGTTCGGAAATTCATGAAGTTGAAGAACATTTTAATGCTGGACAAAAGGGATCTTCTGCCATGCCGCATAAGAGAAACCCAATCGGTTCAGAGAATATTTGTGGATTGGCCAGAGTTGTTCGCGGCCACATGGTAACAGCATATGAAGACGTTGCTCTATGGCATGAACGTGATATTTCACACTCATCTGCTGAGCGAGTAATCATTCCTGATACTTTGATGTTGGTTGATTACATGCTTCATCGATTCACGAACATTTTAGATAAATTAGATGTCTTTCCTGAAACAATGTTAAACAATATGAATCGGACTTACGGTCTGATTTATAGTCAACGAGTTATGCTTAAATTGATTGACAGTGGAATGACCAGAGAACAAGCTTATGACCTTGTTCAACCATTAACTGCGAAATCCTGGAATGAACAAATTCAGTTCCGTGACTTGGTTGATGGCAATGAAAAGATCACTGGGCAACTTTCGAAGTCAGAGATTGATGATGCGTTTGATTATCATTATCACATTAGAAATGTTGATGAGATTTTGAATAGAGTGTTTGGCGCAGAAAAATAGATAAGAAGACTGCTTGCTGGCTAAGGCAAGCAGCTTTTTTTATTCAAACTTCAAAATAAATTTAAAAAATGAGTTGACAATTAGAATTTGCGTAGGTATTATGAGAACAATCTTAATATTCGATTATCAAATGCAGCGACGAGGAGAGTAGTCTTCACCAACCAATCTCAGGGAGTCCCGAAAAGTGAGAAGGGATATTGGCAATGAAGTCGAAAGTAACCTCCAAGCAGTAAATGCGATTTATGAGTGTTTACGGTGGACACACCTTACAGTGTTAGAGCATCGCCTAAGGGCTGTGCTTGAAGAGGTAGTTGGGACAACAGCCAGCTACAACATAGGTGGTACCGCGCAGAAGCGTCCTTGATTTTAATCAAGGGCGCTTTTTTTAGTCGAATAAATAAAATATGGAGTGTGATAGTTATGAAGTTTGCAATGATTGGTGCAGGAGCAATGGGTTTACGTTACGGAATTTTGTTACAAGAAGCAGGAAACGACGTTACATTTATTGATACTTGGCAGCCACATATCGATAAGATCCGTGAACAGGGTGGAGTATATGTAATGCGTGACCACGAGGACCGGCACCTAGTTGACATCAAACTGGAAACTCCAGAAAGTTACGATGATGATCCTGACATGTTTATTATTTTTGCTAAGCAAATGCAATTAGCAGATTACTTGGAACGTTGTGCTCACTTTATTAAGCCAAAACATTATGCCTTTACTTGTATGAATGGGATGGGACACATCGAAAAGATTCAGAAGTATTTTGATGACGACAAGATTATCGGTGGAACAGCATTGATTGCAACTGTTCTTCCTGGCCCCGGTGAAGTCGATTTTATGGGTAAACGTGGAGCTGGAAAATTAAACATGTGCCCTCTAAACGAAAAGCCAGATCAGATGTGCTACGACCTGTTCAATGAACTGGACAAAGCACAGATGAACCCAACTTTAACTGATGACTTTATGGGAACTTTGATGACAAAAGTTATCTTTAACTCAGTTATCAATACCATTTGTACAATGTTTGAAATTCAAATGGGTGAGTTCGGTAACTTCAGCGGGTTTGATTCAATGGCTCGTCAGCTAATTGATGAAGCTTATGATATTTGTGCCCGCGCAGATATTCACCTTGTTTCCAGCCGTGATGAAGAGATGAAGGCACTGGAAGTTAATACTAGAGTTGACATGCCACTTCATTACCCTTCAATGTACCAAGACATGATTAATGATCGACCAACAGAAGTTGATTATATCAATGGGTACATTGCTGAACTTGGTCGAAAGTACCATTATGAAGCAGCAACTCATTTGTTCGTTACGCAGGCAGTTCATTTGGCTGAGTACCATCGCCAAAACGAGAAGGCAAAGCGGGCGGCAGAAATGAAGGAATCTTTGATTCAGTCACATTAGAAACTTTTTTGATTCACTCTCAACTTTTCGACCAGCAAACTTCACTCCTGTTGTTTACTGAATTGGTCATTAACATAGAAGCAAGTGATAACTACTAGAACACATAGAACAAAAAAGCTGAGATGCATCTTCCACTTTCTCTGGAAGATGCATCTCAGTTTTTTTAATTATAAGTCAATTTTGATTAATCATCAGTTTTTGGGAACTTCTTCGTCTGGTAAATCCTATCTAATTCTTCAAAGTCATCAATAATATCTAGCTTGTTTCCATGTAACTGATTCCACATAATAACGCTATATATATTCCCTAGATTCCAAAGTAGATTAGGATCCTTAATTTTATTGTAAAGAACTCTGGCACCACTTTCTTCAACCAATCGAGTGAACTCGGTGTCAAACTGTTGCTTTTCAATAATCGGTTGTAAGTTTGAATCAAATAAACCTGCAACAGCTTTAAAGGGGCGGTTTTCGAATTCTGATAAAAAATCTTCATGATTACTTATTTCTCTGTCCATAAACTTCCCTAGCAAGTCGTACTTATCAAGAAAATGCTTGTAGATTGTGTTGCGATGGACAAAGGACTCCCGGGAAATTTCAATCATAGTAATCTCTGAGAACCGTTTTTTCTTCAATAGATCAGCAAATGTATCAAAAATAACAATATCAGTTCGCTCTCTTCTCATATCAGTCATAAACATTTCCCCCAATTTGCACATTTTGTGTGCAGATGCACTCAATTGAACATATACACATAATGGCAAAAGTAATAGTATGTGTCAATAGTTTATTAAGTAAGGGAGTAATTATATGCAAAGTGGATTAACAAGTTTTGGAAAGTGGGTCTATAACAATAAGTTTAAAGCATTAACTGCTTGGCTTGTCATGTTGGTAGCCTTTGTTTCCGCCGTTGGGATGCTTGGATCTCATTTTAATGAAAATTTGAAGATTTCTGGAATCCCATCAACTGATATTCAAAAAGTATTAGAAAAACAGTTTGATCAGTCGGTTGATGCGGGTTCAATGACTGTTGTCGTTGAAAACACGAACGATAAGAGTATAAATAACAGAAATCAAAAGAAAGAAATTAACGCTACTGTTAAGGCTTTAAAGAGCAAATATGGTAGCCAAATCAAGTCAATCACCAGTCCCTACGAATCACAATCAATTAGTTCCGATAAAACCACTGGGATGGTTAATATTACTTTCAAAAAAGATTCTAACTTGGTTTCCGATAAGGCGATTAGCGGAATTCAAAAGAAATTCCGTAATAAAGTTAAAGACAGTAACACAAAAGTCTCCTTCTCAGGAAACGTCCTGAGTATGCCTGATATTGGTGGTCTTTCCGAAATCATCGGAATTGCCATTGCCTTTATCTTAATGCTCGTATTATTTAAATCATTTATCACAGCTGGTCTACCAATTATTAGTGCCATCATTGGACTAGTTACCGGTTTAATGACAATCATGATTGGAACCAATTTCTTTTCAATCGTTTCTGTTGCCCAAACCCTTGCGGTTATGATTACCCTAGCCGTTGGAATTGATTATGCCCTGTTTATAATTCACAGGTACAAGTCAGAGCTAGCTAACTCAGACACGACGGAACCGGATAATGCCATGGGTGCGACGTTAGGCAGCGCGGGTAGTTCAGTTCTATTTGCTGGAATTACCGTTATGGTTGCCCTCGTTGGACTAGTCTTTATTCGAATCGATTTCTTGACCCAAATGGGGATTGCATCTGCCGTTGGAGTTTTGTTTGCAGTTCTCTCTGCAATGACATTGCTTCCAGCGTTAATTTCATTGTTTAGTAAGTTTATCAAACCAGCTTCAGTGAACACTGAACAGGCAGTTAAAAAAACTGGGGTAGTTACCAAAACAGTCGCAAACCATCCATTTGTTATGGTAATTCTAAGTTTGGCAGTGTTGATTGGATTTATGGTTCCATCTAGTCACATGCGATTGGGAATGCCTTTTGACGGTTCCTTACCAACGGATAACACGCGGCGACAAGCATACGACACAATTTCGGACAAGTTTGGCGCCGGTGCAAATTCAACAATGATTGGCGTTGTTAAGCTTGATAGTAGTAATTCTTTAAAGGAAAACAAGCAAATTCTTAAAAAGGTTACTAGTAAAGTTGAAAACTATGATAACGTTGACCAGCTCATGCCCGTTGTTAATGAGAAAGCCGTCAAGGCAGCAAAATCACCACAATTTCAACAAAAACTAAAAGTTGAAGGCAAAAAGTTTGTTCAAAAGAAAGTTATGGCTGAAATGATGAAGAATCCAGCCATGACTCCTAAACAACAGAAGATACTTGCACAAAAGTACACACTTCAGTTTAAAAAGTTAGTCACTGAGAGAACAAAGAAAGCAGCGATTTCTAGTATCCCAGTTAAAATTAGTAAAGATCATAAGTACGCCCGGTTTATCTTAATGCCGGAAAACGGACCTGAATCTGCTAAAACTGAAAAATTAGCTCAAAAAATTAACTCATATTCCAAAAAGCTCCAAAAGAGCGATAACACTAAAATCATATTAACTGGATCAAATGCGGTTAATATTGATATTTCTAAGAAATTAAATAACGCCATTCCGATGTTTACAGCAATCGTAATGGTCATTGCGTTCGTTCTCTTGATGATTATGTTCCGCTCATTTGTCATTCCGCTGTTTGCTATGGTCGGATTTGGATTGTCCGTGTTTGCCTCATTCGGATTTACAACTTTGGTTATGCAAGATGGTGTGATGAAGAGCTTCTTTGGAATTAGCGTTGGTGCGCCAATCCTTGCCTTCTTACCAGTTGTTATGATTGGGGTGCTGTTTGGATTAGCGATGGACTATGAAGTGTTCATGGTTTCGCGAATCAGGGAAACATACCTGTTAACTGGTGATACCAAGTACGCAGTTAAGACAGGTCTTGCTGAAAGTGGCCCAGTTATCGTGACGGCTGCATTGATCATGATTGCGGTGTTTGGAAGTTTCGCACTTTCATCTGATCCAACTGTTAAGTCAATTGGAATTTCATTGGCTGGAGGAGTTCTGTTCGATGCATTCTTCGTTCGACTTATCTTTGTCCCAGCAATGATCAATTTGTTAGGTAAGATAAACTGGTATTTCCCAGGTGCCACTCACAATAAGTTTAAGAACTAAGTTACCAATAAAGTCTATGTATAAAAAATCCCCTCGCTAGATTTCTAGCGGGGGGATTTTAATTGTGAGGACTTAATTATTATGTGAGTGAAAAGATAACTGTCATCTATAAACTATAAGTTAAACAAAATCTTCAATTCTCTTTAACAACTTTTGGTTATTATTAATTCTCGCAAACGCAGCGGCATCATTTAGATATTCACCGATTCGTTTATCATCTTGACCAGCCTCACGAATATTTTGCGCCCGCCTAAACTGAATTCTAGCAACGTAGTAGGTGACGTGACTCTTTGCACAGATACCATAAGCATACTCTAACAATGAATTGCTGGTGTCGTATTCCTTAGCGTGAGCATAGTAATCAGCTGTGTAGAAAATCATGCTAAGAGCCCGCCAAACTGCCCGTTCATCGTCAAGTGGTAGTGAGTAAAGTGAGTCGAATACCTTTTGAAAGTAGAATTCACTTTTGTCGATTTCACCGTTCCTAAAGTAAGCAGTCCCTACACCGGTAAACGCCAGTAAAGAGAATACTGTTTGGTGATCATCATCAAGACCGTTTAAAATTTGGTCAAAGTAAAACAAGGTATCAGATAATGGGGCGTCTTCAAGTGCAGATACAAATCCCTTAATGAAGTAGTACTGCATTAAAGCTTTATCTTGTAAATCGTCCTTCTTAATTGATGCGAGTTCCTTTTTTGCTGTGTCAAACTCGCTGGTAATCAATTGGAACTCCGCATGATCTAGCTTTTTGATTGCGTCAGTTTCTGATTTTGATGTGATTGGGAAGATATCGTCTAAAGTCAAACCGAGGCGTTCACATAGTCTAATCAAAATTTTGATGGAGGGAGCTTTCCCTGACTTTTCGAACTTACTTAGGGTAGCTTGGGTACAGATACCCTTGGATAGTTCTTCTTGAGAGTAACCAAGCTTTTTTCTAGTTTTTATAAATAGTTCAGTGTTCATCTGTCTATCATTCCAATAATAAAGTTTTTGTTTTCAAAATTATTATATCAGAATATTCGAAAATCATTTAGCTTATTCGAATATTGCTTTAAACGAAGGCACAAAAAAAGATAAGACAGGGGGATGTCTTATCTCTAAATATGTCTATATTCTGAGGGGAATATGAATATGAAAAGTAACAAATTAATGGGGGATTAATTTATTACGATATTGGGGGGTAGGAAGAGAGGCTTTTAAGTAACCCTCTTCTCTATGGTTCTTAATATACACACAAACTGTTAAAAAAAAACGACGAAAGTGTGATTTTTTTGTGAACATGGAGATTTATGGATCAATTTTTGGTATAAAAAAAAGAAAAGGTTGGGGGAACCTTCTCTTCTGCGACTAATATCTTTTATGAGGGGGAGATGCGAACAAAACGACAATGAATTATTAAATAATTTATTGTTGAATTATGTGTACCAGGAATATCGCTATGATTTTTCCTTTGACTATATAGTACTAATTAAATTTAACGAAATTGTGTTCTAAATGTGAAGAATTTGTGAAGATACAAAAAAAGATAAGACACGGGGATGTCTTATCTTCAAGATACCTATATTCTAGGGGAAGAATATGAATATAAAAGTAATAAATTAAAGGGGGATTTAATTTATTGCTAACACAGATAACAAACTTTATTACCTATGCTACTTTTAGAACTATATAGAAAAAATGTTGCCAAATAATGAACAAATTGTGAAGATTTTGTGAATTTATCAAAAACGAGTTATGTACGGACAAATTTTTGTAGGAATGTTATATTAATGTAAGCGGTACATCACGGGAGGTGTAGGCTATGAGCTTTCGATCAAAGCGACTTTTACATAAAATGAAATCCGAAAGTTATAAGGACAACATTTCACACACTTTTTTAAAACCTAATCAAAAACAGAATTTATTCTCCGAGGATCCTGTGTACAATGATAATATCAAGAAAATTGATAACGGACAAATTGTAACTCTGGACATCGTGTCTAAACCTGATAATCAATTATTGTACTTCCATGGTGGGGCATTTACTGCTCCAATGAATGCAGATCAGTTGGAGTTCATTACCAACCTTGCCCAGAGAACAAATTCTCAGTTGAAGATTATCGACTTTCCTTTGTTACTGTCACATAAGTCCACAGAAATCATTGATTTTTGTGTTAAGGCGTTTGATGAATGTGTGGCAGACAGTTTGCCAATTAACTTAGTTGGCGATTCTGCTGGAGCCTACTTAATGCTTCAAGTTGCTACCAGAAGGGCAGCAGAGGTTAACAGAATTGTCGCAATTTCGCCTTGGCTGGATTTAGAGTTGGCCAATTCCAGTGTCCACCATCGAGAAGCGGATGACGTTTTTCTAGAACTAGATGTTCTGCAGACGATTGGTAAGCAATTTGATGATGGGCTAGTTGAAGGTGATGTTGTCGATCTATTTATGGAAGAAAATTTATCTGGACTAAAAATTCAACTATTTTATGGTGATAACGAAATGCTGGTACCTGATAACCAAATTTTTGTTGATGCAATGAATAACGCAGTTGAGTCAGAGATAGAAGTGGTTGAGTTTAACGATATTTTTCATGATTATATTTTGTGGACTAAATTAAGTGAAACTAAGAAGACTGAAAAATTGATTGCGGAGTTTTTAGGACGTTAGGACAAAATTAAAAAAGTTAGCCATGATATGGAAGATAAATATCATAGCTAACTTTTTTAATTTGTCGTATTTGAAATGAAATTATATATCCACATGATGCTTTAACTTTGGAAAGGCATGGGTGTCTGCCCAACCCATCATCGCTCCTTGGAATAGCAGGGCGAACAGTGTCCCGAATCCAATCGCATATAACTTACCTGATAAAGTAAAACTGATTATCGTGATAATGATTGGTGGGGTGTAACTAGCCCACTGTGAAAGAACTGGATTTCCATGGATGAATTTAAACCTAATGATATATGCTAGATCGTCGTTTGGATGCATGATCAAGTTGGAACGCGCATACATTGATACGGCTACAGCTACCATGAACAAACCGATGATGTCTAGAACGATTCTGACACCAAAGTCGTAGTTTGGAACTCCAATTAGTCCGTATAAATACTCGAATAAAGCAATTAGATACGAAAACGGAATTGTAAATAGTAGGTTGGAAAAGAATCTTCTACGGTCGAATGATCCTAATAAAAGTTGATTCATTAACGTGATTACCACTCCATAAAGAAATAAGGTGGTCCCTAATGAAATTCCAGTTAGTTTTGATAGGTTAACTCCAGACGCAGTCCAAACGGCACTACCTAGGTTAGTTGAAATTGCCAGGGCGTTACCGGCCGAATTAATGAGTAAGGATAGGCATAGGTAATAAAACCGCTGCTTGAAATCCTTCGTTTTTGCCATTATTGTAATCTCCAGTTCTGTCTTACTGTTCTAATAAACATAATATCACAGGACTTTGGCTGATTTAATTTGATCCAGCGGAATTTTAGTGATTTGTTTGTCCAGTGTCTGCAAGAATAGTTGTGAATCACGGATTCCGATTACAGAACCAGAGAGGTGGCTGTCGGTTAGTTCGACACTCACCATTTGTTTATGTAAGAAAGCTTTCATTAATACGCTAATAAATTGTGAAGAAGTTGTGGTCATTCTTGTCACCTCGATAGTTGATAACTATTAAGTATAGTCGTTTTGAGCGTAAAGTAAATGTTCCTAGGAGTTTGATAAACAAATGAAATACTCTATTAACATTTTGGTTCAATAAGACTAAAGTAAAAAGTGTACCTATCTGTATTGGAGGAAATTACTATGACTGAACGCCAAATGATTCAGGAAATATTAAATACCGTCGATGTTATGTACGATTTTGAAAATACTGATGACGATAAAAAGGAATATGACATTTCGATTCACCGTCAGACTGGAGACAAACGGCCACTGGAACAAATCAATTCGGAAATTAAAAAGTATTTCCAAGAATCTGATTTTAGCTACGACGAGACTTTGAATCCAAGTGACGACATAGACATTGCCATTAACGTTAAACGGTAATTGGTATAGGCAACTAAAATGCCTTAATATAGCAAATTTGAACCTAAGAGCACACTATGGTATAGTTCGTAGTGTGCTTTTATTGTAAACGCTTATTTTCTGATTTGAAAATGATTTATGGTATTATTCATTTAGACATGGGATACATATGTTTGGAGGGAAAAGCTATGTCAGCTTTAACTGATAAGAAGAAATATGTTTTATCAATTGATCAAGGGACTACGAGCACCCGGGCAATGATTTTTGATAAAAGTGGTCGAAAGGTTATTGAGGCTTATAAGCCTGTGAACCAAATAATTCCCCAAAGCGGGTGGGTTGAAACTGACCCGAATGAAATATGGACTTCAGTGCTAAACGTAATTTCGTCAGCGTTTATTGATGCGGGGATCCATCCAGAGGATCTTGACGGAATTGGAATCGTTAACCAACGTGAAACCACCATTATTTGGGATAAGGAAACTGGCGAACCAATCTATAATGCGATTGGTTGGCAATCAAAGCAAACAGCTAAATTGGCCCAGAAACTAAAAGATGATGGTTATTCAAACCTGTTTCATAAAAAAACTGGCTTGATTATTGACTCATACTTCTCAGCAACTAAAGTTCGCTGGATTCTTGATAAAGTTCCTGGCGCTCAAGAGCGGGCTGAAAAAGGTGAACTGTTATTTGGAACGGTTGACACGTGGTTGGTTTGGAAACTAACTGGTGGTCGGTTGCACGTTACCGATATTTCGAATGCCAGCAGAACAATGATGTTCAACATTCATGCACTTCGCTGGGATGATGATATTTTGAAATTGTTAAACATCCCCAAGGCTCTATTACCAGATGTTAAGACTTCAAGTGAAGTCTACGGCGTAACAGAAAACTTCCAATTTTACGGAATTGAAGTTCCAATCGCCGGAATTGCTGGTGACCAGCAAGCTGCTTTAATTGGCCAGTTGGCTTTTGAACCAGGGACCGTTAAAAACACTTATGGTGACGGTGCATTTATCATGATGAATACTGGTGAAAAGCCTGAGTTGTCAGATGACAATCTACTGACGACAATTGCTTATGATATCAACGGTCATCTGAACTATGCGCTTGAAGGTTCAATCTTTGCGGCCGGTACAGCAATGAGCTGGTTAGCTGATAGCATGGGATTAATAGATAATGTTCCTGCTTCAAGACAAGCAGCAATGAATTCACATAACGATGATGAAGTTTACGTTGTCCCAGCATTTAACGGTTTGGGAGCCCCATACTGGGAGCAAGGGGTTCGCGGTTCAGTATTTGGATTAACCCGCGGCACGACGAAGGAAGATTTTGTTAAAGCTACCTTACAGTCGATTGCGTACGGGACTAAAGATATCATTGATACGATGGAAAAGGACACGGGAATGAAGATTCCTAGCCTAATGGCTGATGGTGGTTCTTCAAGAAATAGCTACTTGATGCAATTCCAAGCAGATATTCTCGATATTCCGATTAAACGAGCTCAGGATGAGGATACAACTGCCTTCGGGGCTGCCGTTCTTGCAGGACTAGCAGTTGGGTATTGGGATAGTGTCGATGAAATTAAGGAACAAATGGAAGCTGGGCGACTATTTGAACCAAAAATGGACCCTGAACGTAGAAACAAACTTTACAGTGGCTGGCAGCGAGCAGTTAACGCCGCCAGAGCATTTAAAGTTGATGACTAACTAAGTAAAGAAATCCTTAATAAATAGCGGTGCTTGCCTAACTCCTTCTGGGGAGCGGGGCTAGCGCCTCTTTTTATTTTAGATTGAAAAATATTTTGACGTTTTGTTGACAGATTACTCATGTACATGTATGGTTAATTACATAAGTAATGAACCAACATGGAGGGTGTCGAAATGACAAACAAGATTTTAACCACTAACAACGTTCACAAGATATATGGTGAAAAAACCGAAAAACCATACGAAGCTTTGAAAGGAATCACATTTGATGTCAATGAAGGAGAATTCGTTGGAATCATGGGTGCTTCTGGATCAGGAAAGACTACATTATTAAACATCTTAGCTACACTTGACCAACCAACTAGTGGCCAAGTTGAAATTGGGGGCAAGGACGTTACCAAATTATCAGCAAACAAAATGGCTGATTTTAGATCTAAGCAACTTGGATTTATCTTCCAAGACTTTAACTTGATTGAAACTCTTACAGTTAAAGAAAATATTGGATTGCCACTTTCACTGCAAGGAGCAAAGCCAAAGCAAATTAGTTTGGCGGTTGAAATGTCAGCTAAGAAGCTTAACATTGGTGATTTACTTGAGAAGTTCCCTAACCAATTATCAGGTGGTCAAAAACAAAGGGTAGCTGCTGCCAGAGCATTAGTTTCAGATCCAAGCATTATCTTTGGTGACGAACCAACTGGAGCCCTTGATTCAAATAACGCTCGTGAATTAATGGAAACTTTGCAAAACATTAACTCACAAGGGGTTTCAATTTTGATGGTTACTCATGACCCATTCTCAGCTAGTTTCTGCCAACGCATCTTATTTATCAAAGATGGAAAAATTGGTGAGGAATTGAAAGCCAACGGTCGTGATCGCCAAGACTTTTATCGAGAAGTTCTCGACAAACTAGGAACGTTTGAACAATAAAAGTAAGGAGATAATGACATGTTATTTAAACTTTCAATAGCGGGAATTCGTTCTCGGTTTAAAGATTACTTAGTTCTGTTTTCAGGACTAGTAATGGCCTCAGCTATTTTTTATATGTTTGAAGCAATCTCAACTAACGATAAGTTTGTTGAGAGTACTTCAGTTAAAAGTGCCCAAATCGTGTTTGTGTTTGGTGCCATTTTACTTGGACTAATAACGTTGGTGTACGTTTCGTATGCTAATACCTTCTTACTGACGATGAGAAAGCATGATTATGGTGTGTTCATGATGCTTGGTGCTCGTCCTCGTAAAATCGGGGTTTTGATTACCTTAGAAACTGTGATGATTGGTTTGATCAGTACATTCATTGGGGTAATTTTAGGTGCCGGAATCACTCAATTACTGAGTGGCTTCTTATTTAATTCGCTGGCGTTACCTACTAGCGGATTCCAGGCAATTTATCCAAAAGCAATTGTTTATACATTTGTATTCTTCATGATTTTGTTCGTAATTTCTGGATTGTTTAACCACAGAACTTTCACTAAATCATCAGCACTTAGCTTGTTGAAGTCAGAATCAAGCACAAAATGGAAACGACCAAACAAGTTCTTGCTTCTTATTGAAGCTGTTTTGGGAATCGTGTTGCTAGCAATTGGTTATTGGGCAATGTACCAGATTCAAGATTTGAAGATTCTTTCAATTCCACTTGCGTTGTTCACCATCGTATTGGGAACTTACTTCATTTTTAACTCATTCTTCGTTGCAATTTTAAATGCGGTACAAAAGTCAAGTTTGGCAAGTAAGGGTCTAAATACCTTCACGATTTCACAACTTAAATTTAGAATTAATGATTTTACCAAAATTTTATCAGTAGTTTCATTGTTATTCGCTTTAGCTTTAGGGGCAATAACCGTGGGGGTTGGGTTTGCCCAAAACATCCCAGAAATGACCAAGATTCAAGGCGTGTACTCAGTTGCTGCCAAAAACCCAGATCAAAAATTGAACGGTCTGATTGGCAAACTATCAGGCAAGCAAGTTACTAACTACTCATTCAAAGAAGCGGGTAAAGTCATCTACTTTAATGAAGATGAGTTTAACAGCACACCATACCAATTTGTTGATGTTCCACGTGAAGATAATGGCTCAATGGAAACGTCAAAGGCTAAAGTAGTTAAGTTAGATGCTAAGGAACTCAATAGCAACGGTGAAGCTAAGAGCGGTTTTGCAAGACTGTTACCACCTAATGATCAGTTGACCAAGACAGTTAGATTTGTCGATGGTGCTCAATTTAGCGCTATTCAATCACAATCCGGTAAATTGAAGTTAGTAAAAGTTGCTAATATGGATGCTAACTACAAGAAGCTGAACAAGATTTCAGAAGTTCAGACGGCACAAACCCCTAACAAGCAACAAATGTCATGGGGTGGCTCATTCTTCTACTACACATCGCTTAAATCACTGTTTGGTAGTCTAGAATTCATCGGAGTATTCTTAGGAATTGCCTTCCTTGCAATGCTAGCCAGTTGCCTAATGTTCAAGATTCTCAGTGGTACTACTGCTGATTCAAAACGATACGAAATGCTTAACAAAATAGGTACTCGTCGCTCGGTTGCCAAGAACTCAATTAGGGTCCAAATCTTAGGATTGTTCGTATTACCTGCTATCTTGGGAATAGTTGACGTTGCGTTTGGACTACAACTATTCGTTAAGAGTGGTTTTCTGCAACATCCATACCCAGCGTTTGGTTGGTCATTACTGGCATTCTTAGTTCTATATTGCATTTACTACATCGTCACTGTAGCAATTTACCAAAGATTCGTTGTTCCAAAGACAAAGATTGAAAAATAGTTGGTTGAGGTGAGAACATGCAGTTTTCGTTTGATAGTTCTGAGCCAATCTATCGTCAGATTGCGGATCAAATTGAAGAAACAATTGTGACTGGTGGATTTGAGGAAGAAGAGCAAATTCCTTCAACAACCGAAATATCTAAAGAATTTCATATTAATCCAGCAACCGTCCTTAAAGGCATGAATATGGTGGTTAGTAAGGGATTGTTGGAAAAACGTCGCGGACTTGGCATGTTCGTAACGGTGGGCGCCCGGGAAAAAATCCTTGAAGAAAAACGGGGCGCCTTTTACACTGATTACGTAAAAAGCCTAGTTAACGAAGCGAAAAGTCTAAATATTTCGGAAGAGGAATTAATCGCGCAAGTAAGGAGAGGTTTTGCTGAATGAGTTTATTATCAATTGATCACGTCTCCAAGGCGTTTGGATCACACAACGTGTTAAGCGACATTAGCTTAACGTTTGAAGAGGGGAAAATTTATGGATTATTGGGGCGTAACGGGGCTGGTAAGTCAACCTTACTAAATATAATTACAAACCGAATCTTTGCTGACAACGGGGAAGTTGCCATCGACTCTGAGAGCGTTGATGATAATGACAGCAAACTTGGCCAAATGTACTTGATGAGCGAAGTTGACTTGTACAATGACGGCACAAAGCTGAATAAATTGATGCAAGAGACAGAGCTGCTTTATGGCGGTTTTGACTACGTATTGGCTAACCGACTGGCTTCAGAATTTGAAATCGACCTTGACCAAAAATTTGGAAAGTTATCGACGGGATACAATTCAATCTTTAAATTAATTTTGGCACTTTCGGTTCCTGCTAAGTTCGTCTTATTGGATGAGCCGGTTTTGGGACTTGATGCCAACCATCGGGAATTGTTTTACAAAGAACTAATTCAGACGTTCTCTGATAATCCGCGGACGTTTATTATTTCAACTCATTTAATTGAAGAAGTTGCCAATATTGTTAGTGATGTTGTGGTTGTGGACCGGGGTCACGTACTATTGGATCAACCTGTTGAAGAAGTTTTGACTAGGACTCATTCTGTTGTCGGTCCAGCATCGGATGTGGATACGTATACCAGTGGTTTGAACATTATTGGTACAGATAAAATGGGTAACTTAAAAACAGACTATATCTTTGGTGATTTAGATGATGATCGGCCAATCCCAGATACTGTGCAGATCTCTAACTTTGATTTGCAAAAGCTGTTCGTATTTTTGACCAACCCCAAGGAAAATGGAGGTAATTACTAATGAAAACTAGACAAGTTAATAAGTTTTTATTTGATCACCAAATTTCTGCCGTTGGTTGGTTGTATGCGTGGGCAATTGCAATTACGTTGGTACTGCCATTGGTATTGGCTTTGGTTACCGGCACGATTGGCGAATTTTCGTTTGCCAAGCAGGTAAGTGACACACCATTGGGGTCACTGTTTGGAGTGTTCATTTTTGCAATTTCAATGCTTACTTACAGCGATTTTAAGGTGCTGATTCAAAACGGAATCTCGAGAATGACATTTTTCAAGAGCCAAGTAATTGTGCTCCTAGTTTTGACCTTAATTGGAAATACCATTAATTTGGTATACGGTTATTTAACATTGCCATTAACGGGAGATAAGAACTTCAATATCTTTTTAACTGGTTACAATGATTACTTTAACAACCCAATTTTAGCTGGGATCGTAAACTTTTTGTTTAGCTGGTTGTTACTAGTTGCGTTATCGATGACAGGGTTGGCAATTGGAAGCCTGTTATCACTGTTCTCGAAGAGAAACCAACGAATCATTTTGATTGCGGCTCCAATTGCACTGTTCGTCGTTTTGATCTTTATGGGACGGACGTTGGCACCGAGTTCACGAACGGTTTCATGGGTGGCTGATTTTACTAAATTTATGATTGGCTGGCGAGATGCAAAGGGAGTTCAACCTTTGACACCATGGCCATTGACAGTTGGTTCCGTAGTGTGGGCTGCATTGATGGCATGGTTTTCAAGAGCGATGTTTGCGAGAAAGCAGCTGAAGCGGGAATAGGGAGCACTGCAGTAATCTATGATTACGTCGCAGTGCCCCCACAAGACCAATAGTAACTGAGAGACATGAGCAATGACTCTCATTCCTAATGGTTATTGCGTGTAGCAACTGTTTGGATAAAAGAAAAATGCCGTTATAATTTCATTTTTGAAATTATAACGGCATTTTTTCTATGAGAATATGTTTATCCCATTCTCTATTTATTTAGGCCGCTTCTGCAGCTTCAGTTTCTTTCTCACCAATACTTGCAAAGGCGTCTTCAGTCTGACGGATTCCTTGGACATAAGTTAGGGTAAAGCTAACAACAAAGCTAATCACGCAGGCGATTAGAAACGATGGGATAGCGTGAGGAGCGATACTGATAAAGCCCAGTACACTGTTAGATCCAAGGGATACTGCTAGAACGTGGGTCAGTCCCAAATAAATTGAAGCGATTCCTGAACCAATAATTGATGATATGAATGGAAATTTTAGTTTGATATTAACCCCAAACATTGCTGGTTCTGTAATTCCTAGCAATGCTGAGAAGCTGGCAGATGAAGCCAGTCCTTTTTGTTTCTTATCCTTTGCCAAGAAGAATACTGCAAGAGCAGCAGCTCCTTGAGCGATGTTTGATACTGATGCGATTGGGAAAATAAATGTGCCACCAGTTTGCTTCATATTAGCAATCAGCTGGGTTTCAATTGCCGGGAAGCTTTGATGTAAACCAGTGATTACTAGCGGTGCGTACATTAACCCAAGAATACCTGTCCCGATTGGACCGGTGGTGTTGTACAACCAAAGGAGACCATCGGTAATTCCATCGCTAACTCCACGCATTACGGGGCCAACGATAACGAAGGTTAGAATACCAGTTACTAAAATTGCAACTAACGGAGTAAATGTATAATCAAGTGATTCGGGCATCTTCTTATGACACCAGATTTCAACTTTTGCCAGGATCCATGCAACGGCTAGCATTGGAATCACAGATCCTTGGTAGCCAGCTTGAGCAACGGGCAAACCGAACATGTTCCAATAGCCTAGTGTATGATGAGCAATTGCTGAGCTTACGTCATACCCACTAACCAAAGCGGGCGAAACCATCATCATTCCCATAGCGGCACCTAAGAATGGATTTCCACCAAACCGTTTGGTAGCGGCAAATCCAATTAGAACTGGTAGAAAGGTAAATGGCGCATTTGATAGTGTATCAATAAACGCTGCAGTTCCCTTTAGGTTGGGATACATTTGCACTAATGACTGAGCAGAAAACAGGTGCGGGGCAGTCAAGACGTTGTGGAGCGCCATGAGTAGACCTGCCGCAACGATTGCTGGAATGATTGGGACAAAGATGTCAGCGAGCACATTGATGAACTTTAGAAAGCTATCTTTACTCACCCGAAGAATTTTAGTAACTGACAAATTAATTTCCTCCTTAAAAAAGTCACTTTTGCTAGTTTACTAACTTTCAGAAAATATGCAATCCCTTTGAACACATTGTATTGTTTTTGTTACATAAAATGCCGTGATACTGCATAGCTGGTGGCTTTGAAACATAAATGAAAACAGGTGGAAACTTGGTACGGCACTTAATGGGAGTATAATTTCTACAGATAGTAAATGAATGGAGCAAGGATATGAAATATAGCAATTATCACTTAGCTAAGTTTGTTAAGAAAATTAATCGGTTCACAGTTGTTTGTGAGTTAGATGGTCAAGAGATTCAAGTTCATCTGAAAAATACTGGTCGAAATAAGGAACTATTAGTTCCTGGATATGAAGTTAGCTTGGTATATAATCCTGGCGATAAGCGGAAAACGGATTATGATTTAGTAGCGGTAAATAAGTTAGGTCATTGGATCAACATTGACAGCCAAGCGCCGAATGCGGTGGTCAAGGAAGCCTTAACAGAAACATTGTCGTTACCAGGGTTAGGAAAGTTTGCCGATTTTCGGCCCGAAACCAAACTGGACGATTCCCGAATTGATTTCTGGACGCAAACTCTAGATGGTCGCGATTGCTGGGTTGAAACTAAGGGGGTTACCCTTGAACATGAACAGTTGGCAATGTTTCCAGATGCGCCAACTACCCGAGCTGTTAAACACGTCCACACCATGACAAAAGCGGTTCAGAGCGAGGCAGACGCTAGTCTTTATTTTGTTGTTCAAATGGACTACGTTGATGAGATGAAGATTAATTTGCAGATGGCCCCTTTACTCTACGATGCAATCTCTAGGGCAATGAAGGCTGGGGTTAAAGTGGTTGCCTGCAGGTGTTCAGTGGCTCCCGATGAGATGAAATTAACCGAAACAATTAAGTTTACCCAAAAATTATAGATACACTGTATTGATAATTTTTGCTAGTTACTTTAGTATTTAATTATGGAACCAAAGTCTGACGTGGATTTGCGCCATAGAGGGAAGGAATATGAATGGTAGAAAGTGAATGGGACAACGTTCATTCGTTGGTGTTGTACTTCTCATTGACTTGAAATACAAAGCATGCAGCCGAGCAGATTCAGGAAATAACTGGTAGTGACATTCAACGGATTGTCCCAGTTCAGCCATATCCTGAGGCGTTTAACGACTACATGCGCATAGCCAAGCATGAAAGTGAACTCCAACTATTGCCGCCAGTAGCGACATCGATTACTAACTTGGACGATTATGACGTAGTTTTTATTGGCTACCCAACCTGGTGGGGAGAACCACCACGGATAATCGATTCTGTTTTTGACAAGTTTACCTTTGGTGGTAAAAAGTTAATTGCATTTTCAACCAGTTCAAGCACACCATTTAGCTCGACTCAACCGCACATCAAGCAGCTAATTGAGGACGATAAGGCGCTGATGATTGCCGGATTTCGTTGTGATGGTGAGGAATCACATTTACTTAATGAATTAGAATCTATAAATGTTGAATATTGAGATTAAGTGCGGGAGACCGCGCTTTTTTTGTGGTTTCAAATAAATAAAGCTAGAAATTTTCTTTACCAGCAACGTGCTATGCTACAATCAAGTTAAAATAATTGTTTGGGGGATACACTAATATGGGGAAAAAATTATTCATTACAGCCCTAATGGTCGCACCTTTAGCCATTGGGCTATCAAGTACGCCAGCTTCTGCGGCCAAGAAAACGGCTAAGCCAATCACGGCCACTGTGGTTTTAAAAGCTAAAAATGCAAGTCAAATGACTAGTGCAGTCAACGATACAGTTGACCCAAACTCACCAACGTATCGGCAATACCTTTCGACCAGCCAATTTTCTAAAGACTATGGTCAGAGTTCGGAAACCATCAGTAAATTCAAATCCTACTTTAAAAAGCACCACCTTAAAACTAAAGCATTGGATGGAAACCTTGTACTAACAGTTGAGGGCTCTCGCCAAAATCTGATCAAGGCATTCAATGCCAAACGTGCTTCAGCTAGTCATGAATATCATTATGTAAAGACAAAGTTACCTAAGTCACTCAGTTCTAAGACACTGACTGTAATTGGCGTTTTGGCCGCTAAATCAAAGCCCAAGAGTAAGGTCCAACCTAAAGTTGTTGAAACTGGCGAGACTCCAAGCTTAAATGGAGGTTCAACTACCTTTTATAAAAAGTACGGGGCACAGAAGTTTACCAACCGTTATAAACTATCTCACTTGATCAATAATGGAGGGGACGGTTCAGGAGAATCGGTTGGACTTATTGCTTTGGGCCATTACAACAAGGCTGACGTTAAGAAGTATCTAAAGACTAACGGTTTGCCGGGAGATATTAGCAGGCTTCACAATCACTATGTTTACTCATCGAAAAAGGAAATGGATAAGCTTTATAGTAAGCATGTGTCTGAAAACCGCTTCATGAATCAGCTAGAGGTTTCGCTAGATGTAGAACAATCAAGTTCAGTGGCACCTAATGCTAACGTGGACGTCTACATCGGTGATACTGTAAATGAACAGGCAACGGGAAATGCAATGCTTTACACCACGTTTGCTCACGCAATTTCAGATAATCAAGTAAACCAGTTATCTACGAGTTTTGGGGTTGGTAACGAACGAATCAAATACACTCCTGGTGAAAGTGGAACAATTAAGCAATACAACCAGGCATTCAATCAGTTGTTGAAGCAGGCGGCATTACAAGGAATATCAGTATTCAATGCCTCTGGTGATTATGGTCCATATAATGCCCCAATTGGACCTGAAAATCATGATTTGCCAACTGGGTCTCCTTACGTAACGGATGTTGGTGGAACTACATTACCATACACTAAGGTCTCCAACGGTAAGTTAATCAATGTTGAACAAGAACGAGCTTGGGGAGATACCTATTCTCTCAGCGAGTCACAAACTAAAGTCGGCCACTTCCCTGGAAGTGGAGGTGGATTCTCATTGTTAAACGCAACTCCAGGGTATCAATCAGCTATTTCTGGTGTCGGTACCTATCGGGCAATTAAGCTACTCGACTTTAAACACGGCCGTTATGTGATCAACAAGAATCCGAAGGTTAAAACTGGCAATCATTCTGGTAGAAACTTCCCAGATGTGTCTGCTAATTCTGACGGCAAAACTGGGTATGCAGTCGTTTCTTCGACCAAGACAAAGCAAAATCGAAATCATACGATTTGGATAGTTGCTGGTGGTACTAGCTTTGCATCACCACAGATGGCTGCCGCAAGTGCTGATCTTAACAGTAAGTTAACGCAACCAATTGGATTCTGGAACCCACAAATCTATCGGTTTGCTGGTCAATCCAATTCACCGTTTAATGTGTTAGACAGTGCCAAGGACAACAACAATCTTTACTACACGGGTCAACCAGGTAAGTTGTACAACCAAGCTACCGGTTTGGGAACTGTAAACTTTGCTGATTTATATAGTAAGTTTGATGAAGAATAAGTATAAAACGTTGCTTTCATGAAAATGATTGTGACGTTTTTTTGTTTGTTGAGTGTAGATTAACCGTTTTACTTAATTTGGAAATGTCAAGCGTTTAACAATTTTCATGCTTTAATTATGCATATTTTATGAAAGCAATAAGAAAGTGTCAGGACCAAAATCCCCGATATGCGGGTTTTTCGGTATGAAAACGATGATTTTTTTATTACTTTTTTCAGTGAATATGTAAATACGCAGAAATGTAACCTTTGTGTTACATCAAGGGTTCTTAAAGACGAACATTCCGATTTAGGAATAATGATAGTCAATTTTATTACTAATAGTAAGTCTAAAAGTTGCGATATTTCATAGGTATGGTAGATTTAAGTGTCTGATTAATTAGTTAGTTATCGGGGATGAAAGCTAAATGAGCCGGTCGGGGGATTTCGGCATGTGTGACGATTAAATAAGTTAAATCAAACGGTATGCGTGGGGTAGTACTTGAATGAATGATTTGACATTAGCTTCAAGATACCGTGGAAAACACAATCAGGCATAACACAATCAGGCATAACACATAAAAAAGAAAAGGCTTGTAACTCCGGTAGGGGTACAAACCTTTTTTGTTTCTGTTACGCAATTTATCGCATTATTTATTTGGATTGAGATATTTAGCTTCGATGAGTAGTTCTTTTGAACGTTCATCTGCAGGGACATAACCTTGATTAAACTTGTGTTTAAAGTACATCATGTTGTAGAGAAATCCCCAGAGGATTCCAAAAGCCCAGTTCAAAACAGTTTCAAGTTGGACTGCTGGTACTGGTGACCACATTACTACCCCGAGGGATACGATTATCTGGACTAGTACCATACATAGTAAGTTGTACCAATCTGCTCTAAAGATTGATGGCAAAACGTCAAAGAAGAAACTCGTAAACGAAAAGCCCACCTTAGCAATCCGAATCTCCCCAGTCTCTGGCTTAACGATTGTTGCATAGTTAGGGGGAATTGGAATCAGATTCTTATCATCATCATCGTTATTTCCATTTCCAAACGGATTTTGCATTTACACTCTTCCTTTTACTTCTTAATAAATTTAACAACACATTCAATTCTGGCGGTCTGTGGAAGCAAATCAACTGACTGAATGTATTCAACGCGGTACTTCTCAGTTAATTTAACTAAATCACGAGCTAGCGTTGAAGGGTTACATGAAATGTAGACAAACTTTTTAGGTTCGGTGTCCAAAATTGTGTCGATCAAAGCATCATCCAACCCAGTTCGGGGTGGATCAACGATGATTGCGTCTAGCTTAAAGCCTTCATCTAACCAAGCTGGTAGTAGCTCTTCGGCTTTGCCGACTTCATAAGTGGCGTTCATGATTCCATTTTTGATGGCATTGACGTTGGCGTCTTCGACAGCTTCTGGAATGGTATCCATTCCGCGAACTTCACGGACGTCTTTGGCAATTGTTAACCCAATAGTACCAACTCCTGAGTAAGCATCGACTACTCGGTCTTTAGAACGGAGATTAAGCGCCTTAAAGGCTTCGTCGTATAGAATTGGAATCATATAAGGGTTAGCTTGCATGAAGGCTCTAACGGATAAATCAAAACGAACGTCACCAATTTTCTCAGTGATGGTGTTTTTGCCATCGATTAGCATGGTCTCGTCGCCCCATACTAGGGAAGTCTCGCCAGGGTTTACGTTTTGAGCAATGCTGACAACTTCGGGAAGTTCTTCGTGAATCCGTTCGATTAACTGGTGTTTCTTCAGCAACTTCTTACTTTGGGTAATGAAGGTAACTTGGGCCTCGTTTGTAGCAACGGCTACCCGAACCACGACAGTTTTGATGATTCCAGAGTTTTGCTCCTCATTGTAAACGGGGATGCCTAAGTCTTGAATCATCGTGACAATTGCCCGCATGATTTTCATAGTCAATGGATGTTGGAGTGCTGAAGTTTGTAAGTCAACCACTTCATGACTTCGTGATTTGTACAAACCTGCAACGACTTTGCCGTCTTGCTCACGAATTTGGAATGTGGCTTTATTACGGTAGCCAACGGGATTTTCCATCCCAATTGTAGGAAGAAGTTTGTACTTCTTGTAACCTTCAGGTTGGAACTTCTCTAGTGTCTCACCAATGATGTCGTGCTTAAATTTAAGTTGAGCGTCATATGATAGATTTTCTAGTTCAAAACCACCAACATTATTGGCGTATTCATCAACAGGGTCGATCCGTTCTGCACTAGTTTCTAGTACTTTAACTAAACTAGCCCGAATGAAATTCTTGAGGTCATTTTGAACCTCGACGGTCACGGTTTCGGTTGGGAGGGCACCAGGCACAAAAACTAGTTTGTGTTGGTAATAGCCGATTCCTTCTCCGTTAATACCGAGATGCTTGATTTTGATGTTGAATTGCTGACCAGGATCAACGCGAACGTCATCCTCTTCGTAAAAATTTTGATTGTAGTTATTCATTAAATCTTCCTTAATATAAAATCGAAAACAGTATGAGGGTACGATAACACATATTTGTGAAGAAAATGTGACGTTATCTTACCGTAAACGTTTACATGCCCATTACATTTTGGTTACAGTCGTGATACTATAATAGTGTGATGTAACCACTGAGGGAGGAATTTTATGAAGAGCAATTAATAAGAAGATTTTATTATTTATTTCTGTCGCAGTTTTAGCGATTTTGCTTGGGAGAATGAAGGCGAGTGCGGCTGATGGCACTGAAAATAAAACAGATGATAACAAATTGCCAGATGTCTCATTTCATTATTTAATTAATGGAACTCAGCAAAATGATATCATCCATCTTGTTGGCAAAGACGATAAAAATACTGCAATTAAAGTACCACTACCAGGAATGTCAACTAAGGGCATCAATGGAAATCGGATTTCAATCAATCAAATTCCTGAATCTGGAAAAGGATATCAGGGAGGTTCACTTGCAATCGATGAGGGTAGTAAGTCATTTACTTCCTTACCACTGCTGCTTCCTAATAATCCTATTTATCCCCTTGTTGATTCTCCAGCATTCAAAAAGGCTAATTATATTTTTACTGTGAACTACTTTGTAAACAATAAGCATGTTGGTAATCTAAACTTTCAATTCTTTGATCCTGATTTAAACTTTGAGTATTCAATTGATGGTGGCAAGTCATTTACTGCTTTCAACGGAAACTCTATAGATAATCCGGTAAAGATTCCGACGAATAGTTTCACTAAAGGAATTAAAGTAAGGATGGTTAAGAATGTAGATCAAGGTGGAGCATTCATTACCTATCAACAAGAACCGAACGATTACTTTGATTTTTCTGTTAATAATGAAATAGCAAAATTATCTCCTAAGAGTGGGGTAACTAGTGTTCCAGACGGCACAGATGCCATTATTCGTTATAGTGAAGGCAATGATTATACAAATTTACACGACTTCTACTTTAGATATGTAGACCAAGACATGACAGCTTCTGACGCCTCAATCTACACTGGAACTGCTGTCACTCCTGATGTATTTAAGGCGGGTGCTGGTGATCAAAATATCAGTATTTGGGACGGTAAGCAAGATATGACGGGTAAGTCTTATAGCGAGCAAGGTATCCATTATGTAACTTTGAAAGCCAAAGGATACAAAGATAAAACCGTTCGTCTCGTCGTTTCCCAAGCTCCAGCCAAACCAACTCAAGCAACTGGCACAGTTACTCAACCACAGAAGCCTGCACCAAGCCAACCAAGTACAACACCAGGGACTACGGTAGTTCCAACCGCGGGTGAAAATGCTCCAGTTATTGGCCAAGTTGTTTACTCAGTTGGACCAATTTATATGTACAAGACACCTACTTTCAGTACCGCAAGTAGAGTTTCTTACTACAAGCAATATAAGCGTGTAAACAGACCAATGTTTAAGGTTATTGATTACGCAAAGTCAGCAAATGGCGCTCTTCGTTACAAGGTGAAGGATGTTAATCACCGTGGCGATTAAATCAGCGGTATGATCATCTAGCCATTCCAAGGCTTCAATTCCGTTGGCGGCAATATGAACGTTGTATCCAGCTCGTTCAAGATACTTGCTATTGATATCGGTAATTGATGGTTCGTCATCGACTAGTAAAATAGTTGCGCTCATTCATCTCACCTCCTAAAAAAAGCGAACCCATACTTGTGATTTAAGTATAGCTTCGCTTTATCTAAATTACATAAAATTTAGCTCAAGTCGCTTGGAGTTCTCATTGCGTTAGCGTTAGCTTTGCTTGCTGAGGCGCTTGCACTGTTAGCAAGGGTAAATACCAAGTTTGCTTGGTAAGTGCCAGCTTTGACGTTCTTAGCTTTAGCAACTAATAACTTAACGTCACCTTTGCCAAGCTTGACCATTGCTTCACCCTTAGCACCGGCTTTAGCAGTTAATAATGTATTAGCCTTGCCTGTGCTTGAGTATAGCTTAGCTACTGAACCCATGGCACCTTTAGCACTCTTAGTATTGATTGTTAGTCTAGCCTTTGAAAGGGTCTTGCCTTGGGCATTCTTCAGTGCTGAAAGGGATGCGAAGAGGCGGTATCCCTTGTTAGTGTCCATCCGCTTGGCGTTGACTTTGATTGCTCCCATTGAGTTACCGTCAAAGGCCATCTTGCCTGCGCTCATTCCTTTGTTGACTGAGTAACCCATTAAACCAACCGATTGTGCCATCTTAGATAATTTCATCTTACTTAAACCATTGAAGCTCAGGTTAGGAACTGTGTCTAAACGAGGGCCAACTGCTGGCTGTTTCATGGTGCTCATGCTTGGTTTAATGGTCTTAATTTTAAAGACCTTACCTTTTTTACTATCAGAAACCTTTACTTGAATTGTTGAAATAGCTGCCGCAGCACTCTTACCGTTCCTAGGACCGAGGTACTTAGTTCCTCCTGAATAGTAACCAGCACCTGACATGCCATCAGCGATGTTGAAGTCTTTATTAGATGTATAGTTTACTGAACCCATGGGATCCAAAGCGTCGTGGGCAATTCCCTTGTAAGTTGGAAATGATGGAGCAGCTTTAGCAACATTGTTGTTACCTGCGATTGCTAAACCAACTAATCCTGAAAGTGAAACTGCGCTGATTGTTAATAATTTCTTCATGTTCTTCATAATAAATTCCTCCTCAAATTGCATTACCTTTTTGACTACGCTAAGAGATTAACACCTGAAATTTAACTATCTATTTTTGAATTCTTAACTATCTCTTAACTGAGTATTATTCTTTTTTGAATCTGTTGGTTACCTCTTTTTTAAATTTATTACCTTTTGTTAAAGCTAGTGTGCAACTTGTGGACAACCGTTGTCACATCCGCAATAATTACAATGGTCAAAAAGCAAAAAGGGGGAGTTTATTATTGAAACCGCACAAAGAAAGTGGCGTGGTTTAACTAACTTTGACATCAAAGTAATTGGAATTATTATGATGTTTATTGATCACGTCCACGAAATGTTTGAACCAGTTGTTCCTGGTTGGGTTGATTGGATTGGTCGGCCGGTTGCTGTAATTTTTATGTTTATTAGTGTGGAAGGATTTATCCATACACATGATCGACTTCGATACATGATGCGCTTGCTGATTGGATTCTGGATTATGAATATTGGTACAGCAATTGTTCAGCATTTCTTTAGTATCGGTGATTTTGCATTATTAAATAATATCTTTGGAACCCTGTTTTTAGGTGTTTTCACGATGTATGGAATTAGCTTTATAGAGGATGGAATTAAGCAACACTCGGGTGTACAAATAGCTAAGGGGATTGGGATTATCCTTATCCCAATCGTTTGGTCAGTTGTTCAGATGAGTTTGTTCGCAGCTCTTCCTAAATTAGTTAGCGTTCTGTTTATCTTCCCAAGTGTAACTATGGCAGAAGGTGGCGTACTCCTATATGTTGCCCCATTGCTGTACTTGTTGAGGAAGAAGCGTTCGTGGCAAATGATTGGGATTTCGGCTGTAGCTGTAGCCATCTTTTTGATGGATCCAAGTCATGCATTTACCACCAACACGGAATGGATGTTGGTATTCTCAATCGTGATTTTGTCGATGTACAACGGCCAAAAGGGAAAGAGCATGCGGAATTTCTTCTACGTGTTCTATCCAGTGCACATTTGGCTATTTTTAATTAGTGTAGCTTTATTATTTAGTTGCTTCTATATTAGATTAGAAGTCCGTCGTATCCGGATCCGTTGCCAACCCAGCCTTACCGTGGAAACTATCAATTGTCTTCACGTCTTCTTCGCTTAATTCAAAGTCAAAAATCTCAGTGTTGGCTTTGATGTACTCCTCGTGAACTGACTTTGGTAGTGGCAAGAAGCCATGTTGCAGTGACCAGCGTAAAACAACTTGGGCAGGTGACTTACCATATTTGTCAGCAATTTCCTTAAGTTCTGGGATTTTGAAGATAGCACCGGTTCCAAGTGGGCTGTACGCTTCTGTCAAAATGTCGTGATCATTGTTGTATTCAACAACCCCTGGTTGCATGTCTGAAGGGTTGATAAACATTTGGTTAACCATTGGCTTAACTTTAGCAGTTTCCAATAGGGCATCTAAATGTTTTGGTCGGAAGTTAGATACTCCGATGGCCTTTGCGGTGCCATTTTCGTAGAATTCTTCAAATGCTTTCCAACTACCGGCATTTGCTTCTTTCCAGTTGTCACGGAACTTAACTGGGTTGGCCCAGTGAATCAAGTAAAGGTCAACGTAGTCGAGGCCAAGCTTTTCTAGGGACTTGCCAAAGGCCTCTTTGGTTGATTCGTACCCATGATCTTCATTCCATAGTTTTGTGGTGATAAAGAGCTCTTCACGTGGAATTCCACTGTCTTTGATCGCTTTACCAACACTTTCTTCGTTACCGTATGCGGCAGCGGTATCGATATGGCGGTAGCCGGCTTCAAGAGCCCACTTAACAGCTTTGTAGGCTTCATCACCGTCAGCTGATTGCCAAGTACCAAAACCAACTTGATGAATTTTCACTCCGTTATATAAAGTGTAAGTATCAGTTAATGACATGTTTGTTCCTCCTTAATTTAACTTACTAAAAGTCTATTCTCTCAAGCATAGTTTTTCAAATAAAATTGATTCAAATTAGGAAGAAAGCCAATAATTTTCCAGACCTATGTTTCAGTCTCAAACTCAATTAATGGTATGATTAAGGTGTTAAACAATAAATAGGGGGCCTTACTTATGACTAAAAAAGTGGCAGTTGTTACGGGCGGTTCTTCTGGGATTGGTAAAGAAATCGCTAAACATTTATACCGTAACGGTATGGAAGTGTACACTCTATCTCGCCGAGTAGAAAAGATGAATGAACTTGATGATTTAGGAATCAAGACTGGATTTGTGGACGTTGCTGATTACGATAGTATCGACAAGGCAGTGCAAACTATTTATGATGATGCGGGGCATATCGATGTTTTGGTAAACAATGCTGGCTTTGGTTCGTTTGGCTCCTTGGAAGATGTCGACCTTAAAGATGGTGAATACCAGTTTAAAGTCAACGTGTTTGGGGCAATGAAAATGATTCAGGCAGTGTTGCCAATCATGAGAGAACAAGGTTCTGGTCGCATCATCAACATGTCATCAATGGCTGGCAAGACCGGAATGCCTTTGGCTAGCTGGTACGTTGGTTCTAAGTATGCGATTGAGGGAATGAGCGATTCACTTCGTCAAGAACTTAAAGAATTTGGGATTGATGTTGTTGTCGTTGAACCAGGTGCAATTGAGTCCAACTGGAGCAAGATTGCCATGAAGAGCCTGAATGAAGTTTCTGGTGATGGCGCATACGCAGCAGCTAGTCGCAAGGTTGCCGACTTCTTTGAATTAGCATATCGTTACGCATCTAAACCAATGGTAGTTGCTAGAATGGTTGACCAAGCTGCATTTTCTGCAAAACCTAAAGCTCGTTACGCAGGTGGCACTGGTGCTAAGGCATCAATTGCACTACAAAAGATTCTTCCAGACAAGGCGTTTGATGCCTTGATGGATCAAGTTAGAACTATGGCTCAAAAAATGGTCAATAAGGAAAAGGCACAACGAAATCAAATTGACCCAGAGACCGAAACCAAGTAAAATCAACCTATAAACACTAGGGGTGCTGCCGTAGCAGCTGAGACGAGTTTTATCAACTTGATCCCTTTGAACCTGTAAGCCAACACTTGCGTAGGGAATGTGTCAACTCGACTGATAAAGCCGTCATCCATGCAAAAGTGTCTGGGTGACGGTATTTTTATTTTTAGGAGAGTTGTCATGAAAATTGATCTACTAAGTAAATTACGGAAACAAAATCCAATTGCTTTTAATATTTCTAATTTCGTCACTGTTCAAGATGTCGCAAATGGAATTAATGCCATTGGGGCATCTCCAATCATGTCCGAAGAAAAAAATGAAGCTGAGGCAATGATCAAGATTTCTAATTCGTTGACGGTCAACCTAGGGGCGTTTACTGAAGGCCAGTTAGATCAAATTGCGGCTGTAACTAAGTATGCCAACCAATACAATAAGCCAATCGTGATTGACCCAGTTGCCGTTGGGGCGGTTCAGTATCGGTTAGATAGATGTAATGAATTGCTCGATAACATTAATGTGGCCGTTATTCGTGGTAACGCCGGTGAAATTGCCGCATTAGCAGATGTTGAATGGCAAGCTAAGGGAATCGATGCTGGTGAAGGGGATGCTGACTTAGAGGCAATTGCTAAGGCGCTTGCAAAAAAACGTGATTGTGTTGTTGTTCTGAGCGGTAAAACTGACATTATTACAAATGGTGACGCAGTTGTTCGCGTTTATAACAACACTGATTTGTTCAAACTACATGTTGGTTCAGGCGATATGCTTTCAAGCACAATCGGAACGTTTGTGGCAATTGAAGACGACTACTTTGAGGCGGCCCAAGTTGCAGCAACGGTTTTTGCAGTTGCCGGAGAAATAGTGGCTAATCGGATGGATCAACCTTTGGCGGGCTCATTTGGTCCCCAGTTGATTGATGAGTTGCACTTGATTTCAGTGGCTGATGTTGAAAAACACGCCCAGTTTGATTAAGGAGAGCGGATAAATGGTAAACGGGACAGTTCAAACTCTGACAATTGCTGGTACAGATAGTGGCGGTGGTGCTGGAGTAATGGCAGACATTAAAACAATGCAGGAACGACACGTGTTTTCAGCAGCGGTCGTGGTTGCGGTGACTGCTCAGAATACTCTGGGGGTTGCTGACTTTATGGCAATGCCCAAGAAGATGATTGATGAGCAGTTCAAGTCCGTGGCAGAAGATTTGAAAATTCGGGCAGCTAAAACCGGAATGTTGGCAGATGTGCCAACGGTCGAAGCGGTTGTTGAAAACCTGAAGAAGTATGACTTAGGGCCACTTACAGTGGATCCAGTGATGATTGCCAAGGGTGGCGCTCGACTATTGTCTGAGGACGCAATCCAAACGGTAAAAACAGAATTGCTACCATTAGCAACAATTTTGACCCCTAATTTACCTGAAGCAGAAGAATTAACGGGGATGCAGATTAAGTCAGAAGATGATATGAAAACTGCTGCTCAAAAGCTTCAAGATATGGGGGTTAAAAACGTACTGGTTAAGGGTGGCCACAATATTTCTGAAGGCAAGTCTTCTGATTTTGTCCTGCTTGAGGACGGAAATAGTTTCTGGGTCACAAGCCCCCGAGTGGACACCAACCGGACTCACGGAACTGGAGATACGCTGTCTTCATGCATTACTGCTGAATTGGCGAAGGGTAAGAGTGTTGAAGATGCGATTCGAATCGGTAAACGCTACGTTTCAGCCACCATTGCTGACGGAATTCAAGTGGGTCACGGACATGGTCCACTGAATCATTGGGCAAAGATTGAGGGAGAAAACGATGACGATTAAATTTGAATCAAAGCACCTAGGCGCTTACTTTATTTGTGGAACTCAAGATATTAAAAACGAAAACCAGACGATTGTTTCTGTTTTGACTGAGGCTCTCAACGCTGGAATTACAGCGTTTCAGTTTCGGGAAAAGGGGCCGACTTCACTGACAGGGGAAGCCAAGTACAAACTGGCAGTTACTCTAAAGAAATTATGTAAGGATTTCAACGTACCGTTTATTGTGGATGATGACGTGGCGTTGGCTAAGCGAGTGGGGGCTGACGGAATTCACGTCGGTCAAAAGGATCAAAAGGTAGGTCAGGTGATCACTGAAGTTGGCGACCAGATATTTGTCGGCCTTTCTTGTGATACTAAGGAACAAGTTGAGGAAGCAAATCAGCTTTCTGGGTTAGCATACATTGGTAGTGGTCCGGCGTTTACAACACAATCTAAAGCAGATGCTGATCCGGTGATTGGCCCAGAAGAAATTGCCAAATTGGTTAAGCTGAGTGACTATCCAGTCGTTGCTATTGGTGGGATTACCGAAGATAACGTTACAGAATTGGCAGGGACAGGTGTGGCCGGCGTTTCTGTAATTTCAGTGATTGCCCAAAGTGATAACATCAACCGAACAGTCAGTGAGCTTAAGACAGTTAAATACTAATCTTCAAAAATGAATCAACTATGCATATTTGTTACTATAAATGTGGATAGTTGATTCTTTTTTTGTTAAGGAGGTTTTAATGATGAAGCTCAAAACTCACCTATTATTACTCCCGTTAGTTGCATTGGGAGTGACTGCAGCGTGTAATTTAACAGATGCCCAAGCAAAATCCCGAGTCAAGGTAACTTCTAATCGCTACCTGACCGAGATCCATGGAACTAAAAGAAATGTTGTTCCAACAGGGAAGAATGCTTTATATAATATTGCCGGAACTCTCCGGGGTGCTAAGAAGAAAGCGACCGTCACCACAATGAAGAAGTTGAGAAGTGCCAAGAGTTCAGCTAAGTACTTTAGGATTTATAAGATGGCGACAACTTCACGAAAGAGTGTGTACTATAAAGTTTTTTCCTTTGACCAAAAGTATCGTGGCTGGATCTACGGTGGCAAAACCAAAAAGGTATTTGCTGGCGGAGTTAAGCGTGCCAGTACAACAATGTCAATTGCCACTCCTGAGGGAGCTGGAATTGGCGGGGCAACTTATCACTACAATGTTGGCCAATCAGTTTGGAACTATCCAAAGAATGCTCAGTATAAGGCAAAACGGATATTGAATAACACTACAAATTATCAAGATGATGAATTGCGGGTTACCAATGCAGTAATGATGACCCGTGAACAGACCGGATATTTCTACGTTCGCAATTTAACGCACCCACAATTGAGTGGCTGGGTTAAGACGAGTGGTGTGACCCGGGTGGAAAAGCCAACAGAAACGACTCCTCCGGTGACGCCAACACCGGATCCAACGCCGACGCCAACACCAACGCCGGATCCAACGCCAACACCAACTCCAGATCCACCGAAGCCAACACCGACTCCAGACCCTAGTTATGTGGATTTTAAAACCACAGTGCACATTGTTAGAAGGTCAAATCAGACAGACTTTGATAAGACACCTGTTGGTAAGCCGGTAGTGACTTTTAAAGCAACTGGCAGCGAAACGAATGATGAAGAAGCTTTTACAGCTTCAATATTTAAATCGATGGCAGAAAGCGTAGAAGAATATAATAAGACTATTAGTAACGAAGATATGAAGATCGTGATTGGTGCAACAGATAATAATTCTCAGCAAGTACAAGATATGCAGAAAAATTATGATAATGTAAAAGCATTAGCCAAATTGGCAAAGGACAATCACTTTTTAGGCAAGTCTGAAATCACTCTTTATGTTTGGGCACCAGATGATTGGGGAGAAATTATAACTCCACCAACACCCAACCCATAACTCTATCTCAAAAAATGTAACCCACATTACACCCGGGTTACATTTTTTCTTTTACTTTAAAAACGTGGTATATACTTTTACTTTCAAACAGCAAACAGTTACACTAAGTTTGTAAGTTCAAAAAAATTTTGAGGTGGGATTTGAATGAAGATACAATTAAAGAAGACTGCTTTAGTTGCAATCTTGTTTACCTCACTTGGGCTCGCGGGGGCGTCTGCAGTACATGCGGATGTTATCGATGCTCCAGGTGATGCCGGTAGTATTAAGACAGTTAATGCCGGTAACGTGTTAAAAGATTACAGCGAAGAGTCACTAAACACTGTCAACAATGACACTCCCCAAGGTAACAAGGATCGTAAGTACACTAAGTATAAGCTTGACCCAACGGGAATCAACGAAAGCAATACATACCAGACGATTTCTGGTAGCTCGCAATCAAACATGTTCTCAACTAAGTGGTTCTTACCAGATGGTTTCAACGTTTCTAACTATCAACACGGTAACTTCCAATCAGTTGCTTTGGACAACGATAACCACATTTACTTCGTTGAATCAAACGGAACTAACACCAACTACGGTGCCATCGTTAAGTTTGATTTAGCTAAGCTAGAAAAACTTGGGGTCAACACAGATATTAACGCCCTCTGGCGTGCGTTTGACTACTTCAACCCATACACTGAGGATGGATTGAGACATAACCAAGAATATGACGCTGCTTATTCAAAGATGCAAGATGATTTTGATGCAATTAAGTCATTAACCACAACTTTGAACAAGAACAAGTCTTACCAAAACAACCAGGAAAACTGGATGAGTAACGCTCAAAAGTGGTACTACAAGTGGAAAGACAAGCGCAACAAGTACCAAAAGAAGACTACTGCTAAGTACTCATACAAGACCCGTCAAAATGCCAAGAAGATTGTTAAACAATCAAAGGCTAAGATGGCAAAATGGATGAAGTCATATCAAGGCCACAAGGCTAAGATCAAGGCATACGATAAGAAGCTTGCTACCATTCAAAGCCAAATCGATGACCACCAAAACAAGGTTGACTCAGTTAAGAACGAAAATCCAGATATGTTCAAGTATGTGGATATCGCCCAAACTGCTCAACTTTCACCACAAGTTGACATTGGTCATGGTCAAACTTTGACATTTAACCCACAAAACCAACACTTGTATCTTGCTGAAGACAACACATTGTCAGATCTTAAGACTGATCAAGACAACGTTGTTATGGAAATGGATCCAAATACTTTGAAGCCAATCCGTCAATACAAGTTTAAGATGTTGCATAATAAGGGTTCTAAGACATCAAACTTACAACTTCATACATTAGCATTTGATAACGATGGTAATGCATATTGGGGACGTAAGTTCGGTGATGGTTACATGTTCTTCTATGGTCGCCTTGATGAAGACTCAGTTAAGTTCTCTGCTGGTTCATCATATGTAGGTAACCGTGGTGGTGACGCTAACCAATTCGTTTCTGTTAACCCAGCTAACGGTCGTTTGTACTTCGTTTCTGATGATATCTTGACATCAGTTCCTGCAAGCAAGGTCCGTTCAGGTGATTTTAGCGCTGACGACATTCACTACCAAGCATTTAATTCAAAACGTGAATTTGAAGGATTGGCATTTGACCAAGAAGGTTATGGATACCTACTTGCTCTATGGCCACCTGAGTTGATGGTTTCAAGCAAACCACTTAACTAATAAAATGAAAGAACCGGCTGTGCCGGTTCTTTTTTTGTGAAAATAACCTTGCCATCAAGCGTTTTTTCGGCTAGTGTTAATTCTATATTCTTGTTCGATTGGGGCTGTCATAATGCAAGTTGCTGCAAAAAATAATCCCGGAAAGGGACTTTTCTACGTTATTTTAGGGGCGACCCTTTGGGGAGTGTCCGGAACCGTTGCTCAGTATGTATTCTCAACTTATCATGTTTCGCCTGTTTGGCTCGTGGGTGTGCGGCTATTTTTCGCCGGCTCAATCCTTATTTTGTGGTCAATTGCCACTAATGGCACTGAAGTCCTACAAATATTTAAAAATAAACACGATGCGATTTCTCTGATCCTGTTTGGTTTACTTGGAATGATGCCATCTCAGCTGTGTTACTTTAGTGCTGTTAATTACAGCAACGCACCAACGGCAACGGTCTTGCAAAACTTGGGGCCGTTGTTTATCATCCTATACGTTGCAATTGCCAGTAAAAAGTTACCCCGACGAATTGATACGGTTTCGATCATTGTGGCCTTGTTTGGGACGTTTATGTTGGCAACTAATGGGCACTTTAACCAGCTAGCTTTGACTCCCAAGGGAATGTTTTGGGGACTAGCTGCTGGAGTTGCAACGGCGATTTACACTTTGATGCCCCGGCAGTTGCTCAGAAAGTACGATGCCAGATTTGTGGTTGGCTGGGCAATGCTAATTGGTGGGCTACCATTTTTGTATCATACATTCACCGCTAACCAAGTGCCTTTAGATTTTAACCTGGTATTTTGGATTTCGATAATCGTCGTGGTGGGAACAGTTTTTACTTATCTATTTTATTTAAGTAGTTTGAAATACATTTCGGCGACTACGACGGGGATGTTGGGGGCGTTTGAACCTCTGACAGCGACCGTCTTAGCGGTAACCGTCTTAGGGACACCACTTACTCCGGCTGAATTAACTGGGGGAATATTGATATTACTGACAACGTTTATCCAGGCGTTAGGAACTAAATATTAGAATAGTTAAAGGCCTAGACATAAAATTAAGTTCACCCAAAAAATGCTGTTATAATTTCACCTTTTTGAAATTATAACGGCATTTTTTCTTCTATTCGGATGGTTGCTACACGCAGTAACCATCAGGACTGAGAGCCACTACCCGTGACTCTCAGTTACTGTTGGTTGTGTGGGGGTGGGACGACGAAAGCATCTTCGTATGCTTTCTGTCCCGCTCCCTTTAGCTATACGGTACACTTTTATATATGACTTCAGCTACCTGTTCTGGTGCTATATCACTACCCGACCGCAGCCACTTTAAAATTACGTTAATTGCTCCGGAAATACAAAATTCGAAGTAATAGTCCGCAATCGTTGTATCCACATCATCGAAATGATCTCTAATTCTTAATTGGGTTTGTTCACGGAATGGCTCAATTAAGGTGCTTAACACATGATTGTTTTCGGAATCTTCCAAAATCAATTGAGTCGCAACCGGATTCTTTTTAATTAGATTCAGTACGTTTGGTAAGAAATCGTCGGAAGGCTGCTGCAAAAATTCATTGATCATGGGCTTGATTTCGTCCATCAATTCATTCTCAGTATCAGCAAATAAACTTTTGGGACTATCATAATGCAGGTAAAAAGTTCCCCGATTTATGTCAGCTCCCTTAGCAATCTCGGTTACCGTGATTTTTTCCAGTGGTTTATCTTTTAGTAGCTCAAGCAATGATTCTTTTAATAAATTTTTTGTGACGAGGGTTCTGCGATTGTCCTTTATACCAGTCATGATGGCCTCCAAATAGACACAATTTAGCTTTATTGTTGAAACAATGACATCTAAAAATTAATTGATTATTGATATTTATCTATTAACCTATCATACTGTCATTAAAAGAACAACGTGTTCATTTTAAAACGGAGGATATTTTTGCATGGCGTACATCGAAGTTAAACATGAAGTTAAAAAGTACCAAATGGGCGATACAGAAATTGTTGCCAACCGAGACATTAATTTTTCAGTTGAAAAAGGAAAACTTACGGTAATCTTAGGACCAAGTGGGGCGGGTAAGTCTACCGTTCTGAACATGTTGGGGGGCATGGATAGTCCAACTAGCGGGGAAATCGTTGTTGATGGGACTAATATCGCTAGCTATAACGATAAGCAGCTAACCAAATACCGCCGGAATGACGTTGGTTTCATCTTTCAGTTCTATAATTTGATTCCTAACCTTTCAACTCTGGAAAATGTGGAGTTAGCAACTTCCCTTGTGGATGATGGTCAGAATGCTGCTGAAGTATTAAAGGAAGTCGGATTGGAAAATCGTCTGAATAACTTTCCTTCACAGCTTTCAGGTGGTGAACAACAACGGGTTGCCATTGCTAGAGCCTTAGCTAAAAATCCTAAACTATTATTGTGTGATGAGCCAACAGGTGCATTGGATTACACAACCGGGAAGCAAGTCTTGCAGTTATTAAATGACGCCAGTCGTGAGTTTGGTAGAACCGTGATTATCATCACGCATAACTCTGAAATTGCTAAAATGGCAGATCGAGTTATCCATATTAACGATGCCCAAGTACGATCGATTGAAGATAACGAAAATCCAACGGCAGTTGCCGACATTGTCTGGTAGGTGAAAGACGATGAATAAGTTACTGTTGAGAAATATTAAGGATTCATTTGGCCGGTTCATTGCCATTGCAATGATCATCATGCTTGGTGTGTTGATTTTTGTTGGGGTTAAAGCAACTGGACCAGCATTGAACGATTCACTTCAGGCTGAAGTCAATTCGCAAAAACTGAGTGATGTGCAAATCATTTCCACTAAAGGGTTTACTGCCAAGGACGTGGCGGCTGCTGAGAAAGTTAGCGGTGCCAAGGCTGAAACAAGTAAATATAAGGCAGTCATTGGTGGTAAGAATCGTGATGCCATTGCTTTGTACGGATATGATAAGCAAGATAAACAAAATCTTCCAAAAATAAAAAGTGGTCGTTTGCCGAAGGCCAATAATGAAATATTGTTAGACTCTAAAGCCAAGACCGACGAGGGATACAAATTAGGCGATACGTTTAAATTTGCTAAATCCGCAGACTTAACCCGTAGAACTTTTAAAGTGGTGGGGTTTGCTGATTCTGCGCAGTATGTCGACAACGCAACTCGTGGTGCTGCCAACATTGGAAATGGTCAGGTGCAGTACTTTGCATACGTTCCTAAGAAGATGATGAACCTGCCAGTTGCAACCGCACTTAACGTTAGATTTTCAAGTTTGCAAGATAAAGGTACGTTTGGTTCGAAGTATAAAGATGCAGTAAAGGATAAAGTTAAACAGTTAAAGCGGGTTCTTAATGCCCGAAAGGTGGACCGAGCTGCTGAACTTGCCAAACCCGCAACTAAAAAGTTGACCAGCGCACAATCAAAACTTGATGCTGCTAAGCGTCAGTTAGCAACAGCTGCTAAAGCGGCGCCAACTAACAGTCGGGTTAAGATTCAGCAAAAGCAACTTGCTAAACAGCAAGCTAAGCTTGATCAGCAAAAGAAAAAGGTTAAGGATGCCACCACGCCAACTTATATATGGAGCACTCGAGAAGATTTCCCAGGATTCTCAGGTTACGGTGAGAGTTCTGACCGAATTGCAGCAATTGCAAATGTCTTCCCACTGTTCTTCTTCCTGTTAGCTGCATTGATTACCTTTACTACAGTTACTAGAATGGTTGAGGAATCGCGTAGCCAAATTGGAACCTTGAAGGCACTAGGATTTTCAAAGGGTTCAATTGCCTATCAGTACATCATGTACGCATTATTAGCCGCGGTCGTTGGAATTGTCTTTGGCTCAGTTCTTGGAAATGAATTGCTTCCAAGGTTAGTGATTTCAATGTATCAAAATTATGTACTCGGTGGAGCGGTGGTTCATTTTGATTGGACTTCAATTGGGTTTGCGATGGTTCTTGCACTAATTTCCACAGTTGGTGCAGCAATTATTGTAATTAATCGTGAAGTCAAAGTCGTTCCGTCAGAGCTCATGAGGCCCAAGGCACCTAAGTCCTCCAAGAAAATTTGGTTGGAAAAGGTTACTTTCATCTGGTCAAAACTGAAGTTCAACCAAAAAATCAGCTACCGAAACCTGTTTAGATTCAAGTCACGAGGAATCATGACGATTTTAGGAATTGCCGGCGGAACTGCACTGATTCTAACTGGATTTGGTCTGGATAATTCAATCTCATCATCAGGTCAACGCCAGTACAATGACTTGATACATTACGATGCGGTAGTTCAGTCAAAGACAACTGATAAGTTGCCTGAAGTTCAAAAAACGGTTAAGGATGCGGGAAATTACAAGCAAAGTACAGTTGTAAGTACCGGGGCTGCTAAAGTTTCTAAAGGTGATAAGTCAGTGGCAGATATTACTGTCTATTCACCAAAGAATGAAGACCAGTTCAGCAAGTATATCAAGGTCAAGGATGTTGATTCCAAAAAGCAGTTATCATTACCTAATGATGGGATCGTTTTGACTGAAAAAGCAGCGAAGATACTTGGTGTTAAAAAGGGTGACAAAATTTCGGTTACTGGTCAAAACAACCACAAGATTCAGGTGAAGGTTGCGGCGATTGCTGAAAATTACGTTAGTAACTTTATGTATATTAAGAGGCAAAATTATCAAAATGTGATGGGCAAGCAGCCATCAATGAAGACATTGTTGGTACAGTTGAAGAAAACTAACAAATCTGCCGAAACCAAGTTAGGTAAGCAGTGGATTAGCAAGAATACCAACATTCTGGGAATTAATTTTACAACCGATCAAAAGAAGACGGTAACCAATATGTCTAGCCAAATGGGGCCAATTGTATGGATCTTCATTTTGCTATCTGGATTGCTTTCGTTTATCGTGCTTTACAATTTGAACAATATCAATATATCGGAACGGCAACGGGAACTTTCAACCATCAAAGTGCTAGGATTCTTTGATCCAGAAGTGACGATGTACGTGGCTAGGGAAACGATTATTTTGGCCATCGTCGGAATTGTTGGCGGTTATGGGTTGGGAAACTTGTTGACGATGTATGTGTTGCATCAGGCGGAAACAAATGCGGTGATTTTCCCACTTGTCATCAAACCACTTGGGTATGTGGTGGCGACGGTGCTGATGATTGTGTTCAACTTAGTTGTGATTGCGATTACGCATAGGCATCTGAAGAATGTGGATATGGTAGAGGCGCTGAAGTCGAATGAATGAGGGAGCACTGCAGGAATCTATGATTCCGTTGCAGTGCCCCCACAACGATGCCGCATACTAATCGTCACGGTTAGTGACGGTTAGTCGCGACAGAGACTGTGATGGATAGACAGCAATCGTGTTTTGATTGCGATGTCGAACCTCTGCAAAGATATCAGTAACTCAAGGTCACGAATAGTGGCGTTGAGTCCTGATAGCCACTGCAAGGGATGTTACAGAAATCTTCGATTTCGTCTTAACGCCTCCACAACGATGACGCATACTAATCGTCACGATTAGTGGCGGTTAGTCGCGACAGAGACTGTGAAGAATAGGCAGGAATCTCCGATTCCGTCGTAGTGCGTCTGCAACGGCGACACTAAGCGAATGATGCGAAAAGGGAGCACTACATGAATCTTTGATTCAGTCGTAGTGCCCCGACAAGAGCAACAGTAAGTGAATTCTGCGAGTAGCAGGATTCACTCCTGATGCTCACTGTCCTTAAAGTCGGTCGTGACGGCGACTGCAAGGGATGTTACAGAAATCTCCCCCATCATTCACACCAAACAAAATCCCCCTCACCATTATTTCCAATGGTGAGGGGGATTTCTTCTATCTAACTTTTCTAACCTTATTCAACACAACTAGAACTGCTAGTGCTGCAATGGTGTAAATCGCACCACCAATTCCCAAAGATTTTAATCCCGTAGCATTTACCATCAGACCACCAGTTGCTGATCCAACGGCAATTCCAACGTTACTGAAAATGGAGTTTAGAGATGACGACATAACCATTGATTGTGGGTAATCTGTCTCCGCAACTTCCAAGTAGAACATTTGCATTGGTGAGTTTTGAAGATACATTGTAAAGCCTAAGATAATTAATGAAATTAGGGCAATCCAAGGAAGTCCAAATAGTAGTGGCAAAGCAACTAAAGTAACAATTTGGAGTAGGTACACCTTGGTCATTGTTTTTAACCCGTCATAGTTTGCTAAACGGCCACTAATCTGATTACTTGCCAGCGAGGCGAATCCGTAAACAAACAATATTGGGGTAACGAAGGCTGTTGGGAATCCTAATCCCGACACGATAATTGGTCTTAGATAAGTATAAACAACGTACACCCCACCAAGATTTAAAGTAGGAAGTAAGATTCCTAATAAAATCCGTTTATCTTTAAAAATAGCAAATTGTTGGGTAAAGTGATCCATTTTTCCCTGACGAATGTCAGTTGGCAATGAAAGCATAAATAGGATAGTAAATAAAATTGAAATGACAACGATTAGCCAAAAGACAATTCTCCAACCGAATTTATCACTTAACCAAGTTCCAATCGGAACCCCAAAAACTGAGGCGATACTAAATCCTGAAAATACCCAGGAAACTAACCACGCTCGTTTTTCTCTTGGGGCAATTACTGCTGAGAACGTGATGGCAATTGATACTGTGATTCCAGAAACAATCGCGGTTAATATTCGCGACAACGTTAAAATTGTATAGTTGGGGGCAATTGCGGTCAGCGCATTAGCTGCAATAAATATTCCTAGTAGTAGGATCATCACTCGGTAGAGTCTGTGAGAACCAACCAAAATGGTCAAAATTGGGGTTGCGATTGCGTAGACAATTGCAAACAAGGTAACTAAAAAACCAACGTCCGAAATGCCAACATGAAAACTGGCAGACAAGTCATTTAGAATTCCGACCATGATGAATTCACTCATGCCGAGAATAAATCCAATCGCTACTAAGATAAAGCTTCTTGTTCCAAACTTTTTCATTTGTTCCCTCCCTGGTGTTAAAAGTCAAGACCTTCAGTATACAGATATGAGATAATAATTTCTAGAGGGATATTCAAAAAATTCGGAGGAATTTCAAAAATGATTATTGAACGCGAAAATCACTTCAACATTAAAAAAATTGAACGGCAGTTTAAAGCTGCTAATTTAGAAAAAGAATTACATGGAATTAAACAGGTGAGCCAAGAATATTTACTTCGGCATTCTGCACTTAATGAAATTGGGACCAAACTAGAGAATTTGGACGACGAATATTCCGTTAGTTTTGACCATAATCCGATTCATCACATGGAAGAGCGGATGAAGGAACCAACTAGTTTGATTGAGAAGGTTGCCCGTAAAGGGATGGAGTTGACGTTAGAAAATGTGTTTGAAAACATTTATGATATTGCTGGCATTCGGGTGATTACCAACTACATCGATGATATTTATCAGGTTAGGGACGCACTAGCCAAACAAAGCGATATCACCGTAATCAAGGAGAAGGATTACATTAAAAACCCAAAGCCAAACGATTATCGCAGCTATCATTTGATTGTTTCGGTGCCTGTTTTTCAAGACGAAGGGCCAAAGAATGTGGCAGTTGAAATTCAGTTTAGAACAATTGGAATGGACATGTGGGCCAGTCTTGAGCATGACTTACGTTATAAGAGCTTTGCCGATGACAACAAGGCAGATCAGTATGCTAGTCGGTTGAAAAAATATTCGGACCAATTATATGAAATCGAAGCTAATATGCAGCAAATTTTCAACGGATTGCAAGAAACAGAATAGTGAGCTTTATTTTTATGTTATTGCCTTGATTAGTTTATAATTATCGTCAAAAGGGGGTAAGTACACGATAAAAGATAGTTTTGGTAGATTTAATCGTGATTACAAAAAACTCTTCTGGCAATTTTTAGCCATTATGGTGGCAACTTGGATTATTTCCTTTGCAATTGTTAAATTAACAGGGTCAACTGAGGCAATTAGATCATTTTTAAAGGCCTCAATTGGTAGCGAAAATACGTTAAAGGGAGGAAGCTTCCTGCCACTATTTATGCATAACTTTACTGGTTCAGTAATGATCATTATTCTTGGTCTGATTCCGATTCCGCTGTACTACGCATTTATTGTGTACAATGCAGCAACGGTTGGGCTTGTGCTTACATTGACTGCGCACCCAATCGCAATGTTCATGGCCGGAATTTTACCTCACGGCATTTTGGAAATTCCTGCACAAATCATTTCAGCTGCGATTAGTGCTAAAGTAGTTTGGTTTGTGTTTGATAAGTACATTAGGCACCGTGACCGGCCTGAGACTTTTGGCTTAATTATTAAAAATGCAGTGATTGATACGCTGGTGTTCGTGTTACCACTACTATTTGTGGCGGCAATTATCGAATTTAGTATTACTCCAGGACTGATTCATACATTTGTTGGTAAGTAATTAAAAATGTGTAAAAGAAAAAGCATAGCGAGGACGGGAAATCCAACGCTGTGCTTTTAATTTAATATTAGGTTTTGCTAGCTGTTTCGATACATGCCTATCAAGGGATAATAGATACTATTCGTAAATAGCTAATGTGTTTGGGGGACCTTGCCACTATTGAGAAAAGGGGCGCGACAAGGATCGGTATATGTGTTAATCGAAATCTAGCCGTCGGGAATTCGGCCACTAACAAAACAATATATTGCTCGCAATTTTGATGTGGGTGACGAGTGTGGGAAGTACTATCATCGACCGAAATGGTCCTGAAAAGTCACCCCAAAATGTGAACTACCCTAATAAGGGAATTAGAAAAACAACAACTGTTGCTTTAACCTTATTCTAGTTATAATATCAATGTATTACAACAACACTTTATATGAAAATGTTGGATATCTACCTAAAAGGGGGAATAATTTATTATGAATGATAACGATAAGCGGGTTATGAAAACAAAACAGTCAATCCGCGAAGCGTTCTTTAAACAGCTTGCCGAAAAGGGAATCGAACGGATGACGGTAAAGGCAATTTTGGATGATGCGGGACTAAATCGGACTACCTTCTATGCTTACTATACTGATAAGTATGATTTGCTAGAAAAGACCCAAGAAGGAATCATGAATCAGATTATTAGGATCAAACGGGATAATCCAGTGGGTGGCGGTAAAAATTTAGATAAGACTGAGCAGTACGTGAGATCGTACTTCTTAGCTTTATTTAAGTACATTCAAGCAAATCACCAAGTTCTCCAATTGCTGTTTGCTAATCAGAACCAAATTGCGTTTTTAAAGGATGTGACGCATGGTCGCCCAGAATTTTATAATCATTGGCGGCCGGTTGTTTCCCAGGTCCCGGGAATTGACCCACGAAACAGTTATGCTGCACTGGTGGGGGTGGTTATCAATTTCTTCTTCGAAGGTGAGCGTGACCATTTCAAGGAAAATCCGGCTAAGATTGCGGGGGTCCTTGCAGATATCGTTCTGCGGTATTTGAGGTAGGTCATTTTAGTTGATTTTAAATTGGCAAGCAGTACAATCTGGTTGTTAATTTAAGGGGGGAGTACCATGAATGATAGTATTTTAATGACAGTTGTTGTTCCTACTCATAACCTAGAGAATTATGTTGGTAAGACGCTTGATTCGCTTGCTAATCAGCAATATCGCAATTTTGAAGTCATTGTAGTTGATGATGCATCCACTGATAAAACAGTGGCGGTTGCGGAGCGCTACGTAAAATTAGACCCTCGTTTTAGAGTGGTCAAGTTGACTAAACATTCCGGAGTTTCCAAAGCCAGAAATGCAGGAATCGATGATGCCAAAGTTGAAGCAATTACGTTTGTTGATGGGGATGATTTGGTGGAACCAGACTTCCTACAGGTAATGGCAGATGGGATGGCTGAACCCAAAGTAGATATGGTTACAGTTGGCTATCGCTGGGGCTTTCGCGGTGCTGGAGCACTTGAACATCGAGGATTAGTCAGTGTTTCAAAACGAGAAGTATATGATTCAATTAATACTCGGGGCAATCTAATTGGCGGGTATGTTTGGAATAAGGCTTTTCGGGTGAGCGTACTGCGTGAAAAACAAATTCGGTTCGACGAAACTTTGGACCTTGCTGAAGATTTGTTGTTCACAGCCGATTATGTATACGCAACTAACAACTTTTTGCTGGATGCCAAACCACTTTATGAAAAGGTATCGCGACCAGGTAGCACGATCCACAGTGCTTCGTTTAAACAACGTGAGCGTGAGTATGAAGTGCGCCAACACATTGATGATATGGGTGCGAAGATTCCTAGTTGAGATAAGTATTATAAAATATGGGAACTCCCGTAATTTCTTAAATAAGAGGTTACGGGAGTTTTTTTGCATTCTAGGCTTTTTTACTTAAGTTTTGCTGCATTTGCAAAAGACTAGCAGTTTTTAAACTTTACGTAAAATCAGTTAAACACCGGTGTTTCGAAGTTTATAAGGCATTCTTTAGAATATTCCGAATTTGTTATTAGTTATTTTTTCTTCATATTTTGTTTACATTTTGCCCATATTTATTCGGTATTCTCCAAAGATTAGTGATTGCGGATAAGCCCCGCGGATCTACATTTTGGAGGAAATATGCAAATGAAAGAAAAATTGAAAAATACTAACAAAACTGTCCGTTATCGATTGTATAAGGCGGGGAAACTTTGGGTAATTGGTGGGAGCTGTGTTATTGGGATGGGAATCCTTGGCTGTAGCTCAGCATTAGCAGAGTCTTCAACCGAAACGGCAAAGACCAGCAGTAGTGTTCCGGTGTACACTCCTGCTAATCCTGATCCTAAACCAGCAAAGCCGGTAGCACCAAAGCAAACAACCAAGTCGCCGGCTACAGTTGTGAAACAACAGCCAGCTGCCCAACAGGCCACAACAGCTACTAAGCCAGCGGCCAACCCGGTGCAAAGCTATCAAAGTGCGCCGCAACAAAACACCCAACCAAAATCGAGCCAGTCGGTAGCTAAACCGGCAGTAACTCAGTCTCAACCACGTTCACAAGTTAAACCTCAAGTTAGTCAAGCCGAAACAGCACCGCAGACGCAGGTCGATAACCAACAGGTAACACAAGGACAAGAGACCAAGTCACAAGCAGCAAAGGCTAGCCCAACTGCAGAGGTAGAAAAACCTGCTACTCAAAATTCAACTGTTAAAAAACAGACTTCTCAGATGAAGGCACAAAGCCCAGTTGCTGCTAAAGCCAGTACTAAGGCAGATAAAGAAGTTATTGATCCTAACGAAGTTAAGGAAGAAAATACCAGCGAGTACAAACGAAAATTTTATGAAGTTATGGAAGACGGCAAGCAGGTCTTTTATGAACAAATAAATGACTCGTTTGTGAAGATTACTGATCAGGAATTTTTAGATCAAATTCAAGAAACGATCGATAAAAAAATTGCTAAGCGACACTACCTGACTAAAGAGCAACTTAAAGAATTACCAGCTGGAACGGAATTTTCAGGCGATTACCGAATTTATCACTTTATCGACAAAGTTCCTGAAGGTTTTGAGGGCGACACAATTGAAGGTAAGGTTATGGAATTTACAAAGCCAGGTGAAGACGGGGCTAATCCTGTTTACGTTGTTAAACGGAAGGTGAACGGAGAAATCAGGTACTTCAAAAAGGTTGATGGTCAATTTACTGAGGACGTGACCGAAAAGGTAAAGTCGATCATCAATACGGAAAAACTGGTTGACCGTTATCTAAAAGCTGTGAACGACGGTGGGCTTACGGAAGAAGAAATCAAAGACAAATTGGAAAAGCAATCGAAAGTGGCGATTTAATCCTAGAAGATATTGACTTTGAAATCTTTACTGATGATGAGGGAAATCTTGATCCTAAAATCAAAGATTTGGCAACAATTTTGGAGTACATTGAGTACAAATATAGTAATATCAATGAAAGCATCCCTGATGGGTATTCGGTGAAGAATTTCTACGAAAGAGATGACAAACTGTATGAATACAGTGATGGCAGTTTTAAAGAAGTTAATGACAAGCAACTGCTAAAATTCTTTAAAGATGTCAAGAACAAAGGCTATGTTACTAGTGGTTATCTAAATGATGACAGTCAAGAAATTGACGAAAAAGACTTGTTAGCAAAAGCAATTGAGGCAGGTCAGGATTACGTTCAAATTGGCAACAAAATTTACCACATTGATTATACGAGTGACCCGGACGATATTCATGATAAGGGAATTATTTACTCAATCACTGTTCCAAAGGTAATGCCAAAGACTGATTTGAAGAATAGTGGAGAGGATAATAAAACCCTAAAGGAATTGGAAAGTATTAACCCTGGGGTGAAAATCTCACTATTTGATTATTGGCTTAAGGATGATGGAACTGAAAAGGGTGGCAATGTTAATGATTTAGGAATCAATAATGGCAAGTACTTGAAGTTCTCGGCAGAAAGGGCAGGGTTGACAAATCCAAATCCTAATAACGTATATAAAGACTACGCAATTAGTCAGGAAATTGTGAGAGATTACCTAGATGAAAATGGTTATCCCATTTATAAGAGCCTAATAGATCAATCATTGGCTTATCTTTTTGATGACAGCCAAGTCGAAGGCAAAAAGGTTGTCTTCAAGGATCAAGATGGGGAAAATCTGTTTGTATCAGATGGAAACGGTGGCTTTTCATACGACAGTAAGAAGAACCATGCTTATCTTGACGAAAATGGCGATATAAAATTGTTTAACTGGAACAATATGCCAGGGGCTAAGACTGGTAAGCCAGAACGTTTCGGACAATTCTTCCCACTTGATAGATTAGACGAATTTTTTGAATTTCAGAATGGTGTCGGGGTAAAAACCAAACAATATAAGACAGGTTCTGTTAACTCAAATGCAGAAAATGGCCTAAATCACTATTTTGGAATGACCATGGAAATGGGTTACATTCACCCCAAAGATGGGGAAGTTGAAAGCGTTAAGGATGGTGCAAAGGTAAAGACGCCAATGAAATTTGAATTTTCAGGAGACGATGATTTTTGGCTGTTTATTGATAATAAGCTAGCTCTAGATATCGGTGGAATTCATGATGCGGCTTCTGGATCGATTGATTTTTCTACTGGAGTTGTTACAGCACAGGTTAAAACTGGACAACCTGAAGCTGTCGTTGGCCAAATTGTTTCCAGTGAAACTGAAACGGTTCCGAAAAATGTAAAAAAGATTGTGATTCCAAATTGGAATAAGGCTGATTCGGAACACCAAATTAAACTGTTCTATTTGGAACGTGGCCATGAAGAGTCCAACTTGAAAATGAACTTCAATCTTCAAATTCCACAACACAACTATGCAGAAAATAATGCCTTCGCTGTTGACGATAAGAACCCTAGTAAGAAAGTTGCTTATGCAGTTGGTTCTACCTACAGCGAACGCGAAACTACTCGCCACACCTACGGAACTTATACTGAGTTAGGAATTAGGGAAACTAATACTGGCGGCGGATCCAATCCAGGAGTTGTTCCGCCTAATCCGGGTACACCAGGCACCCCAGGTACGCCAAGTACCCCAGGTGATTCTGGTGACTTAGAAAGGCCTGAAGGACTTCCTGAAAGTGGTGGAACTAGCAATGGTAGTATTGGTGGTTCAACCGGTAACCTTAGTGGAACTACTAACAGTGGTAGCTCACAACAGGTTTCAGCAGTTGACCTAGCTACTGGTAGCGGGAATCAAGATGGTAATCTACACATGGTTGATTTAACCTCTGATGGTTCTGAAAGTAGTGATCAGATTGTCAGTGAATCAGATCAAACCGGACACTCAGCACCTGGCGTAGCAGACCAACCTGATAAGGTAAGTACTTCTCAAACGAATCAGGTGGGAACGTTGCCGCAAACAGGTGAGGGGGATGAACATGCAAGTACGATTGGTGCCGCACTACTTGCAGGTCTATCCGTTCTGACGTTCGGAGTGTACAGAAGAAAAAGAAAACAATAGATAACTTAATGCATCGTAAAAAAACACCTCTAAGTGATTTTCCGGGAATAGGATACTTAGAGGTGTTTTTTGGTTGTTTAGTTATTTAATACTGCTTCCCACTTAGCAACAGAATTTTCTAATGAAAGTTGGTTAGTTGCACTATGAGCTGCTTGACTAGCTTTAATTAAAGTTTCTGGGTTCTTGACTAGATTGATTATTGCGTCGGCTAGGTTGACTGCATCTTTTTCAACAGTGCTTCCAGCACCGATACTTGCAACCCAAGCCGCTAATTCGTTGTCATCAACGACAACAGTTTGAATTGAGCGCAGGGCAGCTTCAGCAACGTTACTAGTCGTTCCATACATTGTGGAAGGTAACAACATCAAAGTTGATCTGTCATAAACTTCAGGGACCTTCTTAGCATCAAGCTGAATTGATACCAGTTCAAATAAATTAAGTTCTTTTAGCTTGTTAAAGATTGGCGTCAGGTTAGTTGCCCCGATGGGAGAACCAACGATGGTTAATGTGGCAGTGTCATTAGCTTCATGAACGATTCGCCATGCGTTAATTAACGTATTTATTTCCTCAGAACTGCGTAAATCAGTGAACGCAATCACGTTTTCTGGTAGTCGTTTTGTGATATCCGCATAGCTTCTCAACAGTTCGGTGTTAGTCAAACCGTACTCAGGATCGACAAATACTGGAGCACCGAGTGGTTCAATAATGGCTGCTTGATCATCGGTGTCGACCAATAGTTTAGCAGCTGGTGTAATCTCCAAGTATTTCTTAATGGCATCACGGTCATTGACTTGACTTAGTTTTAAGTAAATTTCTGGATTGCCAATTAGATCACTTGAAAGTAAGTGGATTGAGTCTGGTGTGTCATTGATTAAACGAGCTTGATCATCGTCTGCAATCTGCTCGTTTAAAAATAGACTGAATAACTGATCGATATTATCAAGTTCGTAGCTATCACCCTTAAAATCGTTGACGTGCCAAGAAGTATTGATAACTTCTTTTTTGTCTGGTCCAAACATATAGATTGCTTCAACTACGCGTTCTCCGCTTGGCTTGTACCAAAATTCATATGCTACTTGACCATTTGGATGGAAGTATTGTTCCATGGTTTTGAAACCGCGAACGTCATAGTACTCAATGGTTGAGTAGTTGCCATATTGGTCGTAGTAGCGAATGTAATCTACCTGACCGAAAGTTTCTGGCATTACTTGTTGGTGAGCCAAGAGCTTACCACCGTCACGGAGTTCATTAAAGTTTGATCCGTGAGGCTGGATTTCGTATGCCTCAGCCGGAATTTGTGGTAAATCATGGATAGTAGGCTGAGCATGTGGAATATTGACAGCATTTTGGAAGAAGTCAAACATGTTAACCACTTTGTCCTCGGCGATTCCTAGCTCTTTTAAGTGCTTAGCCTGATAACGATTGTAATCACGAGTTAATACTTTAAAATCACTTCCAGCTTGTTTCAAGATGGAAATTTGTTGTTTGAGAGTGTTATTTTGCTCAAACTTAGCGTCACTTACGGTATCTAAAATTAAGTATTCCATAAAAACTTCTTCCCCCTTAGTCCTGCGCAATCTTGTTGTTGGCATCTACGATTAGATTTACCCACGCATTCCAAACGTTTTCTGGTGAGTATTGTTTTGCGGTTTCGTATGCACCGTCACTGTACTTTTGCAGTAATTCGTCATTTTTAAAGAGTTTAACTAGGCGATCTGCTACTTGGTGCCAGTTGTTAAATTCAACGATATTTTCGTTGACGCCGTCTTCAACAATACTATTAGGACCGTAATTAACGTCATAGGTAACCCCAACGACACCATGAGAAATGGCTTCTAGTAGGGAGAGGTTAAATCCTTCCATTCGGCTAGTGAGTCCAAAGACTTGGGCACTCTTGTAAACAGAATCAAGGTCTGTACTATAACCCTGAAGTTTAACTACATCTTCCAAACCTAGTTCTTTGATTGCCGCTTTAACCTTCTTTGGTTCTGCATAGTCGTTTTCGTCGTTTTCGTAACCGTAAATATCTAGTGAGATGTCAGGAACTGATTCCCTTGCTTGGTTAACAGCTCAAACTAGATCGTCCAAGTGCTTTTCGTGAGAGATTCGGGCAACCGCAATTACCTTGTGACGTGTGCGTTCAGAGACTGGAATTCTATCTTCTTCAAGGACGGTCTCAGGAACAATTCCTACTGGAATGGCATAGATCGGAATTCCTGGGTTAAAGCGTTTTTGAACGTCTTTTGCCTGCTTCATAGTGGAAGTGATAATGGCGTCCCACTTGTCCAAATTGTTAAGTCCTAACTCGTAGTTGTAGTTTAGGCCAGAATGAAGCGGATCATTAGCATCATTTGTTTGCGAGTTGTGCAGATGTAAAACTTTATATGATGGTGTCTCCATGTGCATGATCGACCAGTCATCAACTAACGAACGGTCGGAAATGAAGATTCCAGTCTGTGGATCTTTCTTGTTTAGTTCATCCAGGAAGAACCGCATCAGCATTGAAATTGTGTCGAATTGGTAGTCTTTTCCATGATAGCCAATCAACCGGTATTGAGAGAGCGAACGTTGCATTGAACGATCAAAACGGAAGAATTGGCGAAGTGCGACGGTTCCGTCAGGGCGCAATAATTCTTCCATGTTCACGTTGTTGTCAGGAGTGTAGTACTGTCGTTTGGAAATAAATCCACGGTAATCGTAGTAGTCCACTCGATAAAGGTTTTCTAAATGATCAAAGTAGTGAACGGCTGAAACTTGCTCACTATCTTTAAATAGAACGATTCGCATGATGATTTTGTCACCATTAAATAGTTCGTAGTAGTTATTTGCATCATCCCATTTTCGGGTGACGTCATCTGCTAAATTTTTGGCGATTTGAATTTCGTCGACGCCAACTGGTTTTCTATCAAAGTGGACGGCCCCTTGGAAGTAATCAAACATGTTGATAACGTCGCTATCGTCCATTTTGGAAACCTTAATGTTGTAGTGCAAGTTTGCATCATAATCACGCGTTACAATTTTTGCTTCAACGTTAGTGTCTTTAAATAGTTGAAGTCGTTTTAATTGGGCGTGTTCAATTCCTGATTTATTGATAGGTACCTAAAAGTTTAAGAAGTATAACATGAAATATCCCCCTTTGTTTATGCATAAAAGTGTAGCAAACTTTTCAACACAAGTGTTGGAATATGCAGTTAAAATTTTCGCTTTTAATCAACACGTGTTGGGTAAAAATCAAACGTGCAAAACGCTATTAATTATTTTTAGTTAGTGTATGATAGCCCACATCCTTAGGGATTAAGGGCAGCTGCTTCAAATGAATGCAAGTATTAGTGAACCATATTGACTTAAAGCGTTATGCAATGGACTGCATAAGCTTTTACTTCATTTTCAACAAAGCCATATGGGGTGTGAAATCTGGTCAACACAGCATATTACTAATAAATGCATATTATGAGAAACAGCATTTTTTACATCATGTAATACGGAACACGGGTTCAAAATGTTTAGGGGGGCATATTATATGTCAAAACGAAATAAGGAATTGAAAGACCAAATTTCGAGCGAAAAGCTTCACTACAAGATGTACAAAAGTGGTAAGCAATGGCTCTTTGCGGCGATAACTATCGTTGCGTTTGGTGGAGGAGTTGCTTTAGCTGATAATCAACAAGTTAAAGCTGCGACTCCTGTTTATGGGGAAAGTTCCTCAACAAGTAGTAAGACATCCATACCGGTTGATAGCTCGTCGGCTAACAAGTCGGTTGTCGTTTATAATGGCGGATCAAGCTCTTCGTCTTCTTCAAAGGCAAGTAGCTCTTCGTCATCAACAAGTAAGGCACCAATTGCGGTATACGGACAAGCAACTACTGATTCAAGTAGTTCATCAAGTTCTGTAAATCGTAGTTCTGCAAATTCTTCATCGAACCAGACATCACAAGTGCCCGTATATTCTGGAGACCGTTCATCTTCAACTTCAACATCGAGTTCAGATGACACACCAAGTCAGGCGACGGTTGGTTCAAGCAGCCAAGATTCATCGTCTACTTCGTCTACTTCCAGTAATACGGTTGTAAGTGGAAATGGCTCTACTGAAAAGAGCAGTTCTTCAGTTGACAATGGTGGAGCAGACCAGGCTTCATCAAGTTCAAATAAGGAACAAACTCAGGATAATGATCGTCGGCAAGCAGATAATGACGATCAAGTAACAACAGCTTCAAGTTCAGTAAAAAACAACGATGATAATGAATTCTTGGCTAGAAACGATAATGATGCAAATGCCAATAATTCTAACGAAAATGACAGCAATCCAGACAACGCTGCCAACGACTCACAACTTTCAGCTGCACCTGAAAGTAACGCTTCATTTAATGACCCAGCTCGTGAAGCGATTGCAGCTGCTTCGGGAGCAGTTTCAGCCGCTTCAAGTATTGCAGCAATTAACTCGGACAGCTCTTCTGCACAAGGCCGTCGTGCAATGTTGATGTTTGCAAATGAGTTTGTTCAGACTACAAGTCTAACTAATTCAGATGTTAATGACCAAAATGAAGTTTCAGATGACACTGACGATAATGATTTAGAACTATTGTCGGATGACTCTGAGGACCTCGCTTCAACAGATGAAGTGGCTCCGCAAAGTGCACAAGTAGTTGCGTTCGCAGCAACTAGTGCAGACTTAGAAGATGAGGACGTCGAATTGCTAGCTGATGCATCTGCAGAAGCAGATGTATGGACACAATTCTCAAATACGTTAGCTGATGCTAAGTCAAGAAAGAGTGCTGATTACACCACTCAATAATTTGCTCAATTAGCTGCAGCTATCAACAACGTTTCTGGATTAACTCAAAATTCAAGCAAGTTAGCACTTCAAACCGGAATTTCTAGTTTGAATACTGCTCTTGCCAGTTTGATTCCAGGACTTGGAAACACAGCTGCCGCTACTTTGAGTGATGCAGTCTCTGCTGCTAAAGCAAAATACCCAGACGCTAATAAGGCTCAATACACAACTAACGCCTGGAGTGGTTACACTGCTAGCCTCGGATCAGCAGAAAGTGCATTGGATCAAAATGCTTCTGCAGAACGTATGGGAGCAGCATTAGTTGGTTTGCAAAACTCAATTTCAGACCTTGAAGCTAATAGTTCAACTGCAATCAAGGCAAAAATTGATGCTCAATTAACCACTGCAAATGCAGCAATCAACTCTGCCGGTTCATACACAATTAGCTCAATCGGTACTTTAAAGGCCGTGGTTACTAGTGTGAACTCTTTAGGAGCTGACGCTACTGCTGATCAATTAGTTAATGCCAATGATGATTTAGGTTCTACATTAGCCAATTTGACTTCATCAGCCCCATTATCTAGATTGCAAACTGCTTTGAACAGTGCAAACTCAACCTATAATGCTGGTAACGCCAACGGTGCTTACACTTCAGCAACTTGGAATGCATTTGAAAGTTCAATTATCTACGCACGCGCAGTTATGAACAACGCTGCCGCAACTCCTGACCAAGTAAGTAATGCGGTTGCTGGGTTGCAAAGCAGCTTTAGTGGATTAGTAAGCAAGACCACTGTAGGCAACGAATTACTTGATGCAATTTCGGGTGGTAACGCATTGTTGAATGCTAACAGTGGTGCTGCTTATGATGCATCAACTACTGCTGATCTGAAGAGCGCATTAAGTGCTGCAGCTAAGTACATCAATGCTAGTGGTGCGGTTAACGGTACTGCAACTGCCGATCAGCTTCAGGCTGCAACTAAGGTTATCCAAGCTGCTGCTGACAAACTTAAGTCAAATTTCCAAGTATCAACCGATAGTTTGGATAAGTACTTGAATATTGCGTTAGGTTTGGATAAGTCTAAGTTCACCGCGGACAGTTACGCTAAGTTGTCTGCTGCAATTTCATCAGCTCAGTTTGCTAGATACTATGATTCAAATGCAAGTGCTTTAGCATCTGATGCTGTGGTCCTTCAGCAAGCAATTTGGAATGTTGTGCCTACTGATTCAGCGGCTGCTACTGCGAAGAAAAATTTAATTGCTGCTATCAATAATTCAAAAACTGTTGATAGAGGGAAGTACACTGCAGAGTCATTGAATCAATTGGATAGTGCGGTGAGGGATGCAAGTAATCTTCTTGATTCTGGTTCCGTCGAAACTTCTAAGCTGACATCAACTGCTAACGCGCTTAACTACTATGCAAATAACCTTGTTGGTAATTCGAAAGGGCTTAACCTTAACGTAGTTGCTCCAACTCTGGGCTGGAACAACCTTGATGATTCGGGGACTATGAACTCTATCAATGCTGATACAGGGGTTATTACTTTTGGTGGTACTGCCTCATCAACTAGTCTGCTGAACTTCAACTTTGGTAATACTTTTAATGCAACTTGGACATTACCTGAAGAGCTATCTGGATTTTTCAATTCAACTGATTGGCAGGATTATGTAAAAGTTGCTTACTATGGCGCTGGTGCCGCCGCATTTGCAAGCTATGGAACCGGTACTGAAACAGTTCCTTGGACACTGATTAAGCAAAGACTGAACGTAAATAGTGCGCTTTCAGTTAAGGACGCCTTAGCGAAAGGGGATATTCAAATTTCAGAATCAACTGGTGCTGATGGCCGTCCAGTATTATCTGTTGATATGAAGGCAGTCGGTACAGGTACTGCAAGAATCGCTGTTTGGTTCCAAATTGATTTGAACGCTTGGGCAAAGGCTCATAATAGTGGCTCAGCCAAGAATTATTTAACTCGTCTGACTGATTCCAATGCTAATAATACAATTACGTTTACAGCATCACCTACTGGTCAAGGATTTAACTTGTCCGGTGCGGGCTCCATCTCTGATGGTTCAACCTTTACCAACAAGTGGGGAACTACTTCAAGTAGTAACACTGCTTCCCCAACTGGTAGTACTGATTACTCTGGAAAAGCTACAGATGGTACAGCAACAATCACCAATGCTACGCAGAATGCTGTTCCAGCGTTTAACACTAGCAATGTTTCTAGTGCAATCGTTCAAGGTACTAACACAATCACAGGTAAGGTAACTATCGATCACAGCACTGATTTGGATGGTGATATTTACCAAGTTGTATTCACTAACAAGACAACGGGAGCAACTACCACAGCCCAAATCGCATCAGATGGTAGCTACTCAGCTTCATTCGGTTCCGTAACTGGAACGACTCAAACTGGGGTAACTATTAATACTGGTGACGTAATTACCGCTCAAATTCAACGTGTTAACGGTAAGACTGGTAAGGTTTCTGTTGGTACCGTTGGTTACGCAAGCACTGCTGCTAAAGCCCAAAGTCCATACGTAAACATTAGCTCAGACACTGTGAAGGTCGGTAGCTCGGTAATTAATGGTTCAATTACTGCTATTGTTCCTTCAACAGTTTCATGTGAAGAAGCTAATGCTAGTTCATCAATGAGCCGTCCTGCTGCCGATGACCTCAACGTTTACACTGTTTTGGTTACGGTTTACAACGCTGATGGATCAGTTAACTCACAAACGACTACTCAGGTTAACGCTGATGGTACTTGGTCTGTAAATGTGGCACCAATGACTGCCGGTCAATACGTGGAAGCAAATTCTCACGTTACTTACGGTATCAAGACAAGTAATGGGGATGTGCAACCAACTGGAAGCCAAGTAACCAACTTAGACACTAACGTTACTGGCCCAATTTACGTTCCTGCCGACACTTCAGCCCTTGATAAATTGGTTGAAGATGCAACTAACGCTAACAACAATCAAGCTAAGTATCCTAATGCAACTGCAGATCAGTGGACTAAATTAGGAACTGCTTTGGATAATGCTAAGAAGGTTCAAGCTGACAAGTCAGCTACTCAAGTGACTGTTAACGATGCCGTTTCAACTTTGAATAAGGCGTTGACTGGAATTACTTTGAGTAAGGCTGCATTGCAAGCTGCCATTAGTGCATCTCCAGCAGCTGCCGATGCTTCTAAATACACGGCAGATACTTGGAGCGGCCTTCAATCTGCATTAACTCAAGCACAAATTGTCAATGCTAATAACTCAGCATCAGCTGAAGAAATCAACGACGCAACTAACAAACTGTTAGATGCCCAAAGTAAGCTAGTTTCAATTGATAATACTCAAGCATTGAATTCGGCTGCTGCTAGTGCTGGATCTTCACTTAACCAAGCTAAGGAATATAACAACAACGCTATATCTGCTACTAACCAAGCAACTTCATCATTGGAAAAGGCTAAGTCAGCATCTGCAGGTTCTGATTTAATTGAAACTGCTAAAGCTGCTGCCGTTGCTTCTGAACAAGCTAAACAAGCTGCTGATAATGCTACTAAAGCATCTGCTGCCGCAAGTGCCGCAAGCGATGCAGCAAAGGCCGCTACTGAATTAGCTAGCCAGGTTGATACAAGTGGCGCTGCTGCTTTAGCTCAAAGTGCCCAAGCATCTGCTGCCGCTGCCGCAAGTGCCGCCGCTAGTGCTGCTACTCAAGCTGAAAAAGCCGCTGCTGCCGCTAGCGAGGCCCAAAAAGTTTACGATGATGCAAAGGCTAAGAATAGTTCTGACGCTGCTGAAGCGGAAAAGGCAGCAAAAGAAGCTGCCAGTGAAGCTGCCAGTGCCGCCGCTAGTGCCGCTGCTGAAAAGGCAGCTCAAAGTGCCGCTGAATCAGCTGCAGCAGCCAGTGAAGCTGCATCAATTGCCGCTTCAGCTAGTGCTTCTGCTCAAGCCTCAGCAGCTGCCGAAAGTGCTGCTACCTCAGCTGCCGAAAGTGCAGGTAAATCAGCTGCTGCATCTGCTGCAATCGCCGCCAGCGAAGCTGCAAAAGCTGCTTCTGAGAGTGCCGCAACTAGTGCTTCAGCTGCCGTAGATGCCGCTGTTAAATCAGCTGCCGAATCAGCAAGTGCTGCTGCCTCATCAGCTGCTAAGTCAGCTGCCGATTCTGCCGCAATCGTTGCTAGTGAAGCAACTAAGTCAGCTGCTGCAGAAGGAACTGCCGCTGCTGAAGCTGCCGCTAAGAGTGCTGCTGATAGTGCAAGTGCTGCCGCTGAAACAGCTGCAACATCTGCTGCAAATAGTGCTAGTGCTGCAGTTGAAGCCGCAAAACAAAGTGCTGCTGAATCTGCTTCGAATGCTGCTAGTGATGCAGCTGAAAAGGCAGCTCAAAGTGCTGCTACTAGTGCGAGTGCTGCCGTAGTTGCTGCTCAAGAAAGTGCCGCTGCTAGTGCTAGTGCTTCTGCTTCAGCCGCTGCCTCATCAGCTGCAAAGTCGGCAGCTGATAGCGCATCTGCTGCTAACTCCGCAGCCGTTGACTCCGCGAACGCAAGTGCTGCTGCTAGTGCCAGTGCAGCGATCGATGCTGCAACTAAGTCAGCTGCCGAATCTGCTTCAGCCAGTGCCTCAACTGCTGCAAGTGCTGCCGTTGAATCTGCCGCAACTAGTGCAAGTGCATCGGCATCAGTTGCTGCCAGTGAAGCTACCCAAAGTGCAGCTGACTCCGCAAGTGCTGCTGCTAGTGCTGCTGTAGACTCTGCAAACGCTAGTGCCGAAGCTGTTGCTAAGAGTGCTGCCGAATCAGCTGCTGCAGAAGGAACCTCAGCTGCTGCCAGTGCTGCTCAAAGTGCTGCTAACTCAGCATCCGCAGCCGCATCTGCCGCTGCTGAAAGTGCTGCAAATTCAGCATCAGTTGCTGCCAGTGAAGCTGCTCAAAGTGCTGCTGACTCAGCATCCGCTGCCGCATCAGCTGCTGTTGATTCTGCCAATACAAGTGCTGCTGCCAGTGCTAGTGCCGCCGTTTCTGCTGCTGTCGATAGTGCTGCAACTAGTGCCAGTGCCTCAGCATCCGCAGCCGCAAGTGCCGCTGAAAATAGTGCTGCAACAAGTGCGAGTGCTGCCGTATCAGCAGCCGTTGACTCTGCTGCAGCTAGTGCCAGTGCATCAGCATCAACTGCTGCTAGTGAAGCAGCTAAATCAGCTGCCGATAGTGCCAGTGCTGCAACTTCTGCTGCTACTGAAAGTGCAAATGCCAGTGCCGCAGCATCAGCATCAGCCGCTGTTGACTCTGCTGCTAAGAGTGCCGCAAACAGTGCATCTGCTGCAATTAGTGACGCAGTTACAAGTGCTGCTAACTCAGCAAGTGCCGCTGCCAGTGCTGCCGTTGAATCTGCTGCAAATTCAGCATCAACTGCTGCCAGTGAAGCTGCCAAATCAGCTGCCGATAGTGCCAGTGCTGCAACAAGTGCAGCAGTTGCTGAAGCCAATAGTAGTGCTGCTCAGAGTGCATCTGTAGCTGCTAGTGAGGCTACTCAATCAGCTGCCGATAGTGCTAGTGCTGCAACTTCAGCTGCAGTTGAAAGTGCCGCAAACAGTGCATCAGCTGCTGTTGAATTAGCTGCAAACTCCGCTGCTGCAAGTGCCAGTGTCGCTGCCAGCGCTGCTGTTGAATCAGCTGCAAACTCTGCTAGTGCCGCAGCCAGTGAAGCAGCTCAATCAGCTGCTGAATCTGCCAGTGCTGCAAATAGTGTTGCTGCAAGTGAAGCTGCTAAATCAGCTGCCGAAAGTGCATCTGTAGCTGCTAGTGAAGCTGTTAAATCAGCTAATGAAAGTGCTGCAGCTTCAGCCTCAGCCGCCGCAAGTGCTGCAGTTGAAAGTGCCGCAAACAGTGCATCAGCTGCTGTTGAATCAGCTGCAAACTCTGCTGCTGCAAGTGCCAGTGTCGCTGCCAGTGCTGCAGTTGAAAGTGCCGCAAATAGTGCATCTGCTGCAAACAGTATTGCCGCTAGTGAAGCAGCCAAATCTGCTGCTGACAGTGCATCTGCTGCTGCAAGTCAGGCTGCCGAAAGTGCCGCAAACTCAGCATCTGTAGCTGCAAGCGAAGCTGCTAAATCTGCTGCTGACTCAGCTGCCGTTGTCGTAAGTGAAGCAGCCAAATCCGCTGCTGAAAGTGCAGCTGCTCAAGGATCTTCAGCCGCAGAGTCAGCCGCTAAGAGTGCTGCTGAAAGTGCTAGTGCCGCAACTTCAGCTGCTGTTGAATCAGCTGCAAACAGTGCTGCTGAGAGTGCTAGTGCCGCAACATCTGCTGCTGTAGAATCTGCCGCAAATAGTGCGTCAGCCTCAGCATCAACAGCTGCAAGTCAAGCCGCAGAAAGTGCCGCAAATAGTGCTTCTGTTGCTACTAGCGAAGCAACTAAATCAGCCGCAGAAAGTGCTGCAAATTCAGCATCTGCTGCAGTTGAAAGTGCTTCTGCTAGTGCTAGTGCCTCTGCATCAGTTGCTGCAAGCGAAGCAACTAAATCAGCTGCTGACTCAGCTTCTGCTGCTGCCAGCGCTGCTGTAGAGTCTGCCGCCAATAGTGCCTCTGCTGCCGCAAGTGCTGCTGTAGAATCTGCCGCAAATAGTGCCTCTGCTGCTAACTCTAGTGCTGTAGAATCAGCTGCAACTAGTGCTGCAAACAGTGCCTCTGCTGCAATTAGTGAGGCAGCTGAAAGTGCCGCAAACTCAGCTTCAGCAGCCACAAGTTCCGCTGCTGAAAGTGCTGCAAATTCAGCCTCTGCTGCCGCAAGTGCCGCTGTAGAATCTGCCGCCAATAGTGCCTCAACTGCCGCAAGTGAAGCCGCTAAGAGTGCTGCTGACTCAGCCTCTGCAGCCGCAAGTTCTGCTGCTAAGAGTGCTGCTGATAGTGCGTCTGCTGCTGCAAGCTCAGCTGCTCAATCCGCTGCAAATAGTGCGTCTGCTGCAATTGCTGGAACTACTGGTAATAGTGCCGCTGATAGTGCTGCCAGAAGTGCTGCTGATAGTGCGTCTGCTGCTGCAAGTTCAGCCGCACAATCTGCTGCTGATAGTGCTAGTGCCGCTGCTAAATCTGCAGCCGACAGTGCATCTGCCGCAATCAACGATGCTAACAATTCTGCTTCAGCTGCCCAATCTGTAGCTGATAGTGCGGCTCAAGCTGCCAGTGACGCTCAATCTGCTGCTGATAGTGCTGCTAAGGCTGCAAGTGATGCTGCTGATAGTGCCTCAGCTGCCGCAAGTGAAGCCGCTAAGAACCCTAATGACAGCGCAGCTCAATCTGCTGCGTCTGCCGCAAGTGAAGCTGCAAAGAGTGCCGCTGATTCAGCTAGTGCAGCTCAATCTGTAGCTGATCAAGCAAGTTCAGCTGCTAAGGAAGCTCAAGATAAAGCAGATTCAGCTTCAGCTGCTGCAAGCGATGCTGCCAAAGCCGCTGATGAAGCTGCTAAGTCAGCTGCCGATAGTGCAAGTGCTGCTGCCAAGAAGGCTGCTGATGATGCCGCAAGTTCAGCATCTGCTGCAGTTCAAGAAGCACTTAAGAAGGCTAAGGAAGAGGCTTCTGCTGCCGCTCAAAAGGCAATTGATGATGCAGTTGCCTCAGCCGTAGCATCCGCAACTGCTTCTGCAAGTTCAAGTGCTGCTGCCAGTGCTAGTGCTGCAATTCAATCAGCTGCTAACATTGCTTCTGCCTCAGCATCAACTGCTGCCAGTGAAGCCGTACAAAGTGCTGCTAACTCTGCAAGTGTTGCCGCAAGCGAAGCCGCTAAGAGTGCTGCTGACAGTGCAGATGTGGTTGCTAAGAGTGCTGCCGATAGTGCATCCGCTGCAGCAACTTCCGCTGCCAGTGAAGCCGCTAAGAGTGCTGCCGATAGTGCTGCAAATGCTGCAAAAGCTGCCAGCGAAAGTGCTGCCAATAGTGCTTCGGCAGCCGTAAATGAAGCTGCCAAGAGCGCTGCTGCCAGTGCTAGTGCCGCTGTTTCAGCCGCAATTAAGAGTGCCGCTGATAGTGCTAGTGCAGCAATTGCTGCCGCAACTGGTAACAAAGAAGCCGATAGTGCTGCACAATCGGCTGCTAATTCAGCCTCAGCTGCTGCAAGTTCAGCTGCTAAGAGTGCTGCTGACAGTGCAAGTGCTGCTGCCAAGAGTGCTGCTGAAAGTGCATCAGCATCAGCATCAACTGCTGCCAGCGAAGCTTTACAAAGTGCTGCTAACTCTGCAAGTGTTGCCGCAAGCGAAGCTGCTAAGAGTGCTGCTGACAGTGCTCAGGTAATTGCTGATAGTGCGTCAGCTGCCGCAACGTCGGCTGCTAAGAGCGCCGCTGAAAGTGCTGCTAATGAAGCAAAGGCTGCTAGTGAAAGTGCCGCCAACAGTGCCTCAGCTGCTGTAAGTGAAGCTGCTAAGAGTGCAGCTGACAGTGCAAGTGCTGCTCAATCAGTTGCTGATTCCGCAAGCTCCGCTGCCAAGGACGCTCAAGAAAAAGCTGATTCTGCTGCAAGTGCTGCTAACTCAGCCGCAAGTGCTGCAAATGAAGCCGCTAAGAGTGCTGCCGATAGTGCTGCCAAAGCTGCCAGCGAAGCAACTAAGTCGGCTGCCGATTCAGCTTCAGCTGCCACTAGTGAAGCCCAATCATCAGCTGCTAAGGCTGCAAGCGAAGCCGCTCAAAAAGCAATTGATGATGCAGTTGCTTCAGCCGTTGCATCCGCAACTTCTGCAGCTAATTCTGCTGCCTCTGCTAGTGCATCAGCTGCAATTAAATCCGCGGCTGATAGCGCTGCTGCCTCAGCATCAACTGCTGCCAGCGAAGCCGTACAAAAGGCTGCTGACGCTGCAAGTGCTGCTGCAAGCTCCGCCGCTAAGAGTGCCGCTGATAGTGCCAATTCTGTTGCTAAGAGTGCCGCTGAAAGTGCTGCTGCCGTAGCCAACTCAGCTGCAGATGCTATTGCCTCTGCTAATAGTGCTGCCGCTTCGGCTGCTGCATCTGCTAAAGCAGCCAGTGAAAGTGCTGCTAAGAGTGCTTCAGCCGCTGTGAGCGAAGCAACTAAGAGTGCCGCTGATAGTGCTGCTAAGGCTGCTAATGATGCAGCCAAATCAGCTGCCGATTCTGCTTCAGCTGCTACTAGTGAAGCTCAATCATCAGCTGCCAAGGCTGCTAGCGATGCTGCTCAGAAGAAGATTGATGATGCCATTAAATCCGCTGCTGATAGTGCATCTGCTGCTGTTAAGAGTGCTGCTGATAGCGCAAGTGCCGCTGCCAAGTCAGCCGCTGATAGTGCCGCTGATAGTGCCAGTGCCGCTGTTAAATCAGCAGTCGCAAGTGCTAGCGCCGCGGTTTCTGCCGCAAGATCAGCTGCTGCTCAAAGTGCAGCTAGTGAAGCAGCTAGAAACTCTGCTGGCCAATCAGCCGCTCAGTCTGCTAGTGTTGCTGCCAGCGCTAGTGCAGCAGTTAGTGCAGCTGTCAGTGCCGCATTAGCTTCCGCTGCTAAGAGTGCCAGTGCCGCAATTAGCTCAGGCAACATTTCTGCCGCAGCTAGCGAATCCGCTGCCGCCAATGCCAAGAAGAAGGCGGATAGATACTACAGGGCTACTGCTGGTAAGACGATCTTAACAAGCAAGGGCTTGTACCGTTACAGTGGTAAAGCCTTCGGTAACTCAGTTCGTGTTGGTTATGTCAAACCAGGTACTGTTCTTAAGGTTGTAAGCATTGTAACTAACGGTGGTACAACTAGATTTATCTTAAATGATGGTACGTATGTAACTGGTCTTAAGGACTTTAGTAAGTTCATTAGTACCAACTCAAGATACTACAGTGAATTTGGTAAGAGTGGCTACGTTGTAGCTGGTAGAGGAATCTTTGCTTACTCAGGAAAGACATTCTCTAACAGTAAGAGAATTGCTTACGTCAAACCAGGTACTAAGTTGAATGTCAAACGTGTTGTTAAGTCAGGTTCAACAACAAGACTACAACTCGCTGATGGAACATACGTAACTGGATTGAAGTCAGCAATTAAGGTCGGAAAACCTAGTGGTCAATATCACACTAAGTCAACCGGCAAGGTTAAGGTAACAAACCCTAAGGGCGTGTACTTGTACAATGGTGCTAAGTTCAGCGCCAGCCAAAAGAAGTTTATCGTCAAGAAGGGTATGACAGTTAAAGTTAAGTCAGTGGTTATGAGTGGATCTACTTACAGATTTAAGCTAGCCGATGGTCTTTACATGACTGCCAACAAGAAGTTTGTTGATACAATTTAAGCTTCAAAACTTAAAGAAACTCGCAATTATGCGGGTTTCTTTTTTTGGCTAAATTCACTTACTATTTAATAGTGCATTTTCCTTGATACTTTAAAAGTTACAGGTTATGATTCAGTCATACAAATAAAAGATAACGTTTTCAAGGGGGATATTTACTATGGCAAACACAATTGATTCAGGCGTAGCAATGATTAAGACTTTAGAAAGCTGGGGCGTTGATCATATTTATGGTCTTCCTGGAGGAAGTATTAACAACGTGATGTATGCGTTGCGTGAAGAACAATCAAAGGGCAACATTAAATACATTCATGTCCGCCACGAAGAAGTTGGTGGTTTGGCTGCAGTAGATGATGGGCGAGTAACTGGAAAAATCGGGGTAGCATTTGGTTCAGCAGGTCCTGGTGCTACTCACTTGTTCCAAGGTGCATACGATGCAATGATGGATCGCGTTCCAACTTTATTCTTAGTTGGCCAGGTTCCTCATAACTTTATGAATGCGGATTTCTTCCAAGAACAAGATGAATCACAATTATTCAGCGACGCTGCTGTTTACAACCGTACCGTAACCACTGCAGAAAGTTTGCCAAAGGTCGTTGATGAGGCGATTCGCCAAGCTTATGCAAAACATGGTCCAGCAGTAGTGGTAATTCCAAATGATTTAGCGCATGAACAAATTCCAGCAGATGGTTACTACTCATCAGCTGCTAACTTTGAAAAGGCTGAAGCTCCAGAACCTAAGGGTGAAAAGGTTGAAGAAGCCTTGAAGCTAATCAAGGAAGCTAAGAAACCAGTCATTTACATGGGCCAAGGGGTTCGTGGCGCTGCTGACGATATGATGGAACTTTCACGTAAATTACAAATGCCAATTATTTACGCGGCATTAGCTAAGGATGTTATTCCATACGAATTTCCAGCTCTATTAGGATCAGGAATGCGGGTTGCTTCTAAGCCAGCTAACGAAGCTCTGAAAGAAACTGATTTGATGCTATTTGTCGGATCAAACTTCCCATTCTCAGAAATTCTTTTCAATCCAAATGCTAAGTTCATTCAAATTGATAGTAACCCTGCAATGCTTGGTAAGCGTCATAAGACTGATGTTTCAATGTACGCAGATGCTAAGAAGGCACTTAAGAAGTTCCTAGAAATGTCAGAACAATTGCCAGAATCACCTTGGTACCAAGCAAATATTGATAACGCAAATAACTGGCGTGAATACAACGAACACATGATGAACAAGACTGATGGTGATTTGAGATTCGAACCTGTATTTAAGGAAATCAACAGAATTGCCAAGGATGACGCACTCTTCTCAATCGATGTTGGTGATGTTACCCAAAATGCCGTTCGTTTAATTAAAAACTCTGGTAAGGAACGTTGGTTCACTTCAGGTTTATTCGCCACAATGGGTGCTGGCCTTCCAGGTGCATTAGCTGCAAAGCTAAGCCATCCGGATAAACAAGTATTCAGTCTGGCTGGTGATGGTGCTCAAACAATGGTCATGCAAGATTTAATCACTGAGAAACTTTACAATTTACCAATCATCAACGTGGTCTTCAAGAACTACGAACTTGGATTCATCGTGGATGAACAAGAAGATGAGGGCGAAGAACGTTTCGGAGTTTCACTTGGTGGGATTGATTTTGCTCAAGTTGCTGAAGCTCAAGGGGTTCATGGAATTCACGTTACTAAGGTAGAAGAATTGCCTAAGGCATTCGACGAAGCCTTGGAAATGACTGAACATCAAAATGAACCAGTATTGATCGACGTGCAGATTACTGGCGAACGTCCAATTCCAGTTGAAAAGCTTGAATTAGATCCTGCAGAAAACTCACCAGAAGCAATTGCACAGTTTAAGAAGCGCTACTATGCTGAAGATTTGAAACCATTTAGTGAATTCTTGGCTAATCATGGTGTAAAATAGTACTCAGCTATTAATGAAACTTCCAAAAGTCGAGGCGAAGGCCTCGGCTTTTTATTTTGGGATGTTTCTATATGTAGATACGTAAAAAAGGGAGTGAGACAGAAAGCATATTAAGATGCTTTCGTCGTCCCACCCCCGCAAAACCAACAGTAACTGAGAGTCATGAGCAATGGCTCTCAGTCCTGATGGTTACTGCGTGTAGCAACTATCTGAATGGAAGGAAAAATGCCGTTATAATTTCAAAAAGTGAAATTATAACAGCATTTTTTTCGTTGAGCCTTGTTTTGTCCTAACCTCTTTAAATTAAACTTCACTTTGATTATCTGGCCATCTATTGTCATCTTTCGATGGCATTACTAGTAAAATGAATAGCCATATCCAACCGATCAATGGAATCATGTATAACAAAATCCACCAGTTGCTGTGACCCGAATCATGTAGTCGGCGAGCACGAATCGTAAATTCGGCAATCCACACTAAAAGCAAAAATATTGAAAAAACTAAAGAATAATTATGTTCTGTGAACGCCTGGGTTGTTTCCGTTCCAACGTACTTGTAATCACCAGTGACCAAACTGACCAGTCCAACAACAATAGCGTTAATAATTATGGAAATCCAGTATTGTTTCCGAGTAGCTTTGGCATTGAATACGAACATTTTTGTCCAGAATTCTTTGTATGCTTGCATATATAAACCCCCCTTTACCTTGCATGACTTTATTATACAATCAATTAGAAAAAATCAATGTTATATGCTCACAAGAAAATATACAATCTCACGATATTGCACACTTGGGGAAGATAATGGCTAGAAAGTAGGTTGCTTTTGAGTACAATGGGGGTGAAGGTATTGTTACATATCTTGATTCTTAAAAGGTAAGGCGATTTTATGAAAAGATGGATTAAACAGATTGCTCCAGCACTGATGATAATCCTGGGAGTACTTTTAGCAATTAGCTGTTCAGCTAAAGCTGATGACCAAGTGAAAATGGACTATACTGGGTCGTCAGAGGTGAATAGCGCGAAATCGATGCCATTTACCTTCACGATTCCACAAGGTCTGGCAAAGACTGATTCCCAAATAATTTTGCATATTGATAAGGATGCAGTGGAGCCAGGGACAGACAGTATTAAATTCACAGATACCGATACTAATGTGGTTAGCATGGACCCCATTGATGATAATGGCAACGTTGTGATTACACTTGGAAAAGGCGTCGAGTCTCTGATAGAATATCCGTTGAAAGTTTCACTGCTGATTAAGCCTTCAAGTCAGGTTGGCCTAGATAAAGGTAAGCCATATAAAGCTAACGTTACCGCAAAGTTCGTTTCGAAAGATGGTAATGCTATAGCTTTGAATTCTGGTAATCCGTTCACAATTAACATCAATAACTATGCTGGTGGTGACAGTGGAGACGCCAACTTTTCTGTGGTTAATTTTGGAATGGATAGAAATAACCCATTGAAGTTCCCAGATGATTTTAAAGATAGTGCAGGGAATAAGTACATTCCCAATTATTATGCTCAAAACGGTGATCAGTACCAGTTTGACTATACGGGAAACTATATGACGGGATACACCCAGGTTCAGTTCCCTAAATTAGCTGCCGGGGAAAGTTTGAACGATGTTAAGTTGAATGTTGATACGTCACGGTCAATTTATCCGAAAAGCATTAAGTTATTTGATTATACCAATACGGCTGTACCTACAGATTATTATAAGGTTGTTACTACCGATACAGGATTTACAATTGATTTCAGCGGCTGGCCAAAGGATAAACCAATTAATGGTTTATCGGCAATATATGCAGTCAAGACACAGTCAGCAAATGATAAGGTTAAAGTTACGTCCAGTGCCACAATTACCACTTCTTTAGACAGAACCCTTAAGCAAGATGGAAACAGCGCAGCTTTCGCATTTATAAATAACTCTAATGGAGAATTTATTCCCTCACTAGTATTAAAGCCAGATGGTTATACAATCTCGCAGGGACAAAATTATGTCCCAAATTGGAGCGACTTTGTAATCAAAGCATTTGATCCAGATCACCCGAAGCACTTTAATCCTGATGAAGGTACGTACAATATAACGATTGACGGTGATAGCTCCTCTGGTAATAAAACCACATATACGGATGGTACAAACACGATAACGGTTAACGGTGATATAAGTAAGCCGGGAAAATACCCTGTTGATATTGTATTTACAAATAATAAAACAAATATTAGTTCCCGTGTCTATACTTCAACACTCACAGTGGTCCCTAAAAAAGTTAACGATGTTAAGGTTACCTTGATTCCTTATGATGAAGCAACGAATGAGCCTATTACAGGAGCTAGTGTTACTAAAGTTGGCCAACCTGGAAATGAAATTGCAATACCAGAGATTGATGGTTGGACATTTGATACAAAAAACTCAAAGAATCCTAGCAACCCGTTTGTGATACCTGATAAAGATGCTAAGATACCTGTTTACTATAAAAAGAATCAACCAACTAGCGTTTCAGCTATCTTGATTCCTTGTGACAAAACTACTGGAAAAAAGATTCCTAATGTTGAGAGTACTTCGATTACAGCTGTTCCTGGATCAAAGATTGAAGTACCGACGCTTGCTGGTTGGACTCCTGTAAATGCTGTCCCAAGTACCATGCCGGCCAATGGTGGAGACATTAAAGTATACTATCAGCCTAATCTTCCAGATCAACCTAACAACGTTACTGTCACCATCATTCCTTGCGATCGGGCAACCAACAAGCCAATTCCAAACGTCAGTCCTATCAAGATGAATGCAGAACCTGGTGAAAAGGTAGCAATGCCAGAGATTACAGGCTACAATCCTGAATCAACCAGCCCAATCACTATTCCTGCTGGTGGAGGAACTATCAAAGAGTACTACACGAAGAAGAGTAGTACCAATGGTGGTGGGACTACCCCCACAAATGGTGGATCCACTCCAACGACAAATAATTCGAGCACTTCACCAACAGCTAATAACGGTTCTTCAAGTTCGCAGTCAACTTCAAGTACATCAACGCAACCAGTTAGTCCACAACCAAGTAATCCCCAAGCTTCTGGAAGTTTAGTTGCTACAAAGGGAGAAGCTGTTTATTCCCTCAAGCCAATCTACCTATATGAAAGCAAAAACTTTAACTCTCACGAGCGGCTGGCTAAATATACCAAAAAGCCAAGGGTAAATCGGCCAATGTTTGTGGTAATCAGATATGCAAGGGATGCCAATGGTCGGCTAAGATATTTTGTCAGGGATGTCAATCATCTCAGCAAAACAGATGGCAAAACAGGGTACATTACCGCAAATACAAGTTATGTTCGGCCAGTTTACTATCGGTCACTGCATAAAGTTATTACAGTGATTAATCCTAATGGAGTAAATTCATACCGAACTAAAAAATTAACGGGGTTTGTTAAACATTATCGTCAAGGTACTATTTTAAAGGTAAGCCGGATTGTCACTCACAATCTTACGACAAGGTATGTGTTGACTAATGGTAAAATCGTCACAGCTAATAGAAAACTGGTTAAGTCTGGAAAGACAAGTTTTCCAAAGAATATAACTGTTAAAAAGGGTATCAAGTTATATTCAACTCTAAACTCGAAGAGCAGTAAGCAACACATCAAGGCGGGGAAGAAGTTACAAGTTAAAAAGGTTGTTTACACTGTTCCAAGTAGTGTGACTCAATCCGGAACAAAGCGGTATCAAGTTGCTGGTGGGTACGTGACTGCTAATAGTAAATACGTTAAAATTACTAAATAACTATCAATAAGGAACAACTTTCATGACAAAACAAAAACTACAACTCATCGCCCTCATTCTCATCGGCGTTTCCATTCTTCTCAAGATTCTTGGTGGCTTGAATTTTCTAGCCCCAGTCGCTGGAATCGTCAACTTTATTGCTTTGATTACCGCACTAGTCGCAGTGGTTTTGGCATTCTGGTTGATAACAAGAAACGCAAAACATTAGTTTAGGATTGCAAGTCAATGCAAATTGGCTTGCGATTTTTTTATCCCTAAAACCGTTCATAAAACCACTGATTTTTTGTAAGTCCTGTTATAATTCCAACAAGTAAAAAATTATAGTTAATTTTTTCTAGGGGGATTTCTACAAATGAAAAAACTAGGAATTATTTTAGGAGTAATGGCTTTTAGTGGGATTGTTGGTTCGCAGGTAGTGGCGAACGCTGCCAAGAAGAACGACAAGTCGACGTTCATGATTTCGCTTAATCCAAAGAATAAAGCTGCTCTTGAAGACTTTGTTTACGATACAGTCGACCCAGCCTCTCCTAGCTACCATCAGTACCTGACACCAAGCCAATTCGCCACCCGGTTTGGTCAGTCAGATAGTGTCATCAATGAGTTTAAGAGTCACTTTAAAAAGTACAAGGTCACAGTTAAACCAAATGCTGGGAACCTGAGCTTGAAGGTTTCTGGATCATACAACAATGTGGTTAAAGCCTTGAAGGCAAAACCAACTAATCAAAATAGCGCAAAATATTATACTATGTACACCTTACCCAAGACACTTCAAGATAAGACCCAAGCAATTATTGGTTTCGGGGTGGAAAATAACTACCAGAAAAAAGCCGCTAAAAAACAAGCAAAGACCAAGTTTGCGTCAGACATTCAGGTCAAGGCTGATACGCCTAACCTCAAGCTCTCTAAGGCTGATTTCTCTGATAAGTACGCTGCTAAAAAATTCACATCTCGATACGGCGTTGACAAACTTTATAGCCAAGGCCTAACGGGCAAGGGGCAAAGTGTTGGGCTAATTACCCTTAGTGATTTTCATACTCAGGACATCAAAACCTATTTAAATAAAATGGGTGGGAACACTGATACAAACAGAATTAAACGCTACTACACTTCAAGCTCTGCAAAGTACGTTTCTGGAAAGATTACCAAGCCATTCAAAAAGGTCAACGAAGCCTACATGGCCCAAGTTGAAGCCACTCTGGATGTTCAGCAGGCTGCCTCAGTAGCACCAAATTCACGAATCAACGTTTATATCGGTACTGGCAACGGTAACCAAACTCAAAGCGACTACGATTACTACAATGCGTTTGTTCAGGCAATTTCTGCTAACCGTGATAAAACACTATCGACAAGCTTTAACGTATTTAATGAGGTAGCCGATAAAACGTACGGACTGACTGAAAATGCCAAACAGTACAACGATGCTCTGAACCTTGCTTTCCAACAAGCGGCAGCTCAGGGAATTACTATGTTTAATGCTGCGGGGGATAATGGTGCTCGCGATAAATCTAACCCAAAGCTGAATCTGTCAATCAGCATGTCACCTTACTTAGTTGAAGTTGGCGGAACGACATTGCCATTTACCAAGAAAATTGATGGTAGAACGGTGACAGTTAAACAAGAACAGGGTTGGGGCAATATCAAACAAATTGCTAAGGCAGATGTTAAGGAACAATCATTTTCAGCCGGTGGCGGCGGTTTCTCACAGCTCAATGCACTGCCACGATACCAACAAGGAGTCTCTGGGGTTGGCACCTTCCGAGCAGTTGATTACATTAAGTACGACAAGCAAGGTAAGGGAATCATCAATCCAAGCCCTCGAGTAATTTACGGTACTTCTCGCGGCCGCAACGTTCCTGATGTTTCTGCAAACTCTGATCCAATGACTGGATATGCAATGTACGTTACCAACGGAACCCCAGGCCAGAAGGGGGTTAAAGCTGGTAAGTAGACGATCAATGGTGGAACTAGCTTTGCGACTCCTCAACTTGCGGCGGCAAACGCTGTGATGAATGAGGGGATGAACGGTAGCTCAATTGGTTTCTGGGGACCACAAATTTACAAGTTTGCTCAGCAACCACTTTCACCATTTACACCACTTGATAGCACCAGCAACAATAACCTTTACTATACCGGCCAACCTGGTAAACTTTACAATCAAGCTACTGGATTAGGAACTGTTGACTTCAATCAATTGTTCAGTGATTTTAAGGCTGGCAAATAAAAATATTTAGGCTCAAATTGTTTCAGCTGATATTTAGCCGAAATGGTTTGAGCCTTTTTGTTTGTCTACCCATACAATCGAAATGTAACAGTCTTAACGGGAAAACTAGTATAATGATTTTTAGTAAGTAACCTGATAATTTAGGCATACTCATAAGTTTATATAGGGGGTTCAATCATGGATCAAGTCCTCTTGATTGTAATCATTTTGGCGGGGGTCGTTGCGGCAAACATTCTCGCTAACCACATTAATTTTATTCCGTTGCCATTTTTCCTAATCGGAATCGGAATTCTATTATCAATTTTGCCGGTATATCGAGGCTTTGTTCTCGATCCATCGACGTTTGCTTTAGCCATTATTTCGCCGTTGCTGTACAACGAAGCGCAGAACAGTTCGCGATTGTGGATTGGCCGTTCAATCGTAAACATCTTGTCGCTGGCGGTAGGATTAGTGTTAGTTACGGTTTTGATTGTTGGAACCGGACTGCATTTCCTATACCCAATCTTGCCACTGAGCCTGAGCTTTGCCTTGATGGCTGTGGTAACACCAACTGATGCGGCAGCGGTAAACTCGATTTTTGAGGCCAACCCAATTGCCAAGGAACAGATGGGGATTTTGCAAAATGAATCATTGTTTAACGATGCTGCTGGTATCGTGCTGTTTGAGGTTGCTTTAGGAGCTTACCTTTCTGGTTCATTTTCGTTTAATCACACAATTCTAGTGTTCCTGTGGGAATTTTTGGGTGGTCTGTTGTTCGGTGCCGCTTTAGGAATTGCCATCGTGAGTGTGCGGCTCTTCCTGATTCGTTATCACGACGATACGCCAATCATCATGGTGACCATCCAGATTTTGACACCATTTCTGGTTTACCTATTGGCGGATAAATTCGAGATGTCAGGTATCTTAGCCGTTGTTGCCGCAGGGCTAGCTCAAGGATCTGAGCGTGGTAAACTTCGGTTGACGTCTTCACGGATGCAGATCGTTACCAGCAACGTTTGGGAAGTTGTTTCTGGCTCGCTATCTGGAATTGTGTTCGTCTTGTTAGGACTGTCGTTACCGGTTGTTATCTGGGCAATGCACTCATCGACCAATCCGGATTTTGCCATTTGAAAACTAGTATTAATTGGAACACTACTGTACTTTGCCCAACTGGTTGTCAGGTTATTGTGGAGCCATTTCTTAGTCAGAACTAATGCCAATAAGGAACGTTCTTGGCGAGATAGTTTGATCATGGCATTAAGCGGGGCTCACGGAACCATTACCTTGTCATTGGCATTCTCAATGCCGTTGGTAATTAAGGGGCAAACATTTGCCTACAGAAGCCCACTGATTTTTATCGCAGCAGTGATTATCATTGTCAGTCTGGTAATGCCAACTGTTTTGATTCCAGCGATTTTACCAACTAAATCTCCCAATCAGCCTCGTTACAAGTGGGTTAAGCGGATGATTCAAGCGGCCATTAGTGACTTGGTTAAGGAAAAGGAATATCCTGCTGAAGCCCAAATCGTTATTGATTCGCTTCAGCAACAATTGGTTCTTGATGGGACGCCAAACCACCGAATTCAAAGACAAATCATGAAGGAAGCTCAGGCGGTTGAAAAGGCTGCTATCAAACAGCTCCACACTGAAGGCAAAATCACCGATGATGAGCTTCAATACTACTTTGAATTTATCGAACTAAACAACTTCTCGGCGGATGACAAGGTCTGGAAGAACGTTTGGTTACGGATTCGCTTTGGGTTGCACATTGGTAAGATTTATAAGGATCTTCACCGAGCTCAAGAAGCGTTCTTAACGGCTCCGGTTGCCCTAGAAGAAGTTTACTGGCGTCAACAGTTTGAAAACCATGGCGAAGATATTTTGCCGATTGAACAAGCTGGATTCGATGCCGTTATGGAATTCTTGAAGTCCCATGAAAGTGAACACGGGATGGAAGTAAACTTTGTCCGTCGGTTCTACCGAACCCGTCACAGAAGGGTTCATAGTCGAGACGTTGACCCCGATAAGGTTTATGAACTGTTCATGCAAGCGTTCCACTCTGAGTACGAGTTGATTCAAGAAGCACTGTCCAGTAAGAAAATTAATTCGGATTTGGCTGAGCGGTTGCAGCAAAGAATCTCCTTTGATGAAATTACGTACATTCAGAATTCTGAGTTGTTTAAAGAGCAGATATAAAAATCAATTGATTGAAATGAGCTATGATGTTGAAGGCATTATAGCTTTTTTTGTGTTTTGGATTAGTCAACATGGGACTGGCTGGCCTCATGGACAGTAAGCATCAGGAGTGAATCCCGCTATTCGCACTAAATTCAACACAGTCTCAGTCGCGACTAACCGCCACTATTCGTGCCGATTAGTATGCGTCATCGTTGTGGGGGAACTGCGACGGAATCATAGATTCCTGCACTATCTCCACACAGTCTCTGTCACGACTGACCGTCGCTATTCGCAACGCTCAGTATGTGTCATCGTTGTGGGGGTGAGACGACGAAAGCATCTGCGTAATCACTCCACACAGTCTCAGTCGCGACTAACCGCCACTATTCGTGTCGATTAGTATGCGTCTTCGTTGTGGGGGAACTGCGACGGAATCATAGATTCCTGCAGTTCTCCCTGTTATACTATCCCCATAAGGAAGTGACCTCTGATGAAAACCAAAGTTGGAATCTTAATCGCTACATTCACGCTCTGTTTGCCCCTGATGGCCGACACGAGCCTAGCCGCCAAAACTAAACCGAAAAAACTGCCCACCCAAACTTACGTAACTTCAAAGTACCACGACGAAACGCCTAACCAATTCGTTCTGAAGTATGCAACTACTGCGTATAGTTTGGCTGGTGGCGAACCCAGTTTTACCCAACGAACCGTGGTTCCCAAGAACAGTAGAATTACCGTTCTGCAAAAGAGTGGCAAGGGGGCAATAATTTCCGCTCAGGGATTCAGTAGCCTCATGTACGTTAAAAACATCAGCGGTCTCACATACTCGACTAAAACATATAAGGTCAGCAAGACTGCCCTGGCAAAATTAAACAAGCAGACAAAAGCGTGGGCTAAGCAATTATCAAAAGCTGAACGGAAGTCTATCGACTACTATAGTGGCACGGGTTATACAAAACTGAACAATTATTTGCGGTACGGTGACGGTAACAAAACCGTGGCTAAGAACGCCAATTTACTAACCTCCGCACTTCAGCAATATAACCTCAAGACACCGATGACCGTTTACCGAGGTGTTTCCACATCTGGTTTACGTAAGTCATTAAACGGGGAGAAGCTGCGGGTTGGGGCACTTTATGATGACCCCGGATTTTCATCCACCAGCATTTCTCGTTACACCGCTTTAGGTTTTGGAAGTAAATTGCTACTAAAAATTCAACTACCGAAAGGTAACACCGGAGCTTACATTGATCCAGTCTCTTACAACGTTGGTGAAAAGGAATTCCTGATCAATCCGGGAGCCAACATGATTGTTACGAAGGTCCAGACGGTCACGTATACAGTTAAAGAAAAAACCAAGGGTCATCAAGCGAAGACTAGTTTGAAGGATAAATATAAGTTGATTTCGGTAAGCATGCAAAGATAAAAAAGGACCATTTCACATAGTGAAATGGTCCTTTTACTATTAATCGTCATTGTCGGTATCAACGACATCTTCTTCTACCCAGTACTTCTTAGCACTGTTACTTGCAGAGAAGCGGATGCGGTAATATTCTTCGCTATCGTATCCATTATCGTCATTATCATTGTCATCGTAATCATCATCGTCGTCATGATCATCACGGTCACGAGTTAGGACAATTGCCTTTTTATCGACATAAACGCGTTTTCCTTCGTGAGCATCAACTGAGTTCCAGCTAGCTGTCTTAGTTCTTCGAGAAAGGGGAACTGATTGGTAAAGTCTTGAATCGTCAACGTCATCAAGTTGGGCTTGGAATTTTACCGTTCTGTATCTTACCTTAGCCTTTGAACTAGAATTTGAACTAGTAGCTGATGTGTTGCTATCGTTGTCGTCTTGATCGTCATTATCGTCATCATCTTTCACAGCTGATGACTGACTATCACTAGACTTGTTAGAAGTATCGGATTGTTTTTCAACCTTGTTATCACTGGAACTACTGCTGGTCTTTTCACTATTTGAACTACAGCCAGCTAGTCCAATTCCAATAAGTAACAATAAGGTCAGTAATGTGGCCTTTAATTTCATCGGGATTCCTCCGGTTCTTTATATGTACTATAATGTTATCAGAATTTGAATTATCAAACAACAATGTAATACATAAATAACCCCGTAAACATTTTTTAAATTATGATTACGGGGTTGTCGATTTAATTTAGAAATTTCTGATTAGTCATCGTCATCCACCACATCTTCTTCCACCCAGTACTTAGTTGCCTTGTTGCTGGCTGAAAAACGGATGCGGTAGTATTCTTCACTATCGTAGTCGTCATCATCGTCGTCGCGGTCGCGAGTATAAACTGTTGCTTTTTTGTCTACATAGATTCGTTTGCCTTCATAAGCCTTAACTTTCTTCCAGCTATATGTTTTATTCTTGCGAGTCCCTGGAACATACTTGTAGAGTTTTGAGTCATCAAGGTCATCAAGTTGCGCACGGAACTTTACTGTTTTGTACTTTACTTTAGCCTTCGAACTTGAGAGAGCCATTGTTTGATTATGATCGTCATGAGCAACTGGTTGATCTTCGGTCGAAATTTTAGCCTTATCATTCACTTTGGCGTGGTTTTCGACTTTATTATCTTGATTAGTGGACTTCTCAGCGTGAGAGCTACATCCAGCTAATCCAATCCCAACAAACAACATTAAGGTCAGTAATATGGCCTTTAATTTCATCGGTATCCCTCCGGTTATTTATTTGCCCCGTAAGGGTACCAAAATTGAAGAGTGGGGGACAATTTTAAACTCCACAAAAAAACACCGTTTCATCTCTGAGACGGCGTCACAATTGTTATTTAATCTTGTAAGTTCTTGTCAATGTCGTGTAGTACACTACCTTATCTTTAGAGGTGTGTGGCATTACAAACTTGAACTTATTCTTATTGATTTTAGTTAAAGTGCAGTATACGTACTTTAAATTTTTTGTCTTACTATAGTTAGACTTGATTGTGTACTTATTCCCCGATTTTGTGTACAGTGGCTTATTGGTTTCGTATACATACTTGCCATCGATGTCATAGACACCCTTGTTATTAAACGCCCAGTATTCTTTAACACCGGCAACCTTCCAAACACCAGACTTCAAGATACTTGGCACCCCCTTGTGCCAGGTAGCCGCATTGGCCGATGTTGGACTCGCAAACATGACTCCAAAAGTGCTGAGAGCCAAGGCCCCCAATAAAATATGCTTTTTCATAATAATAATTCCCCTAGATTATACTTGTTACAAATTAAGCATAACATAATAACGCTTACAAGGTGCATTAACCACCAAAAATTATTGGAGCTCCCGTTAGATTTAGTACATATAAAAAGATTACTGGAATATTTAAAATTAATGAGGCCATGATGATCGAGTATCTCAGCGTGGGGACATCATTTTTATATCCCGGAACCTTCACGTCGATGTTTTTCTTGCCCTTATACGTGATTGCAAATAATAGTAAAATCACCGCAAAAATAATCTGTAAAATCGTCCCCAGCCAGTAAGCCACACCGGTGTGTGGACCAACAGTTAGCTGGAAAAAGTAGTTGCCGACGGATAAGATATCTAAAATAATTGCAAGTAGAACCATTGGCGGGTTCCTCCAATCCTTTGTTTAACCTGATTCTACCATAGTTCCTACCGGCAAAATATCTCTGTGCTTAGGTTGATATATGGTGGTAGGGTGCTATCATTGGTCTTGATAAAGGGGGTTGATTATGAAACGAGTATACGAGACCAGCCGAGACATTCTGATTGTCCTGGTGGTCACATTTCTACTGATGCTTGCTGCACAAATTTTACCGTATATTTTTGGATTTCTTGGAATTAGCTATCAATTCTTAAGTAGCACGAATGTTGGAATGCTGCTTACACTTTGGAGCGAGATTGTTGGCGTCCTGCTAATCATTTGGATCTACAGGAGAAATCGCCAAATTGTTGCTCTGGACTTTAGAGATTGGCACCATTATCTCAACGGAATTTGGGGTGGGCTAGGACTGTTTGCTTTAGTCTGGCTGATCAGTGTTTTTCTCAAGGGTTTTACCATCAGTTGGGTGTTTAAGCCGAGTTCGATTGGAATCATCATTTTACTTTTTGGTGGCTTTTTGATTCAAAGTTTCTTCGAAGAGCTTCTATGTCGGGGCTACGTGATGGGGTACTTTCTGTCTAAAGACCGCACCGTCCTAGCGGTAATCTTAAACTCGCTGATTTTTGCAGCTTTGCATATGGCTAATCCAGGGGTTAACTGGCTTGCTGGAGTGAACTTAATTATGTTTGCCCTCTCAATGTCGTTTGTGAGATTGATCTGGGATAACCTGTTGATCAACGGTGCCATCCACGGAGCTTGGAACTTTGCGGAAGGGGTGTTGTTTGGCACGTCAGTTTACGGAACGCAAAATGTAGCCGGTCTATTTCAGTCACACGAGACGGGAGTTAGCACTTTGATCAACGGTGGAACATTTGGACTGGAGGCAAGCTTGATTTGCTTCGTTGTCTATGCGGTGTTCCTGGGTTGGCTAGTGAATAAGTATCGTAATATGAATAGGCATGTGGGATTGAGGTTCTACTAAACGTTAAAATATCGGGCACTACGATTGAATCGAAAATTCACGTAGTGCTTTTTTGTTCAACATTCTTGTAACCGTTTTTAGAAAATATATACTGAACTTGTAATTAAAGAATGGAGGGATTATTATGACAGGTCGTTTGGAAAATAAGGTTGCAATTATTACTGGTGCTGGCTCTGGAATGGGAGCTTCAATGGCGAAGTTATTTGCTAAGGAGGGTGCTAAGGTTGTTGCCGCTGATCTGAATGAGGAACGGCTTCAAGAAGTCGTTTACGCCATTACTGATGCTGGCGGGGATGCTAAGCCAATCAGAGTTGACGTTTCCAATGAGGGTAACATCAAAGAAATGTTTGAGTTTGCTCAGAAGGAGTACGGTAAACTCGATATTGTTGTGAACAACGCTGGAATCATGGATAACATGGCGGCAGCGGGGGACGTTACCGATGACATGTGGCAAAAGGTATTTGCTGTTAATACCGACAGTGTCATGTACTCAACTCGTGAAGCAATTCATGCATTCCTACCACAAAAGAGTGGGACAATTTTGAACATTGCTTCAGTTGGTGGTACCAACGGTGGTCGTGCTGGGGCTGCTTACACAGCTTCTAAACACGCAGTGGTTGGGCTCACCAAGAACACTGCGTATATGTATGAACCTGATGGCATTCGGGTGAATACGATTGCTCCAGGTGGAATCAAGACCAACATTGCTGAGTCGATGAAGGGCGTGGATGAGCACGGTATGAAGCGTCAAATGGTCGGTATGGGCTTATCACCAGAACCTGGATCTGCCGAAGAAATTGCCAATGCAGCACTGTTCTTAGTTTCGGATGAAGCTAGTTATGTGAATGGTGTGGTGATGCCGGTAGATGGGGGATGGACGGTATATTAGAATCATCGTTCAAATAAAAAAGTGTTCTGAAGTGAACCCTTAAAATTGGAGTAAAATATTTACGCAGCTTTCTGGCTGGTATGAATTCGGTAATTTACTGGACTCATGCCGGTCAGTTTTGTTTTTATTCGTTCATTTTGCAAAAAATTACATTTGAAAGGACACTAAAATTAATTAAATTTCTGAACATATGTTCGTGTTTTCTGATATACTATTCTCCAAAGAGGAGATTCGCTATGGAAGGTTTAGACATCAATCAAGTTTTACATATGACCCACACAGACGCTGTCGAACGCCACAAGTACGGCATTATCACCTTGGAATAACTGCGGGCAAATTTTATCGGGGGAGTTAATGGCGGTAGTGATAGTATCGTTGATCAAACCATCGACGAGATTGGCTACAACCAGTTTATCTTCTATATGTTTGTGGCCAAGGAAGATGAGCAGTATGCGGGACAGGGATACCCGTTGGGATTTCTTGATTAGCAGTCAAAATTCACTTATTTCTGAATAAGCTGTTTTATAATGTCAATATTAAATGGGAACTAAAAGTAAGGGGAGGGTCTCCATGAAAACACGGATGTTTGCAAGTCCGTCTAGATATGTACAGGGAGAAGATGTTTTCAAATCGCCTAAGAAGTATATGGAAAATCTTGGAAACAAGCCATTGTTGATTTGCGACGATTTTGTTTGGAAAATAATTGGGAAAGAACTTAGTAAATCAATGATTGATGATGGTTTTACAGTAAAACGAGAAGGGTTCAATGGTGAATCTTCTGAAGAAGAGATTTCTAGAATAGTTGATGTGGCTAAAAGTGAGGAATCCGACTTTATTATCGGTCTAGGTGGCGGTAAGGCTATTGATACAGTTAAGAACGTTGCTGATCAAATTGGTTTTCCAGTTGCTGCTTTACCAACCGTTGCGTCGACAGACGCACCATGTTCTGCACTTTCAGTAATTTATACGCCTGATGGTAAATTTAGTAAGTATGCTTTTTATGATAAAAATCCTGATTTAGTGTTAGTTGATACTAGAGTGATTGCTAACTCACCGACGAGATTGTTAGTTGCTGGAATTGGTGATGCAATGGCAACAAATATTGAAGCACAGGACGTAGCCCGAGGTTATAATAAATCAATGCTTTGGGAAGCTCCAACACTTGCTTCGCTAGCTATTGCACAGACCTGCGCAGACAATCTATTTAAGCATGGAGCTGAGGCAGTTGCGGCAGTAAATGGAAATGTCGTTACCCAAGCCTTAGAAACAGTGGTTGAATCAAATACGTTATTAAGCGGTTTAGGATTTGAAAGCTCTGGTCTGGCGGCAGCTCATGCGATTCACAATGGACTCACTGCACTGAAAGTTGATGGCAAAAAGATTTTGCACGGTGAGAAGGTGGCCTACGGGTATCTATGTGAATTAATGTTAGACAATGTCCCTTCTGAAGAACTAGACAAGTTTATTAAATTTAATCAGAAGATTGGGCTTCCGACGACTCTTGATGATTTAAATCTCGGAGATGTAAATCAAGACGATTTATTAAAGGTTGGTGAACAGGCGACAATTAAAGACGAAACAATTCATGAAATGCCATTCGAGGTGTCTGCTGAGGATGTAGTTGGTGCCATGGTTTCAGTTGACCAGTACGTAAAGAATAATTTTCAAAAATAATTGTTATAAGTAGAAGGGCTTCGTATAGGAGTCCTTTTTTCTTTACTAAAACTGCTAATAGGGACAACAACTCTTCAGACTTATTTCTTTAGAACTAAAGTCAGATAAACTATACTGACGGTGACAATAGTTGTGGAGTCAAAGGAGTTGATTAGACGATGGAGTGTGTTGAGAAGACATTTGTTTGGGTGTACGGGGATAATTATTCTCGATTTGGAAAGAAATACGAAGCATTGTTCGATGAAGAGATTAATCCCAATGTTGAATTGGCTGACGAAACTGGTTGTTTGACCATCGTCGGACCAATCCCGCCACACAAGGACATTTTGACTGTGAAGGGTCCAGGACATTATAAAATTCTTGGGATGGTACCGGCACAACCTGGAGCAACCATCGGTAACTTTAGAATTGATCACCCAGTTAAAAAGCTGGATGCATTTAAATAGTGAGGCTAAGTAATCATGACTTTCTAGGAAAGGTGTGGTTGCCTTTTATTTTGGATTTTACGTTGACAACTGTAAACGTAGGGTGTAAATTAGAATCAAGGTTTACAGATGTAAACGAAACGGAGAGATTAAATATGAACACAACCGCAACTGAAATGAGCACCGCAGAATGGTCAATCATGAGAATCGTTTGGACGCTTGGTGAGGCTACCAGCAATCAAGTTATTAACGCCATTCAACTGGAAAAGGATTGGACAGAGTCAACCATCAAGACTTTGCTTCGCCGATTGGTTGAGAAGACCGCTTTATCTACTAGCAAAGAGGGCAGAAAGTTCATCTATCACCCAACGATTGCTGAAGGGGATGCGATGAAGGCAACTGCCAGCGACATGTTCAACAACATCTGTGATATGCGCAAAGGTTCGGTCATCGCTGACCTCGTGCAAACCAGCCCATTAAGCAAGGCTGACATTGAAAATTTACAACAGCTATTAGCTGAAAAATCAAAGACAGCGCCCGACATGGTTGAGTGCAACTGCATGCCAGGCATGGATCATGGTGCTGACTGCTGCAAAATTGACTAGGAGGAACTAACAATGATCAAAATTTTAGTATTAATCGCAGGACTGGCCATCATCGGTTTTATCGTTTGGTGGTTCTTCGGTAAACACGAAGCGGCAGAAGAAGTTGCTAACGTCACCGATAACAACCAAATCGTCGACATCGAAGTCAACGGGGGTTACTCACCAGAAGTGGTTGTCCTTAAAAAGGGTGTTCCCGCTGAGTTGAACTTTACCAGAAAAGACGCTTCAAGTTGTTTAGATCGGGTGGTGCTTTCGGATTTTGGAATCAATCAGGAATTACCACAAAATGAAAAAGAAACCGTCAAAATCGATACCAGTAAATCCGGCGAGTACCAATGGGCTTGCGGTATGGATATGTTCCACGGCAAATTAATTATTGAATAATGGAGGAATTTAAAATGAGTACAGAAAAGCAAAACGTTGAGGTAATTGTTGATAAGGGCTACCAACCACAAATCGTGGAGTTAATGAAGGGTGTTCCAGCAGAAATTTCATTCAAACGAACTAACGAACAGGGCTGTCTAGATGTTGTTCACTCTAACGAGTTGGGCTTTGAAGAAAACCTCCCACTTAACGAAATCAAAACGGTGGAAGTTTCTACTGACAAGGCTGGTGAATTTGACTTCAGTTGTGGCATGGACATGTTCCATGGGAAAGTGGTGATTCAATAATGAAAATTGCGACTAGGTTCTGGGTTTCACTGATCTTTTCACTGCCAATGCTGGCTGAGATGATCTTGAAACCACTATTTGGCTGGATGCTTCCTGGTGGTGAATGGACAATGTTGGCTCTTACCACCGTGGTGATGCTGATTTCAGCCCGTCCGTTTCTCCAAAGTGCTTGGGCATCATTTAAAAAACACCACTCAAACATGGATACGTTGGTGGCGATTGGTACAGCCACCGCATACTTCTACAGTATTTACGCCATGATCTCAGGCCAACCAGTATTCTTCGAAAGTGCTACGTTCGTTACAACTTTCGTGCTACTTGGTCAGGTCTTTGAAGAGCGGATGAGAAATAACGCATCTAATGCCGTTGAAAAGCTCGTGAACTTACAAGCCAAAGACGCCGAAGTTTTGCGCGATGGTAAGTATGTAAAGTTGCCACTCTCTGAGATTCAGGTCGGTGATGTCATTCGGGTAAAACCAGGGCAAAAGATTGCCGTTGACGGAACTATCGCTGATGGAACTTCAACAATCGACGAATCAATGGTCACTGGTGAAAGCATGCCAGTCACCAAGCAAGCTGGGGATTCAGTTATTGGCTCAACCATTAACAATACCGGAACCTTTACCTTCGAAGCTAGCAAGGTCGGCGAAGACACTATGTTGGCTCAAATCGTTGAAATGGTAAAGAAGGCACAAAACAGCCACGCTCCCATTCAAAATTTGACTGATAAGATTTCCGATATCTTTGTCCCCATCGTATTGATTCTAGCCATCGTTACCTTCCTAGTTTGGTACGTCTTCATTGGCGCAACTGTCGCTAATGCCTTGATTTTTGCCGTGTCAGTTGTTGTGATTGCCTGCCCATGTGCTTTGGGATTGGCAACGCCAACTGCTCTGATGGTTGGAACTGGTCGTGGTGCGAAGATGGGAATCTTAATCAAAAATGGTGAGGTTCTCGAAGAAGTTAACGACGTTAAAACCGTTGTGTTTGATAAGACTGGTACCATTACCGTTGGTAAGCCAGAAGTTACTGATGTGATTGGTGACACTGACCAAGTTCTCAGTTTGGCTGCCGCCCTTGAAGAATCATCAGAACATCCATTGGCTACTGCTATTATGAATGAAGCAGCTGATAAAGCAATTACTGCTGAGGCTGCGACTAACTTCGAAGCCATTCGGGGCGAGGGAGTTAAGGCGACTGTTGCGGGTAAGAGCGTGATGGTTGGTAATGACAAACTAATCGGCCGAGTTTCGATGACTAAGGAGCTTGAAACCAAAGCTCACCAATTGCAAAACGAAGCTAAAACAGTGGTGTACGTGGCCGCTGACGACCAAATTATCGGTTTGATTGCAATTCAAGATACCCCTAAGGAAACTTCAAAGGCTGCCATTGCTGAATTGAAGGCTAAAGGGTTAGAAACGGTTATGCTGACTGGTGATAATGAGCGGGTTGCTAAGGCAATCGCTGATCAAGTCGGTATCGACAAAGTGATTGCTGATGTGCTGCCAGGCGATAAGGCTGACCACGTCAAACAATTGCAGGCTGACGGCAAAGTTGCCTTTGTCGGTGATGGAATTAATGATGCTCCCGCACTAAGTACTGCTGATGTTGGAATTGCGATGGGATCAGGAACTGATATCGCAATTGAATCGGGTGGTATTGTGTTGGTTAAGAACGATCTTCGTGACGTTGCCAAGGCACTTGAACTCAGTCGCAAGACGTTTAACCGAATCAAGTTAAACTTGTTCTGGGCATTCATCTACAATGTACTGGGAATCCCAGTTGCTGCCGGTATCTTCTACTTTATCGGCATGACACTCAGTCCTGAGTTGGCAGGGTTAGCGATGGCGTTTAGTTCATTGTCAGTTGTGACGAGTTCGGTACTACTAAATAAAGCAAAGATTGGAACAAAAACAATTGCTTAAAAAAGGAATCCTTCGGGATCCTTTTTTATAATAATCATTCTTTTAGCTATATAAACAGATTTAAGATAATCATTCTTTTAGCTATATAAACAGATTTAAGATAATCGCTCTTTTATCTATATCAACATGTTTAAGTTAATCATTCTTTTAGCTATATCAATGGGAGTGAACTAGAAATCTTGATTTCGTTCGTGAGCCCCCACAAAAACGACAGTAACTGAGGCTTGGTGAAGCCAGGCTCAGTCCTGACGTTTACTGTGTGAACGCAGTGGATATGGCTTTTTTGAATGATTACGGCAACAAAGATAAAAACTCCTCAGTAACGTATTTAGACGTTACTGAGGAGTTTTATTTTTAGATGAAGTTTCCCAAGCGAATGCTTTTGATTGTTGCCAAAGGAATCACCATCTTTCGAGAAATTGTAGTTTTAGTATGGCATGAAAGGCCGAGGTGGACAAGAAAATTGGTGTAGGTATCTTCCTAAAACAGGGGTAAAATACAAATGAGTAATACATAATAAGATTGGGAGAGAAAATTATGAAGTTAAATACAGGATTAATAGCACTTGCTGCTGTGGACGTTGTGTCATTTGCTGGTACTCAAGTAGCTGATGCCGCTACATGGCATAAAGGAATTCCTAAGTCTGTTAAGGGCTATTGGAAAGCTCACACAGGTGGCAAAAAAATCAAATCTGGTTATTACTACAATAACTATGTCTATACATCATTTTCTGGAACAACCATTTCTACCATGTTAAAGGCAGTCACACATCAAAATGGTAAGAATTTTCCTCAGTTCGATAGTGGCTCACCATTCTTTTACCATGTTAAGTACCATTATTTAGGGAACCATGTTTATAAGTTTAAGGGAACATACGCACTTGGTGGTGGAACGGGAACCATGACCGTAAAAGTATCTAAGCACAAGTTGTTAATGAATGATAATCATCAAAAGACTTTGTTAACTAAGATTTCGCATGCAACCTATAAGAAGGAATTGTATCCGTTATTTAAATAATTAGTGGGGGAAGATATTTATGAAGAAACTAAAACTTTTAGTGTTAACTTTTGCTGTCGTATTAAGCTTAACTACAGTTGCTGGTCAGATTGATGCTCAGGCTAAAGTTGTAACAGTTCCAACATCGTTGAGAGGTCGCTGGTTTTCAAAGGGAAGTTATGGCACCCAATTTATCAAAATGACCAAGTATACATTTTACGTTGCGGATTATGTGAATGGCCGCAAGCAATCAGGATCATGGGGAGTGTCGGGAAGACGATACATTTCTGGAACTAAAATACCAACTTTGTATCGTAGCAGTCATAAAACTCCAAAAGGGTATTGGAAAATTGGGGCAGCTCACTCCGATGGCGTCTGGTACTTAAAACGTGTTCATCACAACGGCCGCGTGGCATTGAGATCTTGGAGCCCTTACGGCAACTCAATTAGTTATTATTATCATCGATAAACATAAAGCACTTCCCTCACCGGAAGTGCTTTTCCTTTTCTCCAACTAACTCTTCTACTTAACTTCCATCTTCCTCAACACTCTCCACGCCGTTATCACGATCCCCCAACAACATCAGCCCAGCTGCCACAATAAATGTCAGTCGAGTTCCGTAAATGAACCATTCTGGGTGGCTTGGCAAATAACTGCTTACCTTATAACCAGCTAAGTGGCTCATAGTTGTGAAAATAACGAGGGAGGCTAGCGAAATTCCGATGATGTTACCCAGATTTACCGCCAAAGTTTGAGATGCCCCAGCAACTCCCAGCTTATCCTTCGCAATTGGTGACATGATCGTCGCTGTGTTTGGGGCAATGAAGATTCCCGTTCCGATTCCGTTTAATATAATCATCACAATAATGTAGGAAATTGCTGTGTTCTGGTCAAAGAAGTAATAACCGACCTGGGCAAGAAACATGAATGCTAATCCAGACATGATCATGATTTCCTTTGATGTTTTATCACCAATCCAGCCGCCAATTGGTGCAGCAATCGCCGTGGTGATTGGCGAAATCAATACCAATGCACCGGTGATGCCAACGCTGATTCCTCTAAAACTTTGAAGGTAGATTGGAAATATAAAACTAAATAATGAGTTCACGATTGGTGACAGAGCACCGACAAATAGGGCGGTACTATAAATTGGATTTTTAAATAGTGAGAAATCCAGGGTGGGTGCATCCACATCCTGCTCGACAATCCAAAAGGCGATGGCGACGATGGCAAATCCAACAAATAGGCCAATTACCATCAAATTTTCAAACCCAAGACTTTGGGCAAGCTCTAGTGCTGTAAAGAATAGTGAAATACTGATGAAGAGCAGTGCCGAGCCAGCGTAGTCATACTTGAATTTACCGGATTTGGTGGCTTCATCATCTAAATTCAAGAAGAGCCAACTCATGATGATGGCGATAATTCCGATGGGGATGTTGATCATGAAAATTGAATTCCATGGGAACACCTGCAGGAGAATTCCACCAAGCGCAGGTCCCGCGACATAGCCAGCCGAGATAAAAATCGTGTTGATTCCCATTGCCCGCCCACGTTGGTCAGGACTGAAGATTTGTGAGATGATGCCGTAACTATTGGAAAGGGTGGCGGCAGCGCCAATTGACTGAACGACTCGGGCAAGAAGTAGAAATTCAAACCCGAGATTGAAGCTGGCCATTAAGGAACCCAGGATGAATACATACGTGCCAGATTTAAAAACCTTGGTCTTACCGACAATATCACCAAGACGACCAAAGGAAATTAGTAACCCGGATAAAACAACCATATAAATAATTGAAATGTATGCGGTATGGCTCAACGGTACGTGAAGCGACTTAGAAATGATGGGCATTGCGATGTTAACAATCGACGCATCAATGTTTTCCATGACGGTCAATAGCCCAATGGCGGCTAAACCAAGCCATGGATTCTTCCTAATGTTATTCATGTTTTCCCCCTTGAAACTCCATTTAATGCAAACAGATTAACGCAATTGGGAGGGAAAGTGAACTAGATAGCCTAGGACGTTTTTCGCTATTTGATTATTCTATGGGTGGCTTTGATTATTCTTTTTGGCGTATCAACGGAATGCAGTGGGCACAGCTATGAGCCTTTAAAAAGTCTCATAGTCTGACCTTGTTGTAAGACATAAATGTCTAACAACAATTTCACTGCTGGTTGATACGCCTTTTTGAATAATCAGCGGATTATGTGGCAATGAGAACAACCATCACTCAATTATCCTCAAAAACTCCCAACGCTTTTCACCAGTCCAACCTTCAAAACCCATTAGCACCACGTTCACACGTCTAAAATCTCCCCCATAGTTCTCCCACTCCATCTCCTCCATACTAATATCTCGTGACAAGGGCCCTTGGATCAATTCAAACTTATGAGGAGATTCAAGATGATTCACGAGAACGTCAGAGAACAATATAATGAAGCATTCCAATTTCTAGTTGCCGGAGACCATGAAGTTATCATCTTCGGCGTCCTGCGCCGCCTACATATCGGACCAAACCACGAGTATTACGATGATATGGTTCAGGAGGGGCGACTGGCATTCGTCAACGCATACCCACAGGCACCGACTGACAGCGAGAAGAAACGCCTAGTTTACATCTACCAAAAGGTGTACTGGACAATGCTTAACTATCTAAAGAAACAAAGTACATTAAACAGCCATAAGTACGTACCTGACGAGACCACATCTGAACAAGATGAACTGTTCGATATTCCAGCAGAACACCGTTTTGAAACTGAGTATGACACCCACGCAGTATTTGCCCAGTTGATGGATAAATGCACCGAGTGCGAGAAACGGTACCTATTAGCTGCTTATAAGTATGGAATGAATAACACGGAAATTGCCCGTGAATACACGGTCAATCGCTCGACTGTGTACAAATGGAAAGAAGGGGTTATCCGAAAAGCTAAACAAATTAAAATTTAGGGGCAACACTTTTGGCACCTTATTTTGTTACTAATAGATGTAAGGGTTGGCCAATCACTTACATTAACTAATAAAGGAGAGTCAATTATGTCAAATAGAGCTTGGATGAAGTCAAACGTCACTTATACATTTGTTGGGGAAGGTCACGAAAAGGGTGTTAAGCACTCATTCGCACACATCGCTCAAAACGTATCTGCTGACCAAATCGTCGACTTCGCCGGAGTCCTTAAAGAACTTACTGGCGACCGCGTTATTGACGCAACTATTGCAACTACTGATCACGTTGGTGTGGAATAAGAATACTGGGGGAACTATAAATGAGTAAATTAGAATTAATCTTTGAATCAAGCGACAAAAAAGTTAAGACTTTGCAACTAGCATACGCACGTACTGACGTGTCTGAGCAAGTTGCTCGCGCCCAAATGGATAAGATTGCTGCTTTGAAAATGTTCGACAATGACGGCATTAATCCGTACGCTAAACCATTGGCTGCACGTTACACAGAAACTACTCACGCTTCAATTTTCGACAATCGTAAGTAATCACTGGCTAAAGAAACTTAATATCAAACACTAAAAAACACCTCTCGAAACTAAAAAATGCCCACTGAGAAATTGGTCTCAGTGGGCATTTTTTGCAGGTTTAGGAGAGTTTTAACACCTGCTTAGGTTAATCAAATTATTTATCTTCAGCGTGGCGGACATCAAGATCAGCCTTAATTTGTGGTTGCATCTTTTCGTACTTGCTGTACATAACCATTACGATTGCACCAATGATGAAGAAGATTGCTGGTAAGTAACCAAATGAGAATTTGATTGCTGAAAGTGCTGAGGCAGTTTGCGTAGCACCTGCCTTGTAACCAGCATTTTCCAAGATGATTGACGGAATGAATCCACCAAGTCCAGAACCCATCTTGATGGCGAATGAACTACTAATGGCAGTTAAGAAACCAGAAGCACGGATACCGTTCTTCCATTTACCGTAGTCAACACCGTCGGCTAACATTGCGAATGGCATTGAGACAGAGATACCAGTACCAACTGAGGCAACTGACCAAGCAATGGCGAGCAAGATGAAGCTATTACCTGCCAAGCTAGTTGCAACTGATCCGGCAGCGGCAAGTGCTAAACCAAACATTAATACGTGTGTCTTACTAAACTTCTTAACCAAGAATGGAATCAATACCATTCCCAGAATTTGGAACATAATCAAAGCGTTCAATACTGAAGCGAATTCCTTGTGGCCTAAGTTGTATTGATTGTAGTAGATCAATACGGCTGAACGTGAGGCATTACCTAACCAGTAGAACACGAAGGCAATGACTAAGATGAACCATGGCCAGTTACTCTTAGCTGACTTGATACTTTGAAGAATAGGTAATGGTTTAACTTTTTCGGTGTTGATTTCTTTAGTTCCTGAGAAGGCGAATAACAGAAGGGAAAATCCAATCAAACCAAAGATAATTGCATTGTAGCGCCAACCAGCAACGGCGTTAGTACCGCCAAGAACTTTAACGAAGGTAAGTGTGAATGAAGCAGTGATGAAGAAACCAATGTTACCACCAATCATTCTAAATGAGTTTAACTTGATTCGTTCGTCAGAATCATTGGATAAGTTAGGCAAGATAGCACTGATTGGAGTACTTACTCCGGTGTAACAAATTCCAAATAGGATGTAAGTTGCTAGTGCGTAAATGAACTTAACGCCCTGAGAAATGTCTGGGCTCCAGAATGTCATTACAAAGAAGATTGCAAATGGTGCCGCCATCCATAAGAACCATGGACGAGATTGACCGAATTTACTGTGAGTGTGATCGATAATGAACCCCCAGATTGGAGCATCGAATGCGTCTAGGATTCGGGCAACTAACAGAATAATTCCGGCGGCCCCAACAGAAATCCCAAATACATCAGTGTAGTAGTAAAGAATAAATGTAGTAACTGTGGTGTAGAGTAAATTACCAGCGGTATCGGTACTTGCAAAGGCTAGTACCCTGTGTAGGGGCAGACGACTTGATTTAGTAGTATCTGTCTTTGCAGCAACTTTGTGTGAAGTTTCCATAATGTTTCCTCCCAAAAATAATATAAACGCTTACATTTTTATGTGATAGCGTTTTCTTTTGATTAAAAATATAAACTGAAAGCGTATAATATAAAATGCAATATTCAATTTATAATTTATAAAAAATAACACACGAAGGAGTAAGTTAATGGAATCCAATCAAGTGTTATCAATCTCATGCGTTCCAATGCCGGTCTTCATTGAGGGAGGAATTGCCCACTTTATTAAGGGGGATAACCACCCTGATGGTGACGACCTACCATACTTTGTGATGATTCTTTTGGAAAAGGGTCACCTCTATTTAAGTGAAGATGACAATGACTACATTATTGAACCAGGCCAAATGTTTATCCTCCAACCCATGCACCATCATTATTCCTGGAAACCCGTGGAGGAGGAGACCGATTACTACTGGCTACACTTCTATGTATCTGGTAATTGGAAGCAATCTGATCATCCAGTTCGGCAACCAAGCAAGATCGAAGTACCCAACCTTCACTACTCACCTCCTGACTTAACATTATATCTCAACAAACAGCAGGATCTAAGCGAGTTGTCTGGGCTAACTGACAAAATCGACGTTATCTTCGAATCTAGCTTTGAAAACGCCGAGCTTGGGTTCTGGCGAAGCCAACAGCAGTTCATCAACGTTCTTCAATACCTGCAGTCAAATGTCGAAGTGGCTACCAGTTCACAACGTCTTGCCAGTCAGGTCATCAAGTACCTCAAGAATAATTACGCTGATGAAATCAACAACGAACTACTATCTAAACAGTTCCATACTCACGAGTCGTACATTATCCGTAGCGTTAAGAACACCTATGGCATCACTCCCAATAAGTATCTGACGCGAGTTCGCATCGATGAAGCCAAAAACCTACTACTTAATTCTGACAAGTCAGTCTCAGAGATTTCAGAAGAGGTCGGCTTCCAAAATGTTTACTACTTCTCCACTGTATTTAAGAAACAAGAAAAAATCACCAACCGCATATCGTAACAGTAAATTTAAACAGTCGAAGTAGCGACTGTTATTTTTTATAAATTGTGTCTATTATATTCTATTTGAAAACTTTTGAAATCGTTTACAATTCTTATTAACAAATTAAACTTAAGGAGACTGCTATGAGAATTGGAAATTATGACCTTGCTTTTAACGAACGGGGCAACCTCATTAAATTAGTAAACACTACTGACGCTCACAAGATGAACTGGGTTATTGACCCAGACTACTTGGCAGACGCTGGTTACCACGATGACGATAAGTTATTCGGAGAATTCTCAGGAGTAATCAACGGCCAGTCAATCATCAGTACTGACATTACCCCTGCAGTTGAACAAACAACCGACACAACAACAGTTAACTACGCAATTAACGATAACGTTGACTTTAAAATTATGTACCAAAACGCTGACGGCAACGTTCAAGTTCACTACGAACTCGCCAACCGTACTGATGCCACTTTAGATGTTAGCGACTTTGAAGTTTGGATTCCATTTTCATATGTAATGTTCCGTGACAAGGACGTTCGTAAAAATATTCACAACTCCTCAGCGTTCTTCGCAAGCATCTCAAACAACTACACGAAGGTAGCTAACATGCGCCGAGATGGTGAAAACACTAGTCTAGGTTTCTACCAAACCCAAGGTGAAGTTCGCTCAATCGGTTCATACTGTGACTAAACGAACCTCTTCTTTGAAAACGTGTCACCATCGTTAGACGGCATGCTTTTCAACAAGATTGTCTTTGCTGGTGGCTACCCAGAAGGTAACGGCCCTAAGAACGACTGGATCTACAGTGAAGCTGGAATTGAAGTTCCCGCTAACTCAACTAAGACCTGGGAGTTCATCATGGCAGACTTCACTGACCGCGATAACTTCTATGAAGTTGGTAATCAGCTAGGCCACCCAATCGTGACCGCTGATCCAATGATCCAGGAAGGCACTGACATCCACGTCAACGTCCAACTTCCTGCAGGCCTTGAAGTCGCTAAGATGACCGTAACCACTAACACAGATGGCGAGCTAATCACTACTGACGTTACTGACAAATTCAGCAATGGTGTCGCTGCCTTTACCAACCACGTTGCTGGCGAACACAAGGTGGAAGTCGTCTTCACGGACGGAACTTCAGACATGTTGATCTACAACGTTACCAAGTCACTTGCTGACGTGCTTAACGACCGGGTAGAGTACATCTCTAACGAACTGTACCAAGGGGCTGGTGCTGAGGTACCATACAGCTACAAGCCACTTTCTAATCAAGGGGAGTCGCTTGGAAAACTCAGTTTAGTACTTCAACAAAACTTGCTAAACGTGGGTCACTTGAATTCCGAACAAGTTCAAAAGGTTGAGCTGAGTGTCGTTAATTACGTTCGGCCAAAGTGGTTCATTGACGGGGATTTCTTTAACCCTCGTAAACTCTACGGCGACTTCTACCGTTGTATGGACTTCGAGTACATCGGCCACGTCTTCTACCTATTATCTAAATTCGATGATAGTGTCTTGAAACTCAACTCAGGAAAAGAGTACCTTTCATGGGCTGCTGATGTGTTCGATCTTCGGGTCAACCCAGACCTGCACACTGACCCTCGTGCCAAGGAAGAATCACAAATGTTAGGAGTTTTCTTCCTATATATTAACGATTTATTAGCCGACCTTAAAGCGGGTGGGCTAACAGACAAATACGAAATCATCAAAGAACGTTGGAACCAAATTACTGCTAAGATTGACAAAGCCAGTGACACTTACCAAGCCGCAATCACTGAACACTTCTATGACAACGCTGGCTTCGGCCCAGCTAGTGGGGCTCTCAGTATGTCTGGCCACAAGGATGCCGCTAAGAAGTACGCAAGCCTATTAAGAGCCAACATTGGCTACTCCAATGACTTTCGGGCTCAAGCTCCCGATAGATGGTGGGAAGCATTGTCATACATGATGCACTCACTTTGGGGTGGTATCACTTCTGCAGCCTCACAGATTGCCTATGATAACTTGGGTGACGCTGAACTGCTGAAGGGTGCTTACCGCTCAACTGTCGCAATGCTTTACCTATACGATACTGAAGCAACCGCAACTGATCGCCCACTAAAGAAGGGGGAAGCTGCCTCGACATTCAGTATTGCAGGACCGAACATTAACCGTCCTGACCTATCAAGAAACCGTTTTGGTCAATCAGCCTTCGCTCAAGATGGGGGGATCTTCGCTAAACTCTTCCCTGAAGGCGACACTGGTTACGCCGATTGGGACATGGGTGAAGAGATGGTAGCCTACCTTAATGGATTCGGTCAGAAGACATATGTGGTTGGTTCGGGGGATGACCTTAAAGTGATCAACGGTCGTCTGGAACAAGTTGCTGATGACGAGTATATCGTTCATAGCTACGCTCCATACCCAACTGAGTACATCTTCCAAGATGGCGGTGAAGACTATCGTGTAGCGGGTTCTGACTACGAAGATAAGGTGCTGCTAAAGGGTGGTAAGTTCACTCAATATGTAGGTTCAGAACTTAGCAAATAATAATCAATATCATTAGTAAAATATGTTACATTCTATTAATGGAACACAGACGTTACGCTTAATTGTGCAAAGGGTTCGCCAAATTGGTGAACCCTTTTATGTTCGCAAAGAAAACGCTTTTGTGAATTGTTACATTATTGTTACCACTATAACAAATCCGTGAATTATTCTGAAATTTATTGCGTGAGGGTGGGGATGGTTATATACTTTCATACGTAAGGTTAATTCAGTTCGAAAAACAATTGTACTTTTGCGATTCCTACTGTAAAATTAACCGTACCGTCACACAAAGCGGTAAAAACTATATATATTGGAGGAAACAAGATAATGAAGTCAAGTTTAAAGAAATCATTATTTGTTGGTTTGGCAGCTTTAGGCTTCTTTGCAGCAGCTGGTACTGCAAATGCTACTAATGCTTCAGCAAAGTCATACGCTAAAGTTACGTCAAACAAGACCCTTACCGGTGATGTTACTACTCGTAACGTTAACGTTAACGGATCAAACGCACTATACACTAAGGCTGGTACTTTAAAGGGTGCCAAGAAGGTAGCTACTACAACTACTCTTGCAGGCCTTAAGGACAGCAAGCAAGGCCAAAAGAACTGGCGTGCTTACCGTGTTGCTACTACTAACCGTGGCTCAGTTTACTACAAGATCGTATCATTCGATAAGACTTACCGTGGCTGGATCTATGGTGGTAAGAGCACTTCAGCATTTGCTGGTGGTATCGCTTCATACGCTACTACTCAAGCTTCAAACGACAGCAAGGCTGACAACAAGACTACTTACAAGTTAGCTAACACTGTTGCTAACGAAAACAAGGTAATCTTTGCTCAACCAGCATGGTCACAATACAAAGTTGGTCGCGCTAAAGTTGGTGGAAACGGTGCCGTTATTGCTGATGCAAGCAAGTACAACGATGCTACTTTCACTCTTGCTAAGGCCGTTACTACTTCACGTGAAGGCCAAACTTGGTACCAAATCGCTAACTCATCAAACAAAGACATTGATGGTGCTTACGTATTAGCTGACAACGTTCAAGCTACTAAACCAGCTGAAACCCCTGTTGCAGCTAACCAAGTACGTGTTAACTTTGTTGATGCATCAACAAGCAAGTCTGTTGGTAAAGTAACTGTTACAAATACAGCTAACTATGCAACCGCTGTTAACATGCTTAAAGCTATAGATGCTTACCTTGGTGGTATGTCAACGAGTGGCCATCAAGTTCAAATTGGTAACTTCTGGACCACTCAATTATCAGCACTTTCATCATATTCATATGCTGCATTGACTCATGGTCAAAGAGCAAACAACTTGCAAAATATCCTCAACGTTCAATTTGGTAAAGAAATTACTATCCTTGTAACTCCTTCTACTAACGTACAAGCTGTTTCAAAAGCAAAATTTAACACTGATAATCAAGATCCTCAAAACACTGGTGCTAACAACACTGCACAAACAGATGTTTTGAAGAATGCTTATATTGCAAATTCTGGTAAGACAGCAAAGCCTTATAACGATGCTGTAGCTGCATTTACGAGTGCACTTCGCTTACCAAAAGGAACTACAATCACCGATGCTGCAGTTAAGTCTGCACTTCAAGCACAAGGTTTGACTGATTTCTACGCAGTTAAGTCAAACGATGGAAACGGTAGCTTTAAGGATAATGCTAACCCATTCACACCAGGTGAAAAGGTACAACTTTGGCACTACACTTATGACAGCATGACAGCTAAAGGCAATGCTGGTGACAGCGACGCTTCTGTAACTGTTAGCTTCAAAGTTTCAAAGACACCTATTACAGTTAAAAACATTTCAAACACTTGGGATGCTTTAAGCTAAAATTAATTCCATTTTAGATATCAAATTGAGTCGATCTCTTTTGATTTTATTATTATTAATCATCTGAATCTTATGTACTAGTAAATGCAAATACACAAAACTAGCAAGGTGTTAGTTTTTTAAATCAGATACTAAAAAAGGGCCAACTTAACAAAAAGTTGGCCCTTTTTCAACTCAATTCAATTAGTTAATTGAGTTGAAAATGTCTTTAAATGTGTTGTGGTATTGTGATGCATCCAAGTTAGCAACGTGCTTACGATTTACAGTGTAAGTAAATACAGTAGCAGGTGTTTGTACTTGGAATCCACCCTTAGATTGATCATATAGTGGGGAAGAAGCAATTTGGCTAGGTGTAATTGTTGCATGACCAGCAATCAAACCTTGGCCAACAAGGTTGTTGTTCAAAGTGTTTGGTGTAACAAATGAACTGTCAGATGTCTTGAATAGGAAGTAAATATCATCTAAACCTTGAGCCTTAAGTGCATCGAATACAGCTTGGCTGTTAACATACTTGCCAGTAGCACCCTTAAGAGCTGACTTAAATGCAGCCTTTAATTCGCCAAGAGTAGTAATTTGACCCTTTGAGTTTTGTACATAAGTACTATCTGCAAGGATTTGGTTACCATTTGCGTTAGTTGATGTCATACCATAATGAACGTCAGCCATAAGGTTAACGGCACCACTAAATACAGATGCTGTTACTTGATTCTTAACAAAAATCTTAGTATATGAACCGTATTGTGAGTTTGCTAAAGCTGAGTTGTTTGCAGCTACTTGACCCGCATTCAATCCATCTAATGAATAGTTAGTTAAGCCAAGTTCATTAAGGTAACGATCAACGCTTGCTGTTGTGGGGTTAGCGTAGTTTGTGATAGTATTTTGAGCTGCAGCTTCATTAACTTGCTTGTTTAGAACTTTTTGTCCCAATGCCTTACCAGTGTCAGCATCAATGAATTGAACACCAGTTTGTGATTGTGACAATGTAGGAACTGCTGGCTCAGCTGGTTTAGCAGCTTGAACGTTGTCAGCTAATACGTAAGCACCATCAATGTCTTTGTTTGATGAGTTAGCGATTTGGTACCAAGTTTGGCCTTCACGTGAAGTAGTAACGGCCTTAGCAAGAGTGAAAGTAGCATCGTTGTACTTGCTTGCATCAGCAATAACGGCACCGTTTCCACCAACTTTAGCGCGACCAACTTTGTATTGTGACCATGCTGGTTGAGCAAAGATTACCTTGTTTTCGTTAGCAACAGTGTTAGCTAACTTGTAAGTAGTCTTGTTGTCAGCCTTGCTGTCGTTTGAAGCTTGAGTAGTAGCGTATGAAGCGATACCACCAGCAAATGCTGAAGTGCTCTTACCACCATAGATCCAGCCACGGTAAGTCTTATCGAATGATACGATCTTGTAGTAAACTGAGCCACGGTTAGTAGTAGCAACACGGTAAGCACGCCAGTTCTTTTGGCCTAACCGCGCGTCTACTAAGGCTTACTAATCAGTCCGCCACGGGAGTGGTGACGGGCTGATTAGCGCGGAAAGTGCGTTCCCACAAAAAGTTATGAATGAAATAAGAAGCTAATATTAATGACGGTTCAAAATGATATTAGGATATTAATAATAAAATATTAAGTGATTAATGGCGGATATATAATAATATATCCGCCATTTTTGCTTTAAATAATAATATTAATATTTAAATGTTCACGGGTACTTGATTTGCCAAGCAAATTACAAAACTCCCTAATTCTTGTTGCCTATGTTTAACGGTAATATGATTCTCCATACTTCATCGAACGGGTGGTGTTGTACTGAATGTGATGCTTGGAATCCCATTTGAAGTATCGAGTTGTTGGTTTGTGGCTGTAAACTGTTTCTATACCACGAATTTTATAGTAATGATGACCTAAGTATTGGTATTTGACCTTGTTCAAGAAATCAGGATCACTACCCATGGCGTGACTATAATTTTTTCCAATCCGTATGGTAAAAACTACGTTACCGAAGAATCTATTCGGTTTGGTCTTCCAAGTACCTCGTAAAGCCTTAGGCGTTCCTTGGTGCCAAGTTGCGGCTTCAGTGTTTGCTGATGTGATGGTCAAGCCCCCAAATAACCCAGCGCTGACCAATAAAGCTAAAACTGTTTTTTTCATAAGTTTCCCCTCCAAATTACTATTATTGTACTGCCGATTTAATTTAAGTAAAAGGTGGGGCTGAAAGGCTGGATAATAAAAAAGGTATCCCAAGAGGATTAACTTTATCTGGTCAGTTGTTATACCCAGTGCTATTCTTTAAGACAAAGGGGTGTTTTTATGAAGAAGATTTGGATTAGTACTGCCACTTTGCTTGGCACATTTGAGTTGGTATTATTGGGACAACCATCAACAACTGCGGAAGCCAAGGTAGTTGCCTTACCTGCAGCCTATCGTCACATTTGGACTTTACCATCGCGGCATATGATGATTAAGACCTACAAATACCACGCATACTTTACAGACACTTATCGTAATGGGCATAAGAATGACTGGATTAAGTATCGATATGTAAAGAACGGTGCCCACAAATACGGGACATTTGCAGTTAATGGAATTTATGAATCGGTCGGTTTGTATTTTAAGAACAGTAATAACTTATACCTTGGTTATGATACTTCAACCTTACATTTCCGCCATAAATAAAATTTTTTAAATTTAAACTAATCAATTAGTTTACGTCGAAAATCCGAGCAAATAAATTATTTTGTATGCATAATAAATTAATGGTGGATATTAATAATATATCCGCCATTTTTGCTGTTAATACTAATATTAGCAGATTAATAATCTGGCAATTAATACTTTAATATTCACAGGTATTTAATTTGTTGTTTTTCCACCAATTAGGATTCTAATATTAACGATTGGCGCAATTAATATTAACTTGTTAATAACAAAATATTAGGATCTTAATGCCGGATATTAGTAATGTTTTGCCATTAATTAAATATTAGAAGACTGATATTAGTAGGGGAATTATTAATATTAAGAGATTAATATCTGCCGATTGGAATCTTAATATTCTTGGCTTTTTTCCTAAATACTTATGCCTTGTTGCGGATACTTTGGTGGATATTAAAGCTTTAATATTAGCGATTTCCCGACTAATATTAATTTATTAGTCAAATAACCATTAATAAATTAATGGCGGATATAAATAATATATCCGTCATTTTTTTCTTTAATATTGATATTAAGCTACTGATATTAATTACAGTGCTGATTAATATTAATATCCTAATATTAGCTTCTTGGGACTTTCAGTCCTAAATTACCATATATTAGTTCAGCAATCTGCTCAGAAAGTTTAGAAACGTCTTGAGTGATTGTACCTAACACAAAAGATTCAATGATTCCGATAACTCCACAACTCAAGAAGCGGATTTTAATGTTGAAGTCCTCGGATGGTTTGAAGTCAGATTTTTTAATCAGTTCATTGCTAGTGAATTTAAGGAACTTATCTCTAAACGAGTATGAGCCCTTACTCAGAAAGAGCTTTTTGAACACTGAGCGGCGTTCGTCAAAGAAATCAAACCAGATTTTAGTCTTATCAACATATTCTAAGGGCTTATCTAGTTTGCAGGCGTCCGCCAGTTCTTCAAAGTATTCGTCAATTACGGCGTCCATCAAATCGTATTTATCTAAATAGTGGAGGTAGAATGTTTTGCGCCCCACATTAGCATTTTCTGTAATCATTTTGACTGACAAGTCGTCAAAATCGTATTCTCCAAGTAGAGTTGTAAAGGCGGTCTTTAAAGACTCTTGTGTTCGTTGAACTCTACGATCCATAGGTTTTTGCAATTTGGTATCCTCCAGATGATACACATCTTTGTTTTTATGTGTATAAGTGCACAGTGTGTGTAAATTGTCCGTTGTTAGTTATTTAATCTGTCGTTATTATACACGTGTGTAGTAAAACACACAAGTGTAATAACAAAGGAGAAATAATATGACTGATAAAAAACGGGTTTCATTTCCAACTTATAACTTTGATTTAGCGGGGACGTTGTACCTCCCAGAAGGTTTTGATGAGAGTAAGCAGTATGCCGCAATTGTGGTAACTCACCCAACCAGTAGTAATATGAACCAAACTTCTGGAATTTATGCGGACAAATTAGCAAACCGTGGCTTCATTACTTTAGCATTTGATTCTTCATACCAAGGTCAAAGTGAAGGGGAACCAAGATTTGTTGAAAACCCTGGTCAACGTTCAGAAGACATTAGTTTTGCGATTGATTACTTGAACTCATTATCATATGTAGATGATAAAAAGATTGGGGCATTAGGGATCTGCGCCAGTGGTGGTTATACGCTCAACACCGCCAAGACTGATAAGCGAATCGCTGCTGTTGGCGCGGTTGCTTCAGCTAATGTTGGAATGGTTTATAGAGAAACCTTTGGACCAGATGACCAATTATTGGCTACGTTGGACAACATTGCTAGGCAAAGAACTGCTGAAGCCAATGGTGCTGATCCAATGATTACTCAGTGGAATCCTAACTCACCGGAAGAATTACAGCAAGCTGGTTATACTGATGTTGATTACATTGAAGCAGTTGACTACTATCGGACTCCTCGTGGCGAGGACAAGTACTCACCTAATAAATTACGATTTACTAGTTTAGCGGGGGTACTTGGATTCGATGCAGTTCACCTGGCAGCAAAGTTATTAACTTAACCACTTCAAATCGTTGTGTGAAATGTTGTTGGTGCGTTTGGTTCATACAGGACTGGAATGGAAGTTTATGATCGAGCAGCTTCAAAGCACAAGGATTTGTTGGTATTAGATGGTGTATCTCATTACCAACTTTATGACTAACCAGAGGCTGTGAATAAAGCAGTTGATAAGTTGGATGAATTTTATAAAGAGTATCTTGGATAATTAGAATCGGAAGTGGAACGGAAAGCATTTTGGTATGTTTTTTGTTCCACTTTTTTAAAACAGGTTCTTTGACTATCAAAACTCCACATGGTATTTTTGAGATGTAAGGGTAATCAGTCTTACAATTTCTTAGGGAAAGGATTTTTTAGATGACAAAAAGAGTTGTAATCGTTGGTGCCTCACATGGTGGCCACCAATCCATTCTGGAATTATTGAGTCGTTACGATGACGTTGATATTACACTGTTTGAAGCGGGTGACTTCATCTCATTTATGTCTTGTGGTATGGAACTGTACCTCGAAGATAACGTTACTGCCGTTGATGACGTGCGGAACTTTAGTGAAGACAGTTTTCCACAAGACAACGTCCATATTTTGAGTGGCCATGAAGTTACTAAGATCAATGGTGATGGGCAGACAGTGACCGTTAAGGATTTAAAGAGCAACGAAACATCTGAAGTACCTTATGACAAGCTGATCTTGAGCTCGGGGGTAACTCCAAAATCGTTGCCAGTTGTCGGAACGGATTTGGAGAATGTTTACCTAATGCGGGGAAAAGATTGGGCAACCAAGATTAAGAGCAAGTTGACTGATCCAAGTGTTAAGAACATTACGGTGATTGGGGCAGGCTACATTGGAATTGAAGCTGCCGAAGCCGCAACTAAGGCTGGCAAGCACGTAACTTTGCTTGATGTGATTGACCGACCACTGGGAACCTACCTTGATTCAGAATTGACTGATGTGTTGACTAAGGAACTCACTGAAAAGTGTGTCGAGGTTAAGACTGGCGTTAAAATTACTGAATTTAGTGGTGATAGTGGTGCGGTTGCCTCGGTCAAAACCGATAAGGGTGACATTCCAAGTGACTTGGTTATCCAAGCAGCTGGGGTGCAACCAAACACCGACTGGTTGAAGGGCACGGTTTCACTGGATGACCGTGGCTGGATCAAGAATGACCAGTATTTGAGAACTAATTTACCGAACGTGTATGCGCTGGGTGACGCGACTCTGGCATACTCAGTGGCAGCGGGTAAGAAAGTGCCGATTGCTTTGGCAACGGTGGCCCGGCGTGAAGCTCGTTATGTAGTTAAGCATTTATTTGAAACCACACCATCAGAGCCATTTGGTGGGGTAGTCGGTTCATCTGCACTGAGTGTGTTTGATTATCACTTTGCTCAAAGCGGGCTGAACAGTTTTACCGCTGAACGAGCTGGGGTGGAAGTCGCAACTTCGTTCTATGAAGATACGTTGCGACCAGCTTACGTGCCTGAGAGCAAGGGCAACCCAAAGGTTTATGCCCAGTTATTCTTTGAGCCACAGACTCACCGGTTAGTTGGTGGAGCTGTGATGTCGAAGTATGATGTGACTGCTCAAGGTAATGTGCTAGCATTGGCAATTCAACACCAGATGAAGTTAGAGGACTTGGCGGAAGCTGATTTCTTCTTCCAACCTGGGTTTGATCGCCAGTGGAGTTTGTTGAACTTGGCGGCACAGCATGCGCTGGGTGAGGAAGAGTTTACGAGAAAATAGCGATGTGTGAAGAATCTCGTGGGTGAAGGCTGGCGGGATTTTTTTATATGTAGTGGAATAGCCCTTGTGCAAGACGGTTATGGTTGTATAATTTTATATATAACATACATACGGGGGTTATTATGAACAACAAAGTTGTTAAAGTAGCATTATTAACATTAGCTTTTAGTGGTGTAATGGCATTTGAAAGCTTAAGTAATAATGAAACTGCCAGTGCAAAATCTTCATATATACCAAGCCCACTTCGTGGCACGTGGTACAGTTATTCTGGTCATGGTCATTACGATAGGATAACTTTTTATAGATATCGAGTTTCATTCCGAGATTATTATTCCGGAAGGTATCATTACGTGAAACCAACTAAGTTTGCTGTGTACCCATACAACTATAAAGGTTACACTCAATTCTTAGGTTGGCATCAAACCGCTGGAGATGGAGATTCTTATAAAGTTCGGACAATTTATCGAAATGGCAGTTATCATAAGCAACTAGTCTGTGCTGGTGGTGCTGGATATTGGGTTTATAAGCATTATTATCGTGGTCATGTTCACTGGAAATAAAGCAAAAGAGTGATACACATTTATGTGCATCACTCTTTTTGTTAGAATCGTGAAGTTGCTGAAACTCTTAGGTAGGTTGAACTATATCCATATGATTTGATGTAGTGCTTGCCGTGGTAAGTTTTTAGATATACTTTTGTGTTTCTACCTAGGAACATTCCGTTTGGAACAGCGTAGCCGAAGACAGCATACGTAGATTTGTTTACTTTTCGATACTTTGCATACTTTACAATTCTAACAGGCATTCCTTGACTGCCAAGCTCAAATCCTGCCTTTAAGGCTTTAAAGCTTGTCCAACGTCCATTAGGTTTGTTAATCCATGATCCACGCCATGACTTTGGTGTACCTTTATGCCATGTAGCGGCTTGGGCTGTTTGTTGAGATAGTGATTCGACTGAAGTGGTAACGGTACTGAGTCCAAGTGTCGTTAAGGCAACTAAGACAAGTGCTGATTTTTTCATAATTAAATCCTCCCACGCACATTATCCCATAGTCCATATTTAAAGACTATTATTTTTCCAAACAAAAAAAGCTACCCCAAGCCATAGGGTAGCCTAACTGAGCCGATAATGGGTTACTTTATGCAACAACTAAAGTATATAAAAAATGAAAAAATATCGCAAAATTTAACTATGATGTGCTTGATTTTAGCATTGATAGCGGTTTAATTTGAACTAGAAAAATAATTGAGCGTTTTTAGCCGTATTTTATGAAAGTCCTGCTATACTTCACATCGTAGATTAACTCATGAACTTTACGGGGGCGTTAGCTATGAAGACAAGATTAAAGATTAAGTCAACTGTAGTCGCTGGTTTGCTAGTTGTGTTTGGCACATCAGCCATTGGCGTTAGCCATCCAGCAAAGGCTGCTGGGGTGACACCACCGCAATCGCTACTGAACAAGTCGCAAAATTACTACAAAGATAATTACCAGACTTTGGCTAAAAAGTATCGGATTAGCTACAGCTTGCAATCTGGAATTGCTAAAAATCGCACCGTAAAGATTTATCTTGGAACTAAGAATAAAGATCTGCGTGATAGTTTGTACTTCGCAGTTCAGTACTGGAATGACAAATTAGGCAGGCAAGTATTCCAATACGGAACCAAGGGCAGCCATACGCTTACGTTTAATACGGTCAATAATGCGACTGGCTCCAATGATGGTGCTGATGCCTGGTGGGATCCAGGTGAGAAACGCGTCGTGGTTAACTTAAAAATGTACAAGAATTCTTTGGCACAGTTAAGCAAGCAAATCATCGACAACAGTCAACAATCTGGAGTAAGTGGTGCAGACCTGACAGCAGAACGCCAGGACATCGCGGTTAACGGGCTTGATAAGACTTCAAGAACTTTGTACTATGGTGCCACTTTAACTCACGAACTAGGTCATGTTCTCGGATTGAACCACTCACCTAACAAGAACGATACGATGTACTTTGAGAGTGATTCACCACAAGTCCACTATTACCAATCATTGAAGAACGCAACTAATGCGGGTTACAATCCGCTGACGAACACCGATGTTCTTAGAGCACAGTTAGCATTAAAGGTATTTGGCGCATTTAAATAGTTAAGTAAGACCACCTTGGGAGACCAGGGTGGCTTTTTTTACATAAAAAACTCCTCGCCATTGGGCCAGGAGTGAATAATTGCAGTTATCTATCTAAAAATGGAACGCCCACACTTTCCAAGTAAATGATGTCGCGTAATAGGAGGGCATCGCCGGCAAAGTAACCTTTTGTGCCGTTTGCTTGCTGAAAGTAGATCCGTTCAATTTGCGGGTCATGCCACATTGTATAGGTTGTGGTCACAAACTTCATGCGGGCATTAGTTTTCACTGAGTTAAACTCGGCAGTCTGGTTGTCATCTAGAATATGGATATGGGAATCAAAGTCTTTGTGTTCGTCACAGCATTCCACAAGTGAATAGTTTATGATTTTGTCTTTGATCATATCAGTCAATGCGATTGGATTATCGTCAACTTGAAAGTGGACACTGTGAGCATCACCAGCATACGCAGCGGTTCGGCTGATGTTTAAGGTGAAGTCATAAATCTGAACGAAAAGTTGATTGTTTGTTCCGAGCTTCATAATAATCACCTGCTTTGTGTTGGAAAAGTGGCATGGACGATGGTGCTGAATTATGAGATTTAAATTACAGTTTATGACGTGAACTATGGTCATAGTATAAGGTGGAGATTGTGAAAATTCAAGAAGAATTTCTAATTATGTTTTTTCTATTACAAGGTGTATCGCTACTAAATACTGAATAATTAATGTAAATGTTGCGGAAGGGTGCCACAAAAGATTGTAAAAATAATGTTGTAAAATTAGTATTTTTTATTAATTGTCATGTTATACTGATAGGCGGTGATATCACGTTGACGTGCTCGAAAAATAATTGGGGAATTATTTATATTAAATGTTGGCATTTCCAACTCAGCCACAACAATGACTAACGTGGACCAAGACACCATTGAAAACGTGAAGGGGGACTTTACGGTTGCTAACGGAACGATTGGCAAGATTACCTTTGATGCCAAGAAAGATGGGACGGTATATCTAGATGCCATTGCGACAAACCCAACCATTGATTATGTCGATGGTTCGAACGAACTTGGGGCTAACTTAAATATCTGGCGGGTGAATGTATTCCAGCATTACGCTCCAACCCAGACCTCAAGTAGTAATAAAGATACACATAGTTCAACCAGCACACCAACTAATTCGGTCGATAAGAAGTTAGTTGCAGGATTGGATGCTCAGTAATTATTAGCAAAAAACCTCACGTACTCGGATTTTTCCAAGTACGTGAGGTTTTTTGTAAGTTATTTTATTTTAACAAAATATTTGGTGATGAATAGCGTAATTATTAGTAGACCGATGCCGATGATTCCAAAACCGGTGTAGAATGATTGTAGTTCAATCAGCCAGCCAATTAGTGGAAAAATAAAAATCATGGCTGCAGAGAACATGACACTCGCAACGCTTAATAAAGTAGCACGTTGTTCGGAATCAATCATTTCATTGTAAATATTGCTAAATATGGGCTCTGTCATGGACATTAGTAATTGTGATACTAAGAATAGTAGCAACAATAATGGAATCCATTTAAACCAGCTAAGCAGCAACAGTCCGATTAAAATTATCGTTAGGCTAACCAAGAAGGTTCTTTGAGTAAATCTTTTTTGAATCGTAGGGGTCATTTTGATCCCTACAATGTTAATCGCAGCCGACAATACCATCAGTACAGAAATCAACCATCCAGAAAAGTTTTCAGATTCCATCAATGATTGAAAATAATAGTAGTATGCAGTACAAAATGCAGCAAAGACTGAATCAAAAATCATCAAATATCTCAGGGTGCTGTTCACTTTTAATGTTTGGTAAGAATTAACTATGATTGACTTAGTGGTCAGCGGTGAACTGTTATTTTGTCTAGGTAAAGTTGGCTCTTTGAATATGAGAACAGTGCCAAGCCCAAGTACACTAACAATAATTGCGATAACGTAAGTAAACTCAAAATGCCAGTGAACCATGAACCCAGCGATAACAACACCGATAGTATCAGCTAATTCGATGAATACGTTTATGTTGCTAATGACACTTGGATATTTGTCAGCCTTATCATCGATCTTGAGTGAGTCATATAATAAAGCTTCAAGAGTCCCTGACTGCATATTGTATGACAAGGCGTTAAAAACGAATGCAATCGCAAACGTCAAAAAAGAGTGGCCAAACAAGAGTAGTATCGCAGAGACAATCGCAGCAATTCTCCCTATGATTAGGTCTAATTTGTATGATAACCTATCGGCTAGAACTCCCGATGGAACTTCAAACAAGAAGCTAGCTATGTGAAAGATACTTTCACACAAGCCAACTTCCAAAAGTGATAGTCCTTGGGTTTGTAAATACATAACCCATAGGCTGGTAATTCCAAACCAAGAAAGAAATGTGTATGCATATCCTTTGTGAGCATTACCAATATATTTAGTTTTCATTTTATAAGCACTCCAGTACTGTGACTATTCAGCTAAACGATAAATTTAAATCCTGGTCGTCCGCTGAACTTTTGGGTTACAACAACCGAAGTGCAAAAGTGTACGTAATGCAGTGCTGAAGACCAATCCAAGTCATCATGCCAATCACTCCTAGTGAGATAGTTATTGATGATAGATTACTCTTAAAAAAGAATGAATTCAATGTACTTTATGACATCAACTTATTAATCATCGCCTTCAAATCTTCCTCCGCCAGTTCATAATCTAGATAATCACAAATAATTTCAATACTGTGGGCAGCGTAAAACTTGAAGAAGGCGGAGATATCCAGGTCACCTATGGTGTGATTCTTGGGGAATTCAATGGTAACATGCTCGTAATTATCCACAATTTGTGCAGCCTGATAGAGATAGCTTTCTTGAGCACCACTAAGCTTTATGGTGTCTTGCACCCGATGCTCGACAAAGTGGTGAGTCTGATCGACTAAGACGAGTTCGTCAACCCCATCAAAGTGAATGCTACAATTATTTCCTAGTTCTGGGAAACAACTGCTCATTGGCGATACTGATACCCAGGCTCTATGATGGCACTCTTTATTGGTTTTCAATGGGGCAAATTTAACTTCGCCAGTTACAAAGGGAATGTAGTTTTTAATCCCAACGAAGTTGGCGAGTTCTCTGAGGGTGCGGGGGCAGGCAAGGGGATGCTCTTTTTTGAAGTAATCAATTAACTGATCAGGTGATTGTTTTAGAGCGTAAAGCCCCCGGGCTCTATCCAGGACGATTGATTTATACCTTTTATTTGGAATCGGTACAATCATTAGCATATTCTTCCAGTCCATCTGGGGCTGATCGTAATGAGTCTTGATGTGGCTGAGTTTTAATTGGCTAATGTCAATTTTCTCCTGGTGAACTTTTCTTCCGGCAGTGGTCAGTGTGTTACGTAGTTTCATTGTCCTCTCCTTATATTAATAAACAACTATGCAAAACATGATTGAGATTCTAACATATTAGTTATTAAAGTTGAACCTTTTATTTGCCGTTTTCACGCAGAAAATTTGACCGCATAAATTTAATTGCGGGTGTTAATGGTTTCTGAGCGACTATACTTTTTGAAAAAGTTTTTTGAGCCGATTTTTGACCGCATAAATTTGAAACACAATTATAATCTGCAAAACTCCAATGTTTTTGTATAATATTAATTGACGAGAATTTTGGGAGGGTCACCATGAGCGAAGAAGAAAAGGTCTGTATCAAGTGCGGACGTAAAATTCCGGGGTATTCACGATTTTGCCCGTACTGTGGAGCAGCACAACCTGCATTGAAAAAAGATGCAGCAAGCGATAATTCGAGAGTTAGCAGAAGAGCTACTAATGACAGTGGTAATAACAACGGCATGACACCACTTAAGAAGTTGATGATCATTGCCTTAGGATTAGTTTTTGTGTTAGTTGTTGGTAAGGTCACAACATTTAAAGATGGCCCTGGTCATCATAAGATCGAAGAGGAAATGCACCTTAACATGTTCGACGGTGAGACTGCTTATGGCAAGCACCCAAAGATTACCGTGGACAAGAAGAAGGGCACAACTATCAAGATTTCTTACAAGAGTACTGCTCTTAAGAACATCAAAACGAATCCTGACTGGAAACGACTGGTTAAGAAAACGGTCAAGAAGTCTAATGAATTTGATGGAGTATATGGTAATAAGATGTACTCGAAAATCAAGATTCGGACAGATAAGAGTAAAAAGCCACTATTTAAAGTTGATCAAGGAAAAGTTTTGTACAACAAAGCTGATGCTTAAAGGGAACCGTGAAAGCGGTTCTTTTTTTGTCAAAAAATTTGATTGTTTTATTTCTTATGTAAGGTATAATTCAGATATATTAGTTTCACAGCACGAATGAGGGAGAAGTATTATGAATAAAAAGCAATTAGTCGGGGGCTTTCTTGCAGGAAGTCTGCTGTTGTTTTCCGGGGTAACTGTTTCTGCAAAGAAGGCAGTTAAGACAAGTGTCAATAAGTTGACTGAGTCTAGCCATTACGTGACAGGTAAGACCACACCCAAAGCCACTGTTAAAATTAGCCGTAAAGGCGTAGTTTATGCATATGGTAAAGCTAACAGCAAGGGTACGTTTAAGATGAAAATCAAGCGTGATCTAAAACCTGAATGGAAGTATACTGTTTCGGCTAGCAAAGCTGGTTACCAAGCTGCAAAGAAGGTAGTTCCGGTCGCTGAAGCTCCGGCACCAGCACCTAAGCCAAGCGTAGTTGAACCAACGGTTACTCAACCAAGTACTGATACCTCAACAAGTACCAGCACGCCAAGCACAAGTACACCAAGTGACAGCAATCCAAGTACTAGTGCACCAGCCACTAGTGATCAACCAGATAATTCAACGACCACTTCAACGACTGATATTGATGCTTGTACAGATCCTGAAGTAGTATCAATTACAAAACATATTGACGCTATCAAGACTGCTCAACAAATATTGGTCAACGAGACCAATGATTTACGAACAAAGTCAGCCATGTTGATGCAAAAATATGATGAAGCCCATAAAAATTTTGAAGCTTATTCGGATGATAAAAATAACGGGACACTAGCTAAGTTGGAAGCGGAATTGGCTGCTAAGCAAGCAACTGAAGCCACCCCAGATACGAGCACATCCACTAGTTCAGAAGATACGACGGTTACTGATCAATCAGCAGCCACCGATGATTTAGCAAGCCAGATTGCCACCCTTAAAGCAGAAATTGCCGCGGTAGGTGATAATGCAGATGATTATTTCACAACTCTGATTCACTATAAAGGTGACGCAGATTTGGCAACCTCTCAAGCTAAAGAAAATGATCAAAAAATTGCAGACATGACTAATCAAATTAACGATTTGTATTTGGAACGAATCGATAAGATTGGGGCATTGCTTAAATAGACAAAAAGAGTGAGAATAAATCTCACTCTTTTTTAATTTTAAGTTCGCAGAATTGATAATGTAAACGCTATAAATGTTATAATAAAAGTGTAGGAAGTAGTGGTTTTTATAGAATTGAAGTGATCACTATGGATATTCACAAGAGTCGGTCGACGTTTGTATTTGTGGTGTTAACGATAATCGGTTTGAGTATCTTATACCTCAGTTACTTCCTTAGCCAAGATAATGAGATTGCTGAAGTTGTGTGGTGGGGAATTAAAATCGTAGCGAGTATAATTGCTGTTTGGACGTATATTCTAATTTTCTACTACATGTTTTTATCGATAATTGGTTATGGTAAGGTCAAGCGAGATTACGAGATGCATGATCCAAAGTTGAAATTTCTAATTATGGTTCCTGCCCATAACGAAGAGGCTGTGATCAGTGAGACAATTAAACACCTGCGTACCATCGACTACCCGAGTGAATTATATAACGTAGTGGTGGTATCAGATCAGTCAACGGATTCCACGACGGCAATGTGTATCGATATGGATGTTGACGTGGTGGACACAGCCGAGGGTAAGCATGAGCGATTTGGAGTAGGTAAACCTGCAGGACTACAGTATGCGCTAGAAGATTATGACTATCATCAGTATGATTACGTGATGGTTTTGGATGCAGATAACTTTGTAGATCCAAACGTTTTTCAAGAACTTAATTCACAACTAATTGAGAAAAAAATTGATGCGGTTCAAGTGTATCTGGACAGTAAGAATACGGATAAGTTTCAGCCGCTAGGCTATGCTGCTTCCTACTGGACAATGAATCGGGCTTTCCAGCTGGCTAAATACCGGCTGCACTTGCCTAACAGTATTGGTGGAACGGGATTCGTAGTTTCAACTGAGTGGTTAGATAACAATAATGGCTTTAAGTCTCACAGTCTTACCGAGGATTTGGAAATGTAAATCCGGATTGTTGAGTCAGGTGGCCAAGTTGGTTGGAATCACTTTACACGAATCTATGATGAAAAGCCTGAGAAACTTAAGGATTCGGTCATTCAACGGTATCGTTGGAGTCGGGGACATTGGTATGTAGCGTTCCATAATTACAAGCAACTGTTTAAAGCGTTTTTCAAGACGGGAAAATTTAGGTATTTAGATCAGATCAACTACCTATTTTCGATGCGGGAAAACATTCAGATGTTAACGGCGTTGGTACTGCTCCTAAGCGGGTTTACGGTAATTGACCTATTTGGTCAGATCCAGTTAGGATTCACTTTTCTAGCTTGGTCTGAATCATACATTGTGCCAGTTACCGCGTTTAACTTCTTTGTACTATTCTACGGTTTTGTACCAATGTTTTATGGCATAATCGTGGATGGTAAGCAGGGAGTGTTCAAAGCAATTAAGGCCGTGATTGCTTTATTGTGGTTCTCGATGACGTACTTTGTGGCACAGATTTCTGGTTTGTTTACGTATTATGATCAGGGATCGTGGTCACATACGAAGCATGTGCAAAATGAGATAAAGACAGAATGATGAAAGCTGGCAGAATTGCCAGCTTTTTTGTATTACTTAAGAGTTACAACTCCAGCAACTTTTTCAAGCTTAGTTAAATCACACTTTTAAAAGTATAGTAACGTTATCGAAATTGCATTCATTTGATACTAAACGGTTATAATGCTAATCTTAAGATGTAGCGGGGAAATCTGAAGGAGGCCTATTTATTGAATATGAATATTAAGAAAAGTATTTTAGTTTCAGTTGCAGCATTGGGAATGTTTGCAGCCGCAGCTTTAGTTAATGCCAACCAAGCAAGCGCCAAGACGTATGCTAAGGTTACTTCAAATCAAAAGCTAGGTGGCGATGCAAATTCTCGTAACGTCACGTTTACTGGTAAAAACGCTCTGTACACAAAGGCGGGTACGTTGAAGGGGGCACGGAGAGTTGCTTCGACAAGCACTCTTCGTTCGTTTGCAAACTCAAACAGCTCAAAGCAAAACTTTAGAGCTTACCGAGTTGCTACAACTAACCGTGGCTCTGTTTACTACAAAGTTGTTGCATTTGACCAAACTGTTCGTGGTTGGATTTACGGTGGTAAATCAACTGCTAGCTTCAATGGTGGTGTTGATCAATTTGATACCTTCAAGATTGGTCAAGTCAACGACACAATGAAGGGACTTTACAAGATTGCCAACGTCGGTACCGCTAACGATGACAAGACCGTTACTTATAAAGCTCCATCATGGACTCAATACAAGATTGGTCGGCAAATTACCGATTCAACTCCATACAAGGACACCACATTTAGAATTGACCAAATTGGTATTAGAACACGTGAGGGTGATCAGTGGGTTCACATTACTAACACTGACGCAACGAACACTAATGCCAATGGTTGGATCTTATATAGTGGTTTGACTCAAGCTCAAGAACCAATTGCTGACAACGTTGTTAAGATTAACTTCGTCAACTCAGCAGGTAACTTAATTAAGAGTGCTAACTACACTGTTGCCGGTGCCGCCAAGGGAACTACTTTGGGACAATTGATTGGTAATGCTGGCGGAAACGTTTGGAACTTACCACCACAAAGAATTACTGATATTCAAAACATTGCTTCAATTAACCTTGCAGGTACTGGTTACACATTAGCAAACGGCGTGTTGACTAATGATCAAAAGACCACATTAGCTCAAACTAAGACTGGTTCAGAAGTTAACATCACCGTTCAAAAGATTTCTACTAACCAAGCATTTCCTGATATGACGTTTAACACCAAGGCTGACAAGGGTCTTGACTACACAGGTGTTACATCATCTGGAGACGATTTATCAGCTGCTCATGCGGTCGTTAGTTCAAGCAAATACAGTGGCTTAACTTTCAACGACCTTAAGGGTAGAACCCTTAGTTTGATTACTGGAGATTATGGAACAACAGTTAGTCCAAGCACAATTGTCAATGCTTTAACTCAAACTGGTTTGAATGACTTCTATGTTGTATACAAGCCATCACTAGGTGGTTCATCTGCATTGGTAAACACTTCTGCAAACATTAACTTGGACTCGCAGGATCAAATCTGGCACTACACTTCACCACAACTTTCTGGTAACCCAACTGCAGGGCAATCGAATATGAATGTTAACTACAACATCCAAAAGAAGCAGGTAAAGGGTACTCACACGAATGTTACCCCATCACAATGGGCAAGTATTTTTAATAGCATCAACTAATTAACTTATTTAACCCGCTTAAAAAAGCCGCAAATTATAAAAGTTGCGGCTTTTTTTGTTTTTTATTCGACCACGTGGTGAGAGGGAACGTAAATTGGCTGGTGATTGAGTGCTCGGCTAATTGCCTGCTCAATGGCCAATGGGCTGTTAACGTTGGTGGCAGCCACTAATTTCTTCTGTTCACGGGCGATAGAAATTGCTTGGTTAGCAGTGTTATGGCTAATTGAGTTCAGCATTACCAACACAACGTCTGCGTGCTTGATTGCTTTATTCAAGTTAGTCTGGATTCCTTTACCACGAGTTTTCTCGTCGTATAGGCATAACTCATCAACGTTATGAGCATCCACAACTTGTTCAGCAACAGCTTTATGATCACCATATCCCGCCATTAGCACTTTTTTGCCTGATAGGTCATAGTCCATCGTTGGCTTGAATAGCTTAGTTTTACCGTCATTTTTTCTACCATTTGTGGAATGATTAGTGTGTGATTCTGTCATCGTTAATTACACCCCCTTAACCTTTTATGTCATTATTCCATATTTTGATTAGAAAAACCAAGTAAATTGCTTAAATTTTTTGGAGAAAAAACCAGCCACCTGCTTGGACAGGTGGCTGGTTAGGGGAATTATCGTGAGAGGGGGCTCACTACTAATTTATTTATTTTGAAGGGGTTGCGTGATTTGCTGCTTGGTTAGGTTGTGCTGGAGTGCTGTCCTTTTGGGGAGCTTGCTTTTGATCTTTGTTTGCTGATTGTGGAGCTTGATTCTTGTCAGCTTGCTTTGCAGGGGTGCTTACTGCAGGTTTTGCTTGCTTGTTGTCGTTTTGCTTGTTATTGTCAGCTTGTTTTGCTGGGGTTGCTGGCTTTACTTGATTATTTGTTGCTGATGCTGCTGGTTTTGAGCCGTTGTTTGCAGTTGCTGCAGGCTTTGGAGCTTCCTTCTTTGGAGTGTCTTTCTTTGGTTCAGCCTTTGCCCGTTTGTGAATGTTAGCCTTCTTAGGTGCGGCTTTCTTTACGACCTTTGCGGTGTCGTTGTGATGAGGTTTCACTGAGGCGTTTGCTGCCACACTAGTTAACATTGGAGCTGCCATTGCTACAGTTGCTGCGGTTGTGTACATTACTTTTTTAATATTAATCATATTTAAGATCCTTTCGATTTGAATCCTTGATTGGGTCCCTGCCAATCGCAAGTTAGATTCAAAATTCCATTTATATTTTTTAGTTTTTATTGTGTGGGACGACTTTTAAAGTTGGGGTGGTTCGATTAGGTTTTGCTGTTGGTAATCACTTCCTCGTTTATTGAATGTCTGTAGATTACTGGAGTTTTCTTAACCCCAGCTTAAACGCGTCAAATAAGCGTTTTTCCTTAACAATTTCGCAAACAAGGTTAAATGAAACTAAAAATTGTGGTAAAAAAGGGCACAAAAAAACCGCCAAACAAAAGGGAGTTTGGCGGCGCGTCATAATATGTGGGAAATTATGATGAGTCATCGGGGGAACGACTCTTTAATAATAGTACACTAGATATTGTATGTGTTCAAGAGAACGGCACCATATTTAGTGGAATTTGTTTCACGCTAAATTTGTGACCAGGTTGCTGAGGCTAATGATGGGAAGAGATAAACCATCCGTCCCAATTGTTCCTCAGTCATTCCTAGTTCAATTGCTGGCAACAATGTATTGATTACGTTGTCTGCCTGTTCACTGATTTCAGTCACTCCTACTAGTTTACCATCATTATCGTAGATTAACGTATTTTCACCTAAATCTTGTTTATCAACTTGGCGGTACCAGTCATCAGGCAGGTGGTTGACTTTGATCTTGTAACCCTTTTTCTGAGCTTCCTGAACCGAGACACCAGCTTTAGCAATTCTTGGCGATGTAAATACTACTGACGGAATTACTGAATATTTAATAGGAAGACTTTCTTTTCCAGAAAGTAATTTTGTGAGGTAAAGTGACTCAAATACAGCGGTGGGTGTCAACTTTGGTTGAACCTTATCGATTACGTCACCAGAAGCATAAATGTTGTCGACCGTTGTTTGCAAGAAGTCGTTAACCTCAATTCCCTTCTTATTGTATTTAACGCCAACTGTTTCCAGCCCAATATTTTCGACGTTGGGGATTCTCCCAGTTGCATCTAATACCCAGTCAACCTTGAGTTTTCCGTCTGCATAGTTGACGATGAACTCTTTTCCATCCTTTTCAATAGAAGAAACACCAGCAAACTTAATGAATTTAACTCCTCTGCGTTCCAAGTCATCCATTACTGTATCAACGTAAGATTGGTTGAATTGGCGAAGAGCATGATCTTCATGCATCAGCACAGTGACTTTGGCACCTGCCGCATTGGCGATTGTTGCAAACTCAAAACTGATGTAACCAGAACCAATAATGGCGAGGTGCTCGGGCAGTTTGGTAATGTTCATGAAGTCTTCACTATCGTGCATGAGTTCAGCACCAGGAACGTCAAGGCGATTAGGACGAAGACCGGTTGAGATGACGAGTTTTTCACCCGTGTGGGGATGCCCATCGACCTCAATAGTATGAGCATCGGTTAAGATTCCGTGACCCTTAATGATGTCGATGCCAACTGAATCCAGTAGACCGGTGATCATTCCAGGCAACCCGTCGATAACTTCTTGTTTGTGTTTGACATTTGCTGCCCAGTTTATCTTGGGAACAGTGTCAACGATACCCTTTAGTCGCTCTGCAGATCTTTGCAGTTCCACTGGAGCATCCAGGGTGATTTTGGCGTTGCAACCACGATTTGGACAGGTACCACCAATTAGGCCACTTTCAATAATTCCAACTTTCTTCCCGGATTGGGCAAGTGGAATTGCGCCATCAAAGGTACCGTGACCACTACCAAGGTATAAAACATCGTAATCATATGTTGCCATGAGAATTCCTCCTATTCACGAGTGTTAGAAATTGGTTTCCACCCTTAGGTTACAAGAGGAAGAGGTTGAAAACAAAAAATCTGTTTTTTACATTGTTGAGTTACCAAATTGAAAATGTGAAAAAAGTTTGAACAGGAATGTCTTAAGAACAAAACGCTGTCACATCAACGTTTGTAAGCGTTACTTTTACAAGCGAATAGTTTTGTACGGGTGTCTAATTGTGAATGTTCTGTGAAGAAAATAGTAAGATTCTGTTATTAAATAGTTTTGAATTGAAACTATTTAGTTATGGTGCTAAATTTAAAAGCGTAGTAAGGAATAAGAAATATTTTAGGAGGACTATAAGATTATGGATATAAAGAAGACACTACTAATTTCTGCAGCTGCACTGGGGATGTACGCAGGAGTTGCTGCAGTAAATGCAGATAACACAAACGCAAAGTCATATGCACGGGTAACTTCAAACGTGGCAATGACAAGCGAAGCTGACAGCCGGAACGTAACATTCACTGGCTCAAACGCACTTTACAACAAGGCTGGTACACTTCGTGGAGCAAGAAAGATTGCTACTACAACCACTCTAAGAGGAATGGCTAACTCAGATAGCTCAAAGAAAAACTTCCGAGCATACCGAGTTGCTACTACTAATAGAGGATCAGTTTACTACAAGGTTGTAGCTTTCGATAAATCATATCGTGGTTGGATCTACGGTGGTAAGACAGTTGGAAGCCTTGCAGGTGGAATTAGTCAATACAACACTTTCAAGGGTGGCACAATGACTGATGACCAAAAGAATGGGACATTTAAGTTTGCTAACCCAGGAACTGCCAACGATGACAAGACTGTAACTTACAAGCAGCCATCATGGACTCAATACAAGATTGGTCGTCAAATCACTGACTCAACTCCTTACAAGGACGCAACATTCAAGATTGACCAAGTTGGTACTCGAACTCGTGAAAACGACCAATGGGTACACATCTTGGCAACAGACTCAAAGAACAACCAAGCAAATGGTTGGATCTTGTATAGCGGGTTGACTAAGGCTGAAGTGACTCCACCGACAGACCGAATTCCTGCTGATACAGTAAGAATTAACTTAGTTACTGCTGCTGATGCTCACACTGTTAAGACAGTTGACTATAAAGTTCCTGGTGCAAATAAGGGAACGTTGTTAGGAACTAATGACATTCTGCCTGATTCACATACAACTGGAATTCAAAGACTTATTTCAAGCGCTTTGGTTGGTACGGGATACCAGCTAGTTGATGGTGGTACTCTAACAAGTGCTGAAAAAACTACGTTAGCTCGTACAGCTACTGGAAGTTCTGTGAACTTACAAGTTCAGGCAATTTCAAATAATATTGCGTTCAACAGTATTCAGTTGAATACGCAAGCTGGGAATGAAGTTGGTGTTGAACACACAGCAGTTGCTGGTGCGAAAGACGAAGTTAGCGCTGCCAATGCATACATTGTTTCAGGAAATGGAACAATTATGGGTAATGTAAATGACATTAAGAATGGTATGCTTGGTAAAATAATGGGAGATCCTGGACAAGTTATTAGTAAGGATACTGTAAAAAATGCGTTAACAGCTGCCGGTCTAACTGACTTCTATGTTGTTTATAACAACGCCGGAAACTTACAAGCACCTAAAGGATACATTAATTCTAATAAGAAATTAACACAATATCCGCTTGTCGGTGACTTTCAAATTTGGCACTACACTTTAAATGACGAAACTAATAAAGACATTACAGGGTCATTTAAGGCTGGAGTTAACGATTTACAAGTATTCTATAAGACAACTAAGGTTAAAGTGCCATTGAATGGCGCACTCGCACGAACTTTCACTCCTGATCAATGGCCAACATTGTTCAAATCAAAATAACATTTCCCCCCGACGAAATGGCTTGAAGCACCATTTCCGACAATAGAATACCCCTCTAATACGAAAGAAGGCGGCTTGAAGCACCGCCTTCTTTTTTGTGTTCTGAGCTATAACTATTAGGCATATAGTTTTTAACATATTGTAATTGTTATGTAATCGTAAAGTTTGATAACTTATAATGCAACTTGTTAAACTATATATGTACCTAGGAAATGTGGATTTAATATAAGGAGGCATAACACCATGGAAGGAAAGTTTACGAAAACCCTACTCATATCAACAGCTGCTTTAGGACTTTGTGTAGCTGCTAGTGGAGTCGCCGCAGATAAGACCGATGCAAAGAGCTATGCCAAAGTAACATCGAACAGGACATTGACTAGCGCTCCTGAAACCAGGAACGTGACGTTTACAGGATCAAATGCTTTATATGATAAAACTGGAACTTTACGTGGAGCTAGGAAAGTTGCTACAACTACAACATTACAAGGCTTAGCAGCTTCTAACAGCTCACAGAAAAATGTGCGTGCTTACCGAGTTGCAACAACTGACCGTGGATCTGTTTATTATAAGGTAGTTTCTTTTGATAAGACTTACCGAGGATAGATATACGGTGGCAAATCTTCTGCTAACTTTGGTGGTGGAATCAACACTTACCAAACATTTAAGCAGGGAACTCCAACTGCAGAGCAAACTAGTGGTGAGTACAAGATTGCTAACGTGGGAACTGCCAATGATGGTAAGACTGTAACTTACAAACAACCAGCATGGACTCAATACAAGATTGGGCGTCAGATAATGGATTCAACTCCATATAAAGACACTACTTTCAAGATTGACCAAGTAGGAACTCGTACTCGTGAAAACGATCAGCGGGTTCACATCACAGCAACAGATACTACAAAGGGTGAAGACATCATTACCTAAGGCGCTTACCTATATTCAAACAAAGCAGAAGTGGGTGGCTTAATGGCTAACCTTAAGGAATCAGCGTTGAATAGAATATCGGGTAAGACTGGTGAAACAGTTCCGGATGCTGATATTGTTAAATCCCTTGAAGACTACGGCTTGACAGACTTCTACGTAGTTTACTGGCGTGGGGGACCGGTTGCCGGAGTTGGTAAGTCATTTATCAAGGATTCAGCAATTAGACCAGTAATGGGAATCCAACATGAAATTTGGCATTACCAATTGAAGAACTTAACAGGTGATCGCAAGGTAGATAGTAAGAATCTTGAAGCTAACTACACTGTTACCAAGAAGAAATTACGGGTTCCAAGAGTTGGAGTTACTCCTCAACAATGGGGTAGAATATTCGGCAACATTTGGTATCCAAAATAAATTAACGCAAAATGGTCGTCCATTTGGACGACCATTTTTTTATACACTGAGTTTCCTGTAATTATATTGGGTCTAACTTAAGGCGAACTTAAAATTGGGGGGTGCTTTAGAACTTCTTTAGTGAATGGAAATATTGTCACACAAGTGTTACTGAAATGCCATGAACACAAGGATTTCAAGCGTGTACAATAGATTATATTCTTAGGGAAATACAGGAGGAATTTTTGAATATGAAAATCACTATTTGTGGGGATGGCAGCATTAGGATTCGTTGCCGTAGCTGGCAGTGTGAGTGCTAACCAAGCCTCAGCCAAATCATACGCAAAGGTAACTTCAAACCAAACATTAACAACTGACGCTTCATCTAGAAACGTTAACGTTACTGGTTCAAGTGCACTTTACACCAAGGCTGGTACTTTGAAAGGTGCACGTTTAGTAGCATCAACAAGTACCTTGAAAGGTTTATCAACTGCTCAAACATCAAAGAGCAACTGGCGTGCGTACCGAGTTGCTACGACTAACCGCGGTTCAGTTTACTACAAAGTAGTTTCATTTGATGGTAATTATCGTGGTTGGATCTATGGTGGTAAGAGCACCGCTTCATTTAACGGGGGCTTAACTTCATACGATACCTTTAAGACTGGCACTGTTAACGACGACCAAAAGAACAATACTTATAAGATTGCTTCTGTTGGGACTGCTAATGACAATAAGACAGTTACTTACACTTCTCCAGCATGGACACAATACAAAGTTGGTCGGGCAATCACCGACTCAACTCCATACAAGGATGCAACCTTCAAGATTGACCAAACTGGTACTCGTACCCGTGAAGGCGATACTTGGGTTCACATCACTGCAACTGACAGCAAGAACTCAGCTGCTAACGGCTGGATTCTTGAAAGCGGCTTAACAAAGGCCTCATCATCAACCACAACTGATACTACTGAATCTACTACACCAGCATTTGCTGATATTACTTTAAATACTTCAGCAACCGCAAAAGCAGATGGTACTACTGTAAGTGCTGCTAATGGGGATGACTTGGGTAAAGCAGGTGCATTTATCTACTCACCATCAACTGGCCAAGCAATGTCAATCAATGACGCTAAGGCAACAGTTCTTAGTTTGATCAAAGCTGACAAAGGTCAAGCTGTCACTCAAGCACAAGTTACCGCTGCTTTGAAGAAAGCCGGTCTTGATGACTTTTACGTTTCATATTGGGACGGTGGCGTAGTTGTAGGCCTTGGTAAGAAATTTGTTACTGACGCTAAGAGCATCGCTGTTTATGGTCTACAATATGAAGTATGGCACTACACATTTAAGAACATCTCTGGTGATCTTAAGGGTGGTAGCACTAACGTTGGTATCAACTACAACGTTACTAAGAAGAAGAACAACAAAGTTCGTTTACTACAATCACCTGCTAACTGGCAATCAATCTTTGATAGCATTAGCACTAACTAGTAAGCATTATGAAAGTAGCTATGATGGTAACCCATCTAGCTGCTTTTTTTATACTCTGTTTTAGGTGAAATGAAGTAATCGGATTATTACTATTTTTGAATAAAGGAATAAATATAAAAAATCAGGAATTGCAAGTTTGATAACTGATAATTAATTCACAAAAGTTAACATTGATAAGCTATGACAAATAGCGGTGTGTTTTCAGGTAAACGCTGATAAAATAGGAAACACTTTTTAAAAGTCAATTATCGTAAACCGAAAATGTGACGAAATTGTGAATTTTTAAGCTCCTTTAGATTTTCTTTTAGGTTTTAAAACATTGTCTTTTTGCTGTAATTTTTATGTAATTTAGGCCCTTAATTGTGTTTTTGGTGTAACCAATTTAATAATTATGCGTGCTATGCTTAAGTCAATCTTTGAGGTTACTCAATTGGAGGAATATAAAGTGAAAAACAACTTAAAGAAATCATTATTCGTAGGAATGGCTGCATTGGGCTTCGTTGCCGCTGCAGGATCAGTAAGTGCTAACCAAGCATCTGCAAAGTCATATGCTAAGGTTGCATCAAACAAGACACTAACAACCGACGCTACTACTCGTAACGTTAATGTTAATGGCTCAAACGCCTTATATACTAAGGCTGGTACTTTGAAAGGTGCTAAAGTAGTTGCATCAAAAGCTACATTAAGTGATCTTTCAGCATCAAAATCATCACAAAAGAACTGGCGTGCATATCGTGTAGCAACAACCAACCGTGGTTCTGTTTACTACAAGATCGTGTCATTTGACGGTAACTACCGTGGCTGGATCTATGGTGGTAAGAGTACTGTATCATTTAATGGGGGAATTTCATCATATGATACGTTCAAGGCTGGCTCAGTAAGTGATGACCAGAAGAACAGTACATACACTATTAAGAGTGTGGGGACTGCAAACGACGGTACACAAGTAACTTACAAAGCTCCAGCATGGACACAATACAAGGTTGGTCGTGCAATCACTGACTCAACTCCATATAAAGATGCTAAATTCAAGATTGACCAAACTGGTACTCGTACCCGTGAAGGCGATCAATGGGTTCACATCACTGCTGCTGACTCAAAGAACTCAGCTGCAAATGGTTGGATCTTAGAAAGTGCATTGACTAAGGCAGACTCAACTCCAGCTGAAACTATTGCTGATAACCAAGTTAAGGTTACGTTTGTGGATGCATCTAACAACAAGACTGTTGGTAGCAATTTAGTAACCAAGGGTGGCTCGGACTCAAACGCATGGGCAACAATCGACCGTGTTGATGGAACTGATTCATTGATTAGCACAACTACCACAGCATTGCCTTCATACTGGACTAGCAAAGTTAGTGGCTTAGGTTCATACTCATTCAGTGGTTTAACTGATGCTCAAAAGGCTGCTAATTCAGCAAACTTACAAAATGCTGCTTACGGTAAGGAAGTTAAAGTTCTTGTTTACCCATCAGCTGCAAACCAAGCTTTCCAAGGCATAAAGCTTTATACAGGAAGTTCTGACCCTGCCAATAGCGGTAGTCATACAACTGTAAACTCTGAAGATATGACAGATAAGAACGCCTATGTTGTTGGTTCAAATAACCAATCAGCAAGCCTTACAACATTAAGAAGCTCATTCTTATCATCAGTTCGTGGCGTTTCAGACCAAGAATTTACTAAGGATCAACTTGTTGCAGCATTGAAGACTGCTGGATTAAGTGACTTCTATGTTCTATACAATGACGATGCTAAGGTTCAAGCACCTGTTACTGATGGTAATGCAGTTAACACAAATGCTAAATACCAAGTATGGCACTACACAAACCCTTCAATTTCTGGATCAACTAAGTTTGGTTCAAAAGATCTAGCTGTAAATTACCAAGTTGAAAAGCATAACATGACTAATGACTTGAACGGTGTATTACCTTCAAACTGGGCAACTATGTTTAACAATTACGGCTCAAGCAAATAATATAGATTTAAGAAAAGGATAGCCGAATGGCTATCCTTTTTTGTGCACAAAAAATCCGCAAATCATAGTTTGATCTGCGGAGATTCATTTTGTCACAAAGCAGTTACATATATCCCTAGAGGCTAGTAATAGCGTACGAAAAACATGTGACTAATTTGTGAAATTTTAAGCGCCTTTAGATTTTCTTTTAGGTTTTAAAACATTGTCTTTTCTTTGTAATCTTGCCGTAATTATGGAACATCATTGTCTTTATTTAGTAATTTTTGATTCGATAAATGAGTGCTATGCTTATTAGCGAACTTTGAGGTTCACAAAACTAATACACAAAGTCGGAGGATTATCGTGAAAAACAATTTGAAGAAATCATTGTTTGTCGGCATGGCTGCACTTGGATTTGTAGCTGTTGCTGGTACAGCAAACGCAAACAACGCATCTGCCAAGACATATGCAAAGGTTACAAGTAACCAAAAAATGTCAGGTGACGTTAACTCACGCAACGTTTCTGTAAATGGCACTAACGCCTTATACACTAAAGCAGGTACATTACGTGGCGCTCGCGTAGTTGCTTCAAAGAGCACACTTAAGGGATTGGCTAACACCAACTTCCGTGCTTACCAAGTAGCAACAACTAATCGCGGTTCAGTTTACTACAAGATCGTATCTTTCGATGGAAACACTCGTGGATGGATCTACGGCGGTAAGAGTACATCTAAGTTTGCCGGTGGAGTTGCCCAATACGCAACTACCAAGGAGGCTCAAGCTCCAGAAGCAAGTGCTAAGTTTAACCTAACTAACACTAGTGCCACTGAAAACACTGTACTTTATGCAGCTCCACAAGGAACTCAATACAAAGTTGGTCGTTCAAAGGACGCATCTGGTTCAATCATCACTAACTCAGATAAGTACAAGAACGAAACTTTCACTGTAAGTAAAGCAGTTACTCGTTCACGCCAAGGAGATACTTGGTACCAAATCGCTTCATCAAACGCTGATATCAATGGCGCTTGGGTAAGCAAAGATTATGTGAAGAGTGCAGCTCCAGTAAGTAATGAACCTGCAGCCACTGCAAACAACAGTGTAAAGGTTACTTACATTGATGCAGCAAACAACAACACTATCGCTAACGCAGACAAGACATTTATCACAACTGCTACAACTACTAAGCAAGGTCAACAAGCTTCAAGCTCATTCAAGAACACTAAGAACCAATCATTGAGTGAATTTGCAACTGCCAATGTACCTGCTGGTTACATGGTTGTTAGCCTGGTAAATAAGGATGCTGTATTTGGTGGGACTCAAACTGTTTCTGTTCAAAAGGCAGCAACATCAAAGGTTTCATTTAATTACAGTGATCCAAAGAGTACTAATATTGATGGCCTTAAGAGCACTGATTTTGCCGCAGGTTTCCCTAAGTTAACTGCAGATCAACAAAAAGCCTTCACTGGTAAAGCAGATACTATGGTAAATGACGATGTATACGCAAATAGTTTACCAACTTTCTTTAAGGGTACTGATTCTGCAACAGTATCTAAAAATCAACTTGCAAGTGCTACCAAAGACGATGCTAAATTGAATGGATTCTTTGGTAAGTCAAGCTCTACAGGTAAGGTTTACTTCTACAACTTTAACAGCAAAAAGACAACTGATGCAAATATGGGTGTTAAGTACGGTACTACTATTCGCTTAGTATTTGACCGTTACGAAGTAGCTGCTTCAGATATTCCAGCACCACAACAACCAGGTAACACTGATTATGTTGGTTAATTTATCTTTATAACACTGGCCACACCAGTCGTGGTATGGCCAGGGACTAATCCTTCTTCCCCCTTGCGGAAGGATTTTTCTTTTGCTCTTAAACATTAGAAAATTGTTAGCGTAACTCTAGTAAATTCCTAATTTAGAATTGATATAATCAACAGGTTGTTTATTTCTAAATTTAAAAAGATTACATATATTGGTGATAGATATGGAAAAAGAAATTGTTCAAAAGCATGTAGGCAAGGGGATTGCACTAGCACTTCTTGCCTCAACCTTCTGGGGAATCTCAGGAACGGTATTACAAATTATCTCACAGGGGGAGAACATTCCGGCGGATTGGTACCTTTCGACGAGAACGTTCTTTGCTGGTTTTATTTTACTGATTATTAGTTTTGCTAAGTATCGAATGAAGATATTTGATGTTTTTAAATCATGGCGCTCCGTAGGATGGCTACTTGCCTACGCAATCTTTGGCTTAATGGCCAACCTTTACACGTTTTACTTTGCGGTTCAGACTGGAAATGCAGCTGCGGCAACTATCTTGCAATATTTAAGCCCACTGTTTATTGTTCTTGGAAGCCTGATTTTTCAAAAACAAGTGCCACTTCGGAGCGATGTAGTTGCATTTGTGATTGCAATGATTGGAGTATTCTTAGCAATCACTCATGGAAATGTTCATGAATTGTCAATTCCACTGAATGCGTTGATTTGGGGAATCTTCTCAGGATTGACGGCAGCGTTTTACGTTGTACTACCAAAGCCTGTTACCAAAGACCATTCTCCAGTGATTGTTTTGGGCTGGGCATTGATTATTGGTAGTCTGTTCTTTAATATTAGACATCCGTTTTGGACCGGAGTTCCACCAATCCATGTAAGCACAGTGCTTTCAATGGGAACGGTTATTGTGGTGGGAACGATTTTACCGTTTTTGCTACTTCTCCACAGCTTGGATTTTGCTCCATCCGCAGTTGTCAGTATTTTAGATGCAGTTCAACCAGTGGTTACGTTTATTCTTAGTTTATTGTTTTTACACTTGGAATTTAATTATGTATCTTCAAATGGGAAAGAAATGGTTCAAGAATCCTGTTAAGGAGTCATCTCTGACTGTTAAAAATATTAAAGGGGAAATGATCGGTAGGTCATCTGTTTCAGCAATTAAAGGCTTGAAGGATGATTTGAAAACAAAAAAAGATGGAAATAGTTTTGTTATGTCATACTCTGGTTCAAGTAAGAAAGCTAAATCTGTAGCTAAACAGGTTTTATCCGATCAACTTGGAGGTTCAAAGACAGCAGTTCAAGGTATTCAGATCAATAAATTTTCTGTGAAGTACAGAGTTGATAACAAAACTTATCTTCCACAAAAATCAACAATCAAAATTGACTATGAGAATTCACAATCTAAGGTTAAGGTAAGCACTAAAGCTGAGGGTACATATTCTAGTTTGAATAAGATTAATGACGTTAGCGTTCCAAATAGCGTTAAAGCAAAGTCAAAGAGTATTCCGAAGAGCGTTGCAAACTTGTTATTCTAAACTCAAATCATTAACACAGCGAGGAATTCCTCGCTGTTTTTTTATTATCCTTGAATTTACAATTTAAGTGCAAATTCAAGGATAATAAAAAGGACACATAGCTGGATATTTTACTATTTCTTTACTTTGTCTGATATACTGGTTTCTACATTTTTTTTCATGTTATTATTAGAAGGTATTAATTTTGAAAGGATGCACATATGAATTCAAAAAAGACTATATTAGCAATGAGCTTTTTCTTGCCAATATTGATTACTAGCATTTACTTTATCTATAGAGGGTTTGCTCCTTTTGGTGGATCTTCAGTTTTAACTGTGGATATGGCACAACAGTACGTTGATTTTTTTGCATATTTTAGACATACTCTTTTAAGTAATCCTAGTGGCTTCTTCTACTCCTTCGGCAAGGCTCTGGGGGGTGATATGTTAGGAACATGGTCTTATTACTTAATGAGTCCACTTAACTTTCTGATATTATTATTTCCGATTAGTAAACTACCAAGTGTTATTGGGATTATAACTATCTTAAAATACGGATTAGCCGGTTTAACTAGTGGCTTCTTATTTTTGAAGATGTATAAAAGACCAGGTTTGGTTGCTGTTTCATTTGCAACAATTTATTCTTTAATTGGGTGGATGGTTGCAAATCAGCTGAATACTATTTGGGTTGACGGAGCTATTCTGCTCCCAGTTATCTTTTGGGGTCTGTTAAAAATAATGCACGGCAAGTCACCAATCATTTATGTACTATCATTAGCATTGATGCTGATGATAAATTATTACATAGGATGGATGATTGCCATTTTTGTAAGTGCATATATTGTGATTATGTCTTTAGCCAAAGCTTATGAAAGTCAGTCTTATTTAAAAACGATTGGTAAATGGTTAGTGAGTTCCCTGGTGAGCGGTGCGTTAGCAGCTTGGGTTCTAATTCCTACTTATTTTGCATTGAAAAGTAGTAAAAACAACTTAGCCCATAGCACGGTAAAATGGCGATTTGAATTTAATCCAGTAAATATGATTGCCAAATTTGTCGACGGATCATTTAGTTTTAATCAATTGGCATCGGGAACTGCCAACCTATTTGTTGGAGCCTTAGTCATCATTTTATTTATTTATTCTTTTGCTAATTCAAAAACTGAATTAAGGTTGAAGATTGCAAATGCAGTTCTCTCAATTTTATTCTTCTTGTCGCTGTCATTTTTGCCTTTAGATTTACTTTGGCATGGGCTAGCAGCACCGGTCTGGTATCCATTTAGATTTTCATTTATTGTATCTTTCTTTATGATCGTGGTTGCGCTCCAAGCATTACACCAGATTGGTCAGACCGGTTTGGAAAAAAGACCATTATTTATTGCTACCGGGATTATAGCTCTCGGCTTGCTCTATATAGCAATTTTCTTGAAGAAGTTTACTTTCTTAAGTGTTTGGAAAGTAATAATTGCAGTTGCGTTCGTTGCATTAAGTGTGGGACTTTTATTCCTGTTTGCAAGTAAATCTGAACAGCGACGGAGGCTCTTTCCAATTGGTTTATTAGTAATTGTTGTTTTGGAAATGGGAAGTAATTTGGCCTTATCTTTAAATCAGCTGACCTACTTAAGGAAAGATGATTATACAGAATTTAGTAAAATAATGAGCCAAGCAAATGGTGTTGTTAAAGCAAAGGATAGCGGCTTTTATCGAACTGAGAAAACTTTTAGTAGAACAAGAAACGATGCTCTAAACAGCAACTATAATGGTGGTTCTGCATTTTCTTCAACATTAGAAACGGATACCACAAAATTTTACAATAACACTGGTAATCCTAGTGGTGTTTACTACGCTGTGTATGCTAATGGAACAACATTTACAGATTCTTTGCTTGGAATGAAATATATGTACTCATCAAGAGAAGATGGACGAAAATCCGCTAGGAGAAAAATTCAGGAGTTCCTGACACCGTTGACATCCAGACCAGACATTGATAATTATAAAAAAATGGATGGAACCCCTTATGTGAATATCCATAAAAATCCAGACGCACTACCCTTAGGGTTTATGTCAAGAAATCAATATATGTTCCCAATTAATAATTCTGGTAGCACTATCGATTATCAAAACCAGATTGCAACTCAACTTGATTCTAAGATTGGTAGAATTGTACAACCAATTAATTATTCAAATATTTCCTACGATAACGCTGAACCCATTCCTAATCTGGAAGGTGGGGTACTGAAGAAAATAAATCCAACAGAATCAGCTTCAGTCACCCTAACGATTAGAATGAAAAAGCATCATTCATACTATATGACACTAGGTCCAAGGATGACTGATGTCCTGCTGTCGTACAAGGTTAATGGTAAAATGCTAACTCAGTATAGAACATCACAAGAGGAAACGCAGCTTAATATTGCATCTGCTGGTAATAAGGATAGGCTTGTTAAGCTTCAAATATCTCCAAACTATGGTAGGGCACCGATTCAAGAAGTAAGTTTATTCTCAGTTGACAATAATAAAGTTCACAAACTTGCAAATGAATTAAAAAAAAGTTCGTATAATGTGACTAAGCACACTAGCAATAAGCTGGAAGGAACAATAAATTCGACCGTTAATGGTGGAATGATGACAACTACAATCCCATATTCTAAGGGATGGACTGCTAAGGTTGATGGCGAAAAGGTTGGTATTAAGAAATGGGCAGATATGTTTATTTCAATTCCTGTCAATGCAGGTCAACACACAGTTACTTTCACATATACACCTGTTGGGTTTAAACTAGGAATAATTATTTATATAATAAGTGTGGTTGTCCTAATTTTACTAATTTTTTTAGTGAAGTTTCGGGTTAAAAAATTAGAGAATTAAAAATACAAGCACCCGTGAAACTAGTTGTGCACTAGCTTTCTGGGTGTTTTTTTACATTAAATTTCATTTAAATGATATTTAATCGTAACATGCTGGAGACATTCGCGTTATATAATGAAGATGTTTTAGAGACATAATATATTGGAGGTATATTGATATGAAAACAAAATTGGGAAAGCAGTTTTGTTTAGTGCCGCCGTTCTTGGCGTGACTGCATTTGTTGCTTCAACAAATCCTACAAGTGCTAGTGCAAGAACTCGTGTGACATCTAACAAGAGTTTAAGCAATAATTATAATGATCGTAACTATTTATCAAATGGGCGTAATGCCTTATACAACAAGGCTGGTGTTCTAAAGGGTGCCAAAGTTGTTGCTGGTAAGACCACTTTATCTGGTTTAAAGAGCAAGAGCGATGCTGGTCAAAGCTACTTCCGTGGTTACAGAGTTGCTAAGTTAAGCAACGGTTCATACTACATGAAGGTTGTTTCATTTGATAAGCAATACCGTGGCTGGATTTATGCTGGCAAGTCAAATCCTGCAAGCAATACTCGTAATGTTAAAGGTGGATTAACTTACACTTCAACATTCAAGCAAAGTTCAGTACCAAGTGATATTGCTGGAACTACATACAATTTCAAGTCAGACCCATTGACTTACGTACAACCAGACTGGACTCAATACCGTAAGGGTAGAAACAAGAACTCAACGTCAGCATCTAAGAAAGATGCATTGAAGGTTACTGGTATGGGGACTAAGACTAATGGTCGCGACAGTAATGCAACTTACTACTACGTTGAAGATGCTACAACTCCATCAGCAAATGGTTGGGTTAAAGCAAGCAACCTTGTAAAAGCTGGCCAAACTGTTGTTAATGAAGATCAAGTTAAGGTTAACTACGTAACTAGTGATGGTCAGACTGTTTCATCACATACGTTCACTAATCCTAACTACAAGACCCAAACTGCTGGTAACTTCTTAGGTACCAGCATTGCCGGGCAAGTGGCAACCAACGTACCTGCTGGTTACAGCATTCCTGCTGATCACTCAGCAAATGATTCAGCAATTTCTGCTGCTCAATATGGTGGTCAAATCAACTTTACTGTAACTAAGAACCAAGCTAACTTATTCAGTGTTTCACCTAAATACTCAGTTACTGTAAACACAAAGAACTACAGCACACTTCCAGGTGATCCTGTTGGCCAAAATGCTGTGGTTACAAGTAAAGATGGTGTTACCGAGGCAATTGGTAACAAGCTTAAGAAGTTAGCTTCTGCAACAGCAACTAACGCCAAGACCCAAGACCAAGTTTACAGTAGTACTGATATTCAAAATGCTGTTAATTCAGCAGGATTAAATGAATTTTATATTCTTGAGTACACGGCCAACACAAGTGGTCGTCCAGTTTCAACCGCTTCAGCAACTGGTCAACCTAATGCTTCTGGACTGTTAGGTGGAACTAATTCGCTAGGTGGATCAAGCGATCTTTCATCAATTCTTGGTGCTACTGCTTTTGGAGATAGTAGCAATATTCTGGGTGGATTAACATCAGGGCTATCAAGTGCACTATCTGGAATAACAAATGCAATTCTTGGTGGCACGGTTAACTTCAGAGTTGTTCACGTAACATTCCAAGGGGATAAGGTTGCAAACAATGTAAAGTTAGGTAGTACTGTCACTCTTCCATACAGTGTTGAATCTACTAAATCATTCAGATTCAATAGTAAGTTGTTACTAGGTGCAGAGGTTGATAAGGCGGCAGCTGGAATTTACCTAAATCAAAGATCAATTGATTACAAATCAATTGAAAAGAAGATTGGTGAAACGAATGCGGCATATAAACCCAATGATTTGCAGAACCTATTTGTCCAATTAGCAAAAGCAGATCTTAAAGGTGGAGGAACAGATCCAGAAGGCGTTGCCTTCCCAGACTCTGCCTTCAGTTCATCAACTACTTCAATCGACAGTTTGTTAAGCCAATACGCTAACGGTGCTGCTGATTCAACTGATGGTTCAACTACATCATCAAACTAATATTAATGTGATTATTAAAAACATCGACCTTCTGGCCGGTGTTTTTTTGTGTACAAAAAAATCCCATCAACATTTAAGTTGATGGGATTGATTATTCAATAACTACTTTTTAGTTGTCTTAACTACATGCTTAGTAGTCTTACTTGCAACAGTCTTTTTAGTTGTGGTCTTTTTGGTTGTAGTTTTCTTTGTTTGCTTACTCTTTGGAATTCGATCCTTTGGGTAATTGTCAATCATAAACTTGGCAATATCGCGACCCATCATCTGGTAAGTTTTTGCAGATGGGTGAAGACGTTCGTCCCAGAGACGGTTCTTGTAGTTTGAATCAGTAATCAAGCCTGGGGCAACGTCGCGCCAGTCAAGGTAAGGGATATCAAACTGCTTGTAGACTTCAGCTTCAGCGTCACGCAATTCGTTCATTGTGTAACCACCTTTACCAATAGTTTCGTCAGAGTTTTCCTTGTAATCGTAACGAGTAAGTGGCAAAATTCCGTAGATGATCAACTTCTTATTTTGTGACCGCATCTTGCGAATGTTTTGAGCTAACGTATCTTTAAGGGCATCCAGATTACTATCGGTATGACCGTAATCGTTAGTACCATAGGCAATAGTTGCAACACCATAATTCTTAAAGTTGTTGGCGTTCACAACAGTAGTTAAATCACCGTCGGTCGATGCACTTTCTGTTGGGCAAAGATATGCACCGTTGTAACCAACGTTAGTAACGTTAGTATCTAGGTAACGTGCTAACCAATTTGGGTAACCCATACCTTCGAGAGTTTCGTAACCATCGTAGCCGTGGGTAATTGAATCCCCAAGTGTAATGATATTTTGTTTGTTGAAATAATCGCTGTTTTTCATTCCGATATCAAACGTTCCTTCAGAAATTGATTGAAGATTACCGTGCCATACCCAGCCAGTTTGCTTACCATTACCGCTTTTTACTTGGTAAAAAACTGAGTTTCCGCTGCCTTGAGCAGAACGGTCGATAACTCCTTTTTTGGTAACGTACCAAGTTGTTTTTCCAAGAGTTTTGACGTTTCCAAGTTGTTTTTGTAAAGTAGAGCTAGTATAAATATAACCCGATTTAAGATGGTATGGAAGTTCTTGATCGACTTCAGAAGTTTTAACTAATTCGGCTGGTTCAACGACCGGCTGCTTCTTTTGATCTTTAGTTGAGCTTTTTTTAGAACTACTTTGTGTAGTAGTTACATTGCTTGTCTTTGCCTTGGCACTGGCAGTAGCTGCCCCCGTAGCCATTAATGTGAGGCTCAACGATGCCATCAACATAATTGTTTTTCGCATATTCAATTCTCCTCAAAATTTGTTTTCAGTGTACAGACTAACACTGGAATGTAACATTCGTATTACACAACGTTAAAACTTGGGTAACTACTTGAATTTGCACCAATTCTAATGTAGTATTCTAGTTGGATGAGTATAACATTCCGAGGGGGAATCGCTATGAGAAAAAATCTCAAGTGGATTACCGTGTTGTGCTCCACCTCCGCAGCATTACTACTTAGTCCAGTCGTTTCGGGGGGATCGACTGACCAAGTATTCGCCAGCTCAGGTGGTGACTCAAGCACTGAAGTCCAATACCAAAAACAGACTAGTGTCAATGAAAGTACAAATGTCGATCATGCGGCAAAAGTCGAACAATATAATGAATCCAAGACTGCAAGTACGACATCTAATGATGGAACAACCACCACTACAACGTACGATAGTCATCCCACAAACAACCAAATCGGCGGAACAACTGCCGACTCAAGTAGTGTGAGTGACAGTAGCCAAAACTCAAGCAGTAGCTCAGCTACTAATTCTTCATCAGCAAACAGTTCTACTGATGCAGCTGATAGTACTGGCGCTGCTGCAAATCAATCATCTGCAAATAAAAACAGCTCCTCAACAGGAGATGGATTTGCGATGGTTGGTGCAGGAAAAAGTGGTTCTGCGGCCACTGGTTCAACAGTTGAAAAGGGCGTTAAGCCCGTTATTGATCAGTTATTGCCGGGGGGCAGTTTAGCTGACTCAACACCAACAGTTAACCAACCAAATGCAAATACAAATACAAATGCTAGTTCAACAACAGGCTCAACCGCGGCCACAACACAAGGCCAAGGGCAAACTGCTACTAATGGAAACACCGCCTCACAAGCTGCTGCTAGCCAGTACCTATCACAACGTGGTTTAGGTCAGGTTAATGGCAATGGCAAGAAGGGCAGCATCAAGAGTCCATTAAGTTCGGCACTTGAAATTAGCAATAATGAAACAGCTGCGAAGAACAAAACTAAACTAGTAAGTTTAAATGCGTTTTCTAACGCGTTATACAAAAAGGTTCAAAAACAAAAAGAAAATAGTGGTAAAATTGTTCCTGCTTCAGGTAAGAAGGCAACAATCACAACGCCTACGAAGAACGTTCGTTACAGCACAACTGGCCAGGGTGCCACAACTGTATCAGAGTCAATGCCGGTTATCGTTACTTTATCTGTCATCGGAATTGCCGTTCTTGGTTTCATTGCGTTTGACCCACTAAGATTTATTTTCCGTTAATTAAGAGACTCCAGTAGCTGATCAGCTGCTGGAGTTTTTGTATACAAAAGTAAGGGGTGATAGCTTGCCAAAATACATGCCGACAGTGTTAATCGTTTCAGGAATCGCCAGTATAGTAATCTTCGAAGTTAGTCGCTATGCAGACTCACTTGGAGCACTTCACCAGTTGAACTGGCTATTACCAATTGGCTAGATCTTGCTATTTGTAGGCATTTTGTGGGGAACATTGCTCCTAGTTATCAATCTTTTAAAAAAGTGAGTTCTAATACTTGCAACCGCTTACAGATATGATATTATATAGTCAAGGAAGGGAAATAGATTCAAAGTAACAGGGGTTTACAACCTGCTTTGGACAACATTTTCACACTTGTCATTTGAAAACTAAAAGATTTAAACGGTGTTATTTAAAGGCTAATTGCTAAATACCTGATTAGAAGTAATAAGACGAAAAAACTGTTATCGAGGTCGCTTGCAACTAGCCGGATTAAAAGATCTACTATTGAACACTTATAAGAAGTAATATTAGATAATATACTAAGAGAAGTCCCTTGTAGTAGGTTGAGAAAATGGTTCACGTTTTAAAAAGATTTCTTGTACAACGATCTAAATAAGGTTGACAGCACGGCAAATGAATCAAGAACGTAAAGACATTGGTTTCGAAGTTTGTGGCGGATGCGTCAATCAATAAGAATTAATTGAGGCGATAGAACATTTCATTAAATATTAAGCGGGTAGCAACCCCAAAAGATAACCCTTCCACTGAATAGATAGACTTAAGTTTTAGAAAAACAAAACTTAAGTCTATTTTTTGTGCATATAATTCATCCTTATAACGTAGGCGTTTAAACGCTTTCAGTTGCATTGTGTTTGAATATTAGATATCTTGGTGGTGCACCATTCGGGAAGAAAAATATAGGGGTGAAATATATGACAAGTATGGCAAAACGTAACGGCAAAAGTGACATTTTGATGAATCCAGACGACTCAGTTTTTTGGTGATTGATTATCAACCAACTCAAATTGAGTCAATTAATTCGATTGATAGAGCAACGTTAATGAGAAATATTGTTGTGACTCAAAAATTGATCAATGCGTTTAACATTCCGACAATTTTATCAACGTACAAACCGGGAGAAATAAGGACACATTTCCAGAGCTAAAGGCGCAATTGCCAGGGGTTAAAAGTTATGACAGAACCTCCATCAACGCCTGGGAAGACCAAGACTTCAATGATGCGGTTAAAGCAACTGGTCGTCACAAGATAATTATTGCCGCCTTATGGACTGAAGCCTGCTTAACATTCCCAACATTAGATGCACTTCATGAAGGATACGAAGTGTTCCCAGTTGTGGATGCAGTTGGAGGGACTTCAAAGGTAGCTCACGAGACTGCGATTCAAAGAGTAGTTCAAGTCGGAGCACAACCAACTAGTATTTCCCAGTTAGCTTGCGAACTTCAGCGTGATTGGAACCGAACTGATACTGTGCCGAAGTTTGTTAGTGAGCTAATGGAAGGCGGAATCTTCCTTAATTTAGGTTAGGAGACATAAGTATGTTAGATGTAAAGGATTCAATAGAAAAGTTGTCGTGGTCAGTTAACCACCATTTCCTACACATCAAGGCTCAACATGACTTTATTCGAGCGGTTGCTGTCCAGTTTGAGTTGGCTTACACAGATTTTCGAACAATTCAAATGGCGTTGCAACTAGCTGGTGAAGAGCAACATTCATTGTTAGCATCCTTCACTAAGGCGTACGATGATGTTTATGCTTATGAGTCAGTGTTTGCGATGCGCGGGTTGGACGAGTTTAATTCTGAGTTTCCAGATAAGATTGAAGACTATCAGCAAAAGGTTGATAAATTCAATGAGGAGTTGGATAAAGTTAGAGAATTACAGAAAAATAATCTGTAATATTTGTGGTATAATTTAGTTCCTTGGCAGGGGCTGCAAAAAGGGTTTACAATTCGGTGTATTGGGTTGTAAACCCTTTTATTTTTTGTTATTATTGAAAGCGCAATCATGAGGTGTTGGGAATTCGTTCAGCCATAATCTGAAACATTGTTTATTTACAGTTGGCTAGTTTATGGTTATTCTAAATATTAAGAACGATTACCTTGATACATAATAAAGAAATGATTGGGGAAGATGAGATTTATGAAGATCAAGCGCGTAATTATTTTGGACTTGGCTTCACTGGGAATTGGCGAAAGCGGGGATGCCAATCGCTTTGATTCAGTCGGTGCAGATACCCTAGGACATCTATTTGCAGATACCTCGGAAGATATCACTTTACCAACACTGACCGAATTAGGATTAGGTAGCATTCGTTATCAGAACCTAGTTTCTCAGTTACCAGTAGTGGAGGACCCACTTGGGTACTACGGTAAGATTCAAATTACAGCACCTAATAATGAAATGCACAGTGGCTTAAGGGAAATGCTGGATTATCAATCAAGTATCCGAACTACCAGTGTTTTGGATTCGGTCGTTGAGGCTAATCCGGTGGATAATAATGTCCTGTTGCTTTCGAATTACCAAAGCTACTTTTCCAATCAAATCAAGGCCCAAAACGTTCATGTAAATGACGATGTTTCTGTGTGGTGGTCAATGCATCGCGAAGCCATCAGACAGCGTTCCGGGTTGATTTATGCCCGCATGTCTAGTTTGCCACGGCTTGCTAACTCCGCAAATCAGCGGGGGTATTTAGATGAGCTTATTCAAATTGACGGGCACATTCAACGATTAATGAATGAGATGTTTAGCACAGATATGCTGATCATCACATCATCATTTGCTAATGACATGAGTTTTCCTACGTCACCAACTAGGGAATACTTACCCTTGATTGTCTATCTGCCATCTAACCGAGCTGGAAAGTCACTCGGAATCAGGCGGATTCTAGGGGACATCGGTGCAACAGTTGCCGAGCTTTTCAATGTGGAAGTTGCCGATAAAAATCATGGTCACAGCTTCCTTCGTGAGTTTATTTAACTTGCGCTAAATCATCGGGTTTAATCAATAAAACCAATCCATCAATAAGGGGGATAGCAGAACGTTTTTGCACTTATACATTTGGATTTGATTTATTAATGAAAAGAGGATAATGAAATGTACTTATTAGTCAATATTCTTGGTGTTTTTGTATACCTTGGAATTGCCTTCCTGTTCTCAAAGAACAAGAAAGACATTAACTGGCGCTCAATTATTGTTGTTTTAGTAATTAACTTGTTCTTTGCTTGGATCTTGACAGGCTTCTCATGGGGTCGTGATGCAGTTAAAGCTGCAGCCGATGGATTCAACTGGTTAGTTCAAGTTTCATACACAGGTATTGCCTTTGCATTACCAAGCTGGGTTCATGTAAAACAAATGGACTTCGTTACTAGTTCATTGCTACCAATTTTGATGATTGTTCCATTGTTCGATATTTTGACTTATATTGGAATTTTACCTTGGGTTATCAAATGGGTTGGTCGTGGCCTTTCATTTATCACTGGTCAACCAAAGTTCGAATCATTCTTTGCTGTTGAAATGATGTTCTTAGGTAACACTGAAGCCATTGCCGTTTCAACTCTACAATTGAAACAAATGAGTGCTCGTCGTAACTTAACGATTGCTTTAATGTCAATGTCTTGTGTTACTGCCTCAATCATTGGTGCTTATACCCAAATGGTTCCTGGCCAATACGTTTTGACTGCTATTCCTTTGAACGTTTTAAACGCAATTATTGTTACTAATATGCTTAACCCAGTGAAAGTTACTCCAGAAGAAGATACAATCGCTAAGATGTCATCTTCAAATGCAGCTGCTGAAGAAGCTGGGGATGTATCTGCAGACGGCCACAGAGAACCATTCTTCTCATTCTTGGGTGATTCTATTCTGGGTGCTGGTCGTTTGATTCTTATCATTACCGCAAATGTTATCGCCTTCGTTGCTTTAGCTGCATTAATCGATAAGGTTCTTCAATTATTCAACCCATGGTTAACTTTGGAACACATCTTGGGTATCTTTATGTTCCCATTCGCATGGTTAATGGGTCTTGATGTATCACACGCCTTTGACTTTGCTCAATTCATGGGTACTAAGTTAGTTACTAACGAATTCGTTGTTATGGGTAAGATTGCTTCAACCATTAACAACACTCATATCTTTGCGCCTCACTACCAAGCACAACTTACAGTATTCTTGACATCATTTGCTAACTTCTCAACTACTGGTATGATCATCGGTGCCTTCAAGGGAATCGTTGACAAGGAAAAGAACGATTTGATCAGTAAGAACGTTGGTATCATGTTACTTTCAGGTATCTTAGTATCATTGATGTCTGCCGGAATCGTTGGTTTGTTTGTTTGGTAATTGCTAATTTTAGAAAGTTAGGTTTTATTTTTGGACAACAAACAACAAATAGAGAAGGCTAATCAGCTTTCTTTACGCGAAGCTTTTGCCGATAAGCAGGTATTGAAACGAGAAATAATTGCCGGAATTACGGGGTTCTTTGCGATTTCTTACATTATCATCGTTAACCCGATGATTTTAAAGGATGCAGGAATTTCCGCTGATCTAAGTGTGTTTGCTACGATCTTATCGTCCTTCATTGGTTGTTGGATCATGGGATTTTGGGCAAATGCACCAGTAATTTTAACCCCGGGAATGGGAGTCAACGCATTCTTTACCTACACTGTCGTTGTAAACATGGGATTGTCATGGCAAGAAGCAGTGACGATTTCTATGGTTTCATCAATTGTATATGTACTGATTGCCTTTACAAAGGTCAGTGAGATTCTGGCGAAGGGGATTCCGGATGCATTAAAAGCAGGAATCACTGCTGGAATTGGACTATTCCTGGTTGAGATTGGTCTGGAGAAAGCTGGATTGATTCAAGCTGGGAAAACTTCAATATTGGCAATTGGTGACCTAACTAAACCAGCAGCGCTTCTTGCGCTGTTTGGTTTGGTTTTGACCCTATTTTTATTTGTTAGAAACGTAACTGGAGGTTTCTTTATTGGAATCGCAGTTACCTCAATTCTCGGAATTGTGTTCAACATCAAGGATCAAGCAACGCCCAATGTTTCAATTACAGATATTGATAAATACAGTCAGATATTAGGCAAAGGGGATTTCAGTAATGTACTGACGATTCCGTTTGTGTTGGCTGCATTTTCGATGACGATGATTTTAGTGTTTGAGTCGATGGGGTTGCTTGAAGGAATTATTCCAAGTCATAACAAGTTTAAAAAGGCATTTCAGGCTAGTTCTGTAACTGCTTTTCTATCAGGAATATTAGGGACTAGTCCAACTGTGGCTGCTGCCGAAAGTGCATCTGCCACTGAAAGTGGAGGTCGAACTGGAATTACGGCGATTGTTGCCGGGACAATGTTCGCAGTGTCGATGTTTTTCATACCATTGCTATCATTTGTGCCACAGGCTGCCATCGCCCCAGTGATTATTATTACTGGAGCAATCATGATGAACCAGTTGAGTGCAATCAACATGTATGATTTTACTGACTGGTTTCCAGCATTTCTAATTGTGGTCTTGATTCCATTTACCACCAGTATTTCTACTGGACTGGCCTTTGGATTTGTTGCTTACCCATTACTGAAAGTTGCCGCAAAAAGATGTAATGAGTTGACTGGAGCAACCTGGATTTTGGGTGTGCTATTCATGTGCGACTTGGTTTTGAGTACAATTCTCTAATTGAACTAAATCTGGTTTTAAAAGGGGATTAATCTGATGACAATTAAAATTATTATGGATACTGATCCTGGGATTGACGATGCCGCAGCGTTGACAATGGCATTGAATGATCCTGAAATTGATTTAAAGTTGATTACCACTGTTGCGGGGAACGTAACTGTTGATAAGACAACTAAAAATGCTCAAAAGATTGTCCGATTCTTCAATAAAGATGTGCCAGTTGCTGCTGGTGCTAAACAGCCATTGATCAAAGAGTTTGAAGATGCTGCCCGGATTCATGGTGAGTCAGGGATGCCTGGATATGATTTTCCAGAGGATCTGCCAACTCCTTTAGCTAAGACCGCTGTTGAAGCTCTTCGTGATGAAATTATGAGTAGTGATGAACCAATTACTTTGGTGCCAACTGGTTCATATACCAATATTGCATTGCTATTCAGTGAGTATCCTGAAGTTAAGGATCACATCGAACGGATTGTTGCCATGGGTGGCTCACTTGGAATGGGCAACATGACCTCAGCTGCTGAGTTCAATGTGTTTACTGATCCAGACGCCGCTAAAATTGTGTATCAATCAGGGATTCCAATCGTTATGGTTGGTTTAGACATTACCATGAAGGCCTTGTTAACTCCTGACTCATTGTCACAATTGGAGCATATGAACGAAACTGGTAAGATGCTTCATGACATTATCATCAATGATGGTGACAACAGCGATGATGGAATTGCCATGCATGATGTAAACACCATTTTCTACCTACTTCACCCAGAAGCAATCACTACAAAGGATATGTGGGTTGATGTAATTACCGATGGTCCCGCAATTGGCGAAACTGTTGGGGACATTCGTGGTGCTTATCATGATGGTAAGACTAACGCTAGCGTTTGTGTCGATATTGATGCACAGGCATTTAACAAGTGGTTCTTAGAAGAAGTTTCAAAAATTAAATAGATTTATTGCTACAAAGCACCCTGATATTTCGGATTAAGAAATACCAAGGTGCTTTTTTATGTATAAATTGATTTGAAGACTTGCTAAACGTAAACGATTTGAGACTTTCGGTGGAACTCTATTCGGTTCTGAGTAACTTTTTTATATAAATTTAATAAAATGTGATTATTTTTCATCAAAAATCTGGTAAAATAATTTCTAACGATGTTAAGTATTCTAACACTAGGCCTAGTTCACGAAATACTTTTCGTCCAAATTGGATGTTAGTTTGATGAGAAAGTGGGTAATTTTTATGAGCAACGTACAAAAATATATTGAATCCGTAAAAGATGTAATTCAACACCGTGACCCTAATCAACCAGAATTCCAACAAGCTGTCTTTACAGTTCTTGACAGTTTGGCACCATCACTTGAAGATCATCCTGAATGGGTGGAAGCAGATCTTTTATCAAGACTTGTTGAACCAGAACGTGCAATTCAATTTCAGGTTCCTTGGGAATCAGACGATGGTAAGTTCCATGTAAATCGTGGATTCCGAGTGCAATTCAACTCAGCCATTGGACCTTACAAGGGTGGCTTGAGATTGCATCCAAGTGTAAACCTTAGTATTGTTAAATTTCTTGGCTTTGAACAAATTTTGAAAAATAGTTTAACTGCGTTACCAATCGGTGGTGCAAAGGGTGGTAGTGAGTTTGATCCTAAAGGGAAGTCTGATAACGAAATCATGCGTTTCTGCCAAAGTTTTATGACTGAGCTACAACGTCATATTGGTCCAGACTTAGATGTTCCTGCCGGTGATATTGGCGTTGGTGGTCGAGAGATTGGCTACTTGTTTGGTGCTTATAAACGATTACGTGGTTATCAAAACGGTGTCTTAACTGGTAAGGGATTAACATTTGGTGGTAGTTTGGCAAGAACAGAGGCCACTGGATTTGGTTTGCTTTACTACACAAACGCTTTGGTTAAGGCTCAAGGCGATAGTTTAGAAGGAAAACGAATTAAGATTTCCGGTGCAGGAAACGTTGCTACATACGCTATCCAAAAGGCGACAGAATTAGGTGCCAAGGTTATCACTGTTTCTGATTCAAATGGTTACATCTACGATCCAAAGGGGATTAACTACAAGATTGTCAAGAAGATTAAAGAAGTTGAACGTAGCCGAATTAAGGAATATGCAGATCAAGTTGCGAGTGCTGAATATCATGGAGGTTCAGTTTGGGACTTTGATGTCGATTACGACATTGCGTTACCATGTGCAACTCAAAACGAAATCAGCAAGGATCAAGCTAAATTAATGATTAAAGACGGTATCAAATACATCTGTGAGGGTGCTAACATGCCAAGTACGCCTGATGCAATCGCAATTTATCGCGAAAACCGCGTCCTTTATGGACCAGCTAAGGCTGCCAATGCTGGTGGTGTTGCTGTTTCTGCTCTAGAAATGAGCCAAAACAGCGAACGACTAGCTTGGAGTTTTGAAGATGTTGATGGTCGTCTTAAATTATTGATGGAAAATATCTTTGCTAAGTCAGAAGCAGCTGATAAGAAGTATGGATTGGATAAGGACTATCAAGCTGGCGCTAATATTGCCGGATTTGAAAAAGTTGCCACTGCGATGATGACCCAAGGATTGGTTTAATCCTTAAATAATTACCCAAAACATAAGTCATAAATTGAAGACAGGGAGTACAAATGAAGCCATGATTGAGTGGTAGAGTTGTGCTCCTTGTTTTTTACTAGTCAGGACTCATGCAGATAATCACAAACGCATAATCAACCATCGATTTTTCTAGATTTTTCCTGTATACTATTATTTTGTCGTTTTTCGAGTCAATTTGCCTTAACGCCTTGTATGCACAGGTAAATTACGGTAAAGTATTAATAGGTCGTGAAACAAGATTGTTTCACAATTTCAGGAGAAAATTTTATGAACATTGACCAATTTAAAAAAGCATTGTTAGACCAACATATTGAAATAACAGATGAGCAACTTAACCAATTTGACACTTATTTCAAGCTATTAGTGGCAACTAACGAGCATGTAAATCTAACTACCATAACGGAAAAACCAGACGTTTATCTCAAACATTTCTTTGATTCGGTAACGCCTGCCTTTTTTGTTTCACAGATTCGAACAGAACCATTGACGATTTGTGATGTTGGTGCCGGTGCTGGTTTTCCAAGTATTCCGCTTAAAATATTGTTTCCGCAACTTCAAGTAACAATCGTCGACTCGCTAAATAAGCGAATCAACTTCTTGAAAGAGTTGGTGGATCAGTTGGGGTTAACGGGTGTTGAATTACACCATGCCCGGGCAGAAGAGTTTGGTGGTAAGAAGTCAGACTACCGGGAAAAGTTTGATATTGTTACCGCACGGGCAGTTGCTCGTTTATCAGTGTTAAGCGAATTTTGCTTGCCGTTGACCAAAGTTGGTGGGCAGATGATTGCTATGAAGGCCTCAAAAGCTGAGGATGAATTGGATGATGCTGATAAGGCAATTGATATGCTTGGTGGTCAAGTAGTGTCAGACCATTCGTTTAACCTAGCAGATACTGATGAGCCAAGACATATTATCGTAATTGATAAAGTTAAACAAACACCAAAGAAGTACCCCAGGAAACCGGGGACTCCGGCTAAGGAACCCTTGGGGCAGGGGAAAGTAAGAGGGAATTAGGATGACGGTTGTAATTGCGCTAGCAAATCAAAAGGGTGGCGTTGGCAAAACGACTACTGCAGTGAACCTGGGCGCTGGTTTAGCGTCTTCAGGTAAACGAGTTCTGATTGTAGATTCAGATGCTCAAGGGAATGCGACTAGTGGGGTCGGAATTTCTAAGGCAGACATCCAAAAAGATATCTACGATGTACTGATCAATGAGACGCCAGTCTCTGAAACTATCATGCACACTTCTCACGAGGGATTAGACATCGTTCCGGCAACCATTCAGCTATCTGGTGCCGAAATCGAATTAACGCCTCAAATGGCTCGAGAGACGCGTCTAAAGGAAGCGTTGGATCAGGTTAAAGATGAGTATGATTTTGTGTTGATTGACTGTCCACCATCGCTAGGTTTAATAACGATTAATGCCTTTACTGCTAGTGATTCGATTTTAATTCCCGTGCAAAGCGAATATTATGCCTTAGAGGGACTTAGCCAACTACTTAACACGATTGAATTGGTTAAAAAGCATTTCAACCAGAACCTTAAAATTGAAGGGGTTCTGCTGACTATGTTTGATTCAAGGACAAATCTTGGTGTTCAGGTGAACGAAGAGGTTCGCAAATACTTTAAGGATGAGGTGTATAATACCGTCATTCCTAGAAACATTCGGTTGTCTGAAGCGCCAAGCTATGGTTTGCCAATCATTGATTATGATGCTAAATCTAAGGGAGCAAAGACATATATGAATCTTGTGGAGGAGGTGCTTGAACGTCATGCCGAGTAAGAAAATAACTGGTGGCCTTGGAAAAGGAATCGAGGCCCTGTTTGAAGATAACAACGTTGATACTAGCAAAGAAAATGTAATTGATATCAAGTTAAATGATATTAAACCCAACCCGTACCAACCCCGGCACCACTTTGACGCAAAAGCCCTCGAAGACCTTGCGTTGTCCATTAAGAATTCTGGGGTGTTTCAACCGATTATCGTGCGGAAGCCAAACCCAGATAAGGAAGCCTATGAACTTTTAACTGGTGAGCGGCGCCTACGTGCTTCTAAGATTGCTCAGCAGAAGACGATTCCAGCAATTGTTCGTGATGTGAATGAAGAACAAATGATGGAAATCGCTGTTTTGGAAAACTTGCAGCGTGAAGATTTAACTACGTTGGAAGAGGCCCAGGCATATGAAACGCTGATGACTCAGTTAGACCTAACTCAAGCACAGGTTGCTCAGCGTTTGGGTAAAAGTCGTCCCTACATTGCTAACTATTTAAGGATTCTGGGGTTACCAACTCCAATCAAAGATTTCTTGGATGAAGGCAAACTGTCAATGGGACAAGCTAGAACTTTGCTGTCCGTTAAAAACCGCAAAGACATGGTTGAGTTGGCAAAACGAGCAGTGGCTGATTCAATGACCGTTAGACAATTGGAACAAGCGGCTGATAAAATTAACGGTAAGAAGGGTGCTAAGAAAAAGCGAGTGGTACGTAAATCACCATTTGTTAAGGCATCTGAGAACCAACTACAGGATCGCTTTGGTACAAAGGTTGCAATCAATTCAGCTCCTCGGAAAAAGGGCGCCGGAAAGATTGAGATTGCCTACGCATCAACCGAGGATCTTAACCGAATTCTAGAAATGCTTGATGTTAATCTCGATTAATCATTTGAAAGGATGATCATTATGTATGAACTGCATGATATTGTTGAAATGAAGAAGCCACACCCATGCGGAACTAATCGCTGGGAGATCATCCGAATGGGTGCAGATATTAAGATCCAGTGTACTGGTTGCCAGCACATCGTGATGCTTGCCCGCCGCGAGTTTGATAAAAAGTTAAAGAAAATTTTGCAAAAATCAGAAGACTAAATATTTTGGAAAGAAGAGTTTGTTGATATGTCATTAACTGCAGGAATTGTTGGGTTACCAAACGTTGGTAAGTCAACCCTATTCAACGCGATTACAAAGGCCGGAGCCGAGATGGCCAACTATCCATTTGCCACAATCGATCCTAACGTTGGGATGGTTGAAGTTCCAGATAAGCGGCTAGACCGCATTCAAGAATTAATTCCAGCTGATAAGGTGGTTCCAACTACGTTTGAATTTACTGATATCGCCGGAATCGTTAAGGGCGCAAGCAAGGGTGAAGGACTCGGTAATAAGTTCTTGGAAAATATCCGCCAAGTTGACGCCATTGTTCATGTTGTCCGTGCGTTTGATGATGACAACATTACTCACGTTTCTGGAAAAATCGATCCGCTAGACGATATCGATACCATTAACTTGGAATTAGGAATGGCTGACTTAGATGCTGTTGATAAGCGTTTGGCTAAGGTTCAAAGAGCTGCTAAGGGTTCTGATAAGGAAGCCAAGGCTGAGTTAGCTGTGCTTGAAAAGATCAAGCCAGTTCTTGAAGCCGGCAAGTCGGTTCGGACAATTGACTTTGATGAAGAAGAAGAACCTATCGTTAAGGGACTATTCTTGTTAACTTCAAAGCCAGTTCTCTATGTTGCCAATATTGCTGAAGACGATATGGCTGATCCAGAGAATTCTAAGTACTTTAAACAAATTCAAGACTTTGCTGCTTCAGAAGGTGCAGAAGCAATTGCTGTTGCTGCCGAAGCTGAAGAAGAAATTGCTGAACTTGATGATGCTGACAAGGCAGACTTTTTGGCTGCCGAAGGTGTTGAAGAACCAGGTTTGAACCGTTTGATTCGTGCTTCATACAAGTTGCTAGGCTTAGAAACTTTCTTCACAGCTGGTGGCAAGGAAACCCGTGCTTGGACATTTAAGTCTGGAACTAAGGCTCCTCAAGCTGCCGGAATCATTCACTCTGATTTTGAACGTGGATTTATTCGGGCCGAAGTTATGGCTTTTGATGATTTAGACAAGTACGAAAAGCCAGCTGCCGTTAAAGAAGCAGGTAGGCTACGTCTTGAAGGTAAGGAATACGTCATGCAGGATGGCGATATCGTTGAGTTTAGATTCAACGTTTAACATTTAGTTGAAGGAGCGGAAATTAATTGAGCGAAAATAATGAAAAACGCAATGCCCACGTTCAGCAGGATCGCAACAGAACATCGGAATTGTTACACTCACAGTTTGATAACATCGGCTTGACTAAAAGAAATGCCGAGTACATGTTTAAATTTAACCAAGCCTTAGGTGGGGTTAAACTGAAGGATGAACAAAAGTCAGAGCTAGTTGACCAAATGGTAAAGGATTTGCTTGAAGGCCAAAAAAGTGGGAAGACTGCCCGCAATATGTGGGGAACCGTTGATCAAAAGATTGACAATGTGGTTAATCCTCCAAAGAAGGCAGCCAATCCTGTAAGAGACTATTGGCCAAACGCTGCCTACAATACTCTGTTGTTCTTTACAATTTTTAACTTATTGTATGGAATTACATTCTTATTCTCAAAGAACGCTGCTGCAACCACTATGGGAATTACCGGAATCATTTTAAGTTCAATTATTGCTGGTTTAGGAATTCCTTTGATGACAATGCTGATTGCCCCAGGAGTAAAGCACAAATACTCACTACCAATCAGAATTTTATTTATTGCTGGATTCTTCGTAGTTTGGATGGCGGTATTCTTTATCGCAGGATTGATTCCAAGAGTTATCAACCCAATCCTTAACCCATACGTATACATTGCTTTGGGTGTGCTTTCAATTGGTGGAAGTGTATGGTTCAAACGCCGTTACAACATCACGGGTGGTTTGTTCTAAAAACGAACTTTGAATAGTAAACAAAAATTGAATTTGTTTAATGTTCGGATTTTAAACAATTAAATATTTTTATTGAGCCGTGCTCGTTGTTGATACAACGCGAGTATGGCTTTTTGATTAGATATAAATGAGAATTGAGGGTTTGTCCTTGATTGTTCGGAATCAGGGTGGTATATTTTTAAGCAATCAAATTTTAAAGGAGCGAGTTAAATGGTTAGCTGGGATGAAAAGTTTGGTAAAAAGGGTTATACATTTGATGACGTATTGTTAGTACCCGCTGCAAGTGATGTACTTCCAAATGACGTTGATTTATCTACTCAATTGGCAGGTAACATTAAGTTGAATGTACCTTTTATCAGTGCTGGTATGGACACTGTGACAGAATCAAAGATGGCAATTGCAATGGCAAACCTTGGTGGTTTAGGGGTTATCCACAAGAATTTGAGCATCGAGGCTCAAGCAGCAGAAGTTGCCAAGGTAAAAGCAGTCACTGATGTTGATGCTAAAGCCGCCGTTGATGATCAAGGAAAACTTTTGGTTGCAGCAGCTGTTGGGGTAACTTCAGATACATTTTACCGTGCAGAAGCAATTCTAAATGCAGGTGTTGACGCAATTGTGATTGACACTGCCCATGGTCACTCTGCTGGAGTTCTTAGAAAAATCGCTGAAATTCGCGACCACTACCCAGACACCACATTGATTGCCGGGAATGTTGCCACTGCGGAAGGAACTGAAGCACTATTCCAAGCTGGGGTTGACGTGGTTAAAGTTGGAATTGGGCCCGGTTCAATTTGTACTACTCGGGTCGTTGCCGGAGTTGGGGTTCCTCAACTTACTGCCATTTACGATGCCGCAGCCGTTGCCAGAAAGTGGCATAAGCCAATCATCGCCGATGGTGGAATCAAGTATTCAGGAGATATCGTAAAAGCTCTTGCAGCCGGCGGTAATGCCGTAATGCTTGGTAGCATGCTTGCCGGTACTGAAGAAGCTCCCGGTGAAGTGTTCGAAGAAAATGGCAAGAAGTTTAAGTCATACCGAGGAATGGGATCCGTTGCAGCAATGAGCCAAGCTCATGGTTCATCAGACCGCTATTTCCAAGGCGGCGTTAACGAAGCCAACAAGTTGGTTCCAGAAGGAATTGAAGGCGAGGTTGAGTACAAGGGTAGCGTTACCGATATTACCTTCCAAATGATTGGTGGCTTACGCTCAGGAATGGGTTACACCGGGGCAAAGGATATCGAATACCTTAATGACCATGCTCAATTTGTTGAAATTTCAAATGCTGGATTGATTGAATCACATCCACATGACCTAGCTGCAATTAAGCAAGCTCCTAACTACAAAAAATAAGCATTAAAATTGCGGGTGAGTAAGTTCGAACTTTGAACTTACCTGCCCGTTTTTGTTTTGGAAATTAACGGGCTATAATAATTCTTGAGGAGAGGGGGGAGTTGATGCAGCCAAAATTTACTACGCAACAACAGCGGATAATTGCTCAAGTGAAGCTTGGCATTGGTACGCGTGCAGAAATTACAGCGGTCAATTTTTCTCATTCCACCAACAGTTCATATTGGCTACTCAAGGTCTTTCCAGATCAATGGCTGTTTTTAAGAATTGCTTCTCACCGCAATTGGTTGATAAATGCGCAAGAAGTAGAAATTGATTGGCAGAACTGGGATGAATTTGCTGGCCTCGCCAATAAAGTTGCGACTGTTTTCGATAGTGAACTGAAGTTTAAATTGACTGAAAGTGATCAGGCGATTATTTGGATAATTCGGCGGTTGGCTAAATCAGGTCGTGTCTTAATGGTCAAACTACCTAAAGTGGTGGATGAAGCTCACAAAGCACGGGCGGTGGATTTAGTCACTGAATTCCCCCGTTATCCATTAGCGATTACGAACCGGAATAACGTCAATAAGCTGGTACTTCAAGTTGAAAACGATGAGTTTAAGCGCCAGGTGGCCACTTTATTTGGCCGCAATTTTTTGTTTTCTCAGTTTACTGTGCATTCACAGTTAAAGTTACTACCTACTAATCAGTGGCTTAATCCAATTCTGTAACCAGGCCAGCCAGCTAATAAGTACATAAAAACGTTTATTGAGGAGTATGGGATAAACTTATGGAACCAAATTTTACCGGAACTAAACAGCGTGTAAATAAGATTGTAATTGCCCCTGATTCATATAAGGGCTATCTCACTGCGAAACAAGCAGCAGCGGCGATGAAACAGGGATGTGCAGATGTATTTGGGCAAGCGAATTATCAATTGATTCCCATGGCCGACGGTGGCGAAGGAACTGTTTCCACGTTGGTTGAGGCTAATCATGGAACGCTGGTTGAGACTCAGGTTGCCAATCCGTTTGGAGAAATAGTTTCGGCTCAATACGGATTAATTGATAATGGGCGAACGGCTGTGATTGAAATGGCAGCCGCTAGCGGTTTTCAATTTATCAATCCAAAAATTAATCGGGTTGGCGAAGCTAGTACTTTCGGAACTGGACAGTTGATTGAAGCTGCTTTGAACCAAGGGGTGTCAAAGATAATTCTCGGCCTTGGAGGCAGTGCTACTAATGATGGTGGTGCAGGAATGGCTGTGGCTCTTGGCGCCAAATTGCTAGACTCTTCAGGCGAATTGATCGATATGGGCGGTGCTGGCTTAGCTCGTTTGGCTAAGATTGACATCACGGATTTTGATATGCGGTTAACTGAAGTTGAGATTATTGGGGCAACAGATGTAACCAATCCCTTGACTGGAAGTCAGGGGGCAACGGAAGTGTTTGGCCGCCAAAAGGGAGCTACTGACCAACGAGTTATGCAGTTAGATTCAGCGTTGAAAAGATATGCCAAGGTCATCTACTCTGACTTAGGAATTGACGTTGACCAGATTGCTGGTGCTGGTGCAGCAGGCGGATTAGGTGCTGGAATGCTGGCTTTCTTGCACGCAAAGTTAACTTCAGGAATCGATTTAGTCATGAAAGAAACGGGATTCCTACAAAAAATTAAGGGAGCTAATATTGTTTTGACAGGTGAGGGGGCGATTGATTTCCAAACTCAATTTGGAAAAGCACCGAGCATTGTTGCCCAAGAAGCCAAAGCGATTAATCCTGACTGCATGGTTATTGGAATTGGTGGTAAGGTAGGAGAAGATTTGGGGCCACTTTACCATTTGGGATTTGACTACATTGCTCCAGTGACGGTTGATTCACATCTAGGAGACTCAAAGATAAATGCAGCGAAAAATCTGGAATCAACAACCGCTGCAATTATCCGACAGCTTAACTAACGCATTATCCTTTTTTAATTTTATCTTTAGCTTGTCGGAATTGTCGTTGTTAGATGAACTAATTAGTGTAAACTATTAGGTAATAATTTAATTGAACTTAAACTCAATGTGAGGTAAGAAAATGAAAATTCTCGTTGTCGATGATGATAAAGAAATTGCTCAATTACTTGAAATTTACATTAGAAACGAAGGTTACGAGCCAGTTTCAGCTTACAGTGGTGAAGAAGCCTTAACTCGTTTGAGAACTGAATCTGATATTGGTTTGATGATTTTGGACGTGATGATGCCAGGGATGAGTGGAATCGAAGTGGTTAAGGAAGTACGTAAGGACTCGCAGATTCCAATCATTATCTTGTCAGCTAAGACCGAAGATATGGATAAGATTCAAGGCCTAATCAGCGGGGCAGACGACTACGTCACTAAACCTTTCAACCCACTTGAAGTAATGGCTAGAGTTAAGTCATTACTTCGTCGGGCTGAAGAACACGTGACTGACGATACTCCAGATGTTTTGGACATTGGTCCATTGACTATTAATAAGGATTCACACGAAGTTAAGACGATTACTGGGGCACCAGTTCAATTGACAGCTCTCGAGTTTGGAATCTTGTACCTATTAGCAAGTCATCCAAACCGAGTATTTTCAGCTGACGAAATTTTTGAACGGGTATGGAGACAAGAAAGCATTGTCTCTGCTAAGACCGTAATGGTTCACGTTAGTCATTTACGTGACAAGATTGAAGAAGCAACCAATGGTGAAAAAGTTATCCAAACTGTTTGGGGCGTTGGTTACAAAGTTGAAGCACACTAGTTTGGAGGAAACGGCGTGAAGTTAACTGGCCGCGAAAAAACTGAATTAATTTTTGAAGGAATCATAACGGTTATCCTGCTGTTGATGTTGAATTTATCAATCATAATTTTGATTCAACAATCAATCGAAGCCAACCCCGGATTACGAGACGGAATATTTATTATCAAGCGTTCGATTCTGATTGGCCCAGATCATTACCGCCTTTGGAGTTGGGAGAACATTTTTATTGTGTTGCTCCTGTTATTTGATGCAGCCGTTGTTTACTGGCGGCTGATTAGACGTTATCACCAAATGGAATTGCGACACATCATTTCAGAACTACATTACATTGCTAATGGTCATTTGGATCACCGAATCAACTTTAATTTGTCTGGAAACACCCAGTCAGTTGTTGATAGTGTAAACGCATTGGTTGATAGTGTTATTGATTCAATTAATGAAGAACGGGCGATTGAAAAGTCTAAGGATGATTTGATTACCAACGTTAGTCATGACCTGAGAACACCTCTAACTTCGATTCTGGGGTATCTTGGGTTGATCCAAGACAAACAGTACAGAAGTGATGCTGATGTGCTTAAATACACTGAAATCGCTTATTTAAAGGCCAAACAGATGAAATCTCTAGTTGACAACCTGTTTGAATATACGAAGGTTCGGCAAATGGATACTAAGTTGTCGTACAATCGTATTGATTTGACTCAGATGATGGAGCAGTTGGTTGCATCATTTGAGCTAGATGCAGCTAAACATGGACTTAAGATTTCCGCCAATGAGTCAGCTAAACAACTATTTGTTGAAGCTGATGCAGAAAAGCTCGGCCGGGTATTCAATAATTTAATCTCCAACGCTATTAAATACGGGGGTGGTGGTAAGAATATTTATTTGAAGGCGAAATTTATTTCTGATGAGGAAGCCCAAATTGATGTTTCTAATGATGGTCCTAAGATTCCTGGTAAGGCACTAGACCAAATTTTTGAACGTTTCTACCGAGTAGAAGAGTCGCGGAACAAGGACACGGGTGGTTCAGGATTAGGACTGGCCATTGCTCAGAGCATTGTTGCTCTTCATGGTGGTTACATTAAAGTCACATCAGATGATGAGTTGACCACATTTTCAATTCACATTCCAATCAAACCGGGGCAAAAGCTGACTTCGCAGCCTGATGACCCCAAATCGTTTGCCTAATTAAGGAGTTCCAAAATGAAGAAACGACCGATTTTAACAATGACGGTTACGATTATCGCTGCCGTCTTTTTTCTTGTACATATCCCATTTCAAGCAAATGCTGCTGGCACCGCTACCGATGATTTACAGATTAAGGCGAAAGCCTCTCTGGCCGTAGATGCCGGCACAGGGCAAATCCTGTATGAACAAAACGCTAAGCAACCTTTAGCTATCGCCTCAGTTTCTAAGTTGATGACGATTTACATTATTGACCAGCAAATTAAGACACACAAACTGAAGTGGAACTCGCCAGTAAAAATTGATTCTAAACTGGCTGAGTTGAGTACTGCAGCCGAACTAACGAATGTCACTCTTAAAGCAGGACACACGTACAACGTTAGATCATTGGTCAAAGCAGCCTTAGTTTCTTCAGCAAATGCGGCGGCAATAGCTCTGGGTAATAAAGTGTCTGGGAACCAGAAAAACTTTGCACTACTGATGCAAAAGACTGCTAAGAAGATGGGAATTAAGCACAGTAAGTTTTACAACGCTGCAGGATTGCCCAATAAATTAATGGGCAAGTTGGCACTGAGTGGCGTATCTCCAAATGCAGAAAACGAAATGTCTGCTGAGGGAGTGGGAATGGTTGCCACTAACCTGATTAATAGCTTCCCAGCGGTCACTAAAATTACTAGTTTAAAGAACTTTGTCTTTGCTGGAAGTCAGTATGAAGGTCATAATTCGTTATTGGGAACCAAAACAGTTGGGCATAATGTCAACGTTACCGGTTTGAAAACTGGGACTTCTGATAAGGCGGGGGCATGTTTTGTTGGTTCAGCCACATATCAAGGTCGTAAAATTATCACCGTAATTTTGCATGCAAGAAATACGTCACCAACTGACCCAGCTCGTTATGTTCAAACTGAAAAGTTGATGCGCGGGGTCGTAATCAATAACAGGCCCGTAAGAATCAATAAACGCTCCAAAGTTGATGGTGTAGAAGATATTTTGGTTAAGAATGCCAAAAATCAAACGGTAAAGCTCGGAACTAATCAAAATCGTTGGTTGTGGTTACCTAGTAATCAAGATTTGAAGGTTACTGGTCAATTCACTAATAAGGCTAAGAAAATTGAGGCACCATTATCTACTGATCAAGTGGTAGCCAAAGCAGAATTGAAAGTTAATGGACAAAAATTTGAGTATTTAAATGACCAAGATGCTAAAATTTCAATGACGCCTGTTAAAAAAGTTAAAAAGGCGAACGTTTTCGTATTGCTATTTAGAGCGCTTGCAAAACTCTTTTGAAATTCGAATTGCGTCTAAGAGGTTTATTAATTATCAATTTTCCAATATAATGTACGTTGGATTCATTTTTAAACATTGACTCTATTTTCAATTTTTTATTGGAGGAATCCTTTTGGCTAAAAATATGGTTAGATCCGACGCAGAGTTACCATACTGGCGTCGAATGCTAAACGTTTCACTACCAGTGGACTTAAGCTACATACCAATCGGACTTGCGTGTGGAATTTTGCTCCACGCATCCGGTTTTAATATTTACATGACCGCACTCGTATCGATATTAGTGTTCTCTGGAGGAGCACAATTTTTGATTGCATCGTTGCTGGCAACTAATGCCCCAATGTACTCAGTTGTGTTGATGATGTTCTTCCTGGAGTTACGATATGCGTTGCTTGGGTCAAGTCTATCCAAGTACTTACACGGTAAGTCACTTGGATTTACGACGCTGTTCGCGGCATCGATGAATGATGAAAATTACGCAATTAACTATTTGAAATTTTCAACTGATAAGAAATTTACTCCTCGGGATGCACTGAACGTTGAACATTACACGTTAGCATTTTGGACAGTAAGTAATATTATCGGTAGCGTAATTGGAAGTGCCATCACTATCAACTTAACTGTGGTGCATTTCGCATTGACTGCGCTATTCCTCTACATGATTGTGATGCAGTTGAAGAACGGGTTGATCATTTTCATCTGCATTATTTCAGGATTTTTAGCTGCGTTCTTCATGATGATTACCAAGTCTACCCTTGGGTTAGTAATCTCTACGTTGATTGCTTCTTTCATTGGTTTTGCCTTGGAAGCTACAATTCGGAAGAGATTACCCAAGAGTGGTTGGCTAAGGTCGATGAAGAACCCAGCTGGATCACCTAAGGACGCTAATGATTAGGAGTCGGAATTATGGAATGGAGTACAACACAACATTTTTGGTTGATACTTGCGTGTTTTGTCGTTGCGTTTGCGCCACGGTTGATACCGTTGTTGTTTTTCAGAAAAAGAAAAATCCCGTTATGGTTTAATGAATGGATGAGATACGTTCCCGTATCTTTGTTCACAGCCTTAGTGGTTAAAGACTTATTCATTAATTCTAGTTACCAAATTTCAATTGTGGATAAAGCCCCTGAATTGGTGGCTGCGGTGTTAGTTATTGGAATTGCGTACTGGACCAGGTCAATGACAATTTCAGTTGTTCTGGGTCTTGCGGCTGTATTTATTCTGGCGGTTTTCATCTAGAATTTGTTAAAAATTTTTTTCAATGAATGATATATGATTCATACAAAAGACGGAGTTACGATATTAAATCGTAACTCCGTCTTATTGTTTTACAGATGATGGCCATTTTTTAGGTGGCCTCTTTTATTCAGCGCCAACAAAATAATATACCCAATAATCACCCCGACGAGTGCACTGAGAAAAAAGCTAGGGATGAATATATAAAGTGCACCTTTGGCTCCCATGAGCCAGCTCGCAACTGGGTAAGCGACAATTGCCCCAATTATTCCGGTTCCAATCAGTTCACCAAATGTGGCAGCCAGGAAGTTCTTGGTTTTTCTGAAGATCCAACCAACAAAGAATGCGCCAATCATACTCCCAGGAAAGGCGAGTACGGTACCAGTTCCCATAATGTTCCGGATAAGTGAGGTAAGGAATGCTTGGGTCAATGCCCACCAAGGTCCTAGCATTACGCCAGAGACTAGATTAACTAAATGCTGAACTGGAGCAACTTTAGCCGCCCCGACACTAAACTCAAACATACTACCACCGACGACTCCGACTGCTGAAAAGATTGCTGTCAAAACAAGTGAATAAAGCCTTTGATTACGCAAAATAAAAATCCTCCAATGTTCGACGACAGTAGGGGATTCTAAAAAAAGAAATCGGCATTTTCTTCCGCTGGCGCTAACCAGATCAAGTTCGAGGGTCCAACTTTCGTTGTCTCAGCCCAAGGGCACCCCTAATGTCATTCGAGTATTTTAATAGGTTTATTCTAGCATGGATATGTAGTTAACGGGGTTAATTTTTGGACTTTTGATGATATTTCCAGGTTAGACCAGCGATACCCCAAGCAATGATGAAGATGAACAGTAAGGTGACTCCAAGTGTATGGAAATCGAGGTGAGTAATTGCCACAATCCATTGGTTATTCCAATTAAAGTTAGAGGCAAGACTTTGCAAAACATCAATTGAACCAATTAGAATCGCCGCAACTGCAGATATTCCAGTAATGATGATGTTGTACTTTATTTTTCGGGATGGAGACGACAAGAACCAACCATATGCAGATGTCATAAAAATTCCATCAAGAGTGTCCATTAAGCACATTCCGGCAGTGAATAGTAGCGGGAACCCAAGCACAATAATGAATGGAACTCCTTTGGTGGCAGCGACGACTGAAGTGGTCATTACCGCAATTTGGGTTGCGGTATCAAAACCAATCCCAAAGAGAAATCCAACAATCATGACTTGCCAGTTGTGATTGATCAGACTGAGAAACTTATTAAGTAACTTAAAGACCCAGTTAGTTTTATCTGCAGGTTTGTCGGGGTTACTTTTGATTAAAGACCACAGTAGATAAACGTTGATTGCTGCCAAGAGGAGAAGGGTGATCCCAGCAATTAAAGTGCCAAATACATGACCGAATTCGGTAATGGAACCTTGAGATTGTTTAGTTAGGTCGACCAGACCAACTGTGAACATGGTCATTAAAAATACGACAATGGAGTGACCAAAGGAGAATGAAAAACCAACTCCGTGGGTGTTTTTACCTTCATTCATCATTTTACGAGTAATGTTGTCGATTGCTGCGATGTGGTCGACATCAAAAGCGTGTGATAGCCCAAGAGTGAAGGATAAGAATGCAAGGGTAATGATTGTTGGGTAATTGCCTGCAAAACTTAAGATTAAGCCAAGCCCCATGGTGAACAAGGCAGTGATTACAGCCCCATATTTTATGATATCCGTGCGTAAAGCGTACTTGTGATATTTGATTTCCATGATTGCCACCTCAAATTGCATTGATACAATATATGGTAGTTCATTTTTATCGCAAGTACAATATATAGGGGCTACATGATTAAGTTGTTTAAAACTGAAAATTGAATTCGAAATTTGGGGGATTGTTTTTCAAAAGAACTGGGGCTAATATATCTATGTTAATAAGTTCACAAATACGGAGGATATACAATGGCAAACAAAGTAGCATTAGTAACAGGTGCCGGACAAGGAATCGGCCAAGCAATTGCTGAAAGATTAGCAAAGGATGGCTTTTCAGTAGCATTAGTTGGTCGTCACTTGGACAAGGTTCAAAAAGTTGCTGACGAAATCAATGGTAACGGTGGTAAGGCACTTGCAATCAAAGCAGATGTTTCTGACCGTGATCAAGTATTTGCTGCAGTTGAAGAAACGGTTGAAAAATTTGGTGACTTCAATGTCATTGTTAATAATGCAGGCCTTGGCCCAACCACTCCAATCGATACAATTACACCTGATGATTTTGAATGGGTATATAAAGTTAACGTTGGTGGAGTTCTTTGGGGAACTCAAGCTGCTCATAAAGCATTCAAGGAATTAGGCCACGGCGGAAAGATTATTAACGCTACCTCACAAGCAGGGGTTGTTGGTAACCCTAATTTGGCACTATACGTTGGAACTAAGTTCGCAATCCGCGGTATTACCCAAACAACTGCTCGTGACTTAGCTTCAGAGGACATCACTGTTAATGCATTTGCTCCAGGAATCGTTAAGACACCAATGATGTTTGACATTGCTCATGAAGTTGGTCAAAACGCTGGTAAGAGTGACGAATGGGGAATGTCAACATTCTCTGATGGAATTGCTCTTGGAAGATTATCTGAACCGGAAGATGTTGCTAACGCTGTAGCATTCTTGGCTGGACCAGACTCAAACTACGTTACTGGTCAAACATTGATTGTTGATGGTGGTATGCAATTCCAATAAAAATTAATGGATTTGAAAAAGGGCTCAAGCTATTGCTTGGGCCTTTTTCGTTTGGAAATCTTTTTAAGTTAGTGATCAATGATTACCGCTTGCGGTCGGCACTTTACCTAGAACGGCTTCCAACCTTAGACTTTTCTCTTAGCTCCAAATTTTGCCTTGCGCACTTCGTTTGCTCAATTCAAAATTTCAAGCTAATGCTCAAAGTCTACCGAGGTTGTCAGCACTCTACCTATACATATATTCCCTCGTCATCGGCAGTGAATGTCCGGCAGCCCCCTTCGACACTAGATACTGCACAACATCAATATTTCCTGACGCAAATGATGCCGCACATGCTTGTAGGTACAGATCCCACATACGGATAAACCGTTCATCAAACATTTTTTCAACTTTGGGACGAGCTTCCAAAAAGTTTTTGTCCCAAATTTCCGTAGTTTTCTGATAGTGACGTCTTAGTGATTCAACATCGAATACTTGCAAACCATTCTCAATGATGTGGTCCAAGTTTTCAGTCAATCCAGGGATGTAGCCTCCTGGGAAAATCCACTTGTTGATCCAACCATTGAATTCACCACCTTGCTGGCGGGTGATTCCGTGAATCAAAGCCACACCATCATCAGTTAGGTAATGTGACACACATTTGAAGTACTCACTGAGGTTTTCCTTACCAACATGTTCAAACATTCCCACAGAAGTTATATAGTCAAATTTAGCATCACCAAGTTCACGGTAATCAGTCAATTTAACCTCAGCAACATCTTGTAAACCAAGACGCTGGATTTTTTCATTTACGTAGTCATATTGTTCTTGGCTAAGTGTTACTCCAACCACACGCAGGTTGTACTTTTGAGCGGCTGTGAGCATTAGGGTTCCCCAACCACAACCGATGTCTAGCAAAGTTCTGCGTGGTTTAGGATCAAGCTTTTTAAGGATGTGTTCAACCTTATTCATCTGAGCTGTTTCCAGGTCATCATCTGGATTTTCAAAGTAAGCACATGAATATGTCATGGTATCGTCTAACCAAAGACGATAAAAGTCGTTCCCGATATCGTAGTGATCCTGTACGTCTTTCTTACTTTCCTCCTCATCGTGAGAAGCTTTAGGTAAGTAGCGAATAAATTTCTTATTTCTTAAGAAACTATCTGCACTTTTGTACGCAGAAAGAACAAGATCTTCGATACTGCCATCGATTTCTATCTTGCCATCCATGTAGCCTTCTCCAAGAGCGATTGATGCATTTTTAAGGACCTGTCTGATTGGAATAGGTTCGTTAAATTTGATCGCTACTTGTGGCTCACCATTTCCGTAAACCTCTGTAGAACCGTCCCAGTAGGTTACACTAACTGGAATATTGAAGGAGTTCTTCAATAGTGATTTGTAAAATTTCTTTTCAAGCATTGATCTTATTCCTTTCTTTTTAAAATACAAAAGTCATTATACGCTTCTGATAAAAATGATATAAGGAAAAATGGTATAATATAGCAAATTGATTACATTAGGAGGGCATTGATTTGAAAAAATGGATCTGGATTTTAGTTGCAATAATTATTGCCGGTGCTGTGGGAGGATACACTTATGCACGCCACGCCCAAAATGATCGGTTGTATGATCAGCAAATGACACGTGGAAATGCCTACATTGCTAGCAAGGACTACACTTCGGCAGAAACAGCGTTTACTAACGCTTTGAAACGTAAACCGAATGACAAAAAGGCCACAACTGTTTTAAATCAAACCCAAGATTTTGTATCCGCAAAGAATTTGTTAGATGACCGCAAGTTTAGCGATGCTAAGAAGGGATTCCAAGATGTTGCCGACACTAAGAACGGTAACGAACAGTTGGTAGACCGAGCAAAGACTAATCTCAAGAATTTGAAGACGATTCAAGCTAACGTCAAGAAATTCAATGGCTTCTATGACACTGCCCTAGAACAAGCAGGTAACGGTCAATATATGGAATCAAATACTACTCTTGATAAAATTTTCAACGATAAAGCTATTCACCAAACTTACTACCAAGATATTTTGTCGAAGGCTGAAAAGTTACGTGACGACAACAATAACGCAATTGATGGTAAGCCTAATAGTGACAGTACACTAGACCAAAACAGTTCAACTGGAGCAGTTGCGAACCCTAATTTGGATTCGAGCTCAAGCTCAAATTCAAGTTCAAACGCTACAGGTTCATCAAGCAACAGTGCCAGTTTGACTCCGGAAGAAGAGCAAGCTGCGAAGAACTATAAAGGATCTAATGAATATACTGTCAAACCAGGGCAGAATACCATTTGCGGCCAAGAAATTACGAATGCACAAGTCAACTCAGCCCGTCGGGAATTAGATGAAGCAGGCTTTGACTCAGGGACAATGAGTGATCAAGATGTTAAGAACTTAATCAAGGGTGCTCACAATGAAAAACAATCTGTAACTCAATATGCTAACCAAACCCTTAAATAAGGAGAACTCTACTTTATATGTATAAACGATTTGTCGAAAACGTGCCCTTACGACGGGTAGTCGTACTTTTAGCTGTAATAGCAGTTCTGATTGCTTTAAGAAGCATGATGAACATCGTTTTATTAACGTTTATTTTTAGTTTGTTGATTGTTAAGCTAACTAAGTTCATTCGAAAATATATTAAGCTTCCAAGCGGCTTGATTGTCACAATTGTGTACTTACTTGTTGTGTTTGGATTGTATTCAGCAATTACCAAGTATGTTCCTCAGCTGGCACACCAAACAATTCGTTCAACTACTGACATGATTGATTTTTACTCAAATCCTAAAAACTTGCCGGATGACCAGACGCTGCACTGGATTAATGAGATGATCCAACAAAGTCACGTGTTGAGTTCAGTTAGAAATGGTGTGGGAATCATTTGGCACTCAATTACGACCGCTACATCAATGGGAGTAACGCTATTTTTGTCACTGATTTTGAGTTACTTTTTCACGATTGAAGAAAAACAGATGGTGCAGTTTTCACGGTCTTTCAAAGACAGTTATGCAAGTTGGCTGTTTGAAGACCTTGAATTCTTCGGTAAAAAGTTTGTTTCAACCTTTGGTGTCGTAATTGAAGCTCAATTCTTTATTGCGATTGTTAACACAATTTTGACGACTATCGTCATGGCGTTCATGGGACTTCCACAACTAGCAGTGCTATCGATCATGGTGTTCATCTTAAGTTTGATTCCCGTTGCCGGTGTGATCATCTCATTTGTACCATTGTCATTGGTTGGTTATTCTGTTGGCGGACTCACAGATGTGATTTACCTGATTGTAACGATTATCGTGGTTCATGCACTTGAGGCGTACGTGCTTAATCCTAAGTTTATGTCTTCTAGAACAAACCTACCAATTTTCTACACGTTCGTGGTGTTATTGGTTGGTGAACACTTCTTTGGTGTTTGGGGATTAATTTGCGGGGTTCCCGTATTTACATTCTTCCTAGATATTTTGGGAGTTCAGTATCATCACGGATTCAACTCCAAAGGAAAACTCTTACAATAGATAATTTCCAAATCATGGTCGATTAATGACTTGGTTTGGTGTAAAATTACAGGGATAAGAGATAAAGAAAGAGGTAATTATTTTGGCTAAACTTGTATTAATCCGTCACGGTCAAAGTGAATGGAACTTATCTAACCAATTTACTGGTTGGGTTGACGTTGATTTAAGTGAAGAAGGCGTTAAGCAAGCTCAAAACGCTGGTAAGTTAATCAAAGAAGCAGGTATTGAATTTGACTATGCCTTCACTTCAGTATTGACTCGTGCCATCAAGACTTTACACTATGCATTGGAATACTCAGACCAACTATGGATTCCAGAAACTAAGACTTGGCGTTTGAACGAACGTCATTATGGCGCTTTGCAAGGACAAAACAAGGCCGAAGCTGCTGAAAAATTCGGTGAAGACCAAGTTCACATCTGGCGTCGTTCATACGACGTGTTGCCTCCACTTTTGGATGCAAGTGATGAAGGTTCAGCTGCTAACGATCGTCGTTACGCAAACCTTGACCCTAACATCGTTCCTGGTGGTGAAAACCTTAAGGTTACTCTTGAAAGAGTTATGCCATTCTGGGAAGACCAAATTGCACCTAAGTTGTTAGACGGCAAGAACGTTATTATCGCTGCCCACGGTAACTCACTACGTGCATTGAGCAAGTACATCGAAAACATTTCTGACGAAGACATCATCAACTTGGAAATGGCTACTGGCCAACCAGTTGTTTATGACTTCGACGAAAAGTTGAATGTTCAAAACAAAACTAAATTAGGTTAATCCTAGTTAAAATTAAAACACCCAGTCTCTTTATTGAGATTGGGTGTTTTTTGTTTTGTTAGAAAAATAGCAGATTAATCAGAATTCAAATTAATAAATGTATTGTAGTTCAGGTACTTATAGTGGACACGCATGCTTGAAAATTCGAATGGGGTTCCATCATCTAAGAAGAATGTTCCGGCCATGATTCCGACTGGTTCGTTTTCTGACAAATCCAATAATTTTTGATCTTCCTTATTAGAAGGTTCAGTCATGATTGACATGAATGATTTACTAACGCGCTTATTTTCCTCTTGATTCATAAAGTGGAAAATTGATTTTTTAACGGTTTCTGGCGACAGTTCAGGAGCTAATTTAATGGGGATGTAGCCAGTTTCGATAATAATTGGTTTGCCGTCGATAAGCCGAAGCCTCTCGATTTTATATACGAATTCATTTTCATTAAGGAACAAGTTTTGTTGAATCTCAGGATTAGCAGGAGTTACCTGGAAATCCAATAGTTTAATTGATGATTTATGTCCAGTTGTGATGATGTTGTCAGTGACACCAAGGTTGTTTCCTTCATATTGAAATAAAGATTGGTTTTTTAAATAGAGTGGGTTGATAAACGTACCAGACCCACGTTTTTTAAAAATAACTCCTTGCTGAACTAAAATATCTAACGCCCGCTTGATTGTACTTCTGCTGACTTCGTAAGATTCACTAAGGCTCCGTTCATCTGGTAACCTGTTGTCTTTGAATTCATCATCGAATATTCGGTTTTTAATATCGTCAATTACTTTACGATATATTAAATCTGCCATTTTTGGTCTCCTGTACGCTTGCCAACAACTAATATGATTATTGTCGTAAATTATACCAGTTATTTTGGAACGGATACACTTTTAAATTAGAACGGACCAATATTTTACATGAAAAACTAAATCTAAAGTAGCTATTTCAAGCATAATATTGCCAAATAAGATATCATGTTTAGTTGAAATCGAGGTACGGATTAATGGTGTTAATCATCGACATTCCTTGATTTTGAATTAAAAGAATTAGGTTGTCTACGTTTTTTGAATTTCACTTAAAAAATTGGGACGTATCAATTTTAAAATTTGTTGACTTTTTGTGAAATTCAGGTAATATATTGTCTTGTAAATAGATAGTTCAATTGCGAATTTTTAAAGTCTAATTTACAGGCACAGTTGAGATAAATAACTTAGTATCAATTCATTGAAGGAGTGTTAAATTCATGGCAGTAGATTACGATTCCAAAGCATATTTGGAAAAAGTTGACGCATGGTGGCGCGCAAGTACTTACCTTTCAGGTGGTATGATTTTCTTGAAGAGCAACCCACTATTCTCTGTTACAAATACACCAATTAAAGCTGACGATGTTAAAGTTAAGCCAATTGGTCACTGGGGTACAATTTCAGGACAAACTTTCTTGTATGCCCACGCAAACCGTTTGATCAACAAGTATGACCTAAACATGTTCTACATTGGTGGTCCAGGTCACGGTGGCCAAGTTATGGTTACTAACTCATACTTAGACGGTACTTACACTGAAGATTATCCTGAAATCACTCAAGATCTTGAAGGTATGTCACGTCTTTACAAGCGTTTCTCATTCCCTGGTGGAATCGGATCACATATGACCGCTCAAACTCCAGGTTCACTTCATGAAGGTGGAGAACTTGGTTACTCACTATCACATGCTACTGGTGCTGTCTTAGACAACCCAGACCAAATTGCATTTACTGTTGTTGGTGATGGTGAAAACGAAACTGGTCCTGCAATGACTGCATGGAACTCAATCAAATTCTTGAACCCTAAGAATGATGGTGCTGTATTGCCAATTCTTGACGTTAACGGATTCAAGATTTCAAACCCAACTATTACTTCACGTATGAGTGATGAAGAATTAGGCAAGTTCTTTGAAGGACTTGGCTGGTCACCACGTTTCTTAGAAAACGATGACATCCATGACTTCATGACTTACCATGAAAAAGCTGCTAAATTGTTTGACCAAGCTATTGCTGACATCAAGCAAATTCAAAAAGATGCACGTGAAAACGGCAAATATGAAGATGGCGAAATTGCTCCATGGCCAGTAATCATTGCTCGTTTACCAAAGGGTTGGGGTGGTCCTACTCACAACGCTAAGGGTGAACCAATCGAAGATTCATTCCGTGCTCACCAAGTTCCTCTTGACTTGAAGCAAGGCGACTTAAGCCAATTGCAAGAATTCGAAGACTGGATGAACTCATACAAGCCAGCAGAATTGTTCAATGCTGATGGTTCATTGAGGGACGAAGTTGCTGACTTTGCACCTAAGGGTGACAAGCGTATGGCAGCTAACCCAGTTGCTAATGGTGGCCGTGCTAAGGGTGCTAAGCCTGAAATGCTTGACCTACCAGACTGGAAGTCATTAGCTAATGACATCAACGAAAGCAACCGTGGTACTGAATTGCCAGATGGCAACCGTAACATGGATATGAATGTTCTTTCTACATTCTTTGCTGGCGTTGCTAAGAAGAACCCAACTTCATTCCGTGTATTCGGTCCTGATGAAACTATGTCAAACCGTCTCTGGGATATGTTCAACATGACTAACCGTCAATGGATGAGCAAAGTTAGAGAACCAAACGACCAATACGAAGCACCAGAAGGTCGTATCTTGGATGCTCAATTATCAGAACATCAAGCTGAAGGTTGGCTAGAAGGTTACACATTGACTGGTCGTACTGGTGTATTCGCATCATACGAATCATTCTTACGTGTTGTAGACTCAATGACTACTCAACACTTCAAGTGGATCCGTCAAGCTGCAGATCAACCATGGCGTAATGATTACCCATCATTGAACTTGATCTCAACTTCAACTGTATTCCAACAAGATCACAATGGTTACACTCACCAAGATCCAGGTATGCTTACTCATTTGGCTGAAAAGAAGTCTAACTTCATTCGTCAATACCTACCTGCTGATGGTAACTCATTGCTTGCTGTATTTAACCGTGCATTCTCAGATCGTCAAAAGGTTAACCATATTGTTGCATCTAAGCAACCACGTCAACAATGGTTCTCAGTTGATGAAGCTGAAGAATTAGCAAACACTGGTTTGAAGACTATCGATTGGGCTTCTACTGTTGCTGAAGGTGAAGATGCTGATATCGTCTTTGCATCAGCTGGTGTAGAACCAACTATCGAATCATTTGCTGCAATTGACTTGTTGAACAAGGCATTCCCAGAAGTTAAAATGCGTTACGTCAACGTTGTTGAATTAGGACGTCTTCAAAAGAAGAACGGACCTCTTAACGACGAACGTGAATTATCAGACGCAGAATTCACTAAGTTCTTCGGCGAATCAGGTACACCAGTTGTATTTGGTTTCCATGGTTTCGAAGACTTAATCGAATCAATCTTCTACGAACGTCAACACTTAGGTCTTCATGTTCACGGTTACCGTGAAGATGGTGATATTACTACTGCATACGATATGCGTGTATATTCTAAGTTGGATCGTTTCAACCAAGCTAAAGACGCTGTTCAAGTTCTTATGGACAAAGGTGTTATCGACAAAGCTGCCGGTGCTGACTTCGATAAGAAGATGGACGACATTCTTGCTAAGCACTTCAAGGTTACTCGTGACGAAGGTCATGATATTGAAGAGTTCACTGGTTGGAAATGGACTGGTCTTAAAAAATAATTTTTGACGATAATTTGATGTAAATCAAATTTGAATTATGAATTTAAAAGAGATGAGGGTCGAATGACCTTCATCTCTTTTTTTATCTTTAATTGCAAAAATGACATCAAGAACAACAATCAATTTTTTTAGCCTAAATTTTTACTCATCTAACTCCTTTACCATGCTAATTGTTCAGCTGGTACAACCAAAGTGGAAAATTTTAATTTGGTTTGATATTAAATGATTGTAGTTAGCCTCTGTTCGGGAGTAATCCCAAACGGGGGCTTTTGTTTTACCAGCGATTCTTCAATCTAATTGACAAACATAAAAATCAATGGTTTAATGGTTTAAAATATTAAACCAAAGGACGATAACTATGCAAGATTTAAGTGGAATAAAAACTCAATTGACCGATCTCAGTGACTTTTTGGTTGCATTGGGTGATGAAAAGCGACAGGCAATTTTGATTGAATTAATGTCGGCAGAGAACGGTGTTGAAGGATTGAGGGTGACAGATTTAACAGATGCAACTGACCTTTCACGACCAGCTATTTCACACCACATTAAGATTTTAATGCAGGCTCATCTTATTGAACGCCGAAGTGAAGGGACTAGAAACTATTATTATTTGTCACATGATTTGAGCCAAATAAATCAATTACAGGACATGATTAGTAGTGTTAAGAAAATCATTAAGGAGAGTGGTCGAGAATGAAAAAAGTCCTAATTGTTGAAACAAATATTACTAGGTATGCTGGGACACATGATGCAACAGGCCTTTGGCTTGGTGAATCGACAGAATTTGCTAAGGAACTTCAAAAAGTCGGCATCAGTGTGGACTATGTCAGCCCTAAGGGTGGTTTTGTTCCTTTAGACCCTCGCAGTATGAAATACGTTGATGAATCGATTATGGAGTTTTATGAAACCCCTGATTTTAAAAATCGTGCCCTTAGCAAAACGCTTAATCCCAGTGAGGTTAATCCTGAGGATTACTTTGCCATTTACTATGCTGGTGGCCATGGAGTGATGTGGGATTTTCCTGATAATAAGGAACTACAATCAATTGCAATGGCCATTTATCAGCAAAATGGTTATGTGACTTCAGTCTGCCATGGAATAGCTGGATTATTAAATATTAAAGATGATAGTAATAATTATCTGATCTCCGGAAAAACAATCACAGGTTTCACCTTGTCTGAAGAAATTATTGCTGGTAAAAAGTCGGTTGTCCCGTTCTTTAATAAAGAAGAGGCCGAAAAACGTGGAGCTAAGTTCAAGCAGAAACGTGCATATAAGGATTTTGCAGTTCAAGATGGGCATTTGATTACAGGTCAGAATCCATTTTCAGCACGTTCAGTTGCTAACTTGTTGATTAAAGAAGTAAAATAATATTTTTTTGAATTAACTGTTCAAAAGATTAAACCATTAAACGAAAGCAGAGGAAACTTTATGCAAACCATTTTAGGAAGCAACGGTCAAATCGGTCACGAGTTGGCCGAAGAATTATATAAAAATTACACTCAAGAATTACGACTAGTTAGTCGAAATCCTAAGCGGATACACCCAAGTGACCAGACGGTTGCTGCTAACTTGCTAGACTATGATGAAACGTTAGCTGCGGTAGCGGGTAGTGATATCGTTTACTTTACTGCAGGATTGCCAATGAATTCAGATATGTGGGAACAACAATTTTTAGTTATGCTAGATAATATCATCAACGCTAGTAAGCAGGCTCACAGTAAACTAGTTTTTTTCGATAATACCTATATGTACCCTAAAAACGATACGCCACAGACTGAATCCAGTCCTTTACTTCATGAAGGACGCAAGTCAACGGTAAGGGCCAAGATGGCTAAACGACTAATAGATGAAATAAAGAAAGGAGACTTACCAATTGTCATTTGTCGAGCACCGGAGTTTTACGGCCCAGATAACACCAAAAGCATTACTAATTCTATGATCTTTAATCGCATTAAAGCTGGTAAGCGAGTTTTCATACCAGTTAATGATAAGACAAAACGAACTTTGATTTGGACTCCAGATGCTAGTCGGGCAATGGCGTTAATTGGAAATACTGAATCTGCTTATGGCCAGACTTGGCATTTACCAACTACGAAGGGGATTACTTATCAGGAAATGCTTAAGATTTCTGAGCAAGTTTTAGGAAAGCCGATTAAATACTCTGTAATCAAGTTATGGATGTTCAAGTTAGGAAGCCTATTTAATCCGGCATTGAAAGAATCAATGGAGTTGTTACCTCGATATAGGGTAGATAACGTTTTTCTTTCAAATAAATTTAAAACTAAATTCCCCAAATTTGATGTAACTTCATTTGAAGCTGGAATTACCCAAATTCTTGATAATTAAAAGAGGTTGGGACAAGACAAGGCTCAACGAAAAAAATGCTGTTATAATTTCACTTTTTGAAATTATAACGGCATTTTTTCTTCTATTCAGATAGTTGCTACACGCAGTAACTATTAGGACTGAGAGCCTCAGGACAGTAAGCATATAAGTAAATAGCAGTCACAATTAAATCAATTGTGATTAGTCCTTCATATTCTTAGTCATTTTACCAGTTATCGTGTTGTAATTTTCACTCTTGGCTTAATTGGATTACTTTTCATCCTTTATAAAGATATACTGCATATCCGTTGAGCGCCGCTCATCAAACTTATAATCCAAATGGTCAAATTCTTTTAGTTGGATTGGGTCGGTTACGTTCCTTTCAGCAGCGAACCTAACCATCTCACCACGAGCCATTTTGGCGAATGTTGCACGAGTTTTAAGCTTGCCATCAACTAGATGACCAAAGACAATGTCAATAAACTGTTGGTCTGATTTTAAGTACGGAGTAATCGCTTTGGCATATTCTTTTGAGGCTAAGTTGATAATTGGTTCTTGATCACTAACTAGTGCATCGTAGAGTTTGCTACCCCAGAAAGAGTAAAGGTTCTTATATCCCCTTAATTTCATTCTTGACCCCATCTCAAGTCGATAAGGGGTGATTCCGTCAAAAGGACGTAAAATGCCGTAGAAACCAGATAAGATGCGAAGATTTTGTTGAACATAATTTAGGGCGGGAGCGGTAAACAACCCCGGCGCCATATACTGATATTGGATGCCAGAAAATGCAATGATGGCGGGCGTCAGTCGCTCAGTTAAGTTAGTCTGTTTTAATATTTGGTAGCTTTCAATAGTCAATTTATCGCTAGTTTGCCACAATTTTTGGGCAGCAGACTTATCAAGCTGCTGGAGCTCTGCAAGAATTTGCTTAGTTTCGTCTAGGTATTGAGGCATATCCAAGATATCAAAGTCGTCTAAATTCACCACCATTTTTTTGGCAGGGGAAATGATAATTTTCATGCTAAAATCCTTTCAAAATATATGTACTTATCATGCTTATAGAACTATAATAAGGGCTATCCAAGGGGGGATAAAGGAGCTGTAAGTATGAAGAGCGCAGTTGTTTTGGTCGCCAGATATATTTTTTACTTAGTTGGAGCAGTGATTGCTTTAGGTCTGGTTATGCTGTTTCAAGGAACGCTAACATTTGAACCGTTCAAAGTTATCGTTTCTGGGAGCGTTGTTTACTTTATCATAAACACTTTTTTGATTCCTATCTATAGAATTTTAAACCCAAAGAAAATCAATCCTGATGAAACGCGGTTCGAATCGTATAAGGATCGAGCAATGAACTTACACCACCAGGATCGGCAAATGCAACACAGAAATAATCAATGGTCTGCCAACGGGGTGACTGCAAACCAGTGGGAGTACAGTTGGGATACCACTCAATCATACAGCGGGCTGGCTGATATGGGCTACCGATGGGGAGTGGGGTTGTTGATTAACGCACTGTTTATTCTCTTTTCACCAGTATTCATAGCTTATCTAGTAGTGATACTCAGAAGCAGTAATGTGATGCAATAAATTAAGATACTAAAAGAGCTTAGATATTTTTAGGTAATGATACTTAAAATATCTAGGCTCTTATTTTTTGAAAAAACAGGTTAAAAAAGCGGCATTAAGCCAGCACTTTACAAACAAAATGTAACCGTTTTCTACAAAACACTTGCAATTTTTTGAAATCGTCTTATAGTATATAGTATCAGCAATGCAAACGGTTGCATGACCTACTAAGGGAGGAATTTTTATGTTATTAGGAAGTGTCGAAGCAGGAGGAACCAAATTTGTTGTCGCTGTTGGTAATAAGGACTATCGAATTATCGATCAAGCCCAGTTCCCAACGACCACACCAGAGGAAACGCTACAAAAAACTGTTGATTACTTTAAACAGTTTGATGATATTGCAGCAATTGCAATTTCCTCATTTGGCCCGATTGAGCTAAGAAAAAATGCCCCTAAATATGGGTACATAACAAACACTCCTAAACCGGGGTGGGCTGACACCGATTTTGTTGGTCGAATTAAGAAAGACATTGATGTGCCAATTTACTTTACGACCGATGTAAACGGATCAGCTTACGGTGAATATGTGATGGCAACTTTATTTAACCAACACGTTAACTCATTGACTTATTATACCATCGGAACTGGTGTTGGAGCAGGGTCAATTATTAACGGAAACTTTGTTGGCGATTTAGGCCATCCTGAAATGGGACACGTAAGGCTCAAACGCCATCCTGATGATCTTGATTTTAAGGGAATCTGTCCATTCCACGGCGACTGTCTTGAAGGATTGGTGGCGGGACCAACGTTTGATGCCCGACTCGGTAAACCAGGTAAAGATGTTCCGTTGACTGATCATGTTTGGGACATCATGGCTTTCTATGTTGCCCAAGCAGCCATTCAAGTCACATTGACTTTGCGCCCAGGAAAAATCGTCTTTGGTGGCGGGGTTGTTAGCCCAGAATTCCTTACTAAAGTTCGGGTTGAATTTGATAAATTAATGAATGGTTACGTTGATGTTGGTAACTTGACCGACTACATTGTAATGCCACTTGTGAAGAACAATGGCTCAGCAACTGTTGGTGACTTTGCGATGGCTTTAAAAGAGTTGAATAAGTAGGTGAAAAGAATGGAAACAACACAATCTATTAGTAACAACGGCCGAACGATTTCAATGGCTAAGGCAATTGCCTTCTTTGTATTTTCATTGGTACTAAATTCAGCCGGAAACGTTTTGACATTAGCAACTAGTGCCAAGATTCATCCTTCATTTTTAGGCTCAGCATATTGGACCGCCGCTGAAGCGAACCTGAGTGTGGCATTTGGCTGGAACCTATTCTGGACGTTCTTGATTCTAGGAATTTTAACCACGCTGCTTAACGCACTGTTGGTTGGTAAGTTGGAATGGGGAAGAGCTTTAGGTAACTTGATTTTCATGGTACCTTTCTCAGCTTTGATCCAAATTTTTGAAAACTTCTTTATTGGTAAGTACTCATTCTTTGGTGGACTTCCAGATGCAAACTCAACTGGAATGGTAATTTTCTACATCCTCTTGAACTTCTTTGGGGTTGCACTGATTGGAACAGCGATTTCAATTTACCAAAGAGCAAATGTGGTGCTTCACCCAGCAGATGATTTGATGCAAATTTTGCGATTCAAATACTTCAAGGGTAACGCTAATCTGGCGATGTGGGCATCATACATCCCACCTACAATCATGGCCATCATTGCATTTGCAGTGACTCGCCAATTCACTAACTTCGGTTTAGGAACCATCTTTGCTTTCTTATTCCAAGGAGCAATTACCGGAGTAGCTGATAAACATGTATTTCCAGGACTAAAACACCAAGCACTTAATGTTGGTAAATAAAAATATTCAACGAGGAGAGATTTACATTGGCTCACATTAAATTTGATAGTTCAAAATTATCTAAGTTTGTTCATGACAACGAATTAGGAGAGATGCAAGCGTTAGTTAACGCTGCTGATGATCAATTACGTCAAGGCACTGGTGCCGGTAGTGATTTCAGAGACTGGTTAACTTTACCTAAGGATTTTGACAAGGAAGAGTTTGCCAGAATTAAAGCCGCTGCTAAGAAGATTCAATCAGACTCAAAAGTCTTAGTTGTCATCGGAATTGGTGGCTCATATTTAGGGGCCAAGATGGCCGTTGATTTTCTTCATGATAGTTTCTTTAACTACTTACCAGATGATCAACGTGAATTTCCACAAGTATTTTTTGCGGGCAACTCACTGAGTTCTTCGTACGTATACGATCTGATCAATATGATCGGTGACCGTGACTTTTCAGTTAACGTGATTTCTAAGTCAGGTACCACAACTGAACCTTCAATTGCATTTAGAATCTTCAAAGATAAATTGATTGATAAATACGGTGAAGCTGGTGCAAATGAACGAATTTACGCAACCACTGATAAAGCTCGTGGGGCACTTAGACAAGAAGCTGACGCACACGGTTACGAAACGTTTGTTATTCCTGATGGCGTTGGTGGCCGTTACTCAGTATTAACTCCGGTTGGTTTGTTACCAATCGCAGTTTCTGGTGCCAACATCGATGATTTGATGAAGGGTGCTGCTGATGCATCTGATGACTACACCGACACTGATTTGACTAAAAATGAAGCATATCAATACGCAGCTTACCGGAACATTCTTTACCGTAAGGGCTACACAACGGAGTTGCTTGAGAATTACGAGCCAAATATGATGTATCTATCAGAATGGTGGAAGCAACTGATGGGTGAGTCAGAAGGTAAGGATGAAAAGGGAATTTACCCTTCATCAGCAAACTTCTCAACTGATTTGCACTCACTTGGCCAATATATCCAAGAAGGTTTACGTAACTTGATGGAAACCGTTGTTAAAGTTGATAAGCCAAACCATGACATGGAAATTCCAAAGGAAGATGACAATCTTGATGGTTTGAAGTATATTGAAGGTAAGACGATGGACTTTGCTAATACCAAGGCATTTGAAGGGGTTACATTAGCCCATACGGATGGTAACGTTCCTAACATGAGTGTTCACATTCCAGATCAGACCGAATATACATTAGGTTACTTAATTTACTTCTTCGAGATTGCGGTATCCATTTCTGGTTACCTTAACGGAATCAACCCATTTAACCAACCAGGGGTTGAAGCCTACAAGAAGAATATGTTCGCATTGCTCGGTAAACCTGGATTTGAAGAACTTGGTAAGGAACTTAACCAAAGACTTTAATTCAAGGGGAGTTTTACAATGAATGAACCACTATTTATGGTTCCGGTGTTGCACGAAAAGATTTGGGGTGGCAATCAACTCGCGAAGCAGTTTGGCTACCAGATCCCGTCTGACAAGACTGGTGAAGCTTGGGGAATTAGTGCTCACCCACACGGAACGACAACGGTTGCTAATGGTGAGTTTGCAGGTACAAAGTTAAACGATTTGTGGCAGTCCCACCCAGAGCTGTTTGCGAATAAGGATAACTCGAAACCATTTCCATTAATGGTGAAAATCTTGGATGCTAATGCTAATCTTTCGATTCAGGTTCATCCTGATGATGCGTATGCTGCTGAACACGAAGGTCCAACCGAATTAGGTAAGACTGAATGTTGGTACGTACTATCAGCGGAGCCTGGGGCAAGTATCTTCTATGGTCACAATGCAAAGACTAAAGAAGAATTGGCTGAGATGATTCACACAGGGAAGTGGGATCAGTTATTAAAACGCAAGCCGGTAAAAAAGGGAGACTTCATTTATGTTCCCTCAGGTACAATTCATGCCCTTGCTGAAGGGGTGGTTGTACTGGAACCTCAACAAAGTTCTGATACTACCTATCGGCTTTATGATTTCGATCGGGTAGACCAAAAAACAGGTAAAAAACGGACTTTAGACTTGGATAGTGCGATTGATGTCACGACCGTACCGTTTGAGGAGCCAGAGATTCACCCGCTGACCGTTACTAGTGATGGAGTTGAAGAAACAACGTTTGTTTCAACAGATTACTTTAGTGTGAAACGGTTAAGAATTTCAACTGAGAGTTTGGGCCAAACACAGGCTGCCGATTCATTTAAGTTGGTATCGGTGACTGCTGGTTCTGGGACGCTTACTAAGGCAGGTAATGTGTCGAATTTGGAAAAAGGGATGCATTTTATAATCCCATCTAATTTTGGTGAGTATGAACTGGCTGGCAAGGACTTAGAGCTAGTGGAAACGGAACCGGGAGAAAAGGTTAAGTGATAAGCACAAAAAAGGGAGTGGGACAGAAAGCATACGAAGATGCTTTCGTCGTCCCACCCCCGCAAGACCAACAGTAACTGAGAGTCATGGGTAATGGCTCTCAGTCCTGATGGTTACTGCGTGTAGCAACTATCTGTATATAAGAAAAAATACCGTTATAATTTCATTTTTTGAAATTATAACGGTATTTTTTTGATGAGCCTAGTTTTTGTCCCAGCCTCTTTTCATTGTTGTAGAATAGTTTGGTGATTTGTAAATTGTGTTTCTGTTACGAGAAACATTTTTATATTTAAGCGAATGTACCACGCACAGTAGCTATTAGATAACCACATCAAAATGATACTTTGTCATTGCCGTTCCACGATCGTGTACAACGCCCCAACCAAGTGGAGTTTTAATCTTTGTACCGAATTTGTATGAACGAGGTGCTGATACGATAATGTAGCCGTTCTTGTCGTAGCCACCATGATTGCGACTACCATCAGCAAAGCGACTACCAGTATAGTAAGTCCACTTTTTACCGTGATACTTAACCACTCCGCGGAAACGGAATTGGCGTTTAGTAACGTATGCTTTACCGCGGGGGTTCTTTTTCGCCTGTGCGGTTTCAATTGAGTTATTTAAAATGGGTGCTGCGAGTGCGCTGACGTTGATCCCCAAGACGATTGTCAGCAACATTAATGCTTTTTTGATATTCATATTCTATAATTCATCCTCTATTTTTGATTACAAGAACACATTGTAAGCGAAGAGGGTTACCAAAATATTACAAAGCAAAAACAAAATGGTTAAGAAATATTAAAGAAGTAAAAGATTCTTTTACAAATCCTGGCAAATCAACAGTTTTATGGCTAAATGTCGATTGTACACAACCAATAAGCGTGGTATGGTTAAATCAACCAGACATTGGAAGGATGTGCGTTTAGATGACCAAGGTATATGATTTCAAAGAGACTGAAATGAACGGCCAGGAGATTGACTTTAGTAGATATCAAGGCAAAGTATTAATAGTTGTAAACACTGCTAGTAAGTGTGGCCTGGCTCCTCAACTTGAGGGACTGGAGGATCTCTATAAAAAATATCATGACCAAGGACTCGAAGTGATTGGGTTACCGTCGAACCAGTTTAAACAGGAATTAGACTCTGATGAAGCAACTAGTGAGTACTGTCAACTGCACTATGGAGTTACGTTCCCAATGACTAAGCGAGTTGTGATTAATGGCGATGACGAAGACCCATTGTTTACTTATCTAAAGACTGAATCAGGTAACGGCCGTATTAAATGGAACTTTACTAAGTTTTTAGTTGGTAAAGATGGCCAGCTTGTTAAACGATATGCACCAATCACCAAGCCAAGTAAAATGGAAGAAACCATTGTTGAAGAATTAAATAAATAATAGTCGATTAAAATCCAATCTAAACAAATCTACGATGCTTTTAGTATTGTAGATTTTTTGGACTACTCATAAATGATTATGAATTACTGCAACTTCCTAAAAAATGGAGTTACAGATCCCCACATTGTTTTACAAATTCCCTTACAATAAGGGTATGAAAGTGAGGGATGTAGATGGGACGAAGCGGAAGCTTAAATGTAATTACGGAAGGCGCTGTTGTAGTGGCTCTTTGTGTGGCATTGTCGTTTATTCCGTTGCAAACTCCTCACGGTGCGATTGATATTCAGCTTGGAGCGATTCCAATGATATTGTACGCATTTAGAAGGGGACCGTACTTAGGGATGGTCGCTGGATTACTTTGGGGATTAGTACAAATTGTTGATGGCCAAGCGATGAAGAACTTTTTAAGTGTTTTGCAGTTATTAATGGAGTACCCTTTGGCATATGCCTGTCTTGGGTTGGCCGGAATTTTTTCAACGGGAATCAAACGTAATATTACACGTCGAAGATTAACTACAGCAGTGATGATAGTGAGTGGCGTTGTTTTAGCTACTTTGATTGCTTGGACTTGGCGCTACCTTGCAGGAGCCTTTGTGTGGTCACAGTATGCTCCCAAAAGTGTGAACCCATTCTTGTACTCATTAGTGTTTAACGGTACCTCAGCAGCCCTGAATTTAGCACTGTCTACGGTCGTGTTACTGATCCTAGCTAATGTTGCCCCAAAACTATTTATTCCTAAGGATGAAAAAAAGGTGTGAACCTGAAAAGCTAGCTACTTTTCTGATTCACACCTTTTGATTATCTGAATAGAGATAGTGGGGACCGCAGTCCCATTTTGTACTTTTCCCAGAAGACTGCTTTAAAAGTGTCGCTGGAGTCTAGATTCACCTTGTGATTTGCAGAGAACACAAAGGGTTGTTTTTTGCGATTCTCATTGCGGATTTTGTGATGCTTAAGTTGTGTGTACGTGGTTACGGCAATTACTGCCACATAAAGGAAAATTATTAAAATAAGTGCGACTATGTATTTCATGATTAACACCTCGGAGTAACTATTATTCCATGGAAATCGCTATCAATTCAAGGTGTTTTTGATAAATTAAGAAAAAAATCAATAAAAAAGTTGGCTAACAAAATTCGTTAACCAACTTCTGTAAGAAATAATTTATTTCATGCTTGCTGCCATAGCAATTGCAGCTGAAGCAGTGTTTGCCTTAAGGGTGTAAACTTGGTTACCCTTTTGGAACTTAACTTCTTGGCTCAAGTTAGTGGTATCGCCGGCAAGAAGCTTAACGGTACCAACTGATTCTGGAGCTGGAAGTGAATACTGTTCAAACATATTTACTGCTGAAACGGCAGTAGACTTTGGATTAGTGTTGTTTACTTTACTTCCGTGAACTGAGATTGACCAACGACCTTCATTCCAAGAGATGTATTCTTGACCTGCACCTGATTGGGTGTGACCAGTGATTGAATGACCAAGTGAAACCTTTGGTAATCCCTTAACTGAAGATGCTGGCTGGAAATCAACGGCTTGTTTAGCAGCTGATGCAGAAGCGTAAGTCTTCTTTGTCAATACAGCGTAGGCATTGTTTGATGCACTAGCTGAGTTAAGTGGTAAGTTCTTTTGACCAAGTGAGTAAGTGATCTTTGAATTTTGTGAGTTGCCAGAATACTTGATGTTTACTGGCTGTGAGGCATTCATGCCACTAGCTTGGGGAATTAAAGTGTTTGGTAACTTGCTTGCTAGTTGGCTGGAAAGGCTAGCAAAACTGTTGTTACTCTTTGTTTCTGCTGATGAGGATGAACTACTACTTGAAGAGCTAGCCTCCGAAGAAGTTGAACTGGTGTTAGTGCTAGTCTTTGCCTTTGCGTGTTTATGAGTAGGTTTTGAATTCAAAGCTGCCTTTGATTCATCCTTGTAGTTCTTTGAATCGCTTTGGTTGGATGCACATCCAGTCAAAACTAACGCTAAAGTAGCGACTGCTGCAATCTTGTATAGTTTCATTGTAATCCTCCGTTATCCCGCAACGTATGCTTTATTTGCAGTCATGTATTGGCCATCAGATGTGACGAAGTAGTAAGAACCTGTTGAACGTTGTTTTACATCACTGATGGTCATCTTGGTTCCAGTAGCAACTTTCTTTACTCGGTTTGCAGCTTTAAAACTTGATGAGTTGTAAAGGTAAACTGGGCGAGTGGTAGTTACGCTAGAAAGGGCAGTTTGGTAATAACTTGCTGCTGCTGAATCAGTGTGCATGTTTGTACCACCGATCCACCAAGAAACTGGCTTGCTTGAGTTTAAAATTGTACTAGCATCGACGGATTGTTTCAAGGCAGGAACGTACTTTTTATTAGTATATTGCCATAAATCGGTCTGGATAGTTGGGCGTGATGAGTAGTTCGCAATCCATTGTGCGTCAAAACTCTTTCGTGCTGAGTTAGCATACGTAGTTGCAAATGATTGGTATGAGTAGAAAATCAACTTTTTGTTAGTCAATGCTCTCATTTGATTATACCAAGCTTTAACAGCTGAGTTAGCAGATCCTGAACGAACATCATTTTCTTCAAAGTCTAGAACGTAAAACTTGGCGTGCTTGTTTGAGTTAGCATAAAAAGTTCTTGCTTCTGCTCTGGCACTGGCAGCGCTGGTAAATGTTGCGTAGTCATATTCACCGAACGGAACACCGTACTTAACATAAAGGTTAGTGTTGTTAGTTGCATATTTGTCTTGGTAACCTGCACCATACTGACGACGATTGATGATGAATGATACTTGACTCTTGAGGTTTGCAACCTTTGTTCCAGTTAATTTTCCTTGCCATTCTGAAATGTCGGGAATAACTGTTGAAGCTGCTTTAGGTTTAACAGTGTTGGCGATTGAAACTGTAAAGAGCACTGCTCCTAAAAATGCGATGCACGCTTTAAATAATTTTCCTGCTTTCATATTGATCCTCCAGCTAGTTTTTGTAGAAAAAATTCGTAGTTAAATTAAAATCCTGATTCAATGTAAACCATAATCGCTTCAGTATCAATGCATACAAATTGTTGTTTAAGTGAATGAAGGGTTACAAACGTGAATTGTACGCGGAATGGCGGCCTTTTTTTCACTTTATTTAAGATTAGATTACAGCGTGAAATAGTTCGGATTTGGGGATAATTTACGTCTTTGTGCAAATAATCTAATATAAACAAACACGCGTCTAATTGCGTTTCTTGAGGTAATCACGGTAGAATTAAGGAAATAAACTTTTTTGAGGTGGGATTTTATGACAATTGCAATTTTCGGAGCATTAATAACCTTATGCTCCGGACTGTTTTTACTGCGAGACCGCAGAAGTTTTTTTGCTGGCCTGTTCTTGTTTGCTGGCGTGATGATCTTGATTTTGTCTGGATTAGTTGCAGTTATGAACACCATAGCCGGTGCGTCACAGGAGGCCAATGAAGCAGTGATCTTGTTCATGCTGATTGGGATGATTGCCTTGCCAGTCTTTATTGGGTTAGCACTCATGTTTAACACTATGGTGATGCAAATTAAAGAAGGAAAGAGTTTAACGGCTAAGTTATCCTTATTTTTCGGATTTAATTTGATCATGATGGCGCTTGCCAGTTACCTGGTCCTTAGATATGTTGAAATTTGGCCCAACTTTTTAATTATCATCATCTTTTGGGGGCTGATGGTGGACGCGACACTGACATTCATTTTGGTGGGATACCTCTTCTATTCATTTATGTATCAAATGTTTCCTGTTAAGTATCCCGCTGACTATGTGATTACGCTTGGTGCTGGGGTTAGATCCGAAGAAGTATCGCCACTGCTAAAAAGTCGTTTAGATAGAGCGATTCAGTACTTTAAGGATTTTCCCGCCAAACATTCCTTGATGATTCCAAGTGGGGGAAAAGGACCGGACGAGCCTTATTCTGAGGCATACGTTATGGCTAAGTACTTAAAGAGCCAAGCAATTCCTGAAGAAAAGATTATGTTAGAGGATAAATCGACATCCACATATGAAAATATGTTATTTTCAAAGCAGAAAATTGAAGCTGATTGGCAAGCACGTGGAGAAAACAGAAAACCAAAGATTGTTTTTTCTACCAATAACTACCACGTCTTGAGGGGAGCAATCTATGCTAAAAGAGCTGGATTGGATGCCCAGGGGGTTGGAGCGCCAACTTCATTCTACTTTCTTCCAAGTGCGATGTTGCGCGAATACATTGCTTTGCTATCTATCTATAAATGGATGACACTTGGGATTGTGGCATTTTGGGCGCTTGTGTCATTGTTCTTATTTATTCGCTAATATTTGGAGGATGTTATGAAAAAAAGAAACTTAATTATTAGCACAATCGTTGCCGTGATTGCCTTTGTTGCCGTGTTTGCAACTGGGTATGGCTGGTATTTAAGAAACTACGGTGGTCAAGATTACTACACCCAGATCACAACTAAGGGTCAACGAATGGGTAAAAATGATAACCGCTACAAGTATCACCAAGCTGCCTATAATCAAGATGGTAAAAAGAAGATTGTTGAATTCAATAGTGGAGTCGTTAAGAGGCCACTCAAAATGAATGCTTACTTAAAACTAAGTTATAACGAGAGTCGTGGCCAAGTTATCACTTGGAATCAAGTTTCTAAGACAGATATTCCAGCTAAAGCTATGGATAAATTAAAATAAAACCAAAAAACTGGTAGTTGTACCCCAACATAAAGTGTTGGAGTACAACTACCAGTTTTTGTTTACTTTACTTTCTTTTGTCTCTTAATATCGTGAATCGCTTTAAGAGCACGTTTGCGAGTCTTAATGTTAGGACTCTTTAGTTTCCGATAAGATGATGATAAATCTAGTTTTTCCATGCGGAAACACCTCCAAATTAAACAGTAATAATTACCATTTAAATATACAGGGTTTTTAAAAATTGTCAATGACTAACCGTCAATCTTTTCGCTAAAATCACGAAGTTTACTTAACCCCATGTTGATAGAAATGATTGCCACGATCAGCATGATGAATAGCATTAAGAAATCGTGTTGGGCGCCAACGGCGGTTGAGTGGAGATAGTCAGATTTATCTTGTGATAGTGCCAAAACTAGTGAAGCAATTGCAGTTCCTAGTGCACCGGCAAATTGTTGGAGGGTGTTAAAGGCGGCATTACCATCGGGAGTGAGCTCTTTTGTAACTTGGCTTAGCCCGCTGGTCATAATGTTCCCCATTGCAAATCCAGTTCCTAGCATGAATAAAATGTAACCAACCATGATGAGCCATGCAGGTGCGGTCATTGCTGTGATAAAGAGTAAAAATAAAGCGACTACCTGGAATCCAAGGCCGATGTTAATTGGTTTTCTTGGTCCTAAGTTGTCATACAATTTACCACTAATTGGAGCTAGGACTGCACCTAAAGCTGCCCCAGGGAGCAGTAGTAAACCTGCTGCGGCAGAGTTTACTTGGTTTACGATTTGCAAATAGTTAGGTAGGACAAACGCAGAACCAACAATTAGCATTTGGAAAATGATGAATCCAAAAAGTAGCAAGCTAAATGAAGGTACTTTGAAGATCGAGAGATTAACTAAGGGACTAGTTGAGTGATTTGATTTCCAGGTAAACGCAATTAATCCTAAAATTGCGATTACCCCAAAGATCACTGCATTAGTGATGGAAGATTCAATGCTGTTAAATGCAAGGATAGCGCCAGCAAAGAAGAGGGCAACGCTGATCCATGAGATAATGTCTAACTTGATTTTTTCAGTCTCAGTTACTTGGGTAATAGCATAAACACCAATAAATAATGCAAACACCATAACGATTAGCAACAAGATGAAAATTAAATGCCAGTTAACTGCAACCAATAAACCACCATATGTTGGACCCAATGCTGGGGCGACTGCAGTAACTAAAGTTCCGATTCCCATTAAAAAGCCAATTTTTTGTAAGGGAGCCTGCTCTAAAATAATGTTAAACATTAATGGTAAAGCGATTCCGGTCCCCATTCCTTGAATGAGTCGACCTGCTAATAATAGTGAAAAGTTATTTGCAAAACTACAAATGATTAGTCCAATAATAAATAGCGTACTTGCAGCTAAGAAGAGGCTTTTTAGTGTAAACCTCCGCTTTAGAAACCCAGATAATGGAATAATAACTGACACGATGAGTAGGTAACCAGTTGTTAGCCACTGAATGGTCCCAGTGGTGACGTTGAATTGGTCCATTAGCGTTGGAAATGTTACGTTCATTGCGGTTTCAATAACGATTCCACAAAACGCCATTAGTCCAGTTGCTAAAATTGATAAGTAGAGCTTTTTTGATACTTTTCTTTCCATAATTTCCTCCTAAGACAAATAGTTCTATATAGAACCATCTATATAAATTATCATTTTCAGAAAATAAATTCAAGTGTCAATGTGTTTACGAAACCGCTTTTATTTAGTAAACTGATAAATAATATTCAATAGTTAGCATTAAAACTAGGAGACAAAAATATGTCAAAATCACTTGCGATTGAGTTAAAAAGACTGAACAATGCACTAACCAGATTCTCTTCTAAAGAAGCAAAAAAATTTGGAATTACTGCCGCTCAGATGAGTTTAATTGATTTCTTATACCGGACTGAGGGTGAGGAGCCAATCTTTCAAACTGATATTGAAAAGGAATTTAACATCCAAAAATCTTCAGCAACTGCCTTATTAAAGCTAATGGAGAAGAAAGAGCTGATTGTCAGAGTGGTTTCCCAAACTGACAGTCGGTACAAGCAAATTATGTTAACTCCCAGAGCAAGAAAGTCCGGAGAGAAGATTCGTGCGGTATATAAAGAGAATGATGCGCACTTGAAAGCTGTATTGGGCAATGATGCGGACTCGATGCTCAATAATGTTTTAAAGTTGCAGGCAGCATTAGAAAAATTAAATGAGTGATTTATTTTTTCAAAAAAGGTTAAGTTCTTGGAATTGCCATAGTCAGTCTCACTTCTTGTGCTATTATTATTGCTAGTACTTGGGGAGGTGAAATTGTGAAAAAAATTAAGTTGGCCGTGGGGGCTATTTTTGTTATTTTAGCAGTGGTGCTTGCATACCAATCATCTCTAGTCAGTGCGATGCTTTCGTTTGCAAATTCTGCGGGAACGGGGAGCTCTACCGGCTTGTACTTTGCAATTTTGATTGCAATTTCTGGAATTTCATACATATTATTTGCAGAGAGCAACAACAAACTCTTAAAGTTGATGCCTTTAGGATTGAATTTGGTAGCAACGTTTGTTGCGATGCTGTTTGCGTCAAAGAGTTTTCACGATTTAAAACTTTGGGGAATCGTAACTGCCATCGTCAGTTTGGTAATCGTGATGTGGGATCTTCGTACTAATCAATCAGTAGAAGATGAAGATACTTACATTAAAGAAATTGAAGAGACACCTGAAACGATTGAAACAAGTCGGCGGGGAAAACACCGAGCCAATAATTGGATTACAAATGATAAGTCATGGTGGTTGATTCTGATTGCCAACCTATGTTTCCTAACAGTAGCGATGTTTATTGGATTTGCTACCATTAACAATTCCCTTCATGGTGCCATGGTCGAGAAGACTACTGAAAATGCCGTTAGGGAAGATAGTGATGAAGGTAGCCCGAAGTCCACTAACGTTAGTGATCCTAATAATGTTGGTCATGCGCCATTGCGTAAAGCAGGGCAGTACTTCTATAGTGACCATTATGGAAAGATTTCTTTGTTAGGGCTTTCTACTGATAAGAAACATTCCCAAGGAACTGGGCAAGTGGGGACGACTGTGGATTTAGTGAAGATTGCAACTAATAAACCACTGAATTCGGATCAACAGTTTAATTCTGGAAACGACTTTGATACCAATAAATTAACCAGCCCATATACGTACTTAAAATCACAATATACGGTAACAAATAATTCTAACCGCTCGATTATTGTTGGCGGACTCAAGCAAATTGTTTTACCAGATGGAAAGCAAATTAATAGTAGCGATAAAAGTGTTATAGATAGCGGTCAGGGTGAGGAATTAGCGCCTCATGCAAAACGTAGTTACTATTTGCATATTTTGTTGGATAAGAAATCAGACGCATACCGACCAAAGTTTGTGCACCTGTACTTTGAAGAAATCAGTGATTCGGACTCGTTCGTAATTCAGGGAAGCCAGTTTGATGTAATAATGCCAATTAGTTATAAAATGTAAAAAAACGGGCAGAGATAATTTCTTTTAGAAATTATTTCCGTCCGTTTTCGTATATATAGGTATGAACAGTTACTTCATTAAAATTCCTTTGAAGGCAAACACTGCAGCAATTCCGGCAAGGAATGGGGCAATGACAGGAACCCATGCATATCCCCACATTGATTCACCTTTGTTCTTCAATGGGTAAAGAGCATGCACAATTCGAGGGCCAAGGTCTCTTGCGGGGTTTAGTCCAGGACCAGTGGCACCACCAAGGGATACTACTAGTGTCATCACAAGAAAACCGAGGGTAAAGTTTGCTAAGCCGATGTTAGCTTTGAATGCAATATCGTGGGTGATTGCTAAAGCACCGAAGATTAGGATAAATGTACCAACGAACTCGTTGATAAAGCCATCACGCTTAGAATCAGCGTTGTCAATGGTTGAGAATGTCCCTAGAATTGCACGGGGGTTTTCTGTTTGGTCATAGTAGGGCTTGTAACTCCAGACAACGATCAATTGACCAAACATTGCCCCAAGTACTTGGGCGATGATGTAAGGAACAACCTCACTCCAAGGGAATAAACCATTAAGTGCCATTGCCAGCGTTAAGGCTGGATTGATTTGAGCTCCAGAAACTGTGGCAAACATCATTGCAGGAATCATTACTCCAGCACCGTATCCGAGCCCAATGAGGATCCAACCACCGTTGTTACCCTTAGTGCCTTTCAAATCCACGTTTGCAACTGAACCATTACCTAAGATCACCAATAAAGCGGTACCGATAAACTCGGCAATCACGCGAATTAGTAAACTGTACGTCATACTCTTCACTCTTCTCTAAATATATTTTTCAGATGGGTAGCCGTATTAAAATAAATAATTGCATGGTTTAGGGCCACAACATCCGAATGGATAAGTGATAGAATACTACTTACTTTTAGTAAGTACAACCCTTAATTTTAATCATTTAATAAGCATTGTGTTTTAATTATGAATTGCATAAGAAAATGCCAGTGCGAAGGCGACATAACCGCCTAGGCCACTGACATCTAACAAACTGTATAGCTGTTTTTCTACGGATTCAATCTGAAAGTTATCATGACAAATTAAAATTATAGCAGGTTTTGCAGTAGATATAAATAACATCCGATTGAAAAATAATTAAATTCATATGACAGAACGAGGTCATACATTCCGATTTTTAAAAATTAAGTATCCCGCATACAGAAAAATGGCAATGTAAACCAAATTACCAATCACTAATTCGGGGATGCTCAGCAGGGTGACATTCTTAACTGCAGGGTTAAGAACTTGCTGAGAGATGTTCATCATGTTCAACGGATTCCATTTTAACCAATGCCAATGGTGAATCATCAGTCCCATTAGGGATTGAATCAGAGCAACGGCGAAATACCCAATGATTCCAATGGAGACTGCTGCAGCTGCGGTTTTAAACAGATTGGCAATGAGTAAGACTAGACTTAAAATTAGCCATAAAGACAAAAACTCAGCGAGGTAATCAAAAAACGTCATTGTGAGTAGGTTATGTGAATCACCCGAGTATTTTTTGAATAGCTCAAACGAATTGTGAAACAATAGCAGCTTTAATACGAGTGAGTAGACGAATACTAGGATAAACAAAAAGCCAGAGTATAAGACCAAACCTATCCACTTACTGACGATGACCTTTCCGCGACTATATTTACGATATAGTAATTCCTTAACTGTCCCGTATTCAAACTCCATTGCAACTGTTGAGCTAGCAGCCGCAATCAGGGCAATTACCGCCCAAGTTAAGCCAGAAAACGTTCCTGTGAATAAACTCATAGGACTTAATTGATTGGGGTTGATTTTTGAAACGACCGCAAAGATAGTCATAATCCCAATGATAATGAGGATGACTGCTACTGTACTTCTTTTTTTAGCAAGCTTAAATAATTCTTGATTGATAAGTGAAGTCAACGTTTTGCTCCTTATTCTCGTAATAGGTTAAGTAATGACGATTCTAAATCTTGATGATCCTGGGTGGCTTGAATGATTTGAATGCGGTTTTTAATTAGCACTTCAAGAATGTCATTTAAATTGGCACCTGCATCCAAAGATATTTGTACAGGTCCTTCTGCCGCTGTATCAATAACTTCATAACCAAATGAACCAAGCAGTGCCTTAGCTGCAAGGTTGTTGTTGGTATCAATGCTGATTGTAACGGTTCCAGTCGCTTCAAAGGAATCCATGCTTCCCTGGGCAACAATTTTTCCCCGATTAATAACCACTAAATCATCAACTAATTTTTCTAATTCGCTAAGAATGTGACTAGAAATCAAAAAGGTAGTCCCTGTGCTGGCTAAATCAACAATCAAGTCACGTAAATCACGATTGGCTTGGGGGTCTAATCCATTCATTGGTTCATCTAGGATTACAATTTGAGGGTGATTGATTAGCGCCATTGCAATGCCTAATTTTTGCTTCATTCCTAGCGAATAGCTTTTAGCTTTGCGACCAATATAGTTGGTCATTTTGAGTCGGTCGACAATATAGGTAATCTGACTATCGCTGGTAGTATCGTTTGCGAATAGTTTTAAATGGTCGATTCCACTGAGAAATGGATAGATCCCGGGATATTCGATAAGCGCTCCAACCGCTTCTAAAGCTTGGTGATCAATGGTGGTAACGGGCAATCCGCCAATTTTTATGCTGCCATTATCCGTTTTGAACAGGCCAAGAATTGATTTCATTATTGTTGTTTTACCAGCACCATTTGGGCCAACTAGGCCAACAATGTGTCCAGTAGCGACCGAGAAGGAGATGTTGTCGAGAATAACTTTATCTCCAAACCGCTTGGTTAGGCCATTAACTGTTAGTATTTGTTCTGACATTGAATGCTCCTATTCTAAAAATGTAATTCATGGGTCAATTATAACAGGGTGGTTGTGAATGGGGGTGTGCAGTTTTGGGTGCAAAAAATCCAGTCATGATATTTCCAGATTTGAAAATATCACAACTGGATTTAAATTTCTCCGTGACGACCAACATCTAAAAAAGTTACTTGATCATCGTGATATTCATATATTAATAGCCAGCTGCCTTTGATAAATAATGCTCTTCTAGGTTTATGGCTTTTAATTACGTGATCATCATATTTTTCAGGAATTGGAGTTCCGTTAACGATTAACTCTTCAATTGCTTTAAAATCTTTTTTACTAAAGCGTTGAGCCCGCAGCAGATTTTGCAGATGCTTTTTAAAGCGTGATTGGTATTTTACTGTGTACATTGCCAATCACCTACAGAAACGGTCTTCCTTGAGACAACCAAAGACCAAAAAATCCTAATAAAATGCAGCAACCAATTGTTGAAAACAACAGCGGTTTTGACAATTTACTAGTTTGCTTTTTGGCGAATGCAATCTCAATCAATCCAAGCAGACCGATTCCGAGAACTGCTTTTACTGAGGCCAATAGTGGGGCGTACTTCCACGCATTCAGTAAGAGAACTACTCCACTAATTATTGCGACAAGATATATTACCCGCGCAGTCATTGCCAGTGGGAAAATATTGTTATTTTTTGAGGAAAGGGCAATAATTACAATTACTGCCAAGACAATCCAAGCAATTAAGTGAATCCATAACCAAAACATAGGGGTACCTCCAATAGTTTGTTAACTATAATGATACCCCTACATGTTTAAAATGGATAAGTGAATTTAGTTGGCTCGAGTTAGGCTCACAGTAAGAACATTATCTGCAGTTGTGTCATAACTAGCTAGAATCCCGTTTACCACGTCGGCTGCCTTACCATGGGTGGATGTTGAACGGTGATAAGTGTTGATCCAAGTTCCCAGTGCATCTAATCCAAATTCAAATCCTTCAAATACCTGCATATATGTTGATGAAGTGGGTTCTGGGGTGATGATTGTTACCTTAACAACTCGCTGCGCTTTAACATCTATGATCATTTTAATTACGTCAGTATCAAAAACTGTCTGTTCACCATCTGCTAGCGATGCAGGCAGTTTGTATTCAGGAATACGCATGTTGTCATTGTAGGCATTAGATACATATTCGTAAGTTCCTAAATCATGGGTTCCTAGTTGTTGTGTCATAGTTAATTCCCCCTAAAATAATATAGTAGGATTATAACTAATTTTGAAATTTTCGGGGTAAATTTCGCTTATACAAAACCCCACCAGCCAAAGCGGGGGAACTTTGACTGGTGGGATTGTGTTAGTAATTGTGAATGTGGTCTAGGCTAAGCCGTTTACGTGTCCGGCAAAGCTAGGCATGAATGCGCTGTTGATGGTTTCGATATCAACGTTTTGTCCTGGTTGAGGAGCAGCAACATATTGGTTATTACCAATGTAGATTGCTACGTGATGAGTTGATCCATGGCCACCCCAGAATAGAAGGTCGCCGGGCTTAGCGTTAGCAACAGATTCAGTAGTTACCTTGCTTTCTTGGGTAACTGTGTAATGACCTAAGCTGATGTTAGCAGCTTTTTGGAACACATAGTCAGTTAATCCTGAACAGTCCATTCCACTAAGTGATTCGCCACCCCAAACGTAAGGGATGTTTTGACCAGCAAGCTTTTTGGCAAGGTCGACAACTGACTGTGCCTTGTCACTGGTAGGTGTGCTGCTAGTAGCAGTGGTTGTATTGGTTGTTTGACCATTGTATGCTTGACTACCATTGTTAGCCTGATCATATGAGTAACCATAACTAGTAGGTTGGTAATAGTTATAGTTGGTGCTGTAGGTAGGTTGGCTATTTGCTTGGTTATAAGTGTCAGCGCTGGCTGATACGGCTGTACCGCCAAAAATTGCGCCGGCAAATGCTAATGCTAAAAATCCTTTATGAAACTTCAAAAGAACACCTCATTGATTTATTTTTAATTTGGAACGGGATTTATCATAACTGCTTAAGGTGTCAGAACAATTACGGCCACATTGTAATCTGATAACTAAAATATAGTGACTGAAATATTGTTCCAGAGGCTGCGGTGGTTGGATTTTGGTAGGAAATGTAAACTAAATGTGTCGTCCACAATGTAATTTTTGACAATGTTTGTGGCAGGTAGATTACAGACAAGTGGCAAAATTACACTACATTTTTCTTGATAAGTTGTGCACAAGAGAATAAAATTACGTTATCAAAATTCAGGAGGAATTTTACAATGGCAAAAGTTGCGATGATTACTGGTGGAGCTCAAGGAATTGGGGCAGAGATTGCTCGTCATCTATCTAAAGATGGTTTTGATATTGCAATCGCAGATTTACCAGGTCAAAAAGATACTGCTGCAAGTGTAATCAAAGAGGTTGAGGGTGCTGGCCAAAAAGCAACGTTCGTTGCGCTGGACGTTACTGACCAAGCAGCGTTTACAAACGCAGTTGATCAAGTTAGCAATGAACTAGGCGGGTTTGATGTAATGGTCAATAACGCAGGAATTGCCAAGGTTGATAAGGTAGAAGAAATTAAGCAAGCTGATTTGGAACTTAGCTTCAAGATTAACGTTTTTGGTGTTCTGTACGGAATTCAAGCTGCTGCTAAAAAGTTCAAGCAACTTGGTGTTGCCGGAAAAATTATTAACGCATCCTCAATTGCAGGAATGCGAGCTTTTCCAGTCTGGGCAACCTATTCAGCAACTAAAGCCGCTGTAATTAGTCTTACCCAATCATCTGCTAACGAATTAGCTCATGATCACATTACCGTTAACGCCTACGCTCCAGGAGTAGTTGGCACAACTGGTATGTGGGATGAAATTGATGCCAAAATGGCTGATATCAATGGTAAGCCTCTGGGACAGAACAAGGCAGACTTTGTTGACACCATTCCTCTGGGAAGAACGGTTGAACCAAATGATATTGCAAATATGGTTTCCTTTCTTGCTAGTGAAAAGGCAGATTTCATTACAGGACAAGCATATGCTGTTGATGGCGGCGGATTGCTTTAATTTAATAAACGTTGAAAGCTCGGCAATTTGCCGGGCTTTTTTAGATAATGCACATTCTCTTGTTAGGTTGTGCATTATCTAAAAAGTAGTGTTGACTTATTACAAAAGCCGTATGTATAATGACTCTTAGTTTTTATTGTTGTGAATTAAACTGAGATGAGGCTTAAAAATGTTTACTAATTTGATTGATCACTTGGCGGTAGTGGCCACGACAATAATAGTTGCGTTAATGGCGTTAACTATTATATATACTATTTACTCTTTGAGTTATGATCGCCACCGCAAAGGCGGACCCGAAGGCAACTTAAAGTTCTTTGGTCAGCCGCAATTTGACATTAACTCACATATTTTAGGGTATGAGTTACTACTTCGAAAATTGAATCAGACTGGTGAATGGGTCGTGCCCGACCGACCGAACTACTTAACTTTGAACCAATTTTTGAGCCTTTTTAAAGTCGCAATTCAAGAAATTCCTGCTGGACAGAATATTTCAATCAATCTATCAGCAGAGCAATTAATGAATGCTAGTTTTGAACCGTTTATCAAGAGTCTAATAAGTCAAACTACTAGTCATCAACTAGCGATTGAAATCAGTTTTGCAGATTTAAATAACTGGAAGTCATCTTTGTTAATTAAACGAATGAATTATGCCCGATCATTAGGTGCAAAAATTTGTCTTGATTCAGTTGGCAGTCATGCTAAAAATTTAAGGAAGCTAAGTGAGGTGGCTGAGTCAATTGATTATTTAAAGTGTTCTATGGATGAGTATCGCAAGACCGATGAAAGTGATTGGCTTGATATGAACTTGGGTGCTTGGCTGATTTTTGCTCAAAGTCACGGAATCAAACTAGTACTTTCAAGAGTTGAAACTAACTCTGATCATATCCTGGCTCGCTACCTTGGAATCAACTATGTTCAAGGATGGTATGTTGGTGAAACTGCAGAATTAAAGAAGATGGGGTAATTAGTTGAGTAATAAAAACCAGAATTACGAGGATGACTTCTTTTCAAAAGGAAACTTAGTTATAAAAGTTAAAGAGTCTTTGATTGCATTGTTTGGCTGGATAACTGTACTTATTCCGATGCTAATCCTTGGGATGATTCTTAAACGCCATGGCCTGAAAATTTTTGGAATTTACGTTGATTTCAAGGACTTGGTCATTTTTGGTGAATTTTTATTGATTATTTTGATATTTACCTTTGTGGTTATTGGCGCCTTTTCAATTTCAATGGCCATTATTCAACATGAACGAAGCCGGCACTATTTGGATAAGTGGCCAAACTTTAATCCAATTGAACGGCAAGTGGTGATTAATAAGTTAAATGAATTTGCTACTTCCAAATACGGGGATGAAGAATTTCGTGAAAACGTTAGAACTTTTGTTGTTCCTAAAGAGTTGAATATTGAAGATGGTAAGTTACAGAATTTGATTAAAGAAGACAAGGAGAAGTAATTATGATGCACATGGGTTTACTGCAGTGGGTGATTTTTTTTACTTTCCCTTTATCCGATTATGGGAGCATTCTTCTGGTTCTGGGGTGCGATTATGTACCGAATCTTTATTAAAGAACCGAAAATTGTTAATGAAGATTCTACAAAAGATGCGCCAATGATCACCATCATGATTCCAGCTCATAATGAAGAAATTTTAATTGAAAAAACTATAAAGTACTTATTCACTGAAATCAATTATCAAAATTACGAAGTGTTGGTGATGGACGATGGCTCTTCTGATGATACGCCCCGAATTTTAAGTCAGCTCCAAGCTGAATTCCCTAAGCTAAGGGTAATCAGGGTAGAGGATAACAAGGGAAAGGCACATGCATTTAATATTGGAATGTTCTTTGCTAAGGGGGACTATATTCTAAGTAATGATGCAGATACCCTTCCAGAGCCTGATGCCTTGAAAAAATACATGAGTTACTTTACCAATGAAGAAAATATCAATACTGCTGCAGTTACGGCTAATATGGATGTCGAAAACCGCAGTTCAATTCTAGGAAAATCTCAAACCGTTGAGTTTTCAAGTATCGTTGGGATTATTAAGCGTAGTCAAAGTGCAATCAACAATTCTATGTATGCTTATAGTGGTGCAAATACTATGTATAAAAAAGAAGCATTATTTGAAGTTGGCGGCTTCAGACAAGATCGGGCAACCGAAGATATTAGCATTGCTTGGGATCAACACCTAAAGGGGACTGTACCGACATTTGCGCCAGAGATTAAGTTCCATATGACTGTTCCAGAAAGGTTAAAAGAGTTGTTTAGGCAGCGGAGTCGCTGGGCTAAAGGTGGAACTGAAGTTTGGTTAACCAACATTATGGCCTTTCTAAAACACCCGCTTAAGAACAAGTATCAGTTCACGATGTTTTTAGACTCTACTCTGTCTATAATCTGGTCGTTCTTTTACGTAGTTTCAACGGTTATTTTTATCGCCCTAATGGCTGGTCTATTGATTACTGGTAATTATGATGCTGCGATTAAGTACGTTGGCTATTCATTTTTGATGATTACTAGTGAAGTGATTGCTGGAAGCGTCCAGTTGTTAACTGCACTGATATTAGATTTTCATGGTGCTAAATTAAAATATTGGATTTTTGCGCCTTTATACATGATGTTTTATTGGATTATTAATCCGTTAACGATTGTTTGGACATTTGTTGGAGCCGTCAAAACTATTTTGGGACGGGGAAGCGGTACCTGGAAGAGCCCTAAGAGAGAGCAAGCCAAAACGACCGGTTAACGACTGATTGGATTTTTGAAAAGAGGTTTTTTTCATGAATTGGTTTTTGGTCAATCTAGAACAAGTAGCAATGAATTGCTTCATCGTGCTTGGAATCGTTATGATTTATCATCTGATTGTGATGAAAACGTTAAGTTACTATGAGACTAAAAGATCACAAATCGACTATACGTTTGGAGTGCTCAATACGGTTAGTATTGGGTACTTCAGTGTCCTTTCGTTTGTTTTTCAAATTGCCGCAATTGATCCAAAAGAAAATACAACGATTTTGAACTTTACTGTCTTGATGGTTACCTACGTTACGCTATATCTTGGCTTTAAGGGTGGTCTTTTCGTTGTATTAGTGGGCTTTATTGGCCGAATTGTTTCGACAGGTTGTTCAACTACAGATTTGATTTTCTGGCTGTTTTTGGTAGCAACGGTCATTTCGTTACGGATGATTTTTTATATTACAAATCGACCGGGGTATCGGTTGGTTAAAAATTTACTGGGAATTGAACTAGTTTCACTGTTTTTTTACTTGGGGTTATCTAACGATACTGCTGGTATCAGATTGTTCAAGCACGCAATTCATTCTTGGGAAGCCTTTAGTGTTCTGAGCTTAATTTTGGGTGTGGTTTTGCATATGTTAGCAAGTGAAAATGATTATGTAGCAAAGGCAGCTTATGGGGCCTCCACTGATGGGGTGACCAAGCTAAAAAACTTTAGTGAATATAATCTAAGGCTAGAAGCATTCTTTAATCTCAACAGACTTAAAAAGATTCCTGTTGTGCTGGTGGAAATTGATATCGATCACTTTAAAAAGGTCAATGATAAACATGGACATCCTATGGGGAATACATTGCTAAGAAAATTTGCAGAACTGTTAACTGAAGAATCCCACTTGGTGCCAGGAACCGAAACCTTTAGGGTAGGTGGTGAAGAATTTGCACTAATCATGTCCAGTATTGGTCCGGAAGTTTCTAGAGGATTGATTACTCGACTTCAACGCCGCTGGGAACAAGTTCAAAGAACTGAGCTTGATTTAGATGAACCGACGACTTTATCGGTTGGAATAACTACGATTCAAGTTACTGATGAGAGCTATCAAGATGTGTATGATCGTGTGGACCATGCTTTATACAGAGCCAAGAAAAATGGTAGAAACCAAATAGTTGTTATGTTGAGCGACTGAGACAAAATTAGGGTAATCGAAAAAATGCAGTTATAATTTCTCTTTTTGAAATTATAACTGCGTTTTTTCGTTCCTTCAGATAGTTACTGTTCTTGTCGGGACACTACGACTGAATCAGAGATTCATGTAGTGCTCCCCTTTTATAACCTTAACTATTGTTTAAAAGCGTATAATTATTATTAAACGATTTTTTGGAGGCGATTAGTTGGAACTGTTACTACTCGTATTATTACCTGCAGTTTTAGCTTCACTGGTTCAAGGAATTACTGGATTTGGGTCGGCAATTGTACTAATGATTTTTTTACCGTCAATCTTGCCAATTCCCCAAAGTGCCGGAGTTGCATCTTTGATCATGTCAGTGGCCAATTTAATGATGGCTTGGCACTACCGTAAGGCGTTAAAGGTCAAACGAATAATTGGTCCGTTTATTGTGTATGGTCTGGTTGCATTTCTGTCACTAAAACTGGGATCAGCTTTGGATGTAAAAGTATTGAAGATGCTGCTAGGTGGATTATTATTGTGCCTGTCGATTTACTTCTTGTTCTTCAAATCACTAGGTAATGGTCGCAAGTATCCGATTTATGTAGCGTTAATCTTTATGATTATTTCGGGATTCTTTAACGGACTATTTGGAATTGGTGGCCCATTAATGGCAATGTACTTTTTGTCGTTAGCCAAAAACAAGGAGGAGTACCTAGCCAGTATTCAAACTTTCTTCTTGATCGACCAAGTTTACATAACGACAGTTAGGTTTGCTAGTGGGATTTTGACAACTAGTGACATTAAATTTATTTTGATTGGAATTGTTGGCGGGGTCATTGGAACAATGATTGCCAACCGGATTACGAAACATATGAATATCAACATGATTGAAAAAAGTGTTTTTTCGTTTATTGGGCTCAGTGGAATTTACTATTTATTTAAATGAGAATTAAATTAATTTTGAATGAGTGTTGACATTTAGTTTTTTAATTGTTTTAATAGATTCAACATAAAAAACGAAAGGAAGATCAATTATGACACAAACCAATCATCAACAAAACAAATGGTATTTTAGCTATCTATTTATTAGGTAGCGTCCGCTTTAACGTGGGCGCATAAGCGCTCACGTCTAAACGGAAGACAATCATTGATGATTGACCGGCTAGACGAGTAAGTCTAGCTGATTAAAGTGTTTGAGTCTTCTACAAGACCAAGGACCAGCTAGATTAAATCTAGCTGGTCCTTTTTTATATCTAAGGAGTGAAATATATGGATAAAATTTCAAGACGAAAATTATCACTTTGTTTATACCTCAATTACATAGTTCACGGAATTGGGTTGATCATATTAACTCAAAATATGCAGGAACTAGGAAAGTTTTGGCACGTGCCAATTGCAACGGTTTCCTACGTTATTTCGGGAATCGGAATTGGAAAGTTAATCGCCTACTTCTTGTTCGGATACTTATCTGACCGATTTGGTCGTAAGCACATGGTACTATTCGGAATTTTAAGTTACATGATTTTCTTCGTTGGAATCCCGTTTACGACTAACCTAGTTGCTGCATATGGTCTGGCAATTCTTGCAGGAATTGCCAATTCAGCTTTCGATGCTGGAACATACCCAACGTTTATCGAAATGGGTGGTAATGCAGGGGCTTCAAATGTATTTATTAAAGCGTTCATGTCGCTAGGTGAGTTTATCTTACCGTTGATTGTGGCGACTTTGGAAACCAACTCGCTCTGGTTTGGCTGGTCATTCATCCTACCATTCATCCTACTAGTTATTAATTTGGGAATTATTCGAACAGTTGAGTTTCCAAAGGTTAATGCAGCAATTGAAACTCAACAAAGCGAAAGTGGATTGCATGGTATTAAAAAGGTAATTTCAGCAGTAGCTCTCTCAATGTACGGATACACCTCAATGGCGGTTATGATTTTGTTTACTCAATGGATTACCGTCTTTGCTCAGCACAAGTTGCACATGTCAGTCATTATGTCTCACGGATTGCTTTCACTGTACAGCATTGGTTCAATCATGGGGGTTGTGGTGACCTTCATCATATTGAAGGTAGGAGTTGCTGAAGAAAAGGTGTTATTGACTTCAACTTTAATATCATTGCTGGCACTTTTTTCCATTAGTACTTTAACTAATCAAATTATTGTGAGTGCGGCAGCCTGGATCTTCGGTTTTACCGCTGCAGGTGGGGTACTGCAAGTAGCACTAAACCTGTTGCTTAAGATGTTCCCAGTTCACAAAGGCGTCATCACGGGGTTGTACATGACATTTGGTAGCATTGCAACATTCACTGTTCCCATCGTGACAGGTTGGCTAGCAAGCACCAGTATTCAGTCAGTAATCAACTTTGATGTGATGATTGGAATTTTAGGGGCGGCACTTTCGTTAGCTACCATTCTATGTGCCCAGCGCAAAGCTGCTACTCAATTAGCCAGAATCGATATGGCTGGAATCAATTCAAATAAAAATAAGTAAGGAGTCTTTACTATGACAGATTTAGAACAACTTCGATGGCAAATCGACCAAACAGACAAGGAAATTGCAGAACTTTTGAAAGAACGGTTTGACTTCACGGCAATGATTGCGGCAGTGAAGGACAGGGACGGAATTCCAACGCTTAATTCTCAACGAGAGGACGTTGTGCTGACAAAGGTAACTGAGAACTTACGGGACCCACAGGTTGGTAAGGCAATTACCGAAATTTTCAAAAAGATTATGGATGAATCAAAAAAGCAGCAAAATCAATTACTAAACCGGGTGGGGGAAGCAAAATGAACTACTTAACTGCAGGAGAATCTCATGGACCACAACTAACAGGAATTTTAGAAGGAATCCCAGCTGGCCTTCAGCTAGACGTTGATCAAATCAATCAGATGTTAGCTGATCGTCAGGGAGGCTATGGCCGCGGTAACCGCCAAAAAATTGAACATGACGTTGTCGAAATTGTTGGCGGTGTACGTCACGGGAAGACATTAGGCTCACCAATCGCCTTGGTAGTTAAAAACCGCGACCACGCTCACTGGAGCGAAATTATGAATCCAACCAGTCCAGAAACTTCAGAAAATACTTTGAGGCAAGTAAACCGACCTCGCCCAGGTCATGCGGACCTAGTTGGTGGTATGAAATACGGTCATCGAGATTTACGGAACGTATTGGAACGCTCGTCTGCTCGCGAAACCGCAATGAGAGTTGCGGTTGGAGCGATTTGTAAGCAATTGCTTAATCAACTTGGAATCAAAGTCGTTGGCCACGTTGAGTCAGTTGGCTCAATCGCAGCGGACCACCACAGGACGTTGGACGTTGATACGATTGAAAATTCCATCAAGCAAAATGATTTAAGAATTGTTGATCAAGATAAAGTTCAGTCAATCCATGATTTGATTGATCAAACCAAAAAGGATGGTAACACCCTTGGCGGGGTTGCCCGTGTGGTTGCCACAAATGTTCCGGCAGGATTAGGAAGTTACGTTAGTTGGGACACCAAGCTAGATGCAAAATTAGCAGCCGCAGTCATGGGAGTCAATGCCATAAAGGGAGTCGAAATTGGCGACGGCTTTACAGCGGCTGCAAGTCTAGGTAGTGAAGTGATGGACGAAATTGATTGGGAAAAACAGGCAGGATTTGGTCGGCTTACTGATCACCTTGGAGGATTTGAAGGTGGAATGACGAACGGTATGCCGGTAGTAATCAAAGCAGCGATGAAGCCAATCCCTACACTTTACAAAGCTCTTCAAAGCGTTGACATCGCAACTAAGGAAACGATGAAGGCTAACGTAGAACGTTCTGATACGACAGCCATCGTTCCTGCTTCAATTGTCGTTGAAAGTGTTGTGGCAATTGAACTTGCCAAGGCAATTACCGATACATTTGACGGTAGCAATTTAAACCGATTAAAACAACAAATCACGGAATATCGTGAAGAATTCAAAGAATTTTAAGGTGGGATGACAAGATGACAACTTTAGTAAAAACGCCGAAAGGACTTCATGGTGAAGTTCTGGTTCCGGGTGATAAAAGTATTTCCCACCGCGTAATTATGCTAGGCGCACTTAGTGAAGGTGAAACCAAAATTAATCACTTTTTGTTTTCAGATGATTGTTTATCAACAGTTAATGCATTTCGTGACCTAGGAGTAAAAATCGACATTATTGATGAGCATGTGATTGTTCACGGTGTTGGCTTCAACGGGTTAGAGGCACCCAAGCATGAACTGCAAATGGGAAATTCTGGAACGACAACCAGATTAATAATGGGAATATTAAGCGGTCAAAATTTTTCGAGTGAGCTGATTGGTGATGATTCGCTTTCTAAACGGCCGATGAACAGAGTAAGTGAACCACTTGCAACTATGGGTGCTGAAGTTATCACAACTGATGGTCACCTGCCAGCGATTGTAAATGGCAAACAACTTCATTCAACTAACTACCAGATGAAGGTTGCATCTGCCCAAGTTAAAAGCGCATTGATTTTTGCGGCATTACAAGCAAATGAGCCATCAATAATCAGAGAAAAGTTGCCAACTAGAAACCACACGGAAACCATGTTAAATGCGTTTGGTGGAAAGATTGTTACCAGTGAGGATCAACTTACAATTACGGTTAACCCTCAACCACGACTTAAGGGAATCGATTTAACTGTTCCAGGTGATATCTCATCTGCCGCATTTTTCATTGCTGCGGGGCTTTTGGTTCCAAACTCACAAATTCGATTACAACGGGTGGGAATCAATGAGACGAGAACTGGAATTCTGGACGTTGTGAAACGGATGGGTGGCAACATTCAGTTGGAAAATATCAATCGGGATGGTGAGCCACTGGCGGACTTGGTTGTTACTTCATCACAGCTAACGGCGACGGATATTTCTGCCGAGAAAATTCCGGCGATGATCGATGAATTACCGATTATTGCCTTGTTGTGTGCCAGAGCAGCGGGAACCAGCACCATCTCTGGAGCGGAAGAATTAAGGGTTAAGGAAACTGACAGGATTGCTGCAATCACCGAGGAATTTAAAAAGCTCGGAATTGATATTACTGAGAAATCAGATGGGTTTGTAATCAATGGTAGTCAAGATTGGCATGTTGAATCATCTCAGCTGAATAGTCACGGTGACCACCGAATTGGGATGACTTTGGCGGTGGCGGATTTATTAGTGGACACACACTTAGAGTTAGCTGGAAAAGAATCTGTATCAATTTCATATCCAGATTTTTTTGATGATTTAGCACGATTAATTTAGGGGGCGGTTTTATATGGAATCTGTGTTTATAAGTGGACTAGGAATGATTGGTAGCTCTTTGGCGAGAAGTATTCGTCAAGGAGACGATGAAGTGAAAATTACCGGAAGTGATCCCGACGACGCCAACGGTCAGTTTATGATCCAGAGTGGATTGATTGACCAAGTGGTGTCGTTTGAACAGGGGGCTCAACAAGCTGACGTAATATTCTTGTGCGGGCCGGTTGACGTCATTATCGACCAGATAAAGGAACTTCCCACTCTGAATTTAAAACCTGGAGTGGTTGTCACTGACGTTGGTAGCACCAAGGCAAAAATCATGACCGCTGCGAAAGTGTTGAGTGATCACAATATCACTTTTGTTGGGGGTCACCCAATGGCCGGATCACACTTAACGGGAGCTAAGTCAGGTAGAACGGATTTATTTTCCCAGGCAACTTACTTTTTAATCCCCAATAACGGAATGGCTGGGGTTGAGCAAATCAAACGCTTATTGAAAACTTCAACGAGCAAATGGCGCGTTGTTTCAATTGAAAATCACGAGCAGTTTGTTGGTGCTGCCAGCCATTTACCACACGTTATTGCTTCATCGTTAGTACAAGCTACTAATAGTTCGCTTAAAAACACAGAGGTGGGTCTTGAATCCGCAGCAGGTGGATTTAGAGATACCACTAGAATTGCAGCTGCTGATCCAGATATGTGGACTGCAATTATGTTAAGCAATCAAGAGGTTATCTTGGATCAAATTGATGAATTTTCCAAGGCTTTAGCAACCATTAAACAAGATATTCAGGCTGGTAATCAAACAGCAATTCACAATTTTTTTAGCAAGTCACAAGAAATTAGGCAATTAATCGATCAGGGGTGATATTTATGGATTTAATTTTAGTTGGGTTCATGGGCAGTGGCAAAACCACTGTTGGCAAGCTGTTAGCAGATAGATTGGGAAAGCAGTACTTTGATTTAGACCAATTAATTGTTGAGCAGACGGGGATGAGTATCCCACAAATATTTGCCGAACGTGGTGAAGATGGTTTTCGAATGATTGAGCAACAATGTTTGCAATCAACAAATGAATTTCCAGGAATTTTAGGAACTGGTGGCGGCACCCCGATGCAGCGAAACAATCAAGAATTTTTGGGAAAAGCGGGGGCACCAGTTGTGTTGTTGTCGGCGTCAATTAAAACGATTTTGGCGAGGTTGGCAGGAGATAATAATCGGCCATTAGTTGAAAAATTAGGGGCAGCGGGATTAGCAGACTTACAGGCCCAACGACACGACACATACCTGAACGTAAGCGATTTGCAAGTTGCAACCGATGAACTTACTCCGTTTGAAGTAGCAGATAAAATTATTGACCAGTTAAAGGTGGCGAAGTAGATGGTTGATGGACACACAACTTTATATGGATTTATTGCCCATCCAGCTCGGCATAGTATGTCGCCATTGATCCACAACATGGCATTCAACGAACTAGGATTAAATTCAGTCTACCTTGCCTTTGACGTTCAAACTGCCGAAATTGAACCAATTTTCAAATCAATGAGAGCAATGGAAATTGGTGGCTTTAACCTTTCAATGCCGTTTAAGCAAACTGTGTTACCCCATCTAGATTCATTATCTGATACCGCCAGAAAGTTGGGGGCTGTCAATACGGTGGTCAATGACCACGGCTTTTTGACTGGATACAGCACCGATGGGGACGGTTTTATTGCAGCGCTTGCTCATGAGAATGTCGATGTTATTGGCAAACATGTAACGGTCCTTGGTGCTGGGGGAGCGGCAAAGTCGATCGTTTTGGCTTTGGTAAAGGCGAATTCCGGCAAGGTTACCGTGTTTAAACGAAATAATGATTCGTTTGCCGAAGTTAAGAAAGAAATGACTGGTTGGGGTGACCAAGTATCAGTTGTTCCTTTTGATGACGAAGCTGCCTTAGAGAATGCTATTAAGGATTCAGACATTGTCGTTAACGGGACTAATGTTGGAATGGCGGGTGATAATCACTTCCCATTAACACCCAGTCAGTTAGCAAATCTGCATCCTGATCAGGTAGTTTTTGATGCAATTTATTTTCCTTTAGTGACCCCGCTGTTAGAAGTAGCTAAGCAAAAAGGCTGTCACGTGATGAACGGGACTGGAATGCTAGTTTTTCAAGCAGCAGCAGCGTTCAAACTTTGGACAGGAATGAATATGCCAATTGATTCTGTGATGAATGCTGTCAAAAAAGAGGTTGCTAACCGACAAAAATAAGCTGGTTTATTATTGATTTTCTCTGTATAATTTTAATTCGTGCCGTTTGTTATTCTTAAATTTGGATCAATCAAAGATTGACTTTGAATTCAGATGGATATACTATATATAGTGTTGTTTTTCAAATACGACACTATATATAGTTATAAGGCTGCAGCCCAATTAAATATTGGGAGTGAGAGAATTGGATAATTTAGCATCAACAAGCGAACGACACAATTTAGTTACATACTTTAAGTGGTTGGCACAGCAGGTAAAGGGCTGGCCGCAACAAAACTACTACTTATTCTGGTTTTCAATGGGTTTACAAATCATGACGTTGGTTTCTAACCCAATCACACCAGTAGCATTCATTACATTTATCGGGACAACCCTTGGGGTATTATGTATTTTATCAATCAACGCAGCTAAGGCTGTGAACGGTTGGTTAGGAATTTTATCAGCAATCTGCTTTATTTATGCGGGTTGGACTGCAAAAAATTACCTATCAATTTTTGAACAAGTTGCATACGTGGCAACATTGGATTTGCCAGTGTTGTTATCTGTAAAGACTTGGAATGATAACACTGTTAATAATTTACGGAAGTTTGGTTTGAAGCAGTGGATTATTGCCATTGTTGGGACGGTAATTGTCTACTTTGTATCTGGCTGGGCAATTGGCGCATTCACCAATGATCCTCGTCCATATGTTGATGCCTTAAGCTTTGCTGTTAGTTTAACGGCCGGCATTATGTGTTTCATGAGATACAGTAACCAATACTTTTGGTGGTTGTTCTCAGGAATTTTCCAATTGATTCTTTGGGGAATTACATTTAGTCAAGGCGATGCAACTTTAGCCATGGCTGTGAACTCAGCAGTTTACGTGGTTAATGATATTTTGGCATTTACAGTTAGCCCATGGTTCAACTCAGGTAGAAGAAAAAAGGGCCTTTCAGAAATTAAATAATCATAGTAGTGGTCGCATCCAATCGAAATCAAATTGGATACGACTGCTTTTTTATTAGGAACGTTGACTATCTTTATAAATGGTCGCACAATTATTAAACATAAAAATTTGGCAGTGAAAGGAATCCATCATGGCAAAATATAATTTTTTGAATCCATTTAAATTAGAAAATAAGGGAATCACTCTTAAAAATCGTGTTGTTATTCCACCAATGACTGAACGAATGGCGATGGAAGACGGAACGGTTTCTAAAGATGAACTTGATTATTATCAACAACGTGCTGGTCAAGCGGGGATGTTTATTAGTGCGGTTGCCAATGTAAATCCGCTAGGCAAAGGGTTTGAAGGGGAACTTAGTATTGCGGATGATAAATTTGTTCCTAGGCTCTCTGAATTGGCGGCTGCTATGAAAACTGGTGGTTCAAAAGCGATTATCCAAATCTTCAGTGCGGGTCGGATGTCATCTAGTGCAATTTTACGTGGCGAGCAACCAATAAGTGCTAGTGCAATTGCCGCTCCCCGTCCAGGGCACGAAACTCCACGTGCTCTTGAAGAAGTAGAAGTTTTGCAAACGATTAAAGATTTTGGTGAAGCAACTAGAAGGGCAATTGAAGCTGGATTTGATGGGGTTGAGATTCATGGGGCGAATACGTATTTGATTCAGCAATTCTTTTCACCACACTCAAATCGTAGAGATGACAGTTGGGGCGGTTCAGTCGAAAAACGGATGAAATTTCCATTGGCCGTTATTGACGCTGTTCAAGATGCCATTGATAAGTATTCAACTGCGCCATTTATTTTGGGTTACCGCTTATCTCCAGAGGAATTGGAAGAACCAGGCATTACGCTTGCTGACACTATGAAATTGATTGATGCCCTTAAGCAAAAGCCACTTGATTACCTTCACGTTTCTCAAAATGATGTTTGGAGAACATCAATTCGCAATCACGAAGATAAGCGAATTATTAATAGTTTGATTAAGAAGCAGGTTGCCGGTGCGTTTCCAATCATCGTGGTTGGTTCATTAGCTACTCCAAAACAAGTTGAAAAGGCTGCTGAAGACTACGATCTTTTAGCGATTGGTCACGAGATGATTTGGGAACCCAAATGGGTTTCTAAGGTTGCAAATGGAGATGAGGATTCGATCCGGTACTCGATTAATAAAAGTGAACTAGCTGATTTGAATATTCAACCAAGTTTCTTAGGGATGATTGAGATGGTTTCGGGTGGTCCACAAGGTGTCCCACTGACTGGTAATCAGAAAGAATAGGTTGATTCAAAATTTGGGTTGTATTGCCAAAAAAATGGTGTATACTGAAAATTAATCGCACACGATTGATTGGAGAGAATTAATTGATTCCTAAAGAAATGAACTTAGCAAATCAACTCTGTTTTTCCGTTTACAATGCTAATCGACTTTTTAATAAGTTTTATCAACAAGCCCTCAAAGACTTTGACCTGACTTATCCTCAATACATTGTGATGCTGGCTTTGTGGGAACAAGACAACCTGGCGTTAAATCAATTAGGGATGCAACTTGATCTAGAGAGCAATACGCTAACACCACTACTAAAACGGCTGGAAGCGGCAGGTTGGGTTACTCGTCATCGGGACGCCACCGATAAGCGGCAATTAATTGTCAGCTTAACAAGCAAGGGCGTTAACAGCCAAGATGCAGTTTTTGAAGCTGTTTCAAGTTGTATAGCTGAAGGAAAACTTGATATCGAAAAGTATCGTCAGGCTTTGGAAATTAATAATGAATTGATTTCTGAATTAGCGAATTCAATAGAATAACGTTGGATTCGTTATTTTTAGCGGTAATCAATCGCGCACGATTGAAAATGGAGGGATTTAATATGAATTTTGACGTAATTTTTATTGGTAGTGGTCACGCAAGCTGGCATGCAGCAGTTACTCTTAGCCAGGCCGGCAAGAAAGTTGCAATCGTAGAAGAAGATACTATTGCGGGTACTTGTACCAGCTATGGGTGTGATCCCAAAATATTATTGGATGGCCCGTTTGAACTAAAAAATCAGTTAAGACAGTATCCAGAAATTATCAAGGAAGATGTCACGATTGATTGGAATGCCTTGATGAACTACAAGAAAAAGATTATTAACCCGTTGCCAGATCAACTAGAACAATTATTTATGGCGGTGGGAATTACTATTATTAAGGGGCATGGTAGGCTTAGCGATGATCACACAGTTTCTGTCGACAATAATCAGTACACGTCTGAGAACATTGTGATTGCAACTGGAGAACATTCCCGAAAGCTTAACATTCCTGGAAGTGAATTTCTTCACGATAGTCGGGACTTTTTATCACTAGAAGCAATGCCTCATAAAATTGTTTTCATTGGTGCCGGAATAATTTCCTTGGAATTTGCATCGATGGCAGTTGAACTAGGTAGCGAGGTTACTATCGTTGAGTATGCGGATAAAGCTTTAGCAAACTTCAATCAAGCATATGTTGCTAAGGCAATTAGTAAGCTGGAAAAGGCTGGGGTTAAGTTTGATTTCTCAACTTCAGTTGATGTAGTTGAAAAAGGTACCACTGGCTTAGTTGTTAAAACAAGTCGTGGCAATCAAATCGAAGCTGACTATGTTCTCGATGCAACGGGTAGAATGCCAAATGTTGAGGGTATCGGTCTCGATGGTTTAAATATAGATTTTTCTGCTAAAGGAATCGTTACGGATGATCATTTGCGGACAAGCGTTCCTAACATTTACGCCAGTGGGGATGTTTTGGATAAGAGCGTGGGTAAGTTAACACCAACAGCAACTTTTGAATCTAATTACATTGCTGGGCAAATTCTTGGAGATTCTAATCCAATCAACTATGCAGTTGTTCCTGCCGTTGTTTTTACCTTGCCAAGGATTGCCAATGTCGGAGTTAGCTCAGTTAGTGCACTTAATGATGATAACTTGGTAGTTGAAAAAATTGAGTATGGTAAGCAAATGCTCTTTCAATCTAAAAATGAAGTTGATGCAGAAATAACTGTGGTTATTGATCGAGCAACTAAAACTTTAGTTGGTGCAGAAGCTTATGGAAATGAAGCAGCTGATTTACTTAACTTCTTAACATTAGTTATCAATAAGCAAATTTCAGCATCAGAATTAAACCAAATGATATTTGCATTTCCAAGTACCACATCAGGAATTGTTAGTTTGTTAGTAACAAAAATGATGACGATTTAATATAAAGGACCAACGGTAGCCATAGGAGCTTAACCATTGGTCCTTTAATTTTGAACGATGCTTCTTATATCAACCAACTCGATTGATTCGCCGCTATCCAAAAATAACCGGGAATCTTCGTAGCCGCGAATGTGACCAGAAATTGGTGGGGGAAATACGCCGTCATCGTCCTTAATATTACTTTGAATCGAGATAAGGGTGTTCTTTTTGATCGCATGGTTAATTACTTCATCAATTTCTATTGATGTCATTTCTGGGGCAACTTGCCTGTGAATCGTGTGGGCTTTCTCCTCAGCCTGGTGATTTAGGGCACTAGTGTGGTCTGATAAATAGTATCCTTGCCACTTAAGCATGCCTCTATCTTGATAATAATATTTAAAAAATAGCTCTGCGGTGCTGTCATTAATCTCGGGCCGTTTCATAATTGATCACTTCCATTGAATAACCCGGTTATTGCTAGGCCAACGTTGGCCTTTAAAACCTGAATAGTAGATTGAAAGGTTAAAATGTTCCTGGATCTCATTGATTACAGTTTCCAAATATTCGAGTTGATAGTTAGTGATGGAGTGGAGTGGGATTGACCGCTCCCTCATTCCTGCTCGCTGGGAATGAAAGAAGAAGTTGAACTGATTGTCGTAATGATCATTGACTATCCTAATCCAGTAGCGAGTGTGACTAATTCTTTTAAACAGTGGGTTGATTCTTTCCAAAATCAACTTAACATCTCTATTCATAAGCATTTCCTCCGTTGTGACCACCAACCAGAGAAGCCCGATTGATTGCTGTTCCACCTTCGGTTAAGCTGCGTGCATATACCAATGAAGTAAAGCCAAACTGATTGCGAATTGAGTCTAATATGCGATCTGTATTGGCTTTTTTGATTTGTTTTTTAGGGTCGAAGAAAATACTGAGTTGCTCACCGACATCATTACTCAGTTTGCTGGTGTATACGGCGACATTTCGGATGGTTTGTCCTTGCCAACTATCGCGAAACATCTGAATTAGGTAACTAACTAGTTGGCGGTTGTTGTTAGTGGGGGCAATTTTCATTGAGTGACTAAATCCACCGCGACCATCATCCTCACTCGCTAGATATGAAAAACCAATTCCCAGGTATAAAACACCAGCCTGTTTATTGTGGTGACGCAACCTAGCACCAACCTGTTCGCCAAGTTCTTTGATTACCGTTTCGATTTCGGTTTGACTATTGTAGTCCCGTGGCAAAACTTGAGAGTTACCAATGCTGGCTTCTTTGGGCTTGAGCCGTTTATGAAGGCTGGTTCGATCAATTCCCCAAGCTGTTGCAAATAATTGGGTACCAATAATCCCAAGTTTCTCCTTGATGTAAAACGGAGAAGTGTGGGCTAACTCGTCCATATTGTGAATACCCAGCCGGTTTAGCCTAAGTGCCATTCTAGAGCCAATTCCCCAGACGTCTGTTAGGTCGTTGATTGACCAGATTCTTTCGGGGACGGTTTCATAATGGATTTCACCAATCAAATTATCTGTATGCTTGGCATATATATCAAGTGCAATCTTTGCTTGGACTGGATTATCGCCAATCCCAACGGTGACATATAGACCCAATTCTTTGCGGACTGTTCGTTGAATTAGTTTTGCGACCTCAACGGGTGTGCTACCAAATAATTGCCAAGAGTGGGTAAGGTCGAGAATTGATTCGTCGATTGAGTAGGGAAAGAGATCTTCGTCGGCTACGAAGCGGCGAAAAATGTCATTAATCTGCAAGTTACGCTTGATGTAAAGGTTCATTCTTGGGGGAACGACCATTAAGTTAGGATCTTGGGGGAGATTACGTTGGCGGGAAACATTCGCTTTGAGATGATACATTTTCTTAGCCATGGGGGAAGTTGCCAAAATCAGACCGCCGTTAGTGTTTTCTTGTTCACTCATTACCACAAGTGGAACAGTTAGGGGATTTAGGTTTCGCATAGTTGCCTCAACGCTAGCGTAAAAAGATTTGTTATCGATTAAAAAGAATACCCCGCGTGGTTCGTTTGAGTAGTCCATAACTTCACCTCCAAAAATAGTTTTATGGGGAACGTATGTTTATTGTCGAACATCTGTTCGTGTTTGTCAAGACGTAGCCATATTCCTAATTAATCCCTTGATTAGTAAAGAAGCTAGGGTAATCAGTCTTTTTATATAAAATATGAATAAAATATTTAAATATAAACATAATATAATTATTTAATCGGTTACATATTAGTGGTATTATTAACCTGTAGTTATGATGTTTTTATCGGGGAGGGAATAGTATGAATACAGGATATAACTATAAACGGCTAACCAAAGTACTTATAATCACTTTGGTTGCTGCGTTTTCAATTTTAATTGCCGGTGGCTTTATGATTTTTAAGAATGAAGCCCCTCGTCCAAGTAAAATTGTTGACCAGAACGGAACTGAACTTATTTCAAAACATTCATTATTATCTGGTCAAGCAGTTTACGAAAAGTACGGGTTGGCAGACTACGGTACTTATTTAGGAAATGGATCTTATTTGGGCCCTGACTATACGGCACAATCACTACACGTGTACCTTAAGGGGATGGATCAGTACTATGCTCAGAAGATGCACAACAAGAATTTCAGTGATTTGAATGATTTTCAACAAGGCGGAATCAAAGCTAAGGTCAAAAAAGAAATTAAGGTTAACCGATATAGTAAGGCTAACCAGACTTTGACACTTACAAATGCTCAAGCGGCCGGCTTGAAGAGCCTTCAGAGTTATTACCGGAAGGAATTTATTAATAACCCTGAACAGGCTGGGTTACCAGCGTCGATGATCAATCAGAAAAAGACTGATGCTTTTATGTACAAAGGAAATAAGGTTGACCAGTTGACTAGTTTCTTTTTCTGGGGTGCATGGTTATCCTCGACCAACCGGCCAGGACGTGATTTTACGTACACTAACAATTGGCCATATGATCTAGATGCGGGGAACGTAATGCCTGCTGAAGCAATGGTATGGACTGCGATTTCTGTCGCACTATTAACTGTTGGGGTTGGGGTAATCATTTACTTCCAACGTCGTTACCAATTTGATATGAAGTCACGGTACTTACCTGAAGAGCCAGTCAACATTGACCCTGATGTACCAATTACGTCTAGTCAAAGAAAGACGGCAAAGTACTTCGTTATCGTAATGTTGATGTTCCTGTTACAAATATTAATGGGTGAATTGATGGCTCACTATTATGTAGAAAATTCTTTCTTTGGAATTCCGCTCCAAAACATTTGGCCATTTAATGTTGCAAAGGCTTGGCACTTACAGTTGGTTATTTTCTGGGTAGCAACAACTTGGCTGGCAACTGGGATTTATATTGTGCCAAGAGTTCTTAGAAGAGAACCCAAGCACCAGGGCAAGCTGGTTGATTTACTGTTCTGGGGATTGATCATCTGTATTGGTGGTTCAATGCTTGGTGAATGGGGATCAACTTTAGGAATTTTAAACAAAAATTGGTGGCTATTCGGTAACTTCGGTTGGGAATACCTTGAACTTGGTAAGTTCTGGCAAATAGTCTTTATATTAGCGATGGTTCTATGGGTAATCATCTTAATGAGGGGATTCATTCCAGCCATGAAGCGGAAACTCCAATATGACAGAACTAGGTTAACCACGCTGTTGTTCTGTGGGGCAATTGCAATTCCAGCATTTTATTTGGCATCACTATTCATTTTGCCTAATTCTCACGTAACCTTTGCGGATTACTGGCGTTGGTGGATCGTTCACCTTTGGGTTGAAGGAATCTTTGAATCATTTGCTGTAATCCTAATTGGTTGGCTGATGGTTGATATGAAGCTGACGACAGTTCGTTCAACAGTTAGAGCCCTATACTTCCAAGTAATTTTATTGCTTGGTTCAGGGGTTGTTGGAATGGGACACCATTACTTCTGGGAAGGTGACCATTCAATTTGGTTAGCATTAGGGGCATGTTTCTCAGCTCTCGAAATCGTTCCACTGTGTTTGCTGGTTTGGGAAGCTTACACGCATTATAGAGTTTACAAAGATACTAAGACGGAATTTCCTTACAAGGGAACGTTTATTTTCTTAATGTGGACAGGTATTTGGAATGCTGTTGGTGCCGGAGCCCTTGGATTTTTGATCAATGCTCCAGCAATCAACTACTTTGAACATGGTACCCAATGGACTTCAGCTCATGCTCATGCATCAATGGCTGGGGTTTACGGAATGTTCTCAATTGCGATTATGCTTTATGCATTGAGAAACGTGACTAAGAAGTCATTGTGGACGCCCAAGATGGATAAGGCCGTTAAATGGGCCGCTTGGTTAACCAATATTGGTTTGGCAGGAATGGTATTCATCACGTTAATGCCAGTTGGCCAGATTCAACTAATTGATGCTTTAAAACACGGATATTGGCATGCAAGGCTGCTTAGTTTCTATCATGAGCCATTAGTTTCAGGATTTTTATGGGCCAGAATGGCTCCCGATTTGGTGTTTACTGCGGGGGTTGTAATCCTACTAGTAATCGTGGTTAAGTGCTTCTTTAATTTGAAGAAGGATGATAATCAGGCTGCTGAGGTTGCTTTGAATAAGATGGCTGAAGAAGAAGCTAGAGAAGATGCAGCGAAAGCTAATAAATAGTTGTTGTGAAAAGAGTGGCCGATGGTCACTCTTTTTTGCTTGGGGTGTTAATTAACTAACTTTGTAGGTAAAATGATTAGTGAATATAAATATAGGGGTAGGTTGATGAACATGACCAAAAGTGTTTTTTTAGAATTGATTGAGGTTAAATCGCTGACGGCAAGCATCATTCCGTTTACTATCGGGTTACTTTACACTTGGTATAATTACCAAGTGATTGATCCAATCAATACAGTTATCTTTTTTGTAGCAATGCTATTATTTGACGCATCTGTGAATGTTTTGGACAACTTTAACCACTTTTTACAAGCTAAAGATGTGGAAGAATACCGAAACCAAACCAATATTGTTGGCCGTGCTGGATTATCAAAATCGATAGTCTTGGCGATTCTAGTTGCGTTTATTGGAATTGCAGGAATCGGTGGAATTTATTTGGTTTACCGCTCTGGGCTGTCATTGTTATGGATGGGATTGTTCTGTTTTGCAATTGGATTCTTATATACGATGGGACCCAAGCCCATTGCGGATACACCGTTTGGTGAGTTCTTTTCGGGAATCACGATGGGATTTGTGATCACGTTAATTACCGTTTACATTAATATTTACCAGCAGTTCACGTGGAGTTGGGGACTAATTGCCCCAATCTTCTTGATTTCGTTACCAAACGTGCTGTGGATTGCCAACATTATGTTAGATAACAATATCTGTGATTTACAAGAGGATATTGATAATGATCGCCACACGATTGTCTGGTACCTTGGTAAACGCAATTCAGTTATTTTATTCATATCGTTAAACGTGATTGCTTACGTAGCCATTGTTCTAGCGGTGGTCATGCAGATTGCTCCCTGGGAGACGTTGTTATGCTTTTGGGCGGCTCCGTTAGTTTACAAGCAGGTGAGAATATTTGCGCATAAACAGGTTAAGACAGAGACATTCATTTGTTCCGTAAAGATTCTAGTCATTGGTGGTTTATCAATGGCACTATTCTTTGGGGTGGGAATGGTGATTTAGAAAATCATATAATAGAGGCACCGAAATCAGATAGTGATTTCGGTGCCTTTTTTATAATTAAAAAAGAATCGCTGGTAAAGTGTGGTTGTTGATATGGTTAACGGGATACATATATAATGGCATTGATATAGTAGGGTATGAATCTGAATTGATCTTAAAAAATAGTTAATCGCATTACTTAATATATTATAAAATAATTATTGTTAAGTTTACATTTACGGCGTAAAATTGATAGCGGTCATTTTTTATATAGGAGAGACAAGATGCTATTTTTTAAAGTTATATCTACGTTTTTAACCGCGTACATTTTTATCTATATGCTGTACTATAATTTGCTATCAATATTGGGTTATGCCCAGGTAAAAGAACACGTCCCCAGTAGGCTACCAAATAAGAAGTTCTTGGTGGTTATTCCGGCACACAACGAAGAAACGGTGATTTCAATTCCGGTCAAGGGATTTTTAGAACAAACATACCCCCAAGAATTATTTGATATTTATGTAATTGCTGACCATTGTAATGATCAGACCGCACTGGTTGCCAGAACGGCGGGAGCAAATGTGATAACTAGTGAGGACTATCCGAAAGCTCGCCGTCATGGAGTTGGTAAATCAAATACCATTGATTTTGGCCTTCAGTGTATTGAACACTTACGTAACTATGATTATCTGGTGATTGTGGATAGCGATAACGAGATATCTCCAAATTTATTGCAACGTTATAACGATTACGCGACAGTTAAAAGTGATCCAGAAGCAATGCAAACGTCACTGTTGTCGAAAAAAGGAAGGGGCTTCATTAACCATGGTTTAAACGTTGCTTTTAAGAGGTCCAACCACTTTCAGCAATCACCAGAAAGCTTATTCGACTGTGCATCACTATTAGGAACAGGGTTTGCTACAAGAATGGACATTATATTAGTTCACGGTGGCTTTAGGTTTAAGACACTCGTTGAAGATGAATATGAGGAATTGGAGATTATTTCCCATGGTGGACGAGTTAACTTTATTGATGATGCATACGTGGTTAACGAAAACTATTCAACGTTTAGACAATCGATTCACGGGTTAACGAGATGGTCCAGGGGATCGTTTGAATGCTTACTCAGATTCTTTTTTGTGGCGATGGTTAATATGATTCTTCGGCCAAGTGTAAAAAGTATCCACGTTTTTTGCAGAATTAGTACACTTTCAAAAGCAATACAGATTAATATCTTGTGGATTTTTTGGCTAGTTCAGTACATAGAAATGCATTATTTTGATGTGAATATTTTATTTTCGGTGTTTTCAGAACAAGAAATGATAGTAATTTTAATAATTAACCTTACCATGACCTTCAATCTAATTTTTGCAGAAACCTATTATCTGCTAATTAAGGATTTAGGAATGCTTAAAACATTTTGGATGATGGCCAAAACGTATGGATTTCAGCTATATTACCAGGGGATTAATGTGTGGGCAGTATTAACCTTCTTTAAAAAGAAGTGGATTGTCACCACCCATGGGGAGTGATTTAACGGCTTATAGTTAAATACGCGAATGAACTATAAAAAATTTGTTGACACGATTAAAATATAATGATAAATTTACTCATAAGAATTTAAACAAATCGATTCGGAAAGTAACCCGGAACCATTGTGCAGAGAGTTGACGTGATGATGAAAGTCAATCTTTGGTGAACGGTGAAAATGGCCGATGATTGGCTAACGCGATTGAACCATCAAAAGCGGTAGACGGGCTGGTCCTCGTTAATGGACACACCATTTTTTCACTATACAGTTGGGTTAAGATGGTTGGCGAGATTTGTTTAGGTGACTAAATAATTAAACTCAGAATGGTAACACGATAAGTCGTTTCTGTATTAAATACAGGAACGACTTTTTTTATTGCCGTTCTTCGTGATGAGGTGGATTAATTTGACAGAATTAGCGATTGTAACTGGAGCAGGACAAGGGATTGGTAAAGCAATAGCGTTTAAGTTGGCGAGGCAAGGTTTGGCAGTTGGTGTATTAGACATTAATGCCAAAACCGCTAAGCAGACCGTTGATGAGCTTACAAGGGAAGGATTTACCGCCAAGGACTATCAAGTTGATGTTGCAGATGAGAATGCATTTGCCACGGCTGTTGATAATGCGATAGGTGATCTTGGAAAACTAGCTGTATTTGTTAACAACGCTGGAGTCGCCTTCATAGACTCAATTGTGGATTCTGATCCGGCGGCAATTAGGAGACTGATCGATGTAAATCTTTTGGGAACATTTTGGGGAATTAAAATTGCAGCTAAGCGTTTTATTGAGCAGGGAAGTGGTGGCCGAATTATCAATGCTGCTTCACTTGCTGGAGTTGAGGCATCCGCGCTTCAAAGTGCGTACTCTGCTTCTAAATTTGGTATAAGGGGTCTAACCCAGGCAGCGTCGAAGGAATTAGCAAAATATCAAATTACTGTGAATGCCTATAACCCTGGGGTAGTGCGTACGCCGTTGAGGGATGCAATTGATGAGCGAACTGCAGAAATTAAATCAAAGACAGTTCTTGAACAGCAAAGAGATGTTTTGTCAGAAATTTCCTTGGGTCGAGAAGCGACCCCCGAAGACGTTGCCAACGTGGTTGGTTTTTTTGCCTCACCAGAAGGAAGCTACCTGACGGGACAGTCGATATTAGTAGATGGCGGAATGGAATATCGTTAATTAAAGGAGAATATTAACTATGAGATCAGTAAAAAGAATTGGCTATTTAGTAGTGGCATTGTTGGTAGTTATTGGAATCGGCTTTGGAATTCATTCACTAACCGGTGGAACGGCCAGTGGAAGCAAGACCATTGTAGTAGGCTCTCAAGGTTCAGATTATGATATTTGGCAACACATTGCTAAAACTTCTCAAGCCAAGAAGTTAGGTCTAAAAATTTCGGTTAAGCAAATTGCTGATGGAGTTCAGTTGAACAAAGCTACCACAGACGGAACCGTTGACGTCAACGCATTTCAGTCATGGTCATACCTTCAAGCCTACAATAAGGAAAACAAGTCAGGGCAACTACGCGCACTAGGTACTACTTACCTTGAGCCACTTGGAATTTATTCAAATAAGTACAAGAAAGTTAGTGATATTCCAGATGGCACCACGGTTGCGATTGCTAATAACCCAGCTAACACTTCCAGAGATTTGTTGCTGCTTCAAAGTGCAGGGCTGATTAAGTTAAAGGCTGGTTTTAATGCATTAAGCGATACTGGAGACATTGCATCAAATCCACACCACTTGAAATTTAAGCTGATTGATGACACTACAGGACCTAGGGTGCTTAAAAGTGTTCCAGTTGTTTTGATTTCAAATACTGTTGCATTGGAAGGACACCTCAATGTTTTGAAAGATTCGATTTTCCACGAAAAGGTGAATGATAGTACCAAAGACAACATCAACGTGCTGGCAACTGTCAAAAAAGAAGAGAACAATTCTCAATACAAAAAACTAGTAAAGCTATATCATGAACCAGCGATTCAAAAGTACATCAAAAATCAATACGATGGCACTAAGGTTGAGGTTGACAAGCCATTGTCTTATCTAAAATAAAGAATAAAATGGTCGTGTTTTCCAACGTTTCGGTATAGAATGTTACTTCGAAATGGAGGGTTTTAACTCATGGAAAACTTTAGTTTTAAGAATCCAACCGATATTCGTTTTGGTAAGGATAAGATTGATGGTGAGCTAAGAGATGCTGTTACTAGCTTTGGCGAAAATGTTCTGCTCGTTTATGGCGGCCAATCAGTCAAGCACTCGGGATTGTACGAACGAGTAGTAAAACTTTTAGATGGATTAAATATAGTGGAACTACCTGGGATTGCTCCTAATCCCAAGATTGACTCAGTTCGTGAAGGGCAAAAATTAGTTAAGGCTAACAACATCGACGTAATTTTAGCAGTCGGCGGTGGTTCGGTAATTGATGCCAGCAAGGTAATTGGTTCTGCAAGATATTATGAAGGTGATCCTTGGGACCTAGTTCTTGATTCAGGCAAACGAATGAAAATCGACCAGTTACCATTGATTGATATTTTGACACTTTCAGCTACTGGTTCAGAAATGAATCGGGGTTCAGTCATATCCAACCCTCAGACTAACCAAAAATTTGGTACTGGTGGTCCAAATACCCCATCTATTTCATTTTTGGATCCAACCCTCACTTATACAGTGCCAACTAGGCAAACTGCAGCTGGCTCAATGGATATCATGAGCCATTTAATTGAACAATACTTTGATCGTTCAGAAAACAATGATGTTTCTAAGGGAATGATTGAAGGACTAATGCGTTCAGTTATTAAGTGGGCACCGGTAGCAATTAAAGATCCAGATAACTATGACGCTCGTGCCAACCTAATGTGGACAGCAACCATGGCTCTTAACGGAATTGTTGGGCTAGGGGATGTTAATGGTTGGACAGTTCATCCAATGGAACATGAGTTATCGGCTTACTATGATATTACTCACGGAGTAGGACTAGGAATTTTGACACCTCGTTGGTTAAAAGTGGTTGCTCAAGATAGTTCAACTCACGAATTAATGGCAAGATTTGCAAAAAATGTTTGGGGAGTCGACGCGGATAACGTTGACGATGCAGCTAATCAAGCAATTAAAGAAACATACGATTGGATTAGTTCACTTGGATTTGAAATGACACTTCCTGAGGTGGGCATCAAGGATGAAACCAATTTTGATGCAATGGCTCAAAGTGCAGTTGAAACTGGTAATCTGACTGAGGATGGATATATCAAACTCAGTGTTAACGATGTTAAGAAGATTTATCAAGACTCATCAACGCCAGAAAACTTATAATTTTATAGATTTTGTTTAAAAGCCCGTTAGATTACTGTTTAGCGAGCTTTTTTATTTTATAAAAAAATCACAAGAAATTGCTAAATGTAAACTGGTAAGTGACGCACAATCTATTGCTAGTAAAGAAATTGCGTTGGATATCAATAAGTGGTACAGAACGTCAACCCTTGATAAGCGGGAAAGACAACCGTTTGCACAAATAGGGAAATGGTGTTAGTATAATGACGTTGAATTGAGATGGCATTTTACAAATGTTTGCTCAATGTTTCGCATACTGACATTTTATTACTATTTGGAGGAATTAATTAACATGAAAGCACTTGTTCTAGAAGGCGTAGAAAAACTAGAAATTGAAGACATTAAGGCTCAAGATTTAAAGCCTAACGAAGTATTGATCAATACTGCATATGCTGGTATCTGTGGTACTGACCACGCATTGTATGCTGGTCTACCAGGTTCAGCTGATGCTGTTCCACCAATCGTTTTAGGTCACGAAAACTCAGGGGTTGTGGCTGAAGTTGGTTCAGAAGTTACTGACCTTAAGCCAGGCGACCGTGTATCTGTTGACCCTAACATCTACTGTGGCCAATGTGAATACTGCTTAACTGACCGTCCTGAATTATGTAACAACCTTTCAGCTGTTGGTGTTACTAGAAACGGTGGTCTTGAACAGCAATTTACTGCTCCTGCATCAGTTGTATACCAAGTTCCTGACAATGTTTCATTGAAAGCAGCTGCTACTGTTGAACCAATTTCATGTGCCGTTCATGGAATCAAGTTACTTAAATTAACTCCATACCAAAAAGCACTTGTTATCGGTGATGGATTTATGGGTCAATTATTTGCCCAAATTCTTCAAGCATACGGTGTTCACCAAGTTGACCTTGCTGGCCGTAACGAAGCAAAGCTTGCTAACAACAAAGAAAACTTCGGCGTAACTAACACATTCAACACTGAAACTGACAAGATTCCGGCTGACTACGATGTAGTTATTGAAGCTGTTGGTCTTCCACAAACTCAAGAACAAGCAATCGAAGCAACTAAGAAGGGTGCTCAAGTATTGATGTTTGGTGTTGGTAAACCAACTCAAAAATTCTCAATGAACACTTACGAAGTTTTCCAAAAACAATTAACTATCCAAGGTTCATTTATTAACCCATACTCATTCAAGGATTCACTCGCAATGCTTTCAAGCGGCAAGTTGAATGTTGAAGATTTGATCAGCCATGTTCTTACTCTTGAAGAAGTTGAAGATTTCTTAACTGGTAAGATTACTAATGTAAGTAAGGCTGTTGTTAAAGTCGGAGATCAAGATTAAGATAGGTGATATAGATGACTGAAAACACTCAAAATGTTGATGAGCCAAAAGGGAGTACGTTATCTCCAGCAATGGCAACGTTCTACTTTGTGGTTTCATTGATCATTAATTCGGCTGGTAACGTTTTGACTTTGGTTACTAGTGCAAAGATTCATCCTTCATTCTTAGGATCAGCATACTGGACAGCTGCTGAAGCTAACCTTGGTACTGCTCTTCACTGGAACCTATTTTGGGCATTCTTGATTCTAGGAATGTTAATTTCATTGCTTAACGCATTGTTAGTAGGTAAGTTTGATATTAAGCGGATTTTTGGAAACTTGATTTTCATGGTGCCATTCTCTGCTATGATTCAAATTTTTGAAGACTTTTTCCTTGGTAAATACCCAATTTTTGCGGGTCTTCCCGACGCAAAGACACCATTAATGATTGGCTTCTACATCTTACTCAACTTCTTTGGGGTTGCATTGATTGGTACTGCAATTTCAATCTATCAACGAGTAAACTTTGTTCTTCACCCTGCCGATGACTTAATGCAAATCTTGCGTTTCAAGTACTTCAAGGGTCGGGCTGCGGTCGCCATGTGGGCTTCTTACATCCCACCTACAATTATGGCAATCATTGCGATTATCATTACTCGCCAGTTTACCAACTTTGGACTAGGAACTGTATTTGCATTCCTATGTCAAGGCGCTGTTACCGGATGGGCAGATATTCACATCTTTAGAAAACTTAAACATCAAAAGCTTGATGTTGGTAAAAAAGTTACTGAATAGGAGATTTTTGACATGAGTTTGACTGATTACATTACTGGTGTTCAACATATTGGTATTCCTGCAAAAGACTTAGATGAAACAATTGCCTTTTACGAAAAGCTTGGTTTTGAAAAAGCAGGCTACTTCCCAAATGGCGATAACCACTGTGCATTTATGCGCCTTGGCAACTTAACTATCGAAACATATGATGGTGAAATTTCTGAAACTCGTGAGGAAGGTTCAATTAGCCATATTTCAATTAACACTACTGATATTGAAAAGGCATTTGACGAAGCTCACAAACTTGGACTTAACGTTATTGATAGTGAAATTCAAGCAATCCCTTCATTCTGGGACAACGGAATTCGTTTCTTCAATATCTTAGGACCAAACAACGAAAAGTTAGAGTTCTGCCAAATCCTATAATTAGGAAAGCAAAATTGTTCTAACATCTTATTAACTTACCAGATGACGCTCAGTGATTAATTTCACTGGGCGTTTTTCTGTTGAATAAAGCTGGTCGCAGCCGGAGGTCATTTTTCTTCAATCATTAGATCAATTGTAGTAATATTCCGACAGGTGGTGATTAATATGGATAAATTTAATGCAATTGTGATTAGAGAGAACAATAATGAACTAAGCTTTAGACGCGAAATGATAGATCTTTCGTCGCTTTCGGAGGGGAACGTAATTGTCCATGTTAATTACTCTTCTCTAAATTATAAAGATATGCTTGGATTTCAGTTAAATGGTGGGGTGATTAGAAACTACCCAATGATTCCTGGAATTGATTTTAGTGGTGAAGTGGTGCAGTCAGATGATCCAGATTTTGTTGTCGGTGATGAGGTGGTGCTGACTGGTTATGATGTTGGCATGGCTCATACCGGTGGATTTTCTGAATATGCTAGAGTTCCGGGCAAGTGGTTGGTTCACATTCCAGCAACAATGGGTATGAGAGAGACAATGATTTATGGAACTGCTGGATTCACAGCGGCACTTGCTGTTGATAGACTTCAAAGAATGGGAATGAACAACCCAAAAGCAAGAATTTTAATTGCTGGAGTAACGGGCGGAGTGGGTAGTGTTGCCCTTGCCATCCTTAAAAATCTTGGCTATGAAAATATTACTGGTATGGTTCACAATGGTGAACGGGAACAAATTGCCAGAGATTTTGGGGCAGACCACGTCATTACCTCGAGTCGATTGGATAAGGATCAAAAACCACTTACTTCGGCAAAATATGATTTTGCAATTGACGCAGTTGGTGGAGAGGTGACTAGCCAAATATTGCCCGCAATGGCTTATGATGGCATAGTTGCAATTACTGGGAATGCTGGTGGCAACCAACTGTTTACTACAGTTTTGCCATTTATTCTGAGGGCAGTGTCATTGGTTGGAATTGATTCTGTCTCAGTCGATATGGAAACCCGCAATCGAGTCTGGAATCTACTGGCACGTGAATGGGACGTGACGACTGACCTACGAGTTGAAGAAATCAGCATGGACCAGATTCCGGAGGTAGTTAACAAGATAAAAGATGGCCAACATATTGGCCGAACGATTGTAAAAATTTAAAGGTAGTCAAAAAGGGTGTTCTAGTATTTTTTATATAAAAACTAGAGCACTTTTTTCGTAGATTTAAAAATTGACACCCGGAGTTTTCTTTGTATACGAAATTCATTGGCATATTATTTGTTTATACTTATAGAGTTTTTTATAATGAAATTGTGCTTTTGTACATGTCGTTCATTGATTTTGTAAGGGGGGATAATAATGCGCAAAAGATTAATTCCGATAATGATGGCGGTTGTCGCTGTTATTATTGGATTTGTCGGATTCTTTAGCTTAACTGCTTGTGCAGCGACTGGAGATCCGGCAGGGGGGATTACGCCATCTGCAGTGACCGCTACAAGAGCTGGTCCAACTGAGGGAACAGATGTGAATAGTACCCAGTCTGTGAGTCAGTCGAGTGAAACAACGGCTAATGCTGAACAAACGGTTAGCGATCAGCAAGATGCTACTTATAGTGCGAATAGTACGGCCGGTTCCATTCAGCAACAGACGACTGAACCGGCTGCTGAGCAGAGCCAAGCACAAGTTGCGGAGCAAGCTCAAACACCAGCGGTCCAGCCAACTAGTCAAAGTAGTTCAACTGAAACACGGAATGTAACAACAACTCAGGTACAACCAGCCAAAGCAAGCCTTAATGTAAAACCTAAGGCACAAGCTAAACCAGTTGTGTATGCTAAGAACAGTGTTAAGGCTGCAGCAGTTACAGTTAAGCGACATACAGCTAAGGCGCCGGTTTATAGTAAGGCTGCTAGTGCTAATGTTGTGATGAGGAACACGGCAGCTAACACAGCAACTAACGTATCTAAAGATAAAGATGCCACTAAATTCATGGAAAAAGTTACCGTTTCAAAGGATAAAGATGGTAACAATCCGCTGCCTGAACATTCTGAGATTGATGGCAAGACACCATTCTATGTTCGTTACGACTGGTCCGTACCTAGTGCCAAATCTGGTGATAAGTACGTGCTTGAACTACCTGATCAAATTAAGGCTAAAGACTACCTTCCCAATGATCCAATTGAGATGCGTGATGAGAACAATGATTTGATTGGTAAAGTAACAATTGACAATAACGTTGCTACTATCGAGTTTCAACCAGGTGTCGATAATAAGCAAAACTTAAAGGGTTACTTTGCATTTGGTGCCGAATTCAATAAGGAAGCGGTTAATACCTCAGGAGAAACAGAGATTGTTTTTCCTAAGTCAGGTACTGATGCTACTTTTGATTACAACATCAAGTATACAGATGCTGAGTGGGGAACTAGTAGTGGTCAAAGTATTTTGTATAAGGGCCGTAATCAAGTTCAAGAGACTAACCCGGCTACAGGTAAGAAGGAATATACTGATAAGATCAAATGGTCTATTTCAGTTAACAATGCCCGTAAGCTTAACCAGGTTAATCCAGTGATTACCGATAAGTTTGCTGAAGGCCATTATTTAATTCCGGATTCTGTTATGGTCAATTATTACAATGAAGCTGGAGATATCGTAAAAAAAGTTAAGGCTCCAGAACTTAAAGTTGATGTAATTAGTAACAATACAACTACAGGTGGTGGAGAATTTAAAGTTAGTCTTGATAGTTTGATGGCAGCTGATGCTATTGCTAATAATAATCAAGCAATTCCCGCTAAAGCAGTTGTTTCGTTTGAAACCAAAATCATTGATTTTAAGGACTACGTTGTTGGCGACACAATGCCTAAGTTGTCTAATAATGATTTAAAGATGGAAACAAAGGATTCAGTTATTTCTGGTAATAAACAATCATTGACTGCGAAAACCAGTCAGTTCTCCAGAGAGGGTGGCGCTACAGGTGACGAAGAGTTAATCGAAGAGCCTGAAGATCCTAAAGATCCAAATGAAAAGCCTAAAGAGCCAACTGAAGAACCTAAAAAGCCTGAGGATCCAAAACCAAACGAGCCTGGAACGCCAGATATCGTTGTTCCACCGATTGAAGATCCAAAGGTTCCATCTGATAAGCCTAAGGAACCAACTGAAGAACCAAAAGTTCCGTCAGAAAAACCAAAGGAACCAACAACTGAAGAAAGTCCAGTTGAGGAGCCAAAAGTTCCATCAGATAAACCTAAGGAACCAACAACTGAAGAAAGCCCAGTTGAAGAGCCAAAGGTTCCTTCTGACAAACAAAAAACGCCAACTGAGGAAACAGTTGAACCAGTTGAAAAGACTAAGCAACCAACTAAGGAAGCTGATGAAATCAATGCAGCTACCGAGGAACCAACTAAAGTTGTTAAGACTACAACAACCAGTTCAGCATTACCAGTTGATAATGGCCAAGAAACTGTTAATGCTCTGGCAGCGACAGGTACCAATTCAGAAAACTCACCAATGAAACCAGCAGTTATGTTGGGCATTGACTATCAACAGGCATCAGACAATTACCCTGAAAGTGGTAAGCTACCACAAACCGGGGATAGTAACGATGCATTGATTAGTGTTGTTGGTGGAATTTTGATGGTCATCACCGCTTCTGGGATGTTTGTTATTCTTAGAAAACGAGCTTAGTTAAAAAGAATTCCTTTTTAGGAATTCTTTTTTTATTTTGAATGCTGAAAACCGTTACAATAATGTTAAAATAAATTGTAAGCAATTATTCTATTTTTATATTTTTTGGGGAGGCAAAAACATGAAGACAAAAACGCTTAAAGTACTAGGAGCGATAGCTGTAACTGTGCTAACACTGGTATTTTTAATTACTGGAATCAAAGCGGATACATTATCAGATGGTGGCTATGAGGTACCGGTTTCATTAAGAAAGGCAAACAGTCCTTCGTCAGTTTCACTGGCTAATCAATACTTTTACGGTACTGCTAAAGTGAATGTTAGCAATGGTACATATGCTGTTACGGTTACCACTAATGGTTTGAACTATATTAAGGGAATGACTGCTAATGGCCAATCTGTAAAGGAATCAAACCAAGCAGGTAATAAGGGAGATTTAACTTTTAATACTGATGGTAAGTCAAATTACGTACCGGTGGCATTTAGTTTGCAGATTCCAATTATTGGATCGATGAACCAAACGGCACAGTTTTTCTTGGATTATGCCAATGCTAAGAAGGTTTCTGAACCAGCAGCACAACCAACTGCTCCTCAGACACCACAAACACCAACGACAGATACAAGTACGACATCGACAACACCGACAGTATCAGAACCAACAACCACAACTACAACTTTACCAACAGCAACTACTAAGAAAAAGACACCAGCAAAGAAGCCAACCAAGAAAACTACAGTTAAAAAGACTTCTAAAACAAAGGCAAGCACTTGGTCATATGTAATCTTGCAAGGCGATAATAGTCAAAAATCAATTGCCAACAAGTACTACACTAAGAAGGCTAAGGTCATTAAAGCTGGTAAAAAGTACAGAGTTCAACTGACAGTTAGCTACAAAAAGAGTCTTGGATTGGGATCACACGCAGTTAAACCAATTTCCGTTCTGGGCAAAAAGGTTTATGGAGTTAAGTTAGGTCAGACCAAGAAGAATTACACAATGAATTACAGTTTCTACGTTTCATCGCTTAAGCAATTGAAAAAATTAGTTAAGGCCAAAATTCATGTTAAGGTGCCAATGCTTAACATTAGCCAAACATTTAATATCAGGTTTAAGTTCAGTCATTCAAAGACTGCAAAACACGTTGCTGCAGCTGCTGCATTACCAACCAGTAACAATAATGGTGGTAGTGGTAAGTCATACTTAAGTAACGCCAAATTACCCCAAACCAGTGATAGCAGCCAATTTGAGCTGAGCGCTCTTGGCTTATTTATGGCAATGGTGACAGTTGCTGGAGGATTCAAATTTTTGGGAGGCAGGGTAAATGCATAAGACAACCAAACTAATTAAACTAGGGTTGGCATTTGTTGGGATGGCTCTGGGATTACTAGGGTTTGTAAATGCAAATGCTAAAGCAATTCAGTATAAAACTTTAAGGTATGGAACTAACCAGACATCAATTGCATCAGGATACTTTAAACATCCAGCTTCAGTTACAGTTAAAAATGGTCGGTATGTTGTTACCGTTGATATCAAAACTGCTAAGAAGTTAAGTTCTTATCCTGTTAAAGTGCTAAACGTAAATGGCGGAGCACCAAAAAACGTTCGTAAGGTCAAGGATGCTAAGGGAAACTCAAACCTTTATTTTTCTTTTTATACCAAGAACTTGAACAAAAAAATCAATGCTAAATTAGCGATTAATGTTCCCGGTGTCTATAAAGCTAAGCATATGATCACCTTTAAGTTCAATACTGCAGGATTACCTGCATTACACAAGACTACCCGAGCAAAGGTTAGTCCTGCGAGTAAACCTAAGCAGACTCGGGTAACTTCGGTTACTCCAAAGCATCACGCTCAAAAAAAGTCAAATCCTGCTAAACAGTCTAGTCAGGCTAAGCCAAAGACCACAGCTAAAAAGACCGTGGCACAGCCCAATAAGACTAAGCAACCAGCAAAAACTAGTAAAGAATTAAATAGCCCGAAGCAGTCTGACCCAAAAAAGGATTCAAAGAAGCAACCGGCAAAGACTAAAAAGCAGAACAAGAAAACTGCTAAGTCAAAGCAACCTACTTCAAAAAAGCCAGCTAAAAAAGCAAATAATAAAAAGCAGAATAAACAGAAAAACAGCACACCAATCGTTGTAAGTAGTGTTGCTGCAGTTGTTGTCGTTGCTGGTGGAGCAGGCTACTACTTCTTTAAAAAGAGAAAGTAGGTCGAATAATTGAAATCATCGCGAAAAATTGCGATTGTAGCAATTGCCGTCATCGCCTTAATTGGTGCTATTGGCGGCATATTTGCTATCAAGAGTAATCGTCAAGCAAATAGCAACAGTAAGCCCAGAATCGTAGCAACTACTTACGCAGTAGTCCAAATTGCAGATAAATTAAAACTACCATTGGTGGGGATTCCGACCACAGAGAACCAAATTCCTAGCAGGTATCAACACATTACAAAGGTTGGTAGTCCAATGAGTCCTAGTGCTGAGAAAATTGCTAACCTACACCCAACTGCGGTTTATTCTGTTGATGTCCTTAAGGATCAGTTTGGAAAGTCATTTAAAGAACAGCACATTACACCTCACTTTTTAAACTTATCGTCAGTTACAGCGTTAGAAGAAACGGTTACCCAAATGGGAAACCGGTATGATAGAAAAGCCGAGGCAACCGCCGCCATTGACGAAATTAAGGATGCAACTGCTAAAGCAAAGAAGAAAGCTGCTAAGCATAAACAACCAGTGCGGGTGCTGGTAATCATGGGGTTACCGGGTGCCTCGTACATGATTGCTACTAACAAGTCGTATGTCGGGAACTTAGTTTCTCTTGCAGGCGGTAAAAATGTGTTTAATTCAAATACTCAAGAATATATGCAACCTAATGATGAAGCCATCAAAAAAGCTAATCCACAAGTGATTTTAAGATTAGAGCACGCCATGCCTGACATGGTTACTAGGCAATTTAATTCTGAATTTAAGTCTGATCCAATGTGGAAGCAATTGAGTGCAGTTAAAAACAAACGGGTACATGACTTACAGGAACCAGACTTTGATGCTACAGCAAATATGCGGGTCGCAACCGCTTTAGACAAGGTATCGAATTGGCTGTATCCAAGTGGTGAATAATATGGATAAGAAAGAGGGTTGGAGTTATTCATTGGTATTGATGCTATTGATAATAACGATTGTGGCCTCAGTGATGGTGGGGGCTAGTTCGTTATCATTCTCACAGTTGATAGCAGCTATTAGTGGAAAATCTCCAGATACATTAAATACAATTTTGACGTTGCGGTTACCTCGAATCGTGGCGAGTTTGATTTGTGGAGGGATGCTGGCAATTGCTGGTGCTTTTAGTCAATCGGTTTTTAGAAATCAGCTGGCGGATCCAAGCATCCTAGGGATTTCAAGTGCAGGCGATTTGTTTGTCCTCCTTGGTAGTATGATCTTGCCCTCAATGTTAATAAGTAAGTGGATTTTTGCATTTATTGGCGGTGTGTTAGCACTGCTGGTATTGGTCAATAAATCCACATTAAAGAGTCCTTCAAGGTTGATAATTGTTGGAGTGGCTCTGAATTTAACGTTGATGGGATTCATTCAGTTGATTTCTGGTGGAACAACCTTCAACGCTGGCGGTTCCTTTAATGGCTTCACCTGGAACTCTACATTTATGGTGCTAATCGTTGGCGTAATTGGAATGCTCATATCGCTGTTCTTGGCACCATGGGCAAACTACCTAAAGCTATCTGATGAGCGTTTAAGAACGATTGGAATTTCAACGACCACGATGAGATTTGGATTGCTGGCACTTGTAATTTACTTAGCTGCTGGCGTGTCTGCAGTTGTTGGAACGATTCCATTTATGGGAATTTTGATTCCCAATATTGCTAGAAAAATGGTGGGCCATGATTATCAGACCTTGATTCCATTTTCGATGCTCTTAGGAGCTTGGACCTTATTACTTGCTGATACTGTTGGGAGGATAATTGTGCTACCTAGTGAACTACCGGCAGCAACGATTATGACGGTTATTGGTGGTATATTCCTAGTGGTGATGCTGCAAAGGGGGAATTTCAATGAAATTAGATGATTTAAGTTATAAGTACGTTGAAAATGAACCCTTTATTTCTGGATTGTCACAAGAAGTTCCAGAAGGCCAGATTTTGTCCATTATCGGTCCAAATGGTGCGGGAAAGTCGACGTTGTTACAATTGATGTCTGGGCAAAGACAACCTGACTCTGGGAAGGTTATTTTAGATGGTCAAAGTCTATCTGATTTATCTTTAAAGCAAAGAGCTCAAAAAATTGCTGTTGTTCAGCAACAAAATCAGGTTTACGATCGAATGACAGTTAGTGACGTTGTCAAAACAGGGCGGGCTGCCTATCACAGTTTATTGGCAACAATTCCGGATTCAGAAATCAGCGAATTTTTAAAAACAGCAGATTTAACTGACCTTGCAGATAAGCAAATCACTGAACTTTCCGGCGGACAACAACAGCGAGTTTGGATTGCGGCCGCTCTTGCTCAGGAACCTGATTATCTGATGCTTGACGAACCAACCACTTATTTAGACGTGCATTTTCAAAAGGAAATCATGGATCTAATCAAGCAGCTTCAGCGAGAAAAGCAAATCACAGTAATTATGGTTATCCATAACATCAACACCGCCTTCAAAGTTAGTGATCAAATATGGATGATGAGGGCAGGTAAGTTGGTGAAAACTGGAACCGTATCTGAGCTTGAGGATGAACGGTTATTGTCTGAACTATTTGCTTCTGAGATGAGAATCGTTGATGTTCCGGATTATGGAAAATATGTAGTTGATATTAATCGATAAGAAAGTGTAACACTTTTGATGGACAGTTTTACCCCAAACAAAACTGGAGTATTATGTGCATGAAAAGTGTTTTTCATTTTGGAGGATAATATGAAGATTAATAAAGGACTAATTAGTTTTGGACTACTGCTACTTGCCGGTGTTTCTGTAGCAACGCATGCAGATCCAGCCAGTGCAAAGGTACAGCTTGGTAGTTTCTTGACAACGCGAAGGGCCATCTCCGTTAAGAATAGTAAGCAAAAGGTGACCATTAAAATCCCTAAGGGAACAACGGTGCAAGTTGATGGTTTCAAGAATCGCAACGGAGTAAAGTACGCATACTTTAACATTGAAAAATTGAATTATAATGTCCGCAAACCGTTATTGAACAAAAATACTAGTACAATTTCGGCGTGGCAAAAATTAACAAAGGCTAACTACAAACAAATTAAAAAACCAACATATCTATACTATTACTCAGCAATCGTTCGTCATCAAAGAAGATACAATAAGATTATTCAACGTAATGGAAGCATGTGGGAAGGGCAAAGATTTCCTGCCAACTTTAGTTCCGCACATAATGCTAGAGTTCGAGTGACGAATGATGGTTATTTGGAATACTATAAAAGCTCACCATATTTATACAGGGTTTCAAGTAAGCCAACATATTCAGCTAAAATAATTAATGCGAAGCATGAAGTTGCAAGAGAATATCTAACTGTTAAGAAGGGTACAGATGCGTTGCCATTTGATAAATTGGCAAATGGTGATAGTCAGATAGTTATTTGGTGGACAGCTGCAAATACCTATACGGCACTACCAAACGAGAATAATGCTAAACAGGTAATTTCTAGTAACTTGTATCGTTTAGGAAATAGTAAATCTAATTACTGGTTTATGAAGTCTGGAACGGCTAATTTGAAATAGGGAGGGGAATTATGAAAGTTAGAAAAATTGTGGGTCTGTTAGGAATTACAGTTGGAATTATTAGTGCGTCTCAGATAGAGACTAAGGCGGCTTCAGACTGGATTTTTAATGCTCCAGATAATACTTACTTCATGACTAAAAAAACCATCCATACAACCAATGGATACTTTAAAGACACTCCGGTGACGATTCCCAAAGGGACAATTTTTCAGTATAACGGGATAAACAGGAATGGAAAGTCTGGGTTGCCATTTTTGGAAATTAACACATCAGAACTAAGCTGGCCAGTTCGCAAGACGTTGGCAAATTCAAAACATAACCAGATGTTAACTAAGGGAATATGGGCAAAGAAAAGCAATTTTAAAATTGTGAAAACACCCGCATATTTGAAATTCTATGATAATACCAGTACCAGGAAGGAAAATCCCTATATTGATGGAATGGTGACATTTTGGAAGGGGAGTAAGTTTGTTGATGGTACAACTTACGAAACAAACCAGATTAAAGTGACAACGGATGGGTATCTGGAATACACGCAACCACTTGGCACTTATGAATCAAGTGATGGTCAGCCAATTGACTATGCTAAAATTCGGCATACGGTCAACAAAAATGGTAAGGTTTATTACTATTACAACTCTAAAATTAGCGGGATTCCTGCAACCAAGTTATCAGGTAAATACAAATACCGAACTACAATTAAGAACACAAAAATCAAGCGGGTAACAATTGTCCCAGGGGCTAATCATTATATTGGGGATGACAATTACGTTGTTTCTAATATCTATTCAATCGGTGGCCAAACGTTTTACACTACCGGTTAGTGGTGAACAAATCAAAAGTCTCCACAAGCATTTCCTGATCAATAGGGAATGTTTGTGGAGACTTTTAGTTTATCCAATTGAAATATTTAATAACTATTTCATCATTTGTGCACCCTTATCAACGTAACTTAGGGATGCAATTGGACCATTCACTGATAACTTACCATTCTTGTAAACTAGCTTGGTAACGGCAGCGTTAGGGATTGATGCCCCAGTGTAGTTTGGAGCCATTGTTGAAAGGTATTCGTTAATTGACATTCCAGAACTAACAACGAGAACGTTACCGCCACCATTCTTCTGAGTAGTCTTAGCAATCTTGTTTAGTTCTTTAGTCATTCTTTGTTGGACCATACCTGAGTTTTCAGCACGATCCGCACTAGCAAGTTTAGTATTGTGTGAATTTAGTTGATCAAGTTTATAGTATGCATCTTGCAGCATGTTCCAGTAGTCTTTACCAGTAGCTTGCTGGAATTCGGTTCCGTCCTTGTAGCCATAGACACCGGCAATTTCATTGTTGTCTGCAGCGATGCTATCGCCTTCAAAACTTCCGTATCCACCTTCACGTAAGAATTTAGAAATGTTAACCTTCACCTTTGAATTTCCGGAATACTTTAAGGCATGTTCAGCTGTAACTTCTTGTCTAGTAAGGTTACCAGCATAAGCAGCTTTGAATTTTGTTCCCTTGAGACCATAACCAAGTTGATCTGCGACTTTAATTCCGTTAGTTGTTAATGGAAAATCACTCCAACCTTGAACTCTGCCCATAACGTTACCGGTGGTTTCTCCGTGCCGAGTTAAGTAAATGGTAACTGACTTTGCTTTAGTTGCCTTTTTAGAAGATTTCTTGGTTGTTTTTTTGACAACCTTTTTAGTGGTTTTCTTTGCGGCACTAGCATTAGTGTCGTTGATTGGTGTTGAAAAGGCAATGGCACCTGCCATTCCGGCGGCGCTAGCAATTGTAAGTAGTTTGACTGATAGTTTCATGATTAAATCCCCTTTGATTAGTCTGTAATTTTACGATCTAGTTGTGGTACTGGTATTGGACTGTTTTCTTGCATGTAAGCTGTTAGTAAGTCGATATCTTGACCGGCATTATCAACAATCGTTCCCTTGGTAAATGCTTTATAGGCGTCTCCACCAGTTGATAAGTAATCGTTTGTAAGCACTCTGTATTTGCCATCAGGACTGATTGGTTGGTTGTTAACTTTGACATCTGAAACGGTAGCGATTTGGGAGCCACTATTGGTTGCTTTAAAATGATAGGTTAGTCCAGATATTTGCAGGAAGTAGAGCTGGCTCTTGGTATATTGTTCATTAAGCAGTTCAACGATTTGCTTTCCTGTCATTTCTACAATTGGCTGACTGTTCCCATAAGGTTGCATATTGTAAAGCGTCCCAAGAGTGACGTCTCCATTTTCACTGGTCTCCATACCGCTGCGAATTGAATCGTTACTGGTAATTGCAATATCAGTTTTATGACCTTGTTCATTAGCAATCTTTCTTTGAGCGTCCACAACAACGTAGGCTGCTTGTGATTCCTTAGTTGCTGATAAATCATTACTGATTGATTGGCCACCTTGGACAGACCCAACTTTAGCATTAATAATTGGTGCAACTCTTTCGTTTGCATCACTAATAATATGATTAATTATTGAGTAGCTGGCATCGTGATTGAAAGTTGATGTCGGATCATCAGCTGCGGAATACACTGGCTTGACGCTTGGATTTAAACTATCAGGGACAAAGTCATCAGTATTAAAGTCAAATTTTCCAGTTAAGTCAGAATAACCTTTCCCTTGGAAACCTGCCTGCATAACGGGAATCCCTGAAACTGAAGCATTTGCATATTGATGACTATGAGCAGCAAAAAATGCATCAACACTGTTATTAGGATCAATCTGCTCAAGCTTTTTAATATCGTTGACTGCGTCTCCGGTAGTTTCACCATTTTGGGTAACAGCACCTGTGTGACCTAACACGATAATTGCGTGAACCCCCTTAGCGCGAAGAATCTTGTCATACTTTGCGATTGTTGCCCCTTCGTCTAATAAGTCATATTTTTTGGCAATTCCTGGAAGGTTAGTGTTCAGGATCCCGATAAAGCCAATCTTTCCCGTTTTATGGGTCTTAGGGTCAGTGATCTTTTCAATTGCGTATGGAGAATATCCGGCTGGAATTTGGTTAGTTTGCTTGTCAATGACGTTAGCAATAATCATTTTCATTCCGGTATTTACAAATGGATAATTCTGGATGGCACGAATCTGTTGTTGGTTCTTTAGTCCAACAGTGGATGGTGTCTTTCCGTTAACCTCGTTCAAGTATTGATCAATTCCATGATCAAATTCGTGATTACCCAATACACCAACCTTGATGTTCATAGCCTGAAGAGCAGCTAGGGTTGGACCATCATCTAATAGAGCGGAATTAGCTGGGCTAGCACCTACCATATCCCCAGCCTGAACCCGCATGGTAACTGAGTTTGGGTTGGCTAGTTTGAAATCTGCCTGTGACTGATCAAGATAGCCACCTAGGCGAGCAAGGCCGCCGGCATTAGTGACAGTCTTGCTGTCCATAACAAACTTTCCGGTGGTTTGTAATCCACCATGAATATCATTTACCCCTAGAATCTGAATTGGCATTTCAGCAGTTTGAGATTTTTCTTTCGCCGCTGAAACTCCTCCTGGTGAAAGTAAGACAGCAACAGACAGTAGACCAATTGCTACTGGAACCGTGCGGCCCAAAAAGTTAAAACATCGCAACATAAAATTCCCCCTTAGATAAATCTGTAAACGATTACATACATAGATTACCATTTACTAATGAATATAACAATGCTATCGTCACAAAAAGTATATCGTTTGACTAATCACGTTTTAAAGTGCGTTCTTAAGCGATTTGTGGTTAAATGTAGTTATAATTTATCTCAGAAAAGAGGAACGAATTTGATTGAATTTGTACCCGCAACTATTGAAGACTTACCATTTATTGTGCAAGTTTATAACCAGACCATTCCCAGCAGGATGGCAACCGGTGATGTTGAACCAGTGAGTGTTGAAGACCGAATACCGTGGTTTAAAAGTCATAATCAACAAACGCGACCACTATTAGTAATAAAGGTTGATAATCAGCAAGCAGGCTGGGTTAGCCTCAATGATTTTTATGATCGTGACTCATATCGCAAACTGGCTGAAGTCAGCATTTACATCCATCCAGACTTTCGTGGCCAACACGTTGGTTCTCAAACGTTAGACTACTTGGATCAACACGTCACAGACTATGATATTGATTCGGTTGTGTCGTTGATATTTGGCCATAATCAGCCAAGCTTAAGACTGTTCAAATCTCACGGATATGAGCAATGGGGGCTACTACCTAAAATTGCGGAGATGGACGGCAATAAATATGATTTAGTGATATTGGGAAAACATTTTTAAACTAGAAGATTGGGGATCATTCATATGAATAATCGCGTTGTGGTACCAAAAGGCATGATTGAGGCAGGCAATCAGTACTTACGAGACCATGGATATGAACCAGTAATTGTTGATAACAATGAGAATGCCATTTTAAAAGAAGCTAAAGACGCTGTTGGTGCCATATTGTTTGTCGAACCATTTACTGCCAGCACAATCGATCAAATGCCAAATTTAAAAATAATTGCTCGCCATGGTGTAGGGTATGATGCTGTGGATTATGAATACGCAGCTAAGAAGGGAATCTGGGTAACGATTACCCCGAACGCTAACGCTTCAACAGTTGCTGAAACTACCTTGGCAGAAATCTTTGATGTGTCCAAAAATATTGTGACCCACACAGAAACTATGAAAAATGGTGATGGTCCCCGCCCACTTGGATTTGATTTAGAGGGTAAGACGTTGGGCATCATGGGCTACGGTCGCATTGGCCAAATGGTTGCTAAAAAGGTTAGTGGACTTGGGATGAATGTGCTCCTTTACAGCAGGACACAAAAGGACACACCCTACGGAAACTTCGCTGACCGGGATACGATTTTGTCTGAATCTGATATTTTGACGCTGCACATGCCAGTAACTCCAGAAACAAAGTACGGGATTGGAGCTGCTGAATTTAAACAGATGAAGAGTACAGCGACTTTAATCAATCTGGGACGTGGAGCACTGGTAGATCAAGACGCACTGATTGAAGCATTAAAGACTGGTGAAATTGGTCAGGCAGCTTTAGATGTAACAGATCCTGAACCACTACCAAGAAATTCAGAACTATATAAATTGGACAATGTCTTACTGACGCCACACATTGCGTCGAGCACAGTTGAAAGTATGACTCGCATGGCTGTTGATGCTGCCAGTGAAGTTGTCAGGGTGCTTGATGGTGGAGATCCTAAGTGGCCAGTAAATAAAATTTAATATGATGTGTTGTCACAAGAGGCTGAGACAAAACTAAGCTCAACGAAAAAATGCCGTTATAATTTCACTTTTTGAAATTATAACGGCATTTTTTCTTCTATTCAGATAGTTGCTACACGCAGTAACCATCAGGACTGAGAGCCATTACTCATGACTCTCAGTTACTGTTGGTCTTGCGGGGGTGGGACGACGAAAGCATCTTCGTATGCTTTCTGTCTCAATCCCTTTTGTTTCCGTAGAACCATTATCAAATAGCCAGCAACCAACATTTACATAAAATATACATTGGATTTACTTAATATACACATTAGTTTATTAAGATGAACTTGTAGTTGAAATTGACTAACACTTTTAGGGAGTAGGTGGAGTAGTAATGCCAATTAGCTTAAAGAATGTCGGTAAAGTTTATGACCAGACTTCAGTTCTAGAAGATGTGAATGTTGAGATTAAGGATGGAGAATTTTTTGTGATTGTTGGCCCTTCAGGTTGTGGTAAGAGTACGTTACTCAGAATGATTGCCGGACTGATCCCAATGTCGACGGGAGATTTATTAATTGATAATGAGGTTGCAAACGATTTACCACCAAAGGAACGTAATCTGTCGATGGTGTTTCAAAGCTATGCTCTGTTTCCATTTATGAGCGTTCGTGACAACGTAGCTTTTGGACTAAAAGCTAGAAGAATGGCAACCGATGAAATTAACAAACGAGTAACTCAAGCGATTGATACGGTTGGGCTAACTGATTTGGGCGGTCGAAAACCATCCGAACTTTCAGGTGGTCAACGTCAGCGGGTTGCGTTAGCTAGGGCGATTGCTTCAGATGCTAAGGTTTGCCTTATGGATGAGCCACTATCAAATCTTGATGCCCAACTAAGGGCAAAGATGCGTTTAGAACTTCGCGAGCTTCAAAGACAACTTGGAATTACCGTGATATATGTCACTCATGATCAAGTAGAAGCAATGACAATGGCTGATCGAGTAATGGTTTTAAATGACCATCGGGTTCAACAAATTGACGTTCCAATTTCAATATATAATCATCCGAACAATGAGTTTGTTGCTAAGTTTTTTGGCACCCCACAAATTAATTTATTTAACGCAACTGCGAACCACGACAACTTACAAGTAACGGATGACCTAGTATTCTCATCAAGAAGACTCTTAAATGACGGAGAATCTTATCGTGTTGGGATTCGTCCTGGTGACCTGCAGGTAAAGGTTGATTCTCGTGGTGCAAATGCCAGAGTGATTTCTGTCTCGTACCTTGGTGATAAGGTAGTTGCGACTGCAAGGTTAAAAAATGATCAAGAAATCAGATTAGTGTTAGACAATCAGGTGACTTTAAATGCCGATGATTTGATTAGAATCACAGGGGCTAAAACAATGTATGTCTTTGATGAACAAAGTAACCAGCTGATTTTCCAAGAAGAGGAGGTCATTTCCGATGGAGCAACAATCGGTACCATCTAAAGTAACGGAACAAGGGACAAGAAAAACAGTTATCAAGCCAACGACGGCAGATCAAAACTGGGCGAGAGAGCATCTTAATGCGCTGATATTTTTAGGACCGTCGTTACTAGTATTAGGAGTGTTTGTTTTTTACCCGATGATCAAGACGTTGTACTTAAGTCTATTTCTAACCAATGACGCGGGCAAAGCGACCGTTTTTGTCGGCTTCTCAAATTATTTATCGTTGTTTAAAAATCCTGGCTATCTTTCAAGCTTAGTAAGCACATTAATTTACGTTGCGTTGGTTTGTGTTGCCACAGTTGCAATTGGATTACTATTAGCGGTTGCTGCCGACCAAAATCTAAAGGGAATTCGCTGGTTTAGAACGCTGTTCTCCTCAACTATGGGAGTTTCGGTTTCTGTTGCTGCAATCTTCTGGTTGTTTGTTTTTAACCCTTCAGTTGGGGTGCTGACGCAATTATCCAATTGGCTTCACCTACCAGTTTTAAATTGGCTAACAGATCCTAAATTAGCAATGGTCGCAATTGTTACCACTACGGTATGGATGAACTTAGGGTTCACATTCTTAATTATCTTTGGGGCACTACAACAGGTTCCTAGAAACTTATACGAAGCGGCGGATGTGGCTGGGGTTTCCAAAATTTCTCAAGTATTTAAAATTACAGTTCCGATGATTTCTCCAACTTTGTTCTTCGTGATGATTGTTACTATGATTGATGCATTCAAGAGCTTTGGCTTGATTGACCTGATGACGGCGGGGGGACCCAATAACGCTACTAACTTCCTTGTTTACCGAATTTACCAGGATGCATTTTTAAATGGTAACTACGGACAAGCAAGTACCGAATCAATTATTCTGACAGTAATTATTGCAATTATGACTTTGATTCAATTTAAAGTTTTGGAAAGACGGGTGAATTACTAATGGATTTGATGGGACCAATTCCGACCAGGAGTCGGATCAATGCATATGTAAAAATTTCAAAGTATGTCTTGTTGATTTTCCTGATGTTCCTAGTAATTAGTCCGTTTGTTTTAGGACTTTGGACAAGCTTTTTACCAACTGATGAGATTGCTAAGGGAACGATTTTTAGTAGCCACCTAACATTTCAAAATTATGTTGATGCAATTACCACGACGCCAATCTTGCGTTATCTGTTCAATAGTTTAGTCATTTCAGTGGGAACGATGCTGGCTCAATTACGATTCTGCTCGATGTCAGCTTATGCTTTTGTTTTCTTAAACTTTAAGGGTAGAAATGCAATCTTTTACTTGTTTTTGGCCACAATGATGCTGCCATTTGAAGCTCAAGTGATTCCTAACTTTACAACGGTTAAAAATTTGGGCCTGTTGGATCACTATGCTGTCATGATTATTCCGTTTTTTACTACTGCTTTTGGAACGTTCATGCTCCGTCAATCATTTATGCAGATGCCTAAAGAGCTAAAGGAAGCTAGCGATATTGAAGGACTTTCCCACTTACAGTATTACTGGCATGTAGTGCTACCGTATTCAAAAATTAGTTTATTTACGCTAGCTGCTTACAGTTTTCTTGGAAGCTGGAACCAGTATTTATGGCCAATGCTGACGACCTTTTCTGACAAATTCAGACCTGTTCAAGATGGACTTCGCCAGTTGCAATCGCAAGAAACGTTTAACAATTGGGGAATGATTCAAGCTAGTGCAGCCATCGTCGTGATTCCAACCCTAATCGTGTTATTTATTGGGCAACATTACTTTAAGGCCGGCCTTAATGAGGGATCAGTTAAGTAAAGGAGATTTTAAAATTGAAATTAAAAGCCTTAGGAGCACTTGGAGCCATCCTTCTGTTGGCATTGGGCGTTAGTGGATGTGTAAAGTCCAAAGCCGCAGACAAAACAAAAATTGTGTTTTGGAATGAAATGACGGGTCCAGGACAAGTTCAATTGACAAAGTTTGCAAATGAATTCAACGCATCGCAGTCCAAGTACAAGGTTGTGCCTGAGTTTGAGGGTAGTTATAACGAAGTCGTTCAAAAAATTAATCATACCCACGGATCAAACGCATCACCAGCACTATTCCAATCATTTGAAATTTCAACTACCCAATTGGCAAATTCAAAGATGACAACTCCTGTTCAAAAATTTATTGACCGTGATCACTACGACATGAGCAAGATTATGCCCGTTGCTAAAAAGTTCTATTCAAAGAATGGGGTTCAAGTTTCAATGCCCTTTAACACTTCTCAACCAGTTCTTTATTACAATCAATCGATGCTGAAAAGATTGGGAATTAAGAACCCGCCTAAGTCACCGAGTTATAGCGACATTACAAAATTAGCTACGGAAATTACCCAGAAGTCAAAGGGGAAAATCAAGGGAATGACGGTTGAAGAGTACGCTTGGCTCCTTGAAGAATTTATGGCGAACCAGAAGGAACGTTTAGCCAATAATCAAAATGGTCGGGAAAAGACACCTACAAAGATCAAGCTGGACACGCCTGCTGCCAAGCATGCAATGGAGTGGGTCAGAGAAAATATTAAAAAGAAGAACTTTATTAATTTTGGATCCGGTAGTAGTGCTGAAGCTAACGAAATTGCGGCATTTTTGTCTGGAAAATTGGGTGTATTTATTCAATCGTCTGCGTACATTGGCCAATTGACAACGGGGATGAAGGACAAGTTAGGAATCACTGAATATCCACACGCGGATGGGACTAAGTCAAACGGGGTAGCCATTGGTGGAGCCTCGATGTGGATTTCAAATGATAAGCCTAAGAATGTTCAAGAAGGAGCTTGGCAATTCATTAAGTTCTTGATGAAACCTGAAAATCAAGCCAAGTGGCAACAACAAACGGGGTATTTAGCCCTAAACAAGGATTCGCAAAAAACAAAAATTTTGAAGGATTTGTACAAGAAAGTACCTGCAGCTAAGGTTCCTGGTGAACAGTTGGCGCACACCAAGCCAAACTCAGCCAATTCAGGAATTTTATTGGAAGGTTTAATTCAAGAACGAGTGCTCACTCAAACAGCAATGCAGCAAATATATAACGGTAGTAATATCGATAAGTCATTGAAGACTGCTCAAGATGGCATGAACGAATACATCAAAAATAACAATCGGGCAAACGGATACTAATTGGAGGCTTTATCATGAATAATAAAACACTGATTTTTGGTCATCGTGGTTTTCCAGCAAGATTCCCAGAAAATTCGCTAGCAGGGTTTGAGTATGCAATTGATCATGGAATTGATGGGTTGGAATTTGATGTCCACCTTACAAAAGATGGTGTTCCTGTGGTGATTCACGATGAAAAAATCAATCGAACAACTAACGGCAAAGGGCGAGTGTTTGATTATGATTTTCAAGACCTACGCAAATTTAAACTAGCTAATGGGGAACCGATTCCAAGCCTGAGTGAATTTTTATCCTTGGTTCAGAATTTTGATGGGTTACTAAATCTAGAGTTTAAAACGAATAAAATTCATTACCCGAATATTGAGCCCAAGGTGTTGGCAATGGTTAGGGCAGCCAACTTAAAGCGTGACGTGATCTACTCGTCCTTTAATATTGATAGTTTACGAATTGCTCGCCAAATTGCTGCAGCAGGTAACTATTGCTTCTTATCAGATCATAGGATTCAAAATCCAGGTGAGTTTGTAATTACTGAAGGACTTAGTGGCCTACATTTACATCACTATCAGCCGGTGTCTGGTGTGAAGGAGAGAATTTGGACGGTCGATGATGGACGCAAAATGGCCACACTATTTTCCAAAGGCGTTGCAGGACTAATAACGGATGACTTTGAAAAAGCACAACAGGTCAGACATTTTGTTCAAACTGGCGATTTGCATAAATCGTCAACAATGACTGCCGGTTAGTATGGAAGTGAATCCTAGATGTGAGTAAAAAATAAGCTACGATGAAAACACCCATCGTAGCTTATTTTTCAGTTTTGAAACTTTTAATTACCTAATTTCCAACAATTTTACCAACTACTTGGTCAATCGCTGAAAACAGTGGACTATCGACTGTAATTCCCGACTCCTTTAGCCGATTTTCCCACCAGTTGCTGCGTACCTTTTGAACTGTGGGAATCAATTTTTCCCCGGAATCAGTGGTTTGCAAAGTTAATGCTTTTCCATGGCCAGCAGCACGGGTCAGCAAGCCAATCTGTTCCATCTTTTTAACTTCCCGAGTTGCTAACCCACGATCAATTACCAATTCTTTTGAAACCTGATTTTGGTTGATTCCAGGTTTGTCATGGACTGTTAGTAAAATACAGACAGCAGTCGGATTTAATTGATATTCACTGAAAATTTTGCCAGTATCTTTGTAGTACTGACGGTGCAGGATTGAGATATCCTGCGCTAAATAGCCAAGGTCTTTCATAAATAATCCTTTCAAATTCGTGTTGACAATTCAACACAGTGAGTATATCTTAAATGTGTTGACAATTCAACACACAAAAAATCGAGGTGCTTGTAATGAGTGATAAAATGACTGGTTCAAAATCTTTAATTCAAAGTATGATCAACCAAGGAATTAAGTATGTGTTTGGGGTTCCTGGTGCTAAAGTTGACCAATTGTTTGAGGATTTAAAGTACAATGATGATCCTAAAGCTCCGCAATTAATAGTAACACGCCACGAGCAAAATGCTGCCTTCATGGCACAAGGAATTGGTAGGTTAACAGGCAAACCAGGAGTAGCCGCAACGACCTCTGGTCCTGGGGTTTCTAACTTGATTACCGGACTATTGACCGCTACCTCTGAGGCTGATCCGGTGATTGCAATCGGAGGCCAAGTGCCTCGTGATGACGTTGCCCGTTTAACTCATCAAAGTATTCCAAGTCAGGCGATTATGAGTTCTGTTACTAAGACAAGTGTGGAAATTCAGGATTCAAATAACGTTTCGGAAGCCTTTACCAACGCTTATCAAGCAGCTGTAGCTCCTAAAGCTGGAGCCACATTTGTATCGATTCCTGGAGATGTGTTAGGTGGAGAATCTGACAGACCAGTTATTGAAAAGGTTCAAGAACCAGTTAAGAGCACCGCAGACCAAGCTAGTGTTGAAAAAATCGTTGCTAAAATTAAGGCAGCTAAGATGCCAGTTATTCTTGCAGGGATGAGAGCTTCAAGACCTGAAAATGCTGACGCAATCAAAAAGTTTTTAAGTAATTTAGCTGTTCCAGTTGTTGAAACCTTTCAAGGTGCTGGAATCATTTCTAAAGAATTAGAGGGTAATTACTTTGGTCGAGTTGGTTTGTTTAGAAACCAAATTGGTGATGCAATTTTAAGAGAAAGTGATCTCGTAATTACCGTTGGTTATGATCCAGTTGAGTATGAAGCTAGATTCTGGAATGCTGACCATAAATCAGAGATTGTTAGTATCGACGAAATTGCCCCTGAAATCTCATTTGATTATCAACCCGAAATGACAATTCAAGCAGACATTGCTAAGACATTTGATCAACTAGCTGAACAAGTTGCAGGTACTGAACCGTTGGCAAGCAATGTTGAAAAGAAATTGGATGATTTAAGATCTAGATTTGATGAAGGAACCATCGAAACTTCACCAGCTAAAGATGGGTTTGTTCACCCACTTGAAGTGGTTGACGCCCTTCAATCAGAAACAACTGAAGACACAATCGTTACTGTTGATGTTGGTAGTTTTTATATCTGGATGGCTCGTTACTTTAGAAGTTACAAGCCTCGCCACTTGTTATTTAGTAACGGGATGCAAACTCTTGGGGTATCACTACCTTGGGCAATCTCAGCAGCACTTGAATTCCCAGAAAAGCCAGTTGTTTCAGTGTCTGGCGATGGTGGTTTCTTGTTCTCAGGAGCTGAGTTAGAAACTGCGGTTAGATTAAACTTGAATATTGTCCAAGTAATCTTTAACGATGGGTACTACGATATGGTTAAGTTCCAAGAAGTTGCCAAATATGGTAAGGATGCTGGAGTTACTCTAGGTAAAGTAGATTTTGCCCAGTATGCTGAGAGTTTTGGTGCTCATGGCCACACAGCAACTACCAAGGAAGAACTTATTTCAGCCTTAAAGGCAGCCAAATCAGAAGATGGTCCTTCAGTAATTGATGTTCCGGTTGATTACAGTGATAACATTAAGTTGAAGTCAACTTTATTAGATGACATTTTAAATTAATTTGTTGAAGGGATGATATCAATGAGTAAAACCAGTACGTTATATCAACACGGGACGCTGGCATTGTTAGTCCCAGGATTATTGAAGGGAACTACCACAATGGCTGATTTCCTAAAACATGGTGATACTGGAATCGGGACCGGTGAAGGACTGGATGGCGAACTCGTTATTTTGGATGGCAAGCCATATCAAGTCAACTCTAAGGGTGAGGTAAACATCGTTAATGGTGATTTTACCATGCCGTTTGCTAATGCAAACTGGGCGGATTATCAACCGCTAGCAACTGTCGAAAACGTAAAAATGGCCGATTTAAGTAAACAAATTCTTGAACTATCACGCAGTGCCAATACGTTTTTCTCTGTTAAAGTTCAGGGAACGTTCACGGACGTTACAACTCGAGCCGTTGCCAAATCTGATGTGCCATATAAAACATTGTCCGAAACTGCTAAGCAGCAAAGCGTCTTCAAGCGTGACACAGTTGAAGGAACGTTGCTGGGTTACTACTCACCAGAGTTGTTTAATGGTGCAGCAGTCGGTGGGTTCCACTATCACTTTATGAGTGACGCCCATGACTTTGGTGGGCACGTTTTGGGATTTGCGGTTGATCAAGCTGAGGTTACTATTCAACAGTTTGATACCTTAGAACAACACCTACCCGTAAGCGATAATGACTATATGCAACATGACTTTGCAGATGATGAAATTGACAAGAGTATTGAAGAGTCAGAAAAGTAGTTGCAGATAAACAAAATAAATGAATAGCCGTAAAGCATTCAAACGTTAATTTGAATGGTTTACGGTTTTTTTGTGCGGTAAGCCAAGCCACTAACTTTTTACAAGCATAATTCGATGAATTCTCTGCCATTTATGTTATAAATAATGAGAAACCAAAGGGGGAGGCCAGAAAAATGGAAAAGAAAAACTTAGCAATTATCGGGGTTCTTGGTTCATTTGCATTTTTATCGAGTTTATCTGGATCAAGTACCAACTTGGCATTGCCTAAAATTGCGTTGTCACTTGGAATTTCAAGTGGTTTAGCAACTTGGGTAGTTCAGTCTGGACTGATTACTACTGCCATTTTACTGGTAATGTTTGGCCATTTAGGGGACGAAATTTCAAAGAGTTACATATTTTTAAATGGAGGAATTGCATTCCTGATTGGCTCGGCGATTACTGGGTTTGCACCAACTTTTTGGGTGATTATTGTTGGAAGAATTATTCAGGCGATTGGCTCTGCAATGATCATGGCTAATTCGATGGGAATTGTTACCGATTATTTTCCTGATAAACGTCGTGCAGAGGCCCTATCGTATATTTCGATGTTTATTTCCGCAGGTGCAATTTCTGGGCCGGCGGTTGGTGGATTAATTATGTCTATCGGAAGTTGGCGCTGGATTTTCTGGCTAAACATTCCTATCTCTTTGATTGTGCTGTATTTTGGTCGTAAGGTTCTCCAAATTCCCAAGGAAAGCATCAATTCAGTTGGTTCCACTATGAAGGGGGCAAACTGGAAGGGACAGTCACTATTCACAGTGGGAATGCTGATTTTCTTCCTGAGTGGCCCATTTTTCCAAGGTGGTAAGGATATTTTGATGGGATTTGCCTTCCTAATTGTTGGTGGGGGAATCACTGCGTACTCATTTATCCAAGATGACCATGCCAAAAGTCCTTGGATTTCGCCGAAGGTACTTCATAACAAGCCATTCATGATATCAATTACTGCACTATTTTTGACGATGATGGTTAACGCAGTTTCAAACATTATGTTGCCATTTTACTTACAAAGTTATGGACTAATGACTCCACTGCAAAGTGGGCTGCTAGTAATGCTACAGTCAGTAACCATGTTGATTGTTAGCCCGCTATCAGGAATTTTGGCTGATCGAGTTAACCGACAACTACTGACTGTGGTCGGTTTGGTGGTTTTAATGGTTTCTCAGGTGGGTTACGCAATTTATCCAGCAACAATGCAGTTACCACTAATTATCTGGCCAATCGTGCTAAATGGTGTTGGAATGGCACTGTTCCTGTCACCAAATAATGCGTTAACGATGGGACTTGTCGATCGTAGCTTAGCAGGGATTGCTGGATCAGTTAATTCGTTTGCCAGAACGTTGGGGATGACGATTGGAATTAGCTTCTCTTCGTCACTTCTATTTGTTCAAATTCCAGGAGTCGTGCGAATAACTCCACAACTCGGTAGCAACTTTATGAGTGCTTTTATGAATGTGTTTGGAATTGCAACTGTGGTTTCAGGATTGACGTTAATTATGGTGCTTATTCGTTATTTGCAAAATCGAAAAGTCAGCAAGAAAACCGCAAGCGTTAGTAAATAATTCTTAGTTTAGTTAATGGGGCTGCAATGATTTCATCATTGTAGCCTTTTTTGTGTCTTAATCTACGTAACCAATCGGGAATCAATCACAATAAGTACATTTTTATTTATATTCGATGTGAATTAAGCTACACTTTAATTGTAATCGGATTCAAAAAGGAGGAATTTATATGGGTAAACTTGATGGTAAAGTTGCAATAATTACCGGAGCCTCACAAGGAATGGGTGCAAGTCATGCTAAGTTGTTCGTTGATGAGGGCGCCAAAGTTGTGATTACAGACATTAACGAAGAGAAGGGAAACCAAGTTGCCAGCGAACTTGGCGACAACGTTATTTTTGTTAAGCAAGACGTTTCTAACGAGGATGATTGGCGAAACGTTGTCAATGAAGCAGTTGATAAGTTTGGTCAACTCGACATCCTGGTAAATAATGCTGGGATTACCTTCTCCAAGTCAATTTTTGATTTAACTACTGACGACTACATGAAGATTTTTAAAATCAATCAGTTGAGTGTGTTCTATGGCATGAAGTATGCTGCCGAAAAGATGAAGGATCATGGTGGTAGCATCGTCAATATTTCCTCAATGAATGGACTGGTTGCAGGTGCTTTAGGCTATACAGACACAAAGTTTGCGGTAAGAGGAATGACTAAAGCAGCAGCAATTGAACTTGCAAATTATGGAATTAGGGTCAACTCTGTTCATCCTGGGGTGATTTCAACACCAATGATTCACCAGTCAGACAATGAAGACTTGATCAAGGAATTCGCCAAGGCAATTCCGTTAAAACGAGTTGCAGAACCAGAAGAAGTTTCTAAGATGGTCTTATTCTTGGCTTCGGATGATTCAAGTTACTCGACTGGATCGGAATTCGTTATCGATGGTGGGATGACTGCCCAATAATTTAAATAATTTTAACGGAGTGGTTGTGAGTATTTTGGCTCAGGCCACCCCGTTATTTTTCAATGTTTTCTTCGTTTCGGTTACAATGGTGGTAATTATTAACCAGTGGGAGCAAACAAGTGAAAGATACCGAAAAAGTACAAATACTAAAAGACTTAATTAATATTCCCTCAGTTAACGGTAATGAAGAAGCTGTTAGTGACTACTTAGTTCAGTTATTTGGATTGCATGGAATCAAGGCCAAAAAGATTCAACAATTTCCTGGTAGAACGGACTTAGTTGCTGAGATTGGGGATGGTGGTCACCCAATAATTGGTTTGAGTGGGCATCAAGATACTGTTAAAACGGACTCAATAAAATGGGCGGATGATCCATTCATTGCTGTAGAAAAAGACGGTCTAATCTATGGGTTAGGTGCTAGCGACATGAAGTCAGGACTGGCGGAATTTGTAATTATGATGATTGAACTAAAAGATATGAATGCCGTCACCCACGGAACCCTCAGGTTTATGGCAACGATTTCCGAGGAGTTAACTGAGCAAGGAGCAAAGCATCTCACGGAGTTAGGATATGCTGACGATCTAGATGCATTGATAATCAGTGAGCCAACTGGAGTTCCATTGGAAAACATCCGTGAATATTTCCAAGGCGGAGCATTTATTGATCCCCACGAATACTTTAAATTGCAGACTGCCCTTGAGACTAGTAAGCAGCAAGATGGCGAACAACATTTTATCGTTGGTGCCCATAAAGGCTGGATGACTTATAAAGTTGAAGCAAGGGGAAAGTCTGTTCACAGTTCTATGCCAAGTCTAGGGGTTAACGCTGTTGATAGTCTGGTTCAGTATTACCTTGCTGAAAAGGAATTTTATTCTAAACTAGAATATCAAAATTCGCTTTTGGGGAAAACAGTATATGCTCCGGACGTTTTCCATGGTGGGGAACAGGTCAATTCAGTTCCGGACTATGCATATGAGCAGGTTAAAGTGCGGACAATCCCAGAATTTCCCAATAATCAATTGATTGAGGCTTTACAGTTAATTATTACTGAACTTAACGAGACGCCGACAATCGACTTAAAACTTACAGTTGAGTATAGCGAAGATCCCGTGATTAACTTTGGTAGAAGCGAGTTAACCCATTTATTGCAAGAAAATGCTAGCCAGTTTTTAAAGCAACCTTTGCCGTTACCGACAATTGGGGTTTCGTTAGGCACGGATGCGTCTGAATTTGTTAGAGGTAATCCAGAAATGGAAGTGGTAATTCTTGGACCGGGTAACACATCCGCACATCAAGTTAACGAGTACGTTGATGTTCAAGTTTATTTAAAAATGATCGATTTGTTTAAGACTTCGGTGATTAGCTATTTACAAAAATAAATATAGAAGGTGTCCCATGACAATTGAATATAATGATGCTTCAAAAACATTTCATCTACAAACAAAACACACGAGTTATGTATTCCATGTACTTGAAAACGGAGAGCTAGGTCAGATCTATTACGGAACAAAAATTCATGCCAAAGATAATTACTCAAACCTAACGACCCGGGAATTGAAAGATGCTACAGTGGCGTGGAAAATTGACAAACCAGACTTTCAGCCGGATATTCTTAAATTTGAATATTCAGCTTTAGGTAGTGGTGATTTTAGATTTCCAGCGTTTCAACTAACATTTAATAATGGCAGCCGGATTTCAGAATTTAAGTATGCTAGTTATGAAATCAAGTCAGGAAAACGGCGGTTAGATGGATTACCAGCTACATTTGGTTCCGCTGATGACGGTAGTCAGACTCTGATTATTACTCTCAGAGACGAGACTGTGGGTGTGGATTTACAGCTTAGCTACTCGGTTTTTCCTGATCAAGATGTGATTGTTCGCAGTTCTAAATTTATAAATCATGGTACTGAAAGGGTGGTAATTGACCACGCATTCAGTAGTGAGTTAGATTTGCCTGATAGCAATTATGATCTGATTGAGTTTCCGGGAGCCTGGGCTCGTGAGAGACACTTTACCCGTTCAAAACTAAAACCTGGATATCAGGGAGCTGGAAGTCTCCGCACGGCATCCAGCCACCAAGCAAACCCATTTATGATGCTTGCTCGGCCAGATACAGGTGAGAATTCTGGTGAAGTGTTTGGATTCAATTTAGTATATTCTGGGAATTTCTTGGATCAGGTTGAGGTTGATCAATTTGATGGTTCTCGTGTGCTTATTGGCATCAATCCAAACGAATTTTCATGGAATTTAGAGCCGGGAGATACATTCCAGACTCCGGAAGCTGTCCAGACATTTTCTAACCAAGGGATGAATGCGTTAAGTCAACAATTGGCTGACTTTTATCAACAGCATCTGGTTAATCAAATATATGCTCATTCAACCCGCCCGATTTTAGTAAATAACTGGGAAGCAACTTACTTCAACTTTAATGAAAATAAGTTGATGGAGATTGTTAAAACTGCCAAGTCGGTTGGAATAGAAATGTTTGTGTTAGATGATGGTTGGTTTGGTGAACGCAATGACGATACGACTTCTTTAGGCGATTGGTTTGTTGATAAAAGCAAATTTCCAAATGGAATTGGTCACTTCGCTAATCAAGTTCATGAACTCGGGATGAAACTGGGTGTGTGGTTTGAACCAGAAATGATTTCCAAACAATCTCAGTTGTACGGTGAACATCCTGACTGGATGATTCAAACGCCAGGCCGTCATCAAACGCCTGGTAGAAATCAATTTGTACTTGATATGTCGCGTCCGGAAGTGGTTGATTATTTAGTTGACTCGATTAGTAAAATTATTGATGAAACGCAACTTGATTACATTAAATGGGATATGAATCGCTACATCACTGAAATGTATGGACAAAAGCTGGCAGCCAACCAACAATTGGAGATGGGACATCGATATATTCTTGGTGTTTATGACCTCTATGAACGGTTAACTAAGGCACACCCTGAAGTGCTATTTGAATCTTGTGCTTCGGGTGGAGGTAGGTTTGATCTAGGGATGATGTATTATGCTCCGCAAGCTTGGACAAGCGATGATACGGATGCCGTTGAAAGAATGAAAATTCAACACGGAACATCGTATGGGTATTCTCAATCAATGATGGGTGCCCATGTATCAGCTGTTCCTAACGACCAAACGGGACGCTATACTGAGTTGAACACTAGGGCAAGAGTTGCCTACTTTGGTGATTTTGGTTATGAGTTAGATTTGACCAAAATGACTGACTCTGAGCTAGCAGAGGTTAGGAAACAGGTCGAATTTTATAAGAAGTATCGTGAAGTCTTCCAGTTTGGTAAATTTTACCGTTTGGAAAGCCCCTTTAATGGTAACGTTACTAGCTGGCAAGTGGTCAGCCCTGACAGAGATTTGGCAATTGTTGGCCGTTTCCAATTATTAAATATTCCCAATTCACCATACTTGAGAATCAAATTTAAAGGGCTAGATCCGGATAAACAATACCGGGTCAACGATTCAGAGGAAATTTTTTATGGGGATGAATTGATGAACGCTGGTTACTTTGTCCCTGAGATTTTAACTAATTCAAAGAAGCAAGGACTAAGGACAGCAGACTTTAGTTCCCAGCTATTTATTATCAAAGCTGTATAGAAAAAAAGGATTCCAGAGGGCAGTTACCCAATGGAATCCTTTTTATTTTTTATTAAGCTAAATTGTTATTGTACATGTAGTTCATTAATGAACGAGTTTCGGTGAATTCATTAGCATCGTGGAGAACAACCGTTACGATTCTGTCGTGGCCTGCTTTTTGAGCAGTTCCTACGAAACAGTAACCAGCAGGATCAGTGTAACCAGTCTTCAAACCATCAACGTTAAGTGAAGATTGGTAGTACTTTCTACCCGGTAGTAGGTTGTTGTAGTTGTAAAGAGTTTGGCCATCAACCTTCATGCTCTTGATACTTGAATCGTCGGTAATGTCTGGATAGTCATTAATTAAGTGACGAGCCATGTGGGCAACGTAATTTGCTGAAAGAAGGTTAGCGTATGAACCAGAAACACCGTAACCATACTTAGCTAATTCGTTGTTTTCCATACCATTTGCTGAAACAAACTTGGCTCTGGTAAAGTGCCACTTCTTAGCTTGAGTATTCATCATCTTTAAGAAACGCTTGTTAGCAGTTGGTGTATACCCACCAGCAACCCATTGGCCTAAAGCAATAGCAGCGTTGTTTGATGATTCAATCAATGCAGCCAAGTAAAGGTCACGAACTGTGTATGAGTTCTTTTTGAATTTGAAACCACCATAAACTGATGATTTACCCATTGACTTAAGACCCCAGTAACTTGTGTTAACTTTTGAGTTCCAAGTTGCTGATGTGTCATCAAGTTTTTCACGAACTAGATACAACGTCATAAGTTTTGAGATTGAAGCGATTGGTCGCAAGGTGTTACCGTTTTTTGACCAAGCAACTTTACTGCTGTTAACATCCATTGCTGCTGCTGACTTAGCGTACTTAACACCAGTTGATGATGCTTGGGCGTTTTCCATATTTGATGCAAAACTACCCATTGTTGTAAATGAAACAGAAGCGACAGCAGTGATAATTACTGTCTTAAATAATTGTTTTAATTTCATTCTCCATACTCCCTTAATAAATTACTGGAATAAACTTAACACCTTTTAAGGGGGGATATCAACGAAATTTCTGAACTGTAATCGAACTGTGTAATTAGTGTCATTTTTTGTAAAATAAGCGGTACTTTGTTACAAAACTAAATCACTGCACTACTTAGCCTGGCAGATTATAATTACTGTGTAGGGGAATGAACAAGTCAATGGATTATGTTTGGAGAATATTGCTACTCATATAGATACTTATAAAGTACTGGTATTTAGCCGCTTGAAAACGTTGAATACGGTTACAATATTCTCTGCGTTTTGGTTGATTTATTCCAAAATTAAATATATAATTGCTACGATAATCAATTATGTGAATCTTTTAATTTGTACTTGTTAAATAAAAGGGGCTAATCGGGATGAAACATTTAGTTGCAATTGTGGGAACAAACTCAAAACTATCAACGAACCGTCAGTTGCTGGAGTATATGAAAGAGCACTTTAAGCAACAAGCTGAGATTGAACTGATCGAAATCAAGGGAATCCCAATCTTCAAAAAGAGTGCCGGTATGCAAGTACCAGAAGAAACTAGAAAGATTGCTGCAAAGATTGAACAATCAGACGGTGTCATCATTGGAACCCCTGAGTATGATCATGCGGTTCCAGCTGCCCTACTTAGTTTGTTAGCATGGTTGTCATACGGCCAGCATCCACTGGTTGATAAACCTGTTATGATCACGGGAGCATCTTTTGGGACGCTAGGTTCATCTCGAGCACAAGCACAACTTCGCCAAGTTTTGGATTCTCCAGAAATTAAGGCTAGGATAATGCCTAGCTCAGAGTTCTTACTTGATCATTCTCTCGAAGCATTTCAAGATAAAGAACACTTGGTAAACAAAGAACTAGCTGATCAACTTGACGGATTGTTTAAAGACTTTATCGAATTTATTGATATTTCAAGTCAATTAGGTAATGCCCATACTGCCAATAAGCAACAGGCAAAGGACTTTTCTTGGGAATCATCCGATAAGAAGGAGAGATAAAATTATGAAATTAGTTGGAATTGCAGGTTCGATTGCAGACGAATCATATAACCGTAAGTTATTAAAGTATATTGCAAGTCACTTTAGTCGTGAAGTGGATATCGAATTATTGGATATTAACGATATTCCAATGTTCAATCAAGATGAAGACCAAACAGAAAGTGAAGCAGTTCAATACCTAGTTAAGAAGATTAAATCTGCTGATGGGGTGATTATCGCTACTCCTGAACACAACCATACAGTCCCCGCTGCACTTAAGAGTGTGATTGAATGGTTGTCATTCAATGTTCACCCATTAGACGGGAAACCCGTAATGATAATTGGTGCTTCGTACTTCACGCAAGGTTCATCGCGGGCACAATTGCACCTACGCCAAATCTTAGAAGCTCCTGGAGTTAATGCTGTAGTTTTACCAGGGAACGAAGTCTTGGTTGGGGATGTTAAGAATGCCTTTGATTCATTAGGAAACTTAAAGAACCAAGGCACAGTTGACTTTATTCACGAAACACTGAGAAAGTTTATCAAGTTTGTTAAAGTCATTAATACAATTGATGAACAAGAAGATTCTGCATATGAATCTGAAGATTTGGGTGCAAACGGAACTGCTGAAACCACAGTTGATGGCGTTGATATGAACGCTGATGATTGGGTAGAGCAAGCAGCTAAAAAGACTAACGCAGCTGAAGGTAGCGACTATGTTAAATTGGATCGTGGTTTGCTAACAGTTAATCAATTAAATTACTTCCTTAACACCATGCCAATTGAGTTGACCTATGCGGATGAAAACAATCAATTTATTTACTACAACAAGTACCTGGACACCAAGGATATGTTGGCTCCAAGAAAACCCGGGCAAGTTGGAGACCCATTAAGCAGTGTTCACCCTGGCAGAGCCGTAAAACACGTCCAACAGGTAATCCATGCACTTCGTGAAGGTAAAACTGATTTAGTTTCAATGCCAGTTCCAGGAAACGGTCCAACCAAACACATCATGCATTACTACAAGGCAATGCATAATGAAAACGGAGAATACCGGGGAATTAACGAATGGGTAGTTGATTTATGGCCAATCGTTGAATCATACCTAAAAATGACAGGGAAAATGCTGGTCGATGATCCAAGTAATAAGGTAGACGCCTCAACTGGGGCTTCCGCTGCGCCATCAACAGATGCATCAACGGGTGCATCTGAAAGTGAAGCAGAGCCAGAGACACCAAGTAAGCCAGATACAGATGCTTCAACAGGTGCGTCAGAGAGCTAGATTATAGAAATAAAACAGGTTTCGATATTTTTATTTTAAATATCGAAACCTGTTTTTTAGTATTGGGATTGTTTTCTATTTTAATGGCTCCACACAGTCGCTGTTACGACTGATTGGCAGCAGGGACAGTATATTCACGAGATTCACTAACTGTTGCTTTTGTCGGGGCACTACGACTGAATCAAAGATTCATGTAGTGCTCCCATCCTTGTGGGGGCGTTAAGACGAAATCAAAGAATTCTGTTACGCTCAATCCGCCTGCATAAACTTGCCGGCCGTCAACTTCGACGATGCAATCCAGCCATTACCCTTAACGTAAAGGAATGTACCGTTCTTCTTCGCCTTATTTTGAACCTTAAGTGCCTTAGTTACGTAATAAGTTGTGCCAGCCTTCAGTTTAGCCTTAGCTTGGAAGCTAACCGTTGGTCTGTCCGCCATAAATGCACCCTTAAATACGTATGGGGTTGCATCCTTAGTATGGTAAACTTTTGCTTTCTTGTAAGTAATTGCTTTTGAAACAGTGTAGCTATAAGTCTTAGGAGCAGCATTAGCTGCTAGTGGTGCAGAAAATGCTAAAGGTAGAGCAAGAACCGCGCTTGCAATGACAATTGAGATTTTTTTCATAATAATCTCCTCCTTTTTTTGATTGACTAAAGTATACAATGTTACAAAAAGATGTCAATGAAATATAATCGTAATATTTGTTAAAGAAGGTTGCGTTTTCCTAAAGTAAATTTATCCGATGTTCAATGACCAATCTGCTAGCTAGTAATTCTGCCGATTGTGCCAATAAATCTTCATTTTGGGGTGATTGCTCGGTTACTTTCCTTAGCTGAGCGTTAAAGTGATCAACGACAATATCAAAAATTTGGGATACTTCATTTGCAGACCTAGCTTGGCTAAGGACCTTTGAAATTGCGGGTAAACTAAAGATTGGTTTGTAAAGAACTATCAAAATAATTTCCGCTAGTTGAGTTTGACTGTACTTTTTACCAGTTGGTTTTTCAATTACCCCCTTTTTTACGTAGCTATTAACCATTGACTTAGTGATTGGTTGATCTACGAACGAGCTCGTGTACTGTTCGACCATGCCCAGAACTTGGTCCATGTAAAGACCAATCGTGGGTAATGCTTGGTAGTGGGGAAGGGTGAGGATTAATTTATTTTCCATAAATGGACTCCTTGGACGTTTTTATATATTATCGCATAAAAGAATTTTATAATCCAGATTAAGTAGACTTGATATCTACTTAATCTTGACTAGGCCACTGGATGACGCTATTATATTGGTAAAGGTGGTGTCAATAAATGCAAAAGGTCAAACAAAAAATTACTGGCAAGTTAATTACATACGAAGTGTTCAACGCAGTAACGCATGGTGTGTCTTTTATTGTTGCAATTGTGTTAACGGTAATGTTGCTTCATAAGGCGGTTGTAGATAATTTATCAGCGGTTGCGATTGCTAGTCTCGCTGTGTATTCTGCGACGGTGATGATTCTATATTTAGCATCAACACTGTTTCATTGCTTTGTGTTTACAAGGGCAAAGCGTATCTTTCAAATTCTTGATCACAGTAACATTTTTATCCTAATTGCTGGATCATACACACCTTACTGTATTGTGTTTTTGCATACCACAGCTTCGTACATTCTGTTAGCGGTAATCTGGATTCTGAGCATTTCTGGGATTTGTTTTCACATACTTGGTCATGGCCGCTATCAAAAAATTGAAACTACTGTGTACGTAGTAATGGGCTGGCTATGTTTAATTCTTGGAAAGCAGTTGTATGCAGCATTAGCCCCAACAGGATTTTGGCTACTAGTTGCTGGAGGGGTTACTTTTACAGTTGGCGCATTAATATACAGTTTGAAGGGAATTCCTGGACTCCATTTAATTTGGCACTTTTTCGTAATGGGCGGCACTTTAGCAATGTTTCTTTCAATTTATATTAATGTTTAGCAAAATAAGCCTTTCTCGTTTAAACTGGTAATGGGTTGTGATACTGTCAACCTATCAATGATTTAGGGAGAAAAATATGCAGAGAAAAGAAACCATTAACTGGTGGAAGACAATTTTGGTGATAGCATTACCATTCATTGAACTTTGGATCGGGTCTTATTTTAATTTAATTCATTCACAAAATATGCGGGTAGTTGCCGCAGTTGTTCTTGGGCTTGCCGTTATGATCGTTGCAATCAGTATGTATAAAGATGTGTTGATAGATAACTGGCAGGTTTGGAAACACCATTGGTTACGCAATTTACTACTAGCATTTGTATCTGTCATTGGAATTTATGTTCTATTGGCGGCAACCAGGGCGTTATTAAAGACCGTTGGCTTGTCTGCTTCTGGTCAACATGGCGGAGACATGCTAGCAACGGGCGCAGGAATAATGGTGATTGGCAGTTTGACTTCATTATTTGCACCGTTTACTGAAGAAATCGTATATCGGCACGTAATGTTTTATCAGTTTAAAAATAGCCGATTAGGATTTTGGCTTATGTTTTTTGTTCAGTCAATTGCCTTTGGCCTTATCCACTGGAACAATTTTCACGGAGTTGTGGTGCAGATGATTCCATATATGGTGATTGGGGCATTCTTTGGGCTAATTTATTATTGGTCAAAAAATATTTGGCAAAGTATTGTGACCCACTTCATCTTTGACTTTACAAGCTTTGCGGGTGCAGTTTTTGTCTTTGCAATGCAATTTTTTACGAAATAATAATTGACAATTGATGTTGATGTGGTAAATTAATAGACAATCAAAATTAAAAACAAATTACAAACATGAAGTTATGATTAGAAAAGTAGCTGTTTAGCATCCATAAAGAGAGCTCCGCTGGTGAGAAGGAGTTGGTTACGGCAGTGAACCACATCTATGAACTGGTAATCTGAATTAAGTAGGATTACCCGCTAGCGAGCGTTACCACTGCTACCGTAACTGTTCTTTTGATTATATTATCAAGACGACTAGTTATTGGCAGTGTGAGGTCACTTACCGTGAGGTGGTGACAAAACGAGGTGGAACCGCGAGTTAATTCGTCCCCGGAAATTGGATAACAATTTCTGGGGATTTTTTTGTTTGTGAAAATGGAGGGATATAGTATGCGCATTGAAAAGGACACATTACCAAATTTATTGAAGTTTGTTGATACCAGAACTGAAGAAGTGAGTAATCGAAAAGAAGTCGAGGAAGCAGTTGAAAAAATAATTAGAACCGTTCGTAGTAAGGGTGATTCAGCATTAAAGGAATACAGCCAACAGTTTGATAATATTTCAATTAACGATTTTTTGGTCAGTCAAGAAAATATCGATGCTGCATATGAGCAAACAGATCAAGCAGTTTTAACCGCGTTAAAGGAAGCAAAACAAAACATCGAATCCTTTCATAAAATGGAAGTTCAAAATAACTTCGTTGATGCTAACAAACCGGGAATCATTCGGGGAGAAAAAATTACGCCTTTAGCATCAGTAGGGGTATATGTCCCTGGAGGAACGGCTGCATATCCCTCATCTATTCTGATGAATGTAATTCCAGCTAAGATTGCCGGAGTTCAACAAGTGGTGATGGTCACCCCACCACAAAAGGATGGAATTAAACCAGCAGTTTTAGCCGCAGCGAAAATTGCCGGCGTCGATAAAGTATTCCAAGTAGGTGGTGCTCAAGCAATTGCTGCCCTAGCATATGGTACTGAATCGATTCCGAAGGTCGACAAAATTACTGGCCCAGGAAATGCCTTTGTTGCGACAGCTAAAAAGATGGTATTTGGTCAAGTTGACATTGACATGATTGCGGGACCATCTGAAATTGGAATTATTGCTTCTGATGATGCTAACCCAAGTCAGGTAGCTGCAGATCTTCTTTCCCAAGCAGAACATGACAAACTAGCCAGACCAATACTAGTAACGGATAGCGAGGTTCTGGCAAGTCAGGTAAGTGTGGAAGTTAATCGCCAATGTGCTTTACTACCACGACGGGAAATTGCTCAAGCTGCAGTTGATAATGAAGGGTTTATTGCAGTTGTTGAGAACATTGACGATGCATTTGAATTGATGAATGACGTTGCTCCTGAACACTTGGAGGTGCAGTTAAATGATGCGATTTCTTACCTTAACCAAATTAAAAACGCTGGTTCAGTTTTTCTTGGATTCTCCGCGTCCGAGCCGCTGGGGGATTACTTGGCAGGCCCCAACCACATATTGCCAACTGGTGGAACGGCCAGATTCTTCTCGCCGTTAGGAGTTGACGATTTTATTAAAAAGACTCAATTTGTTTCATACACCAAAGATGCTCTAGAAAAGGATGCCAAGAATATTACCACTCTTGCCAGAGTTGAGGGGTTAGAAGCCCACGCCAGAGCAATTGAAAGCCGTTTTAATGGAGAACAGATGTAAACCGTGTCTTACATCCGTAATGCAATTGTCGATGGACAGTAACCGCAGGGAAATGGGACGCATGCTATAATTTTTGCAAGGAAGTGATAGCATGTTGAAAGTATTTAAAAATTCGGTTTTGATGTTTGTAGCTCTGTTTGGACTTTTTTTGGCGGCAAACACACAACCAGTTTCTGCACAAGCAAGCACCAAAACGCCTGCGAAGATTCAAGGAACCTGGTACTGTTATAAAGGAAAGTCAAAATTTAGCCAAATCAAAGTGACTCCCAAGTCAGTTACGTTTGATGGGAAAAAATATACCCCATCAAAAAAGGGATATAAAAAGCTGAGCGTTTCTAAATGGGGATCGTGGTACATGCTAAATAAATCAAGTAAGCAATCCCAGTCATTAGGACAATTCAAAACTACTAAAAAGTTGATCAAAGGTTCGTATAAAAAGGTATTGATTAGATCCTACGGAGTTGGTTCGTATGACGTTTACACCTCCCAAAAGATCAAGCATAAGTACACTTATAATGCATTAGGGTAATTTACTTGCATTCTCCTACAAATGGTTGTATCTTATTGACAACAAAAAAAGGAGGTGATGCTTTTTGACAATTGGAAATAATCTTAAAGCATCAGCTGTGAAGGTTTCAACTAAATAGCTGATGCTATAAGAAAGAGCCGACGAAATGTAAATCGTCGGCTTTTTTTGTGTCATAAAATATTTAGTTGATGTTAGCGTATGGCGATGGACTCGGGTTTTCTTGACCAAGAGATTCACCCAGTGCTGAAACAATATCTTCAATGATATCATCAGGATTTTCTAAGCCAACTGAGAGCCGAAGCAAGGTGCTAGTGATCCCCAGTTTTTGCCGAGCCTCCTCGGTCATATCAGCATGGGTCTGCTTAGCTGGTAGCGTGATCAAACTTTCAACGCCACCAAGGCTTTCTGCAAATGCAACCACTTTAAGATTATCTAGTAATTGACGGACTTTATCCTCACTATATAGGTAGAAACTGACCATGCCACCTTGTCCCGAGTACAGGACTTTTTCAATACACGGAACATTGCTCAAACAGGCAGCAACTTTTTGAGCGTTACTGGTGTGACGTTCCATTCTGACAGATAAGGTTTTTAAACTTCGAAGTAACAACCATGAGTCAAATGGATCAAGGGTTACCCCTGTGGTATTAAAATTAAATTCCAACTCTTCGGCAATTTGTGGCTTTTTAGCGATGACGGCACCACCGAGTAAATCATTATGTCCAGAAAGATACTTAGTAGCACTGTGGACCACAATGTCTGCTCCTTGAGTCAGGGGTTGTTGATATACGGGAGTTAGAAATGTATTATCCACACAAACTAGTGATTCTGGATTAGCCGTGTGAAGAATATTAGCAACTTTATCTATGTCGATAATTTTCATTGTCGGGTTTGAAGGTGTTTCCAGCCAAATTGCTTTAGTATCTGGAGAAACTAGTTGTTGGAGTTCATCATAATCAGTTCCGTTCCACTTTGTGAACTGGATGTTGTAGTGAGATTCAAGGTAGTCGAAGTATCTAAATGAGCCTCCATATAAATCATCTGAGGTGATAATTTTGTCACCAGTTTTAAACAAACTGAACACTAACTGGATTGCTGCCATTCCAGAGCTAACAGCGTATGCAGCACAGCCAGATTCCATCTTAGCTAAGGTGTCTTGAAGTACGTCCCGAGTGGGGGTCGAGAGTCGTGAGTATGAATATCCTGAATGGGGATCACTAGCCTCGACCTCCTCTAAAGAAGGATGCCTAAAGTTAGATGAAAAGTAAAGTGGAGTGGAGACTGATCCGTATTGATCATGGTTGTTCCGGTTACCTGCTTGAGCGAGAATTGTATCTAGTCTATTTTCTGTCATTGTTCATTCCTCCAAATAAAAAGCCCTGAACAATAAATAATTGTTCAGGGCGAAATTTCGCGGTACCACCTGGTTTGCTAGTCATGGCTAGCATCTCTATCAGTACTCTCGTAAGAATACCGTGCAAGTTAACGATTGCCAACGAGTTACTAGCCAAAAGACCGCAACTAGACTCAGAGATCATCTTCATCAACTGAATTTATCTTCTCTCACCGTGAAACCGAAGCTCTCTTTATTAAATTCAGATGATTACTCTTCTCATCACTGTCTAATAATTAAATTGAAGTTAGTTTACCGCCTTTTGTAAACTCGGTCAATCCCATGTTAAGTTAACGAGATTAATTAAATTGTTCACAACATTCCAGGATGAACAACACAAAAGGAGTCCGAAAACAGTTTATAGCATAACGCTTACATAGACTGACAATACAGGCTTTTTTACGATTTAAAAATAAACAAAAAACTATTGTGAAATTATTTACATCTCGTAAGGGCGATGATATGATTAACACTGTTATCATAATATTTATTTAAAGGGGATTTTATTGATGAAGGAAAATTTTGATTTCTTAATGCCAAGCGTGAATTTTTTTGGTAAAGGGGTAATTAAGAAAATTGGTGATCGTGCTAAGATGCTTAACATGAGCAAACCATTAATTGTTACTGACAAATTCTTACGCTCAATGGACAACGGTCCAGTTGCCCAAACTTTGTCATCACTTGATGAAGCTGGAGTAGATTATGCAATTTATGATGGGGTTGAACCAAATCCTAAGGTTAGAAATATTCAAGCCGCTAAACAAGTATATTTAGATAATAACTGTGACAGTATCATCACTGTTGGTGGGGGTTCCTCCCATGATGCTGGTAAAGGAACTGGAATTATTTTAACCAATGGTGACGATATCACTAAGCTAGCTGGAATCGAAACTCTTGATAATCCACTTCCTCCATTGATGGCTGTCAACACAACTGCTGGAACGGCATCTGAGTTAACTCGCCACTGTGTAATTACTAATGAAGAAACTAAGCTAAAATTTGTTGTTGTTTCATGGCGGAACGTTCCATTGGTTTCGTTTAATGACCCAATGTTAATGCTAGACGTTCCTGCGGGTTTAACTGCTGCAACAGGAATGGATACTTTTGTTCAAGCTATTGAGCCATATGTGTCAACCAACCGTAATGACATTACTGATGGCCAATGTGTGGAAGCAATCAAGTTAGTTGAAGAAAGTCTTCGTCAAGCTGTTGCTAACGGTCACGACGTTGATGCCAGAACTAAAATGGTTGAAGCAGAAATGCTTGGCGGAATGGCATTTAACAATGCTGATCTTGGTTATGTCCATGCTATGGCCCACCAACTTGGTGGTCAATATGATGCTCCCCATGGTGTTTGCTGTGCGATGTTATTACCAATCGTTGAAAAGTATAATATCATTGCCGCACCAGAACGCTTTGCAGAGTTAGCTAGAATTATGGGTGAAGATACCACTGGACTATCAACTAGGGATGCTGCAGAATTGTCAATCAAGGCAATGCGTCAATTGGCCGATGATGTTAACATTCCTCGTAGTATTAAAGCGATTGGTGCCAAACCAGAAGACTTTGAAATGATGGCAGAAAACGCGTTGAAGGATGGAAACGCATTTTCAAACCCACGTAAGGGTACTAAAGAAGAATTAGTTAAGTTGTTCCAAGAAGCCTACGACGCAGAATAATCAATATTATCTCTGTAAATGAATTTCAGTAATTGCTGAAATTCATTTTTTTTGCCCAATTAACTCTTATAATAGAACTAAAAATGTGATTGGGTGATTCTGTGAACATTATGGTGACTGGTGGAGCGGGATTTATTGGTAGCCACTTTTGCAACTTAATATTGAATTCTTATCCAGCTGACAAGATTTTGGTAGTTGATAAGGGAACTTATGCGGCCGATTTTAACTTTCTACGGAATCTTTCGCTACAGTTTCCCAATAGATTGTTTATTAGGAAGGCTGATATTAATCAAAGTGATCTGATCGCTGAATGGGTAGATGTATTTAAAATCGATACAATTGTCAACTTTGCAGCTGAAAGCCATGTTGACAACTCCATTGCCGATGTAGAGCCATTTTTGATGAGTAATGTTAACGGCACAGTTAGGTTGTTAGAGGTTGCTCGACAAAAGGGAATTTCCCGGTTTATCCAAATATCCACGGATGAAGTATACGGGGATTCACATTTAAATGGTAAACATTTTTCGGAAGATAGCCCCTTACGACCTTCATCTCCGTATGCGGCATCCAAGGCTGCTGCTGATATGATGGTGTTGGCTAATCACAGGACATATGGACAGGATGTATGCATTACTAGGTCCGCCAATAATTACGGGACTAGACAGTATCCAGAAAAGTTAATCCCTAAAATTATTAAGCGAGCAGTTGCAGATCAGCTGGTGCCGATATACGGAGTAGGTAATAATTGCCGGAGTTGGTTATCAGTGGAGGATAATTGTCGGGCAATCGACCTAGTGTTAAGAAAAGGCCAGTCGGGTAAGGTTTATAACGTTCCGGGTAACCAGAGTGTTTCGAATTTAGAATTAGTTACTCAAATTTTGAAACGGCTTAATAAACCTGCATCATTAATTAAACACGTTGCGGATCGCCCAGGGCATGATCTTAATTACTTGATTACTGGTCAGCCGATTGAACTGATGGGATGGCAAGCAAGTCATAATATAATGTCAGACTTGTCGGATTTGGTGGACTGGTATACCGGTAATTATTCATGGTTAGAACAGCGGAAGGTGGGTAAACAGTGATGAAAATTGGATTTATTGGTACTGGGATCATGGGTACAGGGATGATTAAAAATCTACTGGCGGCAGGATACCAAGTTGATGTTTATAACAGAACTAAAGATCATGCCCAAGCTGCTATCAATAATGGCGCACAGTGGCAAGATAATGTCGCTAGTCTCACTCGCAGTGTTGACGTTATTATCTCAATTGTCGGGTTTCCAGCCGATGTTGAAGAGGTGTACTTGGGTAAGGACGGAGTCTTAGCTAACGCCCATGAAGGACAGACGATTATTGATATGACAACGAGTTCGCCCATGTTGGCTGAGAAGATTTATTCAGCCGCAAATAAAATAGGGGTGGCTGCTTTAGATGCTCCAGTTTCAGGTGGCGACGTGGGCGCAAAAAGTGGAACTCTAACGATTATGGTTGGCGGCAAGCAATCAGCGTTTGAACAGCAACTGCCGATTTTTAAAGCTATGGGAAGTGCCGTAACCTACTTTGGCGGAACAGGTGAAGGGCAACATGCTAAGATGGCTAATCAAATCATGGTTGCCGGAACGATGACGGGGATGATTGAGTCACTTGTATATGCTGATAAAGCTGGCCTTAACCTTGATGCCGTTATTAAGATGATTGGTGGCGGTGCTGCCCAGAACTGGAGTATGGATAATTATGGGCCAAGAATCCTCCAAGGGGATTTACAACCAGGGTTTATGGCTAAACACTTTTTGAAGGACTTACGAATTGTGCTTTCAGTTGCCGATGAAATGAAGATATCCCTTCCAGGAACAGCGGTAGCAAAAAAATTATACGAAAAGATGGTTTCCATTGATGATTGGGGGGAACTTGGAACCCAGGGATTGATAAAATTGTGGACGGAAAAATAAATAAGGAGCTACGAAGTTGAAAACATCGTAGCTCCTTATTGTTTTAGAAGACAGTGGATTACAGTCTTTTATTTACGTTCATTTCTCCGTTTGACTGCTGAAACCGCATTGATACTAATTGAGATTATCAAAAAGATTCCAGCTAAAATAATCAAACCGATTTTGACGTTATTCGGAAAGTTGTTTGCCTGAATTAATAAACCAATTCCGATTGAGATAATTAAGCAGATGTCTGCGAAGATAAGTGTCGGTGTAAAGCCCAAACTAATCATTCCTTTCGCAATCATTATAGCAAAGTTACTCGACGGACATAGCCTTTATTTTTTGCTTTGCTTGAGTTGAAGCTTTAGCAATCGCTGCAGTCTTAATCTTTTTGACTAATTCTGCTTGTTGTGAGGCACTCATTTTTGGATTCTTCATTTTTGCTGCTGTAACTTGTTGTTTAATTACTGAGGCTAACATCTTTTTTGAGTTAGCTTGTTGACTCTTCATTTGAGATTGCATCTTCTTGACTTGTGATGGGGTAAGGACAACCCAATCGTCCGTAATTTGGAAGTTGTTTACTCTTGAAACATATTCATGGTTAGTCCCCAAGCCAGCATACATAAACTTAAAGAATGTGTTTTTGTATGTGTACTCTTTAGTAGTGGTGATGATTTGTGATGAGTGTTCGCGCACACGGGTAAACTTATTTTTGGTGTTTGAATCAAGTTGGGTGTGAGTAGTTTTCTTAGCGCCTTGGTTTTTGTAAACCACTACGTTTTCACCCTTAGTTCCCAAATCTTTTTTGATGGCTACATTTAGACCCATATCTTTGATTGCAAATGCAGGATCAATTCTTTTAATGGTTGTAATAGTAGCTGGCTTCATGCCCCAATGTTGGGTATCACCCATTGTGATTGTGACTAAAGTTAGCACTAATCCAATTAGTGAAACTAGCCAAGTTGTGGTTCTAAATGAACCTTGTTTCATCAAAACGAATGAGTAAATGAAAAATACGGAGAAAATTACGATTAAAGCGATTCCCATTATTTGTCACCTCCAGCGAGTGGATTAACGGTGTTTTCGTTCTTTAAGAAGAATGTCAATACTAGTCCAATCAGTGAGAACACGATTGCAACAAGGAACGCTGCGGCATAACCGTTTAAGACAGCGTTAGTCGCGTGTTCTTTATATAGTAGCGGCATTGAATCTAATAGTGATTTTCCTGGCATTGAGTTTTTGGTAACGTTGCTCAAGATACTTACCAAGATAGCTGTTCCGACAGAACTTGCAACCTGACGAAGGGTGTTGTTTACAGCAGTTCCGTGACTAATTTGGTCAAGTGACAGAGCGTTCATACCAGAAGTCGTAACTGGCATTAATGTCATGGCAACTCCGACCATTCGAACTGCGTAGGTAATAACTGGGAATAGAACTGGGGTATTCTTAGTTAAGAATAGGAAAGGTACAGTTCCAAGAGTAAGTAGAATTAGTCCTGACATTGCAAGGCGCTTAGCACCAATTCTGTCAAAAATTCGGCCAGTAATTGGACTCATGATACCAATCATCAAAGCTCCTGGGAGCAAGGTCAGACCAGATTCTAATGCTGAATCGCCACGAACCGTTTGTAAGTAAATTGGCAGAACCATTTCGACCCCAACCATGGCAACGTTAACGTCGGCTGAAAGTAGGGAAGTGATCGTGAATGCCTTTGTCTTGAATACTCGAAGGTTCAAGAAAGGATTTTCTGCCTTAAGTTGGCGAACAACGAACAATGCAATTACTACTAATCCTAATAGAATTGAAATAATTACAACTGAGCTGCCCCAACCTTTGTCACCGACTTCTGAGAACCCGTAAAGGAGAGCCCCAAAACCAACAGTTGATAATACTGCTGAGATGATGTCTAGAGAAGGTTTTGAAGTAGGAAGAACTTTCTTAACGGTGAAGAAAGCTACTATAATAACCAGAATGTTAATAGGAATTAACATTCCAAATAACATTCTCCATGAATAACTATCGATGATGAAACCTGATAGTGTTGGACCGATTGCAGGAGCCAATCCCATCGCTAGCCCTAAGGTACCCATGATTGTTCCCCGCTTTTCAGGAGGGAAAATCGAAAGGTTAACTGTCTGTGCTAGGGGCATTGAGATTCCCACGGCAATTGCTTGAATAATTCGGCCGGCGAAGATTACACCAAATTCGTTGGCGGTAAATGCTAATGTGGTTCCAATTAAGAATAAAAACATTGCAGTCATATATAATGTTTTGGAACTAAATCTGCTAATCAACCAGGCTGAAATTGGAATCATAACCCCGTTGACCATTAAGAAACCAGTGGTTAACCACTGGACGGTTGAAGTGGAGGCGTCAAACGCCTTCATCAATGCTGGATATGCGGTAGCTAACATCGTACTACTTAAGATGGTCAAGAACGCACCAGAAATCATGGTGGCAACCATTAAGCCACGACTGTACGGCTTGCCGTTTGCATCTAATACTTTTTCAGACAATACTATCTTCCTTTCAAAAAACAAAGTCTAAGATAGATTACGCTCAACTTAATTCATTGTCAACTAACTTGACAAATGTAATCGAATACATAATATTGACGAATAAAAAATTACCAATTATAATTCGATTGTTGTCTAACGAGTTAATAAAAACACATTGTAGGTGAATAGGTTATGGAAGAAATTCCAGAAAAATCATTTCTAGCCACTGATAAGCTAATCTTTGGCATTGGCCAAGTATCAAAAATTACTGGAGTATCTTCTCGGCAATTAAGATATTGGGAGCAGCAAAAATACATTTCAGCAATTCAGACTAAAAAAGGTGCGTCTAGGCAGTATAATATGCACACCTTGATTAGAATTGTGAACATCCAACGATTCTTGAATCGAGGGTTCACGTTGAGTGCTGCTGTTGAGAAAGCTTTAAAAATTGATGAGGCTGCACCAGTAGTCAAACAATTTATGACTACTCAGTTTAAGGGGCTAAAAAAAGAGGCTGATAACAAGTTTCTTCTAGACTTTGGATACCTTGATAATTCTAAGAAACAGCGAGTTTGGGGCATCATCGAAAATGGAGAGACCTCTTTTGAAATTGAAGACATCAGCTAAATATTAATCTTTATGAGATTTATAAAAAGCACCACGTTAATTCTTTTAAAAGAATTACGTGGTGCTTTTGTTATTAAGCTATTAATGGTTTATCTAACTGATTTGATACTTAGTCTGATAGTTGTTTATACAATCCCATAATAGTTTTATCAGATAAGTCAACTTCCTTACCATCAATAGTTGCGTTTTCGATTTCATAATAATCTTCAAGGTCTGGAGTTTCTAGACGTTGATTTGCGATAAAGTCATCAACGCTGTTATAAGTGATCTTGCTTGTAGAACTTCCGTCTTTATAGGTGATTTCTAACATATTAATCACTATCCTTTCGACTATCATTTTAAAAATAATCGGTCTTAAATGCAATTGATACACACCTTGAATTTTCCGTGAAGATTATATGAATTTTGTGTGCAATCTAGTTCTCAGAAAGTTGCCATCATGATATATTGATAATGGTTAAAGGCGGAGAGGAATTATTAGGGGGGCACTAATAATATGAAACGGATAGCTTTACTCTTATCTGCTTTAGTTGTCGGAATAGTTATAATGGGGATATCGTTAGTTGATTCGGCTCAGGGGAGAACAATCTACTTTGATCACAACATGATTGCTTCAAAAAACCTAACTGATCACGGTGTGATTAAGTATCATGTGACTGGCAATGCTCACAAATACAATAATGAAATTAATGTAGCAACAAAAAAATGGAATTATGCACTAGGCAAGAAGGTGTTCGTACAGACTAATTCTTTAACGGACTCGCGACTAGTAATCACTAAAGCAGCCATAACTCCTGGATTGGCAGGCGTGGCTGAAATCAATAGTGGTGTAATTGCCTTAAATAGCGAGACAATGAATCGCTATTCTGAGAGTAAACGGGAAGCAGTATTGATTCATGAATTAGGTCATACTCTAGGCACGAAGGATTTGTACCTTTATCCGGAGGCTAGTTTAAGATCGTTGTTTACACGGGCAACGATAATGGGGGGAGATTATTCAACCCATATTGGTAAATTTGACGCTGATTTAGCAAAGTGGTCTTTGAAGCATACCACGCCAGTTAGCGATTCAGAGTTTAATGGTTATAGGCATGATCCACACTTGTATTTCCAGAAATATGTAGTTTGATTATTGTCATATTGACAATGATAGGTTGCTAATCTATCATTAAACGCATATCAGTAAACGATGAAACAAGACAGTAGCTTATTACTTCGAGAATTCAGAAATTTGGCGGGGATGCGAGCCAAACGAGTATTTAGTGAACATACACTTGTGGAGTTTTCTTAATTATTTAGACGGGTCATTTCGTTACCAATGGTTTGAGTGGTCGATATTTGTCGATAACTTGGGTGGTAACGCGGAAAAACTTCGTCCCTAGCAATTGTGCTAGGGACTTTTTTATTTAGGAGGAGTTACATATGAACATTATTGATGATTTACAGTGGCGTGGTGCGATTAATCAGGAAACTGACCACGACGGACTTTACGATTTGGTTGAAAATAAAAAAATTGGAATTTATGTGGGAGTAGACCCAACGGGTGACAGTATGCACATTGGTCACTTGATTCCATTTATGATTTTAAAGAGATTCCAATTAGCTGGCCATAAACCGGTTGCTGTTATCGGTGGTGGTACCGGATCGATTGGAGACCCAAGTGGTAAAAAGTCTGAGCGGGTGCTTCAAACTATGGATCAAGTTCATCACAATGAGGTTGCATTGACTGAACAAATGCAGAACTTGTTTGGGGATGATGGCCAGTTTGAAATTGTTAATAACTATGAGTGGCTATCAAAAATGACGTTATTGGATTTCCTTCGTGATTACGGGAAGTTGTTTAACGTTAATACTATGCTTAACAAAGAAATCGTTGCAAGCCGGTTAGAAGTAGGAATTTCATTTACTGAGTTTACGTATCAGATTCTACAATCTGTTGATTTCCTTCATCTATATCAAAATAATGACGTTCAGCTACAATTGGGTGGTGCTGATCAATGGGGAAATATTACCTCAGGGATTGACTTAATTCATAAGGTTGAAGGTTCAGAAGCCCGTGCATACGGATTGACTATTCCATTGATGCTTAAAGCAGATGGAACTAAGTTTGGTAAGACTGCTGGAGGTGCTGTTTGGCTTGATCCAGAAAAGACGACTCCTTACGAGTTCTATCAATTCTGGATCAATCAAGATGATCGTGACGTGGTTAAGTATTTAAAGTACTTTACTTTCTTGGACCAAGATGAGATCACCGAACTAGAAGATAAGGTTAAGACTCAACCGGAAAAGCGTGAAGCTCAAAGAAGATTAGCCGAAGAAGTAACTGAGTTTGTTCATGGCAAGCAGGCAGTTATAGAAGCAGAGCATATTTCAGCTGCACTATTTTCTGGTGACGTTGCTAAGTTGACTTCGTCAGAAATTGAACAAGGATTTAAAAATATGCCAACTGTTGAACTCACTTCAGAAAAGCGAAACATCGTTGAGTGGTTAGTTGACGTTACTTCAATAGAACCTTCTCGTAGACAAGCCAGAGAAGATCTTAATAATGGTGCGATCAGAATTAATGGAGAGAAAGTCACTGATGTTGACAGTGAAATCGACCCAGAAGCCAAGTTTGACGGTAAGTTTGTCATTGTTCGTCGTGGTAAAAAGCGGTACTTTTTGGCTAAAGTTAAATAGGATTTTAAAAGCAAATCAAATTGATTTGCTTTTTTTGTTGACATTGGTGCTTTAAGTCGGTATATTATTACTTGCGGCTTTTGAGACACAGCGTTTTGAACCGCAAAAGATATTTCAAAAAGTCGTTGACACATAATCGACTACATGATATATTGTAATAGTTGTCAAAAGCAATGACATCAGTCGTTGAGGCAACATTAACTGAACAAAGTAGACCTTTGAAAACTGAACAAAATTTTCGACAAACAAATGTGTAGGGTCCTTTGATCGTTAGATCAAAGACAAACATTTGCGAAGTCAATTCGCGATAAAGAACAAATATAATCATGAGCTTACAAGCTTATCATTTTTAAAATGAGAGTTTGATCCTGGCTCAGGACGAACGCTGGCGGCGTGCCTAATACATGCAAGTCGAACGCGTCCTCGCTGATGAAGTTGAAGTGCTTGCACGGATTCTGATTCAACATTTGGACGAGTGGCGAACTGGTGAGTAACACGTGGGTAACCTGCCCTCAAGCAGGGGATAACACTTGGAAACAGGTGCTAATACCGTATAACAATGAAAACCGCATGGTTTTCATTTGAAAGATGGTTTCGGCTATCACTTGAGGATGGACCCGCGGCGTATTAGCTAGTTGGTGAGGTAACGGCTCACCAAGGCAATGATACGTAGCCGACCTGAGAGGGTAATCGGCCACATTGGGACTGAGACACGGCCCAAACTCCTACGGGAGGCAGCAGTAGGGAATCTTCCACAATGGACGAAAGTCTGATGGAGCAACGCCGCGTGAGTGAAGAAGGGTTTCGGCTCGTAAAACTCTGTTGTTAAAGAAGAACAGGTGTAAGAGTAACTGTTTACACCGTGACGGTATTTAACCAGAAAGCCACGGCTAACTACGTGCCAGCAGCCGCGGTAATACGTAGGTGGCAAGCGTTGTCCGGATTTATTGGGCGTAAAGCGAGCGCAGGCGGTCTTTTAAGTCTGATGTGAAAGCCTTCGGCTTAACCGGAGAAGTGCATCGGAAACTGGGAGACTTGAGTGCAGAAGAGGACAGTGGAACTCCATGTGTAGCGGTGAAATGCGTAGATATATGGAAGAACACCAGTGGCGAAGGCGGCTGTCTGGTCTGTAACTGACGCTGAGGCTCGAAAGCATGGGTAGCGAACAGGATTAGATACCCTGGTAGTCCATGCCGTAAACGATGAGTGCTAAGTGTTGGAGGGTTTCCGCCCTTCAGTGCTGCAGCTAACGCATTAAGCACTCCGCCTGGGGAGTACGACCGCAAGGTTGAAACTCAAAGGAATTGACGGGGGCCCGCACAAGCGGTGGAGCATGTGGTTTAATTCGATGCTACGCGAAGAACCTTACCAGGTCTTGACATCTTCTGCTAACCCAAGAGATTGGGCGTTCCCTTCGGGGACGGAATGACAGGTGGTGCATGGTTGTCGTCAGCTCGTGTCGTGAGATGTTGGGTTAAGTCCCGCAACGAGCGCAACCCTTATTGTTAGTTGCCAGCATTTAGTTGGGCACTCTAGCAAGACTGCCGGTGACAAACCGGAGGAAGGTGGGGACGACGTCAAATCATCATGCCCCTTATGACCTGGGCTACACACGTGCTACAATGGACGGTACAACGAGTCGCGAAACCGCGAGGTCAAGCTAATCTCTTAAAGCCGTTCTCAGTTCGGATTGCAGGCTGCAACTCGCCTGCATGAAGTTGGAATCGCTAGTAATCGTGGATCAGCATGCCACGGTGAATACGTTCCCGGGCCTTGTACACACCGCCCGTCACACCATGAGAGTTTGTAACACCCAAAGTCGGTGAGGTAACCTTTTGGAGCCAGCCGCCTAAGGTGGGACAGATGATTAGGGTGAAGTCGTAACAAGGTAGCCGTAGGAGAACCTGCGGCTGGATCACCTCCTTTCTAAGGAATAATACGGAAACCTACACATGTCGAAAGTTTTGTTTAGTTTTGAGAGGTCTACTCTCAATTCTGGTTAACGCTTTTTTGGGCCTATAGCTCAGCTGGTTAGAGCGCACGCCTGATAAGCGTGAGGTCGATGGTTCGAGTCCATTTAGGCCCATCCACCGGCCATATGACCGGAGAGTATGGGGAATTAGCTCAGATGGGAGAGCACCTGCTTTGCAAGCAGGGGGTCAGCGGTTCGATCCCGCTATTCTCCATTGACGCGAGAGCGTCAGGGATTTTGTTCTTTGAAAACTAGATAATATTAATTTTCTGTAGTGAATTATATTTAAAATATAATTTCAACCGAGAACACCGCGTTTATTGAGTCAAATTAACGAAATGTTTTATTCGCGTAAAACTCAATTAACTTGAGTATCACGAAGTGATACTAGGTTAAGTTATTAAGGGCGCATGGTGAATGCCTTGGCACTAGGAGCCGATGAAGGACGGGACTAACACCGATATGCTTCGGGGAGCTGTACGTAAGCTTTGATCCGGAGATTTCCGAATGGGGAAACCCAGCAGTTTTAATCGACTGTTACTGTTCAGTGAATACATAGCTGATCAGAGGTAGACGTGGGGAACTGAAACATCTAATTACCCACAGGAAGAGAAAGAAAAATCGATTCCCTAAGTAGCGGCGAGCGAACGGGGAACAGCCCAAACCAAAGAGCTTGCTCTTTGGGGTTGTAGGACTGAACATTTGAGTTACCAAAGTTGTTGATAATCGAACAATCTGGGAAGATTGGCGAGACAGGGTGATAGCCCCGTAGATGAAATCAATGACCCTCAGTTCAGGATCCTGAGTACGGCGACACACGTGAAACGTCGTCGGAATCCGGGAGGACCATCTCCCAAGGCTAAATACTCCCTAGTGACCGATAGTGAACCAGTACCGTGAGGGAAAGGTGAAAAGCACCCCGGAAGGGGAGTGAAATAGTTCCTGAAACCATGTGCCTACAAGCAGTTAGAGCCCGTTAATGGGTGATAGCGTGCCTTTTGTAGAATGAACCGGCGAGTTACAGTAACATGCAAGGTTAAGGTGAAAAAGCCGGAGCCGCAGCGAAAGCGAGTCTGAAATGGGCGTTTAAGTATGTTGCCGTAGACCCGAAACCAGGTGATCTACCCATGTCCAGGCTGAAGGTGAGGTAAAACTTACTGGAGGGCCGAACCCGTGTACGTTGAAAAGTGCTGGGATGAGGTGTGGGTAGCGGTGAAATTCCAAACGAACTTGGAGATAGCTGGTTCTCTCCGAAATAGCTTTAGGGCTAGCCTCGGACTTAGAATCATGGAGGTAGAGCACTGTTTGGATGAGGGGCCCGTCATGGGTTACTAAATTCAGATAAACTCCGAATACCATTGATTTATATCCGGGAGTCAGACGGTGAGTGATAAGATCCATCGTCGAAAGGGGAACAGCCCAGACCACCAGTTAAGGTCCCTAAATGTATGCTAAGTGGAAAAGGATGTGGAGTTGCATAGACAACTAGGATGTTGGCTTAGAAGCAGCCACTCATTTAAAGAGTGCGTAATAGCTCACTAGTCGAGTGATTCCGCGCCGAAAATTTACCGGGGCTAAGCGTATTACCGAGACTGTGGACATGACCTTATGGTCATGTGATAGGAGAGCGTTCTAAGGGCAATGAAGTCAGACCGTAAGGACTGGTGGAGCGCTTAGAAGTGAGAATGCCGGTATGAGTAGCGAAAGATCAGTGAGAATCTGATCCACCGAATGACTAAGGTTTCCTGGGGAAGGCTCGTCCTCCCAGGGTTAGTCGGGACCTAAGCCGAGGCCGAGAGGCGTAGGCGATGGACAACAGGTTGAGATTCCTGTACTAGTTGATTATGTTTGAACGATGGAGGGACGCAGAAGGCTAAGTTGTGCGCACGATTGGAAATGTGCGTTCAAGCTACAAGTCAGTTGAGGAGTCAAATGCTTCTCAGCGGGTTGACAAGTAGTGATGAGGACCGAAATTTAAGTAGGGAAGCGACTGATGTCACGCTGCCGAGAAAAGCTTCTAGCGAGTAATCAACTACCCGTACCGCAAACCGACACAGGTAGTCGAGGAGAGAATCCTAAGGTGAGCGAGTGAACTCTCGTTAAGGAACTCGGCAAAATGACCCCGTAACTTCGGGAGAAGGGGTGCTGACCGCAAGGTCAGCCGCAGTGAAAAGGCCCAGGCGACTGTTTATCAAAAACACAGGTTTCTGCAAAATCGTAAGATGACGTATAGGGGCTGACGCCTGCCCGGTGCTGGAAGGTTAAGTGGATGAGTTAGCTTCGGCGAAGCCCAGAAATGAAGCCCCAGTAAACGGCGGCCGTAACTATAACGGTCCTAAGGTAGCGAAATTCCTTGTCGGGTAAGTTCCGACCCGCACGAAAGGCGTAACGATCTGGGCACTGTCTCAACGAGAGACTCGGTGAAATTAAGATACCTGTGAAGAAGCAGGTTACCCGCGACAGGACGGAAAGACCCCATGGAGCTTTACTGTAGCTTGATATTGGGTGTTGACACAGCTTGTACAGGATAGGTAGGAGCCGATGAAGTCGGAACGCTAGTTTCGACTGAGGCGTTGGTGGGATACTACCCTCGCTGTGTGAACACTCTAACCCGCGCCACTAAGCGTGGCGGGAGACAGTGTCAGGTGGGCAGTTTGACTGGGGCGGTCGCCTCCCAAACAGTAACGGAGGCGCCCAAAGGTTCCCTCAGAATGGTTGGAAATCATTCATAGAGTGTAAAGGCAGAAGGGAGCTTGACTGCGAGACAGACAGGTCGAGCAGGGACGAAAGTCGGGCTTAGTGATCCGGTGGTTCCGCATGGAAGGGCCATCGCTCAACGGATAAAAGCTACCCTGGGGATAACAGGCTTATCTCCCCCAAGAGTCCACATCGACGGGGAGGTTTGGCACCTCGATGTCGGCTCATCGCATCCTGGGGCTGTAGTCGGTCCCAAGGGTTGGGCTGTTCGCCCATTAAAGCGGTACGCGAGCTGGGTTCAGAACGTCGTGAGACAGTTCGGTCCCTATCCGTCGCGGGCGTAGGAAATTTGAGAGGAGCTGTCCTTAGTACGAGAGGACCGGGATGGACATACCGCTGGTGTACCAGTTGTGCCGCCAGGCGCATCGCTGGGTAGCTATGTATGGATGAGATAAACGCTGAAAGCATCTAAGTGTGAAACTCGCCTCAAGATGAGATTTCCCATTCCTATATGGAAGTAAGATCCCTCAGAGATGATGAGGTAGATAGGTTGGAAGTGGAAGTGCAGTGATGTACGGAGCGGACCAATACTAATCGGTCGAGGACTTAACCAAAATAAATGGTAAGTATCGGCAGCAGAAAATTAATATTAGCTAGTTTTGAGAGAACAAAGTTCTCTAAAGTAAATAGTGTGGTGGCGATAGCCTGAAGGATACACCTGTTCCCATGCCGAACACAGAAGTTAAGCTTCAGCACGCCGATAGTAGTTGGGGGATCGCCCCCTGCAAGGGTAGGACGTTGCCACGCGATTATGGAGGATTAGCTCAGCTGGGAGAGCATCTGCCTTACAAGCAGGAGGTCACAGGTTCGATCCCTGTATCCTCCATATTGAGCCGTTAGCTCAGTTGGTAGAGCATCTGACTTTTAATCAGAGGGTCGGCAGTTCGAGACTGCCACGGCTCATTACAATTGAATATATCTTAGCGCATAATATTGTAAATATGCCGACTTAGCTCAGCTGGCAGAGCACCTGTCTTGTAAACAGGGGGTCGGAAGTTCGAATCTTCTAGTCGGCATTTTTGCGGAAGTAGTTCAGTGGTAGAACATCACCTTGCCATGGTGGGGGTCGCGGGTTCGAATCCCGTCTTCCGCTTTATTATGCCGGGGTGGCGGAATTGGCAGACGCACAGGACTTAAAATCCTGCGGTCAGTGATGACCGTACCGGTTCGATCCCGGTCCTCGGCATAAAATGCACCCATAGCGCAACTGGATAGAGTGTCTGACTACGAATCAGAAGGTTGTAGGTTCGACTCCTACTGGGTGCATATTTTCGGGAAGTAGCTCAGCTTGGTAGAGCACCTGGTTTGGGACCAGGGGGTCGCAGGTTCGAATCCTGTCTTCCCGATTGATAGCTAAATATTATATATTGCACTATCATCGATCGCGGTGTAGCTCAGCTGGCTAGAGCGTCCGGTTCATACCCGGGAGGTCGAGGGTTCGATCCCCCCTGCCGCGATATAGGTCTTGGACCTTTAGCTCAGTTGGTTAGAGCAGACGGCTCATAACCGTCCGGTCGTAGGTTCGAGTCCTACAAGGTCCATTGACTCAACATTGTTAGAGTTAATGTTATATGCGTTAATTTTGGAGGATTACCCAAGTCTGGCTGAAGGGAACGGTCTTGAAAACCGTCAGGTGGGTCAAACCACGCGAGAGTTCGAATCTCTCATCCTCCTTTACATTATCGCGGGATGGAGCAGTCTGGTAGCTCGTCGGGCTCATAACCCGAAGGTCGTTGGTTCAAATCCAGCTCCCGCAATTTTGGTCCGTTGGTCTAGTTGGTTTAGGACGCCTGCCTGTCACGCAGGAGATCACGAGTTCGAGTCTCGTACGGACCGGTTTATGGCTCGGTAGCTCAGTCGGTAGAGCAATGGATTGAAGCTCCATGTGTCGGCAGTTCGATTCTGTCCCGCGCCACTTTAATTGAATATTATCTTATTTATGCGGGTGTAGTTTAGTGGTAAAACCACAGCCTTCCAAGCTGTTGTCGCGAGTTCGATTCTCGTCACCCGCTTTTTATGTTAAAATGGGCCTATAGCTCAGCTGGTTAGAGCGCACGCCTGATAAGCGTGAGGTCGATGGTTCGAGTCCATTTAGGCCCATATATCTATGGAGAAGTACTCAAGTGGCTGAAGAGGCGCCCCTGCTAAGGGTGTAGGTCGCGTAAGCGGCGCGAGAGTTCGAATCTCTCCTTCTCCGTTTTTATGACCCGTTGGTCAAGTGGTTAAGACACCGCCCTTTCACGGCGGTAACATGGGTTCAAATCCCGTACGGGTCATCCACTTTTAGTAGAATATTAATTATCGCGGGATGGAGCAGTCTGGTAGCTCGTCGGGCTCATAACCCGAAGGTCGTTGGTTCAAATCCAGCTCCCGCAATTTTGGTCCGTTGGTCTAGTTGGTTTAGGACGCCTGCCTGTCACGCAGGAGATCACGAGTTCGAGTCTCGTACGGACCGGACGAAATAGCAAAGGTTAAATCCTCTGCTTTTTTATTTATTGTTGTTTCTTTTCATACAATGTCTATGGCTTTCATAATTGAGAGCTGAAGATTATATTATGGAGGATTACCCAAGTCTGGCTGAAGGGAACGGTCTTGAAAACCGTCAGGTGGGTCAAACCACGCGAGAGTTCGAATCTCTCATCCTCCTTAAATTTTTAATTGTCTAGCAATAACCTTTTTGGTTGTTGCTAGTTTTTTTATTAAAGCCAAAATCATAGCAACTTATTTGAAAACAGGATAAAATACAATTACTAATTTATGAAATGGAGATTTTAAATATGGGAAAATATGTTGTTCATTCAACCTTAAGACCGTTGGGCACTCAAGTTATGAATCAAACTGGTGGTCATTCATATTTATCAGATGAGCCTGCTGTTGCCCAAGGTACTGATGCAGGTCCTAACCCAGTACAATACTTATTAGGAGCGGTTGGTGGTTGTATGAGTGTAACTGCTCGCCAAATTGAAAACGAGGAACCAGATTTAAAAATTAAAAAGTTCAAGGTTGATGTTTATGGTGAGACAACCAGGTATCCAGATGGTAGTTCAAAAGTAACCCATATGGATATCAAATTGACTGGTGAGACTAACCTGTCTCCTGAAGATCATAATTTCTTTATGAACGAGGTTGTTAGGAAGTGTACCGTCCATGCTTCCCTCGAAGGATCGATTCCAATGGACATTGAATACCTATAAACAAAAAAGGCTGATTTCAAAAAATGAAATCAACCTTTTATTTATTTAACAGCTCGGTAGTCAGCTTCATGACTATAAAAACTTGGAGTTGTCTTGTACGTGCTTGGCATTAATAAGTTGCTGTCTTTCTTCCAAAGTTCAAATTGACTTGAAGATTCCCAAGTTGTCAGTAACACTCGTTCGCTGATGTTATTGTGACTATGCAGTGAGTACATTGACTTCATGCCATCAGGAAGACTGTCGCCCATTAGCTTATTGATTCGGGCATCAAACACTTTTTGTTGGTCAAAGTCCAACTCTAAAGTAATGAAGCTAATGAAACCATTCCAATGATCGTTTCCAATGTGACTGAGGACACTATATTCAACGGGGGAGCTAAACACTGATTCCTCCCCAGAAACATCCAACATCATAAGTTCGTTTTGATTGCTCAAAGCGTTGTAGACTCTTAATTCCCGATCCGGATGTTTTGCCTTTAAATCGTTAAGTACTTTCTCGCTACCAAATGTAATTGCAATACTTCTAATCATGCTACCCACCTCCGATTTCAACTTTATTATACTTTTTTTGAGAAAGACGACCAAATATTTACAATTATTCCCAATGTTTTTATACTAAGGAAAAAGGGAGTGCTTACATTGAAACTAACTGTTTTAGGATTTCTAGGCGGCTATCCAAGTCATGGAGATGGAACGAGCTCATATTTACTCGAGGCTGACGGTTTTAAGCTACTTATTGACTTTGGTAGTGGTGCCTTATTAAGCCTAGAAAAAATTACTGATCCGCTCACAATTGATGCTATGATTTTGACTCACTACCACAATGATCACATTGCTGACGTTGGGGTTATGCAGTACTACTGGCAATTACACGCAGAACGGCCCAGAGAAGCCGTGTTACCTATTTACGGCCATCAGGAGGATCAGCAACATTTTGACAGTCTAGACTGGCCAAAATCAACGAAAAAAGTCGCTTATAATCCGGATGCTGAATTGAAAATCGGTCCCTTTAAAATTAATTTTCAGAAAACCCACCATCCAGTTACGGCATATGCTTTACGAATAGAAGACATTAAAACTGGGAAGGTGCTTGCATTTACGGCAGATAGCGCTTATTTTGAAGGATTGAAAGAAATATGTAAGGATGCAGATTTGTTGCTTACAGATACGAATTTCTTTTCTAACAAAACTGGTCAAAAATGGCATATGACCACAGCTGAGACGGGAAAGCTTGCCACAGATTCTAACGTTAAAAAGGTGCTGCTAAGCCATTTGCCTGCAGACAATGACACCGATCGATTGATTAATGAGACCAAAAAAGCAATTACTAAAGATATTCCAGTGATGGTTGCTAAAACTCATTTAGTTGTTCAAATGTGAATATTTTGTGAACTTTCATGAAAATTCATGAAATAACTGTGAACTTTTCCAAACCAATAGATTCTCATTATATACTTTAATCATCAATTAAAGACAGGGAGAGATTTAAATATGACTGTAGAATTCTTATCAACACCAAGTTGCACTTCATGCCGTAAGGCAAAAGCATGGCTTAAGGAAAACGAGGTTGCTTACAAAGAAAGAAATATTTTTGCGGATCCACTAACTAAGGCAGAATTAAAGAAAATTCTTATGCTTTCTGAGGAGGGCACAGAAGCGTTGATTTCAACTCGTTCATTTGCTTTTCAAGAATTTCGCGACAAAATTGAAACAATGACTTTAGATGAATTACTTTCGTTACTCTCATCACACCCTGAAATGATTCGTCGACCAATCATGTTAGATGAACGACGGCTACAAATTGGCTTTAACGATGATGAAATCAGAAGATTCCTACCTCGCCATATCCGTAAGACAGATTTAGCAAGAATGATTTCCAACGCACAGTAACAAAGTGTTTCACTTGTGTTCAGTTTATTTAAGCCGTATCATTTACATGAATAGTTTTAGTGTTACAATTAATAGATATCAAATGACCCTTGGTTATGGAATGGGGTGGACTAACATGGAAATGGAACGGATTAACGAGAACACGATTCGGGTGCTAATTGGTACTGATGATTTAGACAAGCGTGGAATTACTGTGCTTGATTTACTAGGTAATCACAAGCAAATCGAAAGTTTTTTCTATAGTATTCTCGAAGAAGTTGATAAGGATCACCAATTTCAAAACAACGACGCCGTAACTTTCCAGGTATTGCCTAATCAGAATGGTTTGGAACTGTTTATTAGCAAGGATGTTGATTTTGGTAAGGACGATTTAGTTCTGGGACCAAATGATGATAATAAAAAAGACAGCGTGTCAAAGTTTATTGATGATCAGCATGACACCGCTAAACAAAGCAAGTCTGACAAGAGTGAGGCTGACGAGTTTGGCCATCAAAAACGAACTGTGATCTTTGAATTTGACAGCCTTGAAGAGTTTATTGCCTTGGCTAAGGCACTTCGCCTTGAGAATGGTACTTCTGATTTATACATGTATAAAGGGCATTACTACTTGAAGTTACAATTATTCAGCAGTGATCCTGTTGATATAGTTGTTGCCGATGAAATTGCAATTGCTTATGAGTATGGAAATAAGACAAGCATCACCGAAGACGTACTCACCGAATATGGTGATTTAGTGATGGAAAATAGCGCGTTAGAATTAAGTCGCCATTACTTTAAGTAAATAAAGAAGACTCCACTGCGAATGCAGTGGGGTCTTTTTTTGGTCTAAAATAATTCTGGAAAAAGTGTTCGGGTTTGTTCTTGATAGTTATCTTCCGTAACCGAAGATAAATCAATTTCAAATTGGTTATCACCGTTAGAAACTTTTAGTGAATCACGAGATAAAAACTTGTAACGAGCACCAATTTCGATCAGCAATGATACAAGTTTTTGAACGGCAACTGGAAAGCTGTCTAGGGCGGGAAGAACGTCAGGTTCTGCTTGACGGTCAGCTTTAAATTTGAATGCTTGCTGGCTACCAAACTTTTGCAAACTACCATTGACCATCAATTGGCTTAACCGTCCGCTAGGGGTTAGTTCGGGATGATCAATCATCCGTTCAATTCTTTGAATCATGTGGAAAACTTTGTCAGATGCGGATAAGGTTGTCGCTGTTTTTTTGAGGTCTACGACTAGCTTTCGCATCTCTTTTTCCATACTTGATTTTGATGTTGGTGATTCAAGTGCCACCTGATTATTAGCATCAAACGATTTCTTTAATGCCTTGTGCATATCAGCTGGCTCTGGCGCGTTGATAAATAAACATAGTAGATAAGTTTTTAAGAACGTTAGTGTTTCTGCACTAATTCCATTTAAATCAAATGGGTCGTTATCAAACACACGAAACTCGAGGTAATCAATTCCTTGACTAGGATAATCCAAGTAGGATTCTTGACCCCGAAGCCGAACCGGTCCGTAAAATTCTGCTGCAGAATATAGGTTCTTTTTGGCAATTCCATTAGAGATGCTTTTTACATAGTGCTTGAGGCTAGAATATACTGTGACGTTCACATCGTCTTGCTTACGGTTTACATAACCCCAAGTACTGTTCCGAATACTGCGAACTGGGTGGCTTAGTTCGGTTGGCATTGAATCATAAAAGCCCTTTTCAGCGATTGGACTGGCACCAAGAAAATAAGTTAAGAAGTATCGATGTAAAACGAACTGTTGTGCCAAACCAAAATAGACAGCGTTCTTGAACTGCACGAATGTTTTATAGTCGGATTCGTACTTAGAATAAAGCTTTTTAAGTACAGAATTTGGCAAACTAAAGTTTACGTGAATTCCAGTCACAATCTTTTTTTGGATACCATACTTTTCGGTCAAGTAGTCGCGATATTTTGCGTAAGCAGGACGGTCGAAGTTATCCTTAATGAACTCAATCTCTTTTGCAGTGAGCACCGGTGGCATACTAAGAGGCCAGATGGCTTCATCTGAACGTAAATGCTTATGTAAAACGGTTTGCAAACTGTTCAGTTGAGAAATAGTATCTTCAAGCTTAGAGTGTGGATCTGTTATCAGTTCGTTTTGGCTTTCAGCAAAATCCGACTGCAGATATGGATGAAATTGACGTGAACCTAAATCGCTTGGGTACGGATGATTACTGAGGCGACCGTTCTTTAAAATTCGGTGTTCCTCAATCTCCACGCCCAACATGCTTTGTTTTAACTCAGACGATAGGTCCATTTCCTGTACATATTTAAGGATATCTCTAAGCATCAGTAAATCCTCCTAGCACTTAATTACATCAATTATAAACAAAATTAGATTAGATTGCGTAGATATAGTCTAGAAGGTGATTAAATGCTCAAAGCTTTGAAAAGAAACGAATTAATTTTGGCTAGTGAGGCCGAAATTGATGGCGATTATACCTGTCCCCAATGTGGCAAGCCTGTTGCCCTTCGAAATGGTGAATACAGGCAGCCATATTTTGCTCACGTTAGAAATCCGTCCCAGTTGAATTTGCAAGCAGAGAGCAAAGAACATAAGTTGGGGAAACAGGCATTAGTGAAGGACATTGTTGATCTGGGGATGACTCCCCGCATGGAGGTTGTGTTGGCAAATGGAGAACAACGTGCAGATGTGATGGTCGTTGACAAAAACAAGGTACTTGAATACCAATGCAGTCAGTTATCATTAACCCAGTGTCAAAAGCGAACTAGTGAATATCACGAGTTAGGGTACGGCGTGTGGTGGATTCTAGGTGACCGATATTTACATCAGCGATTAACCTTTGCCACGATCCAAAAATTTGCTCGGTTTGCAGCAAATTGCGGTTTCTACTTAGTTTTTTATTCAGCGACTCGGTTGGAATACGTTGCCTGGACTCAAATCGAAGAGGCTAACGGCACTTATACTTACAGGATATTCAATCGAAAGACTTTGGGGGCGATTTTAAAAGTAATCAAACTCACTCAACAGCTGGCCCCAACAGCATATCAACGAAGGCAAGAGGTCATGCACGAAACTAACCGAATTTTTTGTGGAGTTAATTTAAAAAGCAATCGTTACTTAGAAATGGTTAACCTCTGTTATTTAAACCGAAGAGTTTTAAATGGGATTCCATTGATTTGCCACTCTCCTGAGAGAAGATTTTTACCAATTTTTAAAAACGGTGGGGTTGAATTTCGGCTCAGATTAATTTTGAAAATTTTTTTAAATGAGGCAGAAACAGTAAATGATTCAACCCTAACGAAAATTTATCACGTAGTTCTTGATCAAGTCTTAAACCCGCTGGTCCAGGTCAAGGGCGTTGAGCAATTTTACTTACTCGAGTTTAGAAAATTGATTTCATCACTCAGAGCGGCGGGGCACATCAAGTATACTGTTGATGGTATTAAAATTATAAGCTCACCCCGGTGGTTTTTAGATTATGATCACAAAAGAATTGCTGTTGGGCGAATTTAGGTTGTTTGTGGTAGTCTTATTACTAATTAGAATTTGAGGAGGACATTATGGCTGAAGTAAAAGAATTACCACTTAGAAAAGATGTTGACCCCCAATTAACTTGGGACCTCACGACGATTTATAAAGATGATTCAGAATTTGAGAGTGATTTTAAATCGATGCAGGACCGAATTGCTGGGTATTCTAAATTGGTTGGTACATTAAAAAATGGTGCTGCCCAACTTTTAGAAGCAACTACTGAGATTTTATCGGGTGCCCGACTACTGTATAAGCTGTACGTTTATGCCCAGTTGAAAAATGATCAAGATACCAGCGTGGATAAGTATCAAGCAATGTATTCTCGGGCTTCTGACCTGTCTTCTCAATTTTCTGGAGCGATTGCTTGGTTCGATCCTGAACTTCTTGGCTTGGATGAAGCGACGATGACAAAGTATTACTCAGATGAGCCTAAACTTAAAGACTATCAACGGTTTTATGACCAAACTTTTGCACGCCGTGACCACATTTTAAGTGATGACGTAGAAAACGTCTTAGCACTTGCCGGTGATGTATTTAGTTCTGGTGAAAAGACGTTTGGCGTATTAAATAACACTGATTTAAAATTCCCAGTGGTAACTGACGAAGATGGCAATCAGGTCCAGTTATCTGAAGGAGTATATGGGGTTTTGCTTGAATCTGCGGATCAGTCAGTTCGTGAACAAGCATTTAAAAAGCTCTACGAAATTTATGGCCAATTTCAACACACTTTAAGTGCAACATTGACCACTAACGTTAAGAATCATAATTTGAAAGCCAAGCTTAGACATTATGATAATGCTTTGGAAGCGGCATTGTCCGATAATGAAATTCCAACAACGGTTTACCAAAATTTGATTGATGTGGTAAATGAACATTTGCCACTACTTCACAGATACGTTGCCCTAAGAAAAAAGATTTTGGGGCTAGACGAGTTGCATATGTACGATATGTATACATCGTTAGTTGGCGAAAAATCACCACGGTATACCTTTGAGGAATCAAAGAAAATTGCTCGCGATGCATTACAGGTTTTAGGTGACGATTATGTAAGTCACGTTGATGAGGAATTTAATAACCGTTGGATCGATGTGGTTGAAAATCGTTATAAGCGAAGTGGTGGATATTCATCAGGAACATACGACACCAACCCATTTATTCTGTTGAATTGGAAGGATAATCTGGATAACCTGTACACGTTGATACATGAAACTGGTCACAGTATGCATAGTTACTACTCCAAGACTAACCAGCCGTTCCAATACGGAGATTACTCGATTTTCGTTGCAGAAATCGCTTCTACCACCAACGAAAATATTTTAACGAATAAATTGCTAGGAAATGATGATCTTGATCCAGAATTAAAGAAGCATATCCTGAACTACTATCTTGATGGATTCAAAGGAACTGTTTTCCGTCAGACTCAATTTGCTGAATTTGAACAGTTTATCCATGAGCAAGATGCTGCTGGGAAACCATTGACCTCTGCATTTCTTAACGACTATTACCGGAAATTGAACGAAAAGTATTATGGGGATGCTGTGATTTCTGATGAAGAAATTGGCCTTGAATGGTCACGAATTCCACACTTTTACTACGACTTTTATGTTTACCAGTACTCAACTGGATTTGCAGCAGCTTCTACCCTTGCCAATAAGGTAGTTAATGGGGACAAAGGTGATGTTGATGCGTACTTGAGTTTCTTAAAGGCAGGAAGTTCTGACATTCCAACTAACGTTATGAAACGTGCTGGCGTTGATATGACTAAACCTGATTATTTGGAAACAGCCTTTAAGATTTTTGAGGAACGGTTAAATGAATTTGAAAAACTCGTTGAGAAATAGTGCAATTCAAGGTAGATGAGGTTTTTGGCTTCATTGTTTATCCTTTTAGGATGTAGAAGCAATGTGTCACTGAGTGAAATTATATATGACAGTAAAAAAGCCACGATATTAAATTATCGTGGCTTTTTGTTGATTAGACATTTAGATTACAGGCTGTGGAGATCCGGGTACTGAACAATCTTTTGTTCTGGTTCTTCCTCAGTCGCCAATTCTTTGAAGTGATCAGATGAATCAATGCTATTCTGACAGAAACTAAGTAGTGAGTAATAGTCAAAGTTGCGAATCAGAATACCACTATCATCGACTTCAGTGTTGAACAAAACAGCACTAGCTGGTTCGTCAACATTCATCTCAGCAGCTGTCCGCTGATCGGAATGGTAAGTTTGGACTGCTAACTCCGATTGGCAGTCTTCGTTGAACATTTCAAGATCCAATCCAGATTCTTCAGCAATTTCGTGGATTAGTGAACTGCAGTAGTTTTCATTTTCAGTTAGTAAGCGTCTCTGGAGGTTCATCAAAAATCTCCGACCGAACCTTTGTCCTTGGAATGATGCTGCTTTGTAGTTCAAAATTATATCGTAAGGGACTGTGCGCCCAAACCGCTGCTTCAATTCGTTGTCGTTATCATTTAATACGGCAATGTTGAGGAGTGGAATGAAGTGAACTGAAATCTGTTTGTTTAATTTTTGAGATACTTGGTCAACCGCTTTTTCTGCTTCGTAACAATGTTCGTTAAGCGGATCAACAAACAAATAAATCTCTAAAATCATAGTACTCCTCCAATAAGTCATGTTGATCATAAAAGTAATATATCATTTTTTTGCGCTAGGAATAATATACCAAATTTTCAACAAAACTCAATATATTTGCTTAAGACTAATTGATAAGATTTAGCATCCAGCTGGAATGTGTTAAAATTAACAAGGCTTAGATATTCGAATGGAAAAAATAAAAGTAGATGGGAAGTGTTAGCTTGGTTGATAATTGGGAAGATTTTTTAATTCCGTACAAGCAAGCTGTCGACGAATTAAAGGTAAAACTTCGGGGGATTCGTGGTGAGTACCTAAAAACTGATGGTAGGTCACCAATTGAGTTTGTAACTGGACGGGTCAAACCAGTAGACAGTATAAAGGAAAAAATGGTCCGCCGTCATATTGATGAGGATCGACTTGAAGAGGATATGGAAGACATCGCAGGCTTGAGAATTATGTGCCAGTTTGTTGAAGATATCTATCAAGTCGTTGACCTCTTAAGAAAGCGAACTGACATCACAATTTTAGAGGAACGGGACTATGTTCATAACAAAAAACCAAGTGGTTACCGTTCTTACCACATTATATTTGAGTATCCAGTTCAAATGCTCTCAGGGGAAAAGAAAATTTTGGCAGAAATTCAAGTTAGAACACTTGCGATGAATTTTTGGGCAACTGTTGAACATTCATTAAACTATAAGTATCAAGGGGAATTTCCTACGGAGTTGAAGGACCGCCTTCAAAGTGCCGCAGAAGCCGCATTTCGTTTGGATGAGGAAATGTCTGAGATCCGTGACGAATTGCAAGAAACTAACCGAGTAGATGATACTCACAATACGAGGAAGCCTTCAGATGAGAATAGCAATTTACAGTAACCTAAATGCAGCGTCCAACCGGGTCGCTACGTCGTTAAGGGAGAAAATTGAACAATCAGACACCCTAACAATTGATGGGCTTAATCCGGAAATTGTAATTTCTGTCGGTGGGGATGGAACGCTACTATCAGCGTTTCACCACTACCAAGACATTATTGAAAAGGTGCGGCTTGTTGGGATTCATACAGGCCACTTAGGCTTTTATACTGATTGGCGGGACTACGAAGTTCAAGAATTGATTGATAGTTTGGAAAATGACGATGGTCAAAGCGTGGTTTACCCGTTGCTAGACATTAAAGTTAACTATGCTGACCATTCTCCAAGTGACTTTGGCTTGGCTCTAAATGAATCAACCCTTAAGCAGATTAGTGGTTTAATGGTTGCAGATGTTTTCATCAAAGAACAGCTATTTGAGAGTTTCCGTGGTGATGGTCTGTGTATCTCAACTCCTAGTGGGTCTACTGCGTATAATAAATCTGTCGGTGGAGCAATTATTAACCCAACTTTGAGTGCCATTCAAATGGCAGAGATTTCTTCAATCAATAACCGAGTATTTAGAACTTTAGGTTCACCCCTGATTATTTCACCCGACGAGTGGATTAAAATCATTCCTAACACTAATGCTCGGACGATTTTGACCTGTGATCACCAGGTGATTTCCACTAAGGTAATTTCCTCAGTTGAATACCGAATTTCCAAACGTAAGGTTAAATTTGCCCAGTATCGGCATACACAATTTTGGAAACGGGTAACGAATTCATTTATTGGTGAGGTTGACTCTGGTGATTAAATTTAACTACCGGTATGAGGGAAGTTCGCCAATTAAGGTGCGAACTTTTATTATGGAGCACGGGGTAACTCGGACACTCCTCAAAAAAATCAAGTTTCATGGTGGCGACACACTGGTAAATGGAAAGTCAGTCTTTGCTAATACAATGATCAGCCACGGTGATGAAGTTACTGTGGTTCTGCCGCCTGAGGAGGGAAACGACCACGTTATTCCTTCATATGAGCCGATTAATGTAGCCTATGAAGATGATAACTACTTGATTGTTAATAAGGATGCGGGGGTTGCTTCGGTACCTTCGCATATTTACGCGGCTGATTCATTGGTCAACCGGGTGAAGGGTTATTTCACCAAGAACGGTAAACCGGATCAAAGAATCCACATTGTCACCAGATTGGATAGGGATACCTCTGGATTAGTGATCTTTGCGAAGCATCACTTTGCTCATTCAGTGTTAGATAAAGCGTTAAAAGACAGGACAATCCATAAGGAATATCTAGCGGTTGTTGCTGGAAATTTAATTTCTAAGCAAATCGAGATTCGCCTCCCAATTGGTCGAGCTGAGGGATCATTTGTTAAAAGAACTATCCGGGAAGATGGTAAGCAGGCGTATACTAGTGTTTATCCTGAGCAGGTTTTGGGTGATAGTAGCCTGGTTCGAGCAGTTATTCATACTGGTAGAACCCACCAAATCAGAGTTCACATGGCGGCTGTTGGCCATCCTTTGTTAGGAGACTGGTTGTATAACGAAGATGACAAACGAATGCCACGACAGGCACTACATTGTCACCATGTTAGTTTTTACGATCCGTTTAAAGAACAACAAATTTCTGTCGAAGCGAATATGCCTGAAGACATGGCACATTTTGTTGCTAGTAGACAGTTAGTTAGTGGATAAATTAAAGAGAGATGCACTGAAAGTATTTGTCGAAATTGTAAATACTTGCTATCGTCTGAGGAGCGTTACAAAAATCAATGATTTTTGTAACGCTCCTATTCACGTAAGAAGCAGGCGAACACTGTGATATAATTGAGTTCGTTGAACCTTTAGATTAATAATAGATGGAGAAATTAATATGGCTAACCACATTGTTTTATTTGAACCATTAATGCCAGCTAACACTGGTAACATTGCAAGAACTTGTGCTGGAACGGATACTGTACTTGACCTAATTGAACCACTGGGATTTAGTGTGGATGATAAACACCTAAAGCGTGCTGGCTTGGACTATTGGGATAAAGTTAAAATTAACTATCATAAAAATCTTCAAGAATTTTTGGATACTGTTGAGAACAAGAAGAATCTTTTCCTAGTTTCAAAGTTTGCAGAACAAGATTATACAGAACCTGATTATTCGGATAATACGCAAGATTATTACTTATTGTTTGGTAAGGAAACTACGGGGTTACCTGAACCATTTATGCGTAAGAATCCAGAAAAGGCAATCAGAATTCCTCAAGATGATAGTCACATTCGGGCATTGAACTTATCGAATAGTTGTGCAATCGTTATCTATGAAGTGTTACGTCAGCAGAATTTTAACAGTCTAGAAAAAACACATATGTATGAACACGATAAATTGAAATAAGCATAGGGGGAATGATGATGGCAGCTAAGAAAAAGCGCCGGAAAACGATAAAGAGAAAAACTAGTAGTAAAAAGTCCACTGGCTTTTTTGCCCGTTACTGGGTAAACATTACTGGAATCATCATTATTCTTCTGGCAATTAGTGGGCTGTTCTCGGCTGGAATGGTTGGAGCATTCGTAGTTAACTGCGTTCGTTTTTTCTTAGGCAGTCTATACGTTGTGGGATTGATTGGAGTTTTAGCAGTTGGAATAGCATTAGCTGGATTTTCAAAAGTGCCAGCGATACCTGTTAGGATTTGGTCTGGAACACTTTTATTGTTGCTTGGAATTACGCTGTGGCTAACTCTAATTCAGTATACTTCGGCACCACAGCCAGTTAATTTCGTGACGGCAAACTGGGAGAAGCTGCTCGACGATGTGAACTCTGCCAACGTTAATTCAGATATTGGTGGTGGAATTATTGCTGCAGCATTATTCGCGGGGATTAAATTATTATTAGGCAAGATTGGAGTCGGAATCATTTCCAGCTTACTGATTCTAGTTGGACTATTTGTGCTGTTTAATGTTTCTGCATCTAAGGCGTTTCTTGCCATTAAAGAATCAGTTGTTTTTTGTGGACTTTCACTTAAGAAGTTTTTTAACCTCGGTAAGTCTGCAGGGAAGACGGCTAAACAAAAATTGGCTAGTAAGCAGCACCAGCAATCAACTCCAGTTGCTCAGGAAACCTCCTCAATGCCGGTTGGTGATGACCAACATGATGATGCGCCATTTTCTCCGGCAGACATAACTGTTTCAGGGATGGCGGTTGCTGATAAAAAACCGGTTGAAGACAAGCAACCAGAGAAAAAGAAAAAATCAAAAAACACTCCAGAAATTGATGAGCCTAAACACGAAGTTCAGTTAGTAGATGTTCAAGAGGACGATAATTATAAATTGCCAACACCTGACCTGCTAACTAAAATTGATCAAAATGACCAATCGGCTGAGTTAAAGTCGATTGATAAGAATGCTAAAATTCTCCAAGAAACATTGAATAGTTTTGGAGTTAAAGCTCAGATCAAACATGTTAGTCTAGGACCATCAGTTACAAAGTACGAGCTTCACCCAGACATTGGAGTTAAAGTTAGCCGAATTGTTAATTTGGCGGATGACATCGCTCTTGCACTGGCGGCTAAGGATATTCGAATTGAAGCCCCAATTCCTGGAAAGTCATTAATCGGGATTGAAGTTCCTAACCGACAAATTGCAACGGTCTCGTTCAGGGATGTTGTTGAGGCTTCCCCTGATAATCATGGGCATCTGTTACAAGTTCCGCTTGGGAAAGACGTAAACGGTAATGTGATTACTGCGGATTTGACGAAGATGCCGCACTTGCTGATTGCAGGTTCAACCGGTAGTGGTAAGTCCGTTGCAATTAACGGGATTATTACTAGCATCCTATTAAATGCCAAGCCAAGCCAAGTAAAGTTAATGCTGATTGACCCGAAGAAAGTTGAGTTGGGAGTTTACAACGGAATTCCTCATTTGCTGAGTCCAGTTGTTTCTGAACCTAAAAAAGCTGCTAGAGCACTTCAAAAAGTGGTTAGCGAAATGGAAAATCGTTATGAATTGTTCGCTAAGTATGGCCAAAGAAAGATTAGCACCTACAATGAGTTTGTTGCTAAGAATAATCAGCAAAACGATGTTAAGTTACAGCCAATGCCATACATTGTTGTAATTGTTGATGAGTTGGCAGACTTAATGATGACGGTATCTAATGATGTTGAAGCTGCAATTATTAGACTGGCTCAGATGGGGCGGGCTGCTGGAATTCACATGATTTTAGCAACTCAACGACCATCGGTTGATGTTATTACTGGTTTAATCAAGGCCAACGTGCCTTCAAGAATTGCATTCGCAGTTTCATCAGGAATTGATTCAAGAACTATCATTGATACAAATGGTGCTGAAAAGCTTCTTGGACGTGGGGATATGTTGTTCTTACCAATTGATTCCAATACTCCAGTCCGTGTTCAAGGTGCCTTTATTCCAGATAAGGACGTTTCTACAGTTGTTGACTTCATTACTGACCAAGCTTCTGCAGAGTACGACGAATCGATGATGGTTTCTGATGAAGAAATCAAAGAGGAAGATCAGTCCGACTCAGATGATGACCTGTTTAATGATGCGTTAGAATTTGTTGTTGATCAGCAAAAGGCAAGTACATCATTATTACAACGGCACTTTAGAATCGGGTATAACCGGGCTGCTAGGTTGATTGATGACTTAGAACAGCGTGGATACATTGGTCCTCAGGACGGAAGTCGCCCTCGACAGGTGTTTAAACAAAAACCTGAATAAACAAAAAGAGTGACGGAAAATTAATTCCGTCACTCTCGTTATATAGCCATAGTTTGTTATTTGGTTTAAAATTGACCCATTAAGGTTATTACAGCTGACAACACTAAGGAAGCGACAGTTGCAATGATCATAATCCAAACAAAAACAAGCGTAATTTTTTGAAATCTAGTTCTTTTTTTGCGAGCCAATATGTGCACCACTTTCTCAATAGTTTACCTTAAATCAGTGTAACGTTGTTTGGTAAGCAATGCAATATGAACATTCAAATGGGGGAAAAATCTGTGCGGTTAATAATTAATGGTGGCAACCTGAAACTGGTTGCCTTACAGGTATTAGTGCTGTTAGCACTGGCATTTTTTGTGGTGTTAATCAAAAAGATAAAGTTTTTAAAAACTAGAATTAAAATAAATCCGCTTGATCTGTGGCCACCTTTTCTAATCGTTTTTATTCACCAACTATCAAGTAACGGTCCACATGGTACGCTGGTTCCGGAGGTATTAGTGGTTTGGTTTGCTGTTGCACTCGGGATATTGATTTGGCGAATCTTTACGGATCAGCAGATGAATTATCGGAAAACGTTGATCTTGCTTTGGCGACTTTCAGACCTACTATTATTTATAGCTTGGCTAGTTGTAATGGTGATGAGTTTAACGTGGAGGTAAATTAATGGCAAATTACATACAATCAATTCGTGGCAGGGTCGGTCACATGCCGATTATTTTGAATGCATGTGCTGGTGTTTTATTTGACGATCAGGGACGAATTTTACTTCAAGAACGGACGGATACAAATAATTGGAGCCTTCCGGGTGGGTACATGGAATACGGCGAGAACTTTGAACAGACGATTATCCGTGAGTACAAAGAAGATAGTGGGTTAGAGATTAAACCCGTTAAGCAGTTGGCAGTATTTGACCAAGGTTTTACTGAGTATCCTAATGGGGATGTTTGCCAAGTGATTTCAGTGTTATTTGAAGTTGAAAAAGTGGGTGGTAGGCGAATCACTGAACGCCAATTTGAAACTATTGGTACCGATTTTTTTGATAGTCACCATATTCCACCACTACTAAATGAACAAACGCAAGAAATGCTGAATTTTGCTTTTGAGTATAAACAGTAATAGTATTGATTCTACGTGATGTTGTTCACAGTTAACCATTAAAAGTGAATAAGTACTTTTTAACCATAACCAGAGTTTATTTCATGTAAATTCTGGCTATTTTTTTGGACTTTTTTAAAATTCACCACCATTTACCACATAAACAAGAATGCTTGTATATCAATGATAAGGTCATGATGAAAAGAAAAAATTCAAAAAATATTTGAATTTTCATTCACTTTGTGGTTGATTGTGGGTAATTGTGGTAGAATGTGATTGTGGAATTATTTTAGGGGGTGATGAAATGTTCATGGGTGAATATAAACACAATATTGACGCCAAGGGACGGATCATCATTCCTGCAAAGTTTCGGCAAGACCTCGGGGAAAAATTTGTCGTCACACGGGGTATGGACGACTGTTTATTCGGTTACCCGATGGATGAATGGGAGAAATTTCAAAACAAGATCAATGAGCTACCAGTAAGTAAGAAGGATGCCCGATATTTCACTAGGTTTTTCTTCTCAGCTGCTGTCGAATGTGAGTTTGACAAACAGGGAAGAATTAATATTCCTAGCAATCTTCGTGGTTACGCAAAGATTGCCAAGAAGTGTGTGGTCGTTGGGGTTTCTAATCGTTTTGAAATCTGGAGTGAAGATCTTTGGGAAGACTTCAGCAAAGAAGCTGAAGAAAATTTTAATGAAATTGCTGAAAATATGATTGATTTTTAAGCCGTTTTAAAATCTAAAAGGAGGGGGAACGACGAGATGGCGGAATTTTCGCACGTTACGGTTCTATTAAACGAAGCAGTTAATGAATTAAATATTGATCCAGCTGGTACGTACATTGATGCCACGCTTGGTGGCGGGGGTCACACAAGTAATATTCTTAAGCATATAGAATCTGGCCATCTGTATTCCTTCGACCAAGATGAAACGGCGATTGAATATAATCAAGACAAGCTTGCTGATTACATAAGCAACAATAAGTTAACGCTCGTCCATAATAATTTTAGGAATTTAACCACTGAGATGAATCAGCGGGAAATCGAAAAAGTTAATGGTGTCTTGTATGACTTAGGTGTTTCATCACCACAGTTTGACGATGGTGACCGCGGATTTAGTTATCGGTACGATGCCAGACTAGATATGAGAATGAACCAGGAACAGGATTTAGATGCCTGGAAGGTCGTCAACGAATGGCCATATGAGCAACTTGTTAGAATTTTCTTCCGTTATGGTGAAGAAAAGTTCTCAAAGCAAATTGCCCGTAAAATTGAGGAACAAAGAGAAAAGGAACCAATTGATACTACGGGGCAATTGGTTGAAATTATTAAGGATGCGATTCCAGCGGCTGCAAGGCGGCATGGAGGTCATCCTGCGAAAAAGGTCTTTCAAGCGATTAGGGTGGCAGTTAACGATGAGTTATCTGCTTTGGAAGATTCTTTGGAATCAGCATTTGATCTGCTAAATGTGGGTGGCAGAATTTGCGTTATTACATTCCAATCGTTAGAAGACAAATTAGTGAAGTCGATGTTTAAGGAAAAAAGTTCATTACCTGATGACTTACCTTCAAACTTACCGATTATTCCTGAGGGGATTAAGCCTAAGTTCAAGTTAATTACGAGAAAGCCAATTTTGCCAAGTGATGATGAGCAGGAAGCAAATCATCGTTCGCATAGTGCAAAGTTGCGGGTAATTGAACGAATTAAAGACTAATAATGTAAAAGGGGATACATAAAATGGCTCAAAATAATTTAGCACGGGAAATTTTTCAACAACCAAAAACAACAACTTTTGCACCAGAACAACCGGCAGTTAAATCAGAACCAAAGGTAAAAGAAAGATTAAAAGTTTCAACCTTCGAAAAAGTGTTAGGGGCAACCCTAGCTATCGTGGCATCAGTATTGATGATTTATGTTGTTTCATCAAAAATTGCGCTAAGTAATTCTCAACATGAGTTACAGCAACTAGACAATCAGGTGGCAACAATGCATAATAAAAATACAAACTATAAACAGCAAATCGGGGAATTGCAAAGCAGCAGTAGATTAGAAAAAATCGCTAAAAGCAGCGGTATGTCGCTTTCTAACTCGAACATAAGGAATGTCACGAAATGAAGGATTCATCAAATCAAAATGAAGAAGAATTAAAGGCCAAACAAAATCGAAAAAAAGTGGGTGTCACCCTATTTTTCTTTTTTATTTTGGTCTTTTTTGCCCTTGGATCAAGAATGTTTGTGATTGCGGTTGGCAAGAATGTTAAGAATGTGAACCTCTCTAAGCGAGCGGAGCAGCTGTATACACAAACCAGAACGCTAAAGGCGAAGCGCGGAACAATTTATGATGCCGATGGCGAGCCATTAGCAGAAGATACCAGTACTTACTCACTTTACGCAGTTTTGAGTAAGAGCCAAGTTGGTTCAGATCATAAGCCACTTTACGTGGTTAACAAGAAAAAAACGGCAAAGGTTTTAGCTAAGTACATACCGTTATCAGAAAAAAAGATTTATAAGGCACTGACTCCAAAAAATAAGGATACGTTCCAAGTTGAATTTGGTAGTGCTGGAACAAATATTTCGGTTTTGACTAAGGAAAAAATCGAAGAACATAAGTTACCAGGGATAAACTTTATCCAGCAACAAGCACGATCGTATCCAAATGGAATGTTTGCATCTAATTTAATTGGACTAGCAACTCCAAAGAGTGACAAGAAGACTGGGGCACAGAACTTAGTGGGCCAGATGGGAATCGAAAAAGCGTTTAACAGCGAATTGTCTGGTGAAAATGGTTATCGTGACGGTCAGTATGATGTGTATGGATACAGACTGCCGGGACGTAAGCAAAAGGAACGCCCAGCCCAAAATGGTGACAATGTTTACACAACGATTGACAGTCATTTACAAAACCTAATGGAAACTGAAATGAGTGCAGTTCAGTCCGAGGTTCACCCAGCATCTATGAACGCAATCCTAATGGAAGCAAAGACGGGAAAAATTGTGGCAGTTTCTCAACGGCCATCATTCAACTCGTCTACTTTGAAGGGATTAAACACAGCTTGGACTAATAACCTGGTCCAGGACTCGTTTGAACCAGGTTCTACGATGAAGATATTTACCATGTCTGCTTCGATTAATTCGGGGCATTACAATGGAGATGCCTTATATGAATCAGGTCGTTATGCAGTTGATGGCAAAATCGTTCCTGACTGGAACCAAGGTGGTTGGGGATACATTACTTATAACAAAGGGTTTGCCCTTTCAAGTAACGTTGCCATGGCTCATTTGGAGCAACAGATGGGTGCTAAGACTTGGAAAGATTACATTAAACGATTCCAATTCATCACAAGTACTGACAGTGGTTTAGCGGGCGAAACAACTGGGAAATTACAATTCCAGTACCCAATCGAGCAAGCTGATACTGCGTTTGGACAAGGTATCGAAGTAACTGCCATGCAAATGATGCGTGCTTTGTCAGGGGTTGCCAATAACGGTAAGATGATGAAACCTTACTTCATTTCAAAGGTCACTGACCCAAGCAACAAAAAAGTAATCAAACAGTATAAACCAGAAGTTGTTGGCCATCCAATTAGTGCAGATACCGCCAAAAAGGTGCGTAAGCACATGGAAGACGTTGTTTATAAGAGTTACGGAATCGGTGGCGACTATAAGATGAAGGGTTATCGAGTTGCTGCTAAGACCGGTACCGCGCAAGTAAGCAATGGCGCAGGCGGGTACGCATCTGGGGACGATAGTTATCTTTACTCTGTTGCCGGAATGCTACCAGCTAAGAATCCTAAGTATGTAATGTACATTACTATGAAACAGCCTAAGCTAACGGGAACGAAGACAGCTACCCAATTGATGGCGCAAATTTTCAAGCCAGTACTGAGTCGGGCATTGCAAAGTGCTAATGGTGGTAAAAACGAAACGGTTCGTACGGTTCCAGAAACCCAATTTAGGGCGACGGACGTTGCTAAAAAGTCGTTAACTGAACATGATTTTGAAGCATCGATTATTGGTGATGGTAACTTAGTATCAAAACAATCTGTTGCCGCTGGAACTAAGGTAAAGGGCGACAAGCGAATTATCTTGCTGACCAATGGCAACTGGACGATGCCAAGAATTATCGGTTGGAGTAAAGCTGACGTTCAAGAATTATGTAAGTTGACTGGAATGAAACTTGAAGCAACGGGATCTGGGTATGCTGATAGTCAGAGTATTGCATTTTCTAAGAAGATAAAGGAAAATGAAGTTTTGAAAGTAAATTTTGAATAGTTAAAAAGGATGGAAGAAAACGATGAGTAATTGGTTAATACCACCAATTTTAGGATTTTTAATCACGGCAGTCTGTATGCCTAGCTTGATCAAGTATTTTAGAAGTAAAAAAGAAGGTCAGATGATTCGTGAGGAAGGGCCATCATGGCATGAGAAAAAGTCAGGGACTCCAACAATGGGAGGAATTCTGTTTATCTTTGCCATTACCCTAGTTGATCTGATTTATGGTGGTATTAAAGGCTTACTAAGCCCATCGCTACTAATATTACTGTTTGTTTTAGTTTTCTTTGGACTTTTGGGGATGTTTGATGATAGCATTAAAATTTTTAAACGCCAAAATGAAGGCCTAAAAGCATGGCAGAAAATGTTAGGCCAAATCGTGATTTCGGTAATATTTGCTATCGTATATATTTCCGAAGGTTTTCCAATGGCCATCAAGATTCCGTTTGCGGGTGACTTAAATCTTAGTTACTTGTATATCTTGTTCGTGATTTTTTGGTTGGTTGGATTTTCAAATGCTGTTAACTTAACAGATGGATTAGATGGATTAGTTTCCGGTTTGGGAATTATTGCTTTTACAGCATATGCAATTATTGCTAATGCTCAGGGCCAAACTGATGTCATGGTATTTTGTATCACAGTTGTGGGTGCGTTGATTGGCTTCTTTATCTTCAATCACAAGCCAGCAAAAATTTTCATGGGAGATATGGGGTCACTTGCTTTAGGTGGGGCCATTGCAGCGGTCTCGATTTTGCTGCACCATGAATTCTCACTGTTAGTAATTGGGTTGATTTTTGTTTTAGAGACTGCCAGTGTAATACTGCAAGTCGCTTCGTTTAAATTAACCGGTAAACGGATTTTCAAAATGACGCCAATCCATCATCATTTTGAAATGTTGGGCTGGTCAGAATGGAAGGTCGATTTCACATTCTGGGGCATCGGTCTAGTGATGGCCGTAATCGCAGTAAGCACAATAGCCTAAGTAAAACTGGATTTTATCCAGTTTTTTGTTGTATTTAAGTCGATATTTTAAAGTTGAAGGGAAAACACTATGAAAATGATTGATGATTACAAGCAAAAAGATGTTTTAGTTTTGGGGGCTGGTAAAAGCGGTACAAATGCAGCCAAAGTACTTAAGGAATTAGGTGCAAACGTCACTTTAAACGATGCAAAGGACAGAAGTGATTTACCGGAACTAAATGAAATTGAAGACTTGGGGATTGAAACAATTACTGGTGGCCACCCTGATGACTTATTGGCACGCCATTTTGATGTATTGGTTAAGAACCCGGGAATCCCGTACGATAATCCTGTAGTTGCTGCAGCAGAAAACAAACAAATTCCAATTATTACGGAGGTTGAACTCGCAGCCAAAATTACGGATGCGGAGATTATCGGTGTAACTGGAAGTAACGGTAAGACTACCACGGTAACAATGATTGCTAACATTTTGAACCAACAAAGAGATAAAGGAACAGCGTTTGCTGCCGGAAACATTGGAATTCCTGCAACTGAGGTTGCGCAAAAGGCAACAAAGGACGATACAATTGTGCTGGAACTTTCAAGTTTTATGCTATTAGGAATTAAGGAATTACATCCACATGTAGCGGTTTTGACAAATATCTTTTCTAATCATTTGGATTACCATAAGACTAGAGAGAACTATGTGAATGCGAAGATGAGAATTACTATGAACCAGACAGCTGACGACTTCTTCGTAGTCAACTTTGATAATGAGGAATGGCGTAATCTAAGTAGTAAATCAAATGCAACCGTTGTCCCATTTTCAAGGGAGTCCGTTACCGATAAGGGAGCATACGAACGGGACGGAAAACTGTACTACAACGACGAATTCATTATGGATGCCGATGATATCAAGGTTCCTGGAAAACAAAATGTTGAAAATGCGCTTGCAGCAATTGCCACTGCTAAAGCCCTTGGCAAATCCAATTTAGCCATTACCAATGTTTTAGAGACGTTCAAAGGGGTTCGTCACAGATTGCAATTTGTACTTGAATCTGACGGCCGCCGTTTCTACAATGATTCAAAGGCAACAGATATTGAAGCAACCCAAATTGCCCTTGAAGGCTTTGATAAACCAATCGTTTTAATTGCTGGTGGCCTTGATCGTGGTTACACTTTTGACAAATTGGTGCCTCAGCTTAAAGAGCACGTTAAAGCTGCCGTTTTATATGGCGAAACTAAAGAATTGCTCGAAGATGCAGCGAAAAAGGCCGGTGTTGACGACATTCAAATTGTCGATACCTTGGCAGAGGCTGTACCCAAGGCGTATGCAGATAGTGACAGTGGGGACATTATTCTACTTTCACCAGCTAATGCTAGCTGGGATCAATTCAAAACCTTTGAAGAACGTGGCGATAAGTTTGTAAAGGAAGTTGAAAATCTAACCCATAAACAGGAGGAAGCAGAATGAGACTCATAATTTCAGGTGGAGGTACTGGTGGACACATCTACCCAGCACTCGCAATCATTGAAGATCTACTGAAGCAAGAACCTGATTCTGAAATTCTTTACGTTGGGTCAGAGCGAGGCTTAGAAGGTGGCATCGTTAAAAAGCAAGGGCTGAAGTTTATTGCTTTAGAAATCCAGGGCTTTAAACGGTCATTATCTTTGGATAACTTTAAGACAGTTGCTTTATTTTTAAAGAGTGTCAAGAAGTCCAAACAAATCATTAAAGATTTTAAACCAGACGTTGTTATTGGAACGGGTGGGTATGTATCTGGTGCGGTAGTCTATGCAGCAGCCAGGATGAAGGTGCCAACGTTGATCCATGAACAAAATAGCGTTGTTGGGCTAACAAATAAATTTTTAAGCAGATTCGTTGATAAAATTGGGGTTGGTTTTGAAGCTGCTAAAAGTCAATTTCCTGCTGATAAGGTTGAATTTGTCGGTAATCCGCGAGCACAGCAAGTAGCAAACATGCACAGCGACTTTAAATGGTCTAATATTGGATTAGCAGACAATAAGCAAACCGTTTTGATATTCGGAGGTAGCCAGGGGGCACCTAAGATTAATTCTGCCGTAGTTGATGCAATTAATAAATTTAGTCAAAGAGACTACCAAGTAGTTTTTGTTACCGGGCAAAAGCGGTATGATGGCATTATGCAGCAACTTGATAAAGTTCAATTGGCTAACAACGTGAAGGTCTTGCCTTACATTGACAATATGCCTTCTGTACTGCCAAGGGTTGACTTGATTGTCGGGCGCTCAGGGGCAACAAGCATTGCTGAAATTACAGCACTTGGGATTCCGGCGATTTTGATTCCGAGCCCATACGTTACTGCAGATCACCAAACTAAGAATACAATGAGCTTAGTCGATAATCATGCTGCTTTAATGATTAAGGAAGATGAGCTGAACGGTGAATCATTATTGAAAAATATTGATCGATTAATGCATGATGATGACGAAAGAAACCAGATGGCTGAACACTCAAAACAAATGGGGGTAGTTGATTCAGCTGATCGAGTCTTGAATCTTGCGAGGTCGATTCATAAATAGCCATTTGTTAAGGGGAAATTGTGATGGCAAAGAAGAATAAGCATGAAGAAGAACTAACGCCGTGGGAACGAATAAGTAATGAACAAAAAAGCCAAAAGAAAAAGCATAGAAATCATCGAAAACGCGATTCACGGAAATCGAAATTAAAAGATTTCCAAGTTACTAATTTAAAGCGAATGTCACCCTTATTGGTGATTTTTACTTTAGGACTGTTGATCTGTTTATTCTTTGTTACGCCATATAGTCGGGTAAGCAAAGTAACAATCACTGGTAATGAGATGGTTAGCACAGCAACAATTAATAAGTTTACGTCGGTGAGAAAAAATGAACCATTGATTAACGTTTGGGGTCACCAACATAAATTGGCAACGGAATTAAAGAATAAAAGTCAGCGACTGGATTCGGTTAAAATCTCTACCAGAAACTTTAACGAAGTACTGATTAAGGTTAAGGAGTATCCAACGATAGGCTATTTATACATTGACCGTGGATACCAACCAATTTTAAAAAGCGGGGTCATTATTAAAAATAAGATTTTGAACCCAACGGCAAATTACCCAATCGTTAAAAAGTTTAAAGATCCAAAGATATTGAAAAATTGTTTGGCACAGTATAAAAAAATTGAACCAGATGTTAGGGCAAACATTGTGACGGTTTCTTATTCACCAACTAAGTTAAATAAGAATCGGGTGGTGTTGAAGATGCACGACAAAAACGTTGTGCTTGGCACCATTAATACATTTGGCGATAAGATGAATTACTATCCAAGTATGGTTTCTAAGTTGAAAAGTAAGAGTGTTATTGATATGCAGGTGGGAGCATATTCATACCCAATGAAGTCTAAAAAGGCTTCTGCTAGTGGTACCGTTTCCACTAAAAAGCAACCGCAAACCACTAAGCAAAAGCAGAACACCCGTTCCACTACTGGTAGATAAGGATTTTGCGACTCAATTATCTTTTTTAATTGAAACGGGTTGTGGTAGAATTGGTTTGTATTAAAAATTTATTAATAGTGTGGAGGTTCCTTACATAATTATGGATAATTCAGGTTTATATGTGGGACTTGATATAGGAACCACCTCAATAAAAGTAATTGTTGCAGAAAAAGTAAAAGGGCAATTGAACGTTATTGGTGTGGGGAATGAACCATCTAATGGTTTAAGCCGTGGTGTTATTGTCGATATCGACCAAGCGGCAGAAGCAATTAGGGGCGCAGTAAATCAAGCTCAAGAAAAAGCAAGTATTGAAATTAAAGATGTAATTGTTGGTGCACCTGCCAACATGTTGAGAATTGAACCATGTAACGGATTGATCACAATTGATGACCAGTCACGAGAGATTACTGCTGAGGATGTCCGTAATGTCGCATCTTCAGCCATGGGAACAAGTTTGCCACAGGAACGTGAAGTGGTTGACATCCAGCCAGAAGAGTTCATCGTTGATGGGTTTGACGGCATTAAGGATCCTCGTGGAATGGTTGGGGTTCGTTTAGAGATGCGTGGTAAGTTAATCACTGGCTCTAAGGGAATTATGCATAACTTACAGAAGGCAGTTGAGAAAGCTGGTTTAAACATCCAGTCAATGATTTTGACTCCATTGGCAGAAGCTCACCAAATGCTAAATGATGGTGAACAAGACTTTGGGACAATCATCATTGATTTAGGTGGCGGTCAAACTACTGCAACTGTTTTCCACGATCATCAATTAAAATTTGCAACAACTGATTCTGAAGGTGGGGAGTACATAACAAAGGATATTTCCATTGTGTTGAACTCATCGATGAGTAACGCCGAAAAAATTAAGCGAGATTATGGGTACGCAGATTCGTTCCAAGCTTCTTCAGACAATGAATTTCCTGTTGAAGTTGTCGGGCAATCAGAACCAACCTACGTTGACGAAAAGTACCTAGCCGAAATTATCGAAGCTAGATTAAGTCAAATATTTGACCGCTTAAAGGATCAACTAGAACAAGTGTCTGCACTAGACTTACCAGGGGGTATTGTTTTGACTGGTGGGGTGGCTGCATTGCCAGGAATTGCTGACTTAGCAGCTGACCAGTTTAACGCCAATGTTAGGGTTTATATTCCTGATCAAATGGGATTAAGACACCCATCGTTCTCGTCAGTTTTATCACTTGTTTCTTACTATTCAGACTTATCTGATATTCAGTTGACGACGCGTTCGGCAGTTGGAGCTACCATGACCAAGGCTCCTAAAGTTGTTGAACAAAGTGCTCAGCCTACAAGTAAGCCTGCAAAGCAAAGTAAACCAAAACGACCAAAAAATAAGAAAAAGCGCGGTGAAGGAATCAAAAACTTCTTCAGCGACTTCTTCGATTAGGAATATCAACAAAACGGAGGTAATAAGAATATGGAATACTCACTTGATTCCGCACAAAGCCATGGTGCGAAAATTAAAGTATTTGGTGTCGGTGGTGGTGGTAGTAACGCCGTTAACCAAATGATCAGTCAGGATGTTAAGGGTGTTGAATTTATTGTTGCTAACACTGATGTTCAAGCACTAGAAACATCAAAGGCAGAAACTAGAATCCAACTTGGACCTAAACTTACTCGGGGACTTGGAGCTGGCTCAAACCCAGAAATTGGTGCTAAGGCCGCTGAAGAAAGCGAAGAAGCAATCACGGAAGCACTTGAAGGTGCAGACATGGTCTTTGTTACTGCCGGAATGGGTGGTGGTACTGGTAACGGTGCTGCTCCAGTAGTTGCCAAAATCGCAAAGGATTCAGGCGCACTGACAGTTGGTGTTGTTACTCGACCATTTAGTTTTGAAGGACCTAAGCGTTCTAAATACGCTGATGATGGCGTTGCTCAACTTAAGGAAAACGTTGACACATTAATCGTAATTTCAAACAACCGGTTATTAGAAATGGTTGATAAGAAGACACCAATGATGGAAGCCTTTAAAGAGGCAGATAACGTTCTTCGCCAAGGTGTTCAAGGTATTTCTGACTTGATCACAAGCCCTGGTTACGTTAACTTGGACTTCGCTGATGTTAAGACAACAATGTCTGATCAAGGTTCAGCCTTGATGGGAGTTGGTACAGCTAACGGTGAAAACAGAACTGCAGAAGCTACTAAAAAAGCCATTTCATCACCTTTACTTGAAGTTTCAATTGATGGTGCTGAACAAGTTCTACTTAACATTACTGGTGGACCAGACCTATCATTGTTTGAAGCCCAAGATGCTTCCGACATTGTCGCCCAAGCTGCAACAAGTGACGTAAACATCATCTTTGGTACTTCAATTGATGAAAACCTTGGTGATGAGGTTCGAGTTACTGTAATTGCAACTGGAATCGATGCCCGCAGAGAACAACAACGCGGTGGTCGTGGTGAGGCTAGACGTTCACGTCCAGCAACTAGATTTGCTGCACCTCAACAACCACAAGCAGCACCAGCTTCTAATAATGACAGAGATTTAGCTGATACCTCTGATAGACAACCTGCTGAAGACCCCTTGGGCAACTGGGACATTCGTAAGCAACCATCAAGTTCCAGAACTGATGCCCCAGACAGTGGTCAGTTTAATGACGTTGAAAAAAAGGATTTTGATCCATTCCAAGCAGATCTTCCGGATGATGATCCTACAAAGGATAGCGGCGACGACGCTGACGATGTTCCACCATTCTTGAAGCACCGTCGTAACCGTTAATATCAAACCAAACTGCCAGAAGTTGGGTCTGAAAGGAACAATATGTCACAGAAATTCAATTTCGCAACTTTTTTTGGAATGGAAGAGCCTTCCCAGGAAAAGCAGCAGAAAAGAAATAATGTCGTGTCTATGACACCAAAAGAACCGCTAAAAAGTAAAATAATCGTGTTTGCTCCGGTCAGTTATTCAGACACTGACATGATTGCTCAAAAGCTAATGGATGGGGATGCAGTTATCGTTAAATTTGATAACTTGGATGCCAATTCTTCTGCTAGAATGGTAGATTTCCTAAATGGAACAATCTTTGCCATTCATGGAGCAATCAACAGGTTGGATAAAAACATCTTTATTTGTACACCAGCGAACTTTCAAATTTCTAAGTAATCTGGATTTTAAGGAGAAAATATTTGGTAACAATTGTATCTTATATCGTTTGGGCGCTAGTCAAGTTGATTAACTTGTACATGTTGCTGATTGTTATTTATGCACTACTCAGTTGGTTCCCAGGAGCTTATGATTCTGCAATCGGCAGATTTTTAGCAAAGATTGTTGAACCATATCAAAGTCTATTTAACTTTGCTAGTTTTGGAATGCTAAGTTTTGCACCGGTGGTTGCATTATTGGTCCTGTACTTCATTCAAATGGGGATAATGTACGTTGGCCAAATGCTAGTTGGATTTTAATTAATCGGGGGAAGTAACGATGGTTGAGTTAAATATTTCACAACACTTTCGTCCTGAAGAGCAGGAGTTCTTGGAATCGGTTGAGGATATTTGTGGCCGCGCCGAAAATGAATATCGACCAATTCTGACCGATTTTTTAAATCCTCGTGAAATGTACATTTTTGAAGCAATCGCAAACCGGTTTGATTCAGTATCATACAAGTTTTTTGGCGGTCATCAGGGTGCCGAAATGAAGAGAGCCTTAGTCTATCCAGACTACTTTGAACCAACTGATGATGACTTTCATATCACTGCGTTTTTGATTGATTATCCAACCAAGTTTGCCACGCTTTCGCATGGACAAATTTTAGGAACCGTTATGGGTAGTGGAATTAATCGAGATGTGATTGGGGACATCATCACTGATGGTGAAACATGGCAATTTATGTGTGAAGCTGAGATGGGTGATTACCTTCAGCAACAGATTGAAAAAATCGGTAAGATCAAGGTTAAATTAAAGCCAATTGATGTGGATCAGCTAATTTTTCCAGTGGATGAATCTGAGGAAAAGGGTGCGAGCGTTTCGTCACTTAGACTTGATGCAATCGTTGCTGAAGGATTCAATATCTCCAGGCACCACGCAAAGGAATTAGTTGAGGGGAAATCAGTTCGACTCAATTGGGCAACAGCAGAACGTCCGGACGTGGAAGTTTCTGTATCTGATGTTGTTTCTGTTAGAAAGTTTGGCAGAATCAGTGTGAGGGATGTTGCCGGAATTACCAAAAAAGGTAAAATTAGAATTGTGATGAACATTTTGAAACGTAACAAATAGGAGGGATGCGTCATGGTATTAAGTCCACAGGACATTCATAACAAGGAGTTCTCGTCAAAATTAAGGGGTTACAATGTTGACGAGGTTAACGATTTTTTAGATCAAATTATTAAGGATTATCAATCAGTTCTTGAAGAAAACAAGGAATTACGTTCACAACTTGGTGAAAGTAAGGACAAGTTAACGTATTTCAATGATTTGAAGGATTCTTTGAACCAATCAATCATCGTTGCTCAAGAAGCCGCTGATAAGGTTAAAACTAATTCTAAAAAAGAAGCAGAAATCACTAATCGTGAAGCCCAAAAGCGTGCTGATGACACTGTTAACGCAGCTAACGGTAAGGCTAACAAGATTCTTGAAGAAGCTTCAAAGCGAGCTAAAAAATTGGCTATTGAGACTGATGACCTGAAGAAGGATACCCGCGTATTCCGTCAGCGCCTACAAGTTATGCTAGAAAGCCAGCTTGAAGTTATTAAGGGTCGTGATTGGGATCAGCTAGTTGAAGATTCAGGCACAACAACTTACGAAGATATCGAAAAGGTTGTATCTGAACTTGACAGTAATTCCACTAAGAGCGTACAATCAGATTCACAGCAGAGTGAATCTGCAGACCTAGTTGAGGATACTCCAGCAGTTGATGATTCTAAAGAAACTGTTGTTATTTTCCCGGACGGTCAAACTAAATAAGATTCGATTAGAGAACAGAAAGAGATTAACGATACTTTCAGAGAGCTAGTGGTTGGTGAGAGCTAGTATTCAACGTTAATTTCAGATCACCTCTACATATATCGAAGTTCAACGAGAGAATTTTTAATTCTAAATTTGGGTGGTACCACGGAGATTTCGTCCCTTGCGATGAAGTCTCTTTTTTATTTTCTAATTTGAATCAGGAAAGGATGTCAGCTATGCGAGTCAAAGATACTCTGAACCTTGGAAAAACCAAGTTCAAAATGCGTGGAAATCTTCCAGTTAAGGAAGCGGAACGTGAACAGGCATGGGACGAAAACGAAGTTTATCAACTTCGTCAAAAATTAAATGAAGGAAAGCCATCATTTGTGCTTCACGACGGGCCTCCATATGCAAACGGTGATATTCACATGGGTCATGCCATGAACAAGATTTCAAAGGATATTATCGTTCGTTATAAGTCAATGAATGGGTTCCGAGCTCCCTATGTTCCAGGATGGGATACTCATGGATTGCCAATTGAACAACAATTGACCAAGGCAGGCTATGACCGTAAGAAAATGACAACTAACGAATTCCGTAAGCTTTGTCGTGATTACGCCTTGGAACAAGTTGAACGGCAAAAGGCTGGATTTAAGCGTTTAGGAGTTGCAGGCGATTGGGATAACCCATACCTAACTCTAAAGCCTGAGTTTGAGGCCCAAGAAGTTCGGGTGTTTGGTGCATTCGCTAAACGTGGATTGATCTACAAGGGTAAGAAGCCTGTTTACTGGTCATGGTCATCAGAATCAGCTTTGGCTGAAGCTGAAGTTGAATATCATGACATTACTTCACCATCAGCATTCTATGGTGAAAAGGTTGTTGACGGTAAAGGCGTTTTGGAAAACGACAACACATACATGGTTGTTTGGACAACTACTCCTTGGACGATTCCAGCTTCAGAGGGAATTACTGTTGATGCTGACTTTGACTACTCGGTTGTTCAACCAGAAGGTGATGACCGCAAGTTTGTTATTGCCACTGAATTGCTTGCTAAAGACGAAGAATTGTTTGGCTGGAAAAACGTTAAAGAACTCAAAGTTGTTAAGGGTCGCGACCTTGAATACGTTCTTGCAGAACACCCATTTGACCATGACAGAAAGTTAGTTACGATGTTGGGAGACTTCGTTACTCTCGATGCCGGTACTGGACTTGTCCATACCGCTCCTGGTTATGGTGAAGATGACTTTAACATTGGCCGTCAATATGACTTGGATATTTTTGCTCCAGTTGATGATAAGGGTTACCTTACCGAAGAAGCCGGTGCTGATTTTGCGGGAGTTTTTTATGATGACGCTAACGAAATCGCTCTTGATAAATTAAAAGAACAAAATTTATTGCTTGATTACATGCCAATTGAGCATAGTTACCCATTTGATTGGCGGACTAAGAAGCCAATTATCTTCCGGGCAACTCCTCAGTGGTTTGCCTCAGTTGATAAGATCAAGGATGAAATTCTTGATGCAATCGACGAAGTTGAATTCTTCCCATCATGGGGTAAAGTTCGGCTTGCTAACATGATTAAAAACCGTGGTGATTGGGTGATCTCTAGACAACGGGTCTGGGGTGTTCCACTACCAATCTTCTACGGTGAAGATGGCGAAGCAATTATCACTGAAGAAACAGTTAACCACGTTGCCGACCTATTTGCTGAATATGGTTCAGATGTTTGGTTTGAACGTGATGCTAAGGACTTGTTGCCAGAGGGATTCACTAGTGAACATTCACCTAATGGTGAGTTTACCAAGGAAAATGACATCATGGATGTTTGGTTTGATTCTGGTTCATCACATCAAGGTGTTCTTGCTGAACGAGATGAATTAACTTACCCTGCTGATATGTACCTTGAAGGTTCTGACCAATACCGTGGCTGGTTTAACTCAAGTTTGATCACAAGTGTTGCCGTGTCTGGTCATGCACCATACAAACAGGTTGTATCACAAGGATTCACCCTTGATGGTGAAGGTCACAAGATGAGTAAGTCACTTGGTAACACCATTGCTCCTGATGAGGTCATCAAGAAGATGGGTGCCGAAATCGTTCGTTTGTGGGTTACCTCAGTGGATACTTCAGCCGATGTGCGGGTCTCAATTGATAACTTTGTTAAGATTTCTGATTCATACAAGAAAATTAGAAATACCGTTCGTTATCTATTAGCCAATACGTCAGACTTTGATCCAAAGACTAACGCCGTTGACTTTAACGATCTTGAATCAGCTGATAAATACATGATGGTTGCCCTCAACGAGTTCGTAAAGGGTGCTAAAGCAGATTATGATAACTATGATTTTCTTGATTTGAATAAGAAGTTATCAAACTTCATTATTAATGATCTATCTGCATTCTATCTTGATTTTGCTAAGGACGTTGTTTATATCGACCGTGAAGATGGTCATAAGCGCCGTTCAATGCAAACCGTTATGTATGCAGCTGCAGTTGCATTGACTAAGTTGATGACCCCAGTACTTCCTCACACTGCTGAAGAAGTTTGGGAATTCTTAAAGGAACCAGAAGACTATGTTCAACTTTCAGAAATGCCAGAAGTTCAGGATTATGCCGGTGCTGATGAATTGTTGACCAACTGGCACAAATTTATGGAAGTCCGTGGCGATGTGTTGAAAGTGCTTGAAGAGGCTCGTGACAACAAATTGATTGGTAAATCTTCAGAAGCTGCATTAACAATTTATGCAACTACTGGGGTTAAAGATTTGTTTACTAAATTGGATACTGATTTAGCAACTGTTTTGATGGTTTCTCAATTAAATGTTGAAGACTTTGAAGCAGCTGGTGATGATGCCGAAAAATTTGACTCAGATGGTTTAGCCCTTGCAGTTAAGCACGCTGAAGGCCAAGTTTGTGAACGTTGCCGTCTCACAAAGACCGACGTTGGTGCGGATACTGACTACCCAACTCTATGTGCTTCATGTGCAGAGATTGTTCGTAGTGAATTTCCTGAAACCGCAACTGAAGGTTTTGAAGAAAAATAAATTGCAATAGCTTGATAACTCCCGTAGATTAAGTCTGTGGGAGTTATTTATTTAAGGAGGAAATATTATGTTAAAAGGAACGATTAAGAGTTACAACGAAAAGAATGCGTTCGGATTTATTGATCAAGATGATGAAGAAGAAGATTTGTTTTTCTTTAAGGATGCTGTAAGATCTGACCAAATCTATCAAATTGCCGCCGGTAAACGGGTAGAATTTGTGACAGCACCAGGAAAAAAGGGCCCTCAAGGAGCTAAAATTTCAATCATTGAAGACTAATTATTTGGTGGATTGCATTCAGCAATTTTTCTATGTAAAATGGTTTTAACGATGAAAATGGGTGATTTTGTGGATTTTGAAGAAAAAGTTTTATCAACGGAAGAAGTATACGACGGCGCAATTATCAACGTTGTTCGTCAAAAAGTTGAGTTACCAGATGGCCAGATAAGTCATAGAGATATAGTTCGTCATGCAAAAGCAGTGGGGATTTTGGCTTTAACTGATCAAAATGAAATGATTTTGGAACGTCAATGGCGGGCACCAGTTGCAAAGACAGTCTTGGAAATTCCAGCCGGAAAAGTTGATAGCAGAGATGAGGCAAATCTGGATCACGCTGTTTATCGGGAACTAAACGAAGAAATTCGGATGGTGCCTAATCACGTTGAGCGGTTGTGTGGCTTTTATTCGACTGTTGGTTTTAGTGACGAATTCATGGAGTTATACTTAGCTTCTGATTTAAAGCCGGTTGAAGATGAACTTCCCCGTGACAAAGGTGAGTTCTTAGAACTATCAACTGTATCATTGCCAGAAGCACTTAAAATGGTTAAGAGCGGTGAAATTGAGGATGCCAAGACAATCACTGCAATCCTGTACTGGCAGATGCTTGATCAACAGAAGTAGGTGATAATATGGCTGATAACCAAAATAACCAAGAACCAGAAAATCTTACTAGAAGACAATATAGAAAAATTCGGGGGAATAAACGCCCCCAACAAAAAGATGATGATCTAAATCCAGGCGATTTTGAACCCTCAGAACGGGTTTCAAGAGTTAGCCCTGGGGAAACTCAACCAACCAACAACGAGGATTATAAGACACCACGTTGGCTAAGAATTAATCGCCGACTTAACATCTCAATTGGTGTATTGATTGTGTTGATCATTATTGTCTATTTAATATTGTTTTTTGTGAACTAGGAGAAAATTATGATATACGGAATTATTTGCGCAATGGATGAAGAACTTGCCATCCTAAAGAGTAATTTAGATAACGAAATTAGCAAACAAGTTGGCCATACTGAGTTTTTTGGAGGGTCAATTTTTGGACAGGCAGTGATCATTGTTCAATCAGGAATTGGTAAAGTCCAAGCTGGAATTACGGCTTCAATTTTAATTAATGAATTTGAGGTCGATGCCTTAATTAACTCCGGCTCAGCTGGCGGAATCGGTGAAGGCCTTTCAGTTGGAGAAGTAGTGGTATCTAGTCAAACTGCCTATCACGACGTTGACGTGACCGCTTCAGGCTATGAAGTTGGCCAACTACCTGGACTACCTGCCAGATTTGATGCTGATCCTGAACTAGTTGATGAAATCATGGCTGCAGCGAAAGCTAGCGGAATGGAGTCACAAAAGGGATTAATCGTTTCTGGTGACCAATTTATTGCCGATTCTAAAAAAATAGCAACGATTAAAAACAACTTTCCAGACGCAATGTGTTGTGAGATGGAAGGCGCCGCGATTGGCCAAGTTGCTTATGAAAACGGCATTCCCTATGCAGTGATTCGAGCAATGTCAGATGTTGGGGACGAAGATGCTGACCAATCGTTTGATGAATTTATTATTGATGCGGGAAAACGCTCAGGACAAATGTTACTTAACTTATTCCAGGAACAATCATCAAGGAAGTGAAAATTTTGGAAGAGATTTATTTAGATAATGCGGCCACAACCAGGTTGTCAGATGAAGTCTATGCCGAAATGATGGACAAGTATAAAAACGTTTACGGTAATGCATCAACGCTGTATGGGTTAGGCCGTGAGGCGAAGTCAGTAATGGAATCCGCTAGAGAAACAATTGCTAAAAGTATCAATGCCGATGCAGAAGAAATTGTGTTTACTAGTGGTGGTTCTGAAAGTGACAATACTGCAATTATGCAAACCGCAAATTCCCGTAAGGAATTAGGTAAGCACATTATCACAACAGCAATTGAGCATGAAGCTGTATTGCAGCCAATGAAGGCTCTAGAAAAACAAGGATTTAAAGTTACTTACTTACCTGTTGATGAAAATGGCAACATCTCCATGGCCGATTTCAAAGCTGCCTTGACTGATGATACAATTTTGGTCTCAATTATGATGGGAAATAATGAGGTTGGTTCCGTAATGCCAATTCACGAAATTGGTGAATTGTTAAAAGACCACCAAGCTTGGTTCCACACAGATGCAGTGCAGGCATATGGTTTATTGGATATTGATGTTGAGCGCGATTATATTGATCTGTTATCAACTTCAGCCCATAAAATCAATGGACCTAAGATGATTGGCTTTCTCTACAAGCGAACGGGAATTAACTTCCCTAGCTTTGTTAAGGGTGGCCAACAAGAGGACAAGCGGCGCGCAGGTACTGAAAACGTACCAGCAATTGCGGGTTTTGCAAAGGCCGTCGAAACAATTACTGCTGAAGAAAAAGCTAATCGGCAAAAGAAGTACTTTGAATTTAAGCAATATGTAGTCGAACAACTTAAGGATAAAGGAATTGAGTTTGAGATAAATGGTGAGATTAAACCTGATAACTTAAACCACGTTCTAAATATTTGGCTTAAGGGTGTTTCTACTTACGTGATGCAAACCAACCTTGATCTAGCGGGAATTGCAGTTTCTGGTGGGTCGGCATGTACAGCGGGGAGTATTGAACCTTCACATGTTTTAGTGGCAATGTATGGTGAAGATAGTCCCCGGATCGGCGAGTCAATCAGAATTAGTTTTGGTCGTTATACAACTAAGGATGACTTAACAAAGCTGGTAGAGGCAATCGCCAACACAATTAGCAGACTTGAAAAAAGGGGAGTGAAGAACTAATGGCATTTGCAAATGCAGTGAAGGTAACTGGTGACTCAGTAACTTACGAAATTGCCAGCACCATCAAAAAGTTCACACTTAAGGATGTGGGCTTCGTTGAAACAAAGAACGGAAACTACTCATTGGAGCGGTCTCTTGATCCCACATCGCCTTACAATGCTTCATACAAGCTAAAGGTTATGATTGATAAAGACCTTAGTGGGTTTAAAATGTCAGTCACCACTGGTAATGGTTTAGCCAAGGTTAATATTTTTAAAACTGACGACACTAAACCGGTAGTTGAGCAGTTTAAATTTGTAATGCAAAATTTAGTTGATCGTGGTGTATTTAAAGTTAGTCAAGATTAATTAAAAATGTTTTAGTATAGGGTAATCGCGTGGTGTCAGTATTTAACAGCATGGATTGCTCTTTTTTCTTATTCTTTTTTGCCTAATTTCCCGGAACCTGTTGACAGTTGGGTGATTTCAAATTAGAATCATATTAAAAATCAATTAGATTTTATTATTTTTATTGGAGGTACAGTTTATGGCAAAAGCACAACCAGCATCAGAAATCGATTGGGAAAACTTAGGCTTTAACTACATGGATTTACCATATCGTTTCTTGGCACATTATCAAGATGGCAAGTGGGACGATGGTGAATTATCTGAAGATAGTACATTACATATTAGTGAAGGTTCAACCGCATTACATTATGGTCAAGCTGACTTTGAAGGATTGAAAGCATACAGAACTAAAGATGGTTCAATTCAATTATTTAGACCAGACCAAAATGCTAAGCGAATGCATAATAGTTGTGAACGGTTATTAATGCCTCCGTTCCCAGAAGACAAGTTTGTAGACGCAGTTAAATCAGTTGTTAAGGCTAACGCTGATTACGTTCCTCCTTATGGAACTGGTGGTACATTATACCTTCGTCCATTAATGATTGGTGTCGGTGGTAACATTGGTGTTCATCCAGCTACTGAGTACATTTTTACCATTTTTGCAATGCCAGTTGGTGCTTACTATAAGGGTGGAATGACTCCAACTAAGTACGTAACATCTGACTACGATCGTGCCGCTCATCACGGTACTGGTCAAGCAAAAGTTGGTGGTAACTACGCCGCCAGTTTACTTCCTGGTGACCAAGCTCATAAAGATGGTTACTCAGACGTAATCTACCTTGATCCAGTTAACCACCAGACCCTTGAGGAAGTTGGTTCGGCTAACTTCTTCGGTATCACCAAGGACGATGAATTCATCACTCCTAAATCACCATCGATCTTACCATCAATCACTAAGTTCTCATTACTTTGGTTGGCAGAAAATCGTCTTGGTTTAAAGGCGACCCAAGGTGTAGTTGACATTGATGACCTTGATAAATTCAAAGAAGCTGGTGCTTGTGGTACCGCTGCGGTTATTTCACCAATTGGAAGTCTTACTCATAACGGTAAGAAGCACGTATTCTACAGTGAAACAGAAGTTGGTCCATTGACTAAGAAACTGTATGATGAATTAACTGGAATTCAATTTGGTGACGTAGAAGCACCAGAAGGTTGGATTCAAAAAGTTGAGGTTTAATGTTTAATGAACTTAGTTAAACGCGATGGTCACACTCACACTGAGTTTTGTCCTCATGGTAGTGGCGACGATGTCGAAAAAATGATTATCAAAGCGATTAATTTAGGATTTACTGACTATTCGGTGACGGAGCACGCACCATTACCGCTGGAATTAAAGGATCACTATCGGGGCTCTGACAGCGGTATTGATGAAGCATCAATGCGAATTCAGGATGTAGAGCCGTACATTAAGAAAATCCAGTTTCTTAAACAAAAATATCGTGATCAAATTAATATCAAACTGGGATTTGAGATTGATTATTTTGCCGACTTTGAAACCTATACAGAGGACTTTATAAATGAATATGCAGATGTAATTGAAGACAGTATCTTATCGGTCCATTTCCTAAAGGGAAAGGGCAATAAGTACTGGTGTGTAGATAATGAACTTGAAGAATTTGCTGAGGGATTATTCAACTACTATGGCGATTCTCAGAAACTATATCGACAATATTTCCTAACGGTTCAAGATTCGGTGAACTTCTTGGCCACGCACGGATATGTTAGTCGAATTGGCCACATGACGCTGATTAAAAAGTTTCAGGATTACTATTCGTTAACCAATGATTATTCAAATTCAAACCAGAAGTTAATTATTGAAGTTCTCAAAGCCGTCAAGAACTCTGGATTGGAATTAGATTTGAATACAGCTGGATTGTACAAACAATATTGCAACGATTTATACCCAGACGGATGGATTCGACAAAGGGCTAAAAAGCTAGCAATTCCAATGGTTTTCGGTAGTGATTCTCACGGAATCGTGGATGTGGGTCGGGCACACAGTTTAGCAGAATTTGAATTATCTCAGTTGACAAATTAATATCCAGTGATATTATTCTTAACAACATTAAAATTATATTAATAAAAAAGGTTATGAGTAGAATAGTAGTTTTGCTTTTGGATCACAGAAAGTCGCCGGGAGATGAGATGGCACACCAGAAGTTTAACGAAACACATCTACGAACCAATTAGCTGAAGTGTCTAGTAGGCTAATTCGCATGTTTAGCGTTATCAGGGTTACTGCAACTGTTCTCCGAAAGGACGACTAGTTGTTAGCAACGTAAGGTCAACTATCGTGAGGTAGCTGACAAATTGAGGTGGAACCGCGATTAACTCGTCCTCGAAGACTATGACAGTCTTCGGGGACTTTTTTTATTTTAATGAGGTGATATGGAATGGATAATTTAAGTTTGCCAGTTGGTACAAAAGATCAGTTTGGCGCAGAAGCACAATTACAAGATTATGTAACATCACAGTTAAGCGACTTATTTAATCATCGCGGTTACGAAAAATTAAAGACCCCAGTCGTTGAGTTTGCTAGCGTATTTGAGCCATTACAAGCAGACAATTATCGTCCATATCAAATGTTAGACGATCGTGGTCGGACTTTAGTTCTCAGACCTGATTTAACGTTACCGGTTGCTAGGGTCATGAGTGCAACTGGAATCGAGCCACCAGTCAAGTGGTATTACACGGGAGATGTGTTTAGGTTAAAAAAAGAGCTGTCAGGTAGTTACAACCAGGAAACCCAAGCAGGGGTTGAAATAATCGGTTATCCAGATTTTAAAGCTGAGCTTGAGTGCTTGATGATTGCCTTGAAAGGATGCCAAGCCTTAAACATTAGCGGTGTCACCGTTCAGTTAGGGGATGCCAAATTTATTGACTCACTACTAACTAAGTTGCCACTAACTGATCCAAGTAAACAGGAGTTACGATCAGCATTGTTTGAAAAGAATCTAAGCAAGTATGACAAGTTGATTGAGACAATGGTCGATTCAAAGTTCAGCCAGTTTCTTAAGGAATGGCCATGGATGTTTGGAACTTTTTCAGAAGTAATGACTAAGCTGGAAAGCTTTGTATCCATTCCGGAAATTGATGAAATGCTGCAGAGATTTAGGGTAGCTGCAGATTTTATCTCTGATAATTTTCCGAACGTAGAGATTACTTTAGATTTAAGTATGAAGTCGCCACAAAATTACTATACTGGTCTGATATTTCAAGGATTCTCGAATAGCTCTAGCGAGTACCTATTCAGTGGTGGTAGATATGATGACTTACTAAAAAACTTTCAACAAAATCAAATTTCAGCGGTGGGTCTGGCATTTAATGTTGATGGGCTTAGCCGCCATTTACTTGATAAGAAGACAGTGGCTAAACGGTTACTATTTTTCAATTCTGATCAGTGGCAGGAGGCCGAAAAACTAGTTTTAGAAAATCAGGATTTGACGATGTGCCTTGCCACAGATATCGAAGAGGCTAGACGAATCGCAGTTAGCAAAGGCGTAGAGTTGGTTGACATTTCCCAAGGAGGTAAGCCTAATGAGTAAGCTAAAAATCGCTTTAACTAAAGGAAGAACCGAACAACAGGTTGTTCCACTACTAGAAAAAAGTGGGATCGATTGCTCAGGTCTACGAGACAAACAACGGCGGTTGATATTTGACGAAGATGAAAATTTTGAAATTATTTTAGTTAAGGGTCAAGATGTGCTGACCTATCTAAATAATGGGACAGTCCAAATTGGCATCGTTGGTTCAGACATCTTGGAAGAACAAGGAAACTATCAGTACCAGATGTTGGACCTGAATGTTGGAAGGTGTCGGTTCGTTCTAGCCTCTGGGAAAAACTTCGATCCTAGTGCCTCAAAACGGAAAATAATTGCTACCAAGTATCCAAACATTACGAGAAACTATTTCAAACGAATTGGCGAGGACGTCGAAATTATTAGAATTGAAGGGTCAGTAGAACTGGCGCCAATTACGGGGTTAGCAGATGCCATTGTTGACATTGTAGAAACTGGAACGACATTAAAAGAAAACAACCTACAGATATACGCGAAATTACAACCAGTAAATACTAGGGTCGTCGTTAACCGCCTAGGATTGAGACAACAAAAAAAGCAAATCTACAACTTTATTAATCAACTTCAGCAAGCAAACGAAAAATTTTCGGAGGTAGTCAAATGAGATCAGCAACTATTAATCGTGAGACAGCGGAAACGCAAATTACTTTATCTTTGAATTTAGATGACTACTCAACAATAGAAATTGATACTGGGATTGGCTTTTTTGATCACATGTTATCTGCCTTTGCCAAGCACGGTCGTTTCGGACTGGTGGTAAAAGCAAATGGTGATCTCAATGTTGACCCACATCACACTACTGAAGATGTGGGAATTGCGCTGGGATTGGCATTAAAAGAGGCACTCGGTGATAAGCAAGGAATTGAGCGGTTTGGTTCAGCTTTGATTCCTTTGGACGAGACTTTAAGCAGAGTGGTCATTGATTTGTCTGGAAGAAGCTATTTAGTTTTCAATGCTGAATTAAATAACCCCAAATTGGGGGATTACGATACGGAAGTTACTGAAGACTTTTTTCAGTCATTAGCATTTAATGCCGAAATGAATTTGCATGCCGAAGTATTGTACGGAAGAAATACTCACCACAAGATTGAAACACTGTTTAAGGCATTAGGAAGAGCGTTGCGCCAAGCCGTTGAACTTAATCCAGATATTAAGGGAGTTCCGTCAACTAAGGGAGTGATTTGATGATTGCAATTATTGATTATGATACCGGGAATACCAAAAGTGTTAGTAAAGCATTGACCTACTTAGGGATGGAAAATGAAATTACCGCTGACGCTGATAAAATCATTTCTGCGGACGGTGTGATTCTTCCCGGAGTTGGGGCATTTAAAATTGCAATGGCTGAAATCAAGCGCCGAAACTTGATTGACCCAATCAACCAGGCAGTAGCAAATCACACTCCGCTTTTAGGAATTTGTTTGGGGATGCAACTATTGTTTGAGACTGGGTATGAATTTGGTGTTACCAAGGGTTTGGGCCTAATTCCTGGGAATGTGGTTCCCATTCCCCAACAGCCGGGTTTTAAAATTCCACATGTTGGGTGGGATGACAATCGACTAGTTAAACCAGATCCGATTGGGGCTGAATTTGAAAACCAATTTACCTACTTTGTTCATTCTTACTATGTAGACACACCGGCTGAAAACATTGTGGCAATCAACGATTACGGTAAAGTGCAGATTCCAAGTGTCGTTAGGCAAGAAAACGTGATTGGAATCCAGTTTCACCCAGAAAAAAGTAGTCGCGTTGGCCTGAATGGGTTAGCAAAATTCAAGGAGGTAGTTGATAATGCAAGTAATTCCAGCAATTGATTTAATTGACCAGCAAAGTGTGCGTTTGTATCAGGGAGACTTTGCTAAACAAACGGTAATCGATGCCTCGCCCGTCAACCAGGCTAACCAAATTGCGGCAGCCGGATTTGAACGAATTCACATCGTCGACCTAGATGGTGCCAAAACTGGCAAGCCCGTCAACCGTGCTGTCATTGAAGAAATTTGTCGGACTACCCCATTAAAAGTTGAAGTAGGTGGCGGGATTCGTTCCCTGAGTCAAATCAATTCCTACCTTACTAGTGGGGTTGATCGCGTAATATTAGGATCCGTTGCCCTTAGCAATCCCGAATTAGTTGAGCAAGCGATCACTCAATTTGGCACTGACCAAATTGTTGTTGGAATTGATGGTAAAAACGGGGAAGTCAGCGTGTCAGGCTGGACAGAACAGTCCAATATGAAAATGGTTGACCTACTAAACTCAATGGTGGGGATCGGGGTTAACCAATTTATCGTCACTGATATTGCTAGGGACGGAACTTTAGCTGGTCCTAATTATGAATTATTTAGCCAATTACAAATTCAATTTCCAAACGTCACAATCATTGCATCAGGCGGAGTTAGTAGTCTTTTAGACATTAAAAAATTAGGCGAGTCGCAAATTCAGTCAGTAATCGTCGGCAAGGCGATGGCAACTGGAAAAATTTCTTTATCCGAACTAGCGGAGGTGAATCAAAATGTTAGCTAAGCGAATTATTCCGTGTTTGGATGTCGATCACGGCAGGGTAAAGAAAGGAGTCAACTTCGTCAACCTTAGAGACGTTGGTGATCCGGTTGAAATTGCTGCAACGTATGAGCAACAAGGAGCAGACGAGTTAGTGTTTTTAGATATCACCGCCACGACTGAAGGAAGAAATGCAATCGTCGAAACCATATCTGAAGTTGCTTCTAAGGTATTCATGCCACTGACTGTTGGTGGTGGAGTACACAGTATTTCTGACATGCAGGCGTTACTAGCAGCAGGTGCTGATAAGGTTGCGGTCAACTCCGCAGCAGTTGCCAACCCACAAATCATCAGTGATGGAGCAGCAAAGTTTGGTTCTCAGTGTGTAGTGGTTGCGATTGACACTAAATGGAGTGAAGTTGAACAAAAATTCAAGGTTTACGTTGCAGGTGGTCATAAACCAACTGAGCTCGATGCAATCGAGTGGGCAAAACAGGTCGAACAGCTTGGTGCAGGGGAATTACTAGTTACCAGTATGGATAAGGATGGTACCAAGTCGGGATTTGACCTTAAGCTTTACCAGGCAATAACGGCAGCAGTTTCCATTCCGGTGATTGCCTCCGGGGGTTGCGGTAAGGCAACGGACTTTAATGATTTGTTTGAAGCAACTAACGTAGATGCTGGTTTAGCAGCCTCGGTTTTTCATTTTGGTGAATTTACGATAGACGACGTCAAGAATAGCTTGAAACGAGACGGGGTGACAGTCAGATGAAACCAGACTTTGAAAAATATTCAGATGGCTTGGTCCCAACGATTGTCGTTGATACCAACACCAAGCAAGTTTTAATGATGGCATATGTGAACCAAGAAAGCTTTAACCGCTGTCTAGAGACTAAGCAAACTTGGTTTTGGTCGCGGAGCCGTCAGGAGTTGTGGCACAAAGGTGCAACCAGCGGTAATGTTCAAACAATTGTCAGTATGGTTTTGGATTGTGATCAAGATGCCTTGTTGCTTGAGGTGGTTCCCGCTGGTCCGGCTTGCCATACGGGGGCAGTTAGCTGTTTCTTTAACGAAGTGCCAATGAATGAAAGCGAGGAATAAAATATGGAAGCTCAACAAACTGTGGAAGAATTATACGATTTGATATTACAAAGAAAGCAGAATCCGGTGGCAGGTTCATACACTGATTACCTATTTACAAAGGGACTGGATAAAATCTTGAAAAAAATCGGTGAAGAATCTACTGAGGTAGTTGTCGCCGCTAAAAATGAATCTGATCCTGATTTTATTCTTGAGGTTGCCGATTTAACCTATCACGTTTTAGTTCTATTGGTGCAAAGAGGAATCGGTCTCGACCAAATCAAAGAAGAACTCGCAAGTCGTGAGGGCAAGATGAGCAAAACTGCTGATCGTAAGCCAATCGATAAATTATAAAATGGAGGTTGCCCATGAAAAAGGTATTGCAATCATTAAGACCCTACACACCAGAAAAACCACTTTCCGAATTGAAGTCAGAATTAGGCGTTAGCAGCTTGGTTAGACTATCAGCTAATGAAAATGTCTATGGTACGTCTCCTAAGGTGAGTGAAGCTTTGTTAAACTGGGCCGCCGCTGGAGCAAGTCAGTATCCGGACAGCAATGCAAGCAAATTACGGGCGGCTGTTGCTAAACAATTTAATCTCAATCAATCTTCTTTAGTTTTTGGCAATGGGTTGGACGAAATTATTCAGTTGATTTGTCGGGTGATTTTAGAGCCTGATGATGAGGTATTAATTCCAACACCAACTTTTTCGGAATATCAGTTACATAGTTCGATCGAAGGCGCACAAATTGTTCCGGTTGAATTGACGGCCGACTTGGATATTAGCCTTGAAAAACTAAAAGCAGCGGTAACTGAAAAAACTAAACTGATTTGGCTATGTAATCCTAATAATCCAACTGGTAGTGTTCTGAGCCGGCAACAGATTTTGAAATTTGCTAGTGGGTTGCCGACTACCACATTGTTGGTCGTTGACGAGGCCTATATCGACTTTACGGATACCAATGAAACTTTGATCAATGATGTTGAAGAAAATGAAAATTTAATTGTGTTGCGGACCCTTTCCAAAGCATACGGTCTTGCCAATTTTCGGGTTGGCTTTGCGGTCTGCCCAAATTCATTGGTTTCTGTATTTCAAACTGTTAGGTTACCTTATAATCTGAGTACTGCAGCTGAAGTGGCGGCTGTGGCTGCTTTAGCTGACCAGTCGTTTTTATCAGCTGGAGTTCAGAAGATTAAGGAAAGTCGCCAGCAGTTAATGAAGTTTTTTACGGGGTTAAAAATTCAGTTTGTTCCTTCGCAAACTAACTTTATTTTTTTAAAAGTGGAAGATGAAAATGGTTTAGCCGATGAGTTAGCAAAGAGTGGGTATTTAGTCAGAACTGGGCTCTTGCCTGGTTGGCTGAGGATTACAATCGGGAAACCTGATGATAACCTAGCCATCGAGAAAATTGTCCAAACATTTATATCTGGAAAATAACTTACTTAAAGTGTGGAAATTCGTTTCAAATTGAGTTATTATAACTCTTACTGGAAATTACGACCTTCAACTCGTGGATTCTCCAGAATCTAATTGAAATGATGGTGGTTTTAATGCAAGACAACAGTCAAACTCGTGTCGTTGTTGGAATGAGTGGGGGAGTTGACTCTTCAGTAGTCGCTTACCAACTTAAACAACAAGGTTACGATGTGATTGGCGTTTTCATGAAGAACTGGGACGATACTGATGAGAATGGTGTCTGTACGGCTACGGAAGATTACAAAGATGTAGCTAAGGTTGCCAACGAAATCGGTATCCCATACTACTCTGTTAACTTTGAAAAGGAGTACTGGGACCGTGTGTTCACGTACTTTTTGGATGAGTACAAAAAGGGTAGAACCCCAGATCCAGACGTTGTATGTAATAAGGAAATTAAGTTTAAGGCGTTCTTAGATTATGCACTTGAACTCGGTGCCGATTACATCGCGACTGGACATTATGCACAGTTGACTCGAGACGAAGATGGCCACAATCATCTACTCCGTTCTACGGATATGAATAAGGACCAAACTTATTTCTTGAGTCAACTGTCAGCTGACCAACTGGACAGAGTAATGTTTCCAATCGGGAATATGACTAAGCCTGAGGTTAGAAAAATTGCTAAGGAAGCTGGATTGGCTACGGCCACTAAAAAGGATTCCGTTGGAATTTGTTTTATTGGTGAGAAGAACTTCAAAGAGTTCTTGGGTCACTACCTACCAGCAACTCCAGGTAAAATGATGACCGTTGATGGTGAAGTAAAGGGCCAGCACGCTGGTTTAATGTACTACACTATCGGTCAGAGAAAAGGCCTTGGAATTGGTGGGGATGGTGTTGACAACCAACCTTGGTTTGTTATCGGTAAGGATTTGAAGAAGAACATTCTATATGTAGGCAAGGGTTATGAGAATGACTTACTTTACGCCGACTATTTGGATGCTTCAGATATTCACTGGGTAAACACACTTGACCGCGGTCAAGACTTCCATTGCACAGCTAAGTTCCGTTACCGGCAAAAGGATCAGGGCGTTACCGTTCACATTAGTGACGATGGTAAGACTGTTCGAGTTGACTTTGACGAGCCAGTTCGGGCAATTACCCCTGGTCAGGCAGTAGTATTTTATGATGGTGAAGAGTGCTTAGGCTCTGCGATTATCGATGCTGCTTACAAGAACGAGATGGAGCTTCAGTACGTTTAATAATTGACTTGAATTGGATTCCAGCAAAATGCTGGAATCTTTTTTATTTGTGTTATATCCAGCCAGTTGCTTACGATTACTTTGAAAAACTTATCAAGTCCTGTCATAATAGTTGATAGATAATTTTGGAGGCAGAGGTTTGACTAGACTATACTTTGTCCGTCACGGTAAGACGGAATGGAACTTAGAAAGCAGGTATCAAGGTGCCGGTGGCGATTCACCGTTACTTGAACAAAGCTATGAAGAAATGAAGGAGCTGGCTGACCATTTTTATAATGTTAGTTTTGCACACATTTTTGCGAGCCCAATTAAGCGGGCAAGGATAACTGCCGAAACCATTGCTGAGCATTTAAAGACACAACCACAAATCACGTTGCTTTCGCGACTTGCTGAGTTCAATCTTGGTAAAATGGAAGGAATGAAGTTTGCGGACGTTGAAAAGCAATTTCCCGAAGAATTCATTAATTTTAGAACTCAACCCGATCGGTATGATCCAAGCCGGATTGGTGGGGAATCTTACCAAGATGTAATCGACAGAATGACTCCTGCCATTATGGATATTGTTCGAGAGTATCCAAATGAAAATGTAATGATCGTTAGTCACGGGGCTGCCCTGAACGCCGAAATGAATCACTTATTAGGGGCTAGCTTACCTAACTTAAAAAAACGTGGTGGACTGGCAAATACCAGTACTACAATAATTGATACCAAAAATAATGGTCAGTCATTTGAACTTATTGACTGGAACGACACAGATTACTTAAATCGCAAGATCGATAAAACTGATATTGTGTAGGTGAATACAATGGAAAATGACTCACAAAAAATTAATGACTTACAAAAAAAGAATCAAGAAAATCAACGTAACTACATGAAGAAACGTGAACAAGAAGAGGCTAAGGCTAAGCAACTAGTTCACAGTTTAGTAGTTAAGATTGATCAGAACCCTGATGACTACCAAAACTATTACGAGTTGGCAACGGTTTTGGTTGAAGGTAAGGACTATGAACAGGCGGAAGAGTTGCTGATGAAGGCTCTTGGACTTTTTGAAAAGTCACCACAATCAGTGGTTGATTTGTTGAAGTATGGCTTGGGAAACGTTTATTATGCTGCCGAAGAATACGACAAGGCAATTGGTATTTTTCAAAACATTGAAGATAGTGAGCTAAAGACCAAGGCTTACATCATGTTGGCGCAAAGCTACATGGCTAAAGGTGACAATAAGCGGGCAATGGCGTTCGCTTTATCTGCTCAAGGTGAGGCTAAGGATGATCCAACGGTTAATAAGATGATTGGTGACAACTTACTTTCACTTGGTAGCTTTAATCAGGCTGGTGAGTTCTATGACTTGGTTTTGAAAGCAAGTCCTGAAGATGGCCCTGCTAACTTTGATCGGGGAATCGTCGCTTTGGTTAATGGCGACAACTACCAAGATTATTTTGAAAAAGCAAAGCAGTTTGACCCAGATTATTATGAAAAGGGGCAACAAAAGCTACAAGACATCGAGAAGTTTTTGCAACTTAACAAGAAATCAGATAACCAAAATAACGACGATTAGTGGAGTAGGAGAAATCAATTGGCTGAATCATTAGATCTATTTGATAATCCAAATGAAGAAAAGTTTGTTGACGGGCAATTAAAGGCCGTCTTTTTTGCTAGTGAGGATAGTTTTTATAAGGTGGTATTAATTCAGGTTACCAACACCAACGTTTCCCTTCCTGATGATGAGGTCGTTGTGACTGGAAATTTCGGTGACTTACTTGAAGATAATGCCTACCATTTTACTGGTAGAGTAGTTAACCACCCTAAATATGGTCAGCAGTTTCAAGCAGATAACTACTCCAATTTGGCAAAAACAACGCGTGGAGGGGTTATTAAATACCTATCTGGTGACAAATTTCCTGGAGTTGGTGAAAAGACCGCTGAAAAGATTGTGGATATTTTGGGCACCGATGCTCTGAATAAGATTGACCGAGATCCAAGTGTTCTGGACAAAGTCGGGTTAAAGGCCAAACTTAAAAAAGTGATTGCTGAAAATTTGGAATTAGGTGATAATCTTGAAAATATTATCATTGGCTTAAATAGTTACGGCTTTTCAAATCAGTTAAGTTCTGTGATTTATGAGAAATATCACGGGGATGCACTTTCAATTATTTCTGAAAACCCATATAAGTTAGTGACTGACATTCCGTCGATTGGGTTCAAAAAAGCAGACGCAATCGCTTTGCAAAATGGGTTTCAAATCGATTCTCCACAGCGAATCGCTACTGGGTTAATGTATTCAATCGATCAGCTCTGTGTCAAAAATGGTGATACTTACACCACTACTGGGCCGGTATTACAAGAAACGACACGGTTGCTAGAGTCTGGCGGTCAAGGCCAGATTGGCGCTGATAAAATTGCTAATGGCCTGATTGAACTTGCGAAAAGCAACCAAGTAATTGGTGAAAATGACAAGATTTTTCCGGCCAATTTGTATCGAGCCGAGTTTCAAATTGCTGAGCACCTTAATCGAATTGTTGAAAATAATGATGAGGTTTCATTTACGGATGCCCAAATCGAGAAGCAACTTAGAAAAGTTGAAAGAAAGTACCAGATTGATTATGATCAGTCACAAATCAATGCAATCACAGATGCAATTAAGTCTCCAGTTTTCTTATTAACAGGGGGACCAGGTACTGGAAAAACCACAATTATTAACGGAATTGTGAACACCTTTTGTGAGCTAAATGATTATTCGATGGATATTAATCAGTACAAGGATAAGCCGTTTCCAGTGATTTTAGCGGCACCTACCGGTCGAGCTGCTAAACATATGACTGATAGCACTGGATTGCCTGCCAGCACCATTCATAGGTTACTTGGATTGAATCGCTCAGACAGCGAAAATGCGTCTGCAACTAAAGATATTGATGGCGAACTGTTGATTATAGACGAGATGTCGATGGTTGATACATTCTTATTTAAGATGTTAGTTAGTGTAATTCCAAATCACATGAAGGTCGTATTGGTAGGGGATCAAGATCAACTGCCATCTGTCGGCCCTGGCCAAGTGTTCCATGATTTGTTGAGTTCGCAGTCGGTACCGTACATGAAGTTAGATACGATTTATCGGCAAGATGCCCATTCATCAATCATTGCACTGGCTCACGAAATTCATCAAGGACAGTTACCTACTGACTTTACTAATAATCAGAGTGACCGGTCATTTATTCCCTGTGGTGAGAATCAAATTGCTTCGGTTGTTCAACAGGTCACTGAGCGCGCGAAGAATAAGGGATTTGGCAAAATGGATGTTCAGGTTCTCGCACCGATGTATCGCGGTAGGGCAGGCATCGATAAGTTGAACGACACTATTCAAGATGTATGGCAAAGTCCAAATGCGAATAAGTCGGTGACCATTCGGCAGCATACTTACAGAATTGGTGATAAGGTTTTGCAGCTGGAGAACAATCCAGAAAAGAATGTTTTCAATGGTGACATTGGGATAATCGTTTCGATGAAACAGAATAAAGATGAGGATTCACCATCACAAATTACGATTGATTACGATGAAGTTGAAGTTACTTATCAAAAGAATGAGTGGTTACAATTTACGCTAGCTTACTGTACTTCAATCCATAAAGCGCAGGGTAGCGAATTTAAGATGGTAATTTTGCCGCTGGTTCGTCAGTTCAGCAGAATGTTGCAAAGAAATTTGTTATATACAGCTGTCACTAGAGCAAGTGACTTTTTGATCATGGTGGGTGAACAATCTGCCTACCAACAGTGTGTTAGCACGGTGTCTGCGAACCGGAAAACATGTTTAGTCGAACGACTACGGTCGGTAATTTCTGGCAATGAGGCACCGACTGAGGAAAAAGTTGACACTGAAATAATTAGCGCAAATAGCACTGAGATCGCTACCGACACAGAAAATGAAGAGCAAGAGCCTCAAAATGACGGAATTTTAACTATGAAAATGATTCAAGAAAACGTAGTTGATCCAATGATTGGCATGCAAAAAATAAAACCAACCGATTTTATTGAGGCCAAATAAAGATTTCAAGACTCAAAATTTATTAATTTTTATGTTATGATTTTTATAAACAACAACCCCTGGAGGCAATCATGACGGACGATAATACTCGACCAAATATTAAATTATTTTCCCTTAACTCAAACCGTGAGCTAGCTGAAAAAATTAGCAAGGCAGTTGGTGTGCCATTGGGCAAAGCCACTACCAAAAAGTTCAGTGACGACGAAATCAAAATCAGTGTTGATGAGAGTATTCGTGGAACTGAAGTGTACGTAATTCAATCAATTTCTGATCCAGTTAACACCAATTTGATGGAGTTGCTGATTATGGTTGATGCCCTAAGGCGTGCTTCGGCAGGTTCAATCAACGTGGTAATTCCGTACTACGGCTATTCACGTGCTGATCGGAAGGCACGTTCTCGTGAACCAATTACCGCAAAATTATTATCCTCATTCTTGGAAATGGACGGCGTTGACAGGGTGGTTACCCTTGATCTACACGCTGACCAAATTCAAGGATTCTTTGACATTCCCGTAGACCACTTACGTGCTGCTAGGTTGCTTGCAAAATTCTTTGAAAGCAAACACGGTAAGGATGATTTAGTAATTATTTCACCTGACCATGCAAGTGTGTCACGGGCAAGAACATTCGCTGAGTTACTCGATGCGCCAATTGCAATCATTGATAACCGCTCACCGGAAGACGCAAATACGATTCCAGAGTCTGTAATTGGTGACGTTGAAGGAAAACGGGCAGTTGTTGTCGATGACATGATTGATACTGCTATTAAGACACAGATTGCTTCAGAAACTTTGAAAAAGGCTGGAGCAAGTGAAGTGTATGCAGTAGCCACTCACGCAATCTTCTCAGGGGATGCTGTTAAACGGCTTGAAGAAGCACCAATTAAAAACGTTATCGTTACTGATTCAATTAAACTTAGTGATGAGCATAAGTTTGATAAATTAGAATTGGTATCTGTTGATAAGCTATTTGGGGAAGCAATCAACTTGATTCATAACCAACAATCAGTTGGTAAATTATTTGGTAGATAATCTTAACTTGAAAGGTGATATGTAATGTACATGTATAAAGCAAGTGAAGATCGGTATGACAAGATGGCGGTTAGAAGAGCAGGGGATTCTGGATTACAATTACCCGCCCTCTCGTTTGGAATGTGGCATAGTTTTGGGGATGACGCAAACTATGGCGATAGTGAAAAAGTAATGTTAGAGGCTTTTGACAAAGGAATCTTTAGCTTTGATTTAGCTTATAACTATGGACCAGGTTCAGGTGCGGCAGAAAGAATGTTTGGTGATGTGTATAAGGCAAACTTCAAACCTTACCGTGATGAATTGGTTATTACTACAAAAGCAGGATTCAACATGTGGCCAGGACCTTATGGTAACTTCTCATCAAGAAAGACGCTTATCAATGCTATTGATGGCAGTCTGGAACGAATGGGATTAGACTACGTGGATATTTACTACAGTCATAGGTTTGATCCAAACACTAACCTTGCTGAAACCGCAGATGCCTTAAATGACATCGTTAGGTCCGGTAAAGCTCTATACGTTGGAATTTCAAACTATGATGCAAAGCAAACTGCAGAAATTATCAAGTACTTTAAAGAATTACACACACCATTCGTGGTTAACCAAGCTTCGTATAATATGTTGAACCGTGAGGTTGAGGATGATGGCCTGCTTGATGTTCTCAAGGACAACAACAAGGCGTTAGTTTCATACGGACCTCTTGCTGAAGGATTATTGACTGACAAGTACCTGAATGGAATTCCAGATGACGTTAAACTTCACTGGAGTAATAACTTTGTTGTCGATAATGGTAAGGACGAATTAGTTTCTAAGCTTAACCAACTTAACGATTTAGCTAAGAACCGTAACCAAACTTTAGCCCAAATGAGCATTGCATGGTTACTTCATGACGATGTTGTTGCTAGCATTGTAACTGGTGCTTCAAAGGTTAACCATTTGATGGACAACTTGAAAGCATTAGATAATCTAGAATTTACCCAAGATGAGCTTGATCAAATTGACTCAATCTTGAAAAAATAGTTACTTTGAATAAAAGCATTAAATGGACTTACTCCGTTTAGTGCTTTTATTTGTTATAATCGAATTAATAAGAATGATTGGATGGATAAAAGCAATGACTAAAAAAGTGACAATTACTGATTTAGCAAAAATTGCGGGAGTGTCCGTAACTACCGTTTCCCAAATTTTGAACGGTAAAGATCAACGGTTTAGCCAAAAAACCATTGATAAAATCAATTCACTTCAACGCGAATTGGGATACGTCCCCGACTTTAATGCGCAAAGCTTAATTAGAAAATCTGGTAGAACAATTGGTGTGTTGGTGCCCAATATCAACAACCCATTTTTTAGTCGTTTCTTACGGGGAATCGAGGATGAGTCAATTAAACAGGATTATGTACCATTGATCTTCGGTTCAAACAATAATGAACAGATGGAATCTCGCTACCTGTTTGAATCTGTGCGCAGAGCGGCTGATGGGATGATTATTGCTTCAGCAGTGTCTGACTTGAGCTACATTGACAATGTGCTTAGCCAAAATCAGATTCCGTACATGTTAATTGATCAGGCCCCCGTCCATGAAGGTGACATGGTTGACGTTGATAATTACCATGGTGGCCAGCTACTAGCCGAATATTTGATAAAAAACGGGCATAAGCGTGTTTCAATTGTAACTGCAGTAAAACCTACCAGAAACATTCAGGATCGTTTACAAGGCTTTTTAGACACATATAAAGCAAACAATGTTTCGATTAACCAAGATCAGATTATTGAGGCTGAATTGACTAAGCTCGGCGGATATGGGGCTACTGAACAGGTGATTGCTAATAAACCAACTGCAGTCTTTGCCATCAATGATGAGATGGCATTTGGGTTGTATCGAGGTTTAGAAGAGTCTGGATTCTCCATTCCAGACGATATCTCAATTGTGGGCTATGATGATATTGATTTAAGTGAGTACTTCACACCTAAGCTAACAACTGTGCATCAACCTGCATTTGAAATGGGGACTAATGCTGCAAAACTGATCATTCAAAGAATTGAAAATGAGGGCATCGAAAATCAAAAGATTTCGTTGCCGGTGTCATTAGTTGAACGTGACAGCGTTAAGAAAATCAATTAATCGCGTTTAGCTTGTGAATGGGATGGGTTTTTGGTACCATTCTTTAGTGAAAGGTTTTATCCAATTTTAAAACGTTAAATAAGGGGTAACTAACAATGACAAATAAAGTGGTTGTTTTAGGAAGTTTAAATGTTGATACAACTCTGCATATCGCACAGATGCCAAAACCAGGGGAAACAATCAGTGCGCAGTCTAAGACAAATTCAGCTGGTGGTAAGGGAGCTAATCAAGCAGTTGCTGCTGTTCGTTCGGGTGCCGATACCAGTTTTATTGGTCAGGTTGGTGATGATGAATTAGGTGGTTTCATGGTTGATGCTTTAAATGGCAATGGAATCAATACCGAAAAGATTAGTAAAATCTCTGAAGAGGGAACTGGATCTGCAGTTATCCTATTAGACGAAGCTGGCCAAAACTGTATTATGGTCTATGGTGGAGCTAACCAAGCAATCAAACCAGCAATGGCAGACGAATGTGAAGATTTAATTGCAAGTGCAGATATTTTGATATCTCAATTTGAGACACCTCAAGATGTTACTCTTCGGGCTTTTGAAATTGCTAAGAAACATGGAGTTACTACGATTTTGAACCCAGCTCCTGCCACTGAAATAATTGATGGTCTATTAGCAGTTACAGATTTGATTGTTCCAAACGAAACTGAGAGCGCTACTTTGACTGGGATCACTGTTGACGACACGGAATCGATGGATAATAATGCTGCCAAGTTCTCCGAAATGGGAATTGATAATTTGATAATTACTGTGGGTGATCGTGGAGCATACTATCATACTAAGAATGATAGTGGGTTTGTAAAGGCATTTAAGGTTAAGGCGGTTGACACGACTGCGGCAGGTGATACATTTATAGGTGCATTTAGCTCCCAAGTGAAAAAAGATTTATCTAACGTTGAGGAGGCACTTGTCTACGCACAAAAAGCATCATCAATTACCGTTCAAAGAGCTGGTGCATTGCCTTCAATCCCTACCAGTAAAGAGATTGCGGCTGAATACAAATAATTAATCAAAAATGTTTTCAGAAAAGATTGATTTGTCTATTTTTATCTGGTAATATGCAATTCGTTGGTAAAACAGAAATTTAAATTAACATAATGGAGTTTAGGTGTTATATTCGATTTGCGGATATTTTAATCACTTAAAGGGGTTTTAGCTATGAGTAATAAGTTAGAAATTCTTGAAGAGTTTAAACAGGCAGAAACAAAGTTAAATCAATTAAAGAGCAAGGAAGCAAACACTGCAGCAAGTCGAACAGACGACACTATAGTGATCCAACCTAAATTTGGCGATGAAATGCATGAATTAAACGCTAAGTGTGCTCAGTTGAGCATGGTTATTGAAGCGATGAATGCTTCTGAGGATTAATCTCAATAAAAAAACCGGATTCACAACAACTAGTTGTGAATCCGGTTTTTCTTTTTAAAAATATTCAGTTTGCAATGCCATTGCAACAATCCACTTAATTTGGGTTCTCCCTTTAAGTGCGTTAAGCCATTCGTGTGGAAATGACACTGGCGCGTAAAGCATGGAACTAAGCATTGAGGTAATTGAAGCGATGGTATCAGAGTCGTTTCCCATGTTAACTGCTTTTTTAACTGCAGAATTGTATTTTTCAGAATTCATAAGGCACCAAAAAACGGAGTCTAGAGTATCGATCACATAACCAGAACTACGAACTTCTCCGTTTTCAGTGCGGTAATGGTTGGGATCATCGAATTTTTCGAAAAGTCTGATTTCACCTGCAAAGCTAGGAATATTCCGATAATACTCCAGAACTTCTCTGATTGCTCTAAGCATGGCGTATTTGTTTGGATTTAGGATAATGGTTGCGGTGACGTTTGCCATGATTGCAGAGGCAATTAGGGCTCGTGGATGACGGTGGGTAATTGAAGTGTATTGTTCACACAAGTTGGCAGTCACACTATTGAATTTGTATGGAGTATTTTGAGACAGCATATAAAAGGCTAATGGCATCATTCTCATCAAGGCACCATTACCGTTATCAGACTCTTTGTTACCTCCACATTTCGTGGGTTCAGTTCCATGTTTAAATCGGAGGATTGCGGCTTGCGTTGTGCGACCAATATCGAATGCTCTTCCAAAGGGAGTGTATTGACCGAAGTCATACCACTGCGCGAATCTCATCATCATGTCGTGCATATTAAATCCAAAACTGAGACTAGACAAAGCAGCTAATGTTAATGAAGTATCGTCTGACCATGTTCCCTTGGGAAGGTCAAAGAATCCATGACCAATCATCTGGTCAAGGGGTTTATTAAGTAGTTCTGCACGGTCTTTGAACTGTACGGGCACTCCTAAAGCGTCACCGATTGCGACGGCAGTTGTTGCCTGTAGAAGTAAGTAGCTGGTTGAATACATGAGAAAAACCTCGGTGTCATTAGATTAATTCAATCACTTGATCCAAAAGGGGTAACTTGAAGTACTGAAACTTACATCAAACTCCTGTCTTGGTGTTTCTTCGCCATCAATTTGGCTAAATCTTTTCTCTCTAGTTACTATTGTAAAGTGTTTTTGTGAAAAATGATTAACGAATTTAAGATTTAAATGTTTTTTTACCAGCAAATGACAAATAAATGATGTTATTTGTTTCCAAGAAGGTTTTTCTATTAGCACTAAATCAAGATTATTGGCGTGAGCGGAAGCAGTGGGAACAATGTTAACTCCCCCGCCAAAATAGGGGATATTAGTTGTGGTTATCAAAAATCCATTATTGAAGTGGTGTCTTTCAAAATCAGTAATCACTGTGGTTGGTACGGGCTTAAATGTCCTAATTACATGCAAGGCTGCCAGGATGTAACTGAATTTTCCAAAGATTTTGCTGTGCTTAACTTGAGAATGATTAGCATCGTGAACGATTGTTGCGTCTAAACCAATCCCAAAATTATTAATAAAGTAACCATGTGTGCCACGTAGATTCTCCTGATATTCACCGACCACGAGAGATTGGGGGCTGGAAACTCGTAGAATCTGATCCAAAGCAACAGACCAGTTGTCGGAAATTTTCATTGCTCTAGCAAAGTCATTTCCAGACCCGACAGGGAGAAACGTGATTGGAACCTGGTGTTCACTTGGATGGGAGGCGTAGTACTGTTTGCAGCCATTAAGAATTTCGTGAAGCGTTCCATCACCACCAACAGCAACAATAACTGATTCTTTGCTCGAATCGGCAGCTAAGATTTTTTTTGCGATACGAACGGCGTCTCCTTTAAAATTAGTTTTGAAGTCTGAGTGTGTGACGTTTAGTTGGTTCAATCGTTGATCAATTTTCGGCCAAAGTTTAGCTACATTCCCACCAGCTGCAGCTTCATTAACGACGAAATAAAACTTTTCCGCCATAGTAGTGCCCCCTAGTTTTAATTTTATGTATTAAAATAGCTTGAACCTTTTTCAGGTTCAAGCCACTTACACGATTATTTTTTTTCACTAATGATTAGCATTGGTAAAATCATTGGGTGACGTTCGGTTTTTTCGTACAAGAACTCTTGTAGTTCATCGATTACCATGTTACGAATCGTTGATTCAGTGACTTTCTTTGAACGCATTGCCTTCCGAATTGTCTTAAATACGAGACGACGACCTTCATCAAGTAGTTCACCAGATTCACGCATGTAAACAAATCCACGCGATAAGATATCTGGACCTGATTGGATCTCTTGGTTTTTAAGATTAATAGTTGAAACTACCACTACAATTCCTTCTTCAGAAAGTAATTGACGGTCTCTCAGTACGATATTTCCAATATCACCAATTCCGCTACCATCGATGTAAACATCGCCAGCTTGGAAGTGTCCAGCAAACCTAGCATTTTCCTTTGAAAGGGCTAAGACATCACCGTTTTGCATGATGAAACTGTGGTCTAAAGGCACACCACATTCTTCAGCAAGTTCGGTATGGATTTTAAGCATTCTGTATTCCCCATGGATTGGCATGAAGAATTTAGGCTTCATTAATCGCAACATCAATTTTTGTTCTTCTTGACCACCGTGTCCAGAAGTATGAATGTTATTTACCTTACCATGAATGACGTTTGCACCAGCTTCTTCAAGCTTGTTGATAACGCTATTAACACTGGTGGTGTTACCAGGAATTGGGTTACTTGAGAAAATAACTGTATCTCCTGGTTGAATTGAAATTTGTCTGTGAGTTCCGTTAGCAATTCTTGATAAGGCGGCCATTGGTTCACCTTGTGATCCAGTACATAGAATCATTGTTTTGTTTGCAGGAAGTGATTGCAATTCGTTGGCGTCAACAAAGGCTTCATCTGGAATTTCCAAATATCCTAACTCGCGACCGTTTACGATAGCTGCTTCCATGCTTCGACCGAACACAGCAATTTTACGGCCGTGTGCAAGGGCGTTGTCACATGCCGTTTTAATTCTTGAGATGTTTGATGCGAAAGTTGCGAAAATAATCCGATCTTCAATTTGGTCGAAAATATGAGCAACTGAATTAGCGACCCATTTTTCAGACTTTGTCCAAACTGGCCGTTCGGCATTCGTACTATCAGACATTAAACAAAGAACGCCTTCTTCACCTAACTTAGCCATTGCTTGAAGGTTAGGTGCTTGCTTAGTTACTGGAGTCAAGTCGAACTTAAAGTCACCAGTTTCAACAATCACACCAACAGGAGTGTGAACCGCAATTCCCAAAGTATCTGGAATTGAGTGGGTTGTTCTGAAGAAAGAAACGCTTGTCTTTCTGAATTTAAGAACAGTATCTTCACCAATTTCGTGTAATTCGGCACTATTTAATAGGCCATGCTCATCAAGCTTATTCTTGATGAGAGCCATGGCTAATGGCCCAGCATAAATTGGAACATTAAGTGCTTTTAATAGGTAAGGCACTCCACCAATGTGGTCTTCGTGACCATGAGTAATTACTAAAGCTTTAATCTTATCCTTATTATCTACGATATATTGATAGTCCGGAATAACGTAATCGACCCCTAAAAGTTCATCCTCCGGAAATTTAATTCCGGCATCAATTAGGATTATTTCGTCTTGAAATTGAACTCCGTAAGTATTCTTACCAATTTCACCTAAACCACCAACGCCGTAAATAGCAGCTTCGTTATTTTTGACGTTTAGTTTTTTCATTATTTATCGAACTCCGTTAGTTTAAAATCTGGGTTTTCTTGTTCGTATTCAAGGTGCTTACCAGTTAAAGGTTCGATAAATTCGATGTTGTAATTGGTATTATCTTGAACTAGTTGACGAGCTGTTACTTCAGTATCAGCTTCTAGGTACAAGCTTTGAGTGTTCTCTCTGCTTGGGTTTTCGTTCTCCTGAGGTTGGTACAATACTTTAAAAATCATTGAAAAAACTCCTTTAAATTTATTCTGTTTTTTTAAGAAATCAGTGATCTCTTTTCGCACAGGTGGTTGCTTTTAAACACAACTAATATTTGTAGTTTACCATAACTGTAAAAATAAGTATATAAACCCAACTGATAGTAGCTTTGTCCTGAAACAAGCTGTCTTTAAGTGGTAAAATTAGGCTAAGAAACTGAGGTGAATGAAATGGTGCTTTTCTTTCAAGTGATCATTGGATTGATACTTGCACTGATCGTATACAATTTGATTCATTACTTGTTTGTATCTAGGCCAACTCGAAAACGACTCAAAATGGGGCAAAAGGTTGTTGATCAAGCGGTAAATGGTGTTCTACCGGAGCTAGTAACAAAGGTAGATATTCTACCCATCAGGTCCCAAGAGATTGCCAAAGTTTGGGGTCGCGGGGTAATGGCGTTTGAATATGAAATTGCTAAAGACAAAACTAATTTATCAGCGGATGAATTTCGCCAGCAATTAACTACGAGCCTTGATGAGTATGGCAAGCATCATCATTTTGAGTCAAGTGCTGTGAAGAATGACCAATCTGTGTTTCGGTTAACCGATGTTTGGGAGTTGGAGGATAAGCTTCATTTTGATGTCGCATTTATGGTTAACCAGACAACAATTGAATATGTAGAAGATTTAGATCGTTTAACATAAAAAAATCTCCCGAGACAATTTTTAAAATTGCCATTCGGGAGATTTTTTAGTTAGCTTAAACATTAGTAGATGAAAACCTCGTCATCAGTCTTTGAGAACGGATTTTCTTTATCAATGTGATCATAGAACAGAGTTCCATGCAAGTGATCAATTTCGTGTTGGCACACGATGGCGGGGTAGTTCTTTAAACGTAAGTGGTGGTCCTTGCCATCAACATCAGTATATTCAAGCGTAATTCTAGCTGCACGAGGAACGTATCCAGGGATATCTTTATCCACTGAGAGACAACCCTCACCTTCAGTCAGAGCTCCGCGTTGAACTGAATTTGAAACGATAACTGGATTAATAATTACATCTTTGAAAACAGGCTCTTCATTTTCATCCTCAGCAGGTACCATTACTGAAGCCATCATTTTTGAAACCCCAACTTGAGGAGCAGCTAGTCCAACCCCAGCACGGAGACCGTATTTCTCACATAATTCAGGATCTTGACTCACTTCAAGATATTCCATTAAATCATGAGCTAACTTACGATCTTCATCCGAAAGGGGAAAGCTGACCTTTTCAGCTTGTTGCCGTAATACTGGATCTCCATCACGGACGATATCTTTCATAAGAAACAAAGTTAAAACCTCCGAAGTAAAAATTTTCTACAGCTTATTTTAGCGTAAATTTCCAAAAAATACCATGGAGCGTTATCACTAAGCCTTATTAATTTTTTCACAAAGTCGAGAAATGAAAATATAGTGAAACCCGTTTACTACTTTTAAAAGGTAAGCAGTGAAAAAGTTGCTCTAAAGCAGTTGTAAGGGCTTGCAAATTTTCAGAAACAATGCTAAATTTTACTTGTGGTTGTAAAAAGATCGTTTGTGCATCACAAGTCTAGCTTTTTAGGAAAGGAAGTTATTTATATGGCAGCAAAGAGTAAGCAAGTTGTTGACTTTGCCAAGATCAAATCAACAATGAGCGATCCATACAAGAAACCAGTTCAAGTTATCGACGAGAATGGAAAGATAGTTGACCAGGAACTATTCGATACATTCAGCGACGACGAATTAGTTACTTTGATGGAAAAGATGGTTTGGGAACGTACGCTCCATGAACAAACCATGAACTTTTCACGTCAAGGCCGACTTGGTTTCTATGCTCCTACCTACGGGGAAGAAGCTTCAGAAATGGGAATTGCCCATGCAATGCAGAAGCAAGATTACCTATTTCCGGCATACCGTGACTTACCACAATTGATCCAACATGGTGCAACTGTTGAACAAGGATACCTATGGTCCAAGGGACACTACTTAGCAAACCAATATAATCCAGAAGGAACACGTTCATTATTCCCTCAAATTATTATTGGTGCTCAGTACGTACAAACTGCAGGAGCAGCTCTTGGTATCAAGAAGAACGGGGAAGAGAACACAGTTGCTTATGCATTTACTGGTGATGGTGGAACATCTCAAGGTGATTTTTATGAAGGAATCAACTTTGCGAGTGCCTTCCAAGCACCAGCTGTATTCTTTGTTCAAAACAACGGATTTGCAATTTCCGTACCTCGCCATAAGCAAACTGCAGCTGAAACATTAGCTCAAAAGGGTGTTGCTTCAGGTGTTCCTGCTACACAAGTAGATGGAATGGATATTTTAGCAACCTACCTAGTAGCTAAAGAAGCTCGTGAATTCGCGGCAGCAGGAAATGGCCCAGTTCTGGTTGAAACCTTAACTTACCGTTTCGGTGCCCACAGTTCAGCCGGTGATGATCCTAGTCGTTACCGTACTAAAGATGAAGAAAAACCATGGTTCGATCGTGACCCATTAATTCGTTTAAGAAAGGTTCTTACTGATAAGAAACTTTGGGATCAAGCTAAAGAAGACGGACTTGTTGAACAATACAAGGGTGAATTTAAGGAAGCTATGAAGAATGCCGAAGCCGCACCAGAACAAAAGGTTACCGACTTCTTGAAGACAACCTTTGAAACCCCAACTCCAAACGTTCAACGCGACATTGAAAAATACGAAGCAAAGGAGTCGAAGTAATCATGGCTAAACTAACTTATATTAAAGCAATTACCGAAGGATTAGATCAAGTTTTACAAGACGACCCAAAGACTCTTATTTTCGGTGAAGACGTTGGTAAAAACGGAGGAGTTTTCAGAACTACTGATGGACTCCAAGCAAAACATGGTGAAGACCGTGTGTTTGATACACCATTAGCTGAATCAGGAATCTTAGGTTTAGCAATTGGGTTGGCAGTTACTGGTTGGAGACCAATTCCAGAAATTCAATTTATGGGATTTACATTTGAAGCAGTTGATTCAATTGTTGGTCAAATGTCTCGTAACCGTTTCCGTTTCAACGGTAAGATGTCAATGCCAATTACAATTAGAACACCATTTGGTGGTGGTACACATACCGCTGAACTTCACGGTGATTCTATGGAAAACATTTTTACTGGAGTTCCAGGACTTAGAGTGGTTACCCCTTCAAACCCATATGATGCTAAAGGATTGATTATTTCAGCTGTTGAAAACAACGATCCAGTGTTATTTATGGAAAACTTGAAGTTATACCGTTCAATGAAAGACGAAATTCCTGAAGGTAAGTACACTGTTCCGCTAGACAAAGCAAATGTAGTTCGTGAAGGTAAAGATATTACCATCGTGGCTTACAGTGCTGAGGTTAACGAATCATTGAAGGTTGCCGAAAAGCTAGAAAAAGAAAACATTTCAGTTGAAGTAATTGACCTTCGCTCACTTTCTCCAATTGATACTGATACCATCTTCGCATCAGTTGAAAAAACTCATAAGGTCGTTCTAGTTCAAGAAGCACAGAAAATGGCTGGAGTTGGCGCCCAGGTCGCTTCTGAAATTGCTGAAAACAAGATTATGTCACTTGATGCACCTATTGGTAGAGTTGCAGCACCCGACAGTGTCTTCCCATTTGCAATGGCTGAAAACGACTGGCTACCAAATGCAGACGATATCGAAGAAAAAGTACGTGAAATCTTGAATTACTAATTCTAAATAAGAAAGGAAGTTTGACCCTATGGCTTACAAGTTTAAACTCCCAGAGCTAGGAGAAGGAATGGCCGAAGGTGAAGTTGCTACTTGGCTAGTTAAACCAGGTGACACCGTTAAAGAAGATGATCCTTTAGTTGAAATTCAAAACGATAAATCAGTTTCTGAATTGCCTTCACCAGTTGCAGGTACAATCAAAGAAATTCAAAAACAAGAGGGGGAAACTGCAGAGATCGGTGACGTTTTAGTTGTTATCGACGACGGTTCTGCTGACACCGGCGATGATGAGGCTCCAGCCGCTTCAGCTGAACAAGCAGCTCCAGCCGCTGAGGCAAGTCCAGCTCCAGCAGCTGATGCAGCACCCGCACCTGCAGCAAGCAGTGCAATTCCTGCCGCTGCGGATCCAAATAAGCTGGTTCTCGCAATGCCTTCAGTTCGTCAATATGCTCGTGACAAAGGAATTGATATTTCAGTTGTTCCTGCTACTGGAAACCATGGCCAAGTTACGAAGGCTGATATTGATGGATTTAATGGCGGTGCTGCCCCAGCTGCTGCAGCTGCTCCTACACAAGCTGCTGCCCCTGCCACATCAGGCGACAAGCCAGCAGGCGCTCCAATTCAACCATACTCATCTTCAGCACCTGAACTTGAAACTCGTGAAAAGATGTCAATGACCAGAAAAGCGATTGCTAAGCAAATGCGCTTATCTAAGGATATTGCTCCTCACGTTACATCATTTGATGATGTTGAAGTCACAGCTTTGATGGCCAACCGTAAGCGCTACAAAGAAATGGCAAAGGATCGTGATATTCACTTAACATTCTTGCCATACGTTGTTAAAGCATTGGTTGCCGTTATGAAAGCTTATCCAGAATTGAATGCATCAATCGATGACACTACCCAAGAAGTTGTTTACAAGCACTACTACAACGTTGGTATTGCAACTAACACTGAACATGGACTTTACGTTCCAAACGTTAAGAATGCAGATTCAAAGGGTATGTTTGAAATTGCTAAGGAAATTACTGAAAACACCCAAGCTGCATATGACAATAAGTTGTCTGCAGACAAGATGAGCGGTGGTTCAATCACAATTAGTAACGTTGGTTCAATTGGTGGTGGCTGGTTCACTCCAGTTATCAATTATCCTGAAGTTGCAATTTTGGGTGTTGGTAAAATTGCCAAGGAACCATATGTTGATGACGATGGTGAAATTAAAGTCGGCAACATGTTGAAGCTATCATTAAGTTACGATCACCGTTTAATTGATGGTGCATTGGCTCAAAACGCTCTAAACATGTTGAACAAATTGCTTCATGATCCAGATATGCTATTGATGGAAGGATGATTGAATAATGGCTGATGCTGAAAAGAAAGAAACGGTTATTATCGGAGCTGGACCTGGTGGCTATGTTGCTGCCATTCGGGCTTCCGAACTTGGCCAAAAAGTTACGTTGATTGAAAGATCAGATACACTTGGCGGTGTATGTCTAAATGTTGGCTGTGTTCCTTCAAAAGCATTGATTGCTGCTGGACATCACCTGCAAGAAGCTAATGATTCCAGTGAATATGGAATTACAAGCAAGGGTGCTACAATTGATTTTTCAAAAACTCAAGAATGGAAACAACACGACGTTGTTGACCGGATGACTAATGGTGTTTCGATGTTACTTAAGAAGCACAAAGTTGAAGTTATTCAAGGTGAAGCTGTTTTGGACAGTGATACTCGTTTACGGGTTATGCCTGTAGGTCCTCGCCAATTTATGGATAATAACAATGGTCAAGTGATCGATTTTGATAACTTGATCATCGCAAGTGGTTCACATCCAATTGAAATTCCTGGTTTCAAATTTGAGGGCAGGGTAATTGACTCAACTGGTGGTTTGAACTTGCCAGAAGTTCCCAAAGAATTTGTAGTTATCGGTGGTGGTTACGTTGGTACTGAACTTGCCGGAGCATACGCAAATCTAGGAGCTCACGTAACAATCATTGAAGGAACTGATTCGATTCTTGCTGGCTTTACCAAGGATATGGTAGCTGTCGTCTTGAAACAGTTAAAAGCAAAGGGTGTCGATGTGATTACCGGTGCTAAGGCTAAATCTTCAGCACAAGATGACAAGAGCGTTACTGTTACCTATGAAGCCGATGGTAAGGAAGCAACTATTACTGCAGATTACTGCATGGTTACAGTTGGTCGTAAACCAAATACTGACGAGCTTGGCTTGGAATACACTAAGGTCGAATTAGATGACCGTGGATTAGTTAAAACAGATGAACAGGGTAGAACCGCATCAGAGCACATCTTTGCAATTGGAGATATTGCTTCAGGTCCAGCTCTTGCTCACAAGGCATTCTTCCAAGGAAAGGTCGCTGCTGGTGCAATTGCTGGTAACAAGACTGCTAACGACTACATTGGCGTACCTGCAGTTTGCTTCTCTGACCCAGAACTAGCGGTTGTTGGGTTAACTGAAGCACAAGCAAAGGACCAAGGACTAGAAGTAAAGACGGCTAAATTCCCATTTGCTGGTAATGCTAGGGCTGTTTCTCTTTATGAAGCTGACGGATTTGTTCGTTTGATTTTCACAAAGGATGAAGGAACAGTACTTGGTGGGGAAGTTGTTGGCCCTGGTGCAAGTGACTTGATTGCTGAACTTAGTTTGGCAGTAAATGGGCGCATGAACGTTGAAGATATTTCATTAACGATTCATCCACACCCAACTTTGAGCGAACCAATTCAAGAAGCTGCAGACATTGCTCTTGGATTCCCAACTCACGTTTAATACCAAGAAAAATTAATACCAATCAAAAAAACTCGAAAAGTCATTTGGCTTTCCGAGTTTTTTATTTACAAGTTTGTGAAATTCCTTTTGTATATTCATAAGGTAGCTTATAATTAAATTAATAAAATTTTGGAGAGTACAAAATGGCAGAAAATTATGAATACCCTTTAATTGAAGGAATAAGTGTTTCTGAAATTTCTGATTTAATTGCTTTTTATAACGCTGTAGAAGCTGCCTACGAAACTAATCGGGGAATTGCCCGAGATGATTTTAAAATGGCTTACGATCGGTTTAGGGACATTGTGCCGGCAAAATCAGAGCAGCGCCAACTACAAAAGAAGTTTGCTGAGGCATCTGGATTTGAAGCATATACCGTAATTAAGCAATTCGAACAGACTGATGCAAAATTCATTAAAGTTGGTGACGATAATGAATAGTGATGAATTAAAGGACACCGTGAAGGTTGTTAGAAACTGGCTGGTTGAAGCTCGGGATAATGTATTAAGAAAAATTGATTCCAGGCTAAAAGTCGACACCAAAAGTGGTAGAAGTGATTTGGTAACTAACATTGACCGGGCGAACGAACAGTTTTTCGTTAGTAAGATTCGCCAATTTGATCCAGAAGCGAAAATTCTAGGAGAAGAAGGTTTTGGTGACCAAGTTGACAACATTGATGGCAGGATATGGATTGTTGATCCAATTGACGGCACGATGAACTTTGTCAAACAGCGAAACCACTTTGCCATGATGATTAGCCTTTATATCGATGGTCAAGGAGTTTTGGGGTTCATTATGGATGTGATCAATAATGAATTGCTTTACGGCGGGCCAGAATACGGGGTTTATTTAAATTCCACTAAAATTGATGAAGTGAAAAATACCAATTTAAGTGACGGATTAATCGGCTTAAGTGGGCCACTTGTCATTAATGATAATTTTCATATGCAAGACATTGCCCAGACTTCGTTAGGAATGAGAATCTATGGCAGTGCAGGTATAGACATGATTTCTGTTTTTAAGGGTGAGTTAATCGGATATATTTCCTATTTAAAGCCTTGGGATTTTGGTGCTGGAAAAATCTTTGCTGAAACATTAGGACTTAAGATGACAACTATTGACGGACAACAATTGGGTGTGTTATCATCAAAACCGGTATTATTAGCGACAGAAAATGCACATCGAGACATTCTTACGATAGTAAAGAAGTAGTCATACTGTGACGATTGTCACAGTTTTTTTATGCTAATATTTGTTGAAAATGAACTTATTGATTTTACAAACGAAGGGGAGCAACCGAACTTGAAAACAAGAGACGATATTCGTAACATTGCAATTATTGCCCACGTTGACCACGGTAAGACAACTTTAGTTAACGAATTACTTAAACAATCAGATACACTAGAAGAACACGTTCAAATTGAAGACCGTGCCATGGATACTAATGATATTGAAAAGGAACGTGGAATCACTATCCTTTCAAAGAACACCGCTGTTCGTTACAACGGTAAGCAAATCAATATCTTGGACACACCAGGACATGCTGACTTCGGTGGTGAAGTAGAGCGTATCATGCGAATGGTTGATGGTGTATTGCTAGTTGTTGATGCTTTTGAAGGTACTATGCCACAAACTCGTTTTGTGCTTAAAAAAGCTCTTGAACAACATTTGACACCAGTCGTTGTTATTAACAAGATCGACCGTGAGGGTGCTCGCCCTGAAGAAGTAGTGGATGAAGTTCTTGATCTATTTATCGAACTTGGTGCTGACGAAGAACAATTGGATTTCCCAGTTATTTACGCTTCAGCAATGAATGGTACATCAAGTTATGATTCAGATCTTAGCACCCAAGAACACACAATGAAGCCAATCTTTGACACTATTGTTAAGGATATTCCAGCTCCAATTGACAACTCTGACGAACCACTTCAATTCCAAGTTGCTTTATTGGATTACAACGATTTCGTTGGCCGTGTTGGTATTGGTCGTGTATTCCGTGGAAAGATCAAGGTTGGCGATAGTGTTACTGTTATGAAGCTTGACGGTACTACACAAAACTTCCGCGTTACTAAGCTTATGGGATTCTTTGGTCTCAAGCGTCTTGACATTGACGAAGCAAAAGCTGGTGACTTAATCGCCGTTTCAGGAATGGATGAAATCAGTGTTGGTGAAACTGTAACTGACCCAGCTCATCCAGAAGAATTGCCAGTGCTTAGAATTGACGAACCAACTCTACAAATGACATTTGGTACTAATACATCACCATTTGCAGGTCAAGATGGTAAGTTTGTTACTGCTCGTCAATTGGAAGATCGTTTGAAACGTGAGTTGCATACTGATGTTTCACTTAGAGTTGAAGATACTGACAATCCAGGTGCTTGGACCGTTTCAGGTCGTGGTGAACTTCACCTTTCAATTTTGATTGAAAACCTTCGTCGTGAAGGATATGAACTACAAGCATCACGTCCAGAAGTTATCTACAAGACGATTGATAATGTTCTTAGCGAACCTTTTGAATCAGTTCAAATCGATACTCCAGAAGAATATTCTGGTTCAATCATTGATACTCTTTCACAACGTAAAGCAGAAATGCAAAACATGGAAAGTGTTGGTAATGGCCAAACTCGTTTGACATTCCTTGCACCTTCTAGAGGTTTGATCGGATACTCAACTGAATTCCTCTCACTTACACGTGGATACGGAATCATGAACCATACTTTCGAAAAGTATATGCCAGTTATTAAGAACTGGAACCCAGGTCGTCAAAAGGGTACTTTGGTTTCAATGAACTCAGGTAAGGCAACAACTTACGCAATGATGGGTATTGAAAGCCGTGGTACTTTACTTATCGATCCAGGTACTGAAGTATACGAAGGAATGGTTGTTGGCCAAAATAACCGTGAAAACGATATTACCGTAAACATCACTAAAGGTAAGAACTTAACTAACGTTCGTGCCGCTGGTTCAGATGATATGGCTAGAATCAAGACACCAACTCATTTATCACTTGAAGAATCACTTGAATTCATCAACGAGGATGAATTGTGTGAAATTACACCTAACTTTGTTCGTTTACGTAAGCGTTTATTGAACACCAACGAACGTGAGAAGGCTGCAAAGCGTAGAAAACATCAATAATCATTTGATTTATGATTAAAAATAAAATGCCGCTGACAATTTGTCGGCGGCATTTTTTTACATAATTCCCTGGATTATCATAAGTTTAGAAATTGCTATAAGTGGTATATGATATAATTGTTCGTATTGAGATTGAATAAATAGGCTAGGTGTGGGAACAGAATATGAATCGTTTAAAAAACTTAGATTACTATATTTTCTTACCATATGTAATTATGTGTGCGGTGGGAATCATTATGGTATATTCAGCGAGTGCAAATATCGGGGCGCAAAATGGTGGCTCACCACTAAGTTACCTGATCAAACAAAGTTTGTTTGTGGGGATTAGTTTGGTGATTGTGGTTACCATGATTGCGGTAAATATCAACAAATTAAAAAATAAAAAGCTGTTGTCGACTATTGAAATTTTATTTATGTTAGTTTTGTTAGGCTTACTTTTAGTTGGAACAACTATCAATGGTGCAGCTGGGTGGATTAGATTAGGACCAATTAACATTCAACCTGCTGAATTTGTTAAGTTCTTCTTGATAATTAGGGTGGCAAATACGATTGACACTCATCAAGATGAGTTGACTGGCAGTTTTGTTGATTGGCTTGCAACCATGAGAGGAACCTTCATTAGAATTGGCATAATCATTCTTTTGATTCTGCTACAACCGGACTCAGGGGGGGCAGCGATTAACTTCATTATTTTCTTTATCCTCTTGATTACTAGTGGAATGCCATTTAAACGGGCAATGATTTCTCTTGGAGGATTGATTGCGTTAATTATTGTTGGGGTCAGATTTGTGTTGATTCCACTTTCACATACTAGTTTGGCAGAGCATTCGTACCAGATACAACGAATCGTGGCCTTCACAGATCCCTTTAGCCACGCTCAAGGAGCGGGGCAACAACTTGTTAATTCGTATTATGCAATTAGTAATGGCGGCCTTTTAGGGGTTGGACTGGGTAACAGTATTCAAAAGACTGGTTACTTACCAGAACCAAACACGGATTTCATTATGTCAGTATTGACTGAAGAACTTGGGGTGATCACTGCTCTTGCAATTATGGGATTGCTTACCTTGATTGTTGCTAGGACAGTTTTAATTGGAATCAGGAGTGATGATACTTTCCAGAGTTTGATATGCTATGGAGTCGCTGCCTATTTAACTGTGCAAACATTGTTCAATATTGGTGGAGTCGTTGGGGCTTTACCCATCACTGGAGTGACTTTCCCGTTTATTAGTTACGGTGGGTCAAGTATCTTAACCCTATCGTTTTGTATCGGTATTGTATTAAATATTAGTGCGCGGCAACGCCAAACACGGCTAGCAGAAAACAAGTGATGAATTAGGAGGTTGTGCTTTGAATTTTTCATTAGCAAGTAGAGTTGAATTAATTGTATATCTCCATTCACCTAGGCAAGTTAGAAGCTTAAACTCGTTTGGAAAAGTGGTTTATTTTTCAAAAAGGTTGCGGTATGCTTTGTTGTACGTTGATGTGGCAGATAAAGATGAAGTAGTAGCAAAACTAAATGCAAAGCATTTTGTTAAAGAAGTGATTGAATCACGCCAGGTGGAATTGCGTGATAATGCATTAAAATCACTTTCTGGGAAAACTGAAATAGAGGATGATTCAGAAGAATGAGAATTATTTCTGGTAAGTATGGTGGAATCAGACTTAACCCTGTTAAAGGTGATAAAACCAGACCAACTACCGATAAATTAAAAGAAGCAATCTTCAGCATGACTGGCCCTTACTTTGATGGTGGGGTGTTCCTAGACATGTTTGCCGGTTCGGGTGCGGTAGGGATGGAGGCAGTATCCAGGGGAATGGATCGTGCCGTGTTGATTGATCGTTCTCGACAAGCGATTGATACCATCAACGAAAATTTAGCTAAGTTACACGATGACAGTTTTGACGTTATTAGGGGCAATTCATTTAGCATCTTGGATGACCTTGCCGCTAAAAACACTAAGTTTGATATGGTCTTCATCGATCCTCCCTATAAGCAGCAAAAAATCATGCAGGTTTTAGATCAATTAATAGATAAAGAGTTGTTAAGTGACGCCGCAGTTGTAATTGCTGAAACAGATAATACAGTTGAACTTCCAGCAAATTATCGTGAATTTAATGAACTAAAACGGAAAAACTATGGTTTAACTAATTTGGTAATTTATAAATACGAAGGAGAACTCGAATGATAAAAACCGCAGTTTACGCTGGCAGTTTTGATCCAATTACGCTAGGTCACGTTGACGTAATTAAGCGAGCAGCTAAGCTATTTGATAAAGTGCTTGTTGTGGTTAGCATTAATACCAGCAAACACACGTTATTTACAATCGACGAACGGGTTGATATTGTTAAGGGAGCATTAGCTGACTTGACCAACGTTTCCGTCACTAAATCTGAAGAATTGACTGTAAATTTTGCAATTAAGCATCAGGCTAATTTCTTGGTCCGAGGTGTCCGGGGAAGCGCCGATATTGATAGTGAAATTTCAATTTCTGATTTGAACGAGCAACTAGCAAGTAACATCCAGACTATCTTTTTGCCAACAAGTCCTAACTACCGGGCTCTTTCATCGACGATGATCAAGGAAATTGCAAGATTCAATGGCGATATTACCAAAATGGTTCCGGAAAATGTAGCGACCGCTCTCCGGGCCAAATTCGAATAAGGAAGTTTCTTCATTTATGAAAAAAGCATCTTCAAAGCGATTTATAATCAGCTTGGTGGTATTGATTCTAGTGATTTTAGGGATTACCATACCACTGCCACAATACATAGAGGGGCCTGGAGAGGCATTTAACCTTGGTAAGGTAGTTTCTATTAAAAACCATCCAGACGACCATAAAGGGCAGTTTCTATTGACATCAGTGGGAATCGCAAGGGCGCGCCCCTTCACTTACCTTTATGCAAAGTTGGCACCCCATTACTCCATCGAATCTGATGACGCAGTAACCTCTGGCCAAAATGAAACTGAGTATAATAAAGTTCAAAATTTTTATATGCAAAGCTCAATTGGAGAGGCGATTTACACTGCCTACAAGCATGCTCATAAGCAAGTTACTCGGAAATATCGGGGCATATATGTGTTAAACGTGTCGAAAAAATCAAAATTTAAAGATGCGTTAAAAGTGGGTGACGTAGTCTCGAAGGTAGACAATCACTCATTCAAGACCTCTAATGGCTTTGTTAACTATGTTAAGAAGCAAAAAGTTGGTCAAAAACTAACGGTTCAGTTTATTAGAAATAAGCGAACCCACAAGATTACAAGAAAACTGATTAAGATTGCCAAGAATCGTCCTGGCATTGGGATTACTTTAACTGATGATGTGAAGGTTAAGACTGAAACCCCGATTAAGGTTAATCCTGGCCAAGTTGGGGGACCCTCTGGTGGCCTAATGTTTTCACTTCAAATCTATTCTCAGCTAACTAACCAAGATTTGCGGCACGGCAATAAGGTTGCGGGTACCGGAACCATTAATGGAGATGGGTATGTTGGTGAAATTGGCGGAATTGATAAGAAGATCATCACAGCAAAACGAGCTGGTGCTAAAGTATTCCTTGCCCCTTATGTTAAGCCTTCAAAAGAAATCCTAAAGTTGGAGCCTGGACATAAAACGAACTATGAAGTAGCGAAGCAAACAGCTAAAAAGTATGCACCTAAAATGAAAGTCGTACCGATTTCTACTTTTTCTCAAGCAATATCATATTTAAAAAATAATTAGAGTTGGAATTTTTCCAGCTCTTTTTTCGTATCTAAAGATTGAGAAAGGGGTGAATGTGATGGATAGGATCAAGGAATTTATTGAAGATCACTTGTATCAAACAATCGGCGGCCTTGCTTTAGTCAGTGCAATTCTTCTGCTGGGATTGGTTTTTGCAGTTCATGGTAACACTCAGTCAGAAACTTCAATGCAAAGTGATATTGTCGGTTCAGCAGACAGTTCTACCAATTTATCAACTAATGAACAATCAAGCTCGGCTGATGAAAAAACAGAGACGAGTTCACAACGAACCACCAACTTGTCTTCAGGCGGTCACAAACAAATTTATGTGGACGTAAAGGGAGCGGTTCGAAATCCTGGCGTTTATCAAGTTAATCCCAATATGCGAATTTGTGATGCAGTTGATCTAGCAGGTGGGTTTAACAAGTCTGCGGACAAGAAGCAAGTTAACTTAGCTCAACGACTTTCTGATCAGCAAGTGGTTTACATTCCGATTCGTGGTGAAATCAAGGGAAATCAGTTTAAGGCAGGAGCTGGTGCACCAGCAAATCCCAACCAATCGGAGGAAGTCACTGCAGCGAATGACGATGGCAGTTCTACCACCGATAGCGAATCCGGGGGCAACCAAATTAATTTGAACACTGCTGACAAAACTAAGTTGCAAGAACTCACCGGAATCGGTGAGAAAAAGGCGGATCAGATCATTGCATACAGAAAAGAACATGGAGATTTTAAGAAGATTGAAGATTTAAAAGAGGTTCCCGGATTTGGCGATAAAACATTTGCAAATTTAAAGTCGTCAATTTGCGTATAACGTGAGATAATTTTAAGCGATATAAATTTCTTGGAAGGTGAACGGAATGGATAACCGAATCAAATGGGATCAATATTTTATGACCCAAGCAGTTTTATTAGCTTCACGGAGTACATGTGAGCGTCTATCTGTTGGCGCGGTGTTAGTGCGAGATAAACGGATTATTGCTGGAGGATACAACGGTTCAGTAGCAGGTGATGCTCACTGTATCGATGAAGGCTGCTACCTTGTTGATGGTCATTGTGTTAGAACGATTCACGCCGAGATGAACGCAATTTTGCAATGTGCAAAGTTTGGTGAGCGGACTGACGGTGCAGAAGTCTACGTCACTGATTTTCCTTGCCTACAATGTACTAAGATGTTGTTACAAGCAGGAATAAAAAAGATTAACTATCTACGTAACTACCACAATGATGAGTATGCTCAAAAATTAATCAAACTTAAAAACATTGAGCTGAATAAAATTGAATTAACTCATGAAGACCTAACCAAAATTCCGTTTGACTCCTATTTGTCTGATTAATAATTAAGAGACTATGGATATTTATTGCAATTCTATTAGTTTGCCTCAGCGCCTTGGAATTTCATCCTCTCGTTGGTGTGATTGGCTTGATTTTCTGGGCGATAAGAGTATGGAAACTAAATTTTAATGTTCTATGGATAGTGGCGCTAATAGTGGGAACACTATTTACATGGCGTTGCTTAACTTTTAAACAACAGGTAGAAATGCAGACTGTAAATTCCGAAATTCACGAAACAATCCGAATTTTTCCAGATGAGATAAAGTTGAATGGTGGGCAGATAAACCTTGTTGCCAACTCACATTTTGATAATAAGAAAAGGGTGTATTTTTCAAGGTTAAGCTCAGAATCACAAAAATTGATGATTCAAAGAAATAATGGGCCACTTTTCCTTACAGTTGTTGGTAAGCTTGAAAAGTTCAAACCAGCAACTAATGTTAATGAGTTTGATACTGGTCTGTACTATCGGCATCAGGGAATTAGTAGTCTAGTTAACGTTACGAACCTTACTGTTGTCCCTGCACCAGCAAAAATACAGATCAATGAACTGCCACATGCATTGCGAACGGGATTGCTATGTAGAACGGCAAACTATCCACCAAACATAAAGCGTTATTGCCAGGCATTGGTAATTGGTGTCAGAGATAGTGATTTTTATCAAGAAATGACTGGTAGTTCAAAACTAGGACTATTGCATGTCTTTTCTGTTTCGGGGATGCATGTTGCATTTTTTCTGGGGTTAGTCGAAAGACTATTAGCAGGGGTTAAATTTCCAAAACGAACGAGTGCATTATTAAAAATCATCTGTTTAGTGGTTTACTTTCAATTTGCTGGTGGTAGCCCTGGGTTATTTAGGGCGGTTATTATGGCAGTATTAAGACAATTTGCAGTGCTACTTGGCCGTGACCTATCGAGTTTAGACTCCTGGAGTATCACGTTAATTTTACAGCTGTTTTGGCTGCCAGAAGCTACCTATTTGCTTAGCGTTCAACTTAGTTACTCCTTGTCTCTAGGGATAATTGCCACTGCTAAGTGGAAACTATTTTCTAAGACAGTTATGTTAAACATGATATCCCTACCAATTTTGCTAGAAAATTTTTACCAGTGGCATATCCTGTCAATTCTTGCCAGTCTGGTATTTTTACCAATATTTTCCGTAATTATCTTCCCGTTAGTATTGGCTGCAAGTGTTTTTGGTGACCTGCCAATTGTGATATCTATTGCAGAAAGAATAGTGTCTGTGTTTACTGCTTCACTAAATTTTTGTGGGGAATTACCGGGAATGATTGTATTTGGAAAACCTGGAGTCTGGATAACGATTGTCTTGCTGGTCGTTACTTTCTGGGTTACTCTTAGTGTCCATAATTCACGTCGGAAACTACTGTTGGTTGGGTTATCTTGTATGTACTTGTGCACTTTTATTTGGATTCATTTTCCAATGAATGGTGAGGTCACGATGATTGATGTTGGTCAGGGAGACAGTTTCCTAATCAGACGTCCTTTCAATCGCCGAGTAACTCTTATCGATACGGGTGGAAAGGTGCACTTCGGTGAGCGACCGTGGCAACGACAGAGTGAAACTTATCGTGCCGAACGCATTGGAATTAATTATTTAAAGAGTATTGGAATCAATACGGTTGATGAAATTTTGCTAAGCCATCAGGATGCTGACCATTGTGGGGATTTACCAGCTTACATGAAGCAGTTACGGGTAAAAAGAGTAGTGGTTCCTATAGGTATGAATCAGAATCCTAGCTTTATTAAACGTTTGAAGAAAGCTGGAACTGCAACTGAGTTAGTTCCGGTTTCAGATAAGCAAAACTGTCTGGTTGGTGGGTTAAGAATTCTTCATCCGTTTGTTGCTGGTAAAGGTGAAAATCATGATTCAATGGTTGTTTTTGGCAATATTGGCCATCAAAGATGGCTGTTTACTGGTGATTTGGATCAGGCGGGTGAGATTGAAGTCTTGCAACGCTATCCCAACTTAAAAGTCGATGTATTAAAAGCTGGCCATCATGGAAGTAAAACGTCTTCTGCTCCGGATTTTATTAGGACGATTAAGCCTAGAATTGCGCTTATTTCTGCAGGAAGAAATAATCGTTATCATCATCCAAACGATGAAACGATGCAGACCTTGCGTTGTAATCGGGTGAAGGTTATTAATTCGCAAATTTCTGGTATGGTAAGATATGTTTATCGAAACAATCGCGGTCGGTTTGTTCCAACCGTAAATTTGAAGGGAAGCTAAAATGAAGTATTCTGAATTTACAAAGCAAATCAAAAGCGGCACCGTTGATCGGGTTTACCTTATTGATGGGGCACAGGACTACCTTTCAGATAAAATAAAGCGAACATTTACTGAGCTGATTCCTGAAGAAGAGCGAGCAATGAATATGTCAACTTACGATATGGAAGAAACACCATTGAGTAACGCTGTTGAGGACGCTGTTTCAATGCCTTTCTTCGGTGAGAAGCGGTTGGTGATGATTTCTCATCCATACTTTTTAACAGCTACCAAGAAAAAGTCAAAAATTGATCATGATTTGGATGAATTGATTGAGTACTTGCAACACCCGCAGGAATCTACAATTATGGTAATTTTTGCTGCTTATGAAAAATTAGATGCTAGAAAGAAAATTACTAAACAAATTAAGAAGCTAGCAACAGTTGTCAGTATCGGTAACCCAACTGAAAATGAAGCAAAAGCAATTATCAAGAGTGAGGTTGCAAAAGCTGGTTGCGGCATTGACGATGCTGCGCTTGAAAAACTACTTGAGTTAACATCTGGTAATCTGACAAAGATGATGAATGAAATCCCCAAGCTTACAATCTATAATCAACAATCCAAGCGGATCGATTCTGAATCTGTGGCTGCCCTTGTATCAAAGTCAATGGAACAAAACGTGTTCGATTTGGTTAACACCGTGTTAGCTAAGCAGCCAACTAAGTCATTAGATATATACCATCAGTTGTTGCTGGAAAACGACGAACCGATTAGAATCAATGCAGTTTTAATTCAACAGTTTAGATTATTGATTCAGGTGATGATTTTAAAACAGCACGGTTATTCTCAAGGGAACATTGCGTCTTCCTTAAAAGTGCATCCATATAGGGTCAAATTAGCGTTGCAATCAATTCGGAAGTTTTCATACGACGAATTGAAAACAGCGTACCTTGGACTTGTCAATATAGAGCGGGAGATGAAATCATCTGCCCGTTCTCCAGAATTATTGTTTGAACTTTTCGTGGTCAACTTTATGAAAAAGACAGCGTAAAAAAACAGGTTATCACAACAACTGTTGCGATAACCTGTTTTTTTATTCGGTTTGAAGCCTTGAAGCCTTAACCTAATTATTATTTAGCTAACTTAGTTAAACGTGACTTGTCACGAGCAGCTTTGTTTGCTTTGATTAATCCCTTTGACTTTGCGTGGTCAACTGCACTGATGGCGTTGATGTAAAGTTCTTTGGCATCATCTGAACCTGCAGCTTGAGCTTTTTCAAACTTCTTAACGGCAGTTCTCATTTTGCTGAGTTGTGAAGCGTTTCTTTCTTGTGCTTTTTCGTTAGTCTTCACACGTTCGATGGCTGATTTGATAATTGGCATTGGTTTCACCTCCGAGTCGATAACTATTATAAGTAAAATTTCAACAAGCATTATTATACAGATTACCACATGTGTTTGCAAGGGGAGTTCTAACTGAATATTTAAAAAATCCTTGTGTAATCAAGTTAAATCACTTATAATACTCTTTGTGTGTTAAGCACGACCTTCAACTTAGTACTTCGGGGCCACTTACCGGGTACTCAGTTGTTGGACTAAAAATATAAGGTGGTAAATATATCATGGCACTTACTCAAAGTGAAAAGAACGAAATCATCAAAAAATATGCTCGTCACGAAGGCGACACTGGATCAGCCGAAGTACAAATTGCTGTACTAACTGCTGACATCAACGAAATCAACGGTCACATGAGAGATCACCGTAAAGATTTCCATTCACAACGTGGTCTTATGAAGAAGATTGGTCACCGTCGTAACTTACTTGCTTACCTACGTAACAAGGACGTTTCACGCTACCGTGACCTTATCCAAAGCTTGGGTCTTCGTCGTTAATATTAAATTTGTTCCAAAGAGCCGATTTTTCGGCTCTTTTTTTTGCCCAAAATTTCGTTGCTTGCTTAAGTATGGTAAACTATAAGAAGCTGAATTACGAACGTAAAAAAAGGAAAAATTTTGAGGTGAAACATGAACAGTAAGATTAAGGTCATACCACTTGGTGGTGTGCGAGAAAACGGTAAGAATATGTATGCCGTAAATATTAACGATGGTATTTACATTTTAGATTGTGGGTTAAAGTACCCTGAAAACGAACTTCTAGGAATTGACGTAGTTATCCCCGATTTTTCATATTTGGAAGAAAATCGCGATAAAATTGTGGGGGTATTTTTAACTCACGGTCATGCTGATGCAATTGGCGCTTTACCATACTTTTTGAGTGAGTTTAATGTTCCCGTATTTGGTTCAAAGATGACTATCGAATTAGCAAAAATCAGTGTCGCTGACGCTGATGAGGTTACCGATTTCGATGATTTTCATGTCGTAAGTGACCGGAGTGAAATCGATTTTGAAGATGTCCGGATTACTTTCTTTAGAACAACTCACTCAATTCCAGGATCTTTGGGAATTGCAGTACACACTGATGCCGGATCAATTGTCTACACTGGTGATTTTAAGTTTGACCAAACCGCATCACATTTGTACCACACTGATTATTCGCAACTAACTAAGTTAGGTGATCAAGGGGTACTAGCGCTGTTGAGCGATTCTAGCAACGCTGAGAATCCAACGCCATCTGCATCCGAAAATCAGATTAGTGACTACATTAATGGTGTCTTTAATGACCATCAAGGTCGAATCATTGTTGCTAGTGTGGCTTCAAACATTATCAGAATGCAACAAGTTTTCAATGCAGCAGCTAAAACTGGCCGCAAAGTATTTTTGAGTGGCCAAGACTTAGATAAAATCGTTAAAACTGCCCTTAAACTTTCAATGTTGAAATTGCCAGATCAAGAATTATTGATTGAAAACGCAAAGGACCTTGAGAAACTTGAACCAAATCAGATTGTAATTATTCAAACTGGTAAAATGGGCGAGCCAATTAAAGCTTTACAACGGATGGCTAATGGCGAACAGAAGGACATCAACATCGAATCAGGCGATTTAGTCTTTATTACTACAACACCGTCAACTGCGATGGAAACTACAGTCGCTAAGACTCGTGACATGATTTACAGAGCCGACGCTGAAGTTAAGATGATTGCTGATGAAATGAATTCATCCGGAGATGCTAGTCAAAATGATTTACAACTATTAATAAACATTTTGAAGCCTAAGTTCTTTATTCCAGTGCAAGGTGAGTACCGCTTACTCGCTTCCCATGCCGGCTTGGCAAAACAACTAGGCTACAATGATAGTAATATCGTGATTCCAAATAAAGGCGACGTTATTTCAATCGATGACGATGAAATTTGGATCTCAGCTGGCCTTGACCTAGCTGATACCATGATTGACGGTAGCGGAATCGGTGACATTGGTAACATCGTTTTACGGGATCGTAAGGTCCTTTCAGAAGATGGGATATTTGTAGCCGTAGTTACAATTGATAGAAAGAAAAAACGAGTTATCTCTGCGCCGAAATTGACTTCGCGAGGCTTTGTTTACGTTAAGGCCAATAAAGATTTAATGAATGAAGCATCTGAAATTATTGAAAAAACGGTCAAAAATAACCTTGAGCATAAGGAATTTGACTGGAGTAATTTAAAACAGGATGTACGTGAAAGTCTAAGTGATTATCTATATCAACAAACTAAACGTCATCCAGTTATTCTTCCGGTTATTATGGAAGTTAACCAACACCATAAGCGGACAAATAAAAAACATTCTAAGAACAACAAGGCCGAAGAACTTGCTAAGGCAGAGAAAAAAGCTAACAATAATAAATAATGTAAGCAAGGTACAAATACCGCCTTTGAGGCCATATTTGTACCTTATTTATATTGATTCGATAAGGAGAATTTGCATGAACCTTTCTGAGAATGATAACGTGATTTTTGAAAGTGCCAAGGCAGATTTCCTTGACGCAAAGTATCACCAAACTATCAAAAAAATTGATGACTTAAGAAGACAAAATGGGGATCAATACGATTTTTTACTTTTACAAGCCAGAGCATACACAAAGTTGGCGGATATTCAAACAGCTGTTGAGTTAATTGATGATGCCGGGACGGAGAATTTGCGGCCTGGCGATGTAACGTTTGCTGTTAAGACATTATTGGCGGATAAACAATTTATCCCAGCTCGAAAGGTTACCGTGGTACTTGATCATCAATATGCAAAAGAGCTAATTACGCAAATTGAGACTGCGGAATTTAAGTTTAAAAAATATCATCGTGAAGAGGTCATGAAACTGCAACGGCGATTATTTTATATCGGAAGCCATAGCGCAGATGTTCAGGCAAAAATTGTGTCTGAAGCAAATCGCCTGCCACTTGCTGAATATCTGGAAGGGGTGAAGGCAGTTTTAATTGATCGAGCTGGTTGGCAGGTAATCAAAACTCAATTTTTATTTGAATTGATTGGTTTAAAAATTGATGACCAAATTGATTTGTTGTGGTTAGATGATAAAATTCATCAAGTGATTCCAGCAAATATAGATATTGCTGATAGTGTTCAGCCAATCATAGAAACAATCAACGTTGTTGATGAGAAGTTTGCGAATGATGACCCAATTTTTGCCCAGCAATTATCAGCCCAAATATATCAGTTGGGGAATTATTTGTTTCCGTACGCCGAGGATGTAATAATTAATTCCGATGACTGGATTAAAATTATTCAATCCTATTTGGCGGGGGATGAATTCGCACCGAACACTGAATCTGGGGCGGTTATGCTTAGCTGGTTTGAAATTATTCTTAACCAAGAACAAAGAATAAAATATATGTAATGAAAATAAAAACAAAAAAATAACAGTAATATGTTTACAAACAATTTAAGTATCGATATAATACTTAAGGATTCTTCGAAAAATTGACGGCTTTGTCTTTTAGAGAAGATGTAGTATAATATCTATCAGAAATGCATTGATGAAAGTTGATGTAATTCTTGAAAACAACAGGAGGTTTCATTAATGGCTAAAGAACATTATGAAAGAACAAAGCCCCATGTTAATATCGGTACTATCGGCCATATTGACCATGGGAAAACTACTTTAACTGCTGCTATCACAAAGGTATTGGCTTCTAAAGGTCTTGCAAAGGCTGAAGACTATGCTGAAATTGATGCAGCTCCAGAAGAACGTGAACGTGGTATAACGATCAACACTGCTCACGTTGAATACGAAACAGAAACTCGTCACTACGCTCATATCGATGCCCCAGGACATGCTGATTACATCAAGAACATGATCACTGGTGCCGCTCAAATGGACGGTGCTATCTTGGTTGTTGCTGCAACTGATGGTCCTATGCCACAAACTCGTGAACATATCTTGCTTGCTCACCAAGTTGGTGTTGAGTACATCGTTGTATTCTTGAACAAGACAGACTTAGTTGATGATGACGAATTGATCGACTTGGTTGAAATGGAAGTTCGTGAATTACTTTCAGAATACGATTATCCTGGAGATGACATTCCTGTTGTCCGCGGTTCAGCTCTTAAGGCTCTCGAAGGCGACAAGGAACAAGAAGAAGTTATCTTACACTTGATGGACGTTGTTGATGAATACATCCCAACTCCAGAACGTGACGATACTAAGCCATTCTTAATGCCAGTTGAAGACGTATTTACTATCACAGGTCGTGGTACTGTTGCATCAGGACGTGTTGATCGTGGTATCGTTAAAGTTGGTGACGAAGTTGAAATCGTTGGATTGCATGACGAACCAACTAAGTCAACTGTTACTGGTCTTGAAATGTTCCGTAAGACACTTGACGAAGGTCAAGCCGGTGATAACATTGGTGTACTTCTTCGTGGTGTTGACCGTGAACAAGTTGTTCGTGGACAAGTACTTGCAGCCCCTGGCTCAATCCAAACCCACAAACAATTCTCTGGCCAAGTTTATATCTTGACTAAAGAAGAAGGTGGACGTCATACTCCATTCTTCTCAAACTATCGTCCACAATTCTACTTCCATACCACTGATGTTACTGGTGTTATTGAATTGGAAGACGGCGTAGAAATGGTTATGCCTGGTGATAACGTTGAATTTAACGTTGAATTAACTAAGCCAGTTGCCATTGAAAAAGGTACTAAGTTCACTATTCGTGAAGGTGGACATACTGTTGGTGCCGGTGTTGTTGGTGAAGTTAAAGACTAATTTCATTTTCACATCATTTTTAAAGTCATGGGATTTTTCCCATGGCTTTTTTGTTTAAATCTCAAATAGATTTTACTTTTACTTGTTAATACGTTAAAATAACAATGTTATGCAATGAGAAATTGTACAAATAATCTTTTGTCTCGGAGGAAACAAAATGTCTGCAAAATGGGAAAAGAAAGGTACTAATGACGGAGAATTAACTTTTGAAATTAGTACTGACTTGATCGAAAAAGGTTTAGATCGAGCATTCAAAAAAAATAAGACTAGCATCAGCGTTCCAGGATTCCGTAAAGGAAAGGTTCCACGCCAAGTATTTAACCAAATGTACGGCGAAGAAGCACTTTATGAAGATGCTTTGAACATTCTCTTACCAGAAGCCTACGAAGGTGCTGTTAAAGATTCAAAAATCGAACCAGTTGATCAACCTCAAATTAGTGTTGAATCAATGGAAAAAGGTAAGCCATGGGTTATCAAGGCAACTGTTTACGTTAAGCCTGAAGTAAAACTTGGTGACTACCAAGGACTTAGTGTTCCTAAGCAAAACACTCGTGTATACCAAAAAGATATCGATGCCGAGCTTGAAAAGCGTCGTGAAAGCCAAGCTGAACTTGTACTTAAAGAAGACAAGGCTGCTGAAAATGGCGATACTGTTGTCATTGACTTTGATGGTTCAGTAGACGGCAAGCAATTTGACGGCGGTAAGGCTGACAACTACTCACTTGAACTAGGTTCAGGTTCATTCATTCCTGGTTTTGAAGACCAATTAGTTGGTCATAAAGCCGGTGAAGATGTAGACGTTAAAGTTACATTCCCTGAAGATTACCAAGCTAAGGAATTAGCTGGTAAAGAAGCTATCTTCAAGACTACAATTCACGAAGTTAAAGCTAAGGAATTGCCTAAACTTGATGACGACTTCGCTAAGGACGTTGACGAAGACGTTGACAGTCTTGATGAATTAAAAGACAAGATCAAAGAAGAACTTAAAGAACAAAAGAAGAACGAAGCGCGTGATGCCATTGAAGACGCTGCTATCAGCCAAGCTGTTGATAACGCTGAGATCAAGGACGTTCCTCAATCAATGATGGACGACGACATCCAACGTCAAATGGACCAATACCTTGCAGGTATGCAACAACAAGGTATCAACTCACAAATGTACTTCCAATTGACTGGTACTTCACCAGACGATTTGAAGAAGCAATTTGCTGATGGTGCTGACAGACGTGTTAAGACTAACTTAGTTCTTGAAGCTATCGTTGAAGCTGAAGACATCGAACCTGACAAGAAGGACATTGATGCTGAAGTTAAGAACTTAGCTGACCAATATGGTATGAAGGAAGACGCTGTTCGCAACGCCCTTACTGAAGACATGTTGAAACATGATATTGCTATTAAGAAGGCAATCGATTTGATTGTTGATTCTTCAAAGCAAGACGCAAAAGCTAAAGATTCAAGTAAAGAAAACGACTAATTAGTAGATTCTTCAAAAAAGATCCGTTATTTATGACGGGTCTTTTTTTCCTAATTAAACCTTATGATTGATTTTTATATAGTATGTGATAAAGTTACTTCTGGTGTTTATAAGTAACTATGCTTCCGATTAGTATGAGGAGTGGATATATTGTTTGATGATACAGAAACTAACGGGACTGTAACTTGTTCTTTTTGTGGCAAGTCTCAGGACCAAGTAAAGAAAATCGTTGCGGGACCAGGTGTGTACATTTGTAATGAATGTATTGATTTATGTAAGCAAATCATTGATGAAGAGCTTGCTCCTGAAAGTGCCCCAGCTGACCTACTAAAAGTTCTTACTCCACAACAAATTCTTGATAAATTAAATGAGTTTGTAATTGGTCAAGATAACGCTAAACGGACGCTTTCCGTAGCGGTATATAACCACTACAAACGTGTCAATGAAATGGTTGAGAATCCCGATGAGGAATTAGAACTTCAAAAGAGTAATATTTGTATTATTGGACCGACTGGGTCTGGTAAGACATACCTTGCACAAACCCTTGCACGGACTCTTAATGTTCCGTTTGCAATTGCTGATGCAACTACTTTAACTGAAGCAGGATACGTCGGTGAAGATGTCGAGAACATTTTGCTTAAGCTATTGCAAAATGCTGATTACGATGTTGATCGTGCCCAAAAGGGAATTATCTATATCGATGAAATTGACAAAATTGCTAAGAAGTCAGAAAATGTCTCGATTACACGTGACGTTTCTGGTGAGGGTGTGCAACAAGCTTTGCTTAAAATCTTGGAAGGAACAATTGCTAACGTTCCACCTCAGGGTGGTCGTAAGCACCCTCAACAAGAGTTCATTCAAATTGATACCACTAACATTTTATTCATCGTTGGTGGAGCATTTGATGGGATTGAAGGCATTGTTAAGAGCCGTTTAGGTGACAAGACGATTGGTTTTGGTACTAACTTGGATGTTGCACCTGATTTAGACTCAAATAACATCATGCAGTCAGTTATTCCTGAAGACTTACTTAAATTCGGACTGATTCCCGAATTTATTGGTCGACTGCCAATTTTGACTGCCCTTGATAAATTAACTGAGGCAGACTTAGTTAGAATTCTGACTGAACCCAAAAATGCTTTGGTTAAGCAATATACTAAGTTGATTTCATTGGATGGAGTTCAACTTGAATTCCAACCAGAAGCACTTAAGAGTATGGCTCAACTAGCAATTTCTAGAAATACTGGAGCTCGTGGTTTGAGATCAATTATCGAAGGAGTAATGCGTGATATTATGTTCGACATTCCAAGCCGAAACGATATCGAAAAAGTAATTATTACTCCAGAAACCGTGACAGACCACAAAGAACCAGAGTTGGTATTAAAACAAGCATCGTAATTTTGTCTAAACTGATGTAAACTACTATTAGTTTGCATCAGTTTTTTACATACAAATTGGAGGGGTACTTTTGGACGTTCATAATGTCGATTTGACAATTAGTGCTGTCGAGGAAAAACAATATCCGAAGACGAATTATCCGGAAATTGCGCTAGTTGGGCGCTCAAATGTTGGTAAGTCATCACTTACAAACACGTTGATCAACCGGAAAAGTTTGGCACACACATCAGGCCAGCCAGGCAAGACACAGACACTCAACTTCTATAACGTGGAGGACCAACTATTTTTTGTTGATGTTCCTGGATATGGTTACGCTAAAGCCTCAAAAGCTAGTCGTGAAAAGTGGGGCAAGATGATTGAAACCTACCTTAGCCAGCGTGAACAATTACGTGGGGTAATCACGTTGGTTGATGGCCGACATGCACCAAGTGATGATGATATTTCAATGCGCGAGTGGTTAAAATACTACGAGATTGACATTCTCACAGTTGCAACTAAGATGGACAAAATCGTTCCCGGAAAATGGAATAAGCAAGAGTCATTAATTCGTAAGACCCTATCTATGTCACAAGATGATGCATTAGTACTATTTTCATCTGTAAGTAAAAAGGGTAAGGATCAAGTTTGGGATTGGATTGAGGGGAGACTGTAACATGGATTTTAACGATTATCAAAAAGCTGCAAATCGGACTTTAATGGGTAAGGAACAAGTTTTAACTAACTGTGCGCTAGGCCTAACAGGCGAGGCTGGTGAAGTTGCTGATTTGGTTCGCAAATATACATTTAATAGTGAAAATTTGGATCATGATGCGATTGTAAAAGAGATGGGCGATGTTTTATGGTACCTTTCTCAAATCGCTGAGTGGGCTGATATTCCATTCGATGAAGTTGCTACGGATAACATTAACCGTTTGAAGCAGCGCTATCCATCTGCAATTAATGATTAAATTACAGGTCTAGAGAAATCTAGGCCTTTTTTTATACCCTAAAAATCAAGAATCCTGTACTGAAATGAATATTTTAGGTTATTTTAAAATTATTTTTGAATAAAAATTAAAATTCCTTGCGGTTTTTGTATAGAGGTGTTATTCTCTTTTGTAACCAATTAAATGAAAGAGGGATATTTCATGGCAGAAAAGAAAGTAGTACTAGCATATTCAGGAGGACTTGATACCTCCGTTGCCATTGCATGGCTAAAAGATAAAGGATACGACGTTGTTGCGTGCTGTATCAACGTTGGTGAAGGAAAAGATTTAGACTTTGTTAAATCAAAGGCGCTTAAAGTCGGCGCAGTTAAAGCATATGTTTTGGATTCACTTGATGAATTCGCTGATGACTATGCAGCAGTTGCTTTGAAGGCAAATGCTTTTTATGAAGGAAGCTACCCACTAATTTCTGCCCTTTCACGACCCCTCATTTCAAAGAAGCTTGTCGAAATTGCTCACCAAGAGCATGCTGAAGCAGTCGCCCATGGCTGTACTGGTAAGGGAAATGACCAAGTCCGATTTGAAGTTGCAATTCATGGACTTGATCCCCAACTAGATGTGTTGAGTCCAGTTCGTGACTGGCACTGGTCACGTGAGCAAGAAATTGAATATGCAAAGGAACATAACATTCCAATTCCAATTGATTTGGATTCACCATATTCAATCGATGCTAACATTTGGGGTCGTGCAAATGAAGCCGGTGTTTTGGAAGATCCTTGGGAAAGCGCACCGGAAGATGCTTTTGCAATTACTAAGCCATTAACTGAAACTCCAGATAAGCCGGTTGAACTTGAAATTACGTTTGAAAAGGGAATTCCAGTAGCCCTTGATGGTAAAAAAATGAGCTTTGCTGACATCATCGAGAAGTTGAATGATGTGGCAGGTGAACACGGAGTTGGCAGAATCGATCATATCGAAAACCGTTTGGTAGGGATTAAATCTCGTGAAGTATATGAAGCCCCTGCAGCAACTGTTTTACTTAAAGCGCATAAGGAACTAGAAGACCTAACGTTTGAACGTGACTTGGCTCACTTTAAGCCAGTTATTGAAAAGCAATTAAGTGAAATGATTTATAATGCACTTTGGTTCTCACCATTGATGGATGCAATGCAAGCATTCATTGATAAGACCCAAGAAGTTGTAAATGGTATCATTAAGTTACAACTATTCAAGGGAAACGTAATGGTACTTGGACGTAAATCAGATTCTTCACTTTACGATAAGGACCTAGCAACCTATACTTCTTCAGATTCATTTGATCAAGAGGCTGCTAAAGGATTTATCAAACTGTGGGGACTTCCAACCCAAGTATATTCACAAGTTCAGTTAAAGAATAAGCAGGCAGAATTTGTGAACGCAGTGACCCATAATGACGAAAAGCAAAAGGTTACTGTTTCAGGAGGTTTCTCTTCAAAAGGAGAAGAGAAATAATGAGCACTAAAAAGTTATGGGGCGGTCGATTTACTGCCCAAGCTGAATCATGGGTCGACGAATTTGGGGCATCAATTTCATTCGACCAGTTGATGGCAGATGAAGACCTAGAAGGTTCGCTTGCCCACGTGAAAATGCTTAAGCATACAAAAATCTTACCAGCGGATGATTGTGACAAGATCGTGGCTGGCTTGGAAGAACTCAGAGATGAGCTTCATCAAGGAAAGCTTGAATTTTCGACTGAAAATGAAGATATCCACATGAACATGGAGGCTCTGTTGACCGAAAAAATTGGTCCAGTTGCCGGTAAGTTGCATACGGCACGCTCTCGGAATGACCAAGTTGCATTAGACTTTCACCTTTATGTTAGAAATCGCCTGCCACAAGTAATTGAAGAAATTACTACTTTGCAGACTACTTTGGTTGAAATGGCTGAGAAAAATGTAGAGACAATTATGTCAGGGTATACTCATTTGCAGCATGCCCAACCAATTTCGTACGGGCATTATTTGATGGCATATTATCAGATGTTTAAACGTGATAAGGAACGTTTTCAGTTTAATAATGTTCATACTGATATTTCACCAATTGGTGCCGCTGCATTGGCAGGGACGACCTTTCCAACTGACCGTGAATACACAGCAAATGAACTAGGCTTTTCGAAAATCTACCTAAATTCGCTTGATGCTGTGTCAGACAGAGACTTTGCTCTTGAATTTTTGAGTAATGCTTCAATTTTGATGATGCATTTAACCAGGTTCTGTGAAGAAATCAGTATGTGGGTGTCACATGAATTTAACTATCTTGAACTCAGTGATGCTTACACGACTGGCAGTTCGATCATGCCTCAAAAAAAGAATCCAGATATGGATGAATTAATTAGGGGCAAGTCTGGTCGGGTTTATGGTAACTTAATGGGACTATTGACCACTATGAAGTCTTTGCCACTTGCATATAATAAGGACCTTCAAGAAGATAAGGAAGGCGTTTTTGATACTGTCAAAACTATCTTGCCTTGCTTGAAGGTGTTTAATGGGATGATCAAAACGGCAAAGCCTAATGTTGAGCGGATGAAAGCTGCAACTGAAAATGATTTCTCCAACGCAACTGAGCTTGCCGATTACCTTGCAGCAAAGGGAATCCCATTTAGGGAAGCTCATGCAATCGTTGGTAAATTGGTTCTTAAGGGGATCAATGAAGGTAAAAATCTGCAAGACATGTCGATTACTGAGCTAAAAGAAGCATCAGATAAAATCGATGAGGATGTATTCGAGGACCTTAAATCAGAAGTTGCGGTTGAAAGGCGCCACTCATTAGGTGGAACTGGATTCGACCAAGTTCGGATGCAGATTAAAGCTGCTAAAGCTGAACTTTCTGAATAGAATTATGAAGAAATAAAAAACTGTCAAAGACAAATGTCTTTGACAGTTTTTTATTGCGCAATTTAATCGTTGTCAGTGTCATGATGTTTCTTTTCAGGACGCTTCTCGTTCTTACGCTTTTTATTATCTTTGCGGTCGTGTTTTAAAAACTTGTCCCGCTTTTTATCATCTAGATCAAGTTCGGAAAATTTACCAAACATTGCGTCAAGGTTATCTTGGCGATTAACTTTTAATCCCATGGCATGTCACTCCTTCATTCAAGATAATAGCAGATATCCGATTTATTGTCACTGACAGCGCTTAAATATAACATTATTCATTAGTTGGCTAAAATTATGAATAAAAACAATTAATTTTCAAAATTTGTTGCATAAATACAAAAATAAGTGTAATCTTGTCATTATTAAATTTGAGAGGGTTTGTTGATGAATATTTTAAAATCTAAATGGTTATCCAAAATTATTCTTAGTTTGATTGCAATTATTAGTTTTACAGCGTTACTAAGTATCAATACATACGCTGCGGATGATTCACTAAATCGAGTCAAGCAGCGAAAAGAATTGATTGTGGTAACTAGTCCTGATTACCCACCGTACGAGTTTCAAGTTAATCATAAGGGCAAGGATAAAATCGTTGGGATGGATATGGATGTGGTTAAGAAGATTGCTGATGATTTGCACGTTAAGCTAGTCATCAAGAGTATGAATTTTGATTCACTACTAGTAGCAATTGAAACTGGTAAAGCTGATATGGCTATTGGTGGAATTAATCCTACTAAGGAAAGACGGCAGAGCGTTGATTTTTCTGATATCTATTACAACGGTGGTCAAAGTTTTTTGATTAACAAATCAGATGTGAACAAGATAAAGAGTGTTAAAGACCTGAAAAACCAAAAAATCGGTGCTCAAACCGGAACATTACAATATGATTTAGCCAAGAAGAAAATTCCAGGTGCTAATGTTAAAGGGATGGATAAGTCGACCGATTTGGTTTTGGCTCTAAAAACGCACAAGATTGATGCATTGGGAATTGAAAAGCCTTCAGCTGAAGCCTACGTGAAGAACGATAAGACAATGGCAATGATTCCGTCAGGGTATAAGCTAAGCACAAATGAAGTTGGTGCGGCAATTGCAATGAAGAAAGGATCAACTTCATTAGTCAATGCAACAAATAAGACCATTGCCAAAATTAAAAAGCAAAACTTGACTGAAAAGTATTTGGCGTCAGCAGGAAAGTACATGAAAGTCAATACAGTCAACACTTCGATGACTCATTACTGGTCATACTTTGTAAAGGGAATTAAGTACACCGTTCTGATTTCATTAGTTTCATCACTGTTTGGAGTTGTTCTAGGGGTTGCTTTGGCACTGATGCGTTTCAGTAAGTCCAAAATTCTACGGGGAATTTCAATCAGTTATACCGAGTTTATTCGGGGAACCCCGTTGATGGTCCAAGTAATGTTTGTTTACTTTGGGATTGGTGTCATCGTCAATATTCCGGCGCTACTTTCAGGAATTATTGCAGTTTCACTTAACAGTGGTGCATACGTTGCTGAAATCATTCGTGGTGGAATTAACTCAGTCGCAAAGGGGCAAACCGAAGCAGCAGCTAGTTTAGGGCTATCGAAAACCGATCTAATGAGGTTTGTTATCTTACCGCAAGCATTTAAAAACATCTGGCCTGCCCTCGGTAATGAATTCATCTCGTTGATTAAGGAAAGTTCAATTGTTTCTATCATCGGGGTAACCGATTTGATTTACCAAACTAACATTGTTAGGGCTGATACGTACCGTGGAGTAATGCCAATTTTCGTTGCCATGGTAATCTACTTTATTGTGACGTTTGCGTTGACTAGATTGCTAAACTACTACGAAGGGAAGATGAAACATGCTTGATAAATCAGTTATTGAAGTTAGTGGATTAGAAAAGAAATTTGGCGACAATGTTATTTTGAAGGACATTGAAGGAACGGTTAAATCAGGCCAAGTAATCTGTATCATTGGCCCCTCCGGAGCTGGAAAGAGTACTTTTCTAAGATGCTTAAATTTATTAGAAAAGCCTACTAAAGGAACTGTTCAGTTTGACGGTCAGAATTTAATGGGAATTAGCGATGCGGAATTAGTTCAAGTTCGCGAGAAGATGGGAATGGTGTTTCAAAACTTTAACCTCTTCCCCAACATGACTGTTCTTGATAATCTAAAACTTGCTCCGGTGAGGGTTAAAAAGATGAGTGATGCAGAGGCTGCCAAAGTGGCGATGAAGTTGCTTGATCGAGTTGGCTTAGCTGAAAAAGCTGATGCATATCCAGACAGTCTTTCAGGTGGTCAGAAGCAACGGGTTGCGATTGCCAGAGCATTAGCAATGAATCCGGAAGTGATGCTGTTTGATGAGCCAACTTCGGCACTTGATCCAGAAATGGTTGGTGAAGTCTTAGCGGTTATGCAGGAACTCGCTGAGGAGGGGATGACCATGGTGGTGGTAACCCATGAAATGGGATTCGCCAAGGAAGTTGCAGACGAAGTTTGGTTTATGGCAGATGGCTATGTTTTGGAGAAAGACAAGCCGGATGAAATTTTCCAAAACCCTAAAAATGAACGGACAAAGGACTTCATTTCAAAAATTATTGAAACTAGGTAGTTTGCTTTCACTTTGTTTCTGAGGGGGGAAGCATCACCAAAATAAAAAAGTAGCTGCGATGTTTTTAGGATTAACACATCGTGGCTACTTTTATATTTTTTTCGGCCATTTGTTGTTTAATCAAGGTACTGTATCTGAGTGGTTCAGATTAATTGAAGCAAACGTATATTCGCGATATAATTTTGAATGGACTTTTAGAAGGGGGTGGACAACTTGGCTAGTGAGTATTTAGAACATAAGCTAGCGCTATTACCCGATATGCCGGGATGTTACCTGATGAAAAACATCAACGGTAAGATTATCTATGTCGGGAAAGCGAAGAATTTGAAGAACCGTGTCCGCTCTTATTTCAAGAGTAGTCATGAGGGGAAAACTGCGAAGCTTGTTTCTGAAATTGCAGATTTTGAAACCATTGTGACTTCTACGGATAAGGAAGCCTTCTTGTTAGAAATAACTTTGATTCAAAAGCATCGACCTTATTTCAACATTAAGTTGAAACAGGGAAATGGCGGTTATCCGTACATTAAAATTACTAATGAACGTGACCCACAAATTAAAATTGTGAACACGCTACTAAAGGACGGGGCATATTATTACGGCCCTTATCCCAACGTGTATGCCGCAGATGAAACTGTAAATTTTCTCCAAAAGGTTTATCCGCTAAGACGCTGTAACGGTTATCAAGGCCGTCCATGCCTTTATTATCACATGGGGCAGTGTCTGGGGCCTTGCTTTAAAGAGGTTCCAAAAGAAGAGTATGATAAGCAAATCAAGAAGATCAAATCCTTCTTAAATGGAAATGTGGACAGTGCAAAAAAGTTATTAACTAAGCGGATGCAACAAGCAGCTGAAAAAATGGAATATGAGCGGGCTGCAGAAATCCGTGATCAAATAAAGTACATCGAAATTACGGTTGAAAAGCAAAAGATTATTAGTAATGATAATACACCTCGAGACATCTTTAACTACTATATGGATAAGGGGTGGCTGTCGATTCAAATTTTTTTCATTCGGCAATCAAGGCTGATGAAACGAGAAAAGCGCCTTTTCCCAATTATTAATGATCCTGATGAAGAAATGGTCAGTTTCATTGCCCAGTTTTATCAACAAAAAAATCAATTATTACCAAAAGAGATTTTGGTGCCGAATACGCTACCAACCGATGTGATTAGTCACGTAGTTGAGGATGTCCCCGTAAGGACACCACAGCGTGGCCAAAAGCGGGACCTGTTGAATATGGCGGGAACTAATGCTCAACTGGTTTTAGAAGAGAAATTCAGGCTGATGGAATTGGATGAATCAAAGACCACGGGTGCGATGAAAGAGTTGACTGACGCGATGGGGATTGCCCCAGGGCATAGAATTGAAGCGTTTGATCACTCCCACATTCAAGGAACTGACATTGTTTCGGCAATGGTTGTGTTTGAAGACGGTCAGCCAAACAAAAATATGTACCGAAAGTATAAGTCTAAGACGGTTGATCATGCTGATGAAACTGCAAGTACAAAAGAAGTAATTCGTCGGCGTTATTCCAGATTGTTAAAAGAGCATGCAGATATGCCTGATTTGATATTGATGGATGGTGGCGAGATTCAAATGAATGCGGCTAAGGACGTTCTGGTTAATGAGCTTGGCCTAAACATTCCGGTTGGTGGAATGGTCAAAAATGACCATCATCAGACTGCTGACCTATTGTTTGGGGATGCAGATACACCGCTCCATCTTGATCCAAAGAGCCAAGGGTTTTATTTGTTGCAACGAATTCAAGATGAAGTTCATAGGTTTGCAATCACTTTTCATCGAAAGGTGCATACAAAGAACACATTAACCTCCAGATTGGATGCAATCTCTGGTGTCGGTCCTAAAACCCGTAACAAGCTGCTGCGAAAATTTGGATCGCTTAAAAAAATTTCTGATGCTTCCGAGCAGGATATCAGGAATTTGGGGATTAGCGAAACAGTCGCCAAGACAATTAAATTTTCTTTAGGCAAGATAGGTAAATCTAGTGATTCGTCAGAATAGTTAAAGATTTGTGTAGACTCACAAATTACTTTGACGTTGATTTATATTGTCTGTATACTTCAAATTGGGTTTGTATATACTGAATTAAAATTAGTAAGGTAAAAATGGTGAAAAAACATGTTTGTTGATCAAGTTAAAATTGATGTTAAGGCAGGAAACGGTGGTAACGGAATGGTTGCCTTCCGTCGTGAGAAGTATGTTCCTAATGGTGGTCCTGCTGGCGGGGATGGCGGTCACGGAGCTAACGTGATTTTTAAAGTCGATTCAGGAATGAATACCTTGATGGATTTCCGCTATCATCGTAAATTCAAAGCACCTTCCGGTGGAAATGGCGCTAATAAGTCAATGACCGGCCGGAGTGCTGAAGACATGATCGTTCTAGTTCCAGAAGGGACAACGGTCATAAACGAGGAAACTGGTGATGTAATCGGCGACCTTACTGATGCCAACCAAGAGCTAATTGTTGCTAAGGGGGGGCGTGGAGGTCGTGGAAACATCCACTTTGCGAGTGCCAAAAATCCCGCCCCAGAAATTGCCGAAAATGGTGAACCTGGTGAAGAAGTTGCTCTAAAACTAGAACTTAGAGTCTTGGCTGATGTAGGTTTAGTTGGTTTTCCATCAGCAGGGAAAAGTACGTTGCTGTCTGTAATTACCAGTGCTAAACCAAAGATTGCGGGTTACCACTTTACGACGTTGGTGCCTAACCTAGGAATGGTTAGGTTAGACGATGGTAGAGACTTTGCCGTCGCTGACTTACCTGGATTAGTCGAAGGTGCGTCAGAGGGAGTTGGACTGGGAATCCAATTCTTGCGACACGTTGAACGGACCAGGGTTATCCTTCATCTTGTCGACATGTCTGGTGAAGAAGGACGTGACCCCTATGAGGATTACCTTGCAATCAACAAGGAATTAACTGCGTACGATGAGTCAATTTTGGAACGGCCACAGATTATTGTTGCGACTAAGATGGACTTACCAAATTCTGCAGACAACTTAGAAGAGTTTAAGCAAAAGTTAGCAGAATCTGATAAAAATGAGAATGAAATTTTAGCAATCTCATCAGTTACTCATAGTGGTTTGCAAGAGTTGATTCAGAAAACGGCTGATTTACTTGAAAAAACTGCTGTAATTCCTATGAATACTCTGGAAGAAACTAAAGATTACGAGTATCATGGAACAAGTGAAGATGAATTTCACATTAGTTTTGATGATGAAATTGAGTCTTGGGTCATTTCTGGAGAAAAGATTGAAAAACTCTTTAAGATGACTGACACAATGCATGAACAAAGTATGTTAAGATTTGCGCGTCAAATGAGGGGAATGGGGATAGATAAGGCTCTTCGGGAAGCTGGAGCCAAAGATGGGGACACCGTTACGATCCTTGATTTCTCCTTTACTTACGTAGAATAATTAAAAAGTAATTACAAGGTAGGAATTTAATATGCAACAAGTACACAGCAGTTCAAAAGGGAAGCGACTCAAGAAGAGTCGATACATTACAGGTTTTGATGGAATTAGAGCTTTAGCTGTGGCGGGGGTAATTATTTATCACTTGCTACCGTATAATTTGCAAGGTGGATATATGGGGGTACCGATATTTTTTGCGGTATCAGGATATCTGATTACGGACCTCTTGCTTCAAGAATGGGAGCAAAATGGTCGCATTGATTTTATCGGTTTTTATGTTCGAAGATTAAAGAGATTGTACCCAGCTCTTGTCGCGATGTTGATTGGGACTGGGGCATACATAACTTTATTTCAAAGATCTTTATTAACCAATCTTCGATCGATTATTGGCACTAACTTAGTTTACTTATACAACTGGTGGGAAGTTGGCCACGGGCAAAGTTACTTTGATAGGTTTAATGGTGAGTCTCCATTTACTCATCTATGGTCACTTTCGATTGAAGGCCAATATTACCTGATTTGGCCGTTACTTTTAACAGCAATGATTATTCTAATCAGAAGAAAGAAGATTATTGCTTGGATCACATTCGCATTTGGAGTATTATCAGCAATTCTGATGGGGCTTTTTTACACAGGACCTGATGCGTTAAACCGGGTATATTACGGTACAGACACTAGAATGTTCTCGATCATTTTAGGTGTAACGCTAGCCATTATTTGGCCATCTACACATTTGAAAGCCGCAATCTCCAGCCGAGGGCGTTGGACTCTTAATGGGATTGGGATAGCAGCGTTTACTGTAATGGCGTGGTTCTACTTTACACTGTCAGGCCAAAATACCTTCACTTATCGTGGCGGGATGTTCATTATGGCCGTTGCCTCTGCGGCATTGATTGCTGCTTGTGCTCACCCAGGATCTGACGTTAACCGTTGGTTGACTAACCCAGTGTTTGCCTGGATAGGAACAAGAAGTTACGGGATTTATCTTTATCAATTTCCAGTTATGATCTTCTATGAAATGAAGGTCACGAACATTGCGGCTCACCCACTGATGAACGCACTGATTGAAATTGTGATTATCTGTGTAATTAGTGAACTTTCTTATCGGTATATTGAAACGCCTCTGCGGCGCTATCATTACTTACAATTGCCTAGTGCGATTAAATACTTCTTTTCAACTCAATCTCCTTATGGGTTAAAGAGATTATGGTTAGTTCCTGCCATCTTTTTAATTGGAGTTTGTGCATACGGAAGTGCGATTGCACCATCAAAAGCTACTAAGACAGTACTTCAAAATGACATTACTAAGAATCAAAAGAAGGCTGCTCAAAACAACAAACAGGCATTGGCAAAGCAAAAGAAAGCTCAGGCTGCTGCCCGAGATGTTAAGAAGCAAAAGGCTTTGCTAAAGAAGAAATTGACGCCTAAGCAAAAACGGATTGCTAATAAGTTTAGTTTGTCGAAGAAGCAGTACCTGACGGTTCATCAACAACCAGTTACGGCAATTGGTGATTCAATCATGGCGGATACTAGTCATGATTTCCAAACTGTATTTAAACAAGCTTACGTGTCTGCTGCCGTCGGCCGTCAGATTTGGCAAGCGTCATCAGTAATTAAGCAGTTGAAGAGCAAGGATGAATTAGCTGACAACGTTGTTATCAACTTGGGAACTAACTCACCAATGACCACACAACAAATTACTGAAGTTATTAAAGAAATCGGTTCAAAGCGGAAAATCTTCTGGATTAACTGTCACGTCCCAACTAGAAATTGGGAAGATGAAGTTAACCGAACTATTTCCAAGGCTGCTAAGAAGTATTCAAATGTCTACATGATCGACTGGCATGGATACAGTGAAGGTAATTCTAAGTGGTTCTGGCAGGACAATGTCCATCCAAACCCAACTGGAAACGTTGCTTTCGTTAGATTAGTTGCATCTGATATGAGTAAAGTTTTAAAAGTTAAATAGACAAAAGCAGGTTATCAACCATTCCATAAGAATGATAGATAACCTGCTTTTTTAATGGAAATATTTAGTTTAAGGAAACTAGCAGTCCTTGATTTGGAGCGGCGGCAAGTTGCTTGCCATTTAAATCATAAATTGCACCAAAGTTCATCGTGACTTTGGTTGTCGGTTGTGTAGCATAATCATGCAAGTAGCCAACTGAAACAAAAGTTTTGCTTTGACCTTTTGTAAGGTGATTACCAGCAGATGAATCAGATAGCTGGCTTGCGGTTGTCAGCGTTTGGCCTCGGTTCGTTTTGATGTTGTTAATTCCATTTAGAGCAACTGATGAATTGCGGTTATTAGTGACGGAGTAATTGATTACAAATGTGTAGTATTTGTTTGGAACACTCTGAAGGTTTAAAGTCTGTGCCGCAGCTTGTTTTGCAGCTTCAGTCTTTGGACTATTCTCAACAACCCTGACTTTAGTAATTTTGTACGTCAATCCGTCAGCAGTCATTGATTTTGGAGATTGACTAATTTTAGTTAATTGCTGACGAGTTCCGAATCGATCAAAGGTAAACTGTCTTGGTTTAGCTAAATTACCAGTTTTAACGTAGTTAGCTTTTTTTGTGTCCTTTTTAGGAACTGAATATTGGTAATTAGATAAATCTGCTTTTGATGAAGCGTTATTTGCAGATCCGGAATTATTAGTTGATGATTGATTTTTATTAGTTTTACTAGTTGAAGAATTGTTCTGCATTTTTGCAGAATAAGAATCCTTAGTACTATTTTCGCTATCCGTCTTTTTATCGGCGTTATTACCACATGCTGCCAGAAGTAAAGTTAGACTGGCTATCCCCAATACATATCCAATTTTTTTCATAAGCGCTCTCCCTAATAAAATACTAATGTCTTACCAATGATTCTAAACCCAAAAGCCAATTTTTGGGATGAAAAGAACCTAATATTGAAAGAACTTGGTGTTTTCTTAACTCTTGCTTCAAATTGTTCTAAGCTAAGGGTAGAGTTCGTTGTTGGGGCATCAGCCTTTACCTGTAAGTAAATTTCAGATTTTCCCAACGTGATTTGGGTAACTGGCTCAAAATGTTTTTCCTTTGCAACTAGTAGTGTCAAGCTCTTATTCAGTGAATATGTAGCGCGTGCAAACTCATCTAGGTTCAATGTTCCGCCTCCTAACATAAAAAATCGACTGCGAATTATGATACAATTATATAGTATTTCTTGAAACCAGAAATGGTAAATCGACTCAAATAAGGAAAAGATAAACATGCAAATTGAATTTTTAGGTACTGGAGCAGGGTCTCCGGGTAAGTTTCGTAACGTTTCAAGTCTAGCACTTAGATTACTAGATGAAATCAACTCAGTTTGGCTGTTTGATGCCGGTGAGGGTACTCAACACCAAATTTTGAGGTCAACGATTAGACCAAGAAAAATTGATAAGATTTTTATCACTCATCTTCATGGCGACCATATTTTTGGACTGCCTGGACTGTTAAGCAGTCGCTCATTTCAAGGTGGCGAGGGTGATCTTGATATCTATGGGCCTAAAGGGATAAAACAGTATATCGAAGTTAGTTTAAAGGTCTCAGCGACCAGATTATCGTACAACATTAACTATCATGAACTTGAGCACAAGCAATCTGGGCTAATTTTTGAAGATAAGAAATTTTCAGTTTACGTTGAGCCACTTGATCACCGAATCGAAAGTTTTGGCTACCGGGTAGTTGAACATGATCATCCGGGTGAATTAATGGTAGACAAGTTAAAAGAGTTAAATATTCCATCCGGCCCGGTTTACGGTAAACTTAAGAATGGAGAGACTGTTACCCTGGCAGATGGCAGAGTAATCGATGGTCATGATGTAATTGGCCATGCTCAACCTGGTAGAATTGTTGCCATTCTTGGTGATACTAGACAAACAAATAACGCAATAACCCTAGCTGAGTCAGCTGATGTATTAGTTCATGAAAGTACTTTTAGCAAGGGCGAAAATAAGCTTGCCAGAAATTACTACCATTCAACAAATATTCAAGCAGCTACGATGGCAAAAAAGGCCGGAGTTAAAAAACTGTTATTAAACCATATCTCAGCTAGGTATACAGGTAAAATGGCTCATGAGCTTGAAAAGCAAGCTCAGTCAGTCTTTCCAAACACAAAGGTTGTCCGTGACTTTGACATCGTGGATGTACCGTTTAATAAATAATTTGACGTAGGGGGAGAACAGTATGAAAAAACAAGTTGGTACAATTATTGGGATTATTTTAATTATTATCGTGGCGGCATTCTCATTGATGAATTTAAATTCTGTCGAGGTAAACTTTGGTTTTACAAGATTACAAGCGCCGCTGATTATTTTGATTTTATTTTCGCTATTATTTGGTGCACTGATTATTTTTGTGTTCTCTTCGACTCAAAATGTTAAGAAAAATCGGCAAATCAAGCGTTTTGAAAAATTGAGTGATAAAAAACAAGCAGAATTGGCAACCCAGATCCAGGAACTTAAGACAAGTCTAAAGGAAATGGAAACTCGGTTAAAGAATTCTGCCGGCAAACAAGAAATCGGCGCAAAGGATCAACAAATTGCAGATCTCGAAAAACAAATTGAGCGTCTCAACAAAAATTTGTAATCACAGGTTAGGGTAGGTATTTAATGATTAATTCAAAGTACAACTGGGAAGTTGTTGACGCACAGACAAATAGTCAACTAGTTAGCCAAATTGTTGATGAACTAAGTGTTAGTGAACTGATTGCTAAGATTATGGTAGCTAGGGGAATTAAGTCAGTTGATGAAGCTAACCATTTTTTGAATCCTGACGTTAGTGACTTTAATGACCCATTTGAATTTCCAGATATGCAAAAAGCGATTGAGCGTATTCAAACAGCGATTGCAAATGAGGAGCAAATTACTGTTTATGGTGATTATGATGCCGATGGAATCACTAGTACGACCATTATGTATGAAACTATTGAAGATCTAGGTGGAAATGTTGATTTTTACGTTCCAAATAGGTTTACAGATGGTTATGGCCCAAACGATGATGCGTTTAAGCGGATTATTGACGATGGGACTACCCTCATCATCACTGTTGACAATGGGGTTGCTGGTAATGATTCAATTAAACTTGCTAAAGACCTAGGCTGTGACGTTATCATTACTGATCACCATGATCTACCAGAGGTGTTACCGGATGCGTTTGCCATTATTCATCCTCGAGTAGCAAAGGATGGTGCTCAGTATTCATTTGGAATGCTTTCCGGAGCAGGCGTAGCTTTCAAAGTAGCAACGGCTCTATTAGAGGAGATTCCCTATGATTTGTTAGACATTGCCGCAATTGGGACTGTCGCAGACGTTGTTTCTTTAACTGGGGAAAATCGGGCAATTGTTTCGTTTGGAATCCAAGCCATCAAAAACACTCAGCGCCCTGGTCTTAGTGCATTGCTTAAGCAAGCAGGGACAGATATTGAAAATTTCGACGAGCAGGATATTGGTTTTGCCATTGCTCCCCGCTTAAATTCTCTTGGGAGAATGGGTGATGCAAAGGTTGGCGTAAACTTATTGCATACTTTTGATGAAGATGAAGCTCAAAAGATTGCCAAGTTTGCTGACCAACAAAATGATGAGCGTAAGGACTATGTGGCAGACTTTTTCGACAAGTCAGTTCAAATGTTAGAGAAGAATCATGATGATGAAATGCCTCCTGTGATTGTTGTAGTTGGGCAGGATTGGCACCAGGGGGTTCTAGGAATTGTTGCCAGCCGGTTAGTTGATAAGTACCAAAGACCAGCAATCGTTATGACAACTTTACCTGATTCTGATGAAGTTAAAGGTTCAGGAAGAAGTATTTCTGACTTTGATTTATTTGCAGCAATTAATCCAATTCGTGACCAGATGGTTGGTTTCGGTGGCCACCATTCAGCAGTCGGGTTGACGATTAAGTCAGACAAAGTAGCTGACCTTAGGAAACAATTGGAGGTTGCTGCTAATGAACAGGGTCTTGATTTAACAACCAAGCAGTCTGAACTGATTACGGCATCGGTTAACGTTGATTCTTTAGATAATAGCTTTTACAAAGACTTACGGAAACTGGCACCGTTTGGTGAGGATAATCCACAACCGGTTTTTGAGTTTAAATTTGATCAGTTAGTTGATGTGAAACGGATCGGTCAAGATTCGTCTCACTTGAAGTTTGCTTTCCAAGGGACTCATAAAAAAATCGGGGCAATTGCCTTTCAAATGGGGGATTGTGCTGATGATTTGGTTAGCTCGACTGCCTCCACTAAGGTGATTGGTGAGATTGGAGTTAATACGTGGCGTAATCGTACTAATTTGCAAATCATGGTGGAGGATATTCAGCAAATTAGTGCTCCAATCGTTGATTTGCGGACTAATCAGCTCCACAAAAAGATGTTTAGTAGACCTGGCACATATGTGTTTTTCCATGAATCGATTATGAAACAATTAATGAGTGTAATCCCGGAAACGGGGAAACCAATTCTGTATACTGATTTGATTGATTTGAACATTCATCAGGACACTTTATTTGTTGTTGATTGTCCAGATTCTATCGATGATTTAACTCAAGTATTAGATGTTGCTCAGCCTGATACTACAGTCTTTTATTTATATAAAAAACAGATGCTTTCAAAAATAGGGATGCCAGAAAGACAATCTTATGCTAAACTATTTAAGTTCGTTTCAAGTCATCATGATTTCGACATAGTTAATCAGCGCTCAGTTGCGGCCAAAGCACTTGATGTAAGTGAACGGACGCTCGCGTTTATGGTTAAGGTGTTTTTGGAACTTGGCTTTGTGTCAAAATCAGGGAACCAGATTAATTTAATCGATAATCCTGAAAGCAAAAATTTGCAAACAGCACCGAGCTACCAACTTAGAGAAAAGCAGATCGACGCAGAACAACATCTATTGTTAGCAAACACAAGGGAATTAGTCAGCTTCATATCTCAATATTTGGAGCCTGATGAAAGGAAGAAATTAAATGGCAATTGATTTTACACAGTATATAGCTTCTTATGAGAATTATCCTGAACCAGGGGTGCTCTTTAGAGACATTTCCCCACTACTTGAAAATGGGGATGCTTACAAGGCGGCTACAAATGAAATCGTCAAGTTTGCACGTGAACGTGACGCTGATATGGTAGTTGGACCAGAAGCTCGTGGCTTTATTGTCGGCTGTCCAGTTGCAAATGAACTTGGAATTGGTTTTTCTCCTGCTAGGAAACAAGACAAGCTTCCTGGTGAAATTGTTAGTGCTAGCTATGATCTAGAATATGGTCAAGCCACTCTTTGCTTGCGTAAGGACGCAGTTAAGAAGGGCCAGAAGGTTTTGGTTACCGACGATTTGCTTGCCACAGGTGGAACAATTGATGCTACTATCAGAATGGTAGAAGAGTTAGGCGGAATCGTAATCGGAACTGCATTCATCGTTGAATTAGAAGATTTAAAGGGTCGTGACAAGATTGCAGATTACGACATTTTGAGCTTAGTTAAATATTAAAAAACGAGAGCACTCATTTTGAGTGCTCTTTTTGTATTTAGAGAAAATGATTGTGTTAGAATTTTGGTATCAACTAAATAAAGGAGGAAGTAGTGTGGAAATTACACAGACCGATTACAATATTTTAAAGGCAATCCAATCAGGGCGAGTAGAGTCCGGAACAAGTCCTAGTCACTTTGTTGACTATTGCGATAACGTGATTGGTGGTGATCCGCGCCCATTAATAGCTGAAGGGTATATTGATGCAGATAGATTTATAAACGGTTTGACGGATAAGGGAAATCAATCCATAGCTGATTACGAAAAGGAACACAATATTAGTTAATAAAAAAGGGCCAGTCATTTAATGACTGGTCCTTTATTATTAAGGTGAGTACAGGAATTGAACCTGCGCGCCCGCTCAACACGGGTTCGCCGGATTTCGAGTCCGGTGCATTACCACTCTGCCAACTCACCACAACAGAGATAATTATATCAATTGTCACGGGAGTTGTAAATTAGAATCTAGTGATTAAGACTTGGATAGTTTTCCCTTTAAAAAACCAACGATTGCTGGAATTAGGGAGATTAAAACGATGCCAATTACAACCATTGAGAAGTGTTCCTTCACAAATGGGATGTTACCGAAGAAGTGGCCACCACCACAACAAATAATTACCCAGGTAATACATGCTGGGATGTTGTACTTAACGAATTTTTTGTATGAGAAATTACTGGTGGCAGCAACAAACGGTACAAGTGTACGGATGATTGGCATAAACCTAGCTAGAAAGATTGCCCAGGCCCCGTATTTATCAAAGAAGTTTCTGGCACTTTGTAAATCCTTTTCTTTAATGAACCGGCCAAGTAACTTGTGACGAGGAATTAATTCTCCGAATTTACTTCCTAAGTAGAAGTTTAATGAGTCTCCACCAATAGAAGCAATCAAGAAGATGACCACAAATATCCAAGGCTGTAAACCATACGTGGGATTAGCGGTCAGTGCTGAGGCGGCAAACAAAAGTGAATCACCAGGGAGAAACGGCATGATTACTGCACCCGTTTCAATGAAGATAATGGCAAATAGAATTAGATATGTCCAATTCCCGAAAGTGGTTACGATATTGACCAGGTGAGCGTCAATATGTAGGATGAAGTCAATCAGTGTGCTCAAATAATCAGTCCTTTTAATGTTTGTCTACTATAATACCAAAAACCATATCTTATTCATCAATTTGGTAAAGGTGTTAAACAAAATGTAAGTTTTAGAAATGTGGACAAGGACAAATAAAGCAAGTAAAATACTTCTAAGTTAGGATGTGAGCGAGATGAAACCAAAGGTAGGGATGAGGATTCCTGTTAAAGTTACCGGCATTCAACCCTATGGTGCGTTTGTGGACATCATGGGTGAATATCGTGGATTAATCCATATTTCAGAATGCAAAGAAGGATATGTTTCTGATATCAACGAATTGTTTACTATAGGGGATGTGGTTACTGCGACCATTATTGATATAGATGAATACTCAGGGAGAATTAGTCTGTCGACTCGGGTAAATACCGTTGATTTCGGTGTTTTAGACGACCGTGGACGCCCAGCTAAAAGGACTCAGAACTATTGGACTAACTACCACATTAACCGAGGATTTAGCTCAATTGAAGCAAATCGTAACAGCTGGTTAAGTGAAGCAGAAAAAAACTTTCAATGAAATTGGATTTAAGCCTTGACCTATGGCGCTATACTTGATAAACTTATTTTCGTTGCCTTTTGGTAACACGCAGTTGTATCGATTAAGAAATTTGAAATTTTAATTCAAAAACTTCTTGATTTCAAATTGAAAATCTGATATATTATAATAGTTGTCAAAAGCAATGACATCAGTCGTTGAGGCAACATTAACTGAACAAAGTAGACCTTTGAAAACTGAACAAAATTTTCGACAAACAAATGTGTAGGGTCCTTTGATCGTTAGATCAAAGACAAACATTTGCGAAGTCAATTCGCGATAAAGAACAAATATAATCATGAGCTTACAAGCTTATCATTTTTAAAATGAGAGTTTGATCCTGGCTCAGGACGAACGCTGGCGGCGTGCCTAATACATGCAAGTCGAACGCGTCCTCGCTGATGAAGTTGAAGTGCTTGCACGGATTCTGATTCAACATTTGGACGAGTGGCGAACTGGTGAGTAACACGTGGGTAACCTGCCCTCAAGCAGGGGATAACACTTGGAAACAGGTGCTAATACCGTATAACAATGAAAACCGCATGGTTTTCATTTGAAAGATGGTTTCGGCTATCACTTGAGGATGGACCCGCGGCGTATTAGCTAGTTGGTGAGGTAACGGCTCACCAAGGCAATGATACGTAGCCGACCTGAGAGGGTAATCGGCCACATTGGGACTGAGACACGGCCCAAACTCCTACGGGAGGCAGCAGTAGGGAATCTTCCACAATGGACGAAAGTCTGATGGAGCAACGCCGCGTGAGTGAAGAAGGGTTTCGGCTCGTAAAACTCTGTTGTTAAAGAAGAACAGGTGTAAGAGTAACTGTTTACACCGTGACGGTATTTAACCAGAAAGCCACGGCTAACTACGTGCCAGCAGCCGCGGTAATACGTAGGTGGCAAGCGTTGTCCGGATTTATTGGGCGTAAAGCGAGCGCAGGCGGTCTTTTAAGTCTGATGTGAAAGCCTTCGGCTTAACCGGAGAAGTGCATCGGAAACTGGGAGACTTGAGTGCAGAAGAGGACAGTGGAACTCCATGTGTAGCGGTGAAATGCGTAGATATATGGAAGAACACCAGTGGCGAAGGCGGCTGTCTGGTCTGTAACTGACGCTGAGGCTCGAAAGCATGGGTAGCGAACAGGATTAGATACCCTGGTAGTCCATGCCGTAAACGATGAGTGCTAAGTGTTGGAGGGTTTCCGCCCTTCAGTGCTGCAGCTAACGCATTAAGCACTCCGCCTGGGGAGTACGACCGCAAGGTTGAAACTCAAAGGAATTGACGGGGGCCCGCACAAGCGGTGGAGCATGTGGTTTAATTCGATGCTACGCGAAGAACCTTACCAGGTCTTGACATCTTCTGCTAACCCAAGAGATTGGGCGTTCCCTTCGGGACGGAATGACAGGTGGTGCATGGTTGTCGTCAGCTCGTGTCGTGAGATGTTGGGTTAAGTCCCGCAACGAGCGCAACCCTTATTGTTAGTTGCCAGCATTTAGTTGGGCACTCTAGCAAGACTGCCGGTGACAAACCGGAGGAAGGTGGGGACGACGTCAAATCATCATGCCCCTTATGACCTGGGCTACACACGTGCTACAATGGACGGTACAACGAGTCGCGAAACCGCGAGGTCAAGCTAATCTCTTAAAGCCGTTCTCAGTTCGGATTGCAGGCTGCAACTCGCCTGCATGAAGTTGGAATCGCTAGTAATCGTGGATCAGCATGCCACGGTGAATACGTTCCCGGGCCTTGTACACACCGCCCGTCACACCATGAGAGTTTGTAACACCCAAAGTCGGTGAGGTAACCTTTTGGAGCCAGCCGCCTAAGGTGGGACAGATGATTAGGGTGAAGTCGTAACAAGGTAGCCGTAGGAGAACCTGCGGCTGGATCACCTCCTTTCTAAGGAATAATACGGAAACCTACACATGTCGAAAGTTTTGTTTAGTTTTGAGAGGTCTACTCTCAATTCTGGTTAACGCTTTTTTGGGCCTATAGCTCAGCTGGTTAGAGCGCACGCCTGATAAGCGTGAGGTCGATGGTTCGAGTCCATTTAGGCCCATCCACCGGCCATACGACCGGAGAGTATGGGGAATTAGCTCAGATGGGAGAGCACCTGCTTTGCAAGCAGGGGGTCAGCGGTTCGATCCCGCTATTCTCCATTGACGCGAGAGCGTCAGGGATTTTGTTCTTTGAAAACTAGATAATATTAATTTTCTGTAGTGAATTATATTTAAAATATAATTTCAACCGAGAACACCGCGTTTATTGAGTCAAATTAACGAAATGTTTTATTCGCGTAAAACTCAATTAACTTGAGTATCACGAAGTGATACTAGGTTAAGTTATTAAGGGCGCATGGTGAATGCCTTGGCACTAGGAGCCGATGAAGGACGGGACTAACACCGATATGCTTCGGGGAGCTGTACGTAAGCTTTGATCCGGAGATTTCCGAATGGGGAAACCCAGCAGTTTTAATCGACTGTTACTGTTCAGTGAATACATAGCTGATCAGAGGTAGACGTGGGGAACTGAAACATCTAATTACCCACAGGAAGAGAAAGAAAAATCGATTCCCTAAGTAGCGGCGAGCGAACGGGGAACAGCCCAAACCAAAGAGCTTGCTCTTTGGGGTTGTAGGACTGAACATTTGAGTTACCAAAGTTGTTGATAATCGAACAATCTGGGAAGATTGGCGAGACAGGGTGATAGCCCCGTAGATGAAATCAATGACCCTCAGTTCAGGATCCTGAGTACGGCGACACACGTGAAACGTCGTCGGAATCCGGGAGGACCATCTCCCAAGGCTAAATACTCCCTAGTGACCGATAGTGAACCAGTACCGTGAGGGAAAGGTGAAAAGCACCCCGGAAGGGGAGTGAAATAGTTCCTGAAACCATGTGCCTACAAGCAGTTAGAGCCCGTTAATGGGTGATAGCGTGCCTTTTGTAGAATGAACCGGCGAGTTACAGTAACATGCAAGGTTAAGGTGAAAAAGCCGGAGCCGCAGCGAAAGCGAGTCTGAAATGGGCGTTTAAGTATGTTGCCGTAGACCCGAAACCAGGTGATCTACCCATGTCCAGGCTGAAGGTGAGGTAAAACTTACTGGAGGGCCGAACCCGTGTACGTTGAAAAGTGCTGGGATGAGGTGTGGGTAGCGGTGAAATTCCAAACGAACTTGGAGATAGCTGGTTCTCTCCGAAATAGCTTTAGGGCTAGCCTCGGACTTAGAATCATGGAGGTAGAGCACTGTTTGGATGAGGGGCCCGTCATGGGTTACTAAATTCAGATAAACTCCGAATACCATTGATTTATATCCGGGAGTCAGACGGTGAGTGATAAGATCCATCGTCGAAAGGGGAACAGCCCAGACCACCAGTTAAGGTCCCTAAATGTATGCTAAGTGGAAAAGGATGTGGAGTTGCATAGACAACTAGGATGTTGGCTTAGAAGCAGCCACTCATTTAAAGAGTGCGTAATAGCTCACTAGTCGAGTGATTCCGCGCCGAAAATTTACCGGGGCTAAGCATACTACCGAGACTGTGGACATGACCTTATGGTCATGTGATAGGAGAGCGTTCTAAGGGCAATGAAGTCAGACCGTAAGGACTGGTGGAGCGCTTAGAAGTGAGAATGCCGGTATGAGTAGCGAAAGATCAGTGAGAATCTGATCCACCGAATGACTAAGGTTTCCTGGGGAAGGCTCGTCCTCCCAGGGTTAGTCGGGACCTAAGCCGAGGCCGAGAGGCGTAGGCGATGGACAACAGGTTGAGATTCCTGTACTAGTTGATTATGTTTGAACGATGGAGGGACGCAGAAGGCTAAGTTGTGCGCACGATTGGAAATGTGCGTTCAAGCTACAAGTCAGTTGAGGAGTCAAATGCTTCTCAGCGGGTTGACAAGTAGTGATGAGGACCGAAATTTAAGTAGGGAAGCGACTGATGTCACGCTGCCGAGAAAAGCTTCTAGTGAGTAATCAACTACCCGTACCGCAAACCGACACAGGTAGTCGAGGAGAGAATCCTAAGGTGAGCGAGTGAACTCTCGTTAAGGAACTCGGCAAAATGACCCCGTAACTTCGGGAGAAGGGGTGCTGACCGCAAGGTCAGCCGCAGTGAAAAGGCCCAGGCGACTGTTTATCAAAAACACAGGTTTCTGCAAAATCGTAAGATGACGTATAGGGGCTGACGCCTGCCCGGTGCTGGAAGGTTAAGTGGATGAGTTAGCTTCGGCGAAGCCCAGAAATGAAGCCCCAGTAAACGGCGGCCGTAACTATAACGGTCCTAAGGTAGCGAAATTCCTTGTCGGGTAAGTTCCGACCCGCACGAAAGGCGTAACGATCTGGGCACTGTCTCAACGAGAGACTCGGTGAAATTAAGATACCTGTGAAGAAGCAGGTTACCCGCGACAGGACGGAAAGACCCCATGGAGCTTTACTGTAGCTTGATATTGGGTGTTGACACAGCTTGTACAGGATAGGTAGGAGCCGATGAAGTCGGAACGCTAGTTTCGACTGAGGCGTTGGTGGGATACTACCCTCGCTGTGTGAACACTCTAACCCGCGCCACTAAGCGTGGCGGGAGACAGTGTCAGGTGGGCAGTTTGACTGGGGCGGTCGCCTCCCAAACAGTAACGGAGGCGCCCAAAGGTTCCCTCAGAATGGTTGGAAATCATTCATAGAGTGTAAAGGCAGAAGGGAGCTTGACTGCGAGACAGACAGGTCGAGCAGGGACGAAAGTCGGGCTTAGTGATCCGGTGGTTCCGCATGGAAGGGCCATCGCTCAACGGATAAAAGCTACCCTGGGGATAACAGGCTTATCTCCCCCAAGAGTCCACATCGACGGGGAGGTTTGGCACCTCGATGTCGGCTCATCGCATCCTGGGGCTGTAGTCGGTCCCAAGGGTTGGGCTGTTCGCCCATTAAAGCGGTACGCGAGCTGGGTTCAGAACGTCGTGAGACAGTTCGGTCCCTATCCGTCGCGGGCGTAGGAAATTTGAGAGGAGCTGTCCTTAGTACGAGAGGACCGGGATGGACATACCGCTGGTGTACCAGTTGTGCCGCCAGGCGCATCGCTGGGTAGCTATGTATGGATGAGATAAACGCTGAAAGCATCTAAGTGTGAAACTCGCCTCAAGATGAGATTTCCCATTCCTATATGGAAGTAAGACCCCTCAGAGATGATGAGGTAGATAGGTTGGAAGTGGAAGTGCAGTGATGTACGGAGCGGACCAATACTAATCGGTCGAGGACTTAACCAAAATAAATGGTAAGTATCGGCAGCAGAAAATTAATATTAGCTAGTTTTGAGAGAACAAAGTTCTCTAAAGTAAATAGTGTGGTGGCGATAGCCTGAAGGATACACCTGTTCCCATGCCGAACACAGAAGTTAAGCTTCAGCACGCCGATAGTAGTTGGGGGATCGCCCCCTGCAAGGGTAGGACGTTGCCACGCGATTATTCCGGCATAGCTCAGTTGGTAGAGCACCTGACTGTTAATCAGGTTGTCGACGGTTCGAGCCCGCCTGCCGGAGTTATTATTAAAAATGGAGAGTTGTCCGAGCTGGCCGAAGGAGCATCATTGGAAATGATGTAAACGGGTAAACGCCTGTTTCAAGGGTTCGAATCCCTTACTCTCCGTTAATAATAAGAGAATGACCCGTTGGTCAAGTGGTTAAGACACCGCCCTTTCACGGCGGTAACATGGGTTCAAATCCCGTACGGGTCACTTTATGGAGGATTAGCTCAGCTGGGAGAGCATCTGCCTTACAAGCAGGAGGTCACAGGTTCGATCCCTGTATCCTCCATTTTCATAGCAGCACTGGTCCGTTGGTCTAGTTGGTTTAGGACGCCTGCCTGTCACGCAGGAGATCACGAGTTCGAGTCTCGTACGGACCGTTGTTATGTATTACAATTGAATACACAACATTATATAGCATTATATACTCTGGTATTTGGCTCGGTAGCTCAGTCGGTAGAGCAATGGATTGAAGCTCCATGTGTCGGCAGTTCGATTCTGTCCCGCGCCATTTATGGAGGGGTAGCGAAGTCTGGCTAAACGCGGCGGACTGTAAATCCGCTCCTTCGGGTTCGGTGGTTCGAATCCACTCCCCTCCACCATAGGGATATAGTTTAATGGTAGAACTACGGTCTCCAAAACCGTCGGTGTGGGTTCAACTCCTACTATCCCTGTTAATAATGTTATGGCGGTATTGGTGAAGTGGTTAACACATCGGTTTGTGGATCCGACACGCGTGGGTTCGATTCCCACATACCGCCCTTTGATTGGATGATATCCAAGTGGTAAGGCAATAGATTACTTTGAATCTCTTATTGAGGTTTCAGAGGTTGTTCTGGCGGTATAGCCAAGTGGTAAGGCAGAGGTCTGCAAAACCTTCATCGTCGGTTCGAATCCGATTACCGCCTTTTTCCAATCATGTTATTCTAATATTTATCAGTTATTTTGCCGGAGTGGCGGAACTGGCAGACGCGCTAGACTCAAAATCTAGTGTCCGCAAGGACGTGTGGGTTCGAACCCCACCTCCGGTATAAGAGAATTACACGAGTTTGCTAATGAAAGGAAGCATTGATTATTCAATGCTTCCTTTCTTTGTATATATTGAATTGGAGATAATCTTGATGGATAAGTAACAAATCTATTCGTTTCTTGACGAGCATGATGTCTGGTTTGAAGTCACTGAGCACCAAGCCGTGTATAACATGCAAGAAGTCAGTAAGGTTAATCTCCCGTATCCTAATGCAGATGCAAAAAACATTTTCGTTAGAGATGATAAGAACAGAAAGTATTATTTAATTACAGTAGACGGTTCCCATAGAGTGGACTTAAAGAAATTTAGCCAGGATCATGGAACCAGACACTTATCATTTGCGTCTGAGACTGTTTTAAAAGATAAGCTTGGTCTAAGTCCTGGTTCGGTAACGCCATTTGGCTTGCTTAACAACAAGGCACATGACGTGGACCTATACCTAGATAAGCAGTTCACTAAAGCCCCTGGGATTATTGGAGTCCATCCAAACGATAATACAGCCACTGTCTGGATGAAAACTAAGGATTTGGTAAACATTATCAAACAGCATGGTAATCAAGTGGTTATCACCGATATTTTTTAAAACGCAAAAAAACACCCGTAGTTAGCATTTCGCTAGTTACGGGTGTTTGTGTATTGAATAGCTTTTTAAACGTTTAGAATCTTGTTTAAGAAGTCTTGGAGACGGGCATTCTGTGGGTGATTAAATACATCTTCTGGAGTTCCTTGTTCAAGAATCCGACCATCATCAACAAAGACAACACGATCGGCAACTTCCTTAGCAAATCCCATTTCATGGGTAACAACGATCATAGTCATACCTTGTTTGGCCAAATCCTTCATAACGGCCAATACATCACCAACCATTTCAGGATCCAAGGCCGAGGTTGGTTCATCGAATAACATTACGTCTGGCTTCATGGCTAAAGCACGAGCGATTGCAACCCGTTGTTGTTGTCCACCTGATAGTGACTGAACTTTAGCATCGAACTTTTCTGCCAATCCGACCATACTTAGTAATTTCTTGGCATGTTCAGCAGCATCTTCAGGAGTTTCTTTTTTGAGTTGTACCGGGGCAAGCATGATGTTTTCGCCGACAGTTAAGTTATTAAACAGATTAAAATGTTGGAAAACCATCCCAATATTTTCACGGACTGTGTTGATGTCTGTATCTTTCTTTGCAATATCTACATCGTCAATAATGATTGAACCAGAAGATGGTTCTTCAAGCTTGTTTAATGTTCTTAAGAATGTACTTTTTCCTGATCCAGAAGGGCCAATAACAACGACCACTTCGTTATTTTTTACGGAGAGATCGATTCCCTTAAGAACCAAATTATCGCCATACTTCTTTGTGAGACCAGTTACTTTTACTTTTGCAGATTCATTTTTTTCGCTCATAGTTTAGTTCTCCTTTGTACCCAATTGGATAACCAAGTTAAGAGGGTGATTATAACCAGGTAAATTACCGCGATGATTGCCCAAACCTTAAACCCTTCAAGGTTTCTGGCAATGATAATCTTACCAGTTTGGGTCAATTCTAGTAATCCAATAATTGACAAGATTGAGGTATCTTTCAATGTAATGATGAATTGGTTGATGAATGATGGAATCATGATCCTGATTCCTTGTGGCAGAATAACTTTCCTCATCGATTTACCAAACGGTAATCCAAGGCTTCGAGCAGCTTCCATTTGACCAGAATCTACTGCTTGAATTCCACCCTTCACGAACGCTGCAATGTAGGCACCTTCGTTAAACGTCAAGGTTACAACCCCGGCAATGAATGCTGGAATTTTTGTACCAGTCAAACTTGGAATACCAGTATAGATGAATAGGGCGAGCACAAGAAGTGGCAAACCCCGGAAAATATAAATAATGGTTGTTGATAGGCCATTGGTAAATTTACTTGGAACAACTCCCATCAAACCAACAATGATTCCAAAAATCGTTGCAAAGAAAATCGAAACAACGGTTAACCAAAGGGTTTCTGACAGACCACTAAGTAAAGCTCCTTTATTCTGCTTGATTAGCCCGAAGAATGTCCGGTCAGAACTATCATCACTAGCTTTAATTTTCTTTCCTTGATCGGTACCTAAGTACTTGGCAACAATATCATCATAAGCACCACTTGCCTTTAAGTCCTTTAAGCCCGTGTTGAATGCTGATAGTAAGGCTTGATTTTTACCTTTTTTAACTGCAAAACCGTAGGCGCCAGATTCGGCAGGGTTGGTAACGATTTTTAGTTTGGTACCTTGCTTGATTGCGTACTGCATAACTGGCTGATCTTCAAAACATGCGGCTGAGTTACCAGTGATGACATCTTGATACATGTTGTTTGAATCGTCAAAAGTAACGGTTTTGAACCCATACTTCTTCTTAATACTGTTAGCGTAATCTGCTCCTGCAGTCCCAGTCTTGATGGCAACTTTCTTACCTTTAAGGTCTTTGAGACTCTTTACGTTACCTTTAGGGTTCACTGCCATAACAACACCTGAACTATAGTAAGGCGACGAGAAATCAAATTGGGCTTTACGTTCCGGAGTGATCGACATTCCAGCAATAACACCATCGATTTGGCCAGATTCAAGTGATTGAACCGCAGCGTTAAATCCGAGGGCCTTTACCTTTACTTTAAATCCTTGTTCTTGAGCAATTGCTCTAATTAAATCCATATCGATACCAACGTACTTATTCTTCTTGTTGGCAAATTCAAATGGTGGGAAGGTCACATCAGTCCCAATAGTAAAGGTTTTGCCCTTAACCTTTGAGTTGTCACCATTTCCTAAGTACTTACCAACGATCTTGTTATAAGTTCCGTTAGTTTTGATTTTCTTTAAACCTGAGTTGAACTTTTTGACTAATTCCTTATTTTTACCTTTTTGAACAGCGAAACCATAATATCCTTGGTTAGCAGGCTGGGTAACGATTTTTAACTTCATGCCTTGCTTAATCGCATATTGCATGACTGGTTGATCTTCAAAACATGCTACCGAGTTACCAGTGGTAACGTCTTGATACATGTTATCAGAATCATCAAAGGTGACAGTTTTAAAACCATATTTCTTTTGAATACTCTGAGCATACGCCGCTGCAGCGGTACCGGTTTTAATTGCAACCTTTTTTCCTTTTAGCTGCTTGAAATCTTTGATTTTACTGTTCTTTTGAACAGCCATGACTACACCGGTTTTATAGTAGGGAGTTCCAAAGTCGAACTTAGCTACTCGTTCAGGAGTCATCGTCATTCCGGCAATCACACCATCAATTTGGCCAGCATCTAAGGACTGAACCGCTGCGTTAAAACCAACAGGCTTGATGTTGACCTTAAAACCTTCTTCTTTGGCGATGGCATTCATAATGTCAACGTCAATCCCGATATATTTGTTCTGCTTATTTGCAAACTCAAATGGGGGGTAAGTAACGTCAGTTCCGATTTGGTAGGTTTTCTCAGCCCGGGCATTTATTGATGTGCTTGAAAAAAAGACACCAAGTGAAGCGAATAATACCAATAGACTGAGCACCTTAATAAATTTGTGCTTCATAGTGATCCTCCTACGTCATGTAATAAAATATAACACCAGTTATCATAGCAGAATTCTCATTAAAAGTATATATAATTCAAAACATCACAATGGCATAACCACGGGGATTACATGCCCATTAAAAAATTAAATTAAAAACATTTTAATTTTTTGGCCAGCAATAAAGGTCGTTAACCGCCTGTGATTTGGTGGTTAACGACCTCAAGTTGAATTTTTCTATGATATCGGACTTTGTCCGGATGGGAATATATGTGTGATTTTTATGGATTGTTAAAGTGGGTAATTTATAAGAAAATCGGCTGACGTTATTCAGTTACATGTAGGAAAACAGAACCGAAACCTTTGTTGAAGGTTGCTTTCCAGTCTCCTTTTCGGAGGCTTTCTGGAAGTAGGAAAGTTCCACTTGATACACGTTGACCAGCGCGTAGGGGAGTTCCTTGAGATTCTAGCTTTTCGGCTAACCAGTGTAGTGATTCTAGTGGATTCCCAAGGACTTCTGAGGATTGGCCATCCTTTAGTTTTTTACCATCATGGAATAGTTCACATTCAACGTGAGCTAGTTCCTCAGGTGAGTCAAAAAGGTCAGTAGTTTTAACTTCTTGTCCATACACAACGTAACCACCAACTGCTGCGTCAGACATTACCATGTACTTTGATAACGCTGGGAACCAATCTTCAAACCGTGAGTCTGGAGCTTCCACTGCTGGAGCTACTTTAGTTTTACGCATAAGTTCTTCTGGCGAGTCACTGGCTGAAAGATCTTCTGTGGCGGTAAACATCATTTCAACTTCGGCTAGGGGTTCCATAAGCTCTGATCCATGAAGGGTAACTCCTGATTCCATGAAGTGACTCTTAACCTGGGCACCGTAAAGCGGTGAGTCTGAATCAAACATGTCTTGGGTCTGTTTACTAGTCAGGGATACTTTGTAGCCACCAACTTCTTCATCTTTCATTTCAGTGAATTTTCTTTGCACGGCATAGGCCGATTCCTCATCGGTTACTACGTTTGAAAAGTCAGCTTCTTTTAATGGCCGATGAGTTTGGTATGCATCAAATAGTTTCTTTGCAAATTCTTTCTGTGTGTCCGTCAATTCATTAGTTTGTTCCTTTACTTGGGTATCCATAAGCATAGCCTCCATTTATATGTTGGTTCTGCCATTGTCGGCGAGAACCATAGTCGTCTTTTGATTTATAATCTGAATCTGGCCCGGATCATTTTCCGGGATGATAATCTCCGATTTCATTGTCCTCACCACCCTTAAGTAAAATTCATTAAATTCAAAAAAGCGTCCTATCAACACACTTAGTGCATTGATAGGACGCTTCTGCGCGGTACCACCTATAATTTATAACGTCATTGCTGACGCTACCTTAAACGTACGGTTAAAAACGATACGTCGACACTGTAATGGGTGCTCCCAACGCAATTTACTTTAAGTTTAATTGCGTAGCTTAGAGACGATCGCTGACAGTTACCGTTGGGTGTCTTTCATCGACCGACACCTTTCTGATTACCCGGAAACATTAGCGTTTCTCTTCATTGCTTTTAATTTGAATTTAATGATTGGTACGAATTTACACCCATTTTTTAATCAAGTCAACAGTTTTTTTAAAATTATTTTTCTTCCGGCAGATTTTCACTAATTACTCGTGCTGGATTACCGGCGATAATAACGTTGTCCCCAAACGATTTAGTGACAGTTGAGTTTGCACCAACAATTACGTTATTTCCTAAAGTTACTCCTGGCAAAATTACTGAGCCACCACCGACCCAAACGTGGTCGCCAAGGGTAACAGGTTTGCCCAAACCGATAAAGTCTTCACGACCCTTAGGATCTTTTGGATGGTAGGCTGCATAAATTTGAACGTGAGGGGCAAGCATACAGTGATCACCAATGGTAACGGGCGCGATATCTAAAATAACGTTGTCGTAATTACACATAAAGTAATCCCCAACGTGAATGTTGTATCCAAAGTCACAACGGAAGTTAGGTTGAACCCAAGGAGATTTGCCGACTGAACCGAAAAGTTGGCGAATAATGTGATCTTTTTCTTTGGTTGCTGTGTCATCAAGTTCATTCATCTGTTTGCATAAACGGCGAGCCGTAGTTTCTTCTGCTGCCAATTCTGGATCCATGATATTGTATGGTTCACCTGCTAAGAATTTTTCTTTTTCTGTTTTCATCGTGTTCATTCCTTTACCATAATTTTAAAATGATTTTTCGACAATTATGCAGTCAACGCCGTCTTCAACAAATACATCCGATGACGCCTGATAGCCAAGCGATTCGTAAAATCCCTGGGCGGTTACTTCACTATGAATTAATGAGGTTGTTTTGCCTCTAGATTTGGCTACTTCTTCGAGAGCTGTAAGAACTTGGGCACCGAGACCTTGTCCACGGTAATCTTTTAAAGTAGCGACTCTACCGATTTTTAACGTTCGCTCATCAGGTGATTCAAAACGAGCAGTTGCTACCGGCGTTTCGCCATCAAACATTACTGCGTATGTCATGGTATCACTATCTTTATCGTCAAACTCATCTGTTAGTTTGATGTGACGTTCGATAACAAAAACGTTCATTCTAACAAAGCTTGCGGCAGCCCGAATTGGCTTTCCTTGACCAACAGTTAGCTTCATAATATGTCTCCAATCAAATTAATTTTGCGTTAAACAAATTTTACCCCTAAAATGTGAAGATTTAATTAAGGATTGTCAAAAAAAGTTATATTAGTGGTAACCCAAAGCTTTCATGCTTACAATAAAGTCGTACATAATGGATATCAAGGGAATATAAAAGGCAGGTACGGGGAATTGACAAGAAGAGAACAACATAAAAATAAACAAAAACAAAAGAGAGCCCGTAGGCTTAAAGTCGGGGTGGCATCAGTTTTAACTGTGGCTGTAATCGGTAGTATGGGAGTTTGGGGTTATTACCGGAACCACTTTAAGATGGCGAATATCAATGGGGTTAACGTTTCGGGGCTAACTATTGCTCAAGCGACTGATAAATTAAACACGGCTGCCGGCAATAAAACTAATGATTTAGTTGTAAAAGGTTCGCGAGTTAAAGTGGACCAAGCACAGGTTTCGGAGTTATTTAATAACCGTAGTTCGATGAGTATGTTAGCCAACCCATCGATGACAACTGGGGTAGCAATTTCAAAGGCTCAGCAAACCAAGCGGCTAACTGTTTTACTTCCAAAGTTTAAAAAACAGGTAGATGAAATTAATGCTGCTAAAAAGCCAACCACCAACACCAAGGTTAACTTGGTCGATGGTAAGGTCGTTGTCAAGGAAGGGACCCAAGGTACCCAGCTTGATAAAAAGTGGATGGTAAAGCAATTTAAGTACCAGGCTAAGCGGGATTTGGAAATTTCAGTTCCTAAAAAAGTGCTGAAGATCGACAGCCCAAGCAGTCAGGCAGTTAAAGATGAGAAGCAAAAGCTCCAAGAGTTAATGAACCATAAAGTCACCGTTAAAACTTACAATAAAGACTTGAAGTTCAAAGCAAGTGACTACCTAACAAATGCAGTTCAAACTGCACCAGGAAAGTACAAGTTTGATTCATCTAAATTGGCAGCTAGAATCAAGCAACTTGCTAACAAGATTGATACGCTCGGAAAACCATACAAACTAAAAGTTCATTCTGGACAGACAAGAGTAGTGCAAGGTGGAACATACGGCTGGCAAGTCAACCAGACAGCACTCACCAAGAACATTATGAAGCATTTACAGGCTAATGCTAAGACAACGATGAATCTAAAACACTATGCAATTGGTCGTGGTTATGGAGAGAAGAACGTTGGGAAAACCAGAGTTGAGGTTGACCTTAAAAACCTAATGGAATACGTTTACGTAAACGGCAAATTGAAAGTTAAAACACCAGTAATGTCGGGAACAGTTACTGGCGGTAATAAGACACCGCAGGGAACCTTCTACATTCTTTATAAGCAACGCCACGCAACGTTACGAGGCAAGAACAACGATGGTTCTAAGTATGCTTCTCCTGTAAATTACTGGGTACCAATTACAACTGATGGGGTTGGATTGCATGATTCACCTTGGCAACCAGCTTCCGTCTATGGAAACCCTAGCGCAAGGTCTCAGTACCATTCTCACGGGTGTGTGAATAATCCACCTTCGGTAATGGGAAAAGTGTTCAAGTATACCTCAGTCAATGAACCAGTGGTGATTTACTACTAAACGATTTGATTGTTAAAAAATAAAGACTCGGTGTTCAAGAATAACTTGAATTCTGAGCCTTTTTATTTTTCGTTTTTTTCAGCTAAAGTAGCTTGCAATTTAATATCGTAATTTCTTGCTGTGGGAATTAGCCAATTTGCCAGTCCACATAGCACAGTACCAATTCCTGCGATGAGGAACATCTTTTCTACACCGATTGAGTCCGCCAAGGGGCCAGCAAAGATTAGGCCGACCGGTCCGGCAATGCTTAAGATTGCGTTTAAGATTCCCAAGACTCTACCCAGTTCATTTGATGGATATGATTGCTGAATCATCGCCATCATTAAGGTATTGAAGAATGGGGTGGCTAGTCCACCAATTGCATTGAGAATCAAGAAATACCAGTAACCGGTTTGACTGTCGGGTAGAATTCCACTCCATGCAAAAGTAATTCCAATCACTAGGTATGATAAGACGACAGGTGTCATTCTATTTTTCCAATTACCAAAAAAGCCAATTATTGCCCCGCCCAAAAGCATTCCTGCGGAGTAAATCACTTCAATCATCCCAGCTTGAAATACGGAACCTTTGAAGTAGTCCATTGTCATCAGTGGATATAGGCTAGCAGCAGGCATCAATAGGAGGGTAAAAATGGCACCGATTATGGTAAGCCACATAACTCCACGATTTTTGACTAGTTTTCCTAAACCAAATTTGACATCGCTAAGGATAGACAACTTTTGCTCAGTAATTTTATTGTTTGGAATTACTACAAATATTAATAAACCAACACTAATTACTGCCCCAATTACATCGATTAAGATTAAAAAATTAATTGGTACGATTGAGAACAAAAAGGCACCGAGTGCTGGAGCAATAATCATATTCGCTGATTGAACCATGCCTAACTGGCCGTTGATTTTTGTTAGTTCTTTTTCCGGAACCATTGTTGGTAGAATCGATTGGACCGTGGGCATTTGAAAGGTCTGGGCGATTGAGCGAACCAATAGTGAAACAAATACCAACCAGAGTGGGAAGGTTGAATTAATGGTTCCAACAATCGATAGCAGAATTGCAAATAAAGCTGCAATCAAATCTGGCACAATCAGTAATGCCTTTTTGTTTAGCCGGTCAACAAACGGTCCAGCAAACGGGCTAAGCAGAGCCATCGGTAGCATTCCCAATAATGTTGCTAAACTAAGAACAGTTGCCGATCCCGTTTCCTTGGTCAAATACCAAATAATGGCATATTGAACAATCATACTGGTAATCCCAGTTAAAAATTGACTAGTCAAAAATATTAATATGTTTTTTCGCCAAATTGCGATAGAAATTGATTTATCCATATTATTTTTCCTTCACAGTTATTCCCTTAATTATCTCATATTAATTAAAACAATCCCGTTAGAAAGTTTTGGAACAAAAAAAGGGCAAAGATTACTTTGTCCTCGATAAATCATATTTTACAGCTGTTTCGTCATAATCCAATCGTGATTTGGTGTACTGCCCATTAAGAACTTATGACTCCCAGTTTTGATAAACCCAAACTTTTCGTAGAATTTCTGTGCGTTAACATTTTTTTCCCAAACTCCGAGCCAAACTTGCTTCTTTTTGGCACGTTTAGCAAGCTGAATTGCCCGGGTCATCAACTCAGTGCCAACACCAGTTCTTTTAAATTTTTGCCTAACGTAAATTCTCTGAACTTCAAAACTATCTGGACCCATATCTTCAGTTTGGGCGGTTCCAACATTAACCTTTAAGTAACCAGCCAGTTCTTCATCGGAATAAATAAAGAAAAACTGCGATTCAGGATTGTGAAGTTCATCCATTAGCTTTGAGCTTTTAAACGCGTTGATTACATATTGATCAATATCTTTTTGTTTGTTATTTGGTAAGAAAGTATCAACGAAGGTTTCAATCGCAATATCAACGAGTTGATCCAAATCGTTGATATCACACCTTTTGATGCTCAGTTCCATAATGATTCCCCTTTAAAAAAATGATAGGCTCATTATATCACTAATGCCCGCTAGTGACTTTAATTCCGATAATTCCAACAAGTAAGAAACCAATAAAAATCCAAGTTGCAGGTGGTAGGGTGTCTTTAAATACAAAGGCACCAACCAGGATAGATCCAACTGCACCAATTCCTGTCCAAATTGGGTAGGAGAGGCTAATGGGTAGCATCTTGGTTGCCTTTGCTAGAAAGTAAAAACTAAGAATCATCCCAACAACTGTAGCCACTGAGAAGCCTAACTTAGAGAAACCGTGGCTCAGTTTCATCATTGCTGCCCAAAAAACTTCAAATAATCCTGCGATAAATAAATCAATCCATGCCATAACTATATTCCTCCATAATTTAAACGAAAAAAGTACACCGCCAAACTTCTTCTTAGACCTAACGAAGTTTGGTGATGTACTTGAGTTGATTGCACCCGGTGGCGCATTTGATATTGAATTACTATCAATATAACTAATTTTTATTGATAGGTCAACCAGGATGACTAGAAGTCGACTTGATTCATCAATGTGAAGTAGTGCTGACCGCCAAATGAATATACAGCATAGCGTTCGCTAGCAACATCAGCGTTTTTCAGCTTAGTTTGGGTGCTCTTATTTAAGTTTTTAATTGTTAATCGATATTGAAATTTGCCGGTTTTAGCAACGTGTTGGTCCTTCACGCCCTTAATGTGATTAGGGTAGTAAAGGTACGTGGTTAGCCCCTTCCTTTGAACCTTACTAATTTTTGCGGTGGCCACTGGTTTTTGACTAACATTTGGGTACGTATCGTAATATCGTTCGATGTAACCATCCGTGGTGATAACTAGCCGACTCTTTAGAGTAGTAGTTCCCTTAGAATTAGCACGGTTACCCACGTAGAACATTCCGGTCAGGGGTAACGTACTTACAGTTTTGAATAGCATTTGTTGAGGGGCTGTGACCGCCTTAAACGATACTGCCTGCTCTGTGGCGCCGCTTTGTTGCCAGTCAATATTTTTGGCGATTTTTGGCCATGACTTACGGTATTGGTAACTTAAAGAGCTTAAGTTTAATTTGATACTTTTTTGAGTTCTAAATGCGTCTTGAAAAGTGTATCCGGGCACAATTGTGTTCTTTTTGATTTTCACAGACTGACTAGTTCCATAAAGTGGTACTTTAACTGTCTTTTTAGCTTGGTAGTAACCGTATTGATTTGAAGTGCTTGCTTGAGTGGTTAGCGATAATCCGAATACCCCAATCACTGCGGCACCTGTCGTAATTATTAGTTTTTTGTAGTCCATATAATTCACCTCAATATTTTATTATAGAGCAGTTTCCAACTGAATCCAAAGATGAAGCTGAGATAACAGTCATTTTACGATTTGATTAAAAGCGTTGAACCCAAATTACCAGCTTGTTATGATGATTGCATGAAAAAATTTAAGTGTAGTACAGCGTTACTTTTTTCCTTGGCATTGGGGATGGCAGTTAGCCAGACCACTTTTGCTAGCAAGGCAAAGACTGTTAATTATGATCAGCTATCACATAAGCAGCAGAAACTTGTAAAGTTCTCTGGTGCTTGGCACTATGATGCTAAGAATTCTCCAAGTGTCTATGTGCGGGTATATCGGAATATGAAAATCAAAAACGGGACTAAGCAAAATGTGAAGTTCGATTTCTCTAAAATCAAATATTACCGGCCCAATTTTCCGAAGAGTAAAGCAAACGTTGTGTTTCCGCATAAGCCAGTTGTTGTTAAACCGGGGCACTCAGTAACTATCAAACGGGCATTTGACGTCTATGGTCAACAAAGTCTATATGAGCCAACGATGAAACAATTTTATTATTATCAAAAGCCCCAAGTTAAAATTATGACTAATTCAGATTTAAAGAGATAAAAAATAAGCTTACTCTTAGCTGTGATTTAATCGCAGCTATAGAGTAAGCTTTATTTATTTTAAAACATTTTTTGACGGGAAATCCGTCTTCGAAATTGCTTTTAATTTAAAATTTTCGTTGATAAAGAAATTGCAAATTGAATCTGCATTTGTTGAGGCTCTTTTACCAGTTTGGCGTTTGATCCCAGCAAGTAAATAGAACTTCTGGTGATGTCTGACTACTTTGCCAACATAGACGATTCGAGTTTGCTTTGCCTCGCGTTTTGTTAATGCTTTATCTGCGATGTTGATTAGCTTGGTTTGAGTTTGGGGTGCTAATTGTTGGTTAGACTGAGTGTCGGAATTTGTTTTACTTGCGAATACAGTTAGGGTACCTGCGATGATTAACAGGGCAATTGCCCAGATTGAAAATATCAGCTTTTTCATTATCGACTCTCCAAAAAATAATAGACCCTTAGTTTATTATTTTTTGGTGGTTTTCGCAAGTCATCAAAAAGCTCACAAAACAGCCCCATTTAGGCGTGCTCTGTGAGCTTTTCGATTAATAAGTTGTTGCTTCCAATAAGGCTGGTGATTGTGGTTCTTCTTGTTTAAGAACAACCACCTGACTGTTAATCTTTAAGGCACGAGAGATAATTCGGTTGATGTCATTGTATAGGTGGTCATCAACGCTATTGGATAGATTACCAACGTTAACAATCAGCTTGTTTAGTTGGTTTGTATCAATTGCTTGGTCAATTTCAGCTGTGTCAGTTAATACCCGCTTGTTATTAATGGCAGCAACATCGTCAGTGATTGTTTCAACCTCTTGTTCACTGATTTCGTTGCTAGTGGTCTTTTCAATTTGGGCATTTGTTAAGTCCGTTGGGGATTTGCTAATTTGAATTTCAGATAGAGACAGCTTTTCTGAAATTCGTTTGAATAATGCCAGATTTTTAGGTAATCCCATTAAGACGATTGGAACAGTTAAGTCAATAGTTTCAACCAGATACTTATTGATTTCGCGGTAGTAACGCTCTAAATCAATCTGTTTTTCCTTGCTTGTTTCATTGTGGCCATGGAAAGTTGTTGAACCACCTTGACCACTAAAGTTAAGTTCACCACCACGTTTTTCTGATCCTAATGTTTCCACTAGGTCGGTTGGGGCGTCTACATCTAATTTCACGGGTGCAACTGCTTTATCAACAATTTTGAATAGTCTGAATGATGTTCCCTCTAACGCTAACAAGTAATACATCTTGTTTGGTTGCTCACGTAAAATAGATAGTAAGTCGGGAGATTTGCTAATTGTTAACTTTACTTCGTCAACAGTTGTCCGTGGTAAAACGAACAACTCTAAAGTATTACCTTGAATGAATAACGTTATCCCTTGGTATGGTAGGTTCTGATCAATCAAGTTGTCTACCTGACGTTCAAGCTCTTTATAGTTTAATTCAGGGTGTTCCATAGAATATTTTTTAATTTCTGTAAGCGCACTCTTTAGGTGCAGACGCTCATCTTGTTGGTATTTTAATTTATTTAAATTAATACTCAAGGTGAGTACATCTTCATTCGGAGTCAGTGTCTTCGGCAAGTTTTTCAGTGTAATTAGTTTTGTCATTTATGTCACGCTCCCTTTGTTTGTATAACTTTATTGTAACAAAAAAGTGAGTAGGGAGGGTCAAATGAGTCTGATGCCTACCGTAGCAACTTTCCATTAAGCACCTTGATTTGATTCGAAACGTTTATTTAGCTTCCGCTCGCTATATTCCATTAAGGATGTGGGGTCAATGTCGTATTGACTACAAATTATCAGTACTTGGTCAATGACATCTGCAAGTTCTTCGTTTAAGTTATCAAACTTTTCATCGGTTGATAGCTTGTGCTCACCTGGATGATCGCGACCGAATTCAATTGAACGGATTGCTCTTGACAGTTCACCAACCTCTTCGGTCAAATAATTTAGCCTAACTGGAGGTGTGTACTTATACCAATCTCGTTGTTTGTAAAACTCTACTAACCAATTTTCATGATCTTTTAAATTCATCCACAATTCCTCCGTGATATTATTATCGTAGTGCTTTTAATTATAGGATTGTGAGGTTGGGATTATCAATGGAAAAAGTTGCGGTATATTGTGGAGCATCAGCAGGAAACGATAAGGTGTACCAAGAAGCGACCGTCAAATTAGCTCATTGGTTAGTTGAGCATAACCTAGATTTAGTTTATGGTGGTGGCGGTGTTGGCTTGATGGGATTGCTAGCTAAGTCGGTTGTGGCGTCTGGCGGGACGGTGCACGGCATTATGCCCCAAGAACTTTTTGATCGAGGGGCAGCACTGGAGTGGCTTTCTGATTTGAAGATTGTTGCTAATATGGATATTCGTAAGCAAGAAATGATGAAACAATCTGATGGTTGTATTGCGTTGCCTGGAGGTCCTGGAACATTGGAGGAGATATCTCAGGCCTTTTCATGGGCACGAATTGGTGATAATCCCAGCCCGTGTGTCTTCTATAATGTTGCTGGCTATTATGACCCATTAGAAAAAATGTTTGATGAGATGACTAAAAAAGAATTTTTGACGGTTGAAGATCGCCAGAAGTTGCTTTTTTCTGACTCGCTGACAGAAATCTATAAATTTATGAACAATTATGAGCCACCTGTAATTAGAAGTTATAACAAAAGCAATTAGATTAATAGTAAGCCAACGGGGCCTGTGATGCTAATGCATCTGGGCCTCTTTTTTTATTTTGCTAAATTAAATCTTATAAAACAGGCGTATAATAAATTGTTTGGATACAGAGAAAGGATGGTGTGTTTTTTTGACACAGACACACAAAAATCGTGGGTTAGTTATGATTGCAGTGTTTATTGCTACCTTTATGACTTCAGTTGAGGTAACTATCGTCACAACAGCTCTACCCGCAATCATTAGTGACTTGCATGGTTTGGCGTTTCAAAGTTGGATCATGAGTGCTTATTTGCTGACAACAGCTATCACCACCCCAATTTATGGAAAGATGGCTGACACGTTAGGCAGAAAACGAGTGTTTCAATGGGGGGTACTGCTCTTTACCATCGGTTCCTTTTTAAGTGGAATTTCACCATCGATTTTCTTCTTAGTTGCTGCAAGGGCGATTCAGGGAATCGGTGCTGGTGCAGTTATGCCATTAACGTTTACGATTATCGCTGATTACTACAGCTTTAAAGAACGTGCAAAAGTGATGGCCTTAAATAACACTGCCTGGGGTCTGTCAGCATTAGTTGGGCCACTTGTTGGTGGTTTCTTGGTTGACCATTTATCGTGGCATTGGGTATTTTTCGTTAATGTTCCTTTAGGGCTTTTAGTTTTTGTGATTATTGCGATTGGCTATACTGAGTCAAACTTTGAAAAACGCCAGCTAACTATCGACTGGTTAGGAATTTTATGGCTTACCGTTGGACTGGTAGCGTTGTTATTAGGTATTCAGAGTTTGGATACCAACTTAGCGATTTCAATGGTACTGTTAGTAGTTGCCATAGTCGGATTTGGGTTGCTAGTTCATCAAGAAACCCGGTTTAATGACCCGTTGATTCCACCAGAAATGTTTAGGGTCAAAACATTTAACGTGCAAATTTTAACGGCTACAATTTTAAGTGGGGTCTTGATTGGTTTTCAGGTCTATTTACCAATTTGGTTGCAATCACTGTACAGATTACCCGCAACTGGGGCGGGGATGGTTGTTACTTCCAGCTCCGTTATGTGGTTGACTGCGTCATTCTTTGTCGGCGGATTGATTGCCAGGTTTGTACCTAAACGGGTGATTATGCTCGTAGTCACGATTCAATTAGTGTTTTACTTGATGCTAGTTTTTGCAAACATCCATTTTCCGTTTTGGATGTTTTACATTATTTCGGCTGTCAACGGAACCGGGATGGGGATTGTGATCAGTATGAACACGATCCTGAGTCAACATTTAGTTAGCGACAGCCTGGTAGGGTCGGCCACCGCGATACTAACGTTGGGCCGTTCTCTCGGTCAAACGGTGATGACGGGTGTATATGGAGCCATTTTGAACGTTGTTATTAGAATGCAACTTCACGGAATTTCTTTTAGCAAAGTCAACGATGTAATTAGTTCAAGCACTAATGTTCGTGTCACCAACAGATCAATGATCGATGGCATAATTTTAAACGGCCTTCATTCAGTATTTACCTTATCTGCAGTGATGATGGTGGTTGTGCTAGTAATCAATTTTGCTGACCCCAATAAAAAAATCATCAAGTAATTTTAATTAATTACTTGATTTATTAAAAAACGATGTTATGATTTATAATAATTTAACAAACCAAGTCATGAAGAGAAGAGTAGTTTTCCAAGACTGTTTAAAGAGAGCCGGGATTGGTGAGAACCGGTAATAGCAATGAAAATGAAGATGAACTCTGAAAAATGGATCATCGTTAACGCGGTGGTCACGGCAGGATCCGTTACCATCCCTAGCATTATTGTGCTGATGAGGCAATTTGACTTAGTCAGGTTGCGAAACAGGGTGGTACCACGATTCGTCGTCCCTTTAGTTACTATTTTTGTAACTAGAGGGACTTTTTTTATGGTTTGAAAACAGAAATGGGGTAATGATAACGACAATTGAACAGTCAGATATCTTAAACAATTTACCAAAGCAATTCTTTGCAAGTTTGGTTAAAAAGGTTGGGGCAAAGGTTGCTTCAGGAGCGGACGTAATTAATTTGGGCCAAGGAAATCCTGATCAACCAACGCCAGCAAATATTGTTAAAGCGATGCAGGAGGCCACCGCAGATCCTGCTAACCACAAGTACTCGCCCTTTCGTGGTGAGCCTGAGCTAAAACAAGCTGCAGCTGATTTTTATCAGCGTGAGTATGGTGTTCAACTTGACCCGGAAAAGGAAGTTGCGATTATTGGCGGTTCTAAAACAGCACTTGTTGAACTTCCGTTAGCATTATTGAATCCGGGAGACAATGTTTTACTTCCTGATCCAGGTTATCCAGATTACCTTTCCGGAGTTCCGTTGGCCGGAGCTAACTTGCAACTATACCCAATTTCAGAGGAGAATGGATATCTTCCAGACTTTAGTAAGATTGAGATTGATCATTCTAAGCGTAACCTTTTGTACTTGAATTACCCTAATAATCCAACGGGAGCAATTGCCACACCTGAATTTTACGAAGCTGCGGTTAAATTCGCTCAGGATAACGATGTTCAAATAGTTCAGGACTTTGCATACGGAGCAATTGGTTTTGATGGCAATCGCCCATTGAGCTTCCTGCAAACCTCAGGGGCAAAAGACGTTGGAATCGAAACGTATACCTTGTCGAAAACTTATAACATGGCAGGGTGGCGAATCGGATTTGCTGTTGGAAATCCAGAAATTATTGAAGCAATCAATTTAATTCAGGATCACCTGTTTGTTAGCGTCTTTCCAGCCGTTCAGTCTGCTGCAGTAACTGCACTGTCTGATAGCCAAGAAAGTGTTAAAAAGTTAGTTGCCCTATACGAGAAGCGGAGAAACCAATTTTTCAAAGCAGCTAGATCAATTGGCTGGGAACCTTATCAATCAGAGGGAACCTTTTATGCCTGGATGCCAGTTCCAAAAGGATATACTAGCGAATCTTTCGCCGACTTGCTTCTGGACAAGGCGGCGGTGGCAGTTGCCCCAGGTACTGGATTTGGAGCTAATGGTGAAGGATACATTCGGGTGGGGTTATTGATTGACGAGCCTCGTTACACTGAAGCCTGTGAACGAATTGCAAAACTAAACCTATTTTAAGAAATGAGGAATTATTTATGAGTAAGGGAAAGAAAATATCAATTTGGGCCGTTGTGGTCATCGTGATTTTAGGAATTGGTTACTTAAGTTTTGGCCGTGGTGGAAGCAGTAATGCCAAAACAGTAACTATCGGGATTATGTCAGGTACTAAGCAGGATGATGCAATTTGGAAACAAGTTGCTAAAACTGCTAAGGATAAGTACAAGTTAACTTTGAAGTTCAAGCGATTTACTGATTATACTCAGCCAAACAAGGCATTAGCACAAGATAACGTGGACTTAAACGCCTTTCAACATTACGATTTCTTGGCTGATTGGAACAAGAGCAATGGCAACAAGGTTGTTCCAATTGGAAAGACATTCATCACTCCAATCCGCGTTTACTCAAAGAAAGTTAAAAACTTAAAGGATCTTAAGCAGGGCGCAACTGTTGCTGTTCCTAACGATGCAACCAATGAATCTAGAGCTTTGTTCGTGCTTAAAAATGCAGGCTTGATTGACTTTAAGCCAGGAACTAAGCAAGCAACATTGGGATCAATTTCAAAGAATCCTAAGAAACTCAAGATCAAGGAGTTGGACGCTAGCCAAGTTGCCCGTTCACTCTCAGATGTTGATGCAGCAGTAATCAACACTAACTTTGCTCAATCGGCTGGTTTGAACTATAAGAGTGCAATCTATGTAGAGCCTATCAACAAGGATTCAGCAAAATGGATCAATATCATTGCAGCAAAGAAGTCTGACAAAGACAAACAAGCTTACAAGGACGTTGTTAAAGCTTACCAAACTCCTGCAGTTAAAAAAGAAATTAAGAAGCAATACGGTACAGCTGAAATTCCTGCTTGGGATTTAGATATCAATAAATAATTTTGGTTAGAAAGTAGTTTGAGGTGAGTCGATGAGTGAAACTATGATTAAGTTAGATAATATTGATGTCTTTTTTGACAAAGGTAAGGAACCTGAGCCGATTAAAGCGGTTAAAAATGTTTCCCTCGAGGTTGAAAAGGGTGATATTTATGGGGTTGTTGGTTACTCTGGTGCCGGCAAATCTACTTTGGTACGGGTATTCAATTTACTGCAGATTCCAACTAACGGAACCGTTACCATTAATGGTAAAGTCGTTTTTGAAAAACAGTCTGGTAAAGAAAAAATTCTGAGCCCCAAAGAACTGAGAGCAGAACGGCGGGAAATCGGGATGATTTTTCAACACTTTAATTTACTTGAAGAACGGACGGTAATCGAAAACGTTAAGTTTGCCCTCCGTCACAGTAAACTAAAGGACAAACAGATTACCCAACGCGCTCAAGAGCTATTAGAGTTAGTTGATTTAGGAAATCGGGGAAATGCTTATCCCACTGAACTTTCTGGTGGCCAACAACAGCGGGTAGCGATAGCCAGAGCACTGGCAAATAATCCAGAAATTTTGATTTCTGACGAAGCCACCTCAGCACTTGATCCTAAAAACACCACTCAAATTTTAGAGTTACTTGCCCGGTTGAATAAGGAGCTTGGACTCACAATTGTCCTTATCACCCATGAAATGGACGCCGTCAAAAAGGTTGCCAACAAAGTTGCTGTGATGAGTTCTGGCGAGATTATCGAACGAGGTACTTTATTAGACATTTTTACTAATTCAAAATCGGCTTTAACAAAAGAGTTAGTGGGAACGGAACAAAACTCTCAAGAAGCAATCACAATTTTGAAACAATCACTAACTAAGAGTAGTCCTGACGCGACTGTTCTACGGTTAACTTATCAAGGATCATCAATCGAGGATCCAATCGCTACGAAGCTCTACGCGGACTTTGATGTGCAAACCAGCATTATCTATGGAAACGTTGAACTATTAAGAAGCACTCCAGTTGGTACGCTATTTGTAGTGGTGACTGGAGAATCAGAAAATCGGAAACGAGCAGTGGATTATTTGAATAAAATTGGTGTTAAGGTTACTGAAATTTCACTGGATGAGGAGGGGACAAACTAATGGATTGGTTAGCAAAAATATTACCAAACGTGGTTAGTTTAGGTTGGTTTAGTGATGAAGGCTGGGCAACTTCGATTGGGCAAACATTATTTATGACGTTTTGGTCTGCCCTTTTTGGTGGGATTTTAGGATTGATTTTTGGAATTGGTCTTGTCCTCACTGATGAACACGGAATCAAGGAAAATCGGTTTTGGTTTAATTTCTTTGATAAAATCGTTTCAATTTTCCGAGCAATTCCGTTTATCATTTTATTGGCATTCATTTCGCCAGTCACTAATTGGATTGTTGGAACTCAAATTGGGACCACGGCAGCGTTAGTGCCACTGTCGTTAGGAGTATTTCCCTTTTATGCTCGTCAAGTTCAAGTGGCACTCTCTGGAGTTGACCACGGTAAGATTGAAGCTGCCCAATCAGTCGGTGCGAGTTTTTGGGACTTAGTCATTGATGTATACCTTCAAGAGGCTAGATCAGAGCTGGTGCGGGTTACTACGGTTACTTTGATTAGTTTGATTGGACTGACAGCGATGGCGGGGGCCATTGGTGCTGGTGGTTTAGGTAACACCGCAATTTCTTATGGATACAATAGATTCCAAAATGATGTGACCTGGATTGCTACTTTATTAGTATTAATCTTTGTGTTGATTGTTCAGTTAGTGGGCGATTTCTTAGCAAAAAAATTGGATCATCAAAGCAAGTAGTTTGATTGGAGATAATATTTTTGGAACAAGCAGAAAAAATTGATATTTTAAAACGGTTAGTTGAAATTAATTCGGTCAATGGCAATGAATTGGCTATTTCCAAGTATTTAGCAGGTAAGTTAAAAGAGCACGGGATTGACAGTAAAATTGATTCTTTTGACGATAACCGGGCCAACTTAGTCGCCGAAATTGGCAGTGGCAGTAACAACCAGGTACTCGCCTTTGAAGGTCATCAAGACACGGTTGCTTTGGGGGATGAGTCCAAGTGGGAACATGAACCTTTAAAGTTTACGGTTGATGGCGACAAAGCGTACGGCCGAGGAACTGCCGATATGAAGAGCGGACTTGCGGCTCAATTGATTGCCCTGATTGAACTGACCGAAAGCAATACGCCAATCAGCGGTAAGATTCGTTTCATCGCAACGGCAGGTGAGGAGTATGGAACTCCAGGAGCCAACCGGTTGAACGCTGATGGGATTGCCAAGGATGTAACGGCAATGGTCGTTGGGGAACCCACTGGGGGCCAAGTGATTTTTGCTCATTCTGGAAGCCTTAATTATCAAGTTAAGAGTTTTGGTAAGGCTGTGCATAGCTCAACTCCAGAACAAGGGGTTAATGCGATTAACGGAATTGTTCAGTACGTCAATGCGGAATTACACCTTTTTGATGATGTTGAACAAGATGAATATCTTGGACCTGTGAAGCACAGCGTTACCTTAATCAAAGGTGGAGACCAGGTAAATATTATTCCTGACTATGCTGAAATATATGGAAACATTCGGCCAACTCTGAAATTTCCTAATGAGCAGGTGATTGATAGAATCAAATCTACCATTGCTAAAATCAATCAATCAGGTGATTTTAGATTAGAGTTCTCGCTGATTCATAATTTCCATCCCGTTGAAACGCAGCCGGATGATGAATTTGTCAAATTAGTCGACGCTGCTGCCGAAAATAACTTTACAGATCGAGAAGTTAAACTTTCCATTATCAATGGAGCTACTGATGCTAGCGTATTTATTCAATCAAACCCTAATATGCCGACTGTGATTTTAGGTCCAGATGCGTGGGATAAAGCTCATCAAGTAGATGAATTTACTACTTTAACTAGTTATTTTGAAACGATTGCAACTTATGAAGAAATTGCTAAAAAGTTTTTTAATTAAGATGTTTTGATATTAATGAAAAAACGGAGCTACGATGTCTTTTACATCATAGCTCCGTTATTTTATTATTCTTCAAAAATTTTTCCTGCTTTTGGTCCTGGATCAAGTGTCCAAATCTTTTCAATGGTAATCACCCCAGCTGCTTTAGGGGTGGGATACTTACCTTCAGCCCACTTTACTGCTGCATCATAATACTCACCATCAGTATAGAGTTTGGCGGTTCCACCGAAACGAAAGCCTTTAAGCGCCTTGGCGTTAGCAATAGCAACGATTGCCTTACCGTTAGAGTTGATATTTGCTTGGGTTTGACCACCCGTCATTTCGTTATAAATAAGGTGCTCATCATCTAAAACTCGCATTGAAATCTTGGGACCGACATCTGGATTGCCTTCATTGTCAACGGTCGCAATGTACGATAATTCTCCCAAAATCAAATCTTTCATTGCTTGATTAAGTTTAGCCATTTTGCCATCTCCTTATTTTCAAATCGGAGACATTTTATGACTATTTAATGGTTAGCACAACTAATTTGAATCAAAATGCTTTGGCCCTTCAGACTCAGCTTCATAAGGTCGCTTTTCGTCCGTGGCAATGTAATCAGTGTAAAATTTGATGGTTGCAATCCAGTAGTATGGATAAACCCAGATTCCTAAGATTCCAGCCGTAAATCCAGTAAGAATAAACTAGCCTAAAAAGCTGAGGTCAAAGATAAATAGGAATCCTTTTTTGCCATCCATTCGCTTACGACTTTCGGTAATTGCTTCCATGTAGCCCATTGGGTGACCAGCTTTTACTGAATCTCGATAGATCAAAAGGGCTTGTGAATATGAAAAACTTTTGACGATTCCGGGAATAAATAATAGCAAACTCCATAAAAATGTGAGCACAGTGGTAATAATGGTAATAATAATCCAACCAATGAAGTATTGACCGTTATCAAAAATTGAAAAAGCACGTTGCATCGCGTTTTTGTGCTCTGCATTATCTCTTTGGATATCAATCATGGCAAACATAGCACTGCTTTGCAGCAAACTAGCAATTAGGCCAATCAAGAATGATGAACCAAGCCAACCTGACATAAAACTAGTTGAAACTTCGTTGATATCAGTGTTGTGTAAGTTGGGCCACTGAGCAATTCCGTTGGTTAAGAAATACGCAAGTAGCGCACAAATACATAAAACTAAGTAGAATGAAAAATTAGAATTGAGTTCCTTTTTAGACCATTCTTTAATATTAACTCTGTCCGAACCAGACATAAGACCACTTCCCTTTTAATTATTTAACCGGTACAAGCGTACCAGTGGCGGGGATAATTTACAAGGTGGGAAGTCGGTGTTTTGGTGAAAATCATGGTAAAATTTTCATGTAAACCAAAGTTTATTAATACGGGGGATAAAGGATGAAACTAAAGACAATGATTGCTGTTGGTGCTGGGGTGTTAATCGGGCTTTCTGGTGCGATTTCAACCCAAGCCGCAAAGAAGACAAAAAAGAGCCCTTCAACAACCTTCGATATCGTTCTTAAGTCACGAAATCAGGCAGGATTAACTAATTTTGTCTATGATACTGTTGATAAAAACTCTCCTGATTTTCAAAAGTTTATTAGTCCGAGTCAGTTTGCAGATAAATTTGGACAAACCGATTCAACTGTAAATCAGTTTAGGGATTATTTTAAGAAACATAAAATTACGGTTAGCGCTTATCCCGGAAATGTTGTTTTAAGATTAACTGGGACTAGGGCGGACGTTGCAAAGGCGCTAAAGCCCAAAGTTAATAAAAAGAGTAGTACTAAACAGGTGACTTACAAGCTTCCAAGTCATCTAAAGGATTCAGTAACTGCTGTTGTGGGATTAACTTTGAAACCCACTGCTACCAAAAATCAACACAATATGGATAATTCAAGTCAGAAAGTTGATTTAACAACTGGTCCAGAAAAGTTTTCCAATGAATATGGTCCTGGTAAATTTGCCAACGCTTATCATCTAAATCAGCTATATGATCAACATTTAAATGGTAAGGGGCAACGAATTGGAATTATTGCTACCAGCGCCAACTTTAACGTCAGTGATATCCAAGAATATTGGCAAAAGAATGGAATTAATGCTGATAAGTCACGAATTAACCGCGTTTATGTTCAGGATGGCGCTAAAAAGTCTAAGCAACTAACAGAAATGGGATTACTTCCATCACAAGTTGAGCTTTCTTTAGACATTCAGCAAGCCGGTGGGGTTGCTCCTGGAGCAATTGTTGATACGTACCTGGCAAATTCGGTTAACGAAAATGCCTCAAGCACGGTGCTGTATTTGAATGCATTTACTAAGGCAATTTCAGATAACAACGATAAGCAGCTTTCGACTAGTTTCGCGCCAACAATTGAAGACAAGCAAAGCTGGTTCCCAGGCACTAGTGAGTCGCTGACTCAATACAATAAGGCGCTAAACCTCATTTTCCAACAAGCAGCTGCGCAGGGAACAACAATCTTTAGTGCTAGCGGAGATAATGGTCCTTGGCAAAAACCAATGAAACGTCAAAATCACCTAATCACCAGTTCTCCATACGTCACTGTGGTAGGCGGGACAACACTTCCATATACCAAAGTTGTGAATGGTAAGTACGTCAAAGTGAACAAGGAAAGAGCTTGGGGTGATATCGAGACTGCTTCACAGGCAACCATCAAACGGGGGATTTTCCCAGGTGGTGGCGGTGGTTTTTCAGCAGTTAACGAGACCCCACGCTTTCAACTCGGAGTTCCTGGTGTGAATACGTTTAGAGCGTTAGACATTTTGAAGTACTCTAAGGGTAAGTTTACAATCAATAAGAGCCCAAGTGTCATTATGGGAGAAGGTCACGGGCGAAACCTGCCTGATATTTCTGGAAACGCGGATGCTGAGACTGGTTACGCCACTTACGCCTCTGGTAAAGAGTTATCCGTTGTTAAGGGAAAATTGAACAAAAAGGCCGTTAAGAAATGGGTGATTTCTGGCGGGACTAGCTATACCGCTCCGCAAATGGCTGCAGCCAATGCCATCATGAATAGTGGATTAGGACAGCCGATTGGATTTTTAAACCCACGAATCTATGCTATGGCACAGACTGTTAATTCACCAATGACACCATTGGATGATGCAGACAACAATAACAATCTATACTATACTGGGCAACCAGGAAAAATATATAATCAAGCTACTGGACTGGGAACTGTGAACTTCAACCAGTTGTTTACAAATCTTAAGTAAGTAAAAGACGCAATTGCGTCTTTTTTTACGTTGGGCATTGCATATGAGATTGAGATTTGTTATAAATGCATGGATGTTTTAAAAATAGATGTAAGGGGGATAGAATCAATGAACCAAATTTCGTTAGTTTTAATTTTATTGGCAGCACTTTTTATTCCACTGGCAATGGCAAAATTCAAGGTGACATTTTTACCCACTGCCGTGGTTGAAATTATTGTTGGGGTGATTCTTGGCCCTAGTTTATTTGGAATCATTCAAAATAATCCAACGCTAGATTTGCTAGAAAACGTTGGGGTGATTGTTTTGCTGTTCTTGAGTGGGATGGAGATTGACTTTAGTCTATTCAAGAAACGTAATTCTGATCTGTCTGTATTGGAACAAAAAGAAAGGCAGGATCAGCCCAAGTATTCTGTAGTTTTCTTGGCCATCGTAAGTTACGTTACGATCGTGGTAATGTCGATTCTGTTGGCTTTTACAGTTAAGTTCCTTGGGTTGTTTTCAGATGTATACCTAACGGCGATTTTATTTATGACTGTGTCATTGGGAATCGTAATTGCCGCACTGAAGGAAAAGGAATTACTAAGTAAGCCGTTTGGCCAGGCAATTTTGCTAATTGCTGCTTTAGGAGAAGTAGTCCCCATGGTGGGATTAACATTTTACGCGTCCGCATATAGTCCGGATTCCAAGTCCTTGTGGTTGTTATTACTGATTTTATTGGCAGCCGCATTACTATTTTTACGTTTCAAACGGTTCTTCAAGTTCTTTGACAGAATCAATAAATCAACGACCCAACTTGATGTTCGGTTAGCTTTCTTCATGATCGTCACTTTAGTAACGATTGCTGAATCGGTTGGAGCTGAAGGAATCCTGGGAGCATTCATGGCAGGAATCGTTATTAAGTTACTTGAACCACACGAAGAAACCAAGGTACGGTTGGACTCAATTGGGTATGGCTTTTTCATTCCCATCTTCTTTATCATGAGTGGTGTTGGTCTCAATTTAAGAGAATTGATTGCGAATCCTAAAACGGTGATGCTGATTCCAGTGCTGTTTTTGGGATATGTTTTAAGCAAGATTCTAGTTTATTGGGTACTTCGGCTGAGATTTAAAAACGCTAACTCAATTGCTGGAACATCAATGTCTGTAACAACAATTACGGTTGTTTTGGCAATCCTTCAAGTTGCTAAGCACCTTCACCGAATTACTAATCAACAATCCGGTGCATTCTTGCTAGCAGCTGTGATTACTTGTGTACTGGGACCATTTCTATTCAACAAGCTATATTCTGCTGAGAAGGAAGACCTTAAGAAAACTCGGGTGCACATCATTGGAACCAATCTAACAACGGTTCCGGTTGCCCAACAGTTGTCTAGGGGTTGGTACGACGTAACAATGTATACTGCTAATGATTTAAACTACCGTTCGTTTAACAGTGAAGTTCCAGTCACCTTGCTTGATAACCTGGAAACGGGTTATTTGATGAAACAGGGAGTGTTTGATGCTGAGGTGGTCGTGATTGGGAAAATTAACTCTAAGAAGAATTACGAGATTGCTAAAGCAGCAAAACAATATGGAGTAAGGCGTGTAATAGTACGGTTTGAGGACAGAAACATCCTTAATGAGAAACAGGATAACCTGGCTGATTTGGGGATTGAACTTTACAATACTCCAGATGTTAATATCAGTATGCTGCGGTCGTTGATTGAAACACCGTCGACAATGCAGTTGCTCACGTCAACGAATGCCAGTGTTTACGAAGTTACACTTCGAAACCACAAGTACACGGATATCCAAGTCCGTAATTTACCATTTATTGATCAGGTTACAATTACTCAGATTTTTCGTGAACGTCGATTTATCCGTCCAACCGGCGGGACATCTCTAAAAATAAATGATAGAATCATATTTACTAGTAGTAAGGAAGACGCCCCTAATATTAGGCGGGAACTAGGGAAACTCAATTAAAGATTAATTTTGAAAGGTGATATTATGGCTGAAAGCACAGAAGATTATATTAGGCAACATGCATTTGGAACGCCACAATTAAAGCCCGATGAAAAACGAGCTTTCTTAGGAAACTTTCGTGAGCGGGTTGCGTTAGCACTAACAATTGCTCAGCTGAATAATTCAAAAACTCCAGCAATGGTTACTGATGTTTTAAAGGGGTATCCTGAATACCGAATGTACTTGAATGGCAAGATGGCTGATTCGATGATTAGTCAGTACATGAAATTAGCAATTGAACAAAATTATCAGTTTACGATTTTGGTACAAAATGGGGTGCGAGTTGAGCAGAAAGTTTCAATGAATGATTTTGGTGTGGTGATTGCGTCGCCAACGGATAAGATTAAGAAGCGAGTAACGTTCTAAAAAGGTTCTGTCACAGATGTGACAGAACCTTTTTATATTAGTTGATTGTGGTAGTTGCCTTAATAAATGATTCAATTAATGCATTATCTACTTGGCTAAGTAATCGGTTTTCAGAGTATGCTATGAAAAAAGTCACTTTCATTAAATCATCATCGATTGGGTAGAGATTATAATTTTGACCTTTTGAGATGATATTTTGAGGAACGATCGCAACTCCAACGCCCTGTTGGCTAAGTCTAGAGATTGTAAAAATATTGTTACTTTCGACCACTAGATTTGGTCTAATTGAATATTTGGTAAAAAGATGGTTTAGCTGTTCTCGAATTGCTGAACCATTTGATGTTACTAATAGAGTTTCCTTTAACAATTTATTTAATGGGATGGCACCTGATTGTAGTATTGAATAATCGGGATTAAAAAAAGGCGAACTCTGAGGAATAACAGCATAATAACCACATGATGCTCCAATCTTATAGTTTAAGTCAGGAGGTAATGTCTCTGGATTCTGCCCAATGTAGTAATCAATTTTTCCATTTCTGATATTTTCTTCAGATATTTTTGGTTCGTTTTCCACAATATCTAGGTTGACAGATTTATAATCTGATAAGAAGTTAGGAATAAAAGCCGGAAGAATAGTTGATCCAAGGGTGCTTAGTACACCTATCCTAAAGGAATATGTCTTATCGACAGGAGTTAGATAGCTTAATTTGTTTTTAAAAGTTTGAGCTTCAGATTCCAATTTTTTTAAGTATTCATAGTAGATAGTTCCAGCTTTTGTAAGCTGATAGTTTTTAGAATGGCGATTTATAATTTGTACCCCAAGCTCATCTTCCTGTTTTTTGATCACTTGAGTTAAGTAGGGTTGTGAAATATAAAGTGCCTGCGCTGCTTTTGTAAAGTTATTATATGTGAGAATTTTATCAATGTATTCGAGCATTGTTTTATAGTTTTTCAAAGATATAGCACACCCCTTATCGGTAATAATAACCAGGCTATTGTACAATAGTTTAATGCGTATTTCAAAATTTTATGGAAACGGTTTATTATTGAGCGTAAAGAGATTGTGAAGGGATGAATAATATGAACTATTTAGCAATTGTGGGTTCAAACGCAGATAAATCTACAAATAGAATGCTTTTGAAATATATGCAGAAACATTTTGAAAAGCAGGCAAATATCGAAATATGTGAAATAAAGAACTTTCCTGTGTTTGATGAATCTGATATCACGAATGTACCAGAGCCAATCAAAAAAATGGTTGAATCAATATCATCATCAGATGGAGTTATCATAAGTACTCCGGAATATGATCACTCTATTCCTGCAGCTTTGAAAAGTGTTCTTGAATGGTTGTCGTATGTTTCTGAGTCATTGTATAAAAAGCCGGTTATGATTACCGGTGCATCACATGGTTCATTAGGTTCCTCTCGAGCCCAAAACCACTTACGTCAAATTCTAGATTCTCCAGAAATAAGTGCGAGAGTCATGCCTAGTTCTGAATTCTTATTGGGGCATTCACTTTTGGCATTTGATGATAATGGTTATCTATCAGATGCTAATAAAGTAAAAGAATTAGAAAATGATTTTTCTCAATTTTTACAATTTTCGGATGAGGTAAATCAACTAATGAAAAAGCATCCAGTTAAACGTACGGGACACCAGCTTTGGGAATTAAATAAATAGGAGAAACCATAATGAAGTTAATAGGGATAGTTGGAAGCAACGCAAAGAAATCATATAACCGAACTCTATTAGAGTTCATAAAAAAACATTTTTCTGATTCAGCAACAATTGAATTGTTGGAAGTTAGGAATCTACCACTATTTAATGAATCAGCAAAACAGGATATTCCTGTAATTATGGAATATAACAAAAAAATTCAAGATGCTGATGGCGTTATTATTGCTACACCTGAGCACAACCATTCAATAACCTCGTCTTTGAAGAGTTTGATTGAATGGCTTTCAAATGATGTTCATCCATTTAACGGCAAGCCAGTAATGATAGTTGGCGCATCCTATGATGTGCAGGGTTCATCTCGAGCTCAATTGCACTTGCGCCAAATATTGGATGCTCCAGGTGTGAATGCACAGGTGATGCCAGGACATGAATTTTTACTTGGCCAAGCTCAAAATGCCTTTGATTCAGAAGGAAATATTAAAGACTCGGGTACAATTGACTTTTTAGAGAGCTGTTTTAAAGCCTTTATTCGATTTACCAACGTTATCAATCTGTTAAACGAACCTGAAGATTTAGAGGTTACTCCAGGGAAGTATGATGTGACCGCCATTGGTCATAATGGCAAGATTCCTATGTCAGTTGAGTTTAGTGAAGATAGAATTGAAAATATTGATATTGATACATCTGGTGAAACCAAAGGAATCGCAGATACAGTATTTACAAGAATTCCTGATGAAATTGTAAATGGTCAGACGCTAAATGTTGATGCGGTATCTGGGGCATCGATAACAAGCAATGGGGTTATTGAAGGTGTTGCTAACGCTGTGAAACTTGCAGGTGGCGACCCCGACATTCTAAAGCGACGTCCTAAAGCTAATGAAACAGAAAAAATTGAGCCTAAAGAATACTCAACTGATGTTGTGGTGATTGGTGGTGGGGGTGCTGGGCTAAGTGCGGCCGCAACCGTACTTCAAGAAGGCAAAAATGTAATTCTTTTGGAAAAATTTCCTGCCGTTGGTGGTAATACAATTAGGACTGGTGGTCCGATGAACGCTGCTGATCCAAGCTGGCAAAATAAATTTGATGCAATTCCTGGAGAAAAAACAACATTGCAGGGAATTTTAGAAATTGATGAAGTAAAAATTGATAAAGATTACCTGCCAGACTTTATTTTGCTAAAGAAACAGATAACAAAATATCTCGATGAAACTACGGATGAGAAAGAATTCCTTTTTGATTCTTCACTATTCCATAGAATTCAAACTTATTTGGGTGGAAAGCGAGTCGACCTAAAGGGTAACGAAATATTTGGAAAATATGATTTAGTCAAAGTTCTAACAGATGATGCCTTGGACTCAGTTAAGTGGTTAGAAAAAATCGGGGTTGAATTTGATAATTCGGAAGTTGCAATGCCTGTTGGTGCTAAATGGCGAAGAGGCCATAAGCCATTGAAAAATCAGGGATATGCATATATTTCTGCTCTAAGAGATTTTGTGAACAATAATAATGGACAAATTATCACAGATGCGCCAGTTAAAAAGCTAATTATTGAAAATGGTGAGGTCAAAGGGGTTATTAGTAGAAACTCAAATAACCAAGAGATCATTGTCCATGCAAGTTCAGTAATTTTAGCCTCAGGTGGTTTTGGAGCAAACACAAAGATGTTGCAAAAATACAACACCTACTGGGATAAAATTGATGATGACATTAAGACTTCCAATTCTCCGGCAATTACTGGTGATGGTATTAGATTAGGGGAGAGTGCCGGTGCAGAATTAGTTGGAATGGGATTTACACAAATGATGCCAGTTTCTGACCCTAATACAGGAGAACTTTTCTCAGGACTACAAGTACCGCCCGCTAACTTTGTAATGGTAAATCAAGAAGGAAGACGCTTTGTCAATGAGTATGAAGGACGAGATGTTTTATCAAAAGCGGCAATTGAAAATGGTGGTTTATTTTACTTAATTGCTGATGACAATATCAAGGCAACAGCATATAATACCAATCAGGAAAAAATAGACGCACAAGTTGAAGCTGGAACGCTTTTCAAATCTGATTCGATTGAAGGATTGGCTGCTGAAATAAAAGTTGATCCAAGCATTCTTCGAGAAACTATTGATAAGTATAATTCATATGTAGAATCTGGAAATGACCCCGAATTTGGGAAGAATGTATTTGATTTGAAAGTTGTCAAGCCACCGTTCTACGCAACTCCAAGGAAGCCGGCTATGCATCACACAATGGGCGGATTGAAAATCGATACTAAAACACATGTTATCGGAAAAAGCGGAAAGATAATTCCGCATTTATTCGCTGCAGGAGAGGTAGCGGGGGGAATCCATGCAGGTAATAGGTTGGGTGGAAACTCGTTAACAGACATCTTTACTTTTGGTCGTATAGCTGGAAAGACAGCAGTATCTGAAAATCTTCAAGAAAAATAATTCAAAAAAATTTTGAACACAATAAAAGGCTCTGCCACCATCTGGTGACAGAGCCTTTTTAATCTTATGCTTCCCTTGAAATAATTACTCTACCATCATGACGCTCTTCAAGAATCGAGTGACCCTTTACAACGCCAGCTGCAGAGAATGGCAAAACGTAACCAACTTTGATGCTAAGCTTTTCTTTTGCCATTAAATCCATGATGGTTTGAAGTGCTTCAACATCTGAAACTTCACTGGTAGGAGCGATGTGGTTGAACTGGACATCTTTGTCACTTGATGGTTCATCATGAGCAACGCTAGCAACAATCCCACCTGGTTTTATCATCGCAACATCTTCGTCACTTGAGGCACCGTTCATTGCGGAATTTACAACTAAATCAGCCTTGTCCTTCAACACCTCTGCGGGAGTCTGCTTATCATAAGCAACGTACTGAGTAATCCCTAATGACTTGACGTAATCCTCGTTTTTGCTAGAACCAATGCCAATTACTTCATCTCCAAGCCCCAAGGCGAGCTGAGCGGTTAAAGAACCAACCCCGCCAGATGCACCCTTAACGATGACTGTTTGACCAGGCTTAGCTTTACCAAAGAAATGCAGTCCCTTGTACGCAGTTACCCCGGTCGTGACGATAGCGGCTGCATTTTCGAATGTGACGTTGTCAGGGATGATAACTGTGTTGGCCTCGCTGCTTGTCGCAAATTCTGAGTATGCGTGATGACCATGAGCAACAACGCGATCACCCGGCTTGAACTTAGTGACTGCAGAACCGACTTCCTTAACGATTCCAGCAACGTCACGTCCAGGAATAATTTGCTTAGTAGTTTCGCCGAATAATCCTGCTCTTTGTGAACGTTCGAAATTATTCAAACCAAATGCTTTGGTCTCGATTAAAATATCAGTATCTTTTAATGTTGGGGTGGGCACATCGTATTCTTGGAATACATCTGGTCCACCATTATGATCATATCCAAAAGCCTTCATTGTAAAATCCTCCCCTTTAATTGACTGCATAAATTGTATGGTATTCACTAACCGAATTCAAGAATATTGCCCATCAGACTGGGAATGTAATCGGTTATGTAAAAAGGACAAACCAGTCAATAATTTACTAGTTTGCCCTTAATGACGGCTCAATATTAATTATTCATCTAATAAGTCTTGAAGAGCAGGTTGATCAAATAGGTTTGATGCTTTGTTGTAACCCTCGATTGTTTCCTTATCGAATTGCGTAGGGTCAATTGGCATAAAACTAGTGTCAGCAGGGTCAACATTCTTGACCTTAGCGTCAATTAGAATTGGCTTCTTATTTCCAGACTTTTGAAGTTCATTGATCTTAGCAAACGCATCAGCCAATGACTTTCTGTCAGTAACTTTCAAACCGATTGCGCCCATGCTATCGGCGAATCCAGCCCAGTCAGCACCGATAAAGTTGATTCCGTAAGGCTCTTGTGAGGCCTGAATCTTTTCATGTTGGATGAAGCCGTAAGCCTTATTTTCTAAGACGACGTTGATGATTGGCATGTCATACTGAACTTGAGTTAGCAAGTCTTGCATTACCATTGAGAAACCACCATCACCAGCAATGTTAAATACTTGGCTGTCTGGGAAACTAAGCTTGCCGGCAATTGCTGCGGGAAGTCCGTAGCCCATTGTTCCAAACCAAGCTGACATGGATAACTTCTGGTTCTTGTTAAATGGAAGTTGGCGAATTGACCACATTAGGTTGTTACCTACATCAAGTCCAAACACTGAATCATCAGTTGAATTTTCCTTAATGGCACGAATTACTGCTTCTGGAGCTAAGCCTTCGCTGTCATCATCGGCAACTTTATCTAACCAAGCGTCCCAATTGCGCTTATCTTCTTGAGCAGCTTTAAGGAATGGGGTAGTTGGAACTGCCTCGCCCTTTTGGTTAAGTGCCTGGAAGAACTTCTTGCCATCAGCAAGAACAGCTAAATCAACATCACGTTGCTTTCCAAGGTCAGCAATTGAGTTATTGATTTGAACAAACTTGATACCAGCTGGAAGAAAACGGCTAAATGGGTAGTTAGTTCCGGCCAGGATAATCAAGTCAGCTACTTGAGTTACTTCAAAGGCTGGCTTAGTTCCAAGTCGGCCACGTGAACCCATAAAATTAGGGTGATCAGTAGGCATCACACCAGTGGCTGGTGCCGTTGAAAGGACGGGAACACTGAACTTTTCAGAAAATTCTACGATTTCCTTGCGAGCATCTTTCATTCCAAGACCAGCCCATAAAACTGGGTGCTTGGCGTTTTTAAGTAGTTCATAAACATCACTGACAGCTTTGTCATCAATTACTTCTTCAGCAACTGCGTTAACAACCTCGGCTGACTTAAATGGTTCAAAGTCAATTTCTTCAGCGGAAAGGTTATCTGGGATGATTACGATAGCTGGTGCTTTGTGCTCGTAGGCGTACCGAATAGCTTGGTCCATAATGTAAGGAATTTGCTCTGGATTGGTGGCTTGTTTATGAAAATCAGTTAAATCAGCGAACATTGGGTCTTGATCCATTTCTTGGAAGAAGAATGTGTTCATAATTGGAGTAGCTGATTGACCGATAATTGCAACTACTGGGGCATGATCCATCTTGGCATCGTAAAGACCATTGAAGAGGTGAGTAGCACCAGGGCCAGCTGATCCAAAACTAACCCCAACTTTACCGGTTAATTTTGCATCAGCGGTTGCTGCTAGAGCACCAACTTCTTCGTGACGAACTTGAATATATTTAATTTGATCGCGTTCTTCGTAAAGACCGTCGACAGTATTATTAATTGAATCAGCAGTGATTCCGTAGATATGGTCAACGTCCCAGCTTTCTAAAACTTTTGCTAGTGCTTGACCTGCACGCATTTTTGCCATGATGATCCACTCCTAAAAATTTAAGTTTTTAACTGCTTACTTTTCGTAAGTACAAATAACAATTTACTACCGTTGCTATGAAAATGCAATGGTTTTGTTCACAAAGAATTGAAAAAGTTTTGAAACTAGTGAATTACCAGTGGATTGAGATGAAGTTAGATTGTGAATTTCTAGACTCTCTTTTATTTTTCAATAAAATGATGACATGGTAAACAAAAACTGGAAGAAAGCCCTTACGTTATTGGCAAATGTTTGCTACAATGGGGACATTCTTATTTCATGAAAAGGATTTCACAAATGATAATTAGAACAATCAAACCAGAAGATTATTTTGAAGTGGGGAACTTAATCAAGACAGCTTTTAGCCAAACAAGTCATGGGTATGATGGCGAAGCTGAGCTGGTCGAAGAGATCCGCAAAGATCCACTGTATGACCCTGAATTGGAAATGGTAGTTGAGAGAAACAATGCCATTATTGGCCATGGGTTGATGAGTCGGGTTGATGTTGATGGCACAGTTGGGTTAGCGTTAGCACCACTATCTGTATTTCCAGAATATCAACGTCAATCGGTTGGTCGAAAACTAGTTGCTAAGCTTGAGGAGAAAGCCGTTCAGAGAGGGTACACCTTTTCAACGGTTTTAGGGTGGCCAGAATACTACCAACGATTTAGTTATGTAAAGGCAGCCAATCACAACATTAAGGCACCGTTTAGTGTCCCAGAAGAATATTATATGGTGAAAGAGTTAGTCCCAGGTGGTTTGGATAATGTAACGGGAACGGTACACTATTTGCAAGCATTTGGTGCATAAAGAAAGCCCAGCAAACGCTGGGCTTTTTGATTATGGTTTAATGTATGCAAAACCTTCAAGTTGTTTGGTAGCTAGTTCCACTACACCCACAGGTACGACGGTTAGATTTGGCTGTAGTGAATTGGTTTCAATATTTCGCTGAACTAACGAATTGTTGCAAACGGCGATTGTTATCCCAATATCGGTTAGGGCTGACAAATCAACCTTGCTGTCAGTCACAACATCACTGACGGCCGGACCGTTAACCAACACCTCGATTTTGCCATTATCCGAATTATCCACCATCCATTCGTGCATATGGTTAACGTTGCTAAAAATCATTGGCCACTTTGCGGATTCGTTGATGTGAAAAATTGTATTCATGAAGCACCTCCATTATTTACTTTCTAGACTTCTCACAACCACTAAACTGTGGTATCTTTAACATTAATTAGTGTAACCCATTTATCAATTTTTGGAGGAGATTTTTAATGAAATCAGCTGTACTTGTAATTGATATGACCAACGATTTTTTGACCGGAGCATTGAAGAATGATCGAGCTTTGAAAACAATTCAACCGATTAGTGATTTATTGACTAAGGCTCGTGCTCAAGGGACACCGGTTGTCTACGTTTCTGATGAGCACTACAAAGAAGATCACGAGTTAAAAATCTGGGGTGATCATAGTATGAAGGGCACTTGGGGTGGCCAGATTACTGATGAATTGGCTCCGAAAAGTGGAGACTATTCGTTTGAAAAGCGGACGTACAGCGCATTTTTTGAAACTGGGTTAGACACATTACTCCGCGAATTAAACGTAGATAACGTGATTTTGACTGGGGTAGTCACTAATATTTGTATTCAACATTCTGCTGCAGACGCATGTCTTCGCGGATACGAAATTACTGTCCCAAAGGAGACCACTGAGGCACTCAGTGATGAAGATTATGATTACGCGTTAAACTACATTAAAACAATGTATGGTGCCAAAATCGTCTCTGTAGACGAAGCACTGTAATTAAAGCAAAAAGGATGGAAACTCATAAGTGAGTTTTCATCCTTTTTTTGAAATTACTGGTACAAATAATTTTTGAACTGTACCGTCTGCCCCAAGTTGTTCTAAAGAAAAACTATCGCCAATGGCGTATTCTTTGGACATTCCAACTTCGCCATACATGGCACCGATTTGCTGATCAGCATCTTCACGGTTGCTAATGTTTAAATCAAACTCAGCGTAGTCACCTTCAGGTAGTTCGAATCTGATATTACTAGTACTTGTGGCTGTTCCCAGAATATATAATGAGTCACCTGCATCATTATGGTTTACAGCGAACAGTTGCTGACCACCCGCAGGCTGTTTGAAATTAGCAAACGCTCGCGATTTCTCCGCACTAATGATACTAAGTTCATTGCTAACTGGATTCAGATAGCTTGGATTGACTTCCCGAAATTGTTAGTGAATCTAAGTGAATAATTGAAAGAGACATTTATTCACCTCCTGTAAAAATTAATTATGAAGATTGTAACACTCTTGGTGCTGATCGGTACCATCCAGATTTTAAAGCTGACTATTCGTCATAATCCATTCGGATGATAACCGGATCCTTAGTTAGAAAGTCACCGATTCCAGATAAGAACTTTTGAAAGTGGGGAGTGTTGTTGTGGAATTCAACAGCGTCAGCATCTTTCCAATGCTCAATGATTTCATAATCTGTTTTTGAATCGACATCCTTGTAGTGGTGGTAACTAATGTTGCCAGCTTCGCTACTTGAGCCAGCAACTAGATCGGCAATAAAAGCCTCGTAGGCAGCCTGTTTACCTGGAATTACTGACAGTTCAACGTTGATGACTTTCATAATTAAAACTCCTTTAAAATATATTTACTGTAATTATAATATCGCAATCAAGGTCTAAATATGTAGAAAGTGACTTTGTTTTTAATAATAAAATTTGAAAAACTTTCATTTTTTTATTTACTTTTAATACTAGCCGTGATAGTATTCTATACAATTCGTGAAAAGAGGGATGAAAATGACCAATTCAACATTTAAATTGAACACCATTATTACCCGCGTAATTATTATTATTTAATGCGCGGGCGAATTGATGTGCCCGCAAGCAAGCGGGCAGAATTGGTTATTTAACACCAAGGACTGTCTTAAGGTCCTTGGTGTTTTTTTATTTTTAAGGAGGTGACAAACTTCCCTTAATTATGAATGAGACTGCAATTATTGGTAGAATTTACTGGTTTTGATTGAATAGGAGTGGAGCAAATGGAAGAAACATCAAATACATATTCTTTAACAGAAGCAAAAGTTGCCAAAATGGAACGAGATCCGGTTAAAACTGTCATTATGGCATCTATGATTGGAACCGCAATTGAATTTTTTGACTTTTATGCATACGGTACTGCCGCAGCAACATATTTTCCAAACGTCTTTTTCCCATCAGTAACCCCAACAATCGCAATGATCCTTAGTTTACTGACATTCGGAGTTGCGTTTGTAGCTCGCCCTCTAGGGTCGCTACTATTTGGTCACTTTGGCGATAAGTTAGGTCGTAAGCGGGCATTAGTTGTCTCATTGCTGATGATGGGGTTATCTACAGTTGTCATTGGTTTTCTTCCCGGTTACAGAACTTTGGGAATGACTGCAATTTTACTTCTATGTTTAGCAAGATTTACTCAAGGCATTGGTCTTGGTGGTGAATGGTCAGGGGCCGTTTTAGTTGCCACTGAGAACGCTCCAAAGGGTAAGCGGGCACTATTTGGTTCGTTCACTGAATTGGGTGCTCCAATTGGATTCTTCTTGAGTAATGGTTTATACGTTATTTTGGAAACCGTATTGACTAAATCACAAATGGCAGAATTTGGTTGGCGAGTACCATTCGTTGCTTCAGCCGTTTTGGTTGTGTTTGGTCTTTGGGTTAGAAGAAAGATGCAAGAAACTCCATTATTCCGTTTGGCTCAACAACGGGATAACGTTAAGAAAGCACCTTTAGCACAAGTATTTACTAAGAGCTGGAAACAAATCCTTCAAGGAACATTTGTGATGGCTGTTTCCTACACGTTCTTCTTTCTACTTTCAACTTGGTCATTGAGTTATGGAACTGCCGTACTTGGATTTGATAGTCGTGAATTCTTGATGTTCTTGATGGGATCAATCGTTGTGTTTGCTGGAATGATTGTTTATTCGTCAATGTTGTCAGATAGATTCGGTAGAAGAACAGTGTTGCTTGCAGGAACTGCAGCCATCTTCGTATTCTCGTTTGTATTTCCATTCTTTTTCCAAGGACACCAAAACGTTGTTGGAACTTTATTCTTCTTGGTAGTTGGTTTCTTGGCAATGGGCGTGATCTATGGCCCAGTTGGGGCAATGTTGCCTGAACTCTTCCCAACAAGTACTAGGTATTCAGGTGCTGGAATTGCTTACAATATGTCCGCTATTGTTGGTGCTGCGTTTGCCCCAACTATTGCATCTTGGTTAGTTGGACAATGGGGGATCCACGCAGTTGGTTATTATCTAGGATTTATGAGTTTGGTCTCAATCGTTGCTTTACTTTTGACAAAGGAAACCAAGTCAGTGGATTACACTAAGTAAATATAATTGAAGAAACGCAATCAAGAAATTTCTTGGTTGCGTTTCTTTAGTGTTTGGATAATTGTTGTTGGTTGATTCTTGCCCGAATTCCTTTGAAAATAATTTCAGCCACAAAGAATCCACCTGCTAGTGAAATCGCAATGATCAACGTGTTCATCAAATTGACTTGGGCTGGAGCAATGTTACCTTGGGTAAAATCCTTCATTGCTTCATATATAATTCCCCCAGGAACTAACGATACTAAGCTGGGAATGTAGATCATATTGACCGGAACTTTGAACTTAATTGAAAAACAGTTTCCTAGAATTCCGATTATTAATGCCGCTACCGCATTTGGAAAAAATAAACTGTCCAACTGTGCATTTAGAATTACGTACACAGTCCAGGCCACTGCACCAGTAATTCCACCAGGTAGCAATGAGCGTCTGGGAACGTTGGTAATAATTCCAAAACCCACTGTTGATAAAAAGCTGATTCCAAATTCAACTAGTAATTTCATTTTCCTTACCTCACTAAATAAACGAGTGATGCACCAATAATTACCCCAGAACCAATGGCGACGGCAACTAGGATTGCATCGACCGCCCGAACCAGGCCGGAAATGATTTCACCAGCCATTATTTCTCTGAGGGAATTAGTGATTGCAACCCCAGGTACTAGCGGCATTAACGAACTGACAATCATTTGACCGCTGTCGTGACCAAGACCAAGGAGGACGGCTAAGTTAGCCAAGATTGCAATGGTTATTCCACCGGTGGCTTCTTTTATGTATGGTAAATTGTGTTTTAAACCTATGAAATAGGCGGCAAGATAACCAAAAATTCCAATGAAAAAGGACAACGCAAGATCTCCCCAAGTTGCTTTAAATACCAGCATGGGGGCGACAGAAACCAGGCCGGCACCAAAGATTTTTAGTGGTAGTGAAAAGTCGATCACTTGATTATCAACTTGGGCAATCTGCAACTTCAATTCCTCATAATTTATTTGGCCTTCCGTATATTGACGAGACAATTGGTTAAGTTCATCGACTTTTTGGAGGTTAAATCCACCTAGCCGGGACTTGAACATCATTGTGTTTCCAAGATCATTAATGGAAATAAAAACTGCGGTCATTGTAACGTAGCAAGTTACATTTACACCGGAAGCTTTACCGATGAACTCGACAGTTTGCTCAACACGCGAGGTTTCTGCACCACTAGTTAACATTATTACGCCGACCTTGCCACAGGTATTCATCACATCTTCATCAAATCTATTCAAAAGTTGCCACCACTTTCACGGTTTTTGGTTGAAATAAGTGTTATTGTCTTCTATTTTACATTAAGTAATGCAATTCAGAGATATTAATCGTGGTTTGAAAATTGAATTAGCTAGAAAATTTTAAGTTGCATGGTAAAATACAGTGTATTTTAAAAAACGAGTGAATAGGGTGGAATTATGACATTAGGAATTACAAACTTCAGATCACTTGGCGGATATACATCTGGAGCTAGTACCTTTAAAGCTGACAAGCTTTTCCGAAGTGGCCAGTTAAGTGAGCTTTCTGCAGACCAAACCGAATACCTTGAAAATCAACTTAAAATTAAGCGGATTGTTGACATGCGGGGCGAAGATGAGCGCGCTCAATTTCCTGATACTCAGTGGCCTGGTTCAGATTACCAAGTAATTGATATTCTAAAAGACGCGACAAAAAATAACGCTAGTCTCGGAAAGATGATTACTAATGGTGGTAACGTCTACGACAATATGATGCTGACATATGAGCAATTAGCTGTGAGTGATTCAGCAATCAACGGGTATCGCCAGTTCTTAACTTCTGTTTCTGATGATGATTCCCCGCTTGTGTTCCACTGCTTTGCTGGTAAGGATAGAACTGGAGTTGCAGCCGCATTGATTCTCAAAAGTGTTGGGGTTAGTGAGGAACAGATCTATGCCGACTACTTAAAAACCAACGAGTTGAGAAAGTCTGCCAATGAAGAGATCTTGAAGGGGCTCAAAGACCAAGCTACCTCAGAACAGTTAGAATCAATTTCCGTGGCACTGAATGTAAATGCGGATTATTTAGAGCATTTCTTTGACACGGCTGTCAAACAAGCTGGCGGATTTCAAGATTACCTTTACACAACGTTGAAGTTGGATGAGGGATTCGAGGAACGGATGAGGGAGATGTATTTGAAATAAAAAATAGATTCGGAGTCTTCACCGATGGGGTGAGTCTTCGAATCTATTTTTTAGTTAACAAACTGTTTAATTCCCAATACTAGGTTATAAATAAAGACTCCTAAATCTATCAATAAAATGGCCCCGAGTAGCGCGATAGCAACGAAACCGGTTGACTTATGATTATTGGTAAAGAGTCCCGTGGCACCGACGATAATCAGTCCAACGATTGTTAAAATCACAGGAATCAAGTGTAGAATTGTCGCCCGAATTGCGTGTCTGTTTACATCTTTATCAGAACTTACAATCAGGACGATAATTGGAAATAAAATTGGCGCAAAAAAGATGGAAAGGTACGATAAACCATTAAGAATTTTTTTATCCAATGAAATCACCTCGATGTTGTCTTAATTATAGCTTATCTAGGTGATTATAATGACTAATAAATCATTACTTCTGCTACCAGTAATCCACCACCGAATATCAAAACAAATGCAACCACTGGCCACACGAAACGAACCCAGTGTGAGTAACGCATGTTTAGCATTTGTAAAGTGGCCATAACCAAACCAGTAGGGGCAAGGAATAGCATTGCGTACTGGCCGAATTGGTAGGCGGTAACTACAGCGAACCGGGGAATGTGAACCGTGTCAGCGAGTGGCGCCATAATTGGCATTGATAGTACAGCCAAACCTGATGATGAAGGCACGATAAAACCAAGGAAGAAGAAAATAATTAGCATTACTAAGATGAAGACTGGACCGCTCATTTGCGATACTAAATTAGATGAGTAGTTCAAAATTGTATCTGAAATCATACCTTCGTTTAACACGATATTGATTCCGCGAGCTAGTCCGATAATTAGGGAAACCCCAACCAGACTAGAAGCACCGTTGACAAACGCATCTACCACGCCTTTTTCACCAATTCCATTGGGACCAGTTGCGGTAATCAGCATGATGATAATTGCGAAGGTCAAGAATGATGAGGCCATAGTTGGGAACCACCAACCTTGGGTCATTACGCCCCAGACCATAATTGGAAAAGTGACAACAAACAAAATCAAAATCAATTTTTTTCTGAGTGTAAAGTCAGGATTGTCGTTACTTGCACCGGATGTAACTGACCACATTTTATTGAATTCTTCGTGATCATCGTATGAATAAGATGCGGTTGGGTCAGCTTTAATTTTTTTACTGTACCAATATAGGTAACAAATTACGAAAATTGCGGCAACTACACACCCGAAAATCCGCCAGTCAAGTCCTTGTGTGAAGTCAATTCCGGCAGAGTTTGATGCGATAACGACCGAAAATGGATTGATGGTTGAAAAACACGTTCCGATTGAACTTGCCAAGAAAATTGCTCCCACGGAGACTATCGAATCGTATCCCATCGCTATGAAAATCGGCACTAAAATTGGGTAGAAGGCAACGGCTTCCTCTTCAATTCCGCAAAGCGTTCCTCCCAGTACCATTAATACTGCGACCAAAAAAATCAACATAAATTCATGTCCCTTTGTCTTCTTGGTCAGTGCCATTAATCCAGATTCGAAGGCACCACTCGCTTTAACCACTCCAATCAAACCACCAAGAACTAGAATGAATACCATAATATCAACGGCTTCAATCGTTCCTCGAACCATGTCATTGGTGATTGCTCCTGGACCAGCAGGGTGCTGTTTCAATCGCTCATATGTATTTGGAATTGAAACGGCTTGGTTGATCCCGCCAGATTTGAACTGTTCAATGTCAATTTTGACACCAAGTTTATCCAGTTCTTTTTGTGTGGCAGGCACCTGCTCAACTTTACCCGAAGGCTGAGTAATTTGTAAGTGTGAGTGTGTGTATTCAAGCTTTGAATAACTCCCGGCAGGAATAATCCAGGTTGCAGCAACTGCAACGATGGTTAGGATAAATAAAATGACAAAAGCGCCGGGCATTCTTAACTTGAAATGTCTCTTTTTCTTCATTGGTGACTCCCCCTAAAATGTAAATTAAACTTGTGAAAACAAGCTCATTACAAGTGTACAATTATATACGAACAGTAACAAGGCAAACTTGTAAACGTTTTCACAAATGACGGAATCCGGCATAGTTTGTGTCAAAATTTTCACAAATTTCATTTATTTTCATAACGTTGTACAATTAAAAACTGGAGGGGATATTTTGAAACGTAATTTATTAAAGATCGCACTTGTATCACTAAGTGCATTTTCAGTTTTGGGAGTTGCTGGACTAGCCGCACAACATACTGAGGCTGCAATTAACTGGATGAAACCGTCACAGACTAAGGCATATCCAACTTGGCCAAAAATGGCCAACCCATGGGTATATGTCAGCACTAAAAACCAAAAAGTCTATATTCATGGTAACTCAAAGGTTCAATACACTATGTACTGCTCGACAGGAACAAAGTCTTCACCGACACCTAAGGGCACATACCACATCCAACAGGAACGGGGACTATCTTTTTATAATCCATTTTCTAATGAAGGCGCTCGTTATTGGGTGTCATGGAAGGGACATGGAATCTATTTATTCCATTCAGTCCCAATCAATAAGTTAGGAACTTACTTGCCATCTGAGGCTAAGTATTTAGGCAAGAAGCCGCACTCACATGGTTGTATTAGACTGTCAGTTGCTGATGCTAAGTGGATGTACAAAACGATTCCTTACGGCACAAAAATTGTAATTAAGTAAGCAAAAACCGACCGGTAACGGTCGGTTTTTTTATTATTTCGATTGTTTTGCAACAAAATAGTGGATTTGCGCAATGAATGTGTTCTTTTAAACGCTTACAATGAGTTTGAATAAAAAATCCTCATATTTTTGGAGGATTATAGATTGGAGATTTTGATACGTGAAAATTAATAGTGAACCATTAACAATTATTTCGGCCGGTCAATCTAATATTGACGGGAGGGTCCCAGTTAAAGATATGCCTAACCCGATAAAGCTCCCAATTTCTGGTTGTCATTATTGTAGTAATTACACTCCAAATCATGAAGAGGGCGTTTTTCAAGACAAGATTGAGCAATCTGATTTGTCGGCGGACCGATTTGGATTTGACCTGGTTACATACTACTATCTTACACAAGTTGCTAAACGCGAATTGTACGTAATGAAGTGCTCAGAAGGCGGAACATCAATTGCCCCAACTGGTGAAGGAGGTAGTAACCCAAGACCTGATGAGAAAATTGGGCATGATCACTGGACAACTGAAATAGATAAGTTGAAGTCCCCAGACCATTCGCTATTGCTACAATTTAAACAAATCATTGAATCATGCATGAATGCAACCGATAATCAATTGACTGTCAACGCAATGCTCTGGCATCAAGGAGAGGGCGATCGTGCTGATTTTTCACAGGAAGCTGCAGATAACTACTATGATAACTTGAAGGCGGTTTTTAAGGCCTGTCGGAAGTTTGCAAATCAACCTGATTTACCAATATTTACTGGAACCATAAGCCATCATTCGACCCAGTATGACCCCAAAGTAGAAGCTGGCTTACTCAAATTAGCAAAGGAAGATTCTAATCTTCATGTAATTGATTTGCACGAAGAAAATTTGTTAGATAATTTCCACTTTAATGCCCAATCGACGCTGTTTTTTGGTCAGGCAATATATAATGAAATGATTGGCCAAGGAATTCTTGATGCACCAACTTTAGCACTAAAGAATTATCGAACTTACTAATTGATTGTTGTATTGGTTTTTGACTTCAATTTATCACCGTTGAACGTAAGGTTAACAGCACCACCGTCTTTATTGATTACGTATGTTAGCTGTTTGGCACTAACTTTGCCTGTACCAATCAGGGATTCAGCGTTTGGAGTTCCCAATCTAGAAACCACCTGATGATAATTTGTACCGTTTTGAATTGAGTTTAACCTTGCTGAATTAACGAGCTTGGCATTGTCTTTTTGGGCGGCATAACCTTTACCGATGACTTTACCATTTAAAAATTGAACACTTACTGATGCTGCATTGAATGATACCGCTGTATTTCCCCAAGTGTACCTAATAGCAGTTTTTTTGGTTCCGGGAACTGTGACCTTTGATTTTGATGCGGGATTGCCCATCCAATTTGTAACTTGGGTTGCCGTTGAACCACCATTACCAGTTTGATAAGCTCCCACCTTAATATTTTGATAGTTTTTTAAGGTAACGTAATCGCTGCTATCAACTCCAGTTGTTTGGTTAACGGCGGGTTTGTCATTCTTAGATGGGGTGGCGTTGTTAGCACCACACGCAGCAAGCACGATTCCCATTGTGACTGTCAAAAAGAGTGAAAATAGTTTGTGCATTGTCAGTCCTCCAGTAAAAAAGTTTATGATTAATATTTTAGCGAAGTCATTGCAAAAATGCTAAGAAAACAACTAATTGAAAGCTATCTTAATAAAAACGCCAAGCATCCGAATCGATGCCTGGCGTCTTCTATCGTTAATTCAACTTTAGTTCATACAATATTTCGTCGTGGATTTCCATGGCGTTGTCAGCCAGGATCGGAATTTCAGGCTTCTTTTTTCTGGCCTCATCAACAGCACCTTTGATGGTCTTAATTTTTGTGAAACCAAGGTACTCATAAAATTTTTGAGCATCTAAATTATCGTTAGTAGTGATAACTTGAATTGTGTCCAGGCCCTTTGATCTTGCTATTTCCTTAAGTTGATTTAATAAGGAAGTTCCGATTCCTTCCTGTTTAGAGAAGCTGTTTAGTGAAATAATCTCTAGTAATTCAGGCTTCAAATCATATGTCACAATGCCGACGATATCTTCGCCTTGGTGAGCCACCAAACCATCAAGATCGTTAATGTTGTATGTCCCCGTTGAAAGAATCATTTCTTCGGATCCCCAGAGCGATTTGAATAAATCTACGATCAAGGGGCGAACGTCTTCAATATTAGTAAATGATAAATCTGCTGAAGTGTTTTCAGTCATGGCAATCACTCGTTTCAATTAGATTTGCCTCTATTAAACAGTCTATGCGGTAAATGTGCAACTGATTCGGCTTGGGTAGCAATTTGATGCCAACGAAACGCTTTATTTAACCCACATTTCAAAAAGATGGTAACCTTAAGTTGATATTAAGCAATGGGGGGTGTTGGGATGAAGGCAATTGTATTACGCGAACCAGGGGATGTGTCCAACCTAAAATACGAAGAACGAACAATTCCAACGGCTACTGAATCAGAAACCGTTGTGGAGGTTAAAGCGTTTGGCCTTAACCATGCGGAGTCAGTCACAAGAAAGGGTGGTTCACCATCTGTTAAATTGCCACGAGTAATTGGGATTGAGTTGGTTGGAACGGTGTTAGAAACAAAAAGTGCTAAGTTCAAGCCAGGAGATGCGGTCTTTACGTTCCAAGGAGGCCTTGGTCGAGAATTTGACGGTAGCTATCAGGAGTATGCGTTAATTCCAAATCAAAGTTTGTACCATATCCCTGAAGGAATCGATTTATCTTGGGATGAATTAGCAACGATTCCTCAAAGTGGGTATACTGCATATGGATCGATGATGGTTGCCAAAATTCATTCAGGTGATCACGTTTTGCTGCGTGGCGGAACAACAACGGTTGGCCTAGATGCTGCGATGCTATTACACGCAATGGGAGCTAAGGTTTCTGCAAGTACTAGGAATCCAGAGCATTCCGAATTACTGAAATCGGTTGGTGTCGATGAGGTCGTTATTGATCAAGCTGGTGTTTTACAAACAGCTGAAAAATATGATGCCATTATCGATTTTGTGGGTGTAACGACCATGGCAGATACTTTAAAGCACATAAAAATCGGTCATATTGTTGTGGAAACGGGTGAGTTAGACGACGAGTGGGGTGATAAGTTTAATATCTTCACCATTCCTACTGGTAGTTATTTGACGTCGTTTCAATCTAGTTACATTAGAAGGGATTGGCTAGAAAAAATGTTTAGCTTAATCAAAACCGATCAAATTAGTTTTAAGATTGGCAAGACTTTTAACTTTGATGAAATCCATTCCGCTCACGAGTTGTTGGATGAGGGAAAGTCAATGGGAAAGATTGTGATTAGGGTGAAGGAATAATCTGACAAGGGCTGAAAATCATTAGCAACAATGTATGAAAATAAAGGACTAGCCGATTTAGCTAGTCCTTTCGTGTCTATTCAAGTGCCATTTTTTCAATAACTTCTTGGTACTGAGGATAATTTTTCAAGAGATCTTGTTTATGCTTAAGCTCAAAATCGTCAAAGGTGAAACCTGGTGCAACCATACAGCTTACAAGACTGAATGAGTCAGGGTTGTTAGATTCTGAACCGAAAATTGTTCCAGCTGGCACTGAAAATTGAAATTGTTCGTCATTGGCTGGATTATTTCCTAGTCTAACCCGGTAATAGTTACCTTCGGGCGATATGCAGTGAATCGTGAGGGGTTCTCCTGCATGAAAGTACCAGATTTCATCGCGAGTTAGTTGATGAAAGTGAGATATATTCTTATCGTCTAACAAAAAGTAAATGGATGTGTAGTAATGCAATTCTTTATTATTTTCTGTGAACGTTTCTTCGCTTTTGTAAACCTGGCGGTACCAACCACCCTCGGGATGAGGGGCAAGGTTTAGTTGCTTGATGTAATCTTTTTTATCCATAAAATTTTGTCCTTTTCGTATAAGTATGTACTGGTTTAGAAACTTATAGTCGAATTTTACCATAGATAATCCTATGGATTTATGAATTATTTGAGGAACCTTTAATTTGGCCTTGCGTACTGATTGCCGCGAGCAGCAACACTAGCCCCGCTAGCTTCAGCTTGGCCTTGCGATTCATACTGGTAATTTTCTGGATTTGTTACCCGTTTATAATACTTATCGCTATCTGAAACAAAGACCATTCCTTGATGGGCTACTGACCAGTTTCCAACTCTATCGTAGTTAGTTGAATTAGAGCTAGGAACACTACTAGATTCTGAAGAATTGTTTGATGTGGTATTTGTTTGTGACTGATTGTTATTTGATGCTTGGTATGATCGGTGAGTTGGGGTGCTTGGAATTGGTTTTGCATTGTTCGAACCATCATTGTAGTTAATTTTAATTCCTTCAGCTGAATTAATAACTACAATTTCTTTGTTTATCTGATTATCAGATGATTCAATGTCTACTATTGTTCCACGAGGGATATTTTCGTTTTTATAGTAAACCGGGGTTACTTGATAGTCGACGGTTGTGCTGCCATCAGAATGCGATTGCCAATAATTTTCGACTGTTTCTTCAGCGTACCGCATTCCACCATTTTGATCAGCCCCAACATTTTGTGGCCTGGTCCCTGTGGTGAAATTATAAAGCGAGGTATATGATTTGGTTCCTAGCAAACTATCGCCAATTGAGTGACTGCGATTGTAGAGGTATCCGTGATATGTTCGACCAGTTGATGAATAGCTAATTGCTACTTTAGGATTATCGTCCGGCCATGAAGGTGGGGCTAAAGGATCTCCTTGGCGACTCCCCATTGAGGACCGATATTCACCATATGTAAGTACTGCTCTGGCTGTGCTGGATCGGCCTTGACTGTCACTGGAATATTTATAAGTACCAGCAGATAATTCGGAAAAGTTAGTTAATTTAGCTGCACCATTTTCATAGTAGTAATTGCCAGTATTTCCAGCTGATTCCGCATTCGTAAGCTTTACCAGGGAATTGATAATTGTGCCAGCATTACTATGATGAATTGGTTGGCTTTTTTTGTGATTAGCTTTCTTGTACTCTCTCTTTTTATTTACTTTTTTGTGATTTGCATGTTTTTGAGTTGACGAAGATTGTGTGTGTTCTGTGTTTGACGCGTCAGGCTCACTATCACTGCAAGCAGAAAGCAAAATACCACTGGTAAACAACAGTGTGAACAGCAAAATTGTTCGTTTAAAAATTGTGGATTGGTTCCGTGAATAATGTTTCATGTAAATCTCCCCAAATATGTATTCAGCTTTTTTAGTCATCAGTTGTTGGACTATGTTAGGAGATAACATGATTTCAAAAAAATAGCCTGAAACCTTGCACAGGAATCAGGCATAAATTGTATGTTTCTAATGGAGTCGGCGGGAGTCGAACCCGCGTCCGAGCATATCGGCACCCAGATATCTACGCTCATAGATCTACTATTTAAAATTCACCATTGAAAACGCCGCATATCAAGGCACCCATCAATAGCTAACCTGATTAGTCTCTTCTATCTACTTCAGGTGGGAGCGAATAGCGTAAGTCCACTAAATTTAGGACCCAGATCTAACCCGTGGACAAAGTTAGGAGGATCTACGTTAAGCGCTTATTAGGCAGCTAAAGCGTAAGAATTGTTATTATTTTTTGCAGTTATAATTTAAACTGGACGGATTAACGTGACGCCGCACGAAGCGCAATCCAGGCTCGACCTATACCCGTCGAATCCTTAACGACCCCAAAATACTGCATTAATACTCTACCATATTAACGCAGCTTATGAAAGTAATTACAGCAAATTAAAGTGCTTCAGACCGTTCACGATTCCGTGATCGGTATTGTTAGTGGTTACGTATTCAGCTAATTCTTTAACGTGAGGCAAACCATTGCCCATAACGACGGGGTGATCAACGTATTCCAGCATTGGGACATCGTTGTTACCATCACCGAATGCATATGTTGGAACATCTTCAAGCCCAGCATTCTTTTGCAATTCTTGGATTCCACGTTTTTTAGAACCCCTGTCCATGACAACGTCCATACTATAAGGCGTATTTCTAAAGAAAGTTAATTTACCAGCAAATTTATCGACATAATCTTGGTCATGGCCAACGGTGTTTACCACCATCATCACCACTTCATTATCTTGAATAAATTCCTGTGCACCAACTGGCGGTACCGGTGTGTTGATTGAAGCGTAATTATCGCGAACAGTGTCGTTCACAAAATCGATTCGGTAATCTTTATCGTTATAAACCGTCACAGAGTCATCAAATTGTTTGGCATATTCCATAAATTCGCTGATTAATTTGTTGGGAACTAATGATTTGTACACGGGTTTGCCTTCAAATTGAACATAGCTTCCATTAGCTCCGACAACTGTGTCAATTTCAGTCCGATTCATAATTTCAGTAATTTCGAAAATGTTTCGGCCACTAGAAATTGCTGGTAATACGTTGTTACGCTTGAGTTGCTTCATTGCTTCAGCGACTTCATCGTCAACCTTAGTTTGTTCGTTTAATAGGGTGTGATCAAGATCAAAGAATGCGATTGCTTTATACATTGAATATTCCACCTTACGTTTTTTGATATAAATCCTATTCAATAATAACAATCTTTAGACTTTTCAAGCAAGTTAAGCATTTTCTTGGTAAAATGGATATACATGGGGTGAAAACGATGAGAAAAATCTCAATTGCAAACGAACGACCAAATCCATTCTATGTTCGCCTTAAAGCGGTTGCTGGTGAATACTGGTACATAGAGGATCTCGATGATGCTGCTAATAGGGGAAGCCGCAAGGTTTATTTTCCTGATAATGTGGTGGGACAAGATTTTTTGGTCGATGAAATTAGCTTTTTTAATAAGCAAGCATGGTACAAGTTTAACGTTGCTAACATTTCCGGTTGGATCTTAAAACGTAACGTTAAAGAAAACTATCGTCGCCTGGCAATTGAGCCGCTCAAACAAGCGACTCAAAGTGACGTTGATAACCAAGTTACGGCCATGGAGATGCTGATAAAGAGTGCAACTGGGGCCGCTGATCTTGAAGCAATCACTACTGAGATTGAACAGTGGAATGAAACTTCCAGTGACTTGATAGATTTAAAAAATCTCATTATTTCTGAAACCCACTCGATTAAAGATTTACGAAGGGTTAACTTTCGTCAGTTGGAAAAACAGCTGATGAGGAGAAAACCGGTTTTACTTCGGGTCGAAGGGATGAATAACCTAAAGAATAGTTTTATTCTTTTAGTTGGGTTCAATAAACGAACATATTATTATAATGATCCGTGGACAGGACGTTTAGAATCAATTTCTGCGGGCCACTTAAAGAAGTATCTCTACAAACGTTCAGTAGATGCAATTAGTTATTAGGAGGCAGTTAGATGAAGTTATTGATGATAGAGGACAATAAGTCCGTATCAGAGATGATGTCCATGTTCTTCCAAAAGGAAGGCTGGGACGTTTCCTTTGCCTATGATGGTGAAGAAGCGGTTGAGATGTTTAATCGCGACCCAGGCAGCTGGGACATTATCACGCTAGACTTGAATTTACCCAAAAAGGACGGAATGGAAGTTGCTCGGGAAATTAGAGCGAAGTCTAAGTCAGTTCCTATTATTATGTTGACAGCTAGAGATTCCGACAGTGATCAAGTGCTAGGTTTCGAGATGGGGGCTGATGATTACGTAACCAAGCCATTCTCACCAATTACTTTGGTGGCCCGAATCAAAGCATTACAACGTCGAGCTCAAAATGAGCCAAGTTCTTCTACGGGAGCAGATAATGTCGCTGACGAAAAATCTGAAGAACAGGTAATCACTAAGCATTTCAAACTGAATGCCAGCACTCGGGAAGCATACTTGGATGATAAGCTGGTTCCTGATCTGACACCCAAAGAGTTTGAATTGTTAAAAACTTTGGCTCAAAAGCCACGGCAAGTGTTCTCACGGGAACAGCTGCTGGAGCTCGTGTGGGATTATGAATATTATGGGGATGAGCGAACGGTTGATGCTCATGTTAAGAAGTTAAGACAGAAGATTGAAAAAGTGGGACCACAAGTTATTCAAACCGTCTGGGGCGTCGGTTATAAATTTGATGATAGCGAAGTTGATAATCAAGAATGAAAATGATCTACCAACAAATGTTGGGATTCTTTATGGTCATTGCATTCACAATCTTACTGTTAGGGTTCTCGTTTGCACGAATGACAAAGTCGTTTGTGTACGACAGCACCTGGCAACGCCTTGAAAAATGCTCAGATAGCCTGATTCAACAGTCTTTGATTGTGAATGATAAATCGGAATCTAACGTTTCTTTTAACACGCAAACACTGAAAACAAGTGAGTCGTTACTGGAAAATCAGTCGGTCCACTTTACGCTGTTTAACCTTAAAAATCAGGTGATTTTTCCAAATAATGGTCTTTCAACTAAGATTACTAAGAAAGATTGGGAACATCTGAAACGTGATCAAATCGTTCGCAAGGTCAGCAGCCGTTCTGCTAAGTTGGAAAATGGTCAGACGAGACCAGCAATGATTGAAGTCCTTAAGCCGTACTACTACAAGAAGAAACTTGTTGCGGCAGTGGTCGCTGGTTCGTTCATTTCTGACGTTAATTCCAACGTTGATAAAATCAACCGGAACTTGTTGACTGGTTTGGGAATCGCGCTAATTATGTCAATGATTGTCAGCTTTTTCATTGCAAGTAGGCTAAACCGAAGAGTTGCTAAACTTCGTAGTGCAGCCAATCAAGTTGCCAATGGAAATTACGATATTCGCCTCCCAAGCAAGGGGCGAGATGAAATTGATCAATTAATTGGTGACTTTAACCACATGACGGATTCGCTGCAAAAAGCTGATCAGGAAATTGAACGGCAAGAAGAGCGGCGACAAGAGTTCCTAGCCGACGCGGCTCACGAGATGAGGACACCGTTGACTACGATTTCTGGGATTTTGGAAGGAATTAAGTATGACGTAATTCCTGCCGAATCACGTGATCAAAGTTTGGATTTGATGACTAATGAAACTCAAAGATTGATTCGTTTGGTTAATGAAAACTTGGATTATGAAAAAATCAGGACGAATTCAATTCAGCTTGACCGCCGCCACTTTAACGCCTATGACGTGCTTAGCAACGTAATTGAGCAGTTAGCTAATAAGGCGAAGGATGCTAAAGATGAGTTGATTTTGCACTCACCAAAAGATTTACCGATTTATGCTGACTATGATCGCTTTTCACAAATTGTGATCAACATTACCACGAACGCCTTGCAATTTACGGAAAACGGTAAGGTCACAATAACTGGTGAGCGGGGATATAACGAAACCATTGTTCGAATCGCGGATACGGGGATTGGAATGACCGAAGACCAGCAGAAAAACATTTTTGAGCGGTACTATAAAGCTGATGCATCTCGGAGAAGCGGTAAGTACGGCGAGTCAGGCTTGGGATTAGCGATTGTTCACCAATTGGTTAAACAACATGGTGGTAAAATATCGGTAAGTTCCAAACTTAATGAAGGAACAACGTTTACAATCATTCTGCCTGATGAACAGCAGGGTGATGATAAAGAGTCCGGAACAAAGCAGCCGGATGAAATACAAACTAAGGATGGGGAATTGTGATGTCATACATTAAGTTAGATAGTTCGAAGTTGGACAAGTTTGTTCATGAAAACGAACTATCCGAAATGCAAGCATTAGTTAACGCAGCAGATGATGAATTAAGAAATGGAACCGGAGCTGGAAATGAATACCGAGACTGGCTCGATTTACCAACCAATTATGACCAAGATGAATTTGCAAGAATCCAGGCAGCAGCGGATAAAATTCGCAAAGATTCAAAATACTTAATCACTATTGGGATTGGTGGTTCATACCTAGGCGGCCAAATGGCAATCGAAGTACTTCATAGTAACTTCTTTACTAGAAATTCTGACGAAACCCAAGTGATTTTTGCAGGTAATTCATTAAGCTCATCTTACCTTAGCGAATTATTAGATTTAGTTGGTAACGACGACTTTTCAATTAACGTTATTTCTAAATCAGGAACAACTACTGAACCGGCGATTGCCTTTCGGGTATTTAAAGAAAAGCTGGTTCAAAAATACGGTGAAAAAGAGGCCAATGGCAGAATTTACGTCACTACTGATGCCAAACGTGGGGCGCTAAAACGTGAAGCAGATGTAAACGGCTGGGAATCATTCGTTATCCTTGATGGAGTTGGTGGCCGTTATTCAGTATTGAGCCCCGTTGGATTATTACCAATCGCCGTATCTGGTGGTAACATCGACGACCTTATGCATGGTGCTCGCGATGCCCAAAATGATTTGACCGAAACTGACGTTACTAAAAATGATGCTTATAAGTATGCAGCATTAAGAAATATTTTGTACCGCAAGGGTTACACCACTGAAATTTTGGAAAACTATGAACCAAATCTAAGAATGTTCTCTGAATGGTGGAAACAATTAGCAGGTGAATCAGAAGGCAAGGACCAAAAGGGAATTTATCCATCATCAGCTAACTTTACTACTGACCTCCATTCATTAGGCCAATACATTCAAGAGGGACTTAGAAACTTATTTGAAACTGTCATCAAATTAGATACACCAAACGAGGACGTAATCGTTCCATCTGCTGACAAAGATCTTGATGGCTTGGGTTACCTTGAAGGGAAGTCTATGGACTGGGTCAATACAAAGGCTTATGAAGGGGTTGTTCTTGCCCATACCGACGGTGGTGTGCCAGTAATGACTGTTCACATGCCAGACCAAAAAGAGTATTCACTCGGCTACATGATTTACTTCTTTGAGATTGCAATTGCCATTTCAGGTTACCTAAATGGAATTAATCCATTTAACCAACCTGGAGTTGAAGCATATAAAACCAACATGTTTGGCTTGCTTGGCAAACCAGGTTTTGAAGAAATTGGCGATGAATTGAATAAGCGGCTATAAAAAATAGGAACTGGATTATTAATCCAGTTCCTATTTTATTTTGGTTGTATTTTTGTTAACCAACTTATTATCAATAAACGTCAAATTAACTGCGTGACCTTTCTCGTCAGTTAAGTATGTGAGTTCGTGACTAGGGGTACCTATTCCTAACACTGACTCACCATTTGGTGTTCCTAATTGTTTTAATACCGATTGATACTTAGCTCCAGATTTGATTCTAGCCACTTTATTGGCAGAAACTGTGGTGGCACTATCTGAAACAGATGCTACGAAAGCTTTACCCACTGTCCGGTTCCTCAAAAATTGGACTGTAATGGCAGAAGCGTGGGTGTTGGGGGATAAAGTACTCCAACTATACTGAGTAACATTTCGCTTTGTTCCAGCAATGTCGATTTTAGAAATTTCGTTTGGTTCTCCAAACTTTTCCCGAACCTCACTTACCTCAGTCCCGGAATAGTCATTTTGCGGACTCCCAACCACTATCTTCAGGTAATTGTGTTTTGTTGGCAGTGAATGACCAGTCCGATTTTTTTCCGCTGACTTAGTGATGTGGTTCGAGTTATTTTCAGCAGGACGCATTGTTGAGCGGTCTTGATCAGAGCACGCCGTTAAACTAATTAGTGTTAAGATCCCCAATCCAATTTTTACTATTTTTAGCATTGTGCTCCCCCCTTAGTTCCAATCGAATTGCACTCATTTCATTGTAGTTCTAACTCGCGTCAAAAAACAGTATTCAATTTTTATTATCAGTTAATTTATTATCGGTGTCGAGAAAGTAGCTTAACTAACCGAAAAAAACTCTAGTCGATATTCGACCAGAGCTTTTAAGTTTATGCACCTGCCATAATTACCTTTGCCATTTCACTATAATTAGCAACTGTATATGTCGGGCTATAGCCCATTTCATTTTCCTTAGCGTCCGGATTATACCAAACACTTCTGATGTTGGCTCGGGAAGCACCCAAAATATCTGATTGGAGCCTGTCTCCAACCATTACGGTATTTTCCGGGGTAATTGATGGGTCGGATTGAAGAATTGCGTCAAAGAAGTGTTTATCGGGTTTTGAGTAACCCACATCTTCTGAAATGAACAAATCGTCAAAGTATTTAGTCAGGCCCGAACCTTGTAAACGACTCAATTGGGTTTCCTTAACACCGTTACTACCGACAAGTAACCGGGCACCTTTATTTTTAAGGGCCGTTAATAGTTGTTCAGAGCCAGAAATCGTGTAAAAGTTATGATCTAGCATCTGGCGATATGTACGCTCAGTGGCAGCGCCATCAACTTCTTTTCCTAGCAATGATAAAGCCTTTGAAAAACGGGTATTGAGCAATTCTTGTCTGGGGGCTCCCTTTTCAATCATTTCCCATACATGATCGTTGACCTGCATGTAAGTTGCAAGGCCATGGTCGATATCATTAATTCCGTTCTTTTTTAAAATTTTAGTAACTCCTTCGATTTCACCACGAGTGAAGTCGAGTATGGTGTCATCTAAGTCAAAGATTATGTTCTTAAACATGGGGAAAAACCTCGATTTATATATTTGGGCGTTTGGCCAGTAACACATATTTTAACTGTGCTTCTGGTAATTGATTATACCAAGAAAAACGTTGCTGAAAATAGGGAGTTTGAACAAAAAGATGGATTGATATATTTTTGGTAATAGGGATATAATAATGGTGTAATTATAAAAGAGCGGGTGGCTAGTTATGTTTATCATTGGAGCTCCAATTTATTGGGGAGATTTGGTCTTTATTGTGATCAACGCTATCATCAGCATCATTGTCTTAGTCGCAATAATATACTTTGGGGTGAAACTGTATCGAGCGGTTGTAAAGAAAGATGGTAAGTAGACAGAAGGTTATTAAGTTCGATAGTCAATTACGGGAACATGACAGAAGCATGGGGTAGTTTGCTGAATTTACTTGTTACTTATCCTCACGACATCGTGTATTATTTCAAACCAAAATATAAGCCTAGAGAAGTTTTTAGTCTGACATATTAGGAGGGATAATTTGAAAACAATCAATGGTTTTAATATATTATCGCTAATAGTTATTTCATTAGGTTTATTGGGATCGTGCTTTTTTATCTCAGCTGATATTTGGTTCTCAAATATGGGATATTACACTGGACCCGATACATGGTATGGACACCCTCAGTGGTTGTTACAAAATGTTACTTTTTTTATAGTAATTGTTTGTGTAGCAACTCTCTGGATCAAAAAGTCCAATGCTGTAGTAATCATAATTGCAATGATCATTGCAATGTTGCTAGTTTTTAATTTGTCTTTACCTATAGATGTATCTGCCTATATTTGGCCTGCTATAATAATTCCTGGCCTTATTGGATTATATACAATTGTTCATGTGGTAATTAAAGGTGTCTAATTAATGTTCATGACCTATGCTATTTATGGTGTTCTTCTTATTAACAAGTTTTCCAAACTTTTAAGCATAATTTGTAAATGACTCAAAGTGAATAACGAAAAACAGTCGTGGTTCTAAAATCCACGACTGTTTTTTGATTTCAATTTTTTTAATGCTGGATTAGTTGTAATTTTTTTAAGCATTAATAGTTAAATCATTTTTTTCTGCACTAACTTTATTGTAATAATTGCCCCATTTTTCCATGGCTAAGATAACGGGGGTTAATGTTTGGCCAAAATCTGTCAATTCATAATCTGTTTTTGGAGGGATGACTGGGTATTGATGCTTCACAATTACTCCGTCATCTTCGAGTTCTTTTAGTTGCAGGGCTAACATTCGCCGAGAACAATCTTTCATCTGTCTTGATAGCTCGCCAAAATGAGTCGCATCTTGTTTGATCAAATGATATAGAATAACACTTTTCCATTTTCCGGAAATAATTTGTAGAGTACTTTCTATTGGGCAACCTTCCTGACAATTATATATGTGTCTATTTCTTTCCAAACCAACATTACCTCCCTACATTCTGTACCCTATTATATTCAAAAATAAACTGCTTGCTAGTGAAAAAAATGTAACTAGTGATTGAAATTTCACGATTGTTCAAATATTTATTCCGTTTTACATTAAAGATATCAAGAGGGAGGAAAATCGCTTATGAAAGCAATCGGATTTAACCAACATTTACCAATCACAAATGAAAATAGTCTATTTGAATTTGAGGAACCAAACCCAACAGCCAGTGCCCATGATTTATTAGTTGAAGTTGAAGGAGTCTCTGTAAATCCTGTAGACGTTGGTGTACGTAAAGCAGGGCGCGGAACTAGAAAAACACCGAGAGTTATTGGCTGGGATGCCGTTGGTAAGGTGATTAGTATTGGTGATCAAGTAACTTTATTTAAACCGGGTGACCAGGTCTTCTATGCTGGTTCATTTAAACGACCAGGCAGTGATAGTGAATACCAATTAGTAGATGAAAGAATTGTTGGTCACGCTCCGAAAGGATTGCCTGATGAAGAGGCAGCAGCAATGCCACTAACATCATTGACTGCGTGGGAAGCGCTTTTTGAGAAGCTGGAAATTAACCCAAGCACACCAGACAGTAACAGGAATAAAACTATCTTAATCATTAACGGCGCTGGGGGAGTTGGATCTATTGCTACCCAGTTAGCAAAAATGGCCGGATTAAGGGTTATTTCAACAGCTTCAAGGTTAGAATCAATCAAATGGACAAAAGAACATGGTGCAGATGAGGTAGTAAATCATCACCAGGACATTGTTAAGCAGGTCAGGAATCTGGGTCATCAGTACGTCGATTATATTTTAGAACTCAATAATATTGATCAGCACTGGAATGAAATGGCGGAAATAATTAAACCCAATGGCAAGATTGCGTCAATTACCGAAAATCGTCGACCGATTGATTTAAAGAAATTAACCCAAAAGCGGGTCACATTTGCCTGGGAGTGGATGTACTCAAAATCTTACTTTGAGACCCCTGACGAAGTCACTCAGCATAATATTTTAGAGAAGGTCTCACAATTGTTGGAAACTGGTAAGTTGCAACCAACAACCACTAAAGTATTAGCTCCAATTACGGCTGCCAATTTAAGACGGGCACATGAGTTAGTTGAAGATGGCCATATGATGGGAAAGGTTGTAGTGGTAGATAAAAAGGGGTTAACCGATGTTGGTGATTTTTTATTTTTGGTTTACTTTTTTTTTTACAAAAGCGTAATATGATTTTAGTTTCTGAGTATCTATAAAAAGACCGCTAACCTTTAAGTTAACGGCAACGGTCCACAAAATTTGTGACTATTCCTAAAGAGGAGCAATTATATATAATAAAAGCCGACATCACAGTAGCTTAACTACTGATGCCGGCAACTAGAATTTAAGATTGGGTATACTGGGCTCGAACCAGTAAATTACGGATTCAGAGTCCGCTGCCTTACCAATTTGGCGAATACCCAATAAATATTACAACTAAATATGATATAGATTTTCAGATAATTTGTCAAATCAAAATTTTGCTTGAAAATGTTGACAAGACGGCGTTAATGCGATAAATTATTATAGTAAGTTTGAAAGCAAGATCATTGCCCGCTGGTCAAACTGGTTTAAGACGTCGCCCTCTCAAGGCGGAGTTACGGGTTCGAGCCCCGTGCGGGTGATAGAGTAAGCAATTATCAGAATAAGAAAGCCGATAAACGTTAGAATTACAGCGTTTGTCGGCTTTTTGTATTTATTGGAATTATTTACTTAATAAATTAGATAATCTAACTAAAACGGAGCTGAATTACACATTCAGCTCCGTACATAATTCTGTTTAAGGATTTAATATTGAAATAACAAGTCAACTACCAGTAACCAAGTTTTAAAGTTAACTTTGCTCGACTGATATCTCGTTTTGATAATGTTGAAGTGGCTGAAGCGGGTACAACTGAGTTGTCCTTCGCCTTACTCCAATGATATTTGACGGGCACAGATTTTGTATCAACCTCATCAGATGAGCTTGAGTACATGATGTCGTCAAGGTAGGGAGTATGATAAAGCCCCATTGCATGACCAAATTCGTGAGTAATTACCGCAATCCAGTAATTAAGTCGTGATAACTGCTCAATAGATGACTTTTGACTATTGAGGAGGGTGGCTAAGTCACCCTTAATTTTCGAAAGTTTGGTTTGGTAATTTTGCTTAACGGATGCCACATTGTGATCATATTGGCTTTGTAGGTTATCCATCTGTTTTTTTATGCTTGATCTATTTGAAGAGCTAGCACTGTTATATTTGCTAACGAGGCTGTTGTAATTAGATTCAAAGTTACTCTTTAGCGTGTTGATTTGAGTGTTAGTCTGGTTAAGGAGATCAGCGGCTTGAGCTGACATCGCCTCTACTTGCTGATCAATTTCTGGTGTGGAGTTCAAGTTGTTAATGGCATATGTTTCGTCTTCAAACATCTTTTTGTTGATGGTAACTGAACTGCCTGAAAAGTAGCCGTCCCAATCGGTGGATGAACCATCGTTGAAGCCAACAGTCATGGTGTGGTTACTCTTCGTTCCCATGGTAAACGCTTCGCGGCCGAGGGCAGTGTTCCAGTTATTAA